>JAWSUY010000022.1:0-87112 GCA_033852175.1 Agarilytica sp.
CGTATTCCGTATTCCGTATTCCTGTTATCTGAAAAACCGATCCAGAGATAATTCCCCTCCGCCAGTTTTTGCCAAATACAACAATATAGCTGCCCAAAGAATATGAACGGTCCAGCTACTCGGGTAAACAAATTGAATGACGGCAGTCATTATTAATAGGCCAATAGCGCTAAATCGAGTAAGGAAGCCAAGCAGCAAACCTATTGAAAGAAAAAACTCGCCAAATGTTGCTAAATGAGCTGCAATGGTTGGGTAAGGTAATCCGTACTCATACTCAAATAGCATCGTCGTACTACCGGTAAGGTTCCAGAATGCAAAATTTTGTCCACCGATACTGAATCCGTCAATTTTAGTTTGTACCGATCGCCAAAACACAAAAAATATTGCGACCCGTCCTGCAAGAGCTATAACGTTAGGAGGAATCATATCTCCAGCTTTTTTTGAATAGCGATTAATAGCGCCAATAATGTTCATATTTACTCTCCGAGAATATTGGCGGTAAAGCCTGATTGAATTAAAAAAGATATTGCCTGCGTTGGGTTAAAGTCTGAGGCTTGTTCCGTCGCGCACTCTAGCGCGTCGTATACGGTCGCATTTTTTGCCAGAGCATCTAAAAAGGTGAAGATCCCATTGTTGACTTCATAAACCTTCACCAGCATCTCAACTCTAATGATTAATACGTTTTGGGGGCTATTTGCATTCACCTCATCGTGACATTCCCCGTTCGCGAGTTGCCACATATCAAATACAGCAAAGGGAGATTTCAAAAGAAATGCGGAACTGATGGGGTTTATTCGTGAGGCGGCCAAGGTGTTAATGTCTATTGCTGTAAAAGCTTCAGCCGCTAGAGAGTCTTCGTCTGCAGAGTGATAGCTTTGATGTTGCAGTAAATCGATTTTTGCGAGGTCGCACAAATACGGCGTGGACTGTACAGGAGGGAAATCCAATAAAAACGCTGGGAAATCGAGAGCGTACTCTTGCATGATAGGAGAGGTTGGCGGGTTCTTCTCAATAAATGCGCGAGCACATGCGCTCAGTAGATCGTCTCCAATAGTGAGCTCTATTGTGGGGTATAAGTCTTTGATAACCTCAATTAACGACTGGAACGTGTTGTTTTGGTATATGGCTAACCGCTCCTCTAACTCTCTAGGTTCATAACTTTTTAAATAGTCGTTTAGTTCTGGTTTTTTTTCTTTATGGAAAACTTCATTTGTCATGCATTGTTGGAATTGGGATAGTTTCATGCCGCGCTATCTTTTTCTGGGTTTTTCAGACCTTGGAGCATGCTTGCATCGGCTTTTTTCGCTTCATTTGAAAGGGTGCTCAAATCAGGCACGTCGGTATCCCATTCGATCAGTGTGGGTATGGCTTTATTTTGCCGGCTAAAAAAATATTCATATAGCTTCCAAACCTCAGTACGCACCTCTGAACCGTGATCGTCAATGCGTATCGCTGTGTCGTTTGATAGTTTTTTAATGCTGTGACCTGCCAAATGAATTTCAGAAATGTGATCGGTAGGAAACGAATCGATGTACTCGTATGGATCAAACTGGTTGTTAAATGCCGAAACGTATACATTATTAATGTCGAGTAATATACGGCAATCGCACCGGGAAACTATGGCTTTAAAAAAATCGCCCTCAGAGAAGTCGCTTTTTTTAAAATCAATATAGGTTGACGGGTTTTCAATAAGAATTTGTCGCCCCAGTCTCGCTTGGACTTTGTCTATGTTATTGCAAATAACATCCAGGCTTTCACGTGTGTAGGGCAGAGGAAGTAAATCGTTTAAGTAAATACTGTTCCAATGACTCCATGATAAATGTTCAGATACGTGAGCGGGTTGGTAACGCTCCACCAAAATTTTTAAACGCTCAAGGTGCGCCTCGTTGACGCCGTCTACGCTGCCAAGGGACATTCCAACGCCGTGCATGGATATTGGGTAGATTTCACTTATGGCTTCTAGGTAGCGATGAGGAGGGCCACCTAAACCCATGTAGTTTTCCGGGTGCAGTTCCAACCAACCCGCTACCCCGGGGTTATTGATCAGTTCTTGATAGTGCTGAGCCTTGAGGCTGATGCCGGCTGATGGGGGAATTAGTTTCATTAGCGTTTAATGTGACGGTTATTCATAAGTGGAAGATAAATCGCGGTTCATATCAAGCGTAAAGTGTTTGTGTCGGGTGTTTACACCAAAATAACACATTGAATGTTTAGGCTTAGGGAATAGGCCGGATAAGCAGGGTAGATATAAAAATGGCGCCCATTTTGAGCGCCATTTTCAAATGCTTTTATTTGCTAGAAGTTTTGCTTCCACCTACGATTTTTTCGCAAGTACCCTTAGCAACATACATCCATGCATCTTTTTGGCCGTCAGCTTTGCTTGAGCCTGCACAGCTAGCGCCGCCACCGGCACAGTCATTCTTTCCTGCTTTTGCTACGCCGTAACATTTTTCCATTTTGTCTCCGCCTGCGTAAACGTCACCGGCAGCAGCCATCATGATACCTGCAGCAATAGCGCCAGAAAGTGCGAGAGTTTTTGTCATTTTTTTCATAGAAAGCTCCAAAGAGTTAGTTATGTTTTTGTTAGTGTGAAAAATTATATTGTGCAGGTGATAGGACTGGGGGGGAAGTGTAAAGTTCGGCAAAAATAGAGGGTGTGATATTTGTGTGATAAATAACGTTTTATATGGCTGGCGTCCAGTATTTGGGCGCCAGTCATGCTGTTCATTGTTAAATCGTTTTATTGAGATCGTTAAAACTCTGAATCAGCTTTCGGGTTGATGAATCCCAGTCTGCTGGAACATCAGTTGTATCAATGGCTGTTGCGACATGAGTGCCGAGTAGCTTGCCGAGTTCAACGCCCCATTGGTCAAATGCATTGATATTCCAAAGTACGCTCAGGGTAAATACCTTGTGCTCGTACGCCGCGACTAGCGAGCCTAGAGTGGCGGGTGTTAATGCGTCCATAAACAGCATAGAGCTGGGACGGTTGCCCGAGTGAACTTTATGTGGTGCGAGAAGCTCGATATCGTCTTCGCTGGCGCCCTGGCTTCGCAGTTCTGCCTCTGCTGTTTCCAAATCTCTCCCCGTCATCAGGGCTTGGCTTTGCGCAACGCAATTCGCAAACAAAAACTTATGTTGATGATTGAGCGCGTGATGGGCGCGGAGCGTCGTAATAAAATCAATGGGAGTTGTAATCGTTCCTTGGTGAAGCAGTTGATGAAACGAGTGCTGTCCATTGCTGCCTTCTGTTCCCCACAAAATCGAGCCGGTTTGGTAGTCTAGGGGGCGACCTTCTCGAGTCACAGATTTCCCATTACTTTCCATTTCAAGTTGTTGTAGATATGCGGGTAATAATTGTAAGTGATGAGCGTAAGGCAAAACTGCTTGGTTGTTGCTGCCCATTACGTTGCTGTACCAAAATACGATGAGAGCCATTAAAACGGGAATGTTTCGTTCAAGCGGAGCCGTAGCAAAATGGCTATCCATCGCTTCTCCGCCTTCCCGCATTTTGTTGAAGTTGTCCATGCCGATGGCAAAAGCAATCGGAAGGCCGATTGCGGACCAAAGCGAATAGCGTCCGCCGACCCAATCCCATATGGGGTAGATGTTCTCTTCAGATATGCCAAACTCAACGGCTTTGTCCACTTTTGAAGAGATCGCAATGAAGTGCTTCGCCAGTTCTGCGTGCTCACAACCGTGGTCGGTCATCCACTGACGTGCAGTGAGGGAGTTTTGTAAGGTCTCTAAAGTGGAGAACGATTTGGATGCGATAATGAATAAGGTTCGGCCTGGGTCAACCTCGCTCAGTAAGTCGTTAATCTCCGCACCATCGATATTCGCAACGAAGTGAACCTTCACTTTCTTGTTGTGGAATGGTGTCAGTGCCTTGGTAATCATACGAGGCCCAAGGTCGGAGCCGCCTATTCCTATGTTCACAACGTCTTTAATCGTATTACCGCGAAAACCGAGCCACTTACCGCTGTATACCCGTTCAATGAGGGATGACATCTGCTTCAGTGTTGCATCGACGATTTTCTGCTCGTCGGTATAGGGGGCGCCATGGAACCGAAGTGCCGTGTGCAGTGCGGGGCGTTTTTCAGTGTTGTTGATTTCGTCTCCGCGCAATAGCTTTTTAATTGCAGCAGAAAGGTTGGCTTGTTCCGCGACAGATTGGAGAAGGCCGAGCGATTCTTCGTCGAGATGGTTTTTGGAGTAATCGAGGTTTAAGCCCGCGCCTGAAACGGTGTAGCGTTCGGCTCTATTCGGGTCTTCGTCAAACAGGCTGTTTAGTGTTTTACCTTGCCAGCGCTGTTTTTGTTCAGCTATTTGAGACCAGTTTTCGTATAAATCGGAAAGAGATGTAGTGTTCATAAGTGAATCACAACCATTTTTATTGGCGCCGCCTTTACTCCATGTGGGTAATAGCGGTGCAGCTTTATTAGAATGAGCGTTCTACAGAAAAATTTGCCAAATCCAGCAGCGCTGTTTTATACGGCGATTCGGGTATAGGGTTGAGTGACGTTTTGGCCTGCTCAACATGAGTTTGCGCTTTTTGTCGCACATAATCGAGTCCCCCGCATCCTTTCACAACGCTTACAATCTCATCGAGCTTGTCGATACTGCTGTTTTGGATGGATTCTCGGATCATTGTAGCGGTTTCAGCGTCGCTTTTTGCCATGGCGTAGATGAGGGGGAGGGTTGGTTTGCCCTCGGCCAAGTCATCGCCAATATTTTTGCCAAGGGTTTCTGTGTCGCCATCATAGTCTAGGGCGTCGTCAATCAACTGAAAAGCAATACCAAGGTGATAGCCATAGTTTTTAGCTGCGGCTTGCTGTTCTGTGCTGCCTTGGGCAAGGACTGTTGCGGTTTCGCACGCAGCTTCAAATAACACCGCTGTTTTTTTGTGGATAACCGTCATGTAAGCGGCTTCGTCCACATCAGGGTTTTTTGCGTTGACCAGCTGTTGAACTTCACCTTCAGCAATCACATTCGTGGTGCTAGAAAGTATCGACATGATGTTCATATCGCCAATGCTGATCATCATTTGAAATGCGCGTGAGTACAGAAAGTCGCCCACGAGTACGCTAGGAGCGTTACCCCACTTGGCGTTGGCTGTTGGTCGTCCGCGCCGTAATGACGAAATGTCGACCACATCATCATGCAGTAGAGTGGCGGTATGAATAAACTCAATGATCGTAGCGAGGTCGATCTGGCCTTGGTCTTTATGCGCAAGGGCGTTAGCAAAAAGCAGTACCAGTAAGGGGCGCAGACGTTTTCCGCCAGCATCGACAATGTAGTGGCCGATGTTCTCGACTAATCCAACGTCAGAGTGCAATTGTTGTACGATGGTGTCGTTGAGTTGCTCGAATTCGGCTTCAACAACTTTTTGAAATGAAAACATCGAATACCTATGTAAAACGGCGAGGTGATTTCGCTGCGATGCTAGGGCTCAGCCCTCTCAGTGTCAAGCGTCGGTGGGGCCTACTTATTGCTGCGAGCGGAACTTTGCCCAGGTGGTGGGGGAGAGCAAGTTTCTTTTGTTTACTTCTGCTGTTCTGCTTGCTAAGGGGTGGGGTAATCGATTAGAATTCGCGCCCGTTAAAACGTAACTCAACGATGCAAGCTTTGTGGGATTGAAGGGTTTAAGTGACATTCCGTTACTTTGCCAATTGGTCGCCTTAAATGCAGGGTTGGTAGCCAAAATAGGCTTGAATTGATTTCAGGTTCGTATTTTGGTCAATCAAGCTGCTTCGTATCGTCCAAACCTATTATTTTGGAGCAAGTATGTACGCAGTTATCGCAGCCGGTGGTAAGCAGCACCGCGTTGAAGAAGGCGAAATATTACGCCTTGAAAAAATTGAAGCCGCCACTGGTGAGTCGGTCGATTTCGACCAAGTATTATTGGTAGCAAATGGCGAAGACGTCAAAATCGGTGCGCCGATTGTTGAGGGTGCCAAAGTCACAGCGGAGATTCTTTCTCACGGCCGTGGCGATAAAGTGACGATCATCAAGTTTCGTCGCCGTAAGCACTCTATGACACGTCAAGGTCATCGTCAGTGGTACACAGAAGTGAAAATCACTGGTATCAAAGGTTAATAGCAAACGTAAGGTTTGAGGAAAGTAAGTCATGGCACATAAGAAAGCAGGCGGTAGTACTAATAACGGTAGAGATTCCGAGAGTAAACGCTTAGGTGTTAAGAAGTTTGGCGGCGAGCAAGTTGTTGCTGGTAATATCATTGTTCGTCAACGTGGAACTAAGTTTCACGCTGGTCAAAACATTGGTGTAGGTAAAGACTATACGCTCTTCGCAAAAGCTGATGGCGCAGTTCGATTTGACGTTAAAGGCCCTAAAGGTCGTAAATTCGTTTCGATCATAACTGCCTAATTTTGACGCGGATTTAAAACCGCCTCAAAACAGTAGCGAATAAGAGCGCCCCACTGCTGAACTTCCAGTAGTGGGGCGTTTTTGGTTTTGAAAGACCTAGAATACAAATACACACATTTTCACACTGAGTAATCGTCATGAAATTTGTAGATGAAGCACCTATCACCGTTCAAGCGGGTAAAGGCGGTAACGGATGCTTAAGCTTTCGTCGGGAGAAGTATATTGAACGCGGCGGGCCAGATGGTGGCGACGGTGGTGATGGTGGCAGTGTCTATCTTGAAGCAGATGAGAATATTAACACCTTAGTGGACTTTCGTTATCAGCGTAACTATCGGGCGAAGCCCGGTGCGGGTGGCCGAGGGCGCGATTGTCGGGGTGCCAAGGGCGCTGACCTGATTCTCAAGGTGCCGGTGGGTACGACAATATTAGATCTAGAGACCGAAGAACTTGTCGGTGATTTAACCAAGCATGGCGAAGTGATGTTGGTGGCCCAGGGCGGGTTTCATGGCCTTGGTAACGCACGGTTTAAATCCAGTATTAACCGAGCGCCACGTCAGACCAGTGATGGCAGTGATGGGGATGAGCGAGATCTTAAGCTGGAGCTTAAGTTGTTAGCGGATGTGGGAACTTTGGGGCTTCCGAACGCCGGCAAGTCTACATTTATTCGTTCAGTGTCTGCAGCGCAGCCCAAAGTGGCAGATTACCCCTTTACAACCCTCATCCCGAGTCTTGGCGTTGTTAAAATTCAAGAGTATCGCAGTTTTGTCGTGGCTGATATTCCGGGCCTTATTGAAGGGGCATCCGATGGCGCAGGCTTAGGAATACGCTTCTTAAAGCACCTGACGCGTTGTCGAATTTTGTTGCATATGGTGGATGTGTTTCCAATTGACGGTTCTGACCCCGCTGAAAATGCCTTGAGTATTACACGTGAGTTGGAGCGTTTTAGTGCAGGCCTTTCGCAGCGGCCACGTTGGTTGGTCATCAATAAGTGTGATTTGTTGCCTGACGAAGAAGTTGAAGTGCGCAAACAGTCAATCGTTGAGGCGCTCAATTGGACTGGGCCGGTTTATACTGTGTCAACGATCAATAGGAATGGGTTAAAAGCCCTTTGTGAAGACCTGTTGATTTATTTGGAAGAGCGCTGGCTAGAAGAGAAGGAAGATGCTGAGGTCTTAGAGCAAGAGCAGAGTCTTCAGTTGCAGATGCAGGCGGAGGCGCGTGAAAGAATTGATGGGCTACGTTTGTCGCAAATGGCTTCAAAGCAGAATGATGATGCTGAGGATGATGACAGCGAAGATGATGAAGATGATAGTGGTGATGATGTCGACGTTGAATATGTTCGATAACGCTATTGACGTAAGGTAGTCCAATTGGGCAAGAAAGCCCGCACCGAAGAAAGTGAGTAATGAGTAAGCGACAGCAGATAAAAGAAAGTCGACGTTGGGTTGTTAAAATTGGCAGTGCGCTGTTAACCGATGGTGGGCGTGGCCTCGATCAGCCTGCGATGGCGGCTTGGGTCAAGGAAATTGCCGAATTAAATAAGCGCGGCTATGAAATTGTCATTGTGTCATCTGGAGCCGTTGCTGCTGGAATGACACGCTTAGGTTGGACGTCTCGCCCTCAATCGATACATGAGCAGCAAGCTGCAGCCGCAGTGGGGCAGTCGAGCTTAGTGCAGGCTTACGAAGAAGAATTCCAAAAGTATGATTTGAAAACCGCGCAGATATTGTTGGATCACGACGATTTGTCCGATCGGCAACGCTACTTGAATGCGCGCTCTACCATTCGAACCCTTATTCATTATGGCGTTGTCCCCATTATTAATGAAAATGACACGGTCGTGACGGATGAAATCCGGTTTGGCGATAATGATACATTGGGAGCCTTGGTCGCCAACCTGATTGAAGCAGATACCCTTTGCATTCTCACGGATCAAGACGCCATGTTTGACAGTGATCCACGCAATAACCCTTCGGCGAGTATTATCCAAGAGCGCTCTGCTTTCGATCTGGAGCTGGATGGTATGGCGGGAGACGGTGGAAGTTTAGGGCGAGGCGGCATGACCAGTAAGGTTCGTGCGGCACGTATCGCAGCACGTTCAGGAGCGAATACGGTTATTGTTGGTGGCAAGCTACCTAACGTTATTACGCAGGTTGCTAATGGTGACGCTCTGGGTACTTTGTTATTTGCAGATCAGCAGCCACTGGCCGCACGAAAACGATGGCTGGCCGGGAATCTTCAAGCGAAAGGCATTGTTGTTCTCGATGATGGTGCCGTTTCCGTATTACGTAAAAAAGGGAAAAGTCTTTTGCCTGTAGGGGTGACGTCTGTCGATGGCTTTTTTACGCGTGGTGAAATGATCGTTTGCCGTGACAAAAGTGGGCAAGAAATTGCGCGTGGCCTGGTGAACTACAGTAGTGACGATACGCGGAAAATTATCGGTAAATCTTCCAAAGATATTGAAAAACATTTGGGCTATAAAGATTTTGATGAGCTGATTCATCGAGATAACTTAGTTCTGTCCTAGCTTAAAGGCAATTTAAGCGAGTTTTTGTTGGGTGCTATTCTTTAGTGAGCTTCGATCTTCTAAGCCACAATGAGTCACCATAAAACATTTTGCTTTCAAATAATTCAATAAAGTTAATGCCATGCCTATATTCAAATCTCACCTCTATAAACTGTCTGCCTATAAACCTCCGCTAGAAGGTCGAGACCCTGCTGAGCATTTGCTTTTGGACTTTAATGAGAGGACTTTACCTGTTGGCAAAGCGGTGCGTGATGCGTTAATTGAATACATTCGCAGTGATAAAATTCAACTGTATCCTTCGTATGGCGATATAGTTGAGCGCTTATCGGTTTACTCCGGCGTGCCTGCTGAAAGTGTCATGATCACCAACGGTTCGGACCAGGGCATAGAGTTGGTTTTTCGTTCCTGCGCTAAAGCGGGGGACGAAGTAATTATTCCTGAGCCGAATTTCGCCATGTACGCTCAGTGCGCAAAAATCGAAAATATGAAGGTGGTTGCACCGCATTATTCACGAGAAGGCGGGTTACCTGTTGATGATATTATTGCTGCGGTAACGGCAAAGACGCGGGTGATTTGTATTGCCAATCCCAACAACCCAAGCGGTGTGGGCGTTCCTAGCAGCGATATCATAAAAATTGCTCAAGCTGCTCCGCATGCCTGCATTTTAGTGGATGAATGTTATTTCGAATATTCAAAAATGACCGTTGTTGAATACTTGAATGAATACACGAATATCGTGGTAACACGAACGTTTTCGAAAACCTGGGGAATTCCATCGCTACGCTTTGGTTACTTAATGGCATCGAAAGAAAATGTTACGGCATTGTTAAGTGTGCGTGGCCCTTATGATATTAATCAGATGGCTGTTGTGGCTGCACGAGCGGCACTCGATAACCCCGAATATACTGAACGTTATGTTCATGAGGTTATGACGGAGTCAAAGCCGTTGCTAGAAAAATTTCTGGACGGAAAGAATATTATCTACTGGCCAAGTTGTGCTAATTATATTTGGATGTTTCCCAGCTCTCCTGATGAATTGGAAAAGAAATTGGTTGAAGCTCATATATTGGTGCGCCCGAAATTGGATGCTAGTGGTGCCACAGGTTTACGTGTGACGATCGGTACTGTGGAGCAAACGCGTCGTTTACTTTCAGTTCTAGAGGCTAATCTCTAGGTCAGATTGGTAGGCTTGGGGTGGGCTTTAGCGAAAGTTTAACCCTTTCTTTATGATTTTTCCTTTATAAATTCACTAAGTGCGGCATGGGCCTGATCGAAATTCTCCAAAAAAACGGGCAGGGCGTCTTTTGCTTTTTCGATGTCTTTGTTTTCACATGAACTCTCAATTATTTTTGCGCTGTCCATTAGTAGGTCAACGCTCAAATTACTACTAACACCTTTAATCGCGTGCGCAAGTTCCAAGCTTGCATTGAGGTCATCGTTTGAAAGTGCTTGTTTGAGCTCACTGACGCGTTGAGGCATGTCGTTTGTGAATAGCTGGAGTAATTTGATAAGGCGGTCTTCTTTGCCTTTTACTCGATTGAGTACGGTCTCTTTATCCCATACCTGTAAAGCTGTTTTGTTTTCGTTTCTTTGCTCTTGTTTTGCTCTCTCATCTGAATCTTGTTTTGAAGGGCTGGGCTTTCTGTCGGCTTTCAGCCACTTTATTAATTTTGATTCTAATGTAGGGGTGTCAATGGGTTTGGTGAGGTAGTCACTCATTCCCGCGTTCAAACATTTTTTTTTGTCGCCTTTCATTGCGTTGGCGGTCATCGCTACAATGGGGATTTTTACGTTTTGATTTCCTGCGTCGCCTTTGCGAATATGCTTGGTTGCCTCATAGCCGTCCATGTCGGGCATCTGGCAGTCCATCAGTATCAGACTGTAAGGAGCGTCTTCAGGGGCGGCTCTCAGAGACTCCAGAGCTTCACGCCCGCTTGCAGCCACATCCGCTGTTAGGTCGAGGCCTTCAAGTACGCCGAGTGCTACCTCCTGATTTATCCGGTTATCTTCAACCAATAACAAACGTGTGGACGAAGGCCAGTTAATAGCTTCGTCAGTTTGGGTGTCATTTGAATCGGCTCTACTTTTTCCGCTTAAATAATGATGGGTGACTAGGGGGGCTGCGTTGTTTAGTGCCTCGCCATCGTCGATCATTATCGATAGAGCATCAAATAAATCGGATGTTGTGGCGGGTTTGGGAAAGTATGCGCTAAATCCTAGGTCAGCAAAATATTGTGCATCACCACGCCACGCCATTGAAGTCATCATTAATAATTTAATGTCGCGGTAATCTTCTTGGGCGCGGATTTTCTTTGCAAGTTCGGCTCCGTCCATTATTGGCATTTGCATATCCAAAAATACGGCTCTAAATTGGTCCGTGTGATTTTTGCCGCGCTGCTGCAAAATATTTAATGCCGATATTCCGTCTGCGGCTTCCTCGACGTGTGCGCCCCAATGTTCAAATTGTCCCCTTAAGGCTAAGCGGTTTGTTGAATTATCATCGACGATTAAAATGGGCACGCCTTTAATTTCGACATGCGGGACAACGAGTTGGGCTTGCTCGCTGGTTGACAGAGTTAGGTTGAATTTAAAGACGCTGCCGTTATTTTCTTTGCTGGAGGCCTCGATATCCCCGCCCATTAGTTGGCAGAGTTTTTTTGCGATAGCGAGCCCCAGCCCAGAACCTCCATATTTACGCGTGGTTGAGGCATCCACTTGTGAGAATGAATCGAACAAATCGGCAATTTTTTTCTCGGGAATTCCAATTCCGCTATCGCGTACTTCACATTCAAATAGCAGCTCGTGATCATTGATTGGGCTTAACTTGCCGGTAATGCTTACTTCACCGCTTTCGGTGAACTTAATCGCGTTGCCCACTAAGTTTGTGAGAATTTGTCGAAGTCGTCCAGGGTCTCCTTTTACCATGGACTGCTCGATTCCTGTAACATCTAGCACCAGCTCTAGGCCTTTTTCCTGGGCGCGAATGGCCATGGATTCCGAAAATTCGCCGAGCTGTTTTCTAAGATTGAAGTCGAGCGTTTCCAGATCCATTTTTCCCGCTTCGACTTTGGAAAAATCAAGAATGTCGTTAATGAGTGTTAGGAGAGCTTGGGCGCTAGTCTGTGCTAGCGTTGTTTTGTAGCGCTGGTCATCATCAAGTTTGCTCTTCTGCAGCAAACCTAGCATTCCTAGCACCCCGTTCATGGGGGTTCGAATTTCGTGACTCATTGTTGCTAGAAATCCGGACTTCGCTTCGGCTGCATCCTCAGCGGCTTCTTTTGCTTGAATGAGGTCGGCTTCAGCTTGTTTTCGTTTTGTTATATCGCGAAAGCTCCAGACTCGACCCACGCTAGTGTTGTCGACCTTCATGGGGAGTGACACCCGCTCAAATATTCTGCCGTCTAAAAATTCTAAGGTGTCAGAAACTTCTTTATTGCTGTCGGCATGGATGGATTCAACGCTTCGGATAAATTTGTCCGGGTCGCTTAGTTGACCTAATACATGATCGAGCATGGCTTTTTCGTCACCGCTCTCGATGATGTTTTGGGGTATCCTCCATAATTCAGCAAAGTGTTTATTGCTACGAATCGCTTTTCCGTAAGTGCTAGTTACTAATATTCCGTTGTCTGTAGATTCCAGGGTGGCTTCTAACAGTGCCAGGTTATGATCCTTCTCTTCCTCAGCTTTTACTTGTTCGCTAATGTCTCGAATCAAACCAATAAAAATTCGACCGCCTTCGCTGTCGACTTCTGATACAGCTAGGTGAAGCGGAAATTCTTCTCCGTTTTTTCTGCGGCCAGGAAGATTGATTCCCTTACCAATAATGTTGCTAATTCCTGTTTGTAAGTAGCGAGTTAAGTGCGCATCGTGCCGGCTCGCAAATTCTTTTGTCATGATCATAGTGATGTTGTTGTCAACGATTTCTTTTGTTGTGTAGCCAAATATCGTTTCAGTAGCTTCATTGGTCGATAATACTTTTCCGTTTTCGTCTATCGTTATTATTCCGTCTATGGCGGCATTTACAATAGCTTCTAAACGATTTGATGTTTCCTTGATTCCCATGGTTAATACGCGTTGACGCTGTAGCCCTCCTTCAACCTGCGTTAGCATGTTGTGAAAGCCCCTCGCAAAAACACCGATTTCATCTTTAGCGTCTACGGGAAGTGTGGTCATGATTCCCTTTTGTTCATACGTTTCGACGGCTTTTGTCATTTGCGATAAGGGTTTTATTATCTTGCGGGAAACAATTATTCCAAGCGCAAGTGCGACGAGGGCGAGAGATAGGCCGATGATGATGCTTCTGTTTCTGAAGGCGAGAAGTTGGCTGTAAATCTTCTCTGTATCGTAAAATAAAATGAGTCTTAGTGGACGTTTGCTGCCGTATTTTTCGACGTGCAGGATCGAGTATAAACCTATGTGGGCGTCTTTATCTTTTAGTGTGTGGTGGTCAGTATTTGTATTGATAATATTGGAGAGTTCTTTGTGCTCATCTTGTATGCGATAGCGTTTATTAAGGTCAAAGCCAAACGTCATTTTTGAATTTGGGTGATATAAAAAATCTCCTTCTAAGTTGGCTAGGATAAACGTTGTGCCGTCAGGCATCGACCTGTTGAGTTTTTGCAATATATTTTCTATGTCGATATTGATAATAATGATGCCCGATAATTTTCCTGTATTTTCATTGTAGATCGGTGTGGCAACGCGCATAACGGGTTGGTGAGGGATTGAAACCTCTCCACGCTCTCGATTAAGTTCTATTTTTGAAAAGTGGACTTTTCCTGGGTCGAGGTTGATGCTGTTTTTGAAGTAATCACTGTTGGATTTTTTCTGTAAACGTGAACGTGGTATTTTGACTATATTCGTTCCTTGACGCTTCACATTTGCCAGTTCTAAACCATTTTGGTGAACAGAAATATAACGGATTTGGATGTAGTCTTCTTTGCTGACAAGCGTCTCAGTGAAAATGTTTTCGAGTCTTTTCCGAAAGCTATCATTGTTGTTGTTGTTGTTGTTGTTGTTGTTGGCTGTGTTTGCAAGCCCTTTCGCTGGGGGGGTGAGGCTTAGGAATCGAACATCGCGAGATGATTTCAAATAAATGTTTGAAAAAAGAGGGTTGAGCAATTCGCTTTCGTCTTGCAGTTGGGTTTCTATTTGAGATAAGGCTAGGCGTTCGCTTTCGAAATAGAAGCTTATGCTGACCAATAGCGATATAAGTAACGATAATAAAAAAAAGGCCGCAGGCAGCTGTAGCAGTAAGGGGCGCGAGGCTCTTCCGACCTCAAGACTTTCTTTATTGTAATTTCTTTCCTGTTCGTATTCGACGTTGCAATTGTTGTTCTCTGAGGGTGTAGGTGAGCGCCGAATTAAATCTAAAAGGAAGCCTGAAAAGATACAGGCGTAAGCTAAAATTTTTAAACTGTGTGCAATATTAAAATGGTTGTCAAATAAGGCTTGGGAGCCAAATGCCATATGCAGCTGTGTGGCAACTTCGGGAAGTATGCTGAGTAATAACGTGTATTTAAGCAAGGTTCGATCGGTTTGATACCAGCTCCAGGCGAGTGCGCCGCCAATGGTGAATAGCGCCAAAGGCAAAACATCGTATGGTCTACTAATTAGCGCGTCTGGATACATGGTTTGAGGGAGGGTTTCGCTGCCCGCTGCCCACTGAACTGATGCGTAAGCAATAGATATAAAGGTGCTTGCAATAATGGCTAGTACGGGTATTCCGTGTAAGTGCTGTTTGTTTTCGTTCTGGCTTTTTCGGCTGATCCATAGGCTTACGGTGATGCCTGTAATCATGATGCAGGCATTAAATATCCGAGAAAAAGCCCAGGTGAAAGGAATAAAGTCTGTGTTTGGTGCGGAGGCATGGATGATGCGCGTTGCGGCTAGGGTGTGAAAGGCGTCAACGCCTCCAGCGCACAGTAGAGCCATGCCGATGATGGGTACTGTTATATTTCTGTGTTGAGCGTAATGGAGTAAAGATACAATTGCTGCAAGTAAAGCAATGCCAACGGCGCTCCACTCCAGTAGGGCGTGATGTAATGCTCCAGCTGTTGCATGGAACAAGTCATCTGGCTTGATGGAGCCGTCAATGAGTTTGCTTGCGCTAAGAGGCACTGATATTGAGCTAAAGTCTACTCCGGCTAGGTTTAGCGCAATTGGGAGTGTGCAAAGGAATGTGACAAAGGTAAGCGCTTGAGTGTTTGGGGTTTGATGCTTTTTCATTGGGCTGGCAGCGCTCTTTGATTGGCTTCGGTCTGCCTCTGGCGAGCAGAGGTGTCGTGCGGCCCATTGCTTTGCGAGCTCTCGGGTCTGAGAGCTAGTTAGAGCTGCTCGTTTTCGACACTCAAAGTATAGACGCGCATTACTTTTTGGCACTGTTGATGCGTGTTGTATCTGGTGTCAGGTGCAGGGCAAGAATTGCAGTGAGTTAGATTGGGCGGGGTGGAGTGTGGGGGGGAGTGTCGGGAGGAAAAATTGCAGGCATAAAAAAACCGGCTAATGCCGGTTTTTTCGCTGTATATCGCTATACAGTCACAGCTTGATGTTGCTTAAGCTGCCAATGCCTTGATTTGGGCATTGAAGCGGCTCTTATGACGAGCTGCCTTATTCTTATGCAAAATACCTTTGTCTGCCATTCTGTCGATGACAGGTACGGCCGCGGTATATGCTAATTTTGCTGCTTCAACGTCACCTGCTTCGATCGCTGCAACTATTTTTTTAATATAGGTGCGAACCATGGAGCGCAGGCTAGCGTTGTGAATACGTGCTTTGTCGCTTTGACGCGCGCGTTTTTTCGCTTGGGGTGAATTTGCCACAACAGTTGCTCCTAAAATGAACTTTTAAATAATTAAAGTATGTAAATCGGTTTAATCGCCCCAGTAATGTACTGGTTTACGCGAATTAAGGACGCGGTATTATGCGTTTTTATTCAAACATGTCAAGGTTTCTTATGGTTTTAGAACGCAAGACTTGTATGCAAGTATGTTAACAAGCAGGCAAGCGTAATTCAAAGATTACGCCACTGTTATCTGCAACGTTATATCCCTGAACTTCGCCACTATGGAAATCGGTTATGAGTCGCACGATATAAAGCCCCAAGCCGAGATGATGGCTGGCTTCCGTCGACGCTTTATCACGGACAGACACCATTGAGTCAAAGAGTTGGCCGTGCATATGGCTCGGGAGAGGCGGGCCTTCATTGTGAACAGTGAAAATGATGCTGTCTTGATGGCGGTACAGGCCCAGTTCAATAACGCCCTGGTCGGGACAAAAGTCTGCGGCATTGTCGACGAGCTTGTCGAGGGCTTGAACCAAAAGCTCTCCAGAGCCATTGATACGTAGGCCTTTTGGGTCTTTTCGCAGTTTTAAATTGAAGCGAACATTTTTGTAAACATCTTCGTAAGCATCCTTTAAGTTAGACAGCAGCTCATCACAGGGGATGATTTCCCGCTCGGATGCTCCAATCGCTTGTTCGACTCGGCTGGCGGCGCTCATGGCGTTCAGAATATTGGAGAGGCGGGTTGTGCCTTCTCTGGCGCGATCGGCATAGACCTTGGCTTGCTTGCCCATGCGCTCGTGCTCAAGATTGTCGAGAGACGAGCGAACGATCGCCAGGGGGGTTCTGAGTTCGTGAGACAGCTTACTCGACAAAGTTTGTAAGTAATTCGTGTATTCACGCAGTCGCATAAGGAGTTGAGAGTAGCTGCGAGAAAGATCTCCCAGTTCGTCTGCGCTGCTCATTACAGGAAAGCCTTCAGTTATTTTGCCATTTTCATTGACCGCATTAGTGGCGGCGTCGCTGAGTTTACGAATACGCAAAGAAAGCCAATTGGCGTAAAAAACGAGGCTGACAGCGGCAAAGAGTGATGCAAGAAAAGAATAAGCGAGCAGCTTGCTGAAGGCTTGATCCGTCATGTCGATCATAGAGCCTGTGCTTTGCTCGGCTATGACGGCTCCAATAACGGTACCCTTCTCATCGATCAGTGGACTGCTTGCGCGAGCAAGCGGGCGATTTCCAATTAGGAGCCAGCGGCTCGTGGTTTCGCCCTTTAGTGTCGACAGAATATCCTCAGAGTTGAACGAGCCTTTCAGTGAAGTACCCTGAACCTGGGGGTATTGGCGATTGCCCAGTGCTAGTGAGTATATCCACGTCAGAAAACCGTGCGTGGCGTTTTGTGTTGCCTCCGCATCGATCGTTCCCGCGTTGGCAATAAGGTGGCCTGCATGGCCGATCACGTGCAAGCGGGTGCCGAGAGAGGTGAAAACGTCCAGTTCGCTTGAAAGTGTTTCAGAGTGTGTGAGAACGGGACGTAAAGGCCGGGGAGAACGGTTTGTTGGTTCAAAAGCCTCAATGCTTAAACCGGTGCGAGCCCAAGCAATGGGTAAAGTGATTTCCAGTTGATACCCGTGAGGGTGCTCCAACCATATCGCCTTTATTTGATGTTCCCGAGTTTTATCGTTAACGCGTTTTTGCCCATCAACCATGCGTATCGCCAATGCTTGGCCGGGGCTGCTGGCAAATAATGCGTATGACTGGTTTTTTGTGTGCAAAATTAGATGATCAGTACCGTCGAGAGTGGTGAGGCTGGGGTTGAAGTATCGAAGTGGGCTTTTATGTATTTGCACAAAGATGTGAAGCTGAGATTGGCGTAAACCCATCACAACGTGGTTTTTTGTGCCGCGCTGAAGCGGGTTGAAGGTATAACCCTGGCTGATCCAATCGTCGTCGTAACCATCGATAAACAATGGGGAGTGAAGGCGGTGGGCGTAAAAGGGCGTGTCTGTGTCGCTTCTTGTGTCGTTTTCTTGTGGCGCAGGCAATATGGACCTAAGTTGACCATCGCTTTGGATGCGTGCGGCTACAGCACGCGACGTGGCGCTCAATGAGTTGACTTGCCCTTGACGCAAACTATTGTCCATCTCGCGAATTGTCTGGCAGCCCACCCAAGGCAGTGCCAGAGTCACGAGGCTGATAAAGAAAAGTTGTTTGCGAATACGCATTATGGTGAGTGCTTACTCAGCTATCCAGCGATAGCCCATACCGTATGCGGTCTGGATGCAGTCAAAGCTAGGGTCCAATTCTTTGAATTTTTTACGCACGCGTTTGATATGAGAAGTGATGGTATTGTCATCCAGAACCACGTTAGCCGCGTCCATGAGTTGCTGACGGTTTTTAACGTGCCCCGGATTCATCGCGAGTGAATGCACAATCCATAATTCGGTTACGGTTAAGTCGACCAGCTGATCATTCCAATGGGCGGCCATTCGGTCCATATTGATACGGAGCTGACCACGCATGATCTCTGCTTCGTTGGTGCTGGGTTTCTTTAATGTATCTATACGGCGAAAGAGAGCCGTGATGCGCGCGAGCATATGAACTTGACTGATGTCCTTGGTGAGGTAGTCATCCGCGCCTAAGCGCAAGCCAGAAACAACATCAAAATCGTTATCGCGAGCCGTCAAAAATATAATCGGCAATTCCGCTGATTTAGAGCGAAGCTCCCGGCATAACTCAAAACCACCTTCAAACTCATCGCCAAGGCCAATATCAATAATCGCAAGCTCAGGTAAGCGAATGTTAAAGGCTTCACTCGCTTCAGGTCGTGAGCGATAATGAGAGACTTTATATCCCTGGCGGCGAAGAGCGTCACAGTAATTTTGGGCGATGGCTTCTTCGTCTTCAACAATGGCAATATGGCGTGGCATGAAAGCAGGTGACTCCGTATTTTTGACCGATTTTGAGAATCATACCTCAGATTACTGGTCGAGTGCGCGTTGAGTATGATTGTCTACTTAGCGCTGAGTTCGGTGCTTATGATGTTAGGCATTGTGTTGACGATAAAACCTTGCTTACAGAGCGTTGTTAAAAGCTTGAGAGTTGGAAGCGGAGTTCAAATTACGTATGGTGGAAACCCGTTAAGAGTGCGAGCGTGTAATTGCGTGGCTTTTAGTCATAGTGGCTCGATAGCCTCACAGGGCAGGCAGGCGATTATGAGGGTTTTAAGTAGAGAGTTTCAGCTGTTTTGACTAGGGAGTCTCAACGGTTTTTGATTGAAGAGTCTCAACGGTTTTGATTGAAGAGTCTCAACGGTTTTGATTGAAGAGTCTCAACGGTTTTGACTTGGGAGCCTCAGCAGTTTGGGTTAGGAAGTCTCAACGGTTTGTATTAACGAACCTCAACGGGGTGAATTAAAAAGCCTCAACGGATTAAACAGATAGCGGGAATAGGGTAAACAAAAAATGAATTCATTTGTTGTAGCGGATATTGGCGGAACAAACGCTCGTTTCGCTTTGGTAACAGGCGAGAGAATCAATGGGCAGCCAAAACTGCAGAATGTAAAAATACTTCCGGGTGCCGATTTTCCGAATTTCACCGATGCGCTGTCTACCTACATCGAATCGCTAGACAGCATCAAACCAAGCGCCGCTTGCATCGCCATCGCCAGCCCGATTGAAGGTGATGCAATCAACATGACGCACTTGCCTTGGTCGTTCTCGATTAAAGCCGTTCAAAAACAATTTGGGTTTAAAGCCCTTGAAGTCATGAATGACTTTAATGCCGTGGCGATCGGCGCAAGCGTTGCGCTACCTGAAAATTTTGAATTAATAAAAAGTGGTGCATCGTTCCCGTTTGAAAATCGGGCCATTATTGGTCCCGGAACCGGCTTGGGCGTCTCAGCGTTAACGTACTGCCAGCAGAATAGAAAATGGCTGCCTATTTCGGGCTTGGGTGGTCATGTCAATTTACCCCCAGTCAGCCCGTTTGAAATAGAAGTGATTAAATCAGCCATGGGTAAAATGGAGCATGTCTCAGCAGAAGTGCTGATATCCGGTTCTGGTTTAATCAACTTATACCGCGCAGTTTGCAAAGTTGAAGGCGCTATTGCAACGGAGATGTCCCCAGAAGAACTAACACAGTCAGCTCTCGTGGGGGCGGATCGAATGTGCATGCGGACGCTGGAAACTTTTTGTGCTTTTTTAGGAACCGTTGCCGGTAACGTGGCGCTAACTTTTGGGGCAAAGGGCGGCGTATATATCGCTGGAGGAATTGTGCCGAAAATGTCTGAATATTTGAAAAATAGCGAATTCAATAATCGTTTTTCTTCCAAAGGAGTAATGAGCGAATACGTGAATAATATCCCCGTTAATCTCATTGTTAATCCTCATATAGGATTGTTAGGTGCCGCTGAATTTTTAACGGCTAAAGCTTTCTTATAGTGTTGCGACTGAATAGTGCCCATTCATAAATGGGGTCGCGAGAGCGAATTTACACGGCCATCTTCGCATCATCAGGTATGGATATTTGCAATGAGCAAATATCCAGCAGCGACAATTTAGTCATTTCAATTTCATCTCATTGCCCCTCCCTATTTCTGGATGGGTGTTAATTATAATTATGGTCAACCTGAGCGGCATTTTGGCTAGTAGACATAAATTACGGTTGAACAAAAAACTGCCTATAATTATTCCGTGGTGATACCATCGCGGTTTTTAGCGACGGTTTAACGCCTTTATCTATTTTTTTTTGGTATCTTTGGAATATTTGGTGTGCGGTATTTAAACAAATGAACGATCACTCCCACTCGGCACGCGCCGGTTTACTTGTCCTCTACGCGTCGATACTGCTACTGGCCCTCAATGGATTTTTTGCAAAAGTCATCCCCCTAGAAGCCGCTAGCGTTACACAAGTCCGCAGCGTAGTGGCGAGTATTGCGATACTGCTAGTGCTTCTCGCACAAAAAACATCCTTCCGTTTAGGGTCCATTAAAGAATACCTGGGGGTGTATGGCCTAGGGCTTCTGCTGTGCATACATTGGGTCACATACTTCTATTCAATTCGTTTGGCCACCGTTGCCGTCGGAATGGTGGCATTGTTTAGCTACCCAGTGATGACCGTTTTAATAGAGCCGTTTTTTAAAAAACAACGGCCAAAATTAATCGACTTAGCCGCCGCATGCGTCATGCTGTTCGGCGTATTCCTCATGGTCTCAGACGATATTCTCAGCGGTGACCTCGGCAGTGGCGCATTTCTAGGTGCTTCATGGGGTGTCTTTTCAGCCTTTATTTTTGCACTGCGAAATACCTCACAAAAATACCTATTTCCACACGTGAACTCTATTTCACTGATGGGCCATCAAACACTGGCCGTAGCGCTTATGCTTGTTCCTTTCATCAGTGTATCGGAAATTCAAAGCCTCTCAATGAAATCATGGGGCTATATATTACTTTTAGGCTGCTTCTCCACAGCTGCTGCACACACATTTTTATCCATGAGTTTAAAGCGACTACCCGCCAAAACAGTCGGCCTCATCAGCTGTATGACCCCTGTTTTTGGTGCCGGGATCGCATGGGCACTACTCGATGAAACACCCGCAATCATCGTCTTCTTCGGTGGCGCAATCGTATTGTCAGTGGCAATTTGGGAAACAATAAAAGGACGAGCCGCCTAAAATGGAAATTTACGGCTCGTAAAGCAGTGCTTTTCTATTCCTGCTAACCTCTCCTTTAATCTAAATAGAACGAGCATCTGTTCGTTCTATGCTCTTTTCGCCTACTATTTCCGAAATCGTACAAAAGCCTACACTGACATCTCAATTTAGCCCTGTACCACAGACCTATGTTTGTTAGACTCATGCAAAACGTCTATATTGTCAGTAATCTAAAAGCTATAAAGTTATACCCAGGGGGTACTTATGAAAAAGTTTCTTGCGACTAGCATGTTAATTATCGCGTCAACGCCAGCCTTCGCTATCGATGCAACACCTTTTTTCTCCGTCTACGCCGGAGCGGGTGGTTGGGCGACAGAAGTTTCAGGAGATTTGGGTGGCACCTCTACCGATGTTGAAGACTTAGGGATAGATGATGAGACGAATAACTACTTTTATGTAGCCTTTGAGCACTGGGTTCCTGTTATTCCTAATGTGCGCTTAGAGCACTCCAGTATCTCTACTGCGGGTACGGGCACAATTTCTTCCCGGTTTGATTTTGCTGATGCGAGTTTTGTTACTGAGAATGACGTAGTAACTGAAATTGACATCACGATGCTGGATGCTGTTCTTTATTATGAGCTGGCTATGTTTGACTTGGGTCTAACATTTAGGCAGTTTGATGTGGAAGTGGAAGCGACTGGTACAGTTGATTTAGGTGAGGGTGGTACGGATCTGGCAACTGAATCTAAAGACGTCGATGGTGTACTTCCCATGCTATACGTTCAAACAAAAATCGACTTACCTTTTACAGGGTTTTATGTGACGGGTAGTGGTAACTACATTTCATATGATGATAAATCTGTAACGGACTTCCGCGCTGCACTTGGTTATGGAATAGAGCTGTCAATTGTTGCAGAAATTGGTTTAGAGTTGGGTTTCCGTTCGTTTGCTATCGACTTGGGTGATGAAGATGATTTCGAGGGCGATATCTCGTTCTCTGGAGCTTACCTTGGTGCAAACGTTAAGTTCTAGCTCTTAACGAGTAATTCATACTGAAAAAAGAGGTGCTAACAGCACCTCTTTTTTATGCGTGATTGGAAAAATTATTTTGCTCTCATTAAGGCGCTGTTTATGGCGGTTAGCATTAAGTGCTTTAAAAAAGATTGTATATCTGTACTGAGTTGCAGGGGTTGGGTAGGTGTTTGCAAGACCTTGCTCCGCCATGGCGACAGCGTGCTCCTGCGCTGTCTAATACATTACTTCCTGTGATAAATGGCGGTGCACGACCATAGGGATGTGGTCGTTAGGGCGAAGCAGGAAGCCAGAGCCGAGAGCCTACAGGGAAGTATTTACGGCGTGTCTTGTGAGCACCTGCCCAAGCGCTGAAACGGGCTCGACCCACAGCCCCACAAGCCTCTAAGTTTTAGTCAATCAAAGCCTTGCTAGAAACAACAACCCCATTATTATCCGCATAAATAAACTCACCAGGGTTAATAGTAAGCCCACCAAACGTAACCGGAATATTAAGGTCTCCAATGCCACGCTTCTCCGTTTTAAGCGGAATCGTATTCAAAGCCTGCACACCCAGATCAAGCTCAGAAATCGCATCAACATCACGAATGCAACCATAAATAACAAAACCCGACCAACCATTCTTAACCGCGTTCTCAGCAATCATGTCACCGAGTAGCGCCTTCCTTAACGAACCACCACCATCGACAACCAACACGCGCCCCTCGCCAGCCAAACCCGCCTGCTCCTTCACAAGAGAATTATCCTCATGACACTTAACCGTCACAACTTTACCGTAAAAATTACGTTTGCCACCGTAATTGTTTAACATCGGCGCCAATACACGCACATCATCAGGAAAATCATCACAAAGGTCGGGAGTCACGAAACTCATAAGCTTACTCTCTTAAAAAATAGAAAATTAAATAAAATGATTAGTGTTTGGTTTTGAAGTGGAATTTTTACAGAGTCTCACAACTTCAAAGCCGAGATCTAAAATCCTCATAACCAAACTGATTCACAATTTTAAGTGCATCCGTTTTCGAATTCCACAACGCAATAGATGGCAAGTTTATACCATTAAACGTATTCGTCTTCACCATCGTATAATGACTCATATCATCAAACATCAAACGCTGGCCGATACGCAAAGGCTCGTCAAAACTGTAATCGCCCATCACATCACCCGCCAAACACGTTTGCCCACCCAAGCGATAAGTATGCTTCTTTATTTTAGCTTCAGCAGAAGAAAAAACATGAGCACGATAAGGCATCTCCAGCGTATCCGGCATATGACAAGTCGCCGAAGTATCGATAATGGCAAGGTCTAAAGCATTATGCGTAATGTCCAAAACCTCACAGACCAACACCCCAGTATTGATAGCAATCGCCTCACCAGGCTCCAAATATACCTGCAAATTATATTTTTTTTGTATTAGCTTAATTCGCTGAATTAAAGCCTCAACATCATAACCCTCAGCCGTAATATGATGACCGCCGCCAAAATTTAACCACGATAACTTCTTCAATAGACTGCCAAACCGTTCCTCAATTACATTCAGCGTACGCGCAAGCGGCTCGAAACCTTGTTCACACAAGGTATGAAAATGCAGGCCGCTAATGCCCTCAAAAGAAGAATCATCAAACGATTCCAGTTGATCCGCAGGAATGCCCAAACGCGAGCAGGGCGCGCAAGGATCGTATATAGGCGTAGCACCTTCCGAATGTTGGGGGTTTAAGCGAAAGCCAAACTTTAGCTCAGGCCGCTGTTGAACAGCCGCCTGTATAAGCGGTTGAAAGCGTTGCCATTGCGCAAGCGAATTAAAAACCACATGATCCGAAATTTCGAGAATGTTCGCTAACTCATTTTCTTTATAAGCACTGCAAAAAGTATGCACCTCACCATTAAAGGATTCACGCCCTAATTTGGCTTCATGTAAACCACTGGCACAAGTGCCAGACAAATAACGCTGAACAAGAGGCGACAAGGTCGGCATAGAAATCGCTTTGAGGGCCAGCAATATTTTAGCGCCGCTTTGTTCTTGAACGTGCGCCAGTATTTTTAAATTATTTTCAATCGCAGCCTCATCCACTACAAAACAGGGCGATGGGACTCGTGTCGCATCGAAATCAAGAAATGATTGGCTCGCAATGGGCATGGTTTAAATAGTCACTTATTTTAAAAGAGAAAAGTCAGGATCTTCGATCACCTTCCAAGGTAAACCGTATTTTGTCATATCCTCCAAAAAGACATCAGGGTCCATCTGCTCAATATTCCATACGCCAGGCTTCATCCATTTACCTTCAAGCATCATCTTCGCTCCAATCATTGTAGGAACGCCTGTGGTATATGAAATTGCCTGTGAGCCGACTTCTTTATAGCATTCTTGATGGTCGCAAATATTGTAAAGATAAGCGGTTTTAGGCTTCCCATCTTTTATCCCCGTGACATAGCAGCCAATACACGTCTTACCTACCGTGCGAGGGCCCAAAGTAGAGGGCTCGGGTAACAAAGCTTTTAAAAATTGTATGGGCACTATTTTCTGCCCTTGAAATTCAATAGCGTCGATACTCGTCATGCCAACATTACCGAGTACTTCCAGGTGCTTTAAATAATTATCCGAAAAACTCATCCAGAATTGTGCTTTTTTCAATGTCGGATAATGCTTGGTAAGCGATTCCAATTCCTCATGATACATACGGTAAATGTCATATTCGCCGACGTCATCAGGGCAATCAAATTTTTGTTGAAGTGACATCGCTGGAGTTTCAATAAACTCGCCGTTTTCCCAGTGACGGCATTCTGCGGTCACTTCACGAATGTTGATTTCAGGGTTGAAATTAGTAGCAAATGGATAGCCATGATCACCGCCATTAACATCGATAATGTCCAGCGTGTGAATCTCATCGAAATAGTGTTTCGCTAAATAAGCGGTGAATATGTTCGTGGCACCAGGGTCAAAACCAGAACCTAGCAATGCCATAAGTCCGGCCTCTTTAAACTTCTCTTGATAAGCCCACTGCCATTTGTATTCAAATTTAGCCGTGTCGATCGGTTCGTAATTAGCGGTATCCAAATAATGAACGCCCGCTTCTAAGCACGCATCCATAATCGTGAGGTCTTGATAGGGCAGGGCAACGTTAATCACCATGACGGGGTTTACTTGCTTGATTAAGGTGACTAATGCTGGAACATTGTCAGCGTCAATACATGCAGTCGTTATTTTAACGCCGGTTTTTTCTTTAACGCCCTCCGCAATTTTTTTACATTTCGATTCTGTTCGGCTGGCCAGGACAATATTAGAAAATACATGGGATGCTTGCGCACATTTTTGTATGACGACTTGTCCGACGCCACCCGCGCCAATGATTAATACAGTAGACATTATGCTGGCCTCTCGTTTTCTTTTTCGTAGTAAGTATAACCGCGCATACTTTCATTAAAGTTGTTTATCATCTTGGCGCGCTCGCGTGCGGTAATGCGGCCTTCACGAACCGCTCGTTCTGCAGTGTTTCGGTAGCGAGTGATTAGCTCTTTTGGTTGAAATTCAACGTAACTCAATACATCGGCAATCGTGTCGCCGTGTATCTCTTTAACAAAATCAAAACTGCTGTCAGCATTGAGCCGCACACTAACGACATTGGTATCGCCAAATAGATTGTGTAAATCCCCCAGCGTCTCTTGATAAGCACCGACCAAAAACACACCTAAGTAATATTCTTCATCGGGTTTTAATTCGTGAACTTGAAGCGAGGGTTTTTCTTGTTGGTTACTAATGAAGCTATCAATTTTACCGTCACAATCACAGGTGATATCGGCAATCACTGCGTCACGCGTGGGTTTTTCATCGAGCCTGTGAATGGGCATAATGGGAAATTGCTGATCAATCGCCCAAATATCTGGCAACGATTGAAACAAACTAAAGTTACCGTAATAAATATCCGCAAGGGAGGCTTTTAAACCGTCCAGCTCTGGCGGTTTCTCTTCCATTGTTTCCGATAGGGCGACAATGGCATGCATAATTTCGAGAAATAGATTCTCGGCGACTGAACGTATTCTGAGATCCATTAGACCGCGTTTAAATTGTTCTCGTGCTTCATTTCGGTAATAGTGAGCATCGTTATAATTTTCTTGCAGGCGTTTTTCTGTCAAGTCTTGTAGCACTTCTTGCAGGTTTTTAATGACAGGATGCGGATCGCCTGGCAACTCTGGCAATATTTTTGGCTCGAATGTATTGGTATCCAAAATATTAAAAATCAATATCGAAGAATAAGCGACCGTGGCTCTTCCCGACTCAGTAATAATCGTAGGGTGGGTGATATTTAGCTCATCAAAGGTTTGCTTAAGCGTATCGACAATATCTTCACAGTACTCAATTAAGGTGTAATTACGGCTTTGATTTTCATTTTTGGCTGCGCCGGAATAGTCGACTGCTAGGCCGCCGCCAAGATCAATATGAGTTAGCTCTGCTCCTTCGGCGACTAAACCGGCGTAAAAGCGACAGGCTTCAACAATTCCGTTGCGAATATCTTGAATGTTCGGAATTTGAGAACCAAGGTGGCAGTGCAGCAATTGTAAGCAATCTAGCATCCCCTCTTTTTTGAGCGTGTCGACGACATCAATCAGCTGAGTTGTCGTCAATCCAAAAACACTGCGATCACCACTGGTGCTGTTCCAATGACCACTTACCTGAGTAGTCATTTTTACGCGTACTCCAATGGTGGGGGGAACATCCAGAGCTCGACTGCGTTCAATAATAATGGGCAGTTCAGACGGTGTTTCAATGACGAAAAAGCACGTAAAGCCGAGTTTGATGGCGTGTAAGCCTAAATCGATAAATTCGGCATCCTTGTAGCCATTGCAAATAATGAGGCTGCCGGGTTCCTCCAGCGTCGACAACGCGGCGATCATTTCAGGCTTACTGCCGACCTCAAAGCCATGCTGAAAACGAGCGCCAAAATCGGCGATTTCCTCGATGATCTGGGCTTGTTGGTTAACCTTTATCGGGTAAACGCCGCGATACGGGGCTTGGTAGCCAAGTGTGTTGATCGCTTCAGAAAATGCGGTATTCAATCGATAGATTTGAGCATCGAGGATGTTCTCAATGCGCAGTAGTACCGGCATCTGTAGGTCTCTTTCTATCATTCCATCGACAATGTCCATGATGGGGACTTGTGTGTTCAGAGTCTTTGCAGTGACCTTCCCATCGTCGGAAAGACCGAAGTAATCGTTGCTCCAGCGTTCTACGCCATAGAGCTGAGCGGAGTCTTCAGTGCTCCAGGCGGCTTTATCTTTTGTGTATGTCATGGATACTCTCCCCGCTTGTAAGCGAAATATTAAAGGAACTTTTCGGTTACAATGAGGGTTAAAATTTTGGGTCAAATGGGCGGCAATTTTGCCTGAGATTTTGGACCAAATCCAGCAGAATTGCGTACTTATGACTTGGCTTAACGGCTTATCAGCTGGTATCCCGGTTCAACACCTGAGGGTGCTGTTCGTCATGTTTATCATGCTGAGCTGTTGGTCATCTGTAACAATATAACCAAGCCTGCTCGGCAGACTAGGACGGAGGGTTAAGCCAGTAATGAAGATGATGTTTATTCCGGTACAAAGGATGTTTTGGTTATGTCATGTTAGTGGATGGCTGCTCGCCACGGCGTTATTGTCGTTGTCGAGTATTGATGCCGAGCAAGGCTTTTTTCATTCGGCTATTTTTTCTGAATGTTTACGCTTCTCTCTGAGTTTACCGCTGCTACTAATGTTTCGGTATTTATATATTCAGAGTCGTTGGCAGTCTTTGTCAGTATTGGAGTTATTCAGTTTGATTCTCGGGTTTAATTTAATTGCAGTGATTCCGGTTGTATATTGGGTGCCATTTTCTATTTCCACGAGTGATGCTTGGTTTGAACAGCTGCAGAGAGAGTCGATTGGTACATCGCGATATTTCGATGAAATATTTGTCAGCTTTATATACTCTTATGGTTTGCAGGTCGGCTGGTGCTTGCTCTATTCCCTTAGTAAAACAGCCAAAATAAACCAGGAGTTAGAGAGCGATAAAGTTGATATTCAAACCGAACTTGAAGGTGCAAAACTAAGCTCGCTGTCCAACCAAATTAGCCCACATTTTTTATTCAATGGATTAAATAATCTTTGCTCTTTAATCGCGATTGATACAAAAAAATCACAAGTGGTATTGCGAGCGTTCTCGGAACTTCTTCGGTTTTGTATGGAAGCGCATAAGCATGATAAAACGTCTATCGAAAATGAAGTGCGTCTTGTCGATAATTATATTGCCGTATCGAGTATTCAGTATGAAGATCGTTTACGTTTTTCCAAGTCAATTTCAGATGGGGTGTGCAACTATTCCGTTCCGCCTATGATGATCCAGCTATTGGTGGAAAATGCAATTAAGCATGGCGTCAGTAGGAGCAAGGTGGGTGGTGATGTGAGCCTGACGATTAAGCAGTCGGCATACTTTATCGAAATTGAAGTGATGAATGACGGATGTTTAAATCTTGAATGTGCGACTCAATCCACTGGGCTTGGCTTGAAAAATATACTGGATCGTCTCCTGCTAATTTATGGCGATACGGCAACGTGCGAACTGATTCAAAAAGAACAAAGTGTTGTGGCGCTGTTGCGTTTACCAAAGGAGGTGTTTTATGAACGTAATCATTGTTGAAGATTCCAGGTTGGCACGAGAAGGACTTAAGTCATTGTTGCTGAACTTTCCTGAAATCAATGTTGTTGGCGAAGCTGAAGACGCTGATGAGGGGGCGGATTTATTAGCGTCCTTGTCCCCTGATGTTGTTTTCCTTGATATTGATATGCCGGGGAAAAATGGCTTTGAAATGCTTAGTGAATTGGACGTGAGTCCTCCGGTAATTTTCACAACAGCATTTAGTGAATACGCCGTGCGTTCCTTTGATTTCAATACCATTGATTACTTGCTTAAGCCTATTGACCCTGAAAAATTGTCTCGGGCGATCAGTAAGCTAAAAGATACGACGAATAAAGTCGTCAATATCGAGCCCACGTTAAATGCCGAAAGCCGTTTGTTTATTCGAGATAAAGATATTAACTACTTCGTTGAACTGGAGGGAATTCGGCGTTTTGAAAGTTGTGGGAATTATACCCGTTTGTTTTTTGGAGAGACCTCACCTTTTGTGTATAAATCACTTAGCAAGGTCGAAGACCGCCTTCCTAAGGAGTTGTTTTTTCGAGTGAGTCGCCAGCAGATTGTTAACCTTAAATTTATTGAAACGTTAGAGGAGGGTATTTCCGGTGCTTATGTGATTACCATGAAGGGCGGAGAAGAGGTTTCTGTTTCTCGTAATCGCTCTTCCCAGTTACGTGATTTATTTTCTTTATAAGGATGGTTTATGAGAAAGCGAAAAAACAAAAATAATGCAGACGATAAAGCCGATATTGATCTTACACCGATGTTAGATGTAGTGTTTATCATGTTGATATTTTTTATTGTCACCGCCAGTTTTTTAAACGAATCGACGATACCCCTTAATCAACCTGACACAAAGCCCACTACCAAGCTGGCTGAGTCGTCTAGCCTTGTGATTAATATTGATGCAACGGACAAAGTGAAAATAGAAAATCGTCGTGTAGATATTCGTTCGATCCGGGCCTTGGTATCGCAATTTTTGGCAGAAAATCCTGGGTCATCGACCTTAATTCGGGCTCATGAGCAAGCATCGACAGAAAAATACGTGGCGGTGGCCAATCAAATAAGACAGGTTTCGGGTAGCCAATATTTGTTAGTGACGTATAGCGAGTAGGTTTCGCGTGCGAGAGGTTCTATGAATACTCGACGTACTTACTAAGATCAAGGGCGATAATGAGGCGATCGTTGTGGTGGTAGGTGCCGAGAATAAGCTCACTGGTAGAGGCCGTCCCAGTGTTGGGGGCGTTCTCTAATTTATCCATATTGATCTCAATCATTTCGTTGACCTGATCAACAATAAGGCCGTAATAAATACCGTGGCTTTGCATCGTGATAATACGCCAAGTGGCTTCGGGAGCTTTATCCTGAAGGTCAAGGAGTTTTCGGCCTGAAAGCACTGTGACGATTTCGCCGCGAACGTTGAGAATACCCATAACCTCGGATACCGCTCCGGGAACGGGTGTTGGGGGCTCGTAATTCAAAATCTCTTGAATATCATCAACTGTCAGGCAGTAGTCTTCGCCTGCAATATTGAAATTCACCCACTGTGCGTTCAAAGAGTTTTCCCCGTTTTATTGGATGTATCCGCATGATGATGGTTCGAATATGGCGGAAGTTCTTAATAGTTCTTAAGAAATATCTCTTCTTATAATAGTTCATGCTAGCGTAAATGCGACTAAGAGGAGGTTATCATTCTCTTATTTGAGCGTGAATAGAGGGTTAAATGATCAAAGCCACTCCTTCCATGGAGTAGTCGGTACTTTCATGTGATTTCCACATACCTTCGTCGATAGATGGCTGAAGCATCATGAGCTAAATGTTTTCGAGAGGTTTATGCCGCCCCAGAGGACGTTACGGTCGCCGTTTCCAGATTTTATCTCCGAGGTGTGTCCACGCAGAGAATAGCTAATTCGGTATCCATTGGTCAGCGCGAAGGTGTAGCCGAGCCAAGCCTCAATAATACCGTGACGAAGTTCGTTCGAATCATAGCTCACATCACTACTGCGAAACTGGCCTTGCAGAAAGGCATTGTACGCACGTGCTTTAACGGCGATTCCGGCCCATAAGTAATGCTCACGCAGCTTTGTCTTGGTTGTTTGGGCACTTTGCTCTCCGTAGCTGACTCTTTCTGGGTTAAAACTCACCCAGGGCGTGTGAATTTTTCCAAAGCGTCCGCCTAAGCTCCAGCTGGCCTCGGTGATATACCCGACTGAGGCCTGTAATGAGCTTTTTATCTCTACACCTAACCTGCTTTGGTACAGGAGTGATTGGCGGGCAATCGTGTAACGAGCGGTTAATTCTCCACCTTCGGATATTTGGTGGTCCCAACCTTGGGGCTCGTCGCTGTCTGTTATTTTATGCACTTCTTCTTGTAATTTCCCTACGATATTAAGCCCCAGTAGGCCAACAGTGATGGTGCTGTTCCAGGATATATCACGGGAGAAATCGTAGAATTCGCTGGAGCTTGAGACGTAAATCAAGCTTGCGTAAGGCCTATCGTCAGCGTTTGCTTCTGCCTGTTGAATGTCCTCTGGAGTGAAGCCGAACAGTCCGTATTCTATTTTGTGGGCAGATTGGGCGTTGCGGCTTGCCTTGAGTCCAATAGCGCGATTAAAAATGTGCAGAGGTTTGTGCAGTGATAGCCAGTGTTGTTGAGCCTGGTTACCCGCAAAATTAACGTTAATCCCGTAGGTGTAATCTTGGTCGCGGCTACCGGGGACTAGGATGTCATTATCAAACGAAAAGCCCCAGCTTTGAACCTTGCTGCTGTAGTTTACTGCGTGATTAGCGTTTGGGCGGGGCAGCCCCTTTTCTTCAATGCGTTCATTCGCAAGCGTGTTAGAAAGGCTAGCGCTTAGGCCAAGCGCTAGCAATATCGTGAATACCGTTTTTCGTGTCTGTGTCATGTCTGTTCTCCTGAGCGCGGCTCAAATATAGATGACCGGTCGTCTTTCTTTTGGTTTCGGGTGGGCCGGCCTGCTTTTATAGTCGACCGGTCGTCTCGTTTTTAGGGTTAAAAAATTAGCGGATGATTTCAGGAAGCATTGCCAAAAACGCTTCAAGTGGTTCTTTGCAGCGGGAAGCTTTCATTCTCATGAGGGCACCTTCCCAGGCGTTAAAAATAAACTCTGCCATAAGGTCTGTATCGGCACCTTTGTGAAGCTCGCCCTGTGATTTGGCTTCGTCTAAAGCTGAGGCTATCAGCTGTGTATGGCGTTTTAATATCAGTCTCACCTTGGTGCGAATGGCTTCATTACTGTCGGACATTTCTTGGCACATATTGCCTAAAAAGCATCCTACCTTGAAGTCTTCGCCGCAGGCGTTATCGGCGCCACAGGTAAAAAACTGCTGTAATCGTTGGGTTGGTAAAACATTCTGGTTTTCCAGAACCTTGCGGCTTGCCTCGTGGCTTTCGCTCGCGACTTTTTCCAGAGCGTCTATCGCAAATGATTCTTTGCTCTCAAAGTAATTGTAAAACGAGCCTTTGGGCACTGATGCTGCATCGACGATATCTTTGACCGACGTGCCGTTGTAGCCATGATGTTTCATGACTTCTAAGCCGCAGCATAATATGTGGTCTTTTTTAGATTCTCGTTTGCTCATGGGTCTCAATATATGACCGGTCGTCTTGAAAGTCAAATAACTTATTTGTCTATGGATATGTTTTTTTGGGGAGTTGGGGGGGGGCGGGGGTGACGGGGAACGGGGGAACGGGAAACGGGAAACGGGAATTCGGGAATACCGATACGGGCACGTTTCATCCTCGAACGCTGTTCGAATATTATGTGCGTATACTCATCTATGAGTGGCGGTATCCCTACCGCGCGGATCAATGAATTAGTGATCCGCCGATTTCCGTATCTGGTATTACTATACATAGAACCCTAAAAATCAGGGGGTGTAACTCTTCTTCGTGAACAATTACACCTACATTCTAGTGTTTGTGCAGGATAAATCTGTTCTAAAAAGGGTTCAAAAGAAGGGGGTGTGGTTACCGTAAGGCGAGCGTTTGTCGGTTAAATCTGTATTTGGGTGTCGCGTTAAAGCGCAGTCGAGGAGGTGAGGGGCTATTTGGAACACGTTTTCTAGCTATGCCGGTAGGTGCACGCTTGGTTTATCGGAAAATTCTTCAGTTATCTTGTTGCGGTTTTCGATACGCTTAAACTAGATGTGATGCTGGCTATAAGTGGGCGCCTACCGCGTACATCTTTCAATGGCCGGTTGTGGGAGGCGCTAATTTATAAATTAGAGGCGCTAAGTGTCATTTCTTTCAGTTGACGATACAGTTCGTAGCTCAATTGCTTGGTTATTTCGTGTAGGGCTTTGTGGCGCTCCTCTTGCACGTAACGCAGCTTATGGTGAATCGAACCTTTGGTGATTTCGATCGGGCTGACGTTGGTGGTTGCAAATAAGCGGTAAGTGGAGAAAATACCTCTGTTTACTCGGACTTTACCAGATTCGTAACGTTTGACCGTTTCTGGCGTAACACCCAGAATATCGCCAAAACCTTTTTGGGAGAGGTTTAGCTGCTTTCTCAGTTGTATAACGCGTCGTCCGACGATGGAGCTTAAATCGTCGAGGTACATGGTTTGCCAGTTTTTATCGAGCAGCTTGGGTATGGGTTCGTCGCCAGAAACGTTTGCACTAATATGTTTGACGCCCAAGCGTCTGCAGACGAGTTTGGTAAAGAGTTCAAACTCATCGTGATCAAAATGGTGTAAGCGACCATTGATAAACCACGTTATACACTGTGAAGGCGTGGCTGTAAGGGGTGTGAATTTCACCACGTCGGTCGGCGTTATACCGGTAGCAAAACTCCATAGGCCAAGGTTGCCGATATTCAGCCAAGCTTCGCCTTTGACAATTTTGGAAAATTGCGCACTTTTGATATCGCACAAAAGGGCTAATTCACGTCGGTTATAACCGGCGAGATTGTTACCTGCTTCGATCACCTGTCCGACTTTAATGCGCATCTTTATTTCATCTTCAGGGCCAAGTACTACCCCGGTGATACGTGCGTTACTAAAGTTTGGTTCAGATTTGGTGTCCACAGGATTATAATCGATGACGAGGTCATCAATAACATCGTTTGAACTCATTGCGTTGTGTCCTAAGTTTTTCTGCATCCTTCAGAAAATGACTTTGGAAGTCTCTCTATGTATAGTCAGTTACGTTTTTACCACGTGTTATAAAGAATAGCCAGTTAACCATTGAAGGACAGTGATATTATCACCTTTTGCGCTAAAAAAATTTCCGTAACCACGTCTCTAGTTGTAACAAGTTTTGTGATACTTTTGTTATTCTTTTTACTGTGGATTGATGTTAACGCCTTTTTGCAGTTTTCCAGAGACGGTATTCAGGCCGCGCAATGGTGGCGTTTAGTGAGTGGCCATTTTGTGCATATGAACGTTGTTCATGGGGCATTAAATATTGCTGTTTTTATTGTTTTTTCGTTTTCTCTTGGGCCTTACTTGAGCCTGCTCCGTTGGCTTATTTCCGGTGTTGTTATCTGCTTGTCGATATCACTTTGTTTATTCTTGTTTTCTCCAAATGTTGCTTGGTATGTAGGGTTTTCTGGGGTGCTACATGGTTTGTTGATGGTGGGGCTGGGTTTTGGAATAATCAAACTTCGCGATAAATTATTGGCCGTAGTTTTATTGTTGTTGGTGGCAAAAATTGTACGTGAACAGCTGCCGGGTTTTAATCGCGACCATTTGACGCATTGGATCGATGGTGCGGTTGTGGTAGATGCCCATTTGTATGGGGCTATTGCTGGGGTTCTATTAGTTTTATTTTTTTTACTGGCGGATTTCTCTGTGTTGTTCGTCGGTAGCAAAAAAAAATAAGTGTATTGTTTTGTCTGTGTTAATGGTTTGTGATGTTATTTGGAAAACTTAAGACCTGAGATGATTTTTAACGAGGTCTTATGGTGCTCGGAGTGGAGGGAGGAAAAGGCAGAAAACAGCTTGGCAGTCCCGAATCTTGGCGTAATTTGTTAGTGCTATAGTCGGTTTATGTTAGGTGCGCCATTAAAAATTTATTTGTGGACCCGTCAGTTGTGTCTATGATCGTCCTAATACAGCGGTCTTTCTGTCCCGCCATCTTTATTTCATGTCTTTATTTTTACATTATTTCGCCTCAATGAAAGTCACGTGATTTAAGTGAAAAGTTTTTTAAACGCTCGGAATGATCTTCCAGTTTTCCGGCGATCACATGAATAACATTGTCTTTTGTCTCGAGCCTGCCTTTGACAGAAAGTAAGCGTGCGCTTAGTGATGCGTTACGGAAGCGTTCTTGAGTGGCTTTCCATACCACGATATTAATATTCCCGGTCTCATCTTCGAGGGTTAAAAATAGAGTTCCCTTTGCCGTGCCTGGGCGTTGCCTGCCGGTAACCAGTCCTGCAACTTGAACATATCGTCCGTTGCCGATAGTGAGCAACTCACTTTGTTTTTTACAGTATTTAAATGGGGGCTCTTGCCGCAATAACGTCATCGGGTGAGGGCGTAATGAAATTCCAGTGGTCTGAAAGTCCAGCATGATGTTGCTTTCAAGTGTAGGTGACGCAGTTGTCAGATCATCATCATTGTTTTTCTTGTGTGTCATTTTGATCTGGGTATTTATTGACTCAGCATCGCAGTGGTTTTTCTGGGGCGTAGGCAGAGGCGGAGGGTTTATCGGTAATGGCTTAAGATCTAGGCTTAGCATATTGTCGGAGGGGTCAACTGCGCTGGCCTGCCAATGTGCTTGAAAGCGGTGGCCACTAATGCTGTGAAAGGCATCAGCAGAGGCTAGTGATTGAATGTCGGCTTGGCTTAAGTCAGTTCTTTCTGCCAAGTCTTGTATCGATACAAAAGGAATATTATTGCGACATGACTCGAGTGTCATAGCTTTTTCAGAGCGTAAGGATTTTATTCTGCAAAATCCCAGGCGAATCCCCCAATCTCCACTTTGCGGTTTTTGCTCTATGCGATTTTCGTAAACGCTCTGGTTGATGTCCAGCGGGAAGATTTTTACGTGATGTCTTCTTGCATCCTGGATTAATTGCGATGGGGAATAGAATCCCATTGGCTGGCTATTGAGTAAGGCACAATAAAAAGCGGCGGGATGATGGCATTTCAACCAAGAGGAAAAGTAACAGAGCAGGGCAAAACTCGCGGAATGAGATTCGGGGAAACCGTAACCGCCAAAGCCTTTGATTTGTGAAAAAAGGCGCTGGCTAAAATCTTCGTCATAGCCATTACTAAGCATGCCTTCGGTAAAGGATTTTTCGAACTTGAGTAAATCACCATTTTTTCCCCAACTTGCCATAGCGCGGCGTAATTGGTCAGCTTGTCCTCCGCTAAAGCCTGCGGCAACCATCGCAAGTCGAATGGCTTGTTCTTGAAAAATAGGCACGCCCAGTGTCGGCTCTAAAACTTTTTTAATCGCATCATTTTGGTAAATGATCGGTTCAATACCGTCGCGTCGACGCAAATACGGGTGGATCATATCACCTTGTATGGGGCCGGGACGAACGATGGCAATTTCAATAACGAGGTCATAAAATGTTTTTGGTTTTAAACGTGGCAGCATCGACATCTGTGCGCGAGACTCAACCTGAAACACTCCAAGGCTGTCGCCGCGACTTAGCATTTGATAAGTTTTGGGGTCTTCTTTGGGTATGTCGGCAATGCTTTTGAGATTTTTGTCATAGCGTTGCACGTATTCCAGAGTTTTGCGCAGAGCCGTTAACATGCCCAGCGCCAGCACATCGATTTTCAATAAACCCATGGCTTCTAGGTCGTCTTTATCCCACTGAATAATGGTGCGCTCGGGCATACTGGCGTTTTCGAGCGGGACTAAATCGCTGATTTTATCTTGGGTAATAATAAACCCGCCGACATGCTGAGATAAGTGTCGGGGGAATCCGATAATCTCCTCAACCAATGCAAAAAAGAGTACGAGCAAGTGTTTATTGCTGGAAAGTCCGGCTTCTTCTATTCGCTTCATTAAATCGCCGGTACGATCCCACCATGCTAATGATTTTGCGAGGTGATCAATAAGCTCCGGCTCCAAGCCTAAGGCCTTGCCGATATCCCGAATTGCGCTGCGTGGCCGATAGGTTACAACACTGGCGGCCAGTGCTGCTCGTTGCCGGGTGTATTTCTTATAGATGTATTGGATGACTTCTTCACGGCGTTGGTGCTCAAAGTCGACATCAATGTCGGGTGGCTCGTCGCGTTCTTTGGAAATAAAACGTTCGAATAAAACATTAATGTGTTCGGGGGATATTTCGGTAATGTGCAAGCAATAGCAAACAACCGAATTGGCCGCTGACCCTCGACCTTGGCAGAGAATGTTTTGGCGGCGAGCAAACATGACAATATCGTGTACGGTCAGAAAATAAAATTCGTAGTGCAGCTCTTCTATTAGGGTGAGTTCTTTATCGATAATGTCTTGTGCAAAATTGGGCGTGCCTTGAGGCCATCGCTTAAGCTTGCCTTGATTCACGAGTCGAGTTAAATGCTGAATGGGGGTGTGGTTTTTAGGTACGAGTTCTTGGGGGTATTGGTAGCGCAGTTCGTCCATAGAAAAATGGCATAAGTTATTAATAACTTGAGTTTCTTCGATAAGGTGGTGGGGGTATCGATTTGCGATCTGGCTTAATGGTTTTAAATAGGCTTCGGCATTGGCGTTTAATTTTGTGCCTAAGTGGTTGATGGCTGTATTTTCATGAATGGCCGTAAGGGTGTCGTGTAAGGGTTTCCGCGATTTATCGTGCATCACGACACTGCCGCAAGCCACAATAGGGAGCTTATTTTTAATTGCCAATACTTGCCATTGCAAATGGCGAGACTGCTCCCCTCCGGTATATTGATGGCTGATGCCTATCCATAAACGCTCTTTGAATGACTTCTTTAATATTTGCGCTACCGTGTTTTGGTTTTCGAGTGGCTCTAAAGTATTAGGTGCCGCCTCATGGGGTGGGTTATCTTCAATAATCCAAATAATGAGGCAGCTTTGTAAGCGAAAGCGCAAGTCTTCAAAGTGAGCTTCATAGCTCCCTTTTTTTGCTCGGCGACGGGCAAGGGTAATAAAGCCCGACAGTTCGGCGTAGGCTTGGCGGTGCGGAGCAATAACAACGACTTTAATGCCATTAGATAATCTAAACTCGCTGCCAACAATGAGTTTTATGCCCAGTTTTTTTGCACTGACATGCGCTTTAACAATACCCGCAAGGGAGCACTCATCGGTAATGGCGATCGCCTTATAGTGAAGCTTGTGGGCTCGCTCGACAATCTCTGATGGATGAGACGCCGAGCGTAGAAAGCTATAATTAGTGAGGCTGTGAAGTTCGCTGTAATCCATGACGTTTTGTTGTGCGGAGATGCTCTAGCTGCAGCCCTACCTTAGGCGAATACTCCCTGCACAAACCAGGCGTTTTTATATAAATCATGAAACACCCATAACCTCACGTGGTCATCTCGTTTGGCGACAAAATAATCTCGGCCAGTGGGTTTTTTCCACCATAAGCCTTCAATGCGTTCGGGGCCTTGCTGTAATTCTAGATTGCCTTTCCAATATAACGTGTTTTGTCGTTTTCCAATTTTTATGGGGATGTTGAATATCCAGCTAGGTCGGTCAGTCTTTGTTGCTGATGGAACCTCTGGTGATAGGTTTTGGGCGCTAGCCATGGGGGTTTTGGTGAAGGTTAATTCGGGTATGTGAGAATCTTTTGGGGATAATGTCAGCACAGAATTTTCTCCTAAACGGGCGTTAAGTTTTGAGGTTACGATGGCGATTGCGTTTCTTTCTACTTCGTCATGAGAATCGCAATGAAGGTTATGATATGGGTCGTGATGTAGGTCGTTATGGGTAGATCGGTTTTCAAAATGAACGGGTAATACATTTTCACAGCGAAGTTCAAGGGTATCGACTTCAAAGGGGAGGGGTTGATTTTCAAGTTGTATCATTGTTAGTTCTTGGGCCAATATTGTGTCGTTATGTAGGCGTTCAAAATGTACTGAAAATATTATATGTTGGTGATAAATATCGTATAAATTCCAGCACACGTTTTGCGTCTGCTCTTGGTTTTTTACCAGTTCATCCGTAAGAGCCGTTAGCAAAGTTTTAACCGGGTGCTCGAGTTGTTCGCAATTGCTAATGGGGTAGTCAAATTGAATGCTCTCAATAAATAGCTGTTTTGGTTTGTAGGTGACGGCGGGTTTTTTGAAGAGTGCGCGTTGCTGCATGCAGTTGTCTATATCCAGTGTTTCGCTTAAGTGCTGAGAGAAGTTTTCGCCAAAACGCTTTCGAAGGCTGTGGAATGATGACTGTTCTATGTGAAAAATTAAATCGCCAAAACAAAAGAATCCTGTTTTTTTTAGCTGCGAAATAGCATCTTGATATTCGTATAGGTAATCGAGTGGTAGCGGTTTTAATGCTTCGATAAAGTGCTGGGGAGAGTGTGTCGGTTGTGTAGGGTTTGGGCTGTTTTTTTCACGATAGCTTAGCAGCCAAGCAATGTTTTTGTTATGACCTAGCGCATAAGCGAAACTGAACTTCAGTGTTTTTAATGCTTCACTTATCTTTCCTACGATAATCTTAACGCCTTTAAATAAGGCTATACAGCGTGAAATCTCTAATAATAAGCCGACATCTTCACAGCCGTTAGGCGCATTAACGGCGTAAGTTTCTATATGAGGGGTGATGTTATAAAGTGCATCACATATTCGGCTTAACGCCTTTTCTTCAGTGTCACATTCCCGTTCGTAAATACGCAAAGGTGATTCTTCGTTAGGTATATACAATAATTGTGCGGTTGATGTAGGCGTTCCGCGTTCAATGCCTTGGGCGTGTAAATTGTCCGTAGTTGCGCATATATGATTTTTATATGACACCATAATGTTAGTGTTATGGCGTTGTACGTTTAAACTTTCGAGGGGGAAGTGACTTAGCCGGATAGCGACCCATAACGGTTCTCGGTTATGATTTTTCTCTTTAGTTATCTTTTCATTTTTCGTTTGATTAATTTCATGCTGAATGGTTTCTTTATTCATTATTATACCTAACGGCCCTTTCTCAGTGGATGAGAAGTGATAGTGGGGAGTGGTATAACAGGGCTGTGATCTGCTGTTTTGATGGTTTTGGCGGTGGCGCTTGTGGCTTGCCCGAAAAGATCGCGATGAGAGGGTAATGGTTTCCAGCTACTGGGTATTGGTAATGCAATTGTGTTTTGGCGCAATTGCCCTTTTTGCTTGAATATATTGACCTGCAATGTATCGCTTTTAGTTTGAAGCGTGAGCCGTAAACTGGCCGGAGAGCTTTGTTCTTGAGTATGAAGATGTCGAAACACAACGCGCAAGCCTTTTTGGTTGTGCGTGCTTAATTGGAGTTTTCGCAATTGAGTGTAACTCAGTGCCCGAGTCGCTTGCCAAGCAAAGACGACAGAGCAGGCCGGAGATTGACTGACCTCGGTAAAGCTATACACAAACTCCTGCTGGGTTTTTGTTTGAAGGATAATAATGCGACGAATGTCGATGCCACGCTGCTGTAGCCCACAGGCAAAGGGCGTGGCGGGCGGGTTAATCAGGACGATATGGGAGCTGCGTGAGCCTTTTATAAGGGTATTAATGGCGGCATAAAAGAGCCACCATTCACTGGCGTGGTAGCGTTGGCATACCTCGATCATGCATGCACTTGGCCAGCCGCCGTGTTGTAGGGCTTGATTAAGCTTGGGGTAACCGCTGTCTATGGCGTATTCTTGTCGGAATACATTTGAATGTCCTCGCCAGAGGTCTGAACGACGAAGCAATTGCTCTAATCTGGGTTGTTGGCGTTCGGTCATGGCGGTTGTGAGTTCGGCGTATTGGTTACTGTTTAAATATACAGTATATCGGATTGCCAGGAATGGCAAGCTCAGGTCTAGACGATTTTCGAAGAAGTTTTTGGGCCTTTAAAAAGTAATCGTGCTAAGAGGATTTTCTGGGCTTGATGGGTAGCTTGTTTGAAAGGTTTTGCAGTCTGTGTTTGTGATGAGTATTTTTAACGAAAATGAGTTGTAAATTGTGTTAATTATTTCCAGTAGTGTTTCCATTCCAGAAAATGAATTGGAAATTTCAGCAATCCGGTCCCAAGGTTCTGGCGGCCAAAATGTGAATAAAGTGTCATCTGCAATTCATCTGCGCTTTGACGTGCGCGCGTCGTCATTGCCAGAGTATTACAAACAGGCCCTATCGCAAGTTAAGGACCAGCGCATTAATAAAGATGGTGTGGTTGTGATCAAGGCTCAAACCCACAGAACACAAGAAAAAAATAAGCAAGAAGCACTTGATCGACTGGTTGATTTAATCAAACGTGCTGGCGTGCAACCCAAAAACAGGCGAGCGACCAAGCCGAGCCGGTCATCTCAGCGTAAGCGTATGGACAAAAAGACAAACCGCGGCAAGACAAAGGCCTTACGAGGGCGAGTGCGGGGGGGAGATTAGCGTTTACTATGCGTTTTCAGGTTGAGGCTTGTCGAGGAAGGCTAGAATTTCATCGCGAACGGTAATGCTCACAAGAGCAGCAATGCCGCCATACATCATCATGGTGTACAGCCCGTGAATATGCAGGACATAATGCTGTAGTAGGGTGAAAGCGAGCCAGGGAGCGAGAAAGCCAAAAAAACGCACGATAGTGTCTGTATTCTTTTTAAACTTCATAATTTACCTCTACTATTTAGTGTCTCTATTTAGTCTTTCTACTCAGTATTTCTGCTTAGTTCTGGCGTTGTTTAGGCTTAAGCTTTGGCCCAGTTTTGGAATGGCGCCATTAAAAATATTACGACAACCACAATAACGTTTAGTGTTGAAAGCCTCTAGTTGAAGCCGCTACACTATCTGACGAGAGGCCCATATAGTGGCTTTAAATATCTCGAAGTGCAATAACAGAATGGGTGGTTCTACACCCTATTTATGATGCCGTTCAGCAAATGACTTAATTTTTTATCTTTTAGGCGGGCGAGGCGTTATTTGGATTTACCCAGAGGCTCTTAAACCCGTTAATGAACTGGGCTGGAGGTCATGTAGCGTACTGTTCAAAACCCTCAGTACTCTTAATAGTGCTCGATTTTCACTCCTCAACCTAAAGCGAAAAAGGACAGCCCGAAACCGCTTGAATCCATTCTCACTACTCAGCGGGCAAGCGAATACACCATATGCAGTAGAGTCCGTTATTTATACGTGCCCACCCCTTATTTTCCGTCCGTTTCCCGTCATTCCGGTTTCCCATCATCCCTGTCTCCCGTTTTCTGTCATTCCGGTTTCCCGTCACCCCAGTCTCCCGCCGTCTCCCGTCTCCCGTCCCCCGCCCCTGTCCTATACTTGGAAGACATTCTTCCAACTACTCAAGAAAGACTCTAAGGGCGTAGGCTGCATGGAAACCCCAATCAACAAATACCTCACCATTTTGGCGCAAAAAGATGGCTCGGATCTCTACTTAAGTACAGGAGCTCCGCCTTGTGCGAAGTTTCAAGGTAGCTTGAAGCCCTTATCGCAACAGGCCTACAAGGCGGGAGAGATTGAGGCGATTGCCAATGCCATAATGGATGAAGAGCAGAGAGCCGTTTTTACCCACGAATTAGAAATGAATTTAGCTATTTCTATTCCTCAGATTGGTCGATTTCGAATCAATATCTTTAAGCAACGTAATGAGGTTTCCATTGTTGCGCGCAATATCAAAGCTGAAATTCCCAAATTCGAGGATTTAGGCTTGCCCGAAATCTTGAAAGAAGTGATTACTACTAAGCGCGGCTTGGTCCTATTTGTGGGGGGGACAGGCTCGGGTAAGTCGACTTCACTTGCTGCGCTGATAGACCACCGAAATTCGACCTCCGCAGGCCACATTATTACCATCGAAGACCCGGTAGAGTACGTGCACAAGCACAAAAAAAGCATTATCAATCAGCGCGAAGTGGGTGTGGATACCCGCAGCTTTCAGGCCGCATTAAAAAACACTTTACGTCAGGCGCCAGACGTTATTCTTATTGGTGAAATTCGCGACCGAGCGACCATGGAACACGCTTTAGAATTTGCTGAAACCGGCCATCTTGCCATTTCTACCCTACATGCCAACAATGCTAACCAGGCCTTGGAACGTATTATTAACATGTTTCCTGAAGAACGCCGTCCCCAGCTGCTATTGGGATTGTCGCAAAATATGAAGGCGATTGTTTCCCAGCGCTTAATTCCGACTATCGATAAGAAGCGCTGCGCTGCAGTGGAGGTACTACTGGGCACTAAAACGATTCAAGAGTTAATCCTGCGCAGCCGTTTGGAAGATATAAAAGAGATTATGGTGAAGTCTGAAAACCTGGGTATGCAGACTTTTGATGCAGCCTTATTCAAGTTATTCAAAGCCGGAACCATTTCGTTTGATGAGGCCATAGCAAATTCAGATTCCCCCAATAACTTGCGTCTCAAAATTAAGCTCTCGAAAGATGATGGAGAGACAAAAGCCCCTGTTACTGAGGGCGACAGCGGAAAAGAAGAAAAAGACAAAGCCGAGACGGCTTCCTCAGAGTTTGGCGGATTGAGCTTAGAGGCCATAGAGGATGACAAAGAAGAGGATTTCCCTCCAGGGATGCCCAGAATGTAGGTGTTAAATTTTATACGATTGAAATTATTTTTTGTTCGAAAATTGCTCGAAAAAGAGAGGGCGAGGATGAGGGTAACGCGAGTGTTTCTCGCGACAATTGGCTTTGTGAGGAGCGGGTATATTTACCAATCGCATCTGATATACTTCAGCCGAATTTTGATTGTTCGGCGCCATACATGATTACAGTCAGTGCTCTCAATTATCGATATCGCGGTAGCGATAAGTTGGTGCTCGATAATATTAATTTGGAAATCGAAACACAGTCTATTTTTGGCTTACTGGGACCGAATGGGGCCGGTAAGACGACCTTAATCTCCGTTCTGACCGGTTTACTTTCCCCTCAAGAAGGGGCTGTCTCGGTGATGGGTTATCAATTCCCCGCGGATACTAAGCGCATTAAATCTCTTAATGGTTATGTTCCCCAAGGCTATGCTTTTTACCCCAACCTAACAGCAGGTGAAAACCTACAGTTTTTTGCCGGTATTCAGGGCCTTTGCGGTAAAAAGAAACAAGAGCGTATTCAATATTGCCTAGACTTTTGTCAACTCAATGACGTAGTTAAGCAACCATCATCCCAATTCTCTGGTGGGTTAAAGCGGCGTCTTAATCTGGCGATCGGCTTACTGAGCGATCCTGAGATCCTTTATTTGGATGAACCGACCGTGGGTATAGACCCTCAGTCGAGAACCTTTATTCTGGAACAAATTGGCCAGTTGAGAGATCAAGGCAAAACCGTTATTTATACCTCCCACTATATGGAAGAGATCGAACAGGTTTGTGATCATTTAGCCATTATCGACAATGGTAAAGTCCTTATTTCCGGCACCTTATCCGATTTGCAAGGCCAACAGACACCGCAGTGCCGTATCGGTATCGACCAGCCTTTGTCAAAACAGCACTTTGCTGAATTGTCAGAGCGCTATTCTGTTGTGATGCCTCACGCCGAGACTCAACTGCCTTGCGAGCTAATTTTTAAAGACATTCACCAGTATCGTGACTGTTTGGATCTTACCCAAAAACTTGAAGAGTACGGCGTGCATATTTGTTCTGTCTCGTTTGGAAAAACAAACCTTGAAGATATATTCCTCAATTTAACGCATCGTGAGTTACGGGATTAAACGATGATACAGGCCGCATTAAAAAAAGAATTCTCCCTGGTTTTTCGTGATCTACATTCGATAGCGGTGCTTTTTATCATGCCCGCTATCTTTATCGTGATTATGTCGCTAGCGATGCAAGATCAGTTCTCGAATAAAGACGACGCGAAAGTTGGCTTATTTGTCATGGAAGATGACGGAGCGATATTACAAGGTTTTAGTGAAGAACTGAAAAACCTAAAACAGTTTGAAATTATTGAAATATCACCAACGGAAAAAGACAGCGCGTTTGAACGGCTGAACAATGACGAAGTAAAAGCATTTATCGTTATCCCTGGTCATAAGCAAACTTATATAGACGATGATGAATCGTTTGATTTTGAAGATCCTCCCGTGGAAATTTGGTTTTCACCACAGATGGATAAACGCAGCAGCTTATTAGTCGAATCCGCGATACTTGAACGATTAGTGAAAGCCAAAATCCCCGGTTTATTAAAGCTGAAAGGTGTCGATAACGCGGACAAAATTGCCGAAGAGTTTACTTCCGGCCTCATTAAATCCAATTATATTTATCAGCAGAAGGGCGAAGCCGTGCGGCCATCCGCCGTGCAACAAAACGTACCGGCTTGGCTTATCTTCTCGATGTTTTTTGTTGTGATACCCATTTCGACAACACTGGTTACAGAAAAACAGCAAGGCACATTAATACGTTTGCGGACGATGAATGTTTCCATGTCGATATTCCTATTTGTGAAAACTCTACCGTATTTAGTGATCAATCAAGTTCAGCTCATCATCATGTTACTGATCGGCATGTACCTGATACCGATACTCGGCGGCGATACACTGGATTTAGGCCGCTCCTTTTCTGGCTTAGCGTTAATGGCTTTAGCCACTGGCGTTGCTTCAGTGGGCTTGGGATTGTTGGTGGCAGTTATTGTCAAAACGACGGAACAGGCCACGGTTTTAGGCGGCGTCGGTAATATATTGTTAGCGGCCATTGGCGGGGTTATGGTGCCCAAATTTATCATGCCCGAAACCATGCAAACATTGACCAATATTAGTCCCATGGCATGGGCTTTAGAGGGCTTTCTCGATATTTTTTTACGCGGCGGCGGATTACTCTCAATATTGAGTGAGGCAGCCATGTTGTTTGGCTTTGGTGGCGTAATGTTGATGTTGGCAATTGTGGTTTTTCATCAGAAGTGTGAGGGGTGAGATGATGGGGAAAGGGAGGCGGGAGACGGAAAAAAGGGAGACGGAAAAAGGGGAGACGGAAAAGGGGAGACGGAAAAGGGGAGACGGAAAAGGGGAGAAGAAAAAGTAAAACTGAGTCAGCTCCCTAACAACAAAAAAGACGAACAGAATAAGAGTTAATAAATGTGAATACTGATGAGCTAAAGCAAGCACTAAAATTGATGATTATCGAAGAGTGCGATAAAGAAGACGATTTTGAAGTAGGTGATATTACCGATGACGAGCCGCTCTTTGGTCGGCAGTCCAAGCTTGATCTTGATTCCCTAGATGCCTTGCAAATATCAATGGCCGTTCTGTCTCAGCATCGTACGCGTATTGAAGGGGGCAAAGAAGGACGTATCGCGTTTGCGTCTATAAGTGCACTAGCCGAATACATCGAAAAAAATCACGACTAGCGAACATTTAAAGTGGGTTAAACGTCGTGACGGTATAACTTAAACCGCGACGATATAATTCAGTCGTGACAATATAACTAAACCGTGACGGCACAACTCAAAATAAAAAGTCTCGATGAATAATTACCACGACAGATTGAAGCGTAAATAAGCAATGGCTGACAAAATTTACTTTAATGGGATTGGCTTGGCGAGTGCTCTAGGCGCTTCGGTCGAGGCAGTACTCACATCAATTCAACAGAAAAACTGTGTGCCATCGGTTATGGATGTAGCAAAGAACGGACAAAACTACGACGTTCCCTACCATCTTATCGCCGATTCTCCACTCGACCTTGGCCCTGAGCGGCAATACCAGATAATTGATCGTGTTATTGAAGACGCACTAGCTGACGCAAGCTTAACGACTCAAGACCTCTCTTCAATGGGCTTATTTGTAGGCTCAACCGCGTTCGATATTTTTGCTGTAGAGCAAACCTTACAAACGCAATCTGGAAATTCAGCCCTGAACCCTGAACAGCCGCAAACTGAATTATCCGATGATGATATCTTATCGAGCATTCGAAGCTATCAAAGCATGAGCGAACGCATCGTAGAAAAGTATTCGATGACAGGCCCCGTATACACCTTTAATACCGCATGCTCCTCCGCTGCAAATGCACTTATGTATGCGGCAGACCTAGTGCGCAGAGGCGATATTGAACGCGCCATTGTATTGGGTGCAGAGTTTTATAACGAAACAACCGTGTGCGGATTTTCAGGTTTAGAGCTGATAAGCCAAAAAGGCATGCGCCCATTTGATAAAAATCGCGATGGCTTAATACTGGGCGAAGCCTGTGGCGCTGTGATTATTTCACGAGAAAAAGCGTCTCATAATTTTGGCTTTGTATCCGCCGCAAACGTTGCCGACAATTACAGCATTACAGCATGCAACCCCGACGGTTCGACAATCGAAGAAGCCATTAAACTGGCCTTAAAACAAGCCGATATAAAACCAGAAGATATTCGCATGGTGAAAGCCCATGGTACCGCCAGCTTATCGAATGATGAGTCCGAAGCGGCAGGTCTGCAGCGCGTATTTAGCAACATACCTCCAGTTGCGTGTATAAAACCTTATCTGGGTCATACTCTCGGTGCTTGTGGCATTGTAGAACTTATCGTTTTGCTGCAGTCCTTATTAGCCGAACAAGTATTACTGCCGTTGCATGAAACGGATATTGACGAGACCTTTAACCTTGCTTTTGTAGACGATACTTACGTCTTTGAGCCCGGTTATTTTCTGCTGAATTACTTTGGTTTTGGTGGTAATAATACAGCCGTGGTGATTTCAAATGTGTAACACTTTCCTCCGTATTTCTTCTATTTCTGAGCGGTCTATGTTGAGTGTTGATATGGTATTTGAAGCGAGGGCTGTAATGAGCCTTGTAGCCGGAGCGAAGCGATGAACATCTATCGAAGCGCTATTTTTCAGCAAACCATCACCGATGAATTGCCGCCGTTAAAGAAGATATTAAAAAAACTCGCGGGTAAAAGCATTCGTCGTATCGACAGATTTACCCAGCTTGCTTTAATCGGTGCCTTTAGCTGTAAAAATAATGGTAAGGACAGCCGCAACGATAGTTGTGGATATATCGGTAATGATGGTTTTAAAGAAAGTGGTAACGAAAGCCATGAAAACAACGGCAAAGAAACGCACGAATTACCCGCAAGAACGGGACTTTTTTTATCGTCAGCAAGCAGCTCTTTAGAAAATACAGCCAGCGTCTTAGACGAACTCTTCCGACAAAAGCGTTTCCCCAGCCCATTCAAATTCGTGAATACCGTGGGTAACTCCGCAAACTTCCATGTTTCCCAGCAGCTAAATTTACAAGCGAACAGCATCTATTTAGCCAAATCGAATTTTGCTCTAGAGTCCTCCTTCAAACTGGCTCAAATAGATATCGAACAAGGGCGTATTGACTCGGCGTTAATTGGATTAATTGTTGAAGCGGCGACACCGATCGACACTCACCGAGTGATAGAAGGGCTGGAAGCGGATGCCCCGTTAATAGAATCGAGTGTTTGGTTTCTCGTTGGCGCAGACCTGAATGAACCTGTGTTAGCCTCGTGCCCTGATTTTGCAGACACTTTATCCCAAGCAGCTTTATTGGAGCGTGTTAAGGCTTTAATAACGAACAGAGGGTTTTCTGTAAGTGTCGTATTGGGTTCGAATGTGAGCGCAGAAGAGGGGGCGGTGATATTCCAAGAGCTGGGTATTGATTCCGAATCGATGTCAGCCAGCAAAGAAACACGTCAGAAAGGATCTAATTCGGCACTTAGCTTGGCTGAATTTACAGGCGGTGATGAAAACGGAAAGCGCATTATTATCGATACAGATAAAAACGGCCGATGGAGCTTCATCGTAATTAATCGCTAAAAACATTAGCGATTAATCACAATCTTTTTATACTTTTGCCGTACCCCGTACCCCGTACCCCGTACCCCGTACCCCGTACCCCGTACCCCGTACCCCGTACCCCGTACCCCGTACCCCGTACCCCGTACCCCGGTTTTACCCCTTATATTTTTTCAACATCTTCCAAACAACAGCTTCTTGATCCGCACATTTATGAAGCGAGTCAGCGACAAAATTCAAATCCATCTCGCTTCGTTTCTTGCACACTTTTACCGCGTTCAATGCAAATAATCGCCACTGGTCGCCAACCTCCGTCATAATGCCCGAAGCCTCAGCTAACAAATCACTGTTCATAATCTTGGCGGCTTCTTGTAAATAAGCTGCGTAAAGGAATCTAAATCCTCCGCCACCAGTGCCAATCTCTTCTTGCATACGCACGATATGGCCCAGGTAAAGCTTGATCTTCCGCTTATCATTCTTGATATCCAGAGCCGCGATTTTATTCGCAAGGTAATGAATACCCCGAATGCCAATAACCGGAACCGGCGGCGTCATAGATCGAGCCGTTTTGTTAATCGCCTTCGGGATTTGGCTTTCCAAGTTCACGGAATCAGGAACATAATCAGCGTAATACATCATGCCTTTTGGCGCTAAGGCACCCTTGGCAAAGCGGGCCTTCTGTAAGCTTTTTGCATCCGATCGAACCACAACCTCGCCAACCGGGTCGCTAATTAAATAGTCATTACCTTCTTTTCCGTACACAATTAAATTGTGAGCATTAAAATGAAAGCGCATTTCTTCCGGAAAATAAGGCAGATAATAGACCGAGGTTTGCAGGCCAACAATTCGGCCTTGGTCGAGCATTTCATCTAAGCGCCTCATGCCCAAATCTTGGTTAGAAAATTTTTCAAACTTCATCTTCAAACCTAAGCGTTTTTGCAAACCCTTAATCACACTTTTAGGTGGCATGCGGTAGGCAATAAGCGGTAGGCCGCCGATCTTAATAATCGGCAAATACGCAAACGCCAAACTAGAAGATAAACCCAGAGCCATCGCCTCCGAGATCTCCAAACCGTGATGGTTTAACATGGCCGACATAACGCCGGTTTCACAGTGGGCTGCGTGTAGGTGCTCAAAAGGCTTGGGCATATTAGACATAAAAGTTAAGGTTCTGTTGGAAGGCTGGTAAGTACATCACGCTCAACATCAAAAATATCTTGGTAGCGCGCTAATTTTTTGTCGGACAAAGCTTTAAAAACGCTGGGCTTCAAGTGTCTGCGGATCTGCCATTGAAAAAACCCACTGGCTTGAGACAGCGCAAGCAAGTCCAATCGACAGTTATACATATGGTATTCCAGAGGGGAACTGATCCCTTTCTGGCAGCGTTCATAAGCTTCTAAAGTGTGTTCACGTAGATCGTCAACAGCCATAAGCGTGACAAACTCCTCCGTCTCCCAGCCATTGGACGCGACTTTTTCGTATTTGTTATCCGCGTTGGTGGCATAAATAACGCGTGTATAGCCACCATAGGTTTGGCTTTTATCTTGAGGAACATCATCTTTTTTCATAATAAAAACCGTGCGTTAACGTAGAACTTAGGTTGCGGTTAATAGCATATAGCAAGCACTAAAACGCCCGCTTTCGGGGATGTGGCAAAGAATTTTGTCGTCGATCTTGAGTTTGTTCGAATTCAAAAGGCCTTCCAGCATAATATAAATAGAAGCTGAGCCGGTGTTACCTTTTTCCGATAAATTGGAAAACCACTTTTCATAGGGGATTTCCAATCCGATGCTTTTTAAACCTTCATAAAGCTTATCGCGGAAATAATTAGACGAGTAATGGGATACAAACCAGTCAACGTCATCGATGTTTAATTGTTTTTTATCGACAACACTGGCCAAAGGTTTTTCAGCTGTGTAGCGCACAATATTGGAATCCAACAGCTTAACATCCTGTTTAAGCGCCATAATGGATCGGGTAGATATTTCTTCGTTGGAATAGGTGTACCAACCTGTAAGCTCGCCATCAATTTTTTCTGCGCCAGCATACATGCATGTTTCTACTTCGTTGGCATAAGAAAAAATTTCGATCCACTCTATCTTTAAATTGATGCAGCCTTCGCTCGGGGTGGGCTGTAATAGCGCGGCGCCGGCACCATCGGATAGCATCCAGCGAAGAAAGTCTTTTTCAAAAGCAATTTCGGGGCGTGAAGCCATGGCGGCGACTTTTTGCTCGTGTTCAGGGGTATAGTTTTGGCTGCGTAAAGCAAGTGATGCCGCTTCAGATCCTGTTGATACCGCATATTCGTGGCAGCCAGCAGCAATCGTCATATAGGCATATTTCATAGCGTTCATGCCAGAAACACAAATGCCTGCAGCGGCCATACATTCACAGCTGGGAATCCCCAGCTCGCCATGCACCATCACTGCATGATTAGGTAGTAGCTGGTCGGGGCTAGATGTTCCGGTGGCGATACACTGAATTTGATCAAGTGAAAAACCTTCGTGCTCAAGCCCGCGTATCGCATTGGCGGTAAGTTCAGTATTGGAATGAGACGGGAGTAAGGTCTCCCTATCTATTGCGTAATGGCGAGACTTAATGCCATTACTGCGTAAAACCATCTTACGTGAGCGCGAAGGCTTATTTCCGACCATTCCTAAGAGTGTTTCCATCTCGTCATTTGAAACGGGTTCACCGGGTAGGAAGCTTGCTATTCGAGTGATGTATACGTCTTGACTACTCATTAATTGGCTAACTTTATGTCTTTGCGCGCTTCCCCAGAGGGTTGGGCGTAATAGTGTTTTTGAGCTGCGATACGGTTTTTCGTAAACGGGCTTATTATTTTTTTCAGTAGTGCTGCTATAGGCGCTAGGGTCAAAATCAATATCACCAAAAAGCCGATATAGAAATGTACAGCGATATAGCGTGATCTTGAGTCCTGAGGGCCTATCGCGCGTAAAATTCGGCCCCAAATTTTAAAGCTTCGGTGTGCGATAAGCTCACTGGCAATGGTCTTTTCTTTGATTTTTACCGCGCCAAGCCCTTTCAGTAACGGCTGCTCAATCGGCTTGCCGTTCAAACGTTCGAACTGGTCGACGATTCTATCACCAAAGCGTTTACAACCCTCTATATCCTTTTCACTAACACCCGCTTTAGGCACCAGCGGCCAAGGTCCTTTTGTACCCGTGAACATCCACATCGGAGTCGATAAAAAACTCATTGCACTGCCGCTTTCGTCCACAAGCACCACGTTATCGATAAGCTTAGCGTTTAACCGCACCAGCTCCTTTTTGACCTTCTCTTGAGCGGAAAGCCACATGTCACGGCAAGCGATTAACGTGATTACAGGCGTATCCTTCAATACACGCTCAGCAAACGCGCTTTTCAAAAAGCCGGCTGTGGGTAGGGAGGGTGATAAGAACCAGACTTGATAAGCCAAAATCACAAGATCGAAGTCTTCATTCGCATGCGTACCAAAAGGCTTCATCGAAGGGGCTTGCATAACCACCGCCTCAGGGAAGGTCGTAAAAAACTGAATAAACGGCCAGGGAAATGGGTAAGCCGTTTCTGGAGCTATGGTTTCAAATACAACTTCAGTCGACGGATCGCTGATCAATGGTTGAACAAATGCATCGGCCACGCGAGAAAGCTGGCCCGTCTGTGAGTAGGTGACAACTAATACACGTTTCATGCCACGTACCGTTGTGATGTTAGGGGGAAAGCCAGAATTAATGAGCTGCTGGCTGGACGGGCGACAATATGGCATAGGTCATGGGGGAGGGCAAGAAAGGGGTGGCTTCAATGGTGGCTTCACAGGTTTTAATGGGGGGCAGACTCGATTGAAGCCTTGTAGCCCTACGCCCCCCCCCAAAAAAACCATATTTTCAATCGAGTCTGACCCCATTGAAAAACTTTCATCGAAAACTCTGTATGGTTTTTGTTCTGATTTTGGTGCCATTGAGTAAAATAATGAAAAATGGCTATTCATGTGCCAATATTTTTGAGGGCTGTTGAGGTTTGTGTGTCATGGTGATAATTTGCCGTTCAGATTTTAAGGGCTCAGTTCCCCCACTAAGGATGGTGTCCAGTATCCTGCTTTTTCCGGCCACTTCTTTTACTAAACAAGCACGCTAGATGCTTGTGGGTTGTTCTGTGCGTGGAGTTTTATTTATAGGATTGGTGTCGGGTATGCAGCGCATTCTTTTTTTTGGGTTATTTCTTTTTTCGTTGGTTGTTTCTGGTCATGCTTGGTCGGGGGTGACTGCATCGCCTAACCCGAGCAGTACGGGTAATTTTACGATCAGTTGGACTGGTGCTGAGGACGAATCGGTCGTAACCGAAACTGTTGGCGGGTCCTCTGAAGTGGTGAATATTACCTCAGGCTCTCAGTATTCCGTATCCGGCAAAGCGACAGGTAGCTATACCTATTCTGTTGTAACGCAGATGTCTCCTCATAGGTGCGCTTACTATTGTCTGCCTGAAAACTTAGGTTCGGTTACCGTTACGGTCACGGCACCACCACCACCCAGTATCCCCGGTTCACTTTCCGTACCTTCAATCGCAAGCAACGGCAGTTATACCGTTTCCTGGGCGGCATCTTCCGGCTCAGTAAGCGCCTACCATTTGCAAGAGCGCGCAAACGGCGGCAGTTGGAATACCGTACAGACGAGCACTTCTCGTTCTAAAAGTTTTAGCAAAGGCGATAATAAATATTACGATTACCGCGTAAAAGCCTGTGGTGCGAGCTGCAGTAATTACAGCGCATCCAAAAGAGTCACGGTTCCTGCCGCGAGCATTTCCCTCTCTGCATCCAATATTCAATACAACACCTCTGCGTTTACCCTAACGTGGAGTTCTGTGATGACCTCATCCTGTAGTTGGAGCGCTGGTTCACTTTCCGGCACCAGTGGATCTAAAAGTTTTGTGGTATCGGGTTGGACAGATATTGGTTATTCCAATATTTGGATAAAAAACACGACAATGACCTGTAATAAATTTGGTGGCGGCACTATCTCAAAAACGCTCACCCTTGATTCTTCCGGCCTGCCGCCGAAACCAACAGTTAGCGTATCGTGGAACAAAAGTAATTCCTATGTTGGTCAGTCCGCGACACTCAATTGGAGTTCTACTCTCGCGAGCAGTTGCACCTTGGATGGCGGCAGTGTGAGTTTTAGTGGTTCTCGGTCATATTCGTTTAGCAATACAAGCTCAGTGAACAAAACAGTAACCTGTACAAATTCTGGTGGCAGTACTTCTGCATCTGATTCGATTTCGGTTGCCTACACTACGCCCGGAGTGCCCGGTGCAATTTCAGCACCTTCGACAGCCAGTACAGGCAGCTATACAGTTTCTTGGTCAGCCTCATCGGGCACCTTAACAGCCTACCAACTGCAAGAACGTGCTAACGGAGGATCATGGTCCACAATTCAAACCAGTACATCACGTTCACGCTCTTTCAGTAAAAATGCGAATAAATATTACGACTACCGTATTCGTGCGTGTAACAACAATGCGTGTAGTGGGTATAACGCCTCGAAACGCGTAACCATTCCCGCAGCCAGTATTACTGTTTCGGCAAGTCCATCACCCATTCAATTCACCGACGACAGTTTCACCTTAACGTGGAGTTCCGTTATGACCAGCAGTTGCAGTTGGTCTTCAGGTTCTATCTCGGGTAAAAGCGGTAATAAAAGTTTTACGCTGAGCGGTTGGACGCCGACAGGTGTCGATAGCATTCAGCAAAAAAATACAACCTTAACGTGTAACGTAATAGGTGGTGGGACGGTCAGTAAGTCACTCACCGTATACGCAGAATCGTTACCGCCGAAGCCCACTGTCAATGTCACGTGGAATAAAAACAGCGCCTTTGTTGGTCAATCCGCCACATTAACTTGGGCAACAAGCGATGCGACCAGCTGTAGTCTAGATAGTGCTAGCGCAAGTCTTAACAGCTCAAAAAATTATACCTTTACAACTGACGGTACGGTCACAAAAACCGTTACCTGCACCAATGCGCAAGGCAGTACCTCAGCATCCGATTCGATCACGGTTGCTTACACAACACCCGGTGTTCCTGGCACAACTTCAGCTCCGTCAACAGCAAGTACTGGCAGCTATACAGTTTCGTGGTCTGCATCTTCGGGCACGTTAACCGCCTACCAGTTACAAGAAAGTGCTAACGGAGGATCATGGTCCACAATTCAAACCAGCACATCACGTTCACGTTCTTTCAGTAAAAATGCGAGCAAATATTACGACTATCGTATTCGAGCGTGTAACAACAATGCGTGTAGTGGGTATAACACCTCGAAACGCGTCACCATTCCTGCGGCTAGCATTACCGTTTCGGCAAGTCCATCACCCCTTAATTTTACCAGCAATGTGTTCACATTAACGTGGAACTCCACTATGACGACGGGGTGTAGCTGGTCTGCCGGTTCGATATCCGGTTCGGAAGGCAGCAAGGTATTGAGTGTAACCGGATGGACACCGGTTGGTATCGATGACCTTCAACGTAAAATGACGACACTAACCTGTAACGTAATTGGTGGTGGAACGGTTACTGAGGATGTAGAGCTAACCGCTTTAGCAGTCTTGCCCTTACCGAGTATTGACATTCAGTGGGTTGATATTGGTGAATCAATCACCCTGACCTGGACATCAACGTATGCAGAAAATTGCTTCATAGGAGCAGATGCCGTCGCTATAAATGGATCAGAAACTTTTGTTTTTAACGCTATTAATTTATCGGAAAAAACTCTGACCTGCAGCAATGAAGCAGGAGAAGTCTCAGCGACAGCCCCCATACCAAAACCATTAGTCAGTGTTGCGTGGGATAAAACAAGTGTCGCCATTGGTGGGTCGGCAACACTAACGTGGAGTTCCATTGGTGCAGATGCCTGTGAATACCACAGCGTAACGGCAGTAAGCGCATCTCAATTAGTGACCCTAAACTTCGCGGGCGATATAAGCCACAACGTTACCTGTTCAAACGCGAGTGGTAAAACAGAAGCCGCCGCGACGATCAGCGTGTATCGCCCTTCATTTCAATCGTTAGAAAATGACCCTGAAAATGACGCGCAAAGCGGAAATGTGTATTACGGAAAAACGCCTGGTGAGCACTCTATTGATAAAAGCGGTGCATTCAATTACTCAGTTCCAATAGACGTATCGCCAGGGATCAACGGCATGCAGCCAGACATTAGCCTGGGCTATAGCAGTACCGCTCAAAATGGTTTAATGGGTTGGGGCTGGAATATTTCAGGACTTTCAGCGATTAGTCGATGTCCAGCATCCGTTGCGCGTGATGGATACCCAAGTGGTATTAGCGATGGAGAAAATTATAAATATTGTTTAGACGGTCAGCGCTTAGTGCAATTGGCGAATGGAGAATACCGTACCGAATCGGAAACCTTTAAACGGATTACGAAAAATTCAGATTCGTGGTTAGTGGAAAATCCAGACGGTAGCCAAGTTTCGTATGGCGAAAACGATGGTGTCACCCATGCGAAATCATTGGATTACGCTGACGGTACGATTTCTTGGCTAATGGATAAAAAATCCGACGTGTCGGGAAATTACATGACCTATATTTATGAACGTGAAGAAGACAATGGGCATGTCGCGATAAAAGAAATTCAATACACCCAAAATGACAACGCGCAAGACACATATAACACGCTTAAGTTTTACTACGAAGAACGGGACGATGTTTCGACACGTTATTCGGCAAAAACGCTATTCACCGTTGATCAACGCCTGAGCCGTGTAGAAGCCAAAGCCGGTGGTATGTTGGTTTACGTGTATAACATTGATTATGAAAATGTTGATGGAGTAGAGCGTGCAGACCCGCTTAAAACCAGCCGCGTTAAATCGGTCAGCAAGTGCTTTGCCAGTTCATCCAGTTGTGCTGAACCGATTGTTTTTGAATGGTCATCGACCCATCGCGACAATTATATTTTAGATGATGCTGATCAAGAGTATGTACTTGATGAGGATATAGCGGAGGATCGTTATATCGAAATTCCAGAAGTGTTTGAAGGGCCTACTGATGAATTAACTGGGGGGATGTTGATTCAGTCGGGTTTCCCTGTCAGTACCGGTGGCCGTAGACCTCTGAATTTTGGCGGCGTAAGAGGAGATTTTGACGGTGATAATAAACTTGAAGTGATATGGATCCAGGGATCCGCAACAGAAGGTGAATCGGGCACTGCACGTAAGGTTGCAATGAGTGCCGGGGACCCTGGTGTAGCTTTTACTTATACCGATGTTTATGAGTCCGTAGTAAGAACTTTTGAGGGAAAATATGACGGTAAGGAAAGCCCTAACGATAGCTATAATGTTCTTAATGGAGCTGTGGCTGATTTTAATGGGGATGGTCTCGATGATTATTATATAAAAAGAAATACAAGTATTGATGTGTTTCTAAGCAATGGAATAACCCTGATTTATTCCGATGGGTATTCCATGACTAAAGCTGATTTGGGTATATTTAATGCTAAAACATGTTGTCAGCTCGGGCAGCGAGTAACTAAAGACTGGCTCTATAATTATGTCATCAAAGATATTAATGGCGACAACCTTGTCGATATTCTACGAATGCCGCTTTGGGACGTCGTTGATGTCCTGGCGACTATTAGTGATTTTGGTGTTGATGATATATCCGTTGCAATAAATAATGGAGATGGCTTCGATGAATTTGAGCGATGGGCAACTTCAACCGATTTTTCTTTTTTAGATACCCAGGTTTCTGACAGTTATTTAAGTTTAGCGGATGTTAATGGTGATAGCCTCGTTGACCTGGTGGGTTTAGATGGTCAAGTAGGTATCAATACCGGTTTAACGTTTGTTTTCGATGCTTCATGGTCGGAAAATATAAACCTTCCCGTTCTGCCATACAATATGCATATATTTGTGAGTGTCGATTCGTTACCTGGTGATATTGCGGGTGGTTTGGCTTCAGGAAATGCCGGCGGTGGATTGGTAGTGCCGGGCTATGCAGAGGGTCCTCCAGGGGTTTCTATTGTTAGATCTTCATTCTCACCATTTGCATCGGTGACGCGAGTTGCCGACGTAAATGGTGATGGCTTAGTCGACATCGTTGCGGTGAGATGGGACGGTATTTATGTATCGCTATCAAATGGACGAGAATTTTTAAGCGCTGTGATGTGGAGCGATGCGCTCACATATCATGACCTTGTTCCTTTTTGCAATATGATGGAATGTAATACACGACGCAGGACCTTTGAACTACAAGATGCAAACCGCGATGGTATGGCAGATGTTTTGTATACCCGTGCTTGGAATATTACTGGTAAAAAAGACGCGTCCGATGTTATGGCTATTTATTCAAAAGGCCGAGTGGATTCTGAGGGAGAAGGGTTTACGGCTCCGGTCATGATGGCTAGCATTGCGCCGCTACCTGATGGTGCACCACAAGATTCGAATGCTGAACGTTTAGGAAAGCCCTATGTAACGGAAGAGGGTGATTTAGTTATTCATCGCCAGCCCAGTTTTTTCCATGCTGAAATGCTTGTTTTTATCGGGATCCCTTTAATAGAAACCGTAGACGTTGCCGTTAAAATAGGCATTAACCAACATCAAATTCTAGGGGTACATGAATCCAACACCCGTCGTTTGAGCGTTGAATATAAAAAGTTAAGTGATTCAAAAGTTTATATTCAAACAGGCGTAACAAAAGACGATAGTAAAATCAGCTCGCGTTACCCAACGACCTATTCATATTACGATAGTGATGGCCAAGCGTCTGTTATGCCGGATCACACCTTACACTCTGCTGCACGAGGGCTTCAGGTAGTGTCGACATTATCTGTTTATGATGGAGCTAACTTATCCACACAGGATGGTTACTTCTATAAAAACCGACGCACCCACCGACTCGGTTTAGGCTCCTTGGGTTTCGAACAAGTCCAAAAAACCACAACACTGGCGGGCCAAACACAAAAAGTCCGTACCGTAAGCGACTACCTGCAAGAAGTGGGGCAGGAGTCTAGCTACCTATTAGTCGCCCCAAGCAAAGCAACCCAATGCGTAATCACAAACGCAAATACAACAGGCTGTGAAACGGCGACGGGCACTACACTCTTAAGTGAACATAAACAAAACTGGAAAGTCCGCGTTTATGATGACGGTTCTTCGCCGCGCTTTCATTCCTATGCGCTGGAAGAAGAAACCAAAAACTATGATTTAACGACCGGTACCTTGGTCAATACGATCAGCAAACGTTTGTATAACGATAGTGTGCGCACCAGTTGCCCAGTACAGTCGGATATTACTTCCGAAAACCGTACAACGATAACTAACGATCATTTTGATGCGTATGGAACACCGTTGGATAGCATTGAAAATCGTTGTGATACGTTTGGTGTGACGGGGACGTATACTGATAATGATAATATTAGCAATGATACTGTGAATTGGTGTTTACATCAGACACAAGACCCTAAAGTTCATACCTGGGTTTACGACGAAGAAAATGGAATCCAGCGGAATAGCACTCGCCATACACGGTACTCATATAACTCCAGTGGAGCAGGTGTCTGTCGAGTGGGAACCGAAACGCGTGAGCCGAGTGCGGGCAATGAATTGTGGTTACAAAAAACATTTTCTTACAATGGTTACGGAACACAATCGTCGATTACTGAAACGGTAAATGACTTTCCTAATGATGGAATTGGTTTTACTAGCCGAACTTATTTGTTAAACGAAAGTTTTAGTGATCAAGGTGAACGGACGGTTATCAGCACAAATGCGTTGGGTCATGCACACACTGAAATATTCGGTGCAGAGTTTGGCAGTTTAAAACGTGCTATTGATGCTAATGATCTTATTTTCGATTACTTCTACGATGTATTGGGACGTGTTACTTACACCGAAAACCTCGGCGTTGTGACGATCTATGATTACCGTAGCTGTGATAATTGCTTTGCATATAACGCGGATGCCGCGTGGTACAGCCAAAGCAAAACCGAAGGCCAGTCAGCCACTCGCTCCTACTTCGATGGTTTAGGCCGTGAAGTGGGTTCTCGCTGGCGCGGACTAACGGGCAACCTTTACTACATCGGTCAAAAATACAATTCACTTGGCTTACCCGAATACATGACCGAACCGTTTGGTGGCAGTGATACGCCTTCTGATCTAGCTACTCGGACCTATTTCGACGTGCTCGGGCGTATTACCCAAACTGACTTCCCGACGGGTGTATCGCAAACAGTCAACTACACCGTAGTCGATGGTGCAGCGACAGTCATTACTACCGACACTGCTGATCACAGTACAGAGCAACGCTTCGATGCCTTGGGCCGCGAAAAAACGATTACCGACGCACTCAATATTCGTGTGAGCTATTGGCACGACGCCCAAGGTAATGTCAGTGATATTCAAGTGGCTGAGACTGATGACAGCAACAAGATTAACCACCAAATAATTTTCGACTTGTTAGGGCGTAAAACGCGTCTGAATGATCCGGATATTGGTTTCATCGATTACACCTACAACGCCTTCGGTCATCTTGCTGAGCAAGAGAACAGTGAGGGCGAGCGTATCTGCTATTTTTATGATGAACAGGATCGTCAAATCAACCGTTTCGACAACGCGTCCAGCTCGTGTACCGGAGGCGTCCAGCATCAATGGGTTTATGACGAATTTGCGAATGGGTTGTTATCGCGAGTGTTGGGGCGAGACACAAAAAACCGGGTACAGAATACGGCATACAGCTACACGCCCGATTACCTCTTGCCCGAAACGGCTAGTCAGTTAATCAACGGCGAAACCTTTACGGTTACTAACTACTACGATCAGTTTAATCGTCCCGTAGGCTTTGCTTACCCAACTGGCTTTACTCTAGAGCAGCGTTACAACAGCTATGGTCATCCGCATCAAAGCGTTAACGTGCTCGATGGTGAAGTTCTTTGGCAGGCAAACGATGACGATGCACGTGGCAACCTTACTGATTTTGGCTTTGGTAATGGGGCGTCTGTACTCTCTGTATTTAGACCAGAAACCGGGCTGATCGAATCACGCTTGGCGACCTTGAATAGCACGATCTTACAAGATCATTTGTACACGTTTGATGACGAAGGTAACTTGCGTACGCGTCAAGACCGGCGTGCCCTAGTCACGCAAAACTTCTGTTACGACGCCTTGTACCGCTTAACAGATCAAGTCATTGGCAGCAGTTGTTCAGATGTATTTGGGCGAAGTTATGATGGCTCAGCTTATCATTACGATATTCACGGGAATCTGACACAAAAAGACGAGATCACGGATTACGATTACACCGGTAGCGGTGGTCCCCATGCGGTTAGTTTTGCCAAGGGTAATAATTACACCTATGACAATGCAGGCCGCATGGTCACGGGCTTTGGTGGCCGCGTGATCGATTACTCTGCTTTTGGTAAGCCGACTTATATGGGCTTTGAAAACGGTTACCAAACCGAAGTGACTTACGGAGCATTACAAACCCGTGTTCAGCGTGGCGATGTAGAAAACGGTGAGTTAACCTCTACCGTATATGTCGATAAGCATTATGAACGCATTACGACACCAGACGGTAAGGTTGAGCATCGTCACTATATGGCCGGTTGGGGTGTGCATGTCACCACAGAAGACAATGCCATTACAGAAGACTACAATGTTTACTTTACCAAGGATCATATCGGTTCTATGGCGAGTAAATCGGACGATCGCCTTGCTCAAACCGTTAAGTTTCATGCGAACGAGCCTTGGGGGCGACGACAGGACCAGGATTGGAGCGGGGTTACTTATGACACTCTGAGTGGCACTGAACTCGAAGAAATGACGTTTGGTACTACTAGAGGCTTTACTGACCATGAACATTTAGATGGTGTAGGGCTTATACACATGAATGGGCGGGTGTATGATCCGGTTGTTGGGAGATTTGTTTCTCCGGATCCTTGGATACAAGATCCAGAAAATTCTCAGAGTTTTAATCGTTACTCTTATGTGATTAATAATCCGTTGCGATATACGGACCCGACAGGGGAAATGTTTGAAGTTGATCTTTCTGCGGATATGATTAAGCAAATGTCGGATCTGACGGATATGGAAAGAACCGTTATATCGACAGGAATTGATTTTGTTCCTCTAGCGGGTGACGCAAAAGGAATTGGAGAAGCTATTGCAGATCCGACGCTTGTTAATGTCACTGCCGCTGTGGTGGGCATTATTCCGGGTGTGGGGGACCTCGCAGCGAAGGCTATTAAAAACACGGATAAAATTGGTGATATTGTTGATTCCGCTAAAAATCTTTTTAAAAATAGTGATTCTTCTAAAAAAGTTGATAGTTTAAACGGGAGTGCAAAACCAGATAGCTCGGGGAATACTCCTGATACTGGGGTTACTCCTGATAGTGGTTCAGCTGCAAAGAAAACACTAGCCGAGCGTGGAGAAGAATTGGCACAAAGGAATGGAAACAAAAACAGCGTGACTATTAAACAGGCCGATGGACATACTCGAGTTGATCTTAGAGGTAAACCTCATTCTTCTAAAGAATTGGGTAATGAGTCTGTTCCAACTCCCCATGCTCAGAAATATAAAAACAACATCATCCCTGAAGGCCCGCGAAAAGGTCAGATAGGTAATGTTTCTAAAGATGGTGATGTTATACCAGGGGATTCGGATATGCTCAGAATGGTCGATAGTTTCTTGAAATCTAAAGGTCAATAGAATGTTAATCGAAAACTTTAAAGTAGTAGACTCTATAGCCATTGAAATCGATGGCGTATATTTGGATCTTCATTCTAACTTTGATTTTATAAAATTATCGTATGACATTGGTAAACGGTGTGTTGAGTTAGAATGGAATAAGTGTTCTGGAGAGTGGGCTAAGGCTGAAAAGAACGAAAGATTGAAAATGGTATTTAAGTCGGTCGATGTTTTTAGGACTCATTCGAGAGACAGTAAAAAACCATTTTCTGAGGATGCCTGTTTGAGTTATATTGGTTTTTTGCACTCGGATGATTTAGCTATCATGGATGGTTTTTTACCTGCTGAGGATTCAGATGAAAATTATCATATGATATTGGGGTTTGAAAGCGGGTTCGCAGTTAAGATCTTTGCCAAATCGATTGAAGTTTGTATCTAAAATTACGAAAGCTCTGGGGGCAGACTCGATTGAAAACTAAATAAGTCCAGTGTCGGCGGAGAGTAAAACCTCCGTCACTACGTTCCTCCGGTCAGTTTTCCGCTTCGCTGCAAACTGAATAGACAATAATGCTGCTGTGTCGTATGTCATGGCGTTTGCAAAATACCGTTACTAAAGCCGCTGTGCAGCAATGCCCAGCGGCTTTTCTTTTTCTAGTTTGGGCAAACGCCACGCCAAACTCCATAGCCCTTTCCAAGCCAAACCTCCCCCAGGGCGGCGCAAAAAACGCGCCGTCCTTCCCCGCCCTTAAAAACCTACCCGCTATATGTGGCAAGTGGGTTCCGAGTTCGACGTGATTAGCTCCGTCAATAAAATGTGCCGATGCGAACATTGTAGCGGGTAGGTACGGGCTGGTCGTTTGGCTTAAATCTATTACCCCCAATCGGCTCTGGCTTCCTGCTTCGCTCTACCGACTGCATCCATGCAGTCGACACCCAAGGGGGCTTCAAAGATAAGGCAACGGCAAAGCCGCAAAACTTTTTATAAACCCATAGAGAATCTTATAACCCCGCGCGGAAAATAATCCTGTTTTTTCTCAGCCCCCGTTGCCGCACGTTCAGCCCGTGCCCGCTGGAAGTACGTGTCTGCTGTTTCCCCTTCAGTTTAGCCTCGTGCTCGGTCAGTAAAGGCCGAGCCACGCAAGCGTGGTGCTACGCAGCCTTGACAGCCCTGCGCGCGTGGCTGGTTGAGAGGGGCAAACAACAACCACTCAATCAGGAAATAATATTATGATAAATGTCCCAAATGACATCAAGAAAATCATTAACGTTGCGAATGAGTTATCAACTACAAATATGACAGGAGCAACAACAAGCGAAGTGATAGCGGCGGCGTTTGTTTTAGAAAGACTGGAATTTTTACCGTATGGCTACAATGTTGTTGAAGCATGGGAACGTATAGGCGATTGGCAGGGCTTAGTTCAAATCATTAAAGAAAAATACAGTGATTTATTAGTGCCTTGGTAGGGAGAAAAGGGCGCGTAGCGCCCTTTTATTATTAAGGTAAATCTTCAGCTTTAAAATCCAAGCGTTTGTGAATGACGGCGAGTATAAAGCTCTGATCGTTTTTAACCTCATACATAACCCGATAAGAATAAATGTGAAGTTCTTGAATTTCAGGTTTGCCAACCTCGGGGACCATTTTCCCTACGTTAGGGAGTTCGTTCAAGATGTCGGTCTTCTCTCGAATCTCTTGAGCGACTTTTTTAGCGTAGAACTTGGTGTCTTTGGCAATAAAATCATGGATGTGTTTAAGGTCTGCTTTGGCAGGATAAGTCCAAATTACCATGAATCGATATCTCGCCGTAATTCTTCGCTGGTAAGCGTTTGACCTTGTTCCACGGCTTCTTGTCCTTTACGGATTTTATCGAGTACGTAGAGTCGGTACATGATCTCTTCCATATCCGCATTGTCTGGCAATAGGTTGATCGTGTTTAACGCATCTTGTTTAGCTGCTTGCATGGTAGTGTTCCTCGGGCCTGGGTATTGGTCGTGCCGTTGTGTAAGGGTATTTAGCCCCTTTATATTTGCGAACTAGTTGTTACTCATAAGTTTAGTCATTTGAGACTTTTTAACGAAACTGTCGATGACGAGTGCTAAGGCTTTTTGGTCTTCATCCGTAAGATTGTCTACTTGTTGGTAGAGGCTATGAAGTTCGTAGTTGTGAATCTGGATATCGCTGGACGGCTCTTTGCGCCCGGCGAGTTCATCAAGGCTGATTCGTAAAATATCGGCAATCTTGATAACTGTGTCGAGCTGGGGAGTTGCGCTGCCTCGTTCCCACCGGTTATAGACTCTAGGGTCTGCGCCTATTAGTTCGGCAAGGCGAGTTTGTGTGATGCTGCGTGAAGAGCGTAGCAGTTTGAGCCGTTCAGAGAATGCTGACATATCCAATAAGCCTATCCAAATATGGGAAGCCGCCATTGTAAATCCTCCTACTCGTGGGTCTTGCATGAAATCTACTTTATAGTTTATATTAAAAGCTATTGGTAAGTCTATTGACGGGTTTTTTGGGGAGTCGGCGTATGGCGCGTATATCAGATCGAGAAGTAGAGAAGGTGAAGATGGGCATCTCTTTAGTTGCTTTGCTTGAACAGCAGGGCTTTGAGCTAAAGAAACAGGGCAAAGACTACGCGACCTGCTGCCCGTTTCATGATGATAAGACACCATCATTGATCATTACCCCAGACAAAAATCTCTACAACTGCTTTGGTTGCGGGGCCGCTGGTTCCGTTATCGACTGGATGATGCAGATCGAAAAAGTGGGCTTCCGTAAAGCGGTGGACCTATTGAGAGAATCATCACTTCCTTCTTTAGCCGCTAAAGATGTTGGTGCTGCCCCGAAACCCGAAATCAAAAACCCGTTATCCGAAACCGAATCACAAGCCTTAAAGATGAAGGTGGTGAATCATTACCATGCGTGTTTGCTGGAAAATGTTACGGTCCAAGCCTATTTAAAAAAGCGTGGCCTGGATCATCCCGAGTTAATCAACACGTTCAAGTTAGGCTTTAGTGATCGATCGTTGGGAAAATTATTATCTCCTCGGCACTTACAGCAAGGTAAAGACGAGCGTGAATCGTTAAAGAAAAATGGCCTGTGTTTAGAAAGTGGAATGGAACGCTTCTCTGGTTCGTTGGTGGTTCCGGTCATCAATAAAGGCAAAGTTTTTGAAATCTATGGCCGCAAGGTCGGTAATAAATTAAACAAGGACGCTGCACGGCACTTGTACTTGCCGGGTAAGCACGAAGGCATCTGGAACCTAGAAGGGATACAGAACCAAACTGAAATCATCCTCTGTGAATCGCTTATAGACGCAATGACCTTATGGGCCAACGGTTTTAAAAATGTAACGACCAGCTACGGCGTTAATGGATTTACAGAAGAGCTTCATGACTTCATCCGTAATAACATCAAAACCGTGTTTATCGCATATGATCGTGATGAAGGCGGAAACAAGGCGGCACATGCCCTAATTGAAAAGTTCACAGTCGATAACGTAAAAGCTTTACAGTTAGGCTTTCCGCCAGAAATGGATATCAACGAATGGGCGCAAGCCTATCAAGAAAGTGAAGAATCCTTTGCTGATATGTTTAACGAATGTCTATTAAGTGCGAGGGCTTCGACACCTTATTTTTTAGCTGCTGATTCTTCTTTAGTTGCTCAAAAGGTAGAGGAAGCCCTTGTTACTTCCCGCGTGTTGGGTGTGGCTCGTGAAAACGATGACCTCCACATCGATCTCGGCCAACGGCATTACCGCGTTCGTGGCCTAGAAAAAAATAAACACCGCGAACAGTTGAAAATAAACCTGATGCTCCGCCATGGTGATAACTTCTTTATCGATGCCCTGGATCTCTACCAATCCAAGCAACGCCAACAGTTTATCAAGCAAGCCGTTGTGGAATGTGGTGTTGACGAGGGCATATTAAAAGCCGACCTCGGTAAGCTCTTGTTAACGCTTGAGCACGAACAAGAAAACCACTTGAAGGCAGGCGCTAAAGAAAAACCGGTAGAGCTGAGTAAAGACGAAACCGACTCGGCGTTGTTACTACTTAAAGACCCTGATCTTTTGAATCGTATCGTTAACGACTTTGGATTGTGTGGCGTGGTGGGCGAAGCCACCAATGCCTTAGTGGGCTATCTTGCTGCCACCTCTCGTAAGCTTGAAAAGCCATTGGCGGTGATGATCCAAAGCACCAGCGCCGCCGGTAAATCGTCATTAATGGATGCAGTCTTAAACTTTATGCCGAGTGAAGAACGGATGCAGTACTCGGCCATGACGGGCCAAGCCCTTTACTATCTGGGCGAAACAAACCTTAAACATAAGATCTTGGCCATTGCCGAAGAAGAGGGCGCAAGTAATGCGAGCTACGCCTTAAAGCTATTGCAAAGCGAGGGCGAAATCACTATCGCCAGTACGAGTAAAGATGAAAGCAGTGGTGATTTGCAAACCAAAGAATACACGGTGGAAGGACCGGTGATGCTGTTTCTTACGACGACGGCTATTGATGTTGATGAGGAATTATTAAATCGTTGCTTAGTGATTACGGTCAACGAAAGCCAACCCCAAACGAATGCCATCCACGATCAGCAGCGCTTTAATGACACGATCGAAGGCTTACTGGCAAAAGAACATAAGCAGGATGTTCTCACGTGTCACCATAACGCCCAACGGTTATTAAAGTCTGTGCATGTGGTAAACCCCTTCGCAAAACAACTCACGTTCTTAAGTCATCAAACCCGCTCAAGACGAGACCATCAAAAATACCTGACCCTGATTAAGAGCGTAACGTTATTGCATCAATACCAACGTGAGATGAAAACCATCACGCACAATGAAAAAGTGATTGAATACATTGAGGTTGCGTTAAGTGATATTGAAATAGCGAACGAACTTGCTCATGAAGTGTTGGGGCGCACGCTGGATGAACTGCCGCCGCAAACCAGAACCTTATTAACGCGCATTCAAACGATGGTGGGGGAAGCCTGCAAAGCGGATAATGTCGAGCAGACTACTTATCGTTTTAGCCGTCGGGATGTGCGTGTGTATACGGGTTGGGGTGAAACCCAAGTCCGCGTGCATATGCAAAGGCTTGTTGATATGGAATATGTGTTAACCCATCGCGGTTCGCGTGGCCATAGCTATGAATACGAATTGCTGTTCGATGATGCGCAAGGAATGGATGCGCCGCACGTCAATGGCTTGTTGGATGTGAGTGTTTTAAGAAAGCAATCATCACCAATGCACACTTCGATGAATGGTTCGCGGGGTAATGGTGATATGTTCGCGGGGTCATCGCGGCCCCAACGCGGTGCTATCGCGGCGGGTTCGCACAGTGATAAAAACGGATCGCAGCCCAAGTGTGATAAGACTTTAGAGTTGTTTGAAAAGGCAAATGCGAAAAAAAGAATAATAGGGAAAGAAAAAATGAACAAAATGCCGTTCACGTGTTGGCGGAATAAAACGGAGTGAAAAAAGAAAATCCGATTGCCCCGTTAAATAACCCCGAAGGCTTTGGCCGTTTAGGCGAAAAATACTTTAGTGCTTTAGCCATTCTCAACCGAACACCGGCGACCATCGAAAATAAACGTGCGCAACTCAAATTGTTTGTGGACTGGTGCGTAGTGAGAAGCATCGAATGCCCCGAACAGCTTACACAAAGTACAGCCGAAGGTTATCAGAAGCATCTTTACCATCGGCGTAAACCCAACGGAAAATCGCTAACCGTTCCCACGCAACGTGGGCGAATGACTGTAGTCAAAATGTTTTACCGTTGGTTGGTGAGCGCTGGTTACTTGTCGACGTCTCCCTGGGAAAAGATCTTACTGCCGAAACTTCCAAAGGCATTACCCAAAGCGGTTCTGAACGAGGAAGAAATGGAGGTTGTGCTACAACAGCCGGACGTGAAGACTCCGACAGGTCTACGAGATCGCGCGATGATGGAAATGCTTTACTCGACCGGCGTTCGTCGAATGGAAATCCTCAACGTGAAAACCTACGATCTCGATTGTTATCGAGGCCTGATCCGAATCAACGAAGGCAAAGGCAATAAAGATCGTATCATCCCAATCGGTGATCGGGCCTTGAGATGGATCGAGCATTATCAAAACCAAAGCCGACCGGAGTTGGCGCAACGGATGGACGAGGAAACGCTGTTCATCAGTCAGCGTGGCAAACCCTTAACACGTTCGACACTCACCAATCGCTTTGGCGATTACATCCGCCAGGCGGGCCTGAGCAAGCCTGGGAGCGTCCACATCTTCCGTCACACCACCGCAACGGTTATGTTAGAGAACGGCGCTGATATCCGTCATATACAAGCCATGCTGGGTCATGAGGATCTATCGACGACCCAGATCTATACGCATGTCGCGGTAACTCATCTAAAAGATGTTCATAGTAAAACCCATCCCGCTCGATTGATTGAAAAAGACTCAATCTAGATCTTCTCTTTTTAGCTGCTTGCCCTTGTTCTGAAAAAACCGCCTCTAGGAATTTTTTTTAAGTCTGGGGTATGATGTCGGCACAAAACGCTCTTTAAGACATTGATAGCATTAGGAAAAATCCGAATCCGCAGGTGGATGCACGGTGGTCGGGCCTATCCACATGAATGGGCGGGTCTATGATCCGGTGGTGGGGCGTTTTGTTTCTCCTGATCCTTGGATACAAGACCCGAAAAACAGTCAGAGCTTTAATCGATACACTTACGTTTGGAATAATCCGTTGCGTTATACGGATCCTACGGGCGAATTTGTTTTTACTGCGATTGCAATCGGATTTGCACTTTGGTCGTTTTATGACGCGGCTGATGGTGTTGCGGGTGAAATCGTAGATGTTGCTCTTGGTGAAAAGACGGTAGGTCAGGCTGCAAGTGATTTTGCTACAAATAAACTTACGGATATAGCACTTGATAAGCTGACATTAAATGCAACCAAATTAGTTCCGAAGAAAGTTAAAGAGGCGGTTGTTGATAAGGTAGTAAAAAAAGCGAAAGAGGTTACCAACAACCTAAAAGGTACGCCGAAGACAGTTAATAAGCCTGCCGATACGAAAAAGGATACGCAAAGTCCGAAGCCTGATAGCGAATGTTGTTTTGTTGCTGGAACTCTAGTTCTCACGAAAGATGGTTATACGCCAATTGAAGAAATAGCACTTGGTGACTTGGTTTGGTCTAAAAATATTGATACGGGTGAAAAGGATTGGAAGCCTGTTATTACTCTTTTCAAAAAATACCGACCGATACTTGCGTTAACAGTTACCTCTTCCAATGGCGAAGAAAAACTAATTGAAACTACGGAAGATCACCCGTTTTATGTGGCGGGAAAAGGTTGGGTTAATGCTAGTGGCCTGCTGGCTGACGATGCCATTGAAACTGATAAGTTAGGTTATGTGATTGTTGCGTCGTTGGTTGATGCTCAGCGTATTGATACAACCTATAATTTTGAAGTTGAAGATTTTAATACTTATTATGCGACGACGCTTAATGTGTTAGTTCATAATTGTTCTGGGAAAAATAAGGAACAACTTGGTCTGGAGAAGCAGCTTCGCAATGAGCAGCAAGTCTCGGAATTGGATTCAGGCGGTGGGCGTGATATAACAGGGCCAAATGCTGATGGCAAAAAACCTTTTAGAGATGCAGATCGAGCAGCGAAAGATCATGGAGGTAATGCTTCTGACTATAAAAAAGTTAAGTCTGAAACTACTACCTCGTCAGATGGCGTAAAAACACAGATTCATGCTGTAAAAAATAAAGAGACGGGAGAGTTGTTTGAGCATAAGACTAAGCGAGTTGACAATGAAACGTTTTAGATTGAGAGGGTTGAGTTATCAATAAGCATGCTGGTTTTTGTACAGAGATTAAATCTTTGACTGTCCCTTCTGAATTAGTGGGTAGGATAAGTTTTTTGCGAAAAGTTTTAAGTCTATGTTTTAAATATGAAGTACCTGAAGAGTATCTTGATTGGTTGGTTGCTCTTGATTCGGAAACAGATGGATATCCATGTGATTCAGATAGGAGCTATTGGTCTGATAGTAAACTTTCAGAACAGGACGCAGAGCTTGTTAAGTTATATGGTGAAGATTTAATGGCTTTGCCTGATGTTCTTGATAGACTATTGCTGCGCATCGAAGCTCAGGGGGCAGACTCGATTGAAAGATAAGTGAGTCCGGTGTCGGCGGAGAGTTAACCCTCCGTCACTACGTTTCTCCGGTCAGCTTGCCGCTTCGCTGCAACCTGAATAGACAATAATGCTGCTGTGTCGTGTCTATGGCGAATTCCTAACTTAAGCTAAATTAGGAATTTCGAACAACCCATGGCAATGCTTTTCCCAGTCAAAATTTGAAAGGCTTAGCGCTTTGAATGGCCTTTCTATAGGAGTGTTTCCAGCGAGAGCGGTATGCACTCTATTTTGGTTGTAATAGTCCTGAAAAAGACCAAGTTTCTTCTCTAGATCGGATGAGTTCCAGAACAATGTTTGATCTAGGTATTCACGGCGAACGGTTCCAATGAGCCGTTCGACAAATGGGTGGGAAGTGGGCGTATAGGGAATGCTTTTGATCTCTTCAATATCTCGTACTCGAAGATTGGCTTTCCATCGATGAAATTGAAACAGCGGGTCGTTATCGCTACTGATACGCTTTGGCTTTTCTTGTTTCGAGATGATGCTATTGAACATTCGGCATGCAATAGCTCCGTCAAGATCACCGTTGTGTACAGAAAAACCAATAATCCGTCGAGTAAATTGGTCTATGACCAATAAAACCCAATGGCTTTTGAGGTTAATAGATTCACAGCGGAAGAAGTCGATACTCCATAAGCTGTCTTTGGTATGACCCAAAAGTGTTAACCACGAAGGGCCGTTATCACCGGAAGTGGGTTTGTAGTACTTTTCGAGAATTCGGCGGACGATATCTTTATCAATATCTAAGCCGAAGGCAAAGTTGATCTGTTGTGCGATCCTGGGGCAGCCAAAGCGAGGGTTGCGTTGCTTCATCTTGATGATAGCGTTGATCAACTCTTGAGATGGCCCTTTTGGGCCGGGCTTTCTTGGGCTCTTTGATGAAAATAGAATGGTATATTTATTTTGGATCAGTGCTTTGTGAAATTTCAAAAGCGTTGATGGCTTTAGTATGACGGCTGCTTTGATAATGCGGCTGTGCCGGAGAAATAGTGCACATAAACCCAGAATGAAGCGGTCAGAGTTCTTGAGCTTAGGCGAGCGCTTCAGTGATCGACTCATCACCAATAGTTGATGTTTTAACGCGATATTCTCAGCGACAATTTCACGTGCTCCGCCAGGCTTTAACAGCTTGGCGATAGTAACGAGTATGTGCCAGAAGAGAATCACGTGATGCTTCATTGCTGCGAATCCTAAGGTAAGTGTACCAGGATGGCAAGATTAGGAATGTTAGGGTATGTTTTTGGCTAAATTAGTAATTCGCCGTAGACAGGATCCGGAAAAATAAAAAATTGATTTGGTCTTTCTTTGAGGAGTCTACAGTATCATTCGCTGCGGCTTAGGTAGTAAGCCTCCTTCTTACCGTGAAATGACTGAATTAAGCTCCTAAATTTGGTATAATTCGACATGAAAAATAAGATGTTATTCTTGCCTGATTTTTACCTTCAGACTCTTCACAGAAGCCCCCGTTCTGAGCAACAAATACTTGCTGATAAGAAGGTGGAGATCAAGCGGAAATCGTTTAGTGAACTCGGCAGGTTCTTGGGAAAATACATCCCGGCGAAACCCTTAAAGCAAGAAGGTTCTGGAAAGAGGAGCCGTAGACGAATTTATAGTAAAGAAAATACATTCTGGGAGTTTTTCTCTCAGGTATTGGATTCAGATGGAGGATGCCGTGAGGTTGTGAGAAAAATCCAAGTTCTTTCGGCGGTTAACTCAAAATAAAACAATGGACAAATGGCTGGGGTCATCTCGTGCCTTTTTCCTTTCGAAGTAAACAATAATGGAGAAGAAGATGAATAAAATGATGTTAGTTGGAATGTTGTTGTTGAGCGGCGTCACCTTCGCAGCTGATTCCTCAGTGTATGCTGGTTTGTTTCACGATCTCATTATCGATAAAGAGCCCGTCAACGGTGATGAGAATAAAGCGGAAGCCTTCACGGATTGCCACATGGTCGCGATGGGCGTATATCCCACCGTACTGCAAGACGCTTTGTACAATACGGCTGCTGATGCGAATGATTACGCCGCTGCCCGTAAAGCCTTCCGTAAATTAATCGGGGTAGAAATGTCCGCTGGTGATGTGGCGAAAACCAATATGAACGCTCTGATCGAACAAAGCCAATTCGTACTCGATGCGTGTATTGCAGGTGTTCAAGATGAAACCCCAAAAGAGATATGAAGGCTAGGCCCTCATTAATACAATCTCGTTATCGTCCTTCTTGTAAAATACTCGTAAAAACTTTAGAGGAAAAAATGGTGAAAATTGGTTTGGTAATCAATGTTATACGCTGTCTTATGTTATTGGTTGTGTCTGTTCCTTCGTTTTCTGAAATGGTTGAAGAAACCATTTCTGAGGTTTTGGTGGGCTCAAGTAAAGCTGAGGGTGGTGAGTCGAACATTCCTGCGGATAAAATTTTTAGGGGGGTTGATAATTTTCAGTACGAGTTGTCGCATGATGGGGCTTATGTGGCATCCATTAAAAAATTAGAGGACAACAACTATCTTATGATAACAAGTATAGATAAAAAGAAAGTTGTTAATATTTTCAATTTCGGGAAAAAAGCCCCTAGTGATTACTCCTGGAAGGGGAATCGAATTATTGTAAATATGAATAATTCGATCTATGAATTGACCTTGGATAATGCCTCTCCTAGATTGTTGCTTGGCCCGGTTGAGTCTGGGCTTAAGTATCGGGGATATATGCGCTGGAAACTGTTATCCAGCGTGCCAGGAAAGGATGAGTTTATTATTGTGGGTGGTTGGAATTCAAAAGGTTCAAGGCACTCTACGTATCAATATAATATTTATACTGGGGAGCTAGAAAAGTTACACGATATTAAGAAAGGCCCGAAAAATGCTACTTGGTATTATGATTCTATGGGGGAACTGGTCGCGGTGGTGGCGCAAAAAAAAGGCATATTTGAATTCTACAACTACATAGATGGAAAGGCGCGCTTGGTTGAGCGTATTCGGTATGATCATCCTGTTTCGTATCGTAAAAATGGTTCAACGATATTATCCAAACGGGTTCATTTTAGTGCGGAGAGTGATAGGAAAGGTGTCCTATATATTACGCATAACTTAGACTCGGACAAATATAAAATAGTCGAGTACGATGTCAATGAGGGGAAGTTTGGTAAGGTTGTTTATGAATCTTCAAAACATGATATTAGACAAAATCCGGGTGTTCGTCGAAACTCGCGAGGGAAATTACTAGGTATAGCCTATTTAAAAAATCGATATCATGTGGATTGGGTTGATCCATTATTTATCGAGTTGCAAGAGCGTTTGGATAGGGAATTCCCCGTTGGATCTAATAATGCTTATAGTTATACGGACGACGCGTCTGTTGTGCTCTTTCTGCATGATGATGGTGCGCGTGGGCAAGACTATATCTACAATAGAAAAACAGACTCGTTTTTCTTGTTGGTAGACAGGTCTGCGGAGCTGCGTGATTACGAGTTGCCCAGGCGGAAAGTCGTTCAATATACTGCGCGAGATGGCGTTGAAATAGAAAGTTACTTAGTCGTTCCTGGAGATCATCATGGAGAGCCATTGCCCTTTATTATTATGCCTTATTCAGCGCGGTATGGAAGATACACTAATGGCTATTCGAGCTGGGCTACGTATTTTGCATCGCAAGGGTTTGGGGTGTTGATGGTTAATCATCGTGGAACTTTTGGATATGGCCACGATTTTTTTGTTTCAGGTTTGGAAAATTATCTAGAGAAAACAACGAATGATATTGCAGACGCCGGTAGGTGGGCTGTTGATGCGAAAATTGCACGTGAAAACAATGTGTTTTTGTTCGGAAATGATAATGGTGGAAATCTCGCATTGTTGTCCTCAATTCGAAGTGAAAAAGTTTTTGATGCTGTAGTTGTCGTGTCAGCGCCCATCAATGTCGTAAGTGAAATGGCAGATTACAGAAAGTATGCTATGAGAAATGAGTTGGAGTACTACACGATTGCTGTTAATAATGATTCAGGGAGAGATCCATATAAAGAATTGTCAGCGGCATATCGTATGTCCGAAATCAGTCAGCCGACGCACTTTATATACGGCAAAAAAACAACATTTATATCGGAGAAAAAACTCGACAAGCTATTCCGCAAATCTGGGGCTGTGGAGGGCATGCTTTCGTCAACCTTTATCAAAGGTGAAAAAGACACGATTAGCAAAAACACTAATAAAGGTTATGTTGCTGAGTCAGCAGTTGAATTTTTTAACCAGTATGTCATAAATAATTAATAAGTTTATAATATGAAAAAACAATTTATATATAAGGTCGTATTGTCAGTTATTCTGATGGTTGGTATGCCAGTTTTAGTGCATTCAGAAGTTGATGAGGGGGCTTATTTTTCTAATCCTAAATATACCAGTCCCTCGATCTCACCTGATGGGAAGTATTTTATTCAAGTTGCGAATCTCACTAATCAGTATCGTCTTTTGGTTTCTGATTTGGATAAGTCAGAGGTCGTTTATAATCCTTTGATAGGGAAAGGTTATCCAAGTAATTTGAGGTGGATCAGTAATCGCCGAGTGATGTACCAGCAGGGTGGTAATTTGATCTCTATGAATATCGACGGTAAAGAGCATCGATATGTGTTAAAAAACATTCCAGAATCAAACGGGCGTTACCGTGGCCGTTCGTGGTACAGAGCGAATTTGCGTAGCTGGAGTGTTCTTCATACATTGCCGGGTAGCCCGGATGAAATTCTGACGCAAAAGATTGATGCGAAAGGTGTCGCTAAAGTTTATAAGACGAACTTATTTACGGGTGAACAAGCTGAAATTATCAATGGTAAACGCTCAGGGATTGGTTCTTGGGTTGTGGATAAAGAAGGGAGTGTCATTGCAGGCGTAAAAGTTAAAAAAGGGAAGATTGATTTGTTTTTTGTCTCAGCTAGTGACGCCGGTGAAGGAAGTTCGAAAACACCAAAGACTTTTAGAGATAAAAAAAAGGCGAAACGGAACGGCGGGGCTCAAGTGAGCCGTGATGCTAGCTTTTCGTCGACAGGCGATGGATATTTAAATGCAAACTTTTCGGTGCTAGAAGGTTCGTATGAGGCGGGTATGATTTACGTATCTGAAGCGTTGGAGTCAGATAAGTTTAGATTGTCAAAATACAGTTTTATTGATGATGCGGTTGTTGAGGTCATTCATGAGGATGCTGACTATGATGTGGGGAGTGAGTTCCATCCGCCTGTATTACATTTTCATGAAAATGAAAAGCGTTTGGTGGGCGTTACTTACTATCGGGAAAAGGCGACATCGGTTTGGTTTGATGATCGTTTTAAATCGATACAGTCGAGTTTGGATAAGCAATATCCAGATCGGGTAAATCATCTGACGCAATGGAGTGATGACCTTTCAAAGGTTCTTGTTTACTCCGCATCTTCAAATAGTCTTGGAAAATATTACGTTTTTTATCCAGATGTTAATCGGATTGTGATGCAAAGCGATGAAGACTTTGTGTTTGGCGGAGAGCCAGTGCCTTCAACGGATGTGGTTTATTATACGTCTTCTGATAGCACGAAGCATGAAGGCTATATGACGCTACCTATAGATTATAAAAAGGAGGCGCCGTTGCCTTTGGTTGTGATGGTTCATGGTGGTCCTTGGGCGCGATATGCCGAGGATTATGATGAGGAGGCCGTGTTTTTTGCTTCAAAAGGTTATGCTGTATTACGTGTAAATTATCGTGGGTCCGTTGGTTTTGGAAAAAACTACTTTAAGGCCGGGGCCAAAAATTTTTCCGGTCTCATGCTGGATGATATGGCTGATGGAGCGAAATGGGCAATTAAGGAAGGTTATGCAGATCCTGCTAGAGTATACATTATGGGTACCAGCTATGGCGGATATGCGGCATTAATGAGTTCAATCCGTCATCCTGATTTATACAGCGCTGCCGTCTCTTTAGCTGCGCCCTTAGATCTCGAGGCGCAAATTAAGCATTATAAAAAAACAAAAAATTATTATGGTTATGCTGTGTGGAATAGTGCTGTAGGGAATGTTAAAAATGAAAGAGAAGCTCTGAAAGAGGCTTCTCCTATACATAATATCGACAAACTCAAGATTCCCTACCTCGTGTTTCACGGAGAAAATGATGAGGTTGTTTCTGTGGATCAAGCCGAGAACTTCAAGAAGGCATTAGAGAAAAACGGTGAAAAAGGAAAGGTGTATATCATTCGTCGCGAGGGGCACGGATTCAAATATACGAGTAACAGTTTGTACTATGTTAACAAGGCGTTAACATTGTTTAATCAGAGTGTTAATTAAAAACTAGAATGTACGATTTGACTGATGATTTTCTTGAGGCCTCAAAAACAATGGTGAAGAGGTTTTCACTAAATGTGTTGTTAGCTAGCGTTTGATAGTGACTTTGGTTTTTTCGTACGCGGCTCAGGAAAGTCTTGTCATCTTGGGATTGTTCTAGAGCTGCTTATGCAGGATAATTCCTCAATAATATCTGCTGCTGGTGAATACGGCCAATTGCGTTAACTGAATAACTTCAGGCTCTATTTAACAATCCCCATGCTATTTAACTCTTACATATTCATCTTTGCATTCTTACCCATTAGCTTAATCGTTTTTTATAGTATTTCACGCGGTAAAGGGGGAGAGTTAGCCCTAGCCTGGCTTACGCTGTGTTCAATCGTATTTTACGCCTGGTGGAACCCCATATACCTCGTTCTTATTTTTGTTTCTATCGCGGGCAATTACGGCGTGGGTAGAGCGTTGGCCAAATCGGAACGCAGCACCATTCTATTGGTGTTCGGGGTTGTGTTTAACTTATTGCTGCTGGGCTATTTCAAATACGCCAATTTCTTTGTTGATTCGCTTAATGCTGCGGTTGAGACCAGCTTTACCCTAGAGAAAATCATCCTGCCCCTGGCGATTTCATTTTTCACCTTTCAGCAGATCGCTTATTTGGTGGACTGCTATAAAAAAGGCTGCTGTGAAAAAAACCTCCTGCATTACAGTTTGTTTGTCATGTTCTTTCCGCAGCTGATTGCCGGGCCGATTGTGCATCACCACGAAATGTTCAAGCAGTTTAAGATGCCGAGTTTTGGCAAGTTTAATCTTGGGAATTTAGGGGCTGGTTTTACCCTGTTTGCTATTGGCTTATTCAAAAAAACAGTGATTGCCGATTCACTTGGCACGGTGGTTGATCCGGTTTTTGAGAGTGCAGCAGACAATATGATCTTAACCTCTGCCGATATCTGGTACGCCGTATGGGCGTATTCTCTGCAAATCTATTTTGACTTTTCAGCCTATTCCGATATGGCAATCGGGTTGGGTAAGATGTTTGGGGTTAACTTGCCCATCAATTTCTTTTCGCCGTATAAGGCGAGAAACTTCTTTGAGTTTTGGTCGCGTTGGCATGCATCGTTATCGCGTTTTATGCGGCTGCATTTGTACATGCCTTTGTCTCGGGCAAACTTACTCTATATGGGCGTTATGTCGGCGCTTGTGGTGAATATGTTAATTGGGGGTATTTGGCATGGTGCCAGTTGGACGTTTCTACTTTGGGGTCTAGCACACGCGGTTTTCTTAACGGGGAATCATGTGTGGCATAAATTGCGACGCAAGCTTCGTTGGTCGCCAAGTTCCGATGGCTGGGGCATGATTGCGGCTGGTGTCGGGCTGACGTTCTTTTTGGGTATGTTTACCCGCGTTTTCTATCGCAGTGCTCACTATGGGGACTTGCTGACTTTGTTGGATAAAATGTTTGAATGGCAAACGATGAATCATTTCTCTGCGATATCTCATCATTGGCTACAAACGGTATTGATATTGGGTTTGATGTTAATTGTATGGTTTGCCCCCAATTCTCATGAAATCATGCGCAACTATAAAATGGGATTACCGATAATGCGGATGAAATTAACGCCTTGTCTGGCCTGGCTATCTTTTAGTATGTCGATTCCTTGGGGGATTGTTGTCGGTATTGGATTTGTGGTGAGCGTTGTTTTAATTAGCCGCAGCACAGCGTTTATTTACTTTAGTTTTTAACGACTCATCAGGTTTTCAGCGAATAATGAAACATGAGATAAAATTTTTTATCGGCATAATTGGGAGCGGATTGGTGACCGTTATAGCGGTTATTCTGTTCAATTTGGTGATGGACCCTTATCGCGCATACCAATTGATCGACATCCCAGGTATCAATCAATCGAAACCGAAGGCGATGTTGAGTAAGAGCAAGCTTAAGGTGCGGAATGTCGCGAAATTAAAACCTGCAACTCTGATTTTGGGAACCTCGCGAGCAGAGTTAGGGCTGGACCCAGGTCACAAGGCGCTAGTAGAGGCTTATCCTCCGGTTTACAACATGGCTTTGCCGACGAGTAATATCGTCCAACATCTACGAATTTTGAAGTTCGTTCAGGGTAAGGGTGAGTTGAAACGTGTGTTATTGGGGTTGGATTTTGCGATGTTTAATGCCTCCCGATTCGAAAAAAACAAGCTCGATGGCCGCTTGGAAAATGTTTTACGGGAGCAGGAAGGGGTTCCCGGAGTGCAGCATTTTAATAATCTGTTTACCTTTGAAGCCTTGAGTGATTCTTATCGTATGTTGACTGGCTATGACGTGAGTGAATTCGTTTCTGAAGTGCGTAATACGGAGGGGGGGCTTCGTAATCCTGGCCTGTGGTTGAAGGCATTTTCTGCTATAGGGCATCAAGGAATGTTTTCGCATACTGAACGAAAGTTTTTTCGGCGGGGAGTGTACCGTTCTACGTCGGACAGTTATTTTGAGACGGTGGTAAACGATACTGGTAATGGGATAAATGCGTGGGGGGTTAAAAAGATAAACACCCTTGATATCTTCTCGGACTTTCTCGTATTTTGCGCGGAAAATAAAATTGAGTTAAATTTGTTTATATCGCCACTGCATGCTCGGCACCAAAATATTATCGTTGCGGAAAACCGTTGGCAAGATTTTGAGGTATGGAAGCGGCGCATGACCGTTGCTGTATCTGCGGTCAATGGTGAATACGGGGCTGACTATGTTTTGTGGGATTTTAGTCCTTATAGCCACGTTACGACTGAACCGGTGCCGTTTCATAGTGAAGTTAAAATGCGTTGGTATTGGGAGTCGGAGCACTATAAGACTGCGTTGGGTTCGCACATTATTGATATAATGTTCGGCTTAAGCGCTGCGACGCTGGATGGCGAAGCCTTTGGTGTTGTGCTTTCTCGCGGCGTAGTTGATCAGCATCTCGATGATATTAGGCACGGGCAGGCGGGCTATATTGAAGAGAATCCTAAAGAATTGAAGCGATTGAAGCGACTTAAAGAGCTAATAGAGTCGACGCTTTAAAAAATAAAATTCAAAACCTTAACGCCCCGATGTATGCGGCCTGTTTTTAGAGGCTTTCTTGCCTGTGTTTGGTGTTCATTATTATGTCATCTGGTTCTTTTCGGCAACGTACGATTGGTGCCGCTTCGGTGTGGTAGTATCTCGGCCGTTACGCCAAGGACGATTTAAAAACTAAGTAGGGCTAGGTGAGAGTTGATTAATGAACTGAAATTAAAGATGACGGGTTGAAGTTTTTTTTTGAAACATAACGTAAACTAAAAAGTAGGAAACATGTTAATAGTAACAGTGAGCGCCGAAATAACGTGTTTGAAGAGTTAGATAGTTTTCTTAAAAAACACTTGAAATAACCATTCGGAGGCGGACGTGTGTGGATTGCCTGGGGGAATAAATTGTTAGATGGAAAGGTTGAATCTAGGTGGAAGCAATTTCTAGATCTTCTTGCTTGTAGTGTTTCTGTTTGCTCTAAAACTGGTGTTTCGCAGAGATGTTTAGAAGGATTCTGGGCGGGCGGATGGGAAGCCGCTAGTCATGGTTTTAGTACACTTAGATAGTTCGGGGAGAGCTCGTCTCTCGATGTTGTAGGGTTGGGGAAGGTTAGAGCTTTGCGTGTGGTTATTTAACCCCAGAGGTGATCGAACTAATTAATGCCCGTCTATAAACTTGGTTGTAGCGAGGTAAAATCTAAATGGTCAGAATTACGTTATTCGATATAGGCGCTTGGTTATTTCAACCAAGGATATCTTGTGGTGTGAAAACGGTGATTTAAAATCGTTCGCAGTAGGCGCCTGTTGATGGAAGGGGCCCAAATTTGAGGACGGTCTATCATTAAGAGCGCCTATACTTGCTAGGAGCTGAGTTCTCCAAGGGCTTTTCGCGTATGATTCCCCCGTTCAGACTCCTTCATTTACGATTAAGATCATACCCATGCTACGCATCAACGAAATTATTCTTCCGCTAGACCATAGCGATGCCGATCTACGCCAAGCTGTTGTTGGCCTTTTAGCCATATCTGATGCTGAACTGGACAGTTTTAGTGTGTTTAAACGCAGCTACGACGCGCGCAGTAAGGGCAATATCACCCTGATCTACCAAATCGATGCTGTTATGTCTTCTGAAGTTGAAGGCAAGGTGTTGGAGAAGGTTGCAGCAGCGGCGTCTAAAAACCCCAAGAAACAGCAGCGTCCTCCTGTGATGCTTAGTCCGGATACGTCCTACCAGCAGGTTGCTTCGGCTGACGCTAATTTCCCCAATGAAGAACAGCATCGACCCATCGTCATTGGCTTTGGCCCTTGCGGTATTTTGGCTGCATTGGTCTTGGCCCAAATGGGCTTAAAGCCGATTGTTTTGGAGCGTGGTCAGGATGTACGGCAGCGCACGAAAGACACGTGGGGCCTATGGCGTGATGGCAAGTTGAATACTGAATCTAACGTACAGTTTGGTGAGGGCGGAGCGGGTACATTTTCCGATGGGAAGCTGTATAGCCAGGTGAAAGACAAACGCTTTTTGGGTCGTAAGGTCTTAAATGAGTTTGTTAAAGCCGGAGCGCCAGAAGAAATTCTGTATGTGAGTAAGCCGCATATTGGGACGTTTAAGCTGGTGACCATGGTTGAAAACATGCGAGCTGAAATTACCCGTTTAGGCGGCGAAATTCGTTTTGGGCAAAAAGTTGAAACCCTCCATCGTGAGAGAGACGACGATGGTGTGGATTGGGGTGAAATAACAGGTGTAACTCTGGCTACAGGTGAAACGATTACATGTAGTCATGTGATCTTAGCCGTGGGACACAGCGCTCGCGATACGTTTAAGATGTTGTTGGATCAGCAGGTCTATATCGAGCCGAAGCCTTTTTCCATCGGTTTTCGGATTGAGCATCCTCAGTCGGTCATTGATAAAGCTCGTTTTGGTCAGCAAGCGGGTCATCCAATATTAGGCTCAGCGGACTATAAGCTTGTTCACCATTGTGAAAATGGCCGCAGTGTATACAGTTTCTGTATGTGCCCTGGTGGGACTGTGGTTGCCGCCACTTCTGAGGAAGGGCGAGTGGTTACTAATGGTATGTCGCAGTATTCTCGTAATGAGCGCAACGCGAATTCGGCGATCGTCGTTGGCATTGAGCCTTCAATTGATTTCCCCTTAAACGTATTAGCCGGTATTGATTTACAGCAAGATTTGGAAGAGAAAGCCTTTGAGTTGGGTGGCAAGAACTATCATGCGCCTGCGCAGTTGTTAGGGGATTATTTAGAGGATAAGCCTTCTAGTGAATTGGGCAACGTTACACCGTCTTATACGCCGGGTGTTACTTTGGGCGACGTATCAAAAATTCTTCCCGATTACGCCAATGAAGCTATACGTGAAGCGATACCTGTATTCGCTAAAAAGATAAATGGTTTCGACATGGCTGACGCGATATTAACGGGAGTGGAAACACGCACGTCGTCGCCTATCTGCATTCGGCGTGATAAGTCATTTCGAAGTTTGAATACTCAGGGTTTGTACCCTGCGGGTGAAGGTGCTGGATATGCCGGAGGCATCCTTTCGGCAGCGATTGATGGTATCAAAGTGGCGGAGGCGTTAGCTTTGGATATCTTAAAAACGTCTGAAGACGAAAATGGACAAAAACCTGAACAAAAATCTAAACAAAAAGAGGCCTAGCGCCTTTTATGAAATACGATTGCATTATTATCGGTGGTGGTGCTGCGGGCTTAATGTGCGCAGCAACAGCGGGGTATCGAGGCCGTAAAACGCTGGTGTTAGACCATGCGAATAAAGTCGGTAAAAAAATACTCATGTCTGGCGGTGGTCGCTGTAACTTTACGAACTATTTTGTAGAGCCAGATAATTACATTTCAAAAAATGAACATTTTTGTAAATCTGCGTTAAGTCGCTACACTCAGTATGACTTTATTGATCTTGTGGGGCGCTATGAGTTGGCCTTTCATGAAAAAGCAAAAGGTCAGTTATTTTGTGATAATAAAGCCAGTGATATTTTAGACATCCTTCTGAAAGAGTGTGAGCTGGCAGGCGTTGAAATAAAAACGCGCTGTGAAATTAGCTCGGTCATCCCTTCTGTTGGCGGATCTGGCTCTTATACACTTGAAACGTCTCAAGGCGAATTTATTTGTGATTCGCTTGTTGTTGCCTGTGGTGGTTTATCGATACCGACAATGGGCGCAACCAGCTTTGGTTTTGATCTGGCCAAGCAGTTTGGTTTGGATGTATTATCTATTCAGCCTTCTTTGGTGCCGTATACCTTCAGTGATAAGTGGTTGGATATTTCCAAACAGTTATCGGGCGTTTCTATGGAAGTGGAGATCAGCACAAAGAGTGCGAATTTCCATGAATCCTTTTTGTTTACGCATCGAGGGATTAGTGGCCCAGCTGTATTGCAAATTACCAATTACTGGAATGCCGGTGACGAGGTAAGTGTTAACTTTTTCCCTGGTGTATCGTTAGCCGAGAAGATAAAGGCTTGGCGGGAAGAGGGCGTGAAGTCTGAGTTAAAGACTTTGTTGACTAAAGTATCCGAAAAGCCATTGGCTAAAAACTTTGTGAACACGTGGCTGGACTTGTGTGGTGAGAACAAACCGGTTAGTCGTTATTCAAATGATGAGATTGACCGCATCGTTGAGCATTTTCAGTCGTGGACGTTTAAACCTTCTGGTACGGAAGGGTATCGAACTGCAGAAGTGACGCTGGGCGGTGTTAATACCGATGGGGTTTCGTCTAAGACTTTCGAAGCCAAGGAGGTTAAAGGCTTATTTTTTATCGGTGAGGTTCTCGATGTCACGGGTTGGCTGGGCGGTTTTAATTTTCAGTGGGCCTGGGCGAGCGGTTGGTGTGCTGGGCAGTATGTGTAAAAACTAAATATTAACGTTGGCGCTAACTTGATTGCATCGAGTCGGCAAAAATTTAAAGAGCAATTGATACAACTAGAGGAAATCCATACCCATGGTAAACAACGATACTTTACGACGAATCCGTTATGTTTTCGATTATAACGATACTCAGATGGTAGGCATCTTCCGCCTAGCTGGCACGCAAATAACGCGTGATGAGTTGTGTAATTGGTTGAAGAAAGATGACGAGGCGGATTACATTGTCTGCGAAGATAAGATTTTTTCAGCTTTCTTGAATGGTTTAATTATTCAAAATCGTGGCCCCAAAGGTGATTCTCCCCCCAAGCCTGATGAGCGTCTCACCAATAATATGGTGTTGATGAAGCTAAAAATCGCAATGGATTTGAAGTCCGAAGATGTACTCGGGATTATGCAGTTGGCTGAGTTCCGCATTAGCAAACATGAGCTAAGCGCGTTTTTCCGTAAGCCAGGTCACAAGCATTTTCGTGAGTGTTTGGATCAGTTTCTGCGTAATTTCTTAAACGGTATGAAGCTTAAGTACCGGGACAAGCAGGTTGTTGAAAAAGCTTTTGACTGGAGCGACAGTGAAAAAGTTAAAAAGACGCGAAAGCGCTTTAGCTGATCATAAGCTAGCTGGGGGTGTTCCCCCAGCTATGGTTCTAATGTAGATTATTTTTTTGGGTTGTTCTGCTAGGTTATTCTATTAGATTAGTTCTACTAAACAGTTTAATACCCTTTTTCTACATGCACTGCGCAAGCTTTCCGGCCTTCTTAGATGCCATAACACAGCCTCGTTGTGTATCCGTAGCGGCTTTGCAGTTCTTCATTAAGTCAGAGCGCTTGGGCTCAAAATTCTTCAGTACTTTCATCGCATGTTTCACCACTTTTTTGCAGTCTTCAACGGGGACTGGGTCGTAGCTTGTGCATGCGCTTAAAGCAAAAGTTACCATAAGCAATGCAATCATACGGCTTGTTGAGAAAGGTGCTGTCATGGGGGTCCCCTTGGATGGGCAGTGATGAATATAGCTTGTTTGATAATAATAGCTGGTATCGCCAGATTCTCAATGTGATGAGAGATGGCTGTGGGTATGTGTAGGCCTAAGGGAGAGGAGGGGTATTCAGGGGGGTAATTGTCACCTGAATACCCAAGGAATGGAATTAGTGTTGCGTATTAGCCTTTCGTGCAACCCCTAACGATACGTATATTTGCCAATATCCAAGCTCCCTGGGATATAGGACTCAACTTTCACTTCTAGTTTTTTACCCCTTTTTAGGAAAGTCTTAAAGGCTTTTTTTGCATGGCGCCGAATATGTCTCGAATCGGAATTTTCAGCAATATCTTCCATGATGTCGGTGTATCGTGGGCCTGCACTGGCTCGCATAAAAGCCGCTAAATGCGTGAGCATTTGGATTTCATAACGGTTATGGGTGTTCATTGCTCGATAGAGCTTTTCTGCGGCAATGTCATATAATAGTTCGCTGTATTGATTTCGTTTGCTTGTATTGCGGCTTAATACCCGGGTGGCTTCTCTCCAGCTATCTCCCAAAATGTAGTCGGCGATGAGAACTGAGTGGTCATCTGTTTCGTCCTTCATCAAATAAAAAATATTGGATACGATATCAATTTTCCAACCGCGTTGATGTCGCATTTTATAGTTCAGATACAGGGTCCCCAAACCGTCATAATTTAAAACCATTCCTGATATCGTCATTCGGATGTAACGCCCGATCTTAAATGATTTAGAAAATTTTGATCCGGTGCTGTTGGGCATGCCAATTGTTTTTATAATTGTTTCTAGGCTATCTCCTGGTTTTAGGCTAAAAAACTTCTCTTCTTTATTGGGGTTTGTTTCTATTGTTAATTGATACTTTGGCGCTAGCTTTTCTATAAGCCCATTTTCAGGAGTGTAACTCGGTACCTTGTTTCCTGAAAATAGTAGAAGTGACGCAGTTGAGTAACGCTGAATTTTTCGGTTATCGGATTTTGTTATTTCCTCCACAGCCGATTTGTAGCGCATATTGCCACTTTTACCAAGGGTTTTGCATATCCATGAGATAAGGTCGGCTCGTTTCGCTCTGGTGTGGGGGGAGCGATAACTTTCGTATAGAAGTTGGGCTAAAAGATCGAGTGTTTCGGTGTCGAATACTTCATCTCTATTAAGTGACCTTACCCCGGCGGTTTTCGTCTTAACATTTTTCGAGAATAGCATGTTGGCGTAAAGTAATTGAGCGCCTTGCAGCTGGCTTTTTTGCGTTCCTGCATAAGATTGGAGACTAAAGAAAATGAATAATATGGTGATGAATCTGAACATGCTATCTCCGTATATCACGAAAGTTAAGTAGGGTTAGTTTTTATGTTGTTTTTTATTGCGTTCAAGAATAAAGAGTGGCTAAAGATTACTCTTATGATAATTGATTCCTGTATTATTACGCGTTTTTCAAAATCGCATACTGCCCTTCAAACTCGACAGCCGTTTTATCGTCACACTTCACGTAAGCACCTAAGGTGATTTTAGATTTTCCTGCGGTGTTAAAGCGTTCAATAAATCCATTTAACTCTTGTTCGTTAGGGCATACGCAGGTTGCTTTAATCGTGCCCGTCACGGGTGAAAAATATTTGATATTTGACTGCATCACCACTTGGTTACACGCAATTCCGGCTTCTTGGGTTTTGAGGTAGACCATTCCCCAGCAGGCCATAACGGCAAGGTTAAACAGGCTGCCGCCAAAGGCTGTTTGCTTGTCGTTAATGTTGGGTTCTAGCGGAGCGGAAAGGGTGAGGGTAGCCCCGTCGTAATGCTCAACAGCTATGCCCATGTATTGGGCGATGGGAAGGTGGGTTTCTAAAAATTGTGTGAGTTTGTGGCTAATATCTTCCATCGTACTGAACTACGCGTCTCGCTAATAAAAATCGGGATAATGGTAGAGGAGCTGAACTTCCCTCCATACAAGAGGGCGGCAGTTTAGCATAGGAATGTAGGGAGGCGGAGTGGGGGTGACGGGGGACGGATGAGGGGATACGGATGACGGATGACGGATGACGATGACGGGATACGGATGACGGGATACGGATGACGGATGACGGATGACGGATGACGGATGACGGATGACGGGGTACGGATGACGGGATACGGATGACGGATGACGGATGACGGATGACGGATGACGGATGACGGGGTACGGATGACGGGATACGGATGACGGATGACGGATGACGGGGTACGGATGACGGATGACGGGGTACGGATGACGGATGACGGGGTACGGA
>JAWSUY010000078.1:0-1726 GCA_033852175.1 Agarilytica sp.
TTTAGAGCGGGAATTGCTGGGAATCCGTTGAGATCTTAGAGCAAGAGCTTGGTTTCAATGTTGGGAAAGAAACACCGATAGAGAGGGCGTTCTTAGACTTCGAAAAAGGCCTCAAGTCATTGTTCCAAGTAGACCCAAGAGACCGGGTTCTGTTCTACCTCACTGAGTACGTCATGTGGTTTGAAGAGTATACGGATTCTTGCAATTCGAGCCGGTTGTATTTAGTTGGGGCCAATGTTCAAGAAAAGCATCTAGCATGGTTTCTTGAAATTAATTCTACCACCAGAGTGTTTATCTTCATGCAAAGGCAGGCTAGAAGTGCCTAACAAGATGCTTCTGCGGAAATGCAGCTCGCTGGCGCTCACGAATCTCCGCAGAGCATGGCGTTATGTGAAATAGATGAAATACACACGAATAGAAATCGCCAAGAGATTGATTCTCGAAGAGAGGTTTGAAAAAGCAAAATCTTTGTTACTGCCACTCGCAGAGAAAAACAATGCAGTGGCACAGTTGATACTCGGTTACTTATATTTTGGTGGAGATCCTAAAACTACAGCATCAACCGCAGGTCACTGGCTTAAGAAAAGTGCGAGAAATGGAAATGCTGAGGCTATGGCTTTGGTCGCTGCAACTAACTTTAGAGAGGGTTCCTGGTTTTCTGAGCCCTCCAACCATAAAAGATTGGCGTTGACACTCAAAGCTGCAAAGAAAGGTTCAGCTGAAGCGCAAAGAAGCCTCGCGTGCTTATATGCTCATGGAGAAATTGTACCAAGAGATGATCGTCGAACTATGTATTGGGATGAAAAAGCGGCAAAGCAAGGACTTGCGGAATCCCAGAATGATCTTGCTCTTATGCTTCTGCATGGAATGGGTGGGGAACGCGATATCGAAAGAGCAATTTACTGGTATGAGAGTTCTGCGAGCAAGGACGACAACGTTCCATATGCAGAGTGGGCAGCTAAAGCATTGGCGGCTATATACTCCGGTGATCCAGAAGCCGAATTTACCGATAAAGCTAAAGCTGATCTTTGGACAACACGTGCGCAGTATCTAAGTACATTAGAGTTTAGAGGGCATCCAGAATGGTTTTACAATTAGGCACACATAACAAGATGCTGCTGCGGAAATACAACTCGCTGGCGCTCGTGGATTTCCGCAGAGCATGGCGTTAAGTAGATATGAGCCATATTGAGATAGTCGCTAGTTTATACAGAGCATTTGCTGAATGCCCTCGGCCTGAGCATTTTACAAATCACGTTCATTGTGAGGAATGTGAAGAGCATGATGACTCAATGCGAAGTGCAGCTACTCTTGGTGAGCTTGAGCTGCGACACTTAGGGCATGCTGGGTGGAGCCCGTTGTCCTTTCTTACCCCAGAGGCGTTATCCCACTGTTTGCCTAGATTGATAGAACTAGCATTTTCAGAAATAGACAGAGATGGAAGTGCTGAGTTTTATTCGAATCTCCTGTTTCAGCTTGTTCCGATGCCAGCATACGATCGGTTCGGTGAATATTCTGTTGTTCAACGAAAAGCAGTGCTAGAGGCTCTTGAATACTCAAGTTTGCATTACAGAGATAAAATAGCTTCCTATGCATGCGAAGATGATCTAGACGAAGCAATTCGATACTGGCAGAGAAATGCTACTTAACAAGATGCTGCTGCGGAAAATCAACTCGCTGTCGCTCTCGAATTTCCGCAGAGCAAGGCGTTATGTGAGAACAGAAA
>JAWSUY010000023.1:0-163435 GCA_033852175.1 Agarilytica sp.
AATACGGCGGCCACTCAAGCGACCAGTAATTACGATATTACGCAGCCCAGCGTAGCCATTCAAAACGTGCCCGCGAATTCGAATAGCGCGTTCACGGCGACGTTTGAATTCAGTCAAGACGTGAACGATTTTGTGGTCGGTGATATTAGTTTATCGAATGCCGGAGCGAGTGCGTTTTCTGCTGTCGATGGGAATACCTACACCGCATTAATTACCCCGGCCACACAAGGCAGTGTGACCGTAGATGTTAATGCCAGCGTCGCCACCGATGATGCCGGCAATGACAACACGGCGGCCACGCAAGCGACCAGTAATTACGATATTACGCAGCCCAGCGTAGCCATTCAAAACGTGCCCGCGAATTCGAATAGCGCGTTCACTGCAACGTTTGAATTCAGTCAAGACGTGAACGATTTTGTGGTCGGCGATATTAGTTTATCAAATGCCGGTGCGAGTGCGTTTACGGCAGTCGATGCGAATACCTACACGGCATTAATTACCCCAGCCGCCGAAGGCAGTGTGACCGTGGATGTTAATGCCAGCGTCGCTACCGATGATGCTGGTAACGACAATACGGCGGCCACTCAAGCGGTAAGCAATTACGATAGTATCTTACCCGGTGCGCCCACTGTGGTGATTACAGAAGATGCGGACAACGATGCCGTTATCACCACATCTGAGCTTATCGGTGATATTGATGTGCGCGTTAACTTGCCTGCAGGTGTATCGGTCGGCGATACCGTAAACGTAGTGGCCGCGACCACTATTCAAGTCGTGTTAGACGCCGACGATATTATTAATGGCAATGTGCAAGTTCAGTTCACTGCTCCAACAGCAAACGATACCTTTTCGGTATCAGCGTTTATCGTGGATCTTGCTGTAAACACTGGCACAAGCAGCGCAGTGGATAGCGCACTTATAAGTGCAGACCGTGATCTCGATGGCATTGATGATTCTGTAGAAGATACTTTAGGCACCGATCCCGATAGTGCAGACTCGGATAAAGATGGAATACCCGATGGGATAGAAATTGGCGATCCAAATACTCCAACCGATTCAGATATGGATGGCGTCATCGATGCACTTGATCCCGATGACGATAACGACGGCATATCCACTATCGAAGAAGATTTAAATACCGACGATGACGACCCATCAACGAATCCAAGCGACAGCGACGGTGATGGCATACCCAACTACCTCGACACAGACAGTGACGATGATGATATTACGGATGCCATTGAGAACGGCTCCGTGCTCACCGACATCGATGGCGATGGCATTGTCGATAGCTTAGATGCCGACGATGATGGTACTCCGGGCACAGACAGTGACGCTACCGATGATAATAACGATGGCGTTAACGATAATGAGATACCTCGCGATACCGACGGAGACTTCGAACCCAATTATTTAGACCGAGATAGTGACAACGACGGTATTCCTGATCAAATCGAAAGTGGTGGTGTTGGCACTGATACCGATAACGACGGTATTGATGATGCCTTTGACGCTGACGATGACGGAACCCCTGGTACCGATGACGGCAGTACGGATAGCAATAATGATGGCATTGAAGATAACGCTGTTCTTGCGGACACCGACGCGGATCTGATTCCGGACTATCTTGATCTTGATAGCGATGGCGACGGCATACCTGACGCAATAGAGGGCGGCGCAAGTGGTAACGACAGTGACCTTGATGGTATAGACGATTTCTTTGATGCCGATGACGACGGCACTCCCGGAACCGATACTGGCGCAATCGACGCTAATAATGACGGAATTAACGACGCCGTTTCACCCACAAATACAGATGATGACAATGTACCGGACTATCGCGATATCGATAGTGATAACGATGGACTGCCCGATGTTATCGAAGCGGGGTCAGCAGGAACAGACATCGATGAAGACGGTATAGATGATGCCTTTGATGCTGACGATGATGGTGTCCCCGGAGAAGATATCGACGATACAGACCTTAACAATGACGGCATTTTAGACGCCCTATTCCCTGCCGGTGTGCTTCTCGACAGCGACGATGATGATGCACCCAATTACCGCGATACCGACAGCGATGGCGATGGCATTCTCGACAGCATTGAAAATGGCAGCAGCGGCATCGATGCGGATAATGATGGCATTGATGACGCCTTTGATGCAGATCTAGATGGCCTACCCGGTCCCGATGAAGGCAAAGTTGATGTCGATGGTGATGGCATTGATGATCGAGGTATTACCCCAGACAACGATGGTGACAGCTTCGCTGACTATCTTGATGTTGATAGTGACAATGACGGACTGACTGATGCTGAAGAAGTCGGTGCTGGAGGTGGCGATACGGATGGCGATGGTGTGCTCGATTATCTTGACTCTGATTCTGATAACGATTCAATCCCCGACATAATTGAAGGTCTCGGTGATAGCGACATGGACGGAATACCCGACTATTTAGATAGCGACAGTGATAATGACGGAATTCCTGATGCCGTTGAAAACATTACCGCCCCTCGATTAAGTGGCAACGATACAGACGGTGATGGTATTGATGATGCCATCGACATTGACGAGAACCCGGATGAAGAAGACACAAACAATAACGGCATTGCCGACAGTGCCGAACCCTTAGATACCGATAATGACGGTATACCCAACTATCTCGATCTCGATAGTGACGGTGACGGCCTACCCGATAGTATTGAAGCGGCAAATGTTCCTTCTTTCTCCGGCATGGATGAAGACGGTGATGGCATTGATGACTTCATTGATGTCGACCAAACCGGCGGCTCTGACCTCAATGGCAATGGGCTTGACGATGACTTTGAGCCGATCGATACCAATGGCAATGGGCTCGCGAACTATCTTGATCTTGACAGTGACAGCGACGGCATCCCCGACTCTATTGAATCGGGCGCCAGCGGTATTGATAGCGACGACGACGGCATTGATGACACCTACGATGTCGATATTACCGGTGGCCTGGATAGCGATAACGACGGTGTTGATGACAGCGCCGCCGCAATCAATTCCGATAACGATAGTACCCCCGATTATCTCGACCTTGATAGCGACAACGACAACATCACAGATGTGATCGAGGCTGGCCTGAGCGATGACAATTTTGATGGCCTAAGCGATGACGGGACACTTACCTCTACACTACTGCCAAACTCAGATGACGATGATTTACCCGACTATCGCGATCTTGATAGCGATAACGACGGAACTAACGATATTGAAGAAGCTGGCTATCTAAGCTTGGATATTGATAACGACGGTGTAATCGACAGTAACGAAGATGACGATGGTGATGGTATTCCCAACATTGTCGATGCAGAGGACGATCAATTTGGTCGCACTCAGGACTCCGACCGAGATGTTATCAATAATGAAATTGATTTAGATGATGACAATGACGGTATTCCCGACACCATTGAATTAGCGAACGTGCCCCCACTGTTAGGGATAGATGCGAATAACAACAATATCGATGATTCGGTTGATGTATTTTATACCGGTGGAGTTGATGCGAACAATGATGGCATTGATGACATCTTAAGTGGTGATACCGATGGCGATGGCTTGATTGATTCTCTGGATCTGGATAGCGACAACGACGGAATTTTGGATGTAATTGAAAGTGGACGCTTGGGTATCAGTGACAACAATAATGACGGAGTGGTTGATAATTTTGTTGATGCGAACAATGACGGCCTAGATGATCGAATCGACCCCAGTCAGTCGGCAATAGATACCGACGATGATGGCGAACCCGATTTTCAAGATCTCGATGCCGATAACGATGGGATCAACGATATCAACGAAAGTGGACGCGGTAATTTAGATGCTAATAACGATGGTCTCATTGATGCTGTCGAGGACAGCGATTTGGACGGCATTAGCGATAATGTGGACTCCATAGTGAACGGAGGCGTCTCCGGCACGCCTTCAGTAGCAGTCGATACCGATGGCGACGGAATTCAGGATTTTCGAGATCTCGATAGCGATGGTGATGGCTTCGACGATGCGCTTGAAACCGGAGACTTCGATAACAATGGGATTGATGATCAGCTAGAAGATGATGGCTCCCTGGAAACCGCAGTGACCGGTGGCGGCGGCGCGGTTAACATTGAGTTTATGATTATCCTAATACTGTTAGTTGCTTTCAAACTGTTTCGTTCGGCTTCACCAACATCTCAAATAATAGAAAACATATTTGTCTTATTCGGAGTCGTAAAAACAAAAAAAATAACGAGCATGACAATAGCCAAAAGCAATGCTGACCCCACACTCATTGGAAACAGGAAGACTCGATCAAGCATAGCAATATCATCGTTGATAATTGTTGGGCTGATTTCAATTCCAAATATTAGTATCGCCAATTCACGAGCGTGCGGAGTCCAATCCGGTGACGTATTTAAGTCCTGTTTTTACGCGGGGTTCGGCGTGGGACGATCACACCTAGCCCCTGAAGGAGAAGTCAACGGCTGGAGCACCAACGACAAAATAGATACAGGTTTTGAAATTCATATTGGACAACAATTTAAGCCACATCTGTACTGGGAATTAATGTACCTAGACGCAGGCGAAGCCGGTCTAGGAAACAGGAATCCGGCACTTACCCAGCTCATTCCAGACGCTGGTGTTAGCTATAAAATACCCTCTGTAAGAGTCGGCTATTATCTTTGGACAAAGCCCAGTGGTTTTAATTTTTATGGCAACGCCGGTATATCTTTTATCCAAACCGAGTCAAACGACGATCGAATTGGTGAAGACCCTCAGTCGTCTACACAGTTTATGTTAGGTGCCGGTGTGGAATATCGCTTCAAAGAATCGCCGTGGTTTTTGCGTCTACAATTTGACAGCTACGATCATGACGCTAATTACACATCGCTGAATATTTCGCGATTCTTCGGTAAAACACATAAAGCATCCAAAAAACCGGCGGTTATGCCCTCTCCTACGCCCATTGTTACAGCCTCAGCGCCCCCAACAATGCCCATAGCAGCCGAGCCGATCGACAATGACCATGACAGCGTTTTGGATGACGATGATCTTTGCCCAGATACACCCATTGATACGCCCGTCAACGAACAAGGCTGTGCCGTGTTTTCTCAGGCTCTCGAAGGCGTAAACTTTGAAACCAACAAAGCAGTATTAACATCAAAAGCGAAGGCGGCACTAGATCAAACAGTCGACACGCTGAATCGTTACCCTAGCGTTAACGTTGAAGTTCAGGCACACACCGACAGTCAAGGTGCAGCGGAATACAATCAGGAACTTTCCGACCGACGAGCAAAATCGGTGGTCAAATATCTAGTATCCAAAGGCATTGATGAAAAACGTCTGGTATCAAAGGGCTATGGCGAAACCACTCCGTTGCGCTCAAACGATACGGCTACTGGACGTGAAAAAAACCGTCGAGTTGAATTAAAGGTGCTCACTACTGTTATAAACTGAGGGGCGCCCCCCTTCTTGTTTACACTTAACGACTTATTACAGAAACTGGAAATTCACGTAGCATACATATAGTGACGAACATTGGATGAAATTCTTGCCACATTAAAAGTCTGTTCAGCAATAGAGCTGTTCAATACCACCACAATAATTCGGCTAAAACTGCCTTAAGCAAGAAAATAATCACTTATAGAAAACCAAGACAAGAATCCCAGACAGGATAATTGAAATACCAAAAAATTCCATACGACTCGTCTTTTCTTTGAATATCACTGCCGATACAGCAAAAGCAAAAACCAACTCAACCTGCCCAAGCGCTCGCACATGACAAGCATTTTCGATTGTCATTGCAGTCACCCAACAAGCCGAAGCAATCGTGCCAGTAAGCCCTACCAGCCACGACAGTCGCCACTCACGAATCACCGACGTCATCTGGCCAGGTTCACGCTTAAACAGATACAAAGACACGACTATCGTCTGAAAAATCAACACAACGGTTAGCGTAAAGGAAGCTTGAATCACAAAGCCACCTTCCAGCGAAAGGCTGGCACCACGAAACGAAACCGCCGAAGCACCAAAAAACAAACCCGCACAAACACCAATCAAGGCCGATTTCGTTTTCAGGGAACCCAACAGGCCCGCAAAGCTCGTATTGTTACGCGTACTCGACATAACCATCACACCTACGATGCCAAGTGAAATACCAATAATTGCTCCTGATGTTAGGCCGTCGGCCAAAATAAAGAAGCCCAGCAACGCTGCCTGAATCGTTTCAGTTTTGGAATACGTAATGCCAACAAAAAAGTTTCGGTACGAAAACAATTTAACCAAAAGAGCCGTGGCAACAATCTGAGACAAACCACCGACAACCGCATACATATAAAAATTCAGATTAGGCTCAGGAATTTCATATCCCAAGCCATAACACAAAAAACAGATGTAAATAATAGCAAATGGTACTGCGTAGAAAAACCGAGCCTGGGTTGCACCAAGAGTGCTCAGATTTTCGGTGAGATGTTTTTGAAGGGCTGAACGAATACTTTGACTAAACGCGGCAAGAATTGTAATCGGCACCCATATTTCCAAAACTAGGCGACCCCGACTTTTTCAACAAATCGACAAATTCGACAAAGAACAATTAAATTAATGATATACCTTTGGCGAAAACACAATTGCATGCGACCTAATACCGGCAAGCAAACGAAAAACAGCATCCTAACTCCTTGAACAACTTTTCCTGACTACGTCACATCACCATTCACAAAAAACACGCTCACCTGTTTAAAACAAGAAGCCACGTTTTACAACCAGAATACAAACGGTACGTATCAGCACAGTTAGCAAGTGAACCACTCGCAGCCCCGAAGAACAAAGAACTTTTACATTTAGCTTATTATAAACTTACGGCTATCACTGCCGCTTTAAAGCTTCTATATTTCCTGAATCATACAATCCAGCGGCTCTTTAAATTTTCACCTTTTTTATCATTTCTATCTTTTCATTATACGTTCACAATCTTCATGCCATTGATTTCACAACGACCAGAGATAACGACATTCCCATAAAGATAAAGTACTTTCAACTTCGCAATTTTCGCGCGCACAATAGCGTCAAACGGCTAATAAGCACCTGAGACAAAAAACGGGGTCATATTATGAGTATAGGTAAGTGGCGGGAAAAACTACAGCGGATTCCAGGTATATTTTGTTTTAAAGAATTTGGCGTTGAATCAAATCAATCTATAGCGGCCGCTAGAAAGCACTTCCACATTAACAAACAAAACAACTTACTCAGAAAAAAGAGAAGTTATTACAACCTCTCTTAAACAAAAAATCCCCGCACAAAGCGAGGATTTTATCGGAAGTGTTACGCGGCAACTGCCGCGTTTTTTTCTATTAATGAAGCCTGATCTTAAGGACAGCTTCCTACTGAGTAGCTAGTACCGCCGTCAGTTGTGTTAACTGTAGTTGTTTGACTCATAATACCTAAATAGTCATTACTGCCTGTTGCGTAGTACAAGCTTACGTATTGATTGTAACCGCGGCCTGCTGATGCGTGTACTCCGTTAGTCGACGTGTACTCGCTACAATCTGACGCGGGAGGAGGCGTTGGAGTAGGAGTTGGCGTAGCCGTTGGTGTTGGAGTCGGCGTAGCTGTAGGAGTCGGTGTTGGGGTCGCAGTAGGCGTTGGAGTCGGTGTAGCCGTTGGCGTTGGTGTAGGCGTCGCAGTCGGAGTTGCAGTAGGCGTTGGTGTTGAAGTCGGTGCTTCAGCTTGATCAACGTCAGTCCAAGAACCGTCTTGTAGCTGCCACAAGGTGAATGTATCAATGTAGCCATACGTACCGCCTAGAGCGATGTAACCCGCTGAGTCAACACGACCAGCGTTGTAGTGGCCTGTTGCACTTGCAACGGCACTGGGTGCGATGTACTCAAGAGCGCCTGTGGTGAAGCTTACGGTGTTAGATGCTGCTGACTCGTTACCACAGTTATCCATGGCCGTTACGTAAAGGCTGTAAGCCGTTTCTGACGTCAAGCCAGAGATGCTGATGCTGGCTGATGAAGAGTAGCCCGCAGATGCGCCGTTTGAATGGTAAAGCGCGTAGCGTTTAAAGTCGGCTTCTGAGTTTGTGCTGCTGATGCTCATAGACGCGTACTTATCATGAATATCGAAAGCAGCAAGACCAGAAGGTGCAGATGGAGCGGTTACATCGCTAGGGTCTTCACATGAATCGAAGCCTGCAAGTGTTACTGTTTCAAAGAACGACCAGATGTGTTGTGAAGCACTAGGCCCTTGGTCTTCTGCCCAAAGCGTGCTGGCACCGTCATCGCCTACCCAGTGATGACCTTTACCCAAAGAGGCTGTGTGGCCGTCTACACCGTCGTAGAACATAGTTTTAACAAGTGGGTTGCCGTCTTCATCGTTATACGTGGTGATGGTGCAGTTAATGCCTTCAGTCGTACAGTCTTCTGTTTCGTCTGCGTTAAGGTCAGGGCCCCATACTGTGAGTTGCGAGTCACGAATTAGCTCGCCACCCTTAATCATTACCGTTGTGTCATTAGTAGAGTGAACAACAAAGGTTGGTACTTTATGGTCATCGTTCAGCTCATCGTTAATTTCATCTACGTGATGAGACAGTGGTTCAAACTGATCCATAAGGACAGAGTTAGAGCCGTCACCATAAGCAGGTGCTTCAACGGGTGCCATTGCCGCCCAGTAATCGTTGTAGGCAATACCAGCCGCAACTGTCATACCGCCACCGCTGGAAATACCGGTGATGTAGCGACGATCCGGGTCAATGTTATACATAGACTCGACTTCTACACCCATCCCATAAAGATCATCCACTTCTCCGCCTTGACCTTCGCGAACGTGGGTTGGGAACCAGTAGCCCCAGCAATTTTCGCTGCGTGATTCTGTAAAGCTAGTAACAAAGGGGAAAACTACAATGACGTTGTTTTGGTCTGCAATTAAGTCAAAGTTCCAAAGGTTTAAAGCGTCTGTATGGTCCATCGCGCAACCATGTAAAGCAAAAATCATGGGAACGGCTTCAGTACCATCGTAAGACTGGGGAACGTACACCTTATATTCACGAGCTTTCGATCCGCTGAACGTGAAGCTATCGATTGCTCCAGTGCCGGTAACTGTTTGAGAGATCGCAGGTAAAGCAGTGAGGGCACCAACCGCAATAACTGCGAAGATCGATTGACGTAATTTAGTAAGTGGTTTGGAAAACAACATAATCATCAAGCCTCTGGGAGAGTAGTCAGCTTAGTTAGGTGTATCACGTAAAACCAAGCATCTAATTGTTTTTTGAGATTTTGTTTTGGCGTTCAAAGTGTGACGCAGATCACATTCATCTCATGCAACAAAGTTTATCAGGTGATTTGAGTGCCAGCACATGCAAATAATAATGGACATTCCAATAAATAATTGGTAATGCAAAAGGTGCTTAAGTCGCTTTTGATAGGGTTTTAGGTGACACAATGCTTAATCAGTCTAAAAGGCATAAGGAGAGGTGCGTTTTATTCGAAAAAAGGCGTTATTTGGGGTAAATATCGCTCTTTATTCGATCAAATCGATATTCGATCAAATCTATATAATCGATATGAACTAATTATTATCGAATAGCTTTGTGAGGTTTATAACGAAAGGTGAGAAACGCTTAGGCAGTTGGCGGGTGATCAATTATTATGACGGCTAATTGAGGCTTTGGTTCTATATTCAACAGGTCTCAAACCTCCATTTAATATGCCCAAAACGCACTATCTTCCTGCTCCCTGTCTCCCTATTTTCCTGTCTCCCTGTCTCCCTATCCACCTATTTAAAATCTCCCTGAAAGCACCTATGAATAATTGTGAAGGCCAAAGCGGAATTAAAGAATCAGAATCGGCCGCAAAGTACCCAGCCAGAAATAACGTCACAAAAGACGCAGAAGGTTGTACAACATCGTTTTTGAAGAACATGCCCGACTTGGTTAGCCGGGATTTAAGAGCTGTTTTTTATAAACCGCGGGGCTATTAAGACGAAATCGTATGAGACGAAACCAGCAAGAAGCCGCTAAATACGAGAGCTACTTTCAAAAAGTAGCTATTAATAAGTAACTATCAAGAATTAGATTTTAAGAAACAGCTATTAATCAGCGACTCATAACCATCGACTCGATAAACACCGACACTCACTAAGAAACCGCCCTATTGTAAGCTCCCAGAATTTACCACGTTCGCACAAGCACCAAGCAAGGCTTTTAATCGCTCAGCACCCAAGCTTTCCATTAACGCGATATTCTGAGAAGGAATCTCACCGGCATCAGGGTAATCCTCAATCGCACGTTCAAGACTTTCTTCACGAAGGAGATGCAATATAGGATACGGGGATCGGTTAGTATAATTTTCAACATCATCCACTTCCGTGCCGCCAAACTGATAGTTTGGATGAAAGCTGGCAATCTGATAAACACCTTCCAAACCCATTTGCTGCAATAAACCATCGGAATAATTCAGGAACTGATTGTAGTCATCGAAATCCTGAAGCATTAGAGGGAGAATGAGTAAAGTCGTTTCAATCTCAGCATTGTCATTGAGCATTTCCAGCTCAAGTTCAAGAGCCTGCAATAAACTTTCTTCAGTGGAGGCCTTGGCCACACTAAAACGTACTCGGTCCTTTACTAATTCTCGCTTTGCAAATGGACAAAGGTTTAAGCCGATAACCAGCGACTCAACCCAATGGCGTACAGCGGCGACTACTTGACTGTCATCGTATTCCAATTGCTCACCTATATCGATATGAAATACCAAACATGATAGCAGACAACGGGGAAACTCGGATAAGGGATACAACGCGTATCCACCCATAAACAAGTAACTTCTATGAACGAATCTAAAACACCCCGTTATACAACCGGGATTCGTTGCGTGGAAATCCAAGAGCCAATATAAAGAAATAGAGAGAGATGCAAGCCTGGAATCTTATGCCTCCTTCGTTACATGCAGCTTTATGGCCGAGAATTCATTACCTTAATACGCTATATGAAATGAATAGCAGGGTTTACAGCTCTCAGTTTAAACTCTCACCGGCTACAAAAACCTATTCGCGAAATGATTGGGGAATTATTAATGCCTAAGTCGGACGACATTAGACTGAGGTCGTAAAACATGGAGATTTTTTGGCACGGGTTTCTTGGTTGCTACACGCCCTATTTCGCTTACAACGTCTCTTTTACCTTCTTGTTTACTTTTCTCTACTTCTTTTCTTTTCTCTACGTCTTTTCTAGGCCCCCTCACCTGCGTCATATGTTTTTTCTCACTTATTTCGACACGTGAATAATGATTTGCTAAGACCTCTAGCAATCCCGAATCTGGAACAGTTCTACGCTCGTTAATTGCTGTTGATATTTTCGACAAAATATAAATTGCCTCATCAAAACTCTCGTCAAGAATGAGTAATTCAATTAAAAAAGATAACGGCTGAGTTAAGTGCATATCATCAAAGAACATGCTTTTTACGCACGAATGGCGCAACAAACCAATCTCCATAGCCGAACCCAGATAAATTCGAGCAGCATCAATACGGCATTCGGAATACGCCTGCGTGCCACGCCGCATCATTTGAGTCCAATACTGAATAGCTTCACCCTCATAAGCCATCATTCGCTCAGCATGAAATGTACAAAAGTAAGTCGTTTTCATTTTTATAACCCCTAAAATTTTGATCGATGCCTTAAGCTGGACTTACAATAATTTTTCCAGCGTAAAAGCGCCCGCGCTCCTAAGTAGCCAAAGCCTAGTGCCATACCATTGGCCCCAAAATGTGCAACGTAACAAAGGCCCTGTTGTCGGCCTCAAATCTCTTGATGCTCGAGCCCTAAAATTTTTGTGCCGGTGTGACTCCCAAGATGTAAACCACCATCTGAGAGTCTGGCTAGCACCAACTCAACCGCCCACCACCACAGAACACGGAATCGTTTATATGTGCTGACATTGATTACCGCAACGAGCCACACCGACAACCCGAATACTAATCATTATCATTTAGATTGGCAAGTGGCGGAGTGTAATTTATTTGAAAATTACAACTAGGACGTCATGTTGGCATTTGGATGATTATGACAGGTGACGGGTGACGGGTGACNNTGACGGGTGACGGATGACGGATGACGGATGACGGATGACGGATGACGGGTGACGGGTGACGGATGACGGATGACGGATGACGGATGACGGATGACGGATGACGGATGACGGATGACGGATGACGGATGACGGATGACGGATGACGGATGACGAATGACGAATGACGAATGACGAATGACGAATGACGGATAGCGGATAACAATAAAGCGTTAACAAACGCCGAAGAGCAGCGGGAAAAGAAAATAGACATGCTTTGGGTTCCAGAAAACCTTAGCACCTAGTGTATTTGGAGGATTTTAAATAAACGGGAGTGCGAACTCTCTTGTGGATTGACGAACCCACAAGAGAAAACAGACGCAGGGGCAAAAGTCACAAAACATCTGCGAATAAAGCCCCCTATTAAGACTAAGTCCTATATAAGTTGCCCACTTGAAAGGCTACTGCTCTCACGTTGCTGAATTGTGAGAACCCAATGCTTACCACCGATCGAAATCAACACTTTGTATGGCAGAGCATTATTTATTTCTGTACTTAGAGTAAAGCTACTTGTCTCAGGATTATATTTTAACCAGCTTGGCAGAGGTTTTCCGTTAACAGTTGTTATCTGATCAGCTCTAACATTAGCAACATCCATACTTTGAATTGGAAGCGCGAAACTAAAGCCATCGGAATATTCAGGTTGATTACGAGGAACTGTCGCGAAAATTTTGTTTATAGTTCGCCCGGACTCAGTAGGCTCACGAATCATCATGACTTGCACACCATTTTGCAATGCAACCGTGGCTGGCTGAGTGATTACCGCCGCCGTTGACACAAAGCTCACAACCGGCGCACTGCTAAATACTTGACTCACATTAACCGTCGGTGCACCGCTTGTTACCTGACTCACATTAACCGTCGATACACCACTTGTCACCTGACTCACATTAACAGTTGTTGATGCCGCTACATCGACCACAACTGTTGCTATCGTTGCCAAGGTCACAGTTTCAGGGTTTCGGTTAATCGCAGCAGTCGTGGTAACGATTGAATTAATACTGTAGTTCCCGGCGTCGGTACCTAGAATACTGATACCGTCCACGGTAACCGTTTTATCTTCTCCGATAAATTGATCGTTGAACATCGCTGTTTGATAAGTAAAGCTCACCGAATCATCTGCAAGAGGAGTAGAGCTAAGGACAGCAACGGCTCCCGCATTACGATCATAGATTTTATCATCGGCAGTCGCGACAATTAGCAGTTCCACCCTTTCAATAGTTGCCGTCGAACTGGCAGTGTCATTAAAGCTATAGTTAGCCGCGTCTGCGCCATTCAAACTAATGCCCTGCACGCTAACGACTTTATCGTCAGCCACATTTTTGTCATCAAAACTGGCGGCACTGTAGCTTAATGTGAACATATCTCCACTTAAACGGTTATCGCTTAACGTGGCGCTTGCATTTAAAGTCGCATCATAAATTCTATCGATTCCTTCAGCGGAAACCGTTAAGACAGCCTGCGTAATATCCGCTGAGGTAATCATGCTGCTATTGGCAAGCTGGTAATTACCCGCATCGGCACCACTCAGGCTAAAGTCACTCAAATTAATGATCTTGCCAGTACCCACATTTTTATCAGTGAAGACGGCATCGTAATTCACCGTGATCACATCACCAGAGAAGCGATCATCTGTCATCGTGACCATCGCGTCGTCTGTAGTGTCATAAATTCGGTTAACACCTGTACCCACCAGCAATAATGTCGCTGGCGTAATATCTGCGGTCGTCGCCGTCACAGTGTTGAATATATAGTTACCCGCATCCGCACCGCTAACGCTGAGACCACTGACATTCAGGTCTTTACCCACGCCTACGTTTTTATCTGTGAAGCTGGCCGAGCCGTATGCGATTGTTAGCGCATCACCACTAAGACGGTCATCCGCCAAGGTGACAGTACCCACAGCAGTCGCATCGTAAACACGATCCACACCGCTAGCACTTATAGTCAAACTGGCTTGGCTGATCGTCGCCGTGGTCGCCGTGGTCGCCGTTTCAGTGTTAACCGTGTAGTTAGCGGCGTCGGTACCCGTGAGGTTAATGCCGCTGACAGTGAGGTCTTTATCCACGCCTACGTTTTTATCAATAAAACTGACGGTGCTATATGCCACTGTAAACGCATCGCCGCTGAGGCGGTCGTCCACTAAGTTCACCGTACCCACAGCGGTCGTATCGTAAACGCGATCCACACCGCTCGCACTGACCGTCAAGCTTGCCTGACTGATTGTCGCAGTCGTCGAAGCTGAGGTGCTAACCGTGTAGTTAGCGGCGTCAGTACCAGTGAGGTTAATGCCACTGACAGTAAGGTCTTTGCCCACGCCTACGTTTTTATCAATGAAGTTGACTGTGCTATATGCCACTGTGAACGCATCACCACTGATACGGTCATCCGCTAAGGTGACAGTACCCACATTGGTGGCATCGTAGACACGATCCACACCGCTCGCACTGACCGTCAAGGTGGCTTGGCTAATCGTTGCTGTGGTCGTAGTTGCTGTATTAACTGTGTAGTTACCTGCGTCGGACCCACTTAGGGTAATACCGCTAACGGTCAAGTCTTTACCCACACCTACGTCTTTATCGATAAAGCTTACAGTGCTGTATGCCACGGTAAGCGCATCGCCACTGAGACGGTCATCCGCCAAGGTGGCTGTACCCACAGCGGTCGCATCGTAGACACGATCCACACCGCTAGCACTGACAATTAAGCTGGCTTGACTGATTGTCGCAGTCGTCGAAGCTGAGGTGCTAACCGTGTAGTTAGCGGCGTCGGTGCCAGTGAGATTAATGCCGCTGACAGTGAGGTCTTTAGCCACGCCTACGTTTTTATCAATGAAACTGACCGTGCTATAAGACACGGTAAGCGTATCGCCACTCAAACGATCATCCGCTAAAGTCACGGTGCCCACAGTAGTTGCATCGTAGACACGATCCACACCGCTAGCACTTACAGTCAAAGAAGCCTGACTAATGGTGGCAAACGCGCCTGCAGTTGAATTGGGCGTATAGTTTGCGGCATCTGCGCCACTTAAATTAATACCCGTCACATTGATAAACTTGCCAACACCAACGTCTTTATCAAGGAAGTCTGCACTGTAATTCAGAGTAATGCTGTCACCACTGATACGGTTGTCCGAAATTGTAACCGTTGCATCCGTGGTGGCATCGTAAACTCTGTCCAGCCCTGCCGCAGCAACATTCAGAGCCAGAGGTGTAATGCTCGCGGTTAAACCGGTCGGTTGTATCAAGTTGTAATTAGAGCCGTCCGCGCCAGAAAGGACGAAGTTTGAACCAGTAACAGATTTATCAGTGCCTACGTTTTTGTCAGTAAAGACACCTGTAATAGTGCCAACGCTTACATCGTCCCCACTGACTATGCCGGTCAACTCGGCCACGCTTGAATTAATACTCACGTTAACTGTTCCGTCATATACGCGATCGATTGCAACAACACCCGCCACAGTCACATCGGCCTGATTGATCGTCGCTGTTGTGAGTCCACTCGCGCTTACAGAATAGTTGGAGGCCAAGCCGCCACTGCCATTCACTAAGCTAATACCAGTAATCGTAACGTCTTTTCCTGTGCCTGCAGTTCTGTCATCGAAGGTAACACTACCACTCGATACTGCAGTCACGGATTCACCGCTAACAAAGCCAGACAAACCAAAATCAGACAAGATACCGGTCGTGTTGCCATCGTAGGTTTTGTCGTCCACGACTAGAGCCAAAGTTAACGCTCTTGGCGTAATATCTGCGGTCGTCGCGGCAGATGATGATGTGCTGTAATTTAATGCAAGACCACCATTCGAACCGTCTGCTAAGGCTATACCGGTGTTGTTCACTACAATACCGACACCCACATTTTGATCCGCAAACGTTGCTGCAGTATCGCTAATGGTCAAAGTTTCAGTGCCGATCAACCCAACAACGGTATAACCTGTCACTGTTGCTAAAGTGTTGCCGTCATAAGCTTTATCGTCCACCAAAGGCGTTAAGGTCAACGCTGCAGGATTAACTGTGCTGGTGGTGTTATTGGCGTAACTCACACTGTAGTTATTGCCACTGTTGCCATCAGTTATGGTGACTCCACTAGCCGTTACGACTTTGTCGCCACTGCTGGCATCAGCACCCGTGAAGGCAAAGCTACCGCCACTTAGGCTATCTAACGCACTGCCGTTGCTGACGTTGGTATATAAAGTACCCGAGGTGACAACCGCGCTGCCGATTGCGGTTAAATTGCCATCGTAGGTTTTGATCACGTCGCTGGTGCTCAGGGTCAAACTCGCTGTGGTGATCGTACTGGTCGTATTGTTGGCGTAGCTCACGCTGTAGTTGTTGCCACTGTTACCGTCGGCGATGGTCACTCCGCTAGCGCTCACCACACGATCGCCACTGCCTACATTGGCATCGGTGAAGGCAAAGCTGCCACCGCTGATGCTGTCGTAAGCAGTACCAGAAACCACAACAGCTGTGCCGCTAGCGCTCAAGCTACCGTCATAAACCCGTGTCACATCGCTAGTCGAAAACGTAATCGACGCAGCGGTGATATCGCTGGTCTGAGTGCCGCCACTGAAGATGTAATTACTCGCCGAACCTGTGCCGTCAACCAAGGCTAAGGAGCCTAAGGTCAATGCTAAGCTGGTGCCTACATCCTTATCCGCCACACTGCCGTTACCGCTTAATCCCAACGTTTCGCTGCCGACTAATGTCCCTAAAGTTAAGCTCCCCGCAGCAACAACAGTGGACCCGTCATAAACTTGCGTACCCGTTAGATCGACCGCGTATGTATTAATAGTACTTGTGGTGTTATTGGCGTAACTCACGCTGTAGTTATTGCCACTATTACCATCAGTAATCGTGACGCCACTGGCCGTTACTACTTTGTCGCCACTGCTGGCATCGGCATCGGTGAAGGCAAAGCTGCCACCACTTAGGCTGTCCAATGCGCTGCCGTTACTGACGTTGGTATATAAAGTTCCAGAGGTAACAACTGCTGTACCGCTCGCGCTTAAACTACCATCGTAAGTCCTGGTCACATCGCTGGTACTCAAGGTCAAACTCGCTGGTGTGATCGTACTGGTCGTATTGTTGGCGTAGCTCACGCTGTAGTTGTTGCCACTGTTACCGTCGGCGATGGTCACTCCACTGGCGCTCACCACGCGATCACCACTGCCTACATTGGCATCGGTGAAGGCAAAGCTGCCACCGCTGATGCTGTCGTAGGCTGTACCAGAAACCACAACAGCTGTGCCGCTAGCGCTCAAGCTACCGTCATAAACCCGTGTCACATCGCTAGTCGAAAACGTAATCGGCGCAGCAGTGATATCGGTGGTCTGAGTGCCGCCACTGAAGGTGTAGTTACTCGCCGAACCTGTGCCGTCAACCAAGGCTAAGGAGCCTAAGGTCAATGCTAAGCTGGTGCCCACATCTTTATCCGCCACACTTCCGTTACCCGTCAAGCCCAAAGTCTCGCTGCCCACTAAGGTACCCAAGGTTAAGCCACCTGCCGCAATAACAGTGGTTCCGTCGTAGACACGTGTGCCAGTTATATCGACCGCGTAAGTGTTAATAGTGCTGGTGGTGTTATTGGCGTAACTCACGCTGTAGTTATTGCCACTGTTGCCATCAGTAATCGTGACGCCACTGGCCGTCACCACTTTGTCGCCACTGCTAGCATCGGCGTCGGTGAAGGCAAAACTGCCGCCACTTAGGCTATCCAATGCACTGCCATTGCTGACGTTGGTATATAAAGTACCCGAGGTGACAACCGCTGTGCCGCTCGCGCTTAAACTGCCATCGTAAGTCCTGGTCACATCGCTGGTGCTGAGGGTCAAACTCGCAGGGCTTATCGTACTGGTGGTGTTATTCGCATAACTCACAGTGTAGTTATTACCACTATTGCCATCACTGACCGTAACTCCAGTGGCCGTAACCACCTTGTCGCCACTGCTGGCATTGGCATTGGTAAAGGCAAAGCTACCGCCACTCAAAGAATCCAATGCATTGCCATTGCTAACATTGGTATATAAGGTCCCAGAGGTAACAGCTGCTGTGCCGCTTGCACTTAAACTGCCATCGTAAGCGCGGGTCACATTACTGGTACTCAACGTCAAACTCGCAGGGTTAATCGTACTGGTGGTGTTATTCGCGTAGCTCACGCTGTAATTGCTACCGCCATTGCCATCGGCTATCGTCACGCCACTGGTGGTCACCACTTTATCGCCACTACTGGCATTGGCATCAGTGAAGGCAAAACTTCCGCCGCTGATACTGTCATAGGCAGTACCCGAAACCACTACGGCCGTACCACTAGCACTCAAGCCACCGTCATAGGTCCGTGTCACATCACTGGTCGATAAGGTTATCGATGCCGCGGTAATATCGGTTGTCTGCGTACCGCCACTAAAGGTGTAATTACTCGCCGAGCCTGTGCCATTTACCAAGGCTAAGGTGTCTAAGGTCAACGCTAAGCTGGTGCCAACATCTTTATCTGCCACACTGCCGTTACCCGTTAAGCCCAAAGTCTCGCCGCCTACCAAAGTGCCCAAAGTTAAGCCACCTGCAGCAATAACGGTTGTCCCGTCGTACACTCGTGTACCGGTAATATCGACCGAATAAGGAGTGATGGTACTGGTGGTGTTATTGGCATAACTCACGGTGTAGTTATTGCCACTGTTGCCATCACTAATCGTGACACCACTGGCCGTTACCACTTTGTCACCACTGCCGACATTCGCATCGGTGAAAGCAAAACTGCCACCGCTAAGGCTATCGTAGGCTGTGCCAGAAACCACAATTGCAGTTCCACTGGCGCTCAATCCTGCGTTATAAACACGTGTCACATTACTCGTCGATAAAGTTATGGGAGCAGCCGTAATATCCACGGTTTGTGTTCCACCCGTAAAGGTGTAATTGCTGGCCAGCCCTGTGCCATCAGACAAGCTCAGGCCTCCTAAGGTAAGCGTTTTAATCGTTCCCACATGCTCTGTAGTAACACTGCCAGTACCACTTAAATTTAAGGTCTCACCACCAACCAAAGTACCGATTGTTAAATCACTCGCGTCGACACCGGTGCTGCCGTCATAAACCTGCGTTCCCGACAGGTCTACAGCGTAAGGATCAACGGTTAATGTACCGTCCACATATTGCAGTACATAACCCCTGATCGACGTAAGCGTACCCACCGCAGAGGTAATAGTGTAGGTATTTACATTGCTCGCACTGGTTGCCGAGGTGCTTAAATTGGGGTCACCGGTAAACGATGAGGCCGCATTATCACCCGCTAAATAACCCGTAACATTGTAGGTAAACGTTGGATTGCTTGCGCCGTAATCCCTAGACACATCCACTGCTTCAAAAAAGAGCGTTGCCGTATCGTTGTATAAAAACAGATTACCTGAGCGTCCACTTTGTGTTGCTGGCCCGTTGGCGATATAGGTCTCGCCCATAAATTCAGTTCCCGTTAACCCGCCAGCGACGATGGTTGCGTTGTTAACCGAATAAATGATGAAACGTCCAGTGTCCATGATTAAAGCCGTGCTACCCGGCGTGCTATCACTGTTAATGAAGTCAAAGCCCGGTCCGGCCTCCAAATAGATCTCACCAGCCCCATTCACGGTAATGGTTCGCGTATCGGCAAGCGTCAAGGTGCCACCAATAGTGCGAATAGTAATATTGCCAGTGGTTGATACTTGATCGCCATCAATAAGCAAACCACCGGCTGAATCGGCAATTTCGATACCGGCTCCCGCCGTAACATCGCCTATGGTATCGATGGTATTTGAAACACTATTCACATCCAGATCAATACTGCCGCCAGCGGTTGCCGTTAATGTACTAATGCCTGTAAGCGCCGTCGTCTGGGTGATATTGCCGCTGCCGCCAGCAACTAAGGTCAAGCTAGCACCACCAGTATCGATACCCGTGACAGACGACAAAGTATCGACATCAAAACCAGAGGCATCCGAGTAAGACACAATATTGCCGTTTGAATCAATCGCGATGCTAGTGGCTTCGTTGGCAACATTATCTAAGGTCACTACGCCATTGGCAGTTATCGCAATTTGCGGACTTAACAACTCCCCAGTCTGAGTCACTGAGCCAGCCGATATTATCGTTAAACTAGTGGTTGCATTGGCACTGTCTAGAATTGTACTGCCTGTACTCTCTGTCACGTTTACGACGGCGCCACTCAACACCAAGCTACCAAAATCGTTACCGCTCTCGGTCAAGGTGATAAAACCACTGCCGCCTACACCGCTGCTTTCCGCAGTAAAACTAGCAACCCCGGCAATCGAGATAGTGGTACCACCAGACTGCTGAATACCCGTCTGCACTTCAGAGCCGCTGGTTACCGATGGACCATCAGTAGTGACGGCGATGTATCCGCCAACGCTATTACTGGCGTTGTTCAGAACAACCGCACTACCATTTTGTGCAACATTGTCGAAGTTTTTGGAAGTCGCTGTACTGGTAACAGAATAATTGCCGCCCTCACTCACATTGCCAAGTGTTATCACGCCTGATTGGCGCAGTTCAGATACAGTGGGTGTTGTTGTTGTTCCCTGAACCAAGTTACCTGCTCCGCCCAATGTTAGGGTCGCACCGTCAACCGTAAAATCTCCTGCAACTTGAACGCTACTACCAGCAAACTGCACAACAGCGTTAGACGTCGCCGTCACGACGTAATCACCGCCGACGTGGCTTTCACCTAAAGTCGTGGTACTAGGAATGAGGTTGGAAATCGAAGCATCACCCGCAGCGTGGGTTGTCTCCAAAGTTAAATTGCCCGTCACAACCAAAGGCTGTGTTTGCGAGATAATCCCACCCGCTTTCAATTCTAAATTGCCAGTGGTAGTAATACCGACGGTGTTCACCGTACCAGCCGAAAGTGCTCCAGCGGTACTGACATTAATGTTGCCGGTATTCCCAGCTAACACAGGAACCGTATTAGTATCTCGTGATAATACAAAGCTACCGCCCGTACCTAACAGTTCGAGACCAGCACTGGCTAAGTCTTGAGTTTGAGTGACCGTACCGGTAGTAGAAAGAGTTGCATTACCACTGGTAGTTAAACCGGTCGTATTCACTGTGCCTATAGCAAAACCACTGTTTTCAACCAGGCTAAGCACGCCGGTATTACCCGCCAAGGTGGTGATCGCATTACTTGTATTGGTAAGCGTATAAATACCGCTAGCACCCAATAGTTCTAGGCCATCCGCCGCCAGCAACTCTGACTGCGTCACTGTAGCAGTGCTCGATAAGGTGGTATCACCACTGGTGGTTAAGCCGACAGTATTCACCGTGCCGATAGCAAATCCGCTATTTTCAACCAAGTTAACATCACCGGTATCTCCCGCCAAAGTGGTGATGGCATTACCGGTATCGGTCAGCGTATAAATACCGCTCACGCCTAATAATTCTAAGCCCGGAGCTACAATTGCTTGCGACTCCGTCACTGTACCCGTACTTGATAAGGTGGTATTACCGCTTGTGGTTAAACCAACGGTATTGACGGTTCCGATCGCAAAACCGCTGTTCTCAACCAAGCTCACCACACCCGTGTTACCCGCTAAGGTGGCGATGGCATTTCCGGTATCCGTCAGCGTATAAGCACCGCTTGACCCCAAGAGTTCTAGGCCATCAGCCGCCAGTAATTCTGACTGAGTTACGGTGCCGGTACTGGATAAAGTGGTATCACCGCTGGTGGTTAAACCCGTCGTATTGACCGAACCAATAGCAAAGCCGCTGTTTTCAACCACGCTAACATCACCCGTATTACCCGCTAAGGTGGTGATGGCATTACCCGTATTGGTCAGCGTAAATATTCCGTTCGCACCCAGCAACTCTAGGCCTGCAGCCACAATAGCCTCAGATTCGGTTACCGTGCCGGTACTCGATAATGTGGTATTGCCACTGGTGGTAAGGCCTGTCGTATTGACAGTACCGATGGCAAAACCGCTATTTTCTAAGAAGCTCACGACCCCGGTATCACCCGCAAGCGTCGTAATCGCATTACCCGTATTTGTCAGGGTGTAGTCGCCCGCAGTACCCAACAACTCTACGCCAACCGCAGCCAACAACGCAGACTGTGTCACCGTCGCAGTGCTGGATAAAGTGGTATCTCCACTGGTGGTCAGCCCTGCAGTATTCACTGTACCAATGGCAAATCCGCTGTTTTCAACCAGACTCACCGTACCGGTATTACCCGCCAAGGTCGTGATGGCATTGCCCGTATTAGTCAGCGTATAAACACCACTCGTACCCAATAACTCTAGACCGGTGGCCACGATAGCTTGAGACTCCGTCACGGTACCCGTACTTGATAAGGTGGTATTCCCAGAGGTGGTTAAACCAACGGTATTTACAGTCCCTATGGCAAAACCACTGTTTTCAACGAAGCTCACCACGCCCGTATTACCCGCCAAGGTCGTGATGGCATTACTGGTATCCGTCAGCGTATAAACACCGCTTGTGCCTAACAATTCTAGGCCGGGTGCCACGATGGCTTCGGACGCCGTCACGGTACCCGTACTCGATAGAGTCGTGTTGCCACTCGTCGTTAAGCCCGCAGTATTGACCGTGCCAATCGCAAAGCCGCTGTTTTCTAGGAAGCTCACCACTCCGGTGTTGCCCGCCAAAGTGGTGATGGCATTTCCAGTATTGGTCAGTGTATAAGCGCCACTAGTGCCCAATAGCTCTAAACCATCAGCCGCCAAGAGTTCTGACTGAGTGACTGTGGCAGTACTTGATAAGGTCGTATCACCGCTGGTGGTTAATCCCGTTGTATTCACTGTACCAATGGCAAAGCCACTGTTTTCAACCAAACTCACCGCGCCTGTATTACCCGCCAAAGTGGTAATAGCATTACCGGTATTGGTTAGCGTATAAACACCGCTCGTGCCGAGCAATTCTAAACCAGGAGCAACAATTGCTTGCGACTCCGTCACCGTACCCGTACTTGATAAGGTGGTATTACCGCTAGTGGTTAAGCCAACGGTATTGACAGTTCCGATCGCAAAACCGCTGTTCTCGACCAAGCTCACCACACCCGTGTTAGCCGCTAAGGTAGTGATGGCATTTCCGGTATCCGTCAGCGTATAAACACCGCTTGACCCCAAGAGTTCTAGTCCATCAGCCGCCAAGAGTTCTGACTGAGTTACGGTACCGGTACTGGATAAAGTGGTATCACCGCTGGTGGTTAGACCCGTCGTATTGACCGAGCCAATAGCAAATCCGCTGTTTTCAACCACGCTAACATCACCCGTATTACCCGCTAAGGTGGTGATGGCATTACCCGTATTAGTCAGCGTAAATATTCCGCTCGCGCCCAGCAACTCTAGCCCTGCAGCCACAATAGCCTCAGATTCGGTTACCGTACCGGTACTCGATAAGGTGGTATTGCCGCTGGTGGTAAGGCCTGTCGTATTAACAGTACCGATGGCAAAACCGCTATTTTCTAAGAAGCTCACGACCCCGGTATCACCCGCAAGTGTCGTAATCGCGTTACCTGTATTTGTCAGGGTATAGTCACCTGCGGTACCCAATAATTCTACGCCAGCCGCAGCCAACAACGCAGACTGAGTGACCGTCGCAGTTGTGGATAAGGTGGTATCACCACTGGTGGTCAATCCCACAGTATTCACGGTGCCGATAGCGAAACCACTGTTCTCAACCAAACTTACATCACCGGTATTACCCGCTAAAGTGGTAATTGCGTTGGTACCGAGAGTCAGGGTATGCGTCGCACCCGAGCCCAGCAATTCAAGGCCTGCCGCCGATAAACTACTCGATCCGTTTTGACTAAAGGTTTGTCCACTTGCCATCTGAAGCGAGATATCGCCAGTTGTGGCCAAGTCAGACAGTAACGAGGAAGCATTCAGTGTGAGTGATATATCCCCGCCTGTATCAGCATTGTTTGCAGCATTTCGTGAAGCCGCATTAACCGAACCAAAGGTACTGCTGTTCGCAATCGTAATCGCCGCTCCAGCATTATTTAAGGTTGTAAGATCTGCCAGGCCGGATACCACAACGGTGCCGCTGGTCGAGATCGCATCGGTGGATACCACTGTCAAAGTGGCCGCCGAACTCGCACCCAAATCAGTACTAGCAGCTTCTGTCACAGCAACCGCAGAACCGGTGAGTACCAAAGTTCCGAAGGCATTTCCCGCTTGCGTTAAGGTAATGTCGTTAGCGCCGCTATTGGCATTCAATGTGACCGGTGCCGTGCCAATAGACCAAGCAGCGCCCTGGGTAATATCGGTAGAATCAGCAATGCTCACCGAAGTGGGTGAACCCGTGATACTAATAGCACCCAAGCTATTGGCGCTGTTCGCCAGTGCAATTCCTGCATCCGATCGCAAACTTAAGGCGCCTGAAGTCAGTGAGCCACCCGTTTGGCTAATGCCGTTGCCACCGTGCAAAGTCACAGGTGTACCCGGCGCACTGAAACTGCCAGCCATGTCCAAAGTGCCAGTACCATCGGCGCGACCAAAAGTCAGACTACTAAGGGTTCCAATAGGCAACCAACCAATATCCGTCGACGTTAAATTCAGTCCAGAAATCGGAGCACCACTACCACCAATCGCCACGTTGCGCGATGTGCTGGATGGTTGCAGGTGCACGGCACCAGAACCGGTAACGGCGGCGGTAAAGTCAATTTCATCACCGGTCAGTGTTAAATCATTGGCGTTAAAGGCGGCTAGATTATTGAAGGTCAAAGTACCGGTACCGGCGTTAAGCGCTAACGTAGATCCACTGCCCGGCACGACATTGATCAAGTTATTAAAGGTCAGCCCTACGCCAGTCAAATCACCTGTCGCGGTAATAACACCGGTATTGTAAGTTTGCGGTCCATTAATCGTGAAGGCAGGTAAGGAGATACCTGAACTGCTATTAACGATTAAACCTGTCAGCGTACTTTGCAGCTGACCTAAGCCTGATACCGAACCACCGCCTAAATTAAGTTCCAAAGCCTGATTACTACCAACGGCACCGGAAAATGTGAGCACACCATTCGAAGTGGTCAGCGTAAGATCATTATCAACCGCGACGGTATCGTCAAAGGTAATGCTCCCTCCTCCACTGCTTATTGTGGATGCGCCAGCAATCGCGACGGCCGTTTCAAAAGTAATGGCATCGTTGGTGGTCGAGAGGTCAACTCCCACATTAATATTGCCACCGGTAGAATTTGCCGTTAACGCGTTAAACGTGGATGTCGTCGTAATAAAATCAACATCCCCCGTTCCTTGCGCCTCAAGCGATAGCACCCCGGTAATATTTTGACTTTGGCTAGCCGTAATGCCATTTACATGCACCCAACCCGCACCCGTGGTAACAAGATCCAATCCGCCAGAGGTGGTAATACGAGATAGCTCACTGCCAGAAATGGTCATCTGCCCCGCCGCATCAGAACCACCCAGTGCAATGTTACGCGCATCGCTAGCCGTTAACGTCATCAGGCCACTGCCTGATGCCAAGGTACTACTGCCCTGCAAGTCTAAATCGGCGGCGATAATGCTTAGGGTATTATTCGAGGCGGTTAAGGAAATACCGGTCAACAAGATAAAGCTACCGCTGCCACTATTATCGGAATCAGCGGTAAAGCTAATGGGAGCGTTTAATGTTCGGCTTTGGCTTAAGGTCAGATCGTTAAGCGCGGTGTAACTCTGGTTAGAATCACTCACCGTGTTAATGCCTGGCAATGTCAAATCAAAGCCTGTAACCGTTATGCCCGTTAAGGGATTGGTCCCGCCAACAACACCGCCATGTACTACATTGCCAGTGCCTGCACTCAACGTCGCATTGTAGACGCCATTGAGCGTACTGGTTGAGCCGGAAAAGTTAATATTACCGGCCCCAGCGCCAGTGGAAATCTGTAAATTTGCGCCCAAGGTGCTGGGGCCAGTAAAGGTGATATTGCTGTTAGTAGTAGTCAGATCCGCATTTAAGGTGGTACCGCTAGCCGCCGTATAAGCTTGAGTGCCACTGGTCGTCAATGTATCCACGGCAATCGTTGTACCTGCGGCGGTCAACGATACCAATGGCGATACGCCACCCACGGTATCAGCGAAGGTAAGAGCACCTGCCCCCGCATTTGCATCTAGCGTAAAGGTACCATCCAGAATGCCATTGAACGTTATGGGAGCGCCAACAAGAACTGTATTAGCACTCAGCGTTACCGGATCGTTATACACCTGCGCACCGCTGGTACTAATGGCTGTCGTAGCAATTTCAGTCGTCCCGGCCGAATTTGTTGTAAGCGAGGACAAGGGATCAACACCGCCAACTACCGCGCCGAACGTGGTAGCACCAGAGTCATTAATAAGCAGTGTATTAGCGCCATTTAAGGTAGACACAAAATCGACGTTAACGCCGGTTAGGATCGTTGACGCACCCACGGTAACGGCGTCGTTATAGGTTTGAGCACCGCTGGTGGCAATACTTCCGCCATTAATCGCGGTAGTTCCCGTTGAATCACTGGTCACACTGGTGAGGGGCGTCGTTGCCCCGACCGCACCACCAAAGGTTGTCGTCCCCGCACCATTGGCCAAACTTAGCGTTTGCCCGCCATCAACTGTGCTCACAAAGTTAATCGCGTCATCATTATTAGTAATCGTGATCGCACCGGTGGCTAAATCAACAGCGCTGAGGAAATCGATTTGCCCGGTGGCCGGTCCAGCACTATTACCAACAGCGCCATTGAGCGTTAAGCCACCTGAGGCCGTGAAATCCATATCGCCCGCAACTGCCAAACCGGTACTCGGTAAACTGAGTGTATGTGCTGTGATAGACAAATCGGTAATATCTGACGTGAAGCCAATTTCATCTAAATCAGTCACGGTACCGGCGCCGCTTAAAAGTGCATTTAAGATAAGGTTTTGAGGGCCAGAAACGGTACTGCCGAAACTAATGGTACTGCCATTTGAGATGACGCTGACGGGGCCGCCCACCAGAGCTAAGCCACCGTCGAATGCAATGCCATCGAAGCCATCGATGATATTGCCATCACTGCCACCACTGGTCACTAGGCCAGTAAATGTCGAACCGGTATCACCATCATCTAAGGTCACATCGTCATCGAAAGTGACGGGGCCAACAGCGGTCATTCCAGAATTGGTCTCGATGGTGGCGTCAAATTGAGTGCTGCCAGAGCCCAATAAAATAATCGAGGCGCCAGTGCCGTCACCAAGTGGCGCGGTATTGCCAACGGTGCCCGAGAAGGTGGTAGTCGCAGTACCCGAATCAACACTTAAGTCATACGGTCCATTAACGGTCGAATCAAAATTCACGGCAGAATCAACCGTCGTGACAGTAGCTGAAGCTTCTATATTGAAGGGCGAATTGAAATCTATCACGCCTGACGAGGTGCTCGTAATGTTTCCCTGAAGACGGATAAAGGTAGAATCGGTAGCGGTGTAGCTTTGTGGACCGTTGATTTGTATGCCACCCGACGAAATGGTTGGGCTTTTCGAGTTAACAGTTAACGAGGTGAGATCTGTACCCACCAAATTCAGGCCTGCCGTTTCAGACGTACCCGAATTAAGTGTTAGTGCATAGGGGCCAGTAATGGCAGAATTTTCAAAGGTTAACAAACTGTTGTTTGAGTTGATGGTCGAAGCGCCATTGGCCAGTAATACACCACCGGAAAAACGCATCGTATCGTAGGCAGACAAGTCCATCCCACCCACCGCACCTAAGGTCACTAGACCAGCAAAAATAGACGCAGCGTTGCCGTCACTTAAGGTCACGTCATCGCGGAAAATAACGGGGCCAGTAACGGTAATGCCATTATTGGCTGCCAATGTACTAGAAAAAGTTGAGCCTACACCGCCACCCGTAAGGTTCAACGCCGCTTGCGCATCACCCAGAGCGCCGAGCCCGGAAACTGCATCACTAAATGTAATTGTTGAGGTGCCGGCATTAACGGTTAAAATGTTGGTGGCACCGGCAACAGTCGCATCAAATATAATCGCCGAATCATTACTTTGGATATCAATATCGGTGGTTAACGCTAATGGACTATGGAAATTAATTGCACCGGATGCGGTACTTTGTACATCAGACGTCAGGGATATACCACTACCACCGGCGGTGAAATCTTGACTACCCGCAATCACCATATTCGGTAAGACGAGCGCAGTACCCGTATTTATCGTCAATGCCCCCGTAGCCGAACTGATGTCCGTTGTACCTGTGATGGTACCTGCCACCGAGACCAGCGTCACGGCGTTAGCGCCAATGCCAATTCCGACCGTACTATCGACTGTCGCCACGGCAAAATCGTCGGCATCAGTAAACTGTAAATCACCACCACTAAACGCTGCAGCAAAATCATCCACATCATTGCTCGTATCATTTAAGGTCGCGTAACCATTCCCCACCAATACAAATTCAGCAGCGGTAATCTCGCCTCCGGTTTGCGTCACGTGACCATCAGCATCGATGCTTAATAAAGTGGTCACAGAGGATGTATTGAAATCTACACCATCGCTATCGGTCAGCGAGAAATTTGCAGCAGCATCTATCTGCAGCACATCAATATCGGCGCTGATCGTAACGTCAGCGGCATTAACAATCTGTAAAGTACCTATCGTGCCCGCCGGACCCGCAGCATTTAATACAATATCCTGCGGAGTACCGCCGGATACAGCGGTCAACGCCGCAGTTCCACCAACAGTCCAAGCACTTGAATCAACAATGGCATCGGCCTCAACCAAAGTAAGGTTACCGCTACCACCTGCCGTAAGATCAAGTTCACCCAGTATATTGGCCGCTTGGGTCATGACAATATTGTTGTTATCCGTCACCGCTAGATTGACCGGTATACCACTTAAGCTCCAAGCGGATGCCTGAGTAATCGAATCACTTTCCGTAATGGTGACTTCCTGCGGTGAGCCAGCAATCGCGACTGCCCCTAATACATGCCCTACTGCATCCAACACAATACTGGTACTGCCCGTTACACCCGGATTAAGAGTGGTCGTCCCCGTTGTCGTCCAAGCGCCACCATCAGTGATACCGTCATCTTCTCTAATGCTAACGGTACCGCCGGTTACGATTAGGTTACCTACAATATTGTCTGCATGAGTCAAGGTTATGGTGTTGGCATTTTCAGCAATCACGGTAACGGGAGCATTGCCAACCGACCAGGCCACGCTTTGCGTAATAGTAGAATCTTCAGTAATAGTAATAGCGGTTGGCGTACCATTTGATGTAGTGAGCGTAATGTCGCCCATGATATTACCAAGCTCAGTTAGTAAAATGGCGTTGGCGCCAGCGTTCAGAGTGACCGCGGCGGTACCCACAACCCATGCACCGGATTGAGTAATATCGTGGCCTTCCGTAATCAGAACAGATGACGGCGAACCGTCAATATCGATACCACCCAAGATATTGCTGGTATTGTCCAAATTGATGGAGGCGGTTCCAGCGTTAAGTACCACATCGCCAGGGGCATTCCACGCGGTCGTGTAATCGGTAATAGTATTGTTTTCTGTGATGGTGACATCTTCAGCCGTGATGACGAGATCACCCATCACATTTGACGTGAAGTCGAGCAAGATATTGCCATCCCCAGAGACACCCGAGGCATAAGCATTTAAATAGGTAAGTCCTGTGCCCCATGCGGCAAAATCGGTAATCGTGTCATTCTCGTAGACGTACACAACATCGCCATTAACGTCTAAGTCACCCAACACATTTCCAACGTTCGTTAGATAGATGTCGTTAGAACCAGAAACAGAAACCGTGGTATTTCCATGGGTCGTCCACGCACCGTTCTGTGTAAAGTCTTCATTCTCATAAAGAAAAACCGCACCGGCCGAACCCGCACCGTTATTTACCTGCGTAATAATAACTTCACTCAATCGGTTACTGGTCTGATCCAAAGTTATGGCTTGGTCATCTTCCGTCGTCAATACAAAATCATCGTAACGAGCTGTCCAACTCGCCGACTGGGTTATTGCATCATCTTCACGAATGGTCGTTGTACCGCCATAACCCGAGTTATTACCATCGCTAATGAGTAAATCACCCAAGCTATTGCCGCTATTATCTAAGGTAATCGAATCGAAATAATAGAAAGATGTGTCGCCTCCAACCGTGAGCGTGGTGCCGGTATCCTGGGTCAAACTGTCATTGGAACCACTGCCCACCTGCAACCTCAAAGTGCCGGTGATATTAGAGGTTAATAAATCAATACTTGTTGTGCTGCGAATATCAACGTCATTCGCCGAAACTATTTGTATCTGATTCCACTGGTTATAGCTTGAATTAGGCAGAGTAAGGTCATTCGCACCCATGGTAAATTGTGCAATGCCGTCAATTCTTATTCCGTAAGCTGTATTTGTTTGGGTGACATTCCCGCCGGCGGTAACCGTTAGATTGCCCGTCAGATTTGTATATTGCCATTGCGAGCCAGGGGTAGCATCGGACGCATTCGGAACCTCATAATTGCCTTCGAGAAAATTAAAACCATTTACCTCAACTAGAGTAACGTCATTGGCGTTATCAAAAACTAAGTTATTAAAATCGTTATCGGCATCCGTCAAGGTAATATCTTCAGCCGTATCAATTTCGAAAAATGCTCGACCCGCCACCACTAATTCGTCAGTTTGGGTTATCGCACCATTGGGCACGACCACCTCAAGGTTGTTGGTCAAATTCATCCCAGGAAGATTTACCGCAGTGGCATTATCAAAAAACAGTGAAACATCGTGTAGCGTGCCTGCGCTTTCTAATCCCGATAAAACGGCGTTACTGGCATCCGCGTTTCGAAAATCCACATCATAATAAGAACCTAGCCCAGTGGCAGCTAAAGTAACGATTCCAGCAAAACTATTACCATTTTCACTAAACAAAAAATTGCTGTCGGCCGCCGTGACAGTAATGCTACTAGCACCATCAATGGTGACTGTACCGTTATCATTTCCACTGCGGTTCTGAGTAATAGTGCCGCCAGCCGTAATAGCCAAATCACCATCCGCTGAACCCGCATTAACATCAATATTGGAATTCTGTCCCAGCGTCACCGTGGATGCAGCGTCAATCGTTAAATTGCCCGAGGTGATCGTAAAGTCCGAGTCATATCCTGTATACATCGTGCCAGCATCTGAAGTAAGCGTCACATCACCAGTAACAGTAATATCACCATAATCTTCAAAATACACATTGCCCGAGGTCGCCTGTAAACTTAGCCCTGCATCAACCGTTAAGGTATCGCCATAATCTAAGTAAATCGAACCGCCTGCAGTAACATCGTAGCTACCTTGAATATCCGAGGTGTAAAGTTCAAGCGCATCGGTATCAACGATCAATACATTTAACGCGTTATTGATTTGTATCGTATTAAAATCGGTATCGGCGTGATCAATAGTAACGTTACCCGTGGATCCGGAATTGACGATTAAATTACTTACCGTTAACGGTGCAACAACACTCATATCAAGCGTATTTCCGCTGGCAAAGGTGGGGTCAGTAAATGCACTTATCTCGCCAGTGGTAAAATCGCGTACCGCGCCGGCAGTGGTAATGGTTAAATTGGTATTAAATGATCCCCCAATGACAATGGCATTTGCATCTTGGACATAAGCTGAAGTCCCGCTTGAGTCTTGCTCAATCATTAATTCATTAAAATCGTTTGCGTAGTCATCAAGATCAATAATGGACTCATCAATCCCGAAGCCCCCATCCGTGGTTTTGATGATCGTCATACCCGCAACATTAACGACACCGGTATTACCCACTGGACCGATGATGTCTAAAAATAAATCGCCCGATATTGTGGACGTAAAACCTGAGGCACCAATTTGTAATGCTTTTTTATCGTAAATAGTCACGTCATTGGCCGTCACACCTAATATTTCAAGATCCGTTGCGGTTCCTTGAATATCAACGTCACCACCAGTGGTAATTAATGTTGTGCCCTGAATACGAATGGTGCCGTCAGAGGTTGTATTATTGATATCGACTACGCCAGTAGAAGCAGTAATTGTGGCATCACCGGTTAAGGTGATCGCACCGAGCGTAATCGTTCCGCCGTTGTCCGTTTCAGAGTGAGTAAGGTTCAGCGTATCCGCCTGAATTGTCCCCGTATTAATATTAATAATTTCTGAACCAGCCGCATTATTCCCCGTAATAGAGACGGTACCGGTACCGGCATTAATAATGGCTTGATTGCTAAACTCAGCGGCACCAGCATCACGATTAGCGCCTTCAGCATCTGAATCATTAATGGTGATATTCACATCGCCGTTGTCGGTATATATCGTTCCTTGAACGGCAACACTGCGACCCGCCTCAAGATTTAACGTGCCGCCATTTCCGCCGCCATTATTCATGATAATGCCATCGACAATAGTGATATCGTTACTGGCTTGTAAAGTCACCGCCGTACCCGTATCGGTAACAGCTGTTATCGTGCTGGGGTTAATAATAGAATCCCCGGTATTATTGGTCGCGTAGGCCAAGGCATTTGTCGTTAAACCATCCGTTTCCGTATCCGATGAAACCGAAATGTTTTTCGGATCCAGTAACAGGCTCCCCGCCTCGCCGTTATCTGCACCGGCATCAACCGTTCCGTTAAAATTTAAAAGTTCCTTACCTGAGACTTCAACGAAACCACCGTCACCGCTATTCACACCACCACGAGCAGAAATATCGCCCTCATAGCTGGTATATCCGTCAGCCCAAACAATTACCGTACCGCCATCCCCGTCCGTCAGTGCATCAGCATTGAGGGTAGTTTCTGCACCGACTATCGTCTGACTAGCATTACCAATATCAGAATCTAGCCCTCGCGCACCTCCTCCGAGATAAATTTCGCCGCCACTAGCACCTGAAACATCAATGGTGCTGCTACCTTCAGCATTTACTTGGTCCGCACTAACAATAACTTCGCCCCCGACTCCAGAAAAACCTTGGGCAAGGATGTCACCATCAAGCGCAATAACACCGTCCGAACGCAGGCTGACCTCACCGCCCTGCTGACCCGATACATTGATAGTGCCAGTGGCACTGTGCTCGATCAGATCTGAAGCTTCTAAAACAATGCGGCCATTCCTCATGGTCAAGCCTGTTGCTTCTATGGTCCCGGAGTTTCGAATCACACCACCTTGGACACGATCGGCCGCAAGTGCAGACAAAATAATCATTCCACCAGGAGCATACACAGCCCCATTATTTTCGATTAAGGCTTTGATAGTGGCAGACTCAACAACCACACCAGCCAAATGACTGCTGTCATCAAAGGTTAAGGAAATTGCCTCCCCCGAGGCCATTGCCACAACCCCCATCTGAGCGATTAAAACCCCTTCGTTGCGCACTTCTGGAGCCAAAAGTGCGATATAGCCATCGATTGCCGCCCTGATCTCTCCGGAATTAACAACGCTACCCATTGCTGAATCAGCGTTAAAGGTATAATCGCCAGACATTAAATTTTCGTTAGTCATACCGAGGGTAGTGGCAACTAAACTACCAACATCCACTGAGGCAGTGCGACTAAAATAAACCCCACTTGAGTTGGTTAAAAAGACGTGACCGTTAGAGGTAATGTTGCCGAAAATCTGACTCGGCTGTGTGCCCAACACACGGTTCAACGTAACCGAGTCTACATCCGGCTGATGAAAGTTAACCTGCGCATTGGCTCCAACATTAAAGGTTTCCCAATTAATGGCGGCTCGCGACGTTGACTGCGTAATATCCATTTGCCCCTCACTCTGGGCAATAGTCGCCGCGCCAGCGACCACCTCGCCCTGAGAAGGCAATTCATTCAACGATGGAGGCGCTACACTGACCTGCGCCCGAACGCTCATCCCGAAACTCGAGCAAAACCCGACCAGTATTAATCGAGCAATTATTCCTAAAGGTTTACCGACGTGAATTTTATCGATAGCTGAAGAAGTATTACTCGTGCGACAGACCAAATTTTGAAGCGTATGCATGTATTGCAATCCTAAATGTACATCTCTAAAGCCAGCCAGCAATGATCACTAACTAACATCAATATCTGCTGTATTTTTTTCCGTAGCACTATCGCTCACATCAAAAAAATACACAGCGCTTACTCGTTCACCACACCAAAAAAGTGGCGAATAAAAATAAACTGACCTAAAACGAATGACTGAGCTGAAGCCAAAACTGACTGGCATCGTCACTGCTACTACCATTTCTATCAGTTAAGTCGTTACCACCGATAGCCTTTGCCCACGTCGCTTTCAAACTGGTTCCCGATTTTGAATGCCAACTAGCAGAAAGACCGGCGCCTTTTAAGGAGTATTTATTCACCGGCACATCCGTAGCCGAATTGTCAGGAACAGCCGGGTCTTTATCAACACTAACCCGTCCAATATCATAGAAAGCGGTGAGGCTAATATTGCGCGGCAAGGCCGCGCGCAATTCTAGGTTTAGCATCAGCCCTGTGTCCCCTGAGCCTTCAGTAGAGGTATAAGCACGCACACCCGAGGCTCCGCCCACGGTAAATTTTTCAGACGAGGTCAAATTGTCTTGAGAAAGCTGGCCAGACAATGAACTGAAGAAAGAAAATTTGGGGGAAATACGTTGTTGACGACTAATTGAATATCGGACTTTCAAAAAATCCCCCTCTCCATTGAGATTGATATCGGCTTCGGCTTGGGTTTGGGTTTGGCCATTGGGTTGAACTTGGGGCTGGGCTTCGGCATCTCCCGCCATTACTGTAAACACTGCTTGGTTCACACCACCGCCACCAAGTTCATCAAACATATAACCAGTCAATGATGTCTTAAATGTACTTACGCTATATTTGCTATTGGAATCATTAGTGTCATTCTGAAATCTGGTATCAGTCAGAGACGAGGCAATAGACAGGTTTTTCGTGCGAGACCGAATTAACGGGTAAGTTGCATCAAAGCCCACTGATACCGAGTCACCATCTGCACCCAGCGGATCAAAACCAGAAATAATATCGTAATTTAAGACCGACGCTTGAGCACCAAGGCGCAACCCTGAATAACCAACAGGAATAGTCGCGGCTAGCTGCCCATAGTCAGTACCAGAAGCGTGTAAAACAGTAGCCGTAATCTGCTCGCCAAGCGCAAAGGGGCTGTTGAAAACAAATGATCCCGTTACACGCTCTTCCCCGGTGAATCGAGAACCGTAATTATCTAGAGAGATATAACTTCTTACCATCGGCCCATCCTTGACGCTCAAAAGTATGTCCGTTTCTCCCGGGTTTTCCCCTGCAGACAACGCTGCAGAAACTTTAATACCCGGAAGTTCATTAATGCGACGAATCGCGGCATCCAAAGCGGTGGCACTGAGCAATTTTCCTTTTGTGAGGTGCCTCGTCACCATTGACCGCAAACGACCGGGCTTAATCCGCTCTGACGTTGGGCCATTAATCAAAACCTTACTAAAGATGGATTCCACCACCCGCACTTCCACAGTGCCAGTATCAATATCTTGCGGCGCTAAAAAGGCTCGCGCAACCCAGCCGGCTTCGCTATAGGCTTCAGACACTCGTTTGAGCACCACTTGCAGCTCTGCAAAGGTAACCGGCCTATTTAAGAATGATGAGACAGCCTCACTAAGCTGATCATCCGTCAATACCGTATTACCCTCAAATTTGAACGTTTTAACGGTCACCGTTAACCCTTCTGGAGCGTCTTTAGCGCTCAACTCAGGAGCAGTTATAAGCGTTTCCTTTTTAGGAACAGGAAGTTCAGTTTGTTTTTCAATATCCTGCAGTAATGAGCCAGCATCCGGTGGCGCCTCAGCACTTACCCCACTTACAAACAAAACCGAAAAAAGAAATATATAGAAAAGGTATAAGCCTGATTTATTAAACATTTATTGTTGCAAACCCCAATACGTAGAAAACAGTAAAGATAGATATCGAAAATATCGCTTTTTATACTTGTAATGTTATTTATAGACATCCTGCCAATATTCTCCAGCGCCAAAATTAAAATAAACACGGCAATTTTTGTCGTGTTCTCCCAATTTCTCTGCTACAAGACTGCCCAATATTTAATCAAACACTCAAAATAAAAACAGTTTCGCATTAGAAGTGGGCCATCTAAGAAAAAAAGGATATAAGTGGATGTTGATGATTAAGTAAAAACTGGCAGGGATATATACGCCAAAGTACTTTTCTTTTAGATCAACTAAAGCACTAAATTGAAAATGAAATAATTATTTTATCTATGGCGCGAACAATGAAAAATAACACTGTTAATTGACGCCTTTAAGGAATAAATGGCAATATTTTTAATAACATTATTACCGCAATACAATCGGCATTTATTTTTACAAAACAACTTTTTCGGTGCCGTAACTATCATTGTGGCGCACAAGTTTTGATGTAAATAAATGTGCTAAAAACAAACCTCTTTAATATCAAACGCTTATACAACCGTTTCTTTATTGCGTAGAATCACTCTCGGATATTCGAGCCCCCAACACCACAGAGGAAGATTCATGAGTCAAACCACCACACCCAGCAATTTCATTTCATTCACTGGGAGGGCCAAGATTCTTCACCTCACGTGGTTTGCTTTTTTTGTTACCTTCTTAGTTTGGTTTAGTCACGCGCCATTACTTGCCGTTATCCAAGAGACAATGGGCTTAAGTGACCAGCAAATTAAAACCCTGCTCATACTCAACGTTGCTCTGACCATTCCCGCTAGAATTATCACTGGCATGCTTGTCGATGTTTACGGACCACGAAAGACCTATTCTGTAATGCTCGTTATTAGTGCATTGCTTTGTTTCTTTTTTGCTTCAGCACAGAATTTTGAAACACTGGCATTTGCCCGCTTTTTAATGGGTTTTGTTGGTGCAGGGTTTGTTATCGGTATTCGCATGATTAGCGAATGGTATCCCCCCAAACAACTTGGCTTAGCCGAGGGGCTATACAAAGGACTGGGCAACGTTGGTTCAGCCGTCGCTGCCGTATCACTGCCAACCCTAGCCATATTATTCGGCGGTGAAGACGGTTGGCGCTATGCCACAGCGATCACTGGAGTCATTGCGTTAATTTTTTCCGGTGTTTACTACATGTACGTAACCGACACCCCTAAAAACTCGGTTTACTTTCGTCCTAAAAAGTCCGGGGGACTGGAATTGACCAGCACGCGGGACTTTATATTCTGTGTCCTAATGAACATCCCCATGTTTGGTGCGTTAGCTCTTTTAACCTGGAAGGTCACAGCCTTAGGCTTAATCAACGGACTGACTGCTGACATTATTTATGCGGTGCTCTTTGCCTTCTACTTATTTCAGACCAAGCAACTGTACAACGTGAATAAAGAAATATTCACAACACCCGTCGATGAAATAATGCAGTATAACTTTAAGCAAGTCGCGATATTAAGCGTCGCTTATGCCGTTACATTTGGGGCTGAACTCGCCGTTGTTTCCATGCTGCCACTATTTTTTAAAGACACCTTTCTTATTCCCATCGCTTTAGCCGGTATATTTGGGGCGTGCTTTGCCGTTACTGATCTCGTCTCCTGTCCTTCTGGAGGATTTATCAGCGATAAATTAGGCCGGAAAAATTCTTTGGTTGTATTGCTCACAGGCGCAGCCATTGGTTTTTTTATGATGTCACAAATCAGCGATCAATGGCCCATCGCACTAGCGGTTGCAACAATGATGTTTTGCTCATTCTTTTTAGGCTCAGCCGCTGGCTGCGTTTTCGCAGTAGTCCCTTTGATCAAACGCCGATTAACCGGACAAATTGCCGGGATGGTTGGGGCATACGGCAATATTGGTGCGGTCGTTTTTCTGACCATATTTTCTTTTACCTCACCCGCCATATTCTTTTTATGTATTTCTGGGGGGATAGCCTTCGCCGTGGTCTGCGCTGCATTTTTGGACGAGCCTCAAGGCGCAATGGCAGAAGTCATGCCTGATGGAACCGTGCAATTAATAGAAGTGCATTAAAACAGCGAACCATTAATAGAAGAAAATTAGATTTCGCGTAAGCGCGTCAATAAAGGCAACAAGTCCAAACGCCCTCGGACCCAAGCGTTCCTGAGGGCTTTATATCAGAAAAACACAATATACTCGCCCGCCCGCGCCAATCAAAGACTCGATAACGCTGCGTCTTTGATACATATCTCCTATTCATGCCTCCCATTACCTTCAAAGTATCGTTAAAACTCATTGCTAACCCCAATTCAAAAAACAATAGTAGTTTTCATGCGACCTTTTCGGACTGTTTACGTCATTAGAGATAAAACCACCATTAAACCGGAAACAGCCCTTTATGAAATATTTTCACGTACACCTGAGCGTCACAGACATTGCCGACAGCGTTCACTTTTACAATACCCTATTTGGCCAGGAACCCACCAAACGTCGTGATAACTACGCCAAGTGGGTCTTACAGGAACCCGCATTAAACTTCGCAATATCCCAGGCCTCAGAACAAGGTAGCTTAGGCCTCCACCATCTAGGATTTGAGTTTGATTCTGACGAAGCCTTAGAAGCTATCGGAACCCAGATCAGCTCGATTCCTTCCGAACGCCAACGTCAACAAAGCAGCACCACATGTTGCTACGCGAAAAGTAATAAATACTGGGTCGACGACCCACAAAACATCACTTGGGAGAACTTTCACACACTTTCCGAAGTCGACGAATATCAAGATTCAGGAATAACAAAAGAGGACGGCTCGGAAGAACCCAGTGAAAACTGTGTCGCCAATGGCTGCTGCCAGCCAGAGCAACACAGCGAAACGCCATCAAAATCGAGTTGCTGCTAAAATATAGTGATGCATAAATCCCAATGTAAGCAAGATCCACTCGCCAATAGCTTTCGTGAAATACGGTGCGAGCTATTGGCCTACTTATCACGCTATGTCGGTGATCCATCGACCGCAGAAGATATCCTGCACGAAACGTTTATCAAAGCACTTACACTAGACGAGCAAAAAACCCCAAAAAACATGGCCGCTTGGTTATTTCGCGTAGCAAAAAATACAGCCATTGACCACTACCGTAAAAGAGATAGCTTACGCGATGATAAATCGATCGCTGAAGATTTTCCCAGCTCCCCGATTCTAGATGATGAAGAGAATAAAGCCAGCGAAGAACTAGCCAACTGCTTACGAAATTTTACCGAGCATAATATTCCCGAAAAATACGCCAACACACTTATCGCCACTCAATTTAATGGACAAACACTGCAACAGATCGCAGACGAAAATCAAGTAACCTTATCAGCGATTAAAAGCCGGGCGAGCAGAGGACGAAAACTATTAAAGGAAAAACTGCTTCAGTGCTGCGAAATAGAATTATCGCAAGAACAGAAAGTACTTTCATATAAGCAAAAAAATCCAAATAACAAATGTTGCTAAAGTTGTATTATTTGTTTTCTTAGATGCTTCTCAACCAAGTAATAAACCTGCGTAAACTAAAAATCAAAAACGCGATATTTTCACAATTTTTCCATCCGAAATCGTCAATTTACGGCCCGCTTTAGCCTTCTTTATTTTAACTTTTCCTTTTTTAACCAATTCAACTTCCATCGTCTCAGCAATCGCGAATTTTTTTACGTGATAAACCCCCTCTTTAAACTCAAACTTCACCTTACTATCGGGCTTCACAGGAAACGAGATATCACCAACGCGAACAGATTGACCTGATGCAGCGCGTAACATTTTTATACTGTTATTTTTCCTGTCGAGCCAAACAATAACATCCTTGCGTCTAAGCCCTGCGGCTTCGAAACGTTGGCCGCTTAAATTTACAGATACTGTTTGTTCCCCACTAATACGCTCCAGACTTTCTTTATGGAAATGTAGCGTTACGCCTTTAGCCGCCTCTAGCACCGCATCGCCAACAGGAATGGTACTACCCTTTCCGAGCGTAATTTCTTTAATAACAGGCGTAACGCGAACCATCCCCTTACGACCAAAAACAATATCAAAATTCCGACGGTCGCCCTTCGCCTCTGCAACCAGTTTACCTACAGGCGTGTTGATGATTGAAGCTTCCGCTAACGTCACGCCAGTGATGGTATTCATATCCAGCCCGATGGGCATATTCCCCGCGAGATGAAGAGAGCCAAATGGGCTTTCGATAACCTGATCGCCATCCAAAATAGCCTTAGTCAAATACCCACGCCCAGCATCAAAGGTTACAGAGGTTCCAGCCTTTAATGTGAATGGCATGCGTGCAACAGTTATCTTTGCACTCTCGGCCAATATTCGTGATTGAGACCCCATGATAGGTGCAGCACCATTCGGGGTAGCCGATTTTACAATCCTAGCCGGATTAAATAACAAATTGGCTTTGTGGTGGGATAAATAAACACGGTTATCCGACTGACGACCGGCACTACCCACTCCTCCCATTCCCCCCACCCCAACGACAGCCCTCGACTTCGAGCCACCAGCATTCAAACTTCCTTGGGGAGGTTCAGTCATCAGCGCAGCTTGTGCATCGCCTACTGCTCCACTGTAATGAGTAAAGCGAAAACTATTACTCATATTGACGCGTTCAGTTCCTTTTTTAGCAAGGTTATCCTTCCAATTCAAGCGACTAAATGCGGGTTTTATAATGCTACGCCACTCACACCAAACCCAATTCCCGTACCATGTTTTCAACCCGGCCTGCAGGATTAACGGCTTTGACACCGTCAAATCAGTCCCCTTAAAGTCAATATAGGTTGCGCCTATATTTCCGTTCTGCGCATTTTTCTTTGAAAACATTTCTCTGATCTTCCAAGCCCTGTCACCCTCATTCTTAAGCCGCATACGGAAATTTTCTCCCGACATTAAAACACCGTCATCACCGATAAAACCGTTCTTAATATCCGCGATAAAATCAGAACCTCTAAAGAGTAAACCTTTCCGAGGTTTGCTCTCTGATTGCCCCTTTTCGGGAACTGCCAGGGAATAATGATCAAACATTATCGGGTCGGCTATATTTTCCAATTTACGGGTTTTTCGTGCCCAGATTACATTGCCAAACTGGGTGTCCACCTTGATTAGAAGCGTCACGGGTCTGTCAAAAAAGAAATCTTTTTCCTTTACTAAAACAGTGTACGTTTGATCAATACGGTAGAGACCCGTTTGGGGATTGAAATATTGATTGGCATTATCCAACCTTGCATCAACATAAACCGGAACCAATCGATTCTTCTTCGGTTCAAAATGTACCTTCACACGAATGTGATACATCAGGTCATCTTTCATAATACGACGGGCGATTTTGGAGTCGACGCCTGTGACGTGAATTTTAAATTCACGCAACCCTTTTTTAGCTGCCAGAGAGCTTTCAGATAAGAGAAACAGATTTAAAAGTGCGACAAATAAAACACCACACTTAAGTCGAATATTTATTCTCATAATGATAACCTCATTTTTCTAAATACCAGAATTAATAGGCATAACTGGCTTCGATAAAGTTTCGGGTAAGATAAGAGAGACAAACTATCCCAATCCTTTCAACTTGCCATAAGATAGGCTCTGCATATGCGTTTCTGCAAATTCAGCCATACCAATCAATACCCAAGTTACAGAACGAGAAGAATCAAAGGCAATACGCAACAGACACCCAAACCGCAATATCACCCATGATTCCGTGAATTCAAACTACTTTTTGACCTTTGTTTTTGGTAATAACAGTTTTATTCGCGCGATCTCCTCCTTACTTATCGGGTTCCCTTTTAGCACAAGCTTCTTTAACTTCTTCAACTGGCCAATTTCATCAGGCAAACGTGTGATTTGGTTTTTTGAAAGGATCAATTTTTTGAGATTTTTGAGGCCTCCAATGCCGGCTGGTATCGTTGTAAGCTTATTCTTACTGAGATCCAGCTTTTTGAGGCTCGTCAAATTACCGATACAGTCAGGAATTTTGGCTATATCATTATGCGTCACCACCAGCTCATTCAACTGAACCAATTCACACACATCCTGTGGAATTTCCGAATAGCGAGCTCCCCAACCACCGACCATCATAATATGGTGGCCATTGAACCCAGAGTAATTAACCTTAGCCGCCCAACCACTATCGCCAGATGGTCCGTCCAAAAGAGTCTCTAGGGTTATCTCGTCATTATTCTCTTTACTGGCTTCATCGTGATCATCCAACCCCTGATGTAAAGCCGCATATTGATCTTCCGCCTGACTGACCGGCGACATTTTTTCTAACAGTTTGTTGTCGTTATAAAGCTGGGCAAGGTCAGCAGGTTTTTTTGACGTATTTGGGCTTTGCTTAAAACGTTGTTGATGCTTATAAATTAATGACCGATGCGTGACAGAATTCCACTTACTTAACGAAACCGCTTTGGTATCGTGAGTTAATGCGTGTTTATGTTGAAGTAAAAACAAATAGGCAACGGCCAAGTTACGGTGAATCACCATAGTGATTTCACTGTTAATAAATGCTTTTTCGTCTTTGATATCCGAATGCGTCAGCGCGTCTTGCCATATCTTGACTGCCGCTTCTAATTGCGAAAAACTCTCTTGGTTAATTCCATTTTTGGCGTAAGATTTATAGGCTTTTTTGGCGAATTCTTTAGCGGTGTTTAACGGAGAATAGTCCCGAGCCTTAGACTTAACATAATAAACCTTGAACTTAAGCGGCTCATAGTTAAACGTGTAATTGTGAATACTGCTTTTCGTCACCTTAGCCCGAAGTTCTTTCTCCGCCTTTACAATAATGTCATTCCGAATATCCGGGATTGCCGCCTGATATTCCTGAGCTAACTGCCCAGGGGCACGTCGCGCTTTACATTTGGTTATACCAAAATCGATCGTGCCTTTAATTTTCAACGTATCCCCCGCCAGCACCTTACCGTTTGAAGCCTGCTTGACCACATACACTGCCTTTGGTCCGGTATAGGGAATTTCATAGTAATCATGCTTGCTGGAGACCCATGTCGTCCCCGTTGGCGTATCAACCTGCTGTGCACCGCAAGGGTTCTTGTACTGACGTACAACCGGTTCTCCAATACTCACCTGCCCCATCGCCGCATACTCAACCACCAAATCCGTGAAATCCACCCCATCGACCGAATTGAGGGGAAACATCATAGGCGCCGCCGTAACCGAATCCTTCCGGATTTTGTAGTCCTTAGCCACCGAATACTGGCTAACAACGCTAAAAACACAAAGGAAACACACAACCGTTAATCTACGCATAATTCGATGCCTACTGAAAAGGGGAAACGGACATAACATGCCCAATAAGAGTAGCCGACAATCCTTTGTTCAGCCCTTACAAGCCAATGAATAGCGACCTACTTCTTAGCCCCAGCAATGGAGTATTCGTAGAGGGTAATTTCTTTAACATCGATAAGGGGCAAGTTGCTCATAGTAGGTCTCCAACACATTTCGTAAGGTTGAAGCTATTTTAAGCAGGAAGGGATTAACGAAAACTGAACAGCGACGATTTAAACGCCACAAGCTGGGGTCAGATGAACTAACGGTACATCAATTCCCATAATCACCGCGCGATTTAACAGGCCATTCATAGGATCTAGTACATATGGAATAGACACCACTAAAAGATACTATGCTAGGCATAACCGGTTACCTCATTTACCGACTAGTCGCCCTGCCACACCAGATAGAGCTAACAAGCCCAACGACAACAATAGTTTTCATGATTTCATCACTTAATCATTGAAATTTACTTATTTAATACATTGAGACAGTGCAAATGTAAAAATTCATATTTACGCAAAGCAGCCTAAAATCAAAGCGAGACTAGATACAGTGAAAAATGAAGTTATCGTTATCGATAAGTCCAATAAACACATAAATTTGACGCGATGATTTCGACAACCTAAATACGGATATACCGACCAAAACATGCGCTAATCGTATTTTTTGTCATTGCGGGAACCGTATAATGTCGCCCAAAAATACAGAAACAACAATAATAACGACAATGTCCTTGAAATTGCAGCCCTTTATTTTAGCAGTATTACTCAGCACCACTCTATTCTCTGCAGCCTCCAGAGCAAGTGAACCCGGTTCGACTCATCAGCCATCGGAACAAGAACTAATATCACATTTCAATATCCCTGCGCAGCCTCTACTCGACGCATTACTTGAATACGGCATGCAGGCACACATTAGCATCATATTTCCAACTGAAGGAAGCTCAATATCTAGCTATAGATCCACATCTATAATGGGAAAATACCCGATAGATCAAGCACTTAAACGACTCTTATCCAAAACACCTTACACATTCAAGCTGAACCAACAAACTCAGTCCATCACGCTTAACACAACGATAATAGCTGACTCACATATCACCTCCTCTACTAGTTCTAATAATCAAGATTATCCGTTAGAGGAGGTCTTTGTTGTTTCCGCACGACATCGGCCAGAAAACTTACAAGATGTACCGATGTCAATATCACTGTTTAGTAGTGAAAGACTAGAACAAAACGGAATACAAGATTTCATTGAACTCGGATCATACGCAGCCAATACGACGCTAAAGCTATTTCAAGGAACCAATTCAACGATGTCAGCCTTTATTCGTGGCGTTGGTTATAAAGACCCAATCGCCGGAGTTGAAATGGGTGTGGGTATTTATATTGATGATGTCTACATTCACCGCCCCCAAGGCGTGACTATCGACATATACGACATGGAGCGTATAGAGATCCTTCGCGGTCCACAGGGAACACTTTATGGCCGGAATACCACAGGCGGTGCAATCAAATACACAACAAAACGACTTGAGGATGAAGCCAGATTAAGTTTGAAATTATCGGGAGGATCGTACAACCAGCGAGACCTCATAGCCACAGGAAGCACACCAATATCTGACGGTAGTTTAAAAATTGGCGGCAGCATCGCTTCCTTCTATCGAAAGGGCTTCGGATCAAATCTGACAACAGGAGATGAAAATTATAATAAAGAAATTCTTGCCCTACGATCCACGATAGAAATTACACCTTCAGACAATGTATTTATTCGTATCGCAGGCGATCTCACCAAAGACACTTCATCACCAAAATCGGGAAAGGTCGCATTCTCCGATGACGAGGAATCAGCACTCGATAATATCTACGATACACGTGGAGGTATTGCTAACTCCAACCACCCAATCAACAGAGATTATGTCTCCATACGTGGAATATCTTCTTTTTCACAGTGGACGGCGAGCGAAGACTTTACCATCACATTTATTAATGCTTACAGGGAGGACCGAGGTGAAATCATCATCGACAGTAGTTCACTCACGTCGACAAAAGATGACTATTATTCGATTCAAGAAAACCGACAGGCCAGCCAAGAAATTCGCATAGCCTTTGACAATCAAAAAATCCATGCCTTTGCGGGCCTATATTATTTAAATGCTAATTCATTTTCTGCTATAGATGTCGTTCAACCCCCCCCGCCCCCCAGTATAGGCTTTATCCGAGTCAATTTTGATATAAGGACTTGTGCTGTTTTTGGCACAGTAGACATTGAATTATCGGACACACTGAATGTATCTATAGGAGCACGATACACTCGCGACAAAAAAACAATGTCATCATTTAAAAATTTATATTCACCCACCTCTTCCGGCGACTTAATTTCACCTTACTTCGGCGGCGACGGTTTTGCTTATTTTGATCCAGAATATGACGATGAAGGAAATGAAGTATTCCCCCATTTCCGGGCAACACGAAATGATAGCGCCACGACACCTCGTCTCAGTTTAAGCTGGCAACCGAACAAAGAAGTCCACCTTTATACATCCTATAGCAAAGGATTCACTAGCGGAGGGTTCGATTCCCGAGGAATTTATACCCAACCATCGATACGCAAAGGGTTCGAACCAGAAACGATAGACAGCTATGAATTAGGACTCAAGTCACTATTTTTAGAAGGGGGAGTAACATCCAACGTAGCCATTTTTTATAGCTATTATAAAAATGCTCAAGTTTTGTATGAAGTTGAATACGCCAGTGTTTCACCAGTACTAGCAGGAGCAACTTTTGTAACAATTAAAAATGCGGCAGAAGCCACTATTAGCGGTTTAGAATTAGAAGTAAAAGCTCGGTTTTCTAACAACCTTACTTCCAACCTAGCCATTGGACTAATAAAAGCTGACTACACTTCTTATGACGAAGGAAGCGGAGACGTGTCAGATCAGCGTGTTTTACAAGATACTCCTGAAAGGACAGCATCCTTATCATTACAATACAAAAGCACTCTAGGATCAGGAGAACTCTCGATAACATCTTCGATTAACTATCGCAGCATAAGCTCCTTCAATCGCCAAGAACTGGGAAGATCACGTAGCGAACAACCAGGCTACAGTCTGGTTAACAGCAGTATCGTTTGGGCATCCGATAGTAATACCTGGCAAGTCAGCATGCACGCTAAAAACATATCAAATAAGCAGTATAAAGTTTCAGGCTACACAGGCCCATCGGCAAACATAGCCGCAGATATTTATGGAAGCCCAAGAACCATTACAGCAACGGTTAAATACCGCTTGTAACCACTAATGTAGTTTATTGGCGAATGCTCTGGAAAAATAAAACTTTTCGTTGTCTCAGAATAAACCGCCAAAACTCCAAATACGCTCAACATTACAAGAACTATAAAAAATCCAGATTGACACAGATATATTTCATTCGGCCATAGAAAGTCATGAAGATCTTATACGGAATGATCCAAATACTCTTTTACGTACACTTGCTTTCATTGCAGTGTAAAACTGTATTTTCACTCTTATTCTTCAACACCAGAATCGAGCACATTACAATCAACAAAAAGCGGATAATTTTGAAATTTCACACGACATTACTACTATTTCTTTTGGTATCAGCATTCCATGTTGAAACTTCTTATGCTGCCACACCCAAAACTTCAAATAAATCAATGGCATTAGAAATCATAAAACACTTCGACATCCCCTCACAGTCATTAACCAATGCCTTACTTGAGTACGGTTTACAAGCCAACATCAGTATCGTGATTTCTCTGCAAGACCCCCTCATATCAAAACATGACTCTAGCCCGCTCATAGGCGATTATTCAATACGCCAAGCTTTGGAGGTTCTGCTATCCAAAACGTCTTTTACATTCGCATTTGACTCAAGTACTCACTCGATGACGGTAAATACTTTTAATGCACCAAAAACATCCACACCATCTCCCCATATCTACAACACTAATTCTCGACAAGAAGAAGTCCTTGTCGTAACAGCACGTCATAGAAAGGAGAATCTACACGATGTACCGATGTCCGTGTCAGTATTTGACGGGGACACCCTGGAATTAAACGGAACACAAGACCTAATTCAACTCGGACTATATGCGGTAAACACTACGCTCAAAGTTATTCAGGGCACTAATTCAACCATGGTGGCAATTATTCGTGGAGTCGGCTATCAGGATCCATCAGCCGGGCTTGAACGGGGCGTCGGTATATATATCGACGATGTTTACTTTTACCGGCCTCAAAGTGTCACATTAGAAATATACGATACCGAACGCATAGAAATATTACGAGGCCCTCAGGGCACACTTTACGGACGCAATACCACCGGTGGCGCAATAAAGTACACCACAAAACGCCTTAAAGACGACCCCGCAGTAAATGTGAAATTATCAGGCGGCTCATTCAATCAGTTGGATATTTTAGCCTCAGGCAGTACACCTTTAGCCAACAATTTAGTGAAAATAGGAGGGAGCATTGCCTCATTCTCTCGAGATGGTTTTGGCAAAAACCTAACCACCGGGGATGAAAATTATAATAAGAATATTCTTGGAGTACGATCTACTTTGGAATTCACACCGTCAGACGATCTATTTATCCGTATAGCTGGCGACCAGACAGTGGATTCATCATTACCAATATCAGGAAGATTATCCCATCCAACAGGAGAGGAACCGTCTGTCGACAATATCTATGATACACACGCAGGCATTGCTAATTCAAATCACCCCATTAATAAAAATAAGGTCGTAAAACGTGGGGTATCCTCATATGCACAGTGGACAGCAGACAAACACTTTACCCTAACGTTTATCAGTGCTTACAGGGAAGACCGCAGCGAATTACTCGTTGACAGCTTCGCCAACGAAGCGATAATCGGAGATAGCTTTTTTATTTACGAAAACAAACAAAACAGCCAAGAGATTCGCTTAGCCTTTGACACTCAAAATATTCACGTTTTAGCCGGCGCCTATTATTTAAACGCAAACGCATTATCGACTACCGATGGGGTCGTAGGTTTTTTTGGGCAAAGCGCCGTATATTTTAATTTGGCCGATGTTGACACAGCGTCTTGGGCATTTTTCGGTACGCTTGAAATTAAAATATCAGATACACTCAATGCCTCAGTTGGCACAAGATATACTCAAGATAAAAAAACAATCGAAACAATTAACGGCTTATTTTTACCAACTTCTTCCGGCGATTTAATTTCCCCTCATTTTGGAGGAGATGGCTTTGCTTTTTTTAGGCCCGAATATGACAATGATGGAAATGAAGTATTTCCTCGGTTTCAGGGCAGCCGAAACGACAGCGCGACAACCCCGCGCATAAATCTAAGCTGGAAACCTCAAAACAAATTGCATATTTATGCCTCATACAGCAAAGGCTTCACTAGCGGCGGGTTTGACCCAAGGGGAATTTATACCCAACCACTAATACGAAAAGGATTCGAACCAGAAATTTTAGACAGCTATGAGTTCGGACTCAAAACACTGCATTGGGAAGACAGAATCACCTCACACTCCGCCATTTTTTATAGCGATTATAAAAATGCAATCATTGTTTCCGAAGTTGAATTCGCCAGTATTTCACCAGCCCTGGCAGATCAAAAGTTTTTAACCGTTAGCAATGCTGCAAATGCGACGATTAGCGGTTTTGAGTTAGAGGTTAGCGCGCACATTACAGAAAAACTCTCCTCAAACCTTGCAATAGGGATAATCAAAGCCGATTACAATACCTATAACGAGGGGAACGGAGACGTATCCGATCAGCGAGTTATAATTGACACGCCAAAAAACACCTTATCATTCGCCCAGACATACAGAACAGATTGGGGGCAAGGAACACTCTCGATAATATCCTCAATCAACTACCGTAGTACAAGCGCTTTAAACCGCGGGGAATTGGGAACCCAAATTAATAACCAATCGGGATATAGCCTTATTAATGCCAGCGTTGTTTGGACCTCCCATAGCGAAGGTTTGCAAATCAGTATTCATGGACAAAACTTATCAAACAAACAATATAAAGTTTCTGGATATACCGGCACTGATACTTATGGCAATCCGAGAACCGTTACAGTAGCAGTCAAATACAGTATATAGTCGTTCAGAATACTTATAGAAGAATGTATTTTGCAATAAGCCTCAACAACTTGTCTTTATGCGGATTAATAAAAAAGTGATCGCCGGGAAACATATGTCTCTTAAAGTCCGATGACGACCGTAATTCCCAGGCATCTATATCCTCCATACTAACACCAGGGTCACTAAGACCACCAAAGGCACGGAGGGGGATATTCAGTACGTCGTCCACATCAAAGGACCACGTTTCACAGACCTGAAAATCAGCGCGCAATATCGGCAATATCAACTCTGCAAGCTCTTTGTTTTCCAATACGGCTCTAGGCGTACCATTAATCCTGTCGATTTCTTCGAAGAAATCATCGTGAGACAAAGCATGAATAGGCTTTTTGTCACGGGGTAAATGCGGGGCTTTTGCGCCTGAAACAAATAGCTCTTTCGGTAAATTTAGCCCCTGCTTCGACAGCGCATTCGCCAGTTCAAAAGCTAAGCGTGCACCCATGCTGTGACCATAAAAATAAAAATCACAGTCATTAAGATAGGGTTTAATTGCACTGACTAAAGCGTCGATGATGGTCTGCAAATCGGTATAGCAGGCTTCGTGCATACGCCCAAAATGGCCCGGCAATTGTAGCGCACAGACTTCGATACCCGCCGGTAAGCTATCTTGCCATCCGGCGAAAGCTGAGGCTGAGCCTCCTGCATAGGGAATACAAAACAACCGTTTAGTTGGGTTATTAATAGGCTGAAGAACTTGAAACCAGATATCGTCTTTAATATTCATTGTATTTAATATTTACACCAAAAAATGTAATTCACTGGCTAATGCAGCCCCATTACAGATTTTCAGAGCCTTTTATTATTGAACAGAGACCGTACTATACAGCTCTTCAGCGAGGCGTAAAAATAATCTTCAGAGGAACCACCGGTTTCATGAGCGCCTCAGCTTTTGGTTTGGGCAACGATTCCCCTTCAGCAAACTCAAAATCAAATTGCCTCAATAGCGAGATACAAATGAGCATCATCTCCGTCATTGCCAAACTCTGCCCTATACACACGTGAGGACCTATACCAAATGGCAGGTAGGCACCACGCGGGATCTTTTGAGCTCCCGGCATAAATCGATCGGGTTTGAATGTCTCAGGCTCTGGATACCAGCGTGGGTCACGATGAACATGCCAGGTAGGGACACTGACAGTTGCGCCTCTAGGTATGTTCCATTCACCTATTTTCACATCGCGAACTGCACGCCGATTAAATAGGCCGAACACCACAGGGCATATTCTCATGGATTCCTTTATCGTGGCATTGAGCCATAGCAACTCAGCCAATTCTTTTGGCGTTGGGTGCCTGTTATTCAGGACTTGCTGAATTTCTTGTCTCGCTTTATCCGCATAATCCCGGTGTTGTGTCAAATAGCCTATCCACCAGGTTAAGGCAGCGGCGGTGGTATCGTGGCCAGCAGCAAATATAACTGCACAATTATCATGAATTTCAGCTTCCGAAAGCCTTTTCTCTGCTGAATCACCACGTCCCTCTTCGTCCCGCGCACTCAAAAGCATATGAAGATAGTCGTATTCCTTGACCGGATCATCAATCGCCGCCCTACGACGCTGTATTTGCCCCTGAATCAAATTATCAATGATTCCTTTGTCTTGCTGTTTTTGCTTTCGGCCTGGAAATGGAAAGTAACCAGTAGGAGTCATCGGCCATCCTAATTCGCGTACCGTTTGATGCTCAAGCGAACGGACTGCTCCCGAGACACTGAGAGACTCCTCTGCACTAGCTTTGTAAGAAAACAATACGCGAAGTATGACATCCGCAGTCAATTTTGTTGTTAATTGGTCAATATCAACGAGCGCGCCACTCTCCCCAGCCTTGGGTAGGATCGCCGTAAAACAATCGCTTATCGCGTCGGCCATCAAGCCCATATAACCGGCAATTTTTTTAGGTGCAAAACCAGGAGTAAGTATTCGGCGTTGCCGCTTCCAGACATCGCCTTCCACGGTCAAGACATTCTTCCCATAAATTGATGTAAAAACATCCATAGTCCGCTCATGACGTATGAAGTCTTCACCCTTCGTGACAATCGCCTCTCGAATTAACTCAGGTAAAAAAAGAAGATAAACGCTGACATTAACGATACGAAAATAAGCAATATCTTCATATTGATTACGAAGTCCTTGCATAAAACCAATGGGATCGTTTTTCAATTGGCTAATATGTCCCAAGCCCAGCCAAGAATTTTTTGGACCCGGTGGTTTTTTGTCAGAACTAATAGTTGTGCTCATAATAATTTCACAATAATAAATTTAATTTACAATACAGCTAGGTCAACCGAATGTCCGTTTGATATCTTTCATACTTTTTAATCCTTTTATATTTTCAGGGAAAACCAATATGCTCGCATTACCCACGACTTTATTTTCATACAAGTCTTGATGGGCTTGAGGAAGCTCATCATAATTGTAAGTTCGGGTATTCACCACTTGAATTTTTTTGCGATCGATAAGGGTATTCGCCTGACGACAATCACGGAAGTTGGCATAGTGCGAGCCAATAATACGTTTTTGATGCATCCATAAATGGCGAACATCAAATGTTAAGTCGTAGCCTGTAGTCGCACCGCAAATTAAGATACGACCAAAACGTGCCGCCAAAAATACTGACGCAGAGAAAGTTTCCATTCCGGTATGCTCAAAGACAAGGTCGGGTGAACGCTTTTCACCACAAATGTCCCATATCTTTTTCCCTAGCGCTTTGGTCATTTTATGCCGACGCGCTATTATATCATCTGAGTCACCGTGAGCATATTCCGGGGCAACATATTCGTACCCAGAAAAATCTTTACGGTTAATGTAATCCATTGCTCCTAGCTTTTTACACAACTCACCTTTTTCTTCACTGGAAACAATGGCAATACAATCCGCACCCATTTCACGGCAAATTTGGATTGCGTAACATCCCAACCCTCCCGCTCCCCCCCAGATAAGAACGAGTTCACCGGCTTTAAGTTCGCCACGCGTAATCAGCATTCGATAGGCGGTAAAATACGTCAGTACGTAAGATGCAGCTTCCTCCCAGGATAAATGTTTTGGCTTTGGTAAAATCTGTTGTGCCTGAGCACGAACAAATTGAGCATAGGTACCGTCGGGTGTTTCATATCCCATTATCGATTGCTTAGGACTGCTCATCGGGTCAAAGGACGTAAAGTTGGGATTGTCTTCTGAACCCATCCCATGTTCTTGTGATTGTTTCTGGCAGGTGACGAGCACCTCATCACCGACCTTACAGTTTTTTACATTTTTTCCCACTTTCCAGACAATACCAGAAGCATCTGACCCGGCAACATGGTAATCCTGGTCATGCAATCTAAAAACATCTATCGGTTGCGCTAAGGCCGCCCAAACGGAATTATAATTAACACCAACCGCCATAACGCGTACAAGTACTTCATCATCACCAATATCTGGAACAGACACAACATCCTGTTTGTAGGCGACTACAGGATCACCAAATTCTCCTGACCGCAGTACCCAGGCGTGCATTTTCAACGGCACTACGCCAATCTCACCAAACTCACTGAGTCGGTAAATTTCTGGCCGGCTCTCTTCTGTCATTCTATTCTCCAGAACAATGGGACATTCGTTTACAACTACAACTAAAGTACATAACTGTTTCGTTTGTATTTATATCAGCGCACTGATTTTTTGCTCTATATCAGCGACCAGTTTCTGTAAATACTGCTGGTACTGTAACGCCACATCGGCAATTACCGAATCCGAAAACAGTAAACGGTCATAGGCAAACTTAACCCAAAAGACATCTCCCTGAGGCACAACAAACACTCTTAGTGGGAACTGCCAACCGTCCGCCCAATAGCCTCCTTTCACACTTAAGCTTAGATTACTTTCAGCGTCGGTATTTTCATCCGAATCATCAGGCACTGGCACATTTTCAAAAATAAAATTAGATTGATACAGAGGAGCATCAGACCCCAATCCGATAAGCCTTTTTATTTCATCAATAGAGATCAAGTTATTATGCTGAAGGTCTGCATTGTTTTTATGCAAAGCTTGCAGCCACTGAGCAACCGTTTCGCTCTCATCGCTTAATTGAACGCGCATGGGCAAACTGTTTGTACACTGGCCGATAATACGATCGATGCCATCTACATCACATGATCGCCCTGAAACAGTAACCCCATAAGCCAGATCTTTAGCGCCACTCAGGTGACTCAAAGTTAAGGCCCATGCCCCCTGAAAAACCGCATTAGGCGTGGTTTGAGAAGCCCTTGATGCAAGGCCAATGGCATCGACCAAATCACCATCGACCACAAAATAATGTTCAGCATAATGGTCGTCCGAGCTAGCACTTGTTCCCGCGTCAACAACCTCAGAAGCTGACGAAATAGAGTCCAATAATTTTGAGGGCGTATAATTTGCAAGACGCTCTTGCCAGTATGAGCGAATCGGGCTGATATCCTGCGAATTTAACCACTGAATATATTTCTGGTAGCTCGGGCTGGAATCTAATGGCGCTACTGGTTTTCCTTGCAACAGTTGCATAGCGCAGTAAGCCAAGTCTTGAGCCAATAAACTCGAGCTCCAACCATCCAATATAATTTGATGGTTGGATTGAATAAGCATTGACTGGCTTTTATCAGCCCTTAAGTTCACGAGATATAGTCGAACAGCTGGCGCAGCTTCAAGCTCAAAAGGAGTAAGCCGATCTTGAACCAATAGCGCTTGAGTCAGTGATTTTTGTTCCGCTTCTGATTTAGATGACCAATCTTCTTCGACAATAGAAATATCAAGACACGAAGGATAAGTCTGAGGGTTCACCACAATTTGGAGAGGAGCATCAAGGCCATAGCCAACAAAGCACGTCCTTAAGCAAGGATGACGAACGATCAGCGCTTGCCAAAGCCCGCGCAATTGCTCCACATTAAGATGCCCATCGATCACCGAGACACCCTGAGTGATATTGCTAAGTGCCCGATTTTTATCAGACCATAGCTGATACATTTCACGTTGAAATGGCGTTAAAGCATATGATAATTCGACATGTTCTGAGCGTAGACCCATTGAACTGAGCACAGACTCGTCAATCTCATCCATCTGTCCTTCGGCAATCGCCGTTAATATGGAGAGAAGCTCATCTCCCAGCGCCCTAATCGTCGCGTCGTTATATTGTTTTTGACTGAACTTCCAGCTTAATTGCAACTGCCCGTCACTTACAACGGCAATTATCTCATGTTCATACTGCCGCTTATTTTCACCATCACGAATAATGTGAAGTTTTTCATTAGCGAGAGTTATTACTGAATCAGATCCTGCCGAATCCAATTCCCCTGAACTCGCTTGTGTGCCTAAATAATTAATCGCGACCTGGGCCATAGGATAGGCTTCAAACTCTCGATGTATATCAACATCGCCACTCAATGTTTTCAACATTGAAAAACTGACGCCGTCATTTGGAATGCTGTCTAATTGCTGCTTTAAGGCCGTCAACTGTGTAGAAACAGCCGAGTCCGCGAACGACAATACAGCCGGAAATCCATAACCAAACCAACCCGCTGTCCGCGTAACATCTAAGCCCTCGGTAAACGCGCTGCGGCCATGCCCAACAATATCGATCAGGATGCGATTATTATCCGTTTTTTTAGATAATAATGCCCCCATCGCAATAACAAGCAATTCATTGATTTTAACCGCTTGATCCCCATCGACCAGAGAACTTAAGGCCTGTGTTGTTTCAGCAGAAAGCGAAAATAAACATTCAGTAACATCGGACTCTCTATTTTCACCCGTGCCTAGATCCCGACTGAAAGAGCTTGCCACCTCGTCACTAAAACACGTCGACCAATATTCACGGTCAGAGGACAGTTGGTCAGATTGCGCTACTTCGGCCAGTTTCCCAGCGTAATCTTTGAAAGAACTGGTTTTCGACGGTAGCTCAATAGTGCTGATGGTCGCTTGGATTTCCTTCTGATTTGATTCTTGACTCGATTCAGAAATCCCCGCCAGTAACGTCACCAAATCCTCAATAACAAAACTCAAAGATACGGCATCCATCGCCAAATGATGCACGATCAACAATAATCGTCCTTCGGTGTTCGCACCTTCTATCACAGGGCCTTTAAAATACGCCAGCTGAAACACTTCAGCAGAGCCCAAGTTCAAACTTGCTTGAAGTTCTGCAGATTGTTTCTCAACGGTATCTGAAAACGACGCACTATCCGAGTCAGAGCAGTAGTAATAGTGACTCAACAAAGCATCTTTTTTGTCAAAACTTTGTTGCCATTTAGCCGCCCCGGTATCTGCGGCTAAAAAACCACTGCGTAATACATCGTGATGATCCGCCAAACGATGAGCGATCATCTCCAAGACATCCTCAGTCAGTGCAATATTGAGTTTAAAGAGCGTGCTCACATTCCAATGATTTACATTGTGGTAATCCAAAGCAAAAAACGATTCTTGAATACTGGAACAAGGGCCAGTACCCATAACAAGACCTTGCTCAACGTCAATCACGTCGGCATCGTCTAACTGTTCAATAATTTCTTGAATGGTTGGGGTACTGAACATTTTCTTGGGGTCTATAAACAGCCCCTCTTGTTTCGCTTTTACGACGATTTTCACCCCGAGTAATGATTCCCCCCCCAACTCGAAGAAATTATCTTGGATGCCAATTTTAGAAATCCCCAAAGTATCTTGCCAGATTTTTGCAAGAATTTTTTCTTTGTCATTTCGAGGCTCAACATAAGGCGTCGATAGACTGGGCCGTTCATAGAGATCCAAGTCATCGCCGTTTTCGCTATCAACAGATTGACCCGAAGTGTCCGAACCATCAAGTAATAGCGATTGGTTAAACCTTTCATTTTTCTTCAATAATTCTCTAAAATCTCGTGTAGACACGATAACTTGAGGCTGGGAAGCATCTAAAACACGCTGAATGACATCGGCACCTTCATTAGCCAGTATCGCAGCTTTCATATCTTGGGGTTTTATCCCTGCCGCTAAGGCTATTTTATTTTTAACTTTCTGCTGAGAGGTCTTCCACACATCCCAGTTGATCGCAGCGAAATAAGTATCGTTGTCCTTTTGTGAATACGACAGAGCATCTAGGTAGGCACAAGCACTGATATAACCCACTAAACCAAACCCGCTTGTCACCGACGACATAGACGAACATAGCAGCACAAAATCGAGATTATCATCCCCTAAAGCCGCCACTAGATTGTTTGTACCGTTGACTTTGGGGGCAAGGACATCAGCAATAATTTTTTCATTGGTTTCTTCAATACTGACAAATTCACCGTATCCCGCGCAATGAATCAGGCCATCGATCACCTTCCATTGCTGTCGAATATTTTCCAAAGCTGAATTGAGCTGATCGCTGTCGCAAACATCGGCCTGAAGCAATAGGACCTCAGCACCTTGTTCTTTTAGGTCTTTAATCCCATTAATTTGATCGACTATAATCAAATCATCATTTTTTTGAAGAATAGAATCCCACTCACTTTCTTCCGGGAATGCACTGCGTTGCATCAGAGCCAAGCGTGGCTTATAAGGCGCGAGCGCTGCGGCATGAACCATTCCTACACCACCAATTCCGCCAGTAATCAAATAAACACCCTGCTCTTTAATATGATGCGGTTTGGCATCATTGGTTTTAAGCGGCAAAGCATTAAAATCTTTCACAAACCTTAAATTATGGCGTAACGCGATCGTACTCTCGCTGGGCAAGGCCGGGGCCAGAAGCTCTCGCACCACCTGCTCCACCGAAATTTCCGGAATCGAATTCGATTCGAGTAAACCTTCTAATCGCAAATCGACAATGCGAAAAGAGATGTTCGGATATTCGTAAGGAATGACCTTAGCAGGACCTGCAATTAATGCCTTCTCGGGGTCCACCACGTCCCCCGGCGTCACGCTTTCAAGTTGTTGCGTGACCGCGATAATATCGATCGTAGTATCATTATGTTTATCGCCCAAGGCTTTGGCCAAATACACAAAGGGGAGATGGTAGCGTATTGAGGTTTGATCTTGCGCGCATTTATCGTTGAAGCCATAAGCAGACAAGGGGTCTAGATTCCAACAATGGAGTATTTTATTGGGTAGATTACCCTGCTTGCTCAGCTCTTCGAGTAAACGCTGGTAGTCTGCTTTAGCCAGTGGGTTAAGTTCAAAACGAGATGTCGATAATTGACGATAAGTTTCCCCTCTCGCAACAATCACTGGGCTGAGATCATGAGAGGACAGAAATGTCGCCACCTCATCACTCAAACCCGTCGAATCAGAGAATATTAATATCTTATTTGGTGAATCTACATTCTCTTTAAAGTTATTCTTAGTGGTGTCAGCTAATCGCCAACTCGACTGCCAGAACCATTCATCCACCGCCAATTTTTGTTTCGCTGTTGGACGACCTTTTTTGGGCTCTATCCAATAACGCTTACTTTCATAAGGGTAGGTTGGCAACGGTATGCGTTTGCGTGTTTCATATTCGTAAAATGTTGACCAATCAATATCAACACCATTGACCCAAAGTTTCGCTAGCGTTTCCAATAAGTAGGCTTGGTCATTTTTTTCTTCTTTAAAATGACGCATACCATTGATCAACACATGTCCGGATTGCGCCGCTAACTGACAACGCACAAAACTGCTAAGGGCATTGCCCGGCCCCACTTCCAAGAATATACAATCGCCTTCCGACAGCAGCGTCTTAACACCATCCGAAAAACGCACGGTTTGACGCAGGTGTTGTTGCCAATATTCAGATGTTTGAATCGCCTCGTCGGCCCAGGCTCCCGATATGTTCGATATAATAGGAATATCGGCGGAATTGAATTTTAGCGTATTCAAAAACGTTCCGAATTCTGGCAATAAAGGGTCAAGCATCGAACTATGGCCCGCGGTATCGATCGCTAATCGACGACACTCTATATCTTTTCCAGTTAAGGCCGCCTCAAATTTCTCGATGGGTTCGATCTCCCCCGCCACCACACAGCGTTCAGGATCGTTGATCGTAGCAATAGAGACACCAGGAATTAGCATGGCTTCAACTTCAGCAGCCGACAAATTCACACTTAGCATGGCCCCTTTACCAATTTTTTCAAATAGTTCACCGCGAAATGCAATTAACTTAATCGTATCGTCAAGAGTGAGCACACCAGAAATACAGGCCGCCACATATTCTCCCAGGCTGTGGCCGATCATTCCATCAGGCTGAATTCCCCAGCTCATAAATAATTTTGCCAGACTGTATTCGACCGAAAATATTGCCGTAAAAAACTGTTTAGGGCGCTGTAAATACGGAGCATCTGACTCAGACAAATCGTCATTTTCATATATAAGCGCAATCGGATCCAAACCATTTTCGCGTTTAAACAATTCAGCGCATTGATCCATACTGTTTTTAAATGCTGATTCTGTGCGATATAAATCTTTTGCCATATTGGCGTACTGGGTGCCGCCACCGGGAAACATAAAGATAATTTTTTTGGCTTTATCGGAAGACAAGGCGGTAAAACCTTTATCGCCCGAAACTAAACTCGCGCTGTTGCGATCCCCATTGGGCACAACAAAAGCGCGTTTGAATGCGTAACTTTTACGGCCTTCTTGCAATGTAAAAGCGACATCACCTAAATTCTCCTCACTGCTTTCGAGGTAACGCGATAAGTTGTCACTCATTGTTTTTAGTGCGCTTGGGGTCTTAGCAGACACCAAGAACAATTGGAAATCTCTCGATGGCGAGGAATTGATTTCGGGGGGTTCTTCTAAGATTATATGGGCGTTCGTACCGCCAATTCCCAAAGCACTTACACCAGCACGCGCGGGGTATTCAGATTTTTCTATACGCTCGAGTTTATCGACAACATAGAACGGGCTGTTTTCAATATCGAGCTTGGGATTAGGGGTTTCAAAGTTAAGGCTTTCGGGGATTATTTTATGTTTCAGCGATAGCGCTGCTTTAATTGTCGCTGCCGCACCCGCCGCCAATCCCAGATGCCCAATATTGGTTTTTACTGAGCCGATGCCACAAAAATTCTTTCTTTGTGTTTCAATGCGAAACGCCCGTGTTAAGGCCGAGAATTCGATGGGATCGCCCAGCGGCGTACCCGTACCATGGGCTTCGATAAAGCGGATTGAATCCGGAGATATTCCGGCAATCGCCTGGGTTTCGGCAATAATATTGGTTTGGCCTTCAATACTCGGGGCGGTGAAACCAATTTTTTCTGATCCGTCATTGTTAACAGCAGAACCTTTAATCACCGCATAAATATGGTCATTATCCGCAACGGCTTCATCCAAGGCTTTCAATAACACAAAGCAAGTACCGTTGCCGCCAACCGTGCCTTTTCCTTTTTCGTCAAACGCGCGACAAAATCCGTCGGGGGAACTGTAGCCACCTTCGTGATACATCTGCCCCACGGTATTCGGAGTTGCGATATGGCTACCACCCGCAAGCGCCATTTTGCACTCACCATTGAGAATACTTTGCGCCGCTAAATGTATACAGACAAGAGAAGTGGAGCATGCGGTTCCCAGAGAAATACTGGGGCCGTGTAAATTTAATTTGTAGGAAATACGTGTGGCGACCATATCTTTATCGACGCTAATTTGCATCTCGAGGGCGTCCTTAGACTCGTTATCACCCTGCGCCAACAAATTAAAGAGCAGATAGGTACTCATATTTGCACCGGCAAATACACCCACGCTGTGTTTAACTTTTTCAGGAACATAGCCAGCATTTTCCATCGCCTGCCAGGCAACTTCCAGCGCTAAGCGGTGCTGGGGATCCATCTGCGCGGCTTCACGCGGATTAACATCGAAAAAATGCGCGTCAAATTTATCCTGATTTTCAACAATGGCAGACACCGGAACAAAATTGGGATCTTCTATGGTCTCGGGATCCGCTCCTCTTTTGAGTAATTCTTCTTTTGTAAAACGCGTAATACAATCTTGAGAACTGACAAGATTTTCCCAAAACTCATCGATATTGTCAGCCATGGGGAAGCGTCCGGCCATACCGATAATCGCAACGTCATTGGATAGATCGTCATCGTATGCATCTTCATCGCCATCATAGTCATCATCGATATTGCTGTTACTGGTCATTCGTATATCTCTGTTAAATTCGGTTTATAGTTTCGTTAACTATTTAACTGTTCAATTTGTTTCAACGATTATCGCTTACCATTCATTGCTAGCCGTCGTCATGGTTGCTATCGTCGGCCGCGACCACCTCGCCCTTTGCGTCTACGCTGCATGGCTGCTTTTCTATCTTCGGCAACAGAACGTGCTTGCGACGCCACCTCTTCTGGTTTTTGTTGATTGCTTAAAAAGTTTGCCACTTTTTCCACTGACGTTGCATTAAACAATTCCACTAAGGCGAACTCGACTGCGAGTTTTTCTTGTATATCATGATGGAACTTGACGATTAACAACGAGTTAGCCCCCACATCAAAGAAATTATCTTTCACACCAATCGGCTGCGTCACATTAAAGACATCGGTCGCTATCTTAATCAGTTGCTCTTCGATCTCGTTGCGAGGCGCGACTTTTTCTTCTTGTACATGCTTCACCCCGGCTAGCGATAACAACACGGCATGTTCGTCGATACTGTTATCAGCATTCAGAGGAAAGCTTTCTTGGCAAATAAAGTGGGGTTCGACCGTTGTACCAAATTGATCGTCCAACGCGAGTTGACCCAGACTTATCTCAACTGCTTGCGGCGCCTGCACAAAACACAGCACTTCTTGCAAGGCCGGTTTATCGTTCACCAGCCGTGTATAGATATTCGCTTTACTGCCATCTAAACCAATCAAGACATTATTCAGACCGTTCGACAAACACACCAACAACGAATCCATGCCCTGCTTCACGGTAATCGCAGCAAAGCCCATCGACTTGGAAATACTTTGCATGTGGCTGTATTTTTTGCCCATTCCCATGTCGTGCCACATGCTCCAAGCAAAGGTGTAGGTGCGGACATTTTTATTCTGTCGAGTGGCGTCGACAAAACTCATTTGATAACGGTTAGCCGCAGAATACGCCCCCATCATCGAGCCACCAAAGACACCATTGACCGAAGAGAAATTCACAAATATCGTATCCGAACGCTTATTGACCACGTGATAAAGCACGTTGGTGCCCACCACCTTAGGCATCAGTGTCGCGTACACGTCGGTGTCATTTTCTTCCGCAATGGCCTTATCTAAGGACAGGCCCGCCAGATGGAATATACCGTTTAGCTTTTGTTGCCATTCTTTTTCTGCGAGGCCAAGGGATTTTTCTATCGCGTCCATATCGCAGATATCAACGTCGTCGTAAAAGACGTTACCCATGCCCTGTAAAGTTTCTAATTGTTCTTTTTTATTCGCGTCTAAGGCTTCATGAGCTGTACGACCCACCAACAATAATTTCGCATTAAATTGCCGAATAAGATACGTCGCCAACTCCACGGCAATACCGCCGAGTCCGCCGGTAATCAGATACGCCCCACCGTACACCAAGGCTTGAATGCGCGATTCGGCATTGAGTTTCATGGTTGATTCGGTTAAACAAGCCACCCAGCGCTTACCATGTCGATAGGCAATTTCGTGATCGTGATGCACCGTATGCAATTCTTGAAGAATATGCTCGGCATGCGCTACGTTTTTATCCCCGGCTAAATCGATATGATGGGCCACCACTCCACTTAGTTCTTTCTCTAGGGTTATTAGCAGCGGAATAACCAGGGTTTTTTCCGTGCTAACACGATCGTCTTCCATTACTTTTTGTGAATTTGAACTGACATACAGCCAGCGTTTGGGGTGATCTATTGACGACTCTTTTAGTGCCTTAACTAAGGAATACAAGGAACCAAGACCATGGTGGTAGATGGTATCTATGCCCGCACCTGTCAATCCAGCAGCGGCACCAAATTCTGTCCCGTCAACATTTCCGTATTCCCATAAGTGGATAACGCTCGAAATAGCGATGCCCTTGGCAATCAATGAGGCCATGGCTCGAAGATAATCCTGCGGCGCTTTAGGATCGATTCGGTAAATATTAGAATCGCATTCTTCATAGGCGTCTGCAGCAACAAACCGAATCACTTTTTCGTGATAATGACGCGCAAGGATTTCCGCAAGCGCATTGCTTTCGTCATTGGACAAAATCAGCACTTGGTTCATATTCGCATCACGTTGTGAAGCGTCAATTTTCGTAGGATTAAGCGCAAGAACCGGCAATGACTTTTCTATCCATTTATTCTGATAGAACCAATTGGGTAAGGTGTCTTTGTTGCCCTCAAGAATATCCAGACGTTTTACCAAATTGTCGAATTGACCTTCGCCAAAACGCTTGCTCAACTTAGACAATTGAATTTTCCCAATTTCTGTTTTAGGAATATCCTCTTTATCGAGCGGTAAAACAAAACTCGGATGAACACCAATTCGACTGACGATTGTGCGTCGAATATTTTTAATCAAGCTTAGCAAATCATCATTTTCAACAATATCGGTATTGAAAAACACCGCCAATTGATCACTGGGATCTCCATCTCGTTGTACCGCACAAGCCGCGGTATAGGAAACATTAATACCGTCAACATCATCGACTACGGATTCAATTTCGTGGCTGTAGAAATTAATACCGTTGATAATAATCATGTCTTTTTCGCGGCCAGTAATGGTTAAGTTTCCAGCCTCGATAAACGCGATATCCCCGGTTTTAAACCAGCCGTCTTCAGTGAAAACACCTCCATTGATCGCTTCACCGCCAAGATATCCCTGAGTCATGGTTAAACCGCTGACCTGCAAACGCCCCGACTGCCCACCGTTCAACAAATTGTCGTGTTCGTCAACGATACGCAGATTAACACCCGGTACAGGTTTACCCACCGAAACAAACACACTGTCGTCACCGGAATACGTGAGTTCAAGTCGCTCTGGATAGGTAATTCCCGATGAAATTTCTGACATACCATAAATCGGCTTGACCGCATCTTCATGCAATCCATGCGGCGCCAGCAGCTCAATAAATACTTGCATGGTTTTGGGAACAACCGCTTCCCCACCATTCAACATAAAGTGCATGCAACTTAAATCAAAACTGCGCTTCGCCAGATCTTTTTCTTTGTCCACAATCAGTGAATAAGCAAAATTAGGTGCCCACGTTATGTTGACGCGATGCTCGTGAATAAGCTCCAGCCAGCGCAGAGGATCTGCCAGAATATAGTCGATATCGACATTGACCTCCTTAGCCCCTAAATACACATCACGGATATGGAAATATACAATTCCACCCACGTGATCCATTGGCATCCAACTGATCGAAACAAGATCTTGATCGAAACCATTTTTTTGTATCGAGCCTTGGCTTCGGCTGATGACATTTTTATGGCTGAGCTGCACACACTTGGGAAGTCCGGTACTGCCCGATGTGAGCAGAATCAACGCCACATCATCCGGCTCGACACGCACCACTTGCTCGTCTTCTGGCAGTGCATAAAAGTCACTGACGCTGAGGACCTCTAGTGAAGAAATATCTTCTATCTGTGCAATATTTTTAACACCGTCAACGATGTCATTACTTGTCAAGACAACAGGTTTATCCATCATCCGATACGCATGCGCCAGCTTGATGGTGTTCGCATTGGACTTACTGTAATCACGACTGGCCGCAATTGGCACCGGCACCAGCCCCGCTAAGGTACAACCCCAAAAAGCGTTAACAAAGTCTTCATTGCGGCTAAATTGGAAAATGACTTTTTGGCCACGCTGTAAACCGCTCTGCATCAGTCCGGCTTTAATACGGCGCGCTTTCATCAGTATGTCAGAATACGATAACTCCGATTGCACACCGTCCGCATAATAAAACTTAACCTTTTGATTTGTCGCTGTATTCGCTGCGTGTAAAATAACATCCTGTAAAATAGTTAGATTGTCATTAACTTCGGTCAACTCGCCGCCATAGCTAATGGCGGGTTCTAACGTTAACGACTCATTCAGTGACCGGCGTTTTTCAGTGGATACCGACAGCGCCGGTTTGCCAAGTGTTTTTATTTCGGGAATTAAATCACTGAGATGGGAAAGCTTTTGCACCGGCGTGTGATAACGCGGTGAAACACTCACGCGAGAAACGCCATCTAATGACGAAACTTTTTTCTCCACGCGTTCAATCATCCCCGTACTTACCACCGGAATTTCCGATAGTTCATTCACATTAACATCGCCGTGAGTCAATACAGGTAAACTCATCACCGGCGTATAAGCATAGGGGAAAGGACAAGCGGGAATTGCCTCGCGCAGCTGGCTATTTAAAGCCTGTTCATCCAGTTCCATTTGTGACGACAGGTACGCAATAATTTTGGTCTGTGATTTCCCAGCGTTTTCATTATGAATATTTTTAAACATTACATAACAATCGTCAATCGCCGCAGAGCGCATAAATTCTTGCGCGAGGATCTCCGGGTATACCAGCGTATCGTCGACCAACGCAACACGATCAATTGCTGCCAAAAGAGAGAAACCTTGATCGGTTAATCGTGCTGAAAACCCTGTATTAAAGGCCGTCTCCCCCGACATTAATCGAACCAGCCCCCTTACACCGGCAGCCTGTGTCGACTCATTCCCGTCACCCATATCTTCGGCGATCAAATACAAAGCCCCCACAGTCCCCGATGCGACCGCATGATGATCGCCATCCAATACCGCGTATTGGCTTGCATGATCCGAGACATCACATTCACTCGCCAATAGCTTGGTTAAGACGGGATAAGTGCTTAGATCGCAAGATGAAAATTCAAGCGTTGCAGGTGCTTGGGGCTCCGGTAACGCTAGCAATGAAAAATTCGCGATGCTTACGTTGGGCCTTTTCAGCACAGCATCGACTAAGAATGAAAACTGCTCAGAATACGCGGTGATGGTTTCGCGTTTGAATAAATCAGTATTAAACTCAAAATACCCTTCCAAACCTTTTTCTGTATCCAGTAGCTCCAATAACAGATCAAATTTCGCGGTTTTGTTTTCGGTTTCGATATTTTCGATTCTAATCCCCGACAAGCCATCTTTAAGGCTAGGCGGTTTTTGCAAGGCAAACGACACCTGAAATAATGGCGAACGCGAAGGGTCGCGTTTGGGTAATACCAAATCCACAACTTTTTCAAACGGCAGGTCTTGGTTCTCGTAAGCTCCAAGAGTCGTGCGCTTAACTCGGCTTAAGACATCCAAGAAACTAGGATCGCCGCTCAGGTCTGTGCGTAAGGTTAAGGTATTGGCAAAAAATCCAATTAACGGTTCGATTTCTGTTTTGACACGATTGGCAATCGGCGTACCGATACAAATATCATTCTGACCGCTATAACGTTGCAACAAAACATTAAACACCGTGAGCATGGTCATAAACGGTGTCACGCCTTGCTGAGCGCTCAAGGTGTGGATTTTTTTCGTTAGCCCTGGGTCAAGATTAAAATAAACCCGATCGCCACTATACGTTTGATTTTCCGGGCGATCAAAATCCAGTGGCAAAGAAATAATAGGAAGGTGTTCCAGGGTACCAGACCAATAACTGGCTTGTTGCTGATACACATCCCCTTGAAGATAGGATTTTTGCCACACGGAAAAATCGGGATATTGCACCGCTAATTCTTCTAACGGTGACGCCTGTTGATGGCTAAAAGCCTCATAAAGCACGCGCATCTCTTTGATCAAAACAGAAATTGACCAACCGTCTGCAACGATGTGATGCATATTAATAAACAGCTTATGCTCATCATCGGAAACTTTGAATAATAGCGTGCGCAGCAGCGAGTCTTTTTCCAGATCAAAATTACGCTGTAACTCTGCGGCAATACGCGCATCAAACTCAGCCAACGCCGACGTGGGGTTAGCACTGGCATCAACAAAATCAAAGGCCCACTTGATCTCATTAATCGGCCAGACTTTTTGAATCGCCCCGCCATCCTTGTTCATAAAATTGGTACGCAGAGCTTCATGTCGTCTCACGATTTCAAAAAATGACTGCTCTAGTGCGGCCTTATCTAAGCGTCCGTGCAATCCCAAAATACTCGGCATATGGTAGAAGTTACTGTTCGCTTCATAACGATCCAGAAACCACAAACGCTCCTGTGCAAACGACAACGGAATGTCTATATCGTCGGTAATGCGCTCAATCGGAAATTCGTTAGCGCTGGATTCAGATTGCTGAACCGCTAACGACAAGGCTTCGATCGTTGGGTCTTTAAACAAAGTTTGCAGTGTAACTTCGACGTCGAACTTGCTGCGAATTTGGGAAATCACCTGCGTGGCTAATAGTGAATGACCTCCCAATTCAAAGAAGTTTTGATGCACACCAATTTTTTCAATCTCAAGAATCTTGCACCAGATTTCCGTCACGCCAATTTCAGTGGCATTTCTGGGTGCTAGGTAATTGTCATCACTAATAGCCGACTGATCAATATCAGGAAGGGCCAAGCGATCGACTTTTCGGTTCGGAGTGAGCGGCATTGCGTCCAAACGCATAAACAATGAGGGCACCATGTAATTCGGTAGTTTTTTCCCAACACTGTCTCTTAGGAAAGATGTTTCTACATCCTCTTGCTGCTCGTTAAGAACATAAAAACACACCAACCGAGCCATCGCTTGACCGCCATCTCGGCTGACCACGGCGACTTCAGCGATACATTCCAGGCCCAGCAATATATCTTCAATTTCCGTCAATTCAACGCGGAACCCGCGAATACTGACCTGGAAATCTTCACGGCCTATAAATTGAATTTCACCATTGGGCAAATAGCGGCCTAAATCACCGGTTTTATACAGACGTGCATTTTGCCCGCCTAAAAACGGACAGGGAATAAAACTTTCCGCAGTCTCCATTGGATTTTCGATATAACCCACCGCAAGCCCAACGCCAGAGGTATAAATTTCGGCAATCACCCCAATCGGCACCTGCTGTAGGTGCTCGTCCAACAAATACATTTGAGTATTGGGCAAAGCTTTGCCAATCGTTAATTTTTGCCCGACCTTGTGATACTCATACATAGTAGAGCCGAGTGAAACTTCTGAGTTGCCATACATATTTAAAAAGCGACAGCCGCGTTTAGTCCATCGCTCAACAACCGCATCCGTACACGGTTCGGCCGAAGAAATAACCGTTTGTAATGAAACGGGCATTCTCTCTATAGGAATCACGGACAACAACGAAACCGGCCACGTCACATGGGTAATTTGCTCTTTCTCCAACAGGCTATACAGGGCTTCACCGGGTAACGCTTCCTCTTTAGTGACGCTGTATAACGTGCCGCCAGGCACCCAGGCCATAAAAGATCCCCATAACGCGATTGAGAAACTCAGCGAAGCGAATTGCAGCACACGATTTTCCGTTGAGTGCAGGCCAAACGTCTCTTGTGACACTGCCATATTGCGGAAGCTTTTATGCGCAACCAAAATGCCTTTTGGCTTACCTGTGGTCCCCGACGTAAACAGAATATAGGCCGAATGATCAGCACCGACGTGCGTAGGATTGCTCACGGCTTGTGATTTAATTTCGTCCCAATCACTATCCAAACAAATCACTTCAACATCTGAATCGGCATACTGTTCTGCCAAATACGACAGCGTTAATATGACTTTCGGCCTGGCAAGGTCCAGCATATGCGCCAACCGTTCTGTCGGGTAACTTGCATCTAATGGAATATACGTTCCACCCGATTTAAACGCCGCCAAACAACTGATCCCCGCCCACGCAGAGCGCTCAACACTCACGCCCACGCCCACTTCTGGGCCAATACCACGGCTAATTAAAAAATGCGCCAATCGATTCGCGCGTGAATTTAACTCGCTGTAGGTATAGCGGTCATTGCCGCAGACGTAGGCCAATTTATTCGGAAAGCGCTCGGCCGTTTTTTCGAACAAGTGATGCATACACTCGTCTTGCGGGTACACCACTTGTGTCTTATTCCAGTCTTCAACAAATTCCATTTCTTCCTGCGATAACATTGTTAACGCTTTCACGGGAATACGGCTGTCGGCCATAGCGGATTCAAGCACGGTTTGAAAATGTTTGGCGATACGGTGGATCGTATCCTCGTTAAACAAATCCGTTGCGTACTCGATCGAGCCTTCAATACGGCCATCGATTTCTGTCAACGAGATGTTTAAATCTAATTTTGCGCTGTCGACAGGAATGTGTATTTTTTCCGCCTTCACATTTTTCAGTGATATCGCGTCTTTTGCTCGGTAATTATGCAAGCGAAACATCACTTGGAAAATCGGTGGTATGCCTAAACTACGTTCGGGCTGTACCGCCTCGACCACATTATCAAATGGAATGCTGGCATGATCCAAAGCTTCAAGGGCTTGTTCACTGACGTGCTCGACGAGCGTATTAAAACTCTGATTCGTATCGACCGTCGATCGGATAACCAAGGTATTTACAAAGCAACCGATAAGACTTTCCAGTTCCTTCTGGGTACGATTTGCCACGGCGGTACCCACCGGAATATCCGTGGAGCGCGCATAACTGGCCAAGACAATATTCAAACCCGACAATAAGGTATTAAATAGCGTCGTCCCATATTTCATCGCATAGGTGTTTAAGGATTCGGTGAGCCCCAACGGAAAAGAAAAGAGCACTTCGTGGCCATGATAACTTTGCACTGGCGGCCGAGGGTAATCGGTCGGCAAACTTAATAGCGGCGCCAAACCTTTTAATTTTGACCGCCAGTAGTCAACTTCCTGCTCGTGCGCTTCGCCTTTTAAATGGTTCTTTTGCCATACCGCATAATCCCCATACTGTATCGGTAATGTCGGCAAGGGATTTTCTTGATCCACGTTATACGCTGTATATATCTGCTCAAATTCATTCATTAGAATATCGGCCGACCAACCATCCGCAATAATGTGATGCATCAACAGTGTTAGTACGTATTCTTGAGAATTAATTTGTAATAGGCGCACGCGGATTGGCAGTTCATTTTCCAGATCAAACACGTAGCCAAAATCTGCCCGGATATGATTCTCCAAAGCATTGCTGTCCTTGAAGGTATCTAAGGTCAGAAACTCTAAATTAAATTCACATTCATTTGCCGCGATAACTTTTTGACTGGCGATTCCATCCGCAACAACAAAGAGCGTTCTCAGCGATTCATGGCGTTCGATAATAGTTTTAAAACTACGCGCCAACGCTTCTTTGTTGACGTCGCCGGTTAAGCGCATCACTGCAGGCGTATTATAGGTAGCGCTGCCCCCCTCAAGCTGATACAAAAACCAATAGGCTTGCTGCTCCAAGGATAACGGCGGCAACCCCTTAATATCTCTCGGTTCGACTTTGGGATACTGCTGTACGTCGGCAATACTTTCGGCGCTGTCAATTATTTTTACCAGCTGCTCGATCGTTGGGTACAAAAATAAATCGTTAACTTTAAGTTGTACACTAAACGCCTCTCGTATACGCGAGACCACTTGAATCGCAAACAGTGACTGTCCGCCAATTTCGAAAAAATTATGCTTGATACTAATTTTGTCAAAATGTAAAACGTCACTCCAGATATCAACAAGTTTACGTTCCACTTCATTGCGCGGCGCCACATATTCAACGGTAGACTGAGCCGAAACATCCGGTTTAGGCAGCGCTTTTCGGTTGACCTTACCGTTTGGTGTCAGCGGAAATTCGTCCAATACAACGAAGAACGAGGGCACCATATAGTTAGGTAGGCTCTCGGCTAATACGGTCCTAAGATCATCAACACTGTATGTTTCTTTATCAACAACAAGATAGGCGACTAGGCGCACATCACCTTCTGTGTCTTCTCGTGCAAGGACAACGGTTTCGTTAACCGACTCACAGTTTAATAAGGCGTGTTCGATCTCGCCCAGCTCTACCCGAAAACCACGAATCTTCACTTGGTGATCAATTCGGCCCATAAACTCTAGATTGCCGTCGGGCAACCAACGCACCAAGTCGCCGGTTTTGTAAACGCGATCATTGGGGTTTTCTGAAAAGGGATTGCAAACAAATTTTTCATCGCTTAGGTCTTGGCGATTAAAATACCCTCTCGCCAGACCCACGCCCGCCACTAACAATTCACCCGGCACACCTAACGGCAAGAGCCCATTATTCGCATCAACAATATACAAACGGGTATTTTTAACCGGTTTACCAATCGAAATTTCCATATTTTCATTGGGAGAATAAGCTTCAGTGACAACATGCGTCTCGGTGGGACCGTAGTGATTGAGCAGTTGAATATTATTGTCCGTAATAAACGTTTCTAGCGATGCGTTTATTTTCAGTTGCTCACCTGCGGAAATAATAGCCTTTAAACTCGGAAGTGCTATCTGACTTGATTCATAGGCTTGAGCCAGTTCCACAATCGCCACGGGCGGCATAAAAATATGAGACACCTTGCTATCGTTAATATGTTGCAACGTGGTCAAGGGGTTAAATTTATCGGGGTACGGTGTTATGACGAGCGTAGCACCCGCATACCACGTGGTGGCGATCTCTTGGATCGATACATCAAAGGATATCGAGGGGTATTGTAATACTGCCGAAATATCCTCTCGATCAAAATCGAATTGCGATTGCACTAAATTCACTATCGTATCGTGTTCCTGCAGCACACCTTTCGGTGCACCTGTGGAGCCAGAAGTGTAGATAACATAAGCCAAATTCTGTGGCGTTAAACCAATACTGTCAGGTTCAATATTCTCGATAGACAAACCATCTAATACACCTTGCAGTTTTTTATCGTCTAAACATAGGGCCTGGGCTTGCGAAATCGGTGTTTGATCCAATAGCGAGGAATGCGTAATGACGGTGTTTAAATCACCGTCCGTTAACATGTGCTCCAAACGCGACTCGGGATAATCTGGATCCAACGGTACGTAGGCTGCTCCTGCCTTCAGTACGGCCAACACCCCAACGATCATTTCTATCGATCGCTCAAAACACACACCGACCAAAGTATCTGGGCGGATATTTTTCACATCAATTAAATAATGCGCGAGTTGGTTGGCTTTACTATTTAGCTGCGCATACGTTAGCTTTTGGTCATTAAATCCTACCGCAATGGTATCCGGACAATTTTTAGCTTGCTGCTCGAATAGCTCGTGGATACAGTCCACAACGGAAGATTCTTCCGCTGCATCATTTAACTCCATCAATTGTTGATGCCGCTCAGATTCACTGAGAATTTGCGCGCTGTAAACATTGCTCTCGGGGCTTGATACGAGACTCTCAACAAGGCGGGTAAAGTGATCGGCCAATCGCGCAATGGTGTCCGCCGAAAAAATATCGCTGTTATATTCCCACTCTAATCCCAGTGAGTTCTCTGATTCTGACATATGCAAGGTCAGGTCAAACTTCGCTTGCACCTCTTCTTGCTTAATAAAATCCGTCTTGAGGCCAGGTAACGCTAAGATGCCCTCTTCGTTATTTTGCAAGACCAGCATCACTTGAAATAAGGGGCTATGACTTAAATTACGTTCGGGCTGCAAAGCCTCAACAATCTGCTCAAATGGCATTTGTTGATGGGCATATGCATCGATGGCGGTTTGTCGGCACTGTTGTAACAATTCAATAAACGACGGCGACTCAGAAAGATCACTGCGCAATACCAAGGTATTGACAAAAAACCCAATCAAATCGGCAACTTCGGTTTGTTCGCGGTTTGCCACAGGACTACCAATCACAATATCCGTCTCGCCACTGTAGCGTGCCAACAGCGTCGAAAACGCAGCGTGCAGGCCCATAAATAGCGTCGCCCCTTGCGCAACGCAGAGGCTTTTCAAACGTTTTAATAGTTTTTGATCCCACTGTCTACGCAGCATCCCACCGTTAAAACTTTGCAGCTTTGGCCTCAGTTTATCGAGCGGAAGACCGTGCACGAGAGGCAAATCATCTAATTGATTTTTCCAGTAGCTCAGTTGCTCTTCTAGTACTTGGCCTTGCAACCATTCACGCTGCCACACGGCATAGTCTGAATATTGAATATCTAATGGCGGTAAGGGATTGTCACTACCTTGCAGATAAGCCGCATACAAGGCGCTCATCTCATTAATGAGAATTCCAGTTGACCAACCGTCGGAAGCAATATGGTGGACGGTAATTAAAAGAAGATGATCATTGTCTGAAAGTTTTAATAGCTTGGCACGCAGCATAAGATCTTGGCTGAGATCAAACGGTTGCTGAACTTCCTCTTGCATGGCTTTTTGCATGGCGACAGATTGATTTTCATCCGTCATATCCGACACGTCAGATTGCGGCAATGAAAAAGACCAAGAGGATTGAACCACTTGCACCGGGCCATCACTGCCATCAATAAATACCGTGCGCAGACTCGAATGGCGCTCAATAACCGTGTGCAAAGCTTGTTCTAATACTGAACTATTCAGCGCACCTTCTAAACGTAAGGCGCCCAACATATTGTATTGTGCGCTATCGCCCTCGGCCAATTGATCCACTACCCACAGACGCTGCTGGGAAAAGGACAATGGTAAGGCGATGTCTTTAGACGCTGGCTTAATTTTACTGTTAACGTCAAGATAACCGTCCAGACTGGATACTTTTATCGCCAGCTTTTCGATCGTCGTATGGCTAAATAAATCGGTGACCTTTAAAGGGATATTGAGTGTTTCTTTGATCCGTGAAATCACTTGTATCGCGAGTAAAGATTGCCCGCCGATTTCAAAGAAATCATGCTTAACACCTACGTTTTCAGTCTTGAGAACAGTCTCAAAAATTCCCGCAAGTATTTTCTCAAGTTCATTACGCGGCGCAACATATTCGACCGGAATGATTGATATTTCCGGATCGGGTAAACCTTTACGATCGACCTTGCCATTAGGCATTACCGGTAGTTCATCTAGCCGAATAAAATAGGCGGGGATCATATAATCGGGAAGATCCTCTGCAAGCTTGTCTTTAATATCGGCGATAGTAGAGAATTGCGTCTCATCACCATTAGCGACAAAATACGCAACGATCTGTTGATTGCCTAACGAGTCTTGAACCGCGACGACAATCGATTCTCGAATATCGTCTTGCTGAGATAATAGGACGTCAATCTCACCAAGCTCTACCCGAAAGCCTCGAATTTTAACTTGGTGGTCAATACGCCCCAAGAATTCCAGATTGCCATCCGACAACGAGCGAACGCGATCGCCGGTTTTATACAATTTGGCGTCTTGCTTATTGGTCAACGTATCCGGGATAAATCGTTCATCACTTAACTCCGGCTGATGCAGATAACCACTACCAACCCCGGCACCACCGAGATACAGTTCACCGGCGACACCAATCGGAACTACGTTATGATTTTCATCTAAGACATAAGCGCCTAAATTATTAACCGGGCGGCCAATAGGAACATATCCAGACAGGCCCAAAACTTGGACGTTTTCCTTGTGATTTACGCGAACAAGCTCAAAAAACGTCGCGTTAATTGTACATTCCGTAGGGCCGTATAAATTAACCACCTGCTCGGCAATATCCAATCCAGCATTAGCGAGATCCACCGTCAACGCTTCCCCACCTAAAAATATTCGTTTCAAACATTGAATATTTTTGACTTCGGGCAGCGTCGTTATTGCATTCAAGAGTGACGGCACCAGTTGGATTTGGGTCACTTGTCGGCGCACAATGGTGTCCAATAAATACTGGATATCTTGATGGCCGCCTGGTTTTGCCATCAATAAAGTTGCGTCACTCAATAAAGGCGCCCAAATCTCCCAAACGGATGCGTCAAAGCTAAAGGGGGTTTTATGTAAAAAGGTATCGCTACTATCAAACGGGAATTGATCGAATACCCAATTCATTTGATTGCATATTGCAGCATGACTAATCGCCACTCCTTTCGGACGACCAGTGGAACCCGAAGTGTAAATTACATAGGCAAGATCGCGGCTTGATATTGTCACTTCAGGTGCTGCCAAGGGGTAGTCGGCAATAGATGAAAAATTCACATCCAAACAAATCGTCGTTACGTTTTCTTCTCGTGCATCGTCACCCGAGAATATCGACTGCAAATGCGCTTGCGTAATTAATATCGGTGCACGACAGTGATCCAACATGTAGCGCAGACGATCAAGCGGATACGAAGGGTCTAATGGCACGTATGCCGCGCCAGCTTTTAAGATACCCAGCATTCCCACTAACATTTCAATCGAACGGTCAACACACAGGGCAATGGGCGTATTATTTTCTACCCCAGAATTTCGTAGGCAATGGGCGAGCTGATTAGCACGTTCATCTAATTCACGATACGTTATCGAGGCCGCATCAGTACGTAGTTTAGTCTTATCATCATCAGTTTCTTGATCCAAAATAGCCGCGATTGCGTCAGGCGATGATTTAGCCTTGGATTCAAATAACTGGTGAAGCCACTGATCCATTGATGCTTCGGTTTCTGCCGGTTTCAACTGATTTACAATCAGGTCGTGTTCTTCTTCACTCAATAAGGGCAAAGTCCCCACCAAGGTATCAGGATTTTTCGCAATGCCTGTTAACAGAATTTGAAAAGCTGCCGACATTTTTTCAATCGTGGATCGATCAAATAGGTCCGTCGCAAACTCCCACGATAGTGATATTCCCGCGTCGGTTTCGCAGGCATTTAAGGTAATATCGAACTTAGTTTTAAACAGTGATTCATCCAAGTGTGCCGTCAACGAATCATGCAGTTGAATCTCAGTCGATTCAGTGTTTTGCATGGCCAACATAATTTGAAATAGCGGGTTATAACGTGTACTGCGTTGTGGCTGAACCGCATCGACTAACATTTCAAAAGGTATTTGCGAGTTTTCAAGCGCAAAAAGGCATTTTTCTTTACTCTGTGCGAGCAGCTGTTTGAAACTCAGTGCTTCGCTTAAATCGCTGCGCAACACGGCCGTGTTAACAAAAAATCCAATGAGCGATTCGACTTCTACGGGAATACGATTGGCAATCGGCGTACCAATCACCACATCACGTTGACCACTATAGCGACTGATCAGGCTGGCAAGTGCGGCGTTAAGCAACATAAACAGTGATGCGTCGTTTTCTTTGGCCAGGAGACTTAACGATTGCGAAAGCTCTGACGAAAGCACTTGTTTTAGCGTGTCGCCATCATAGCTAGGCACTGCCGGTCTATTTCTGTCCAAAGGTAAATTGTGTACGGCCGGCAAACCCTTCAGATCATTTTTCCAGGCCGCTATCTGATGAGCAAAGGTTTCTTCCGTAATATTGTTGCGCTGCCAAACCGCATAATCATTATATTGGCAGGGTAATTCCGCCAGCTCGGCATCCGACCCGGTGACGTAAGCGCTATATAACACGTTTAATTCACGAATTAATATCGATGTTGACCAGCCATCACTGGCAATATGGTGAAGTGTCACTAAAAGCAGACTCTCATCTTCAACAAGCGAAATAACGCTCGCGCGAATACTGAGGTCACGTGACAAATCAAATGGCTTGAGCGCCTCCTGCTTCACTAAGTCTTCAGTACTTTGGCCGTCGCTATCGTTTAATGCGATTTTTTCTAAGGAAAAATCCCAATCCTCCAAGACTTGTTGAACCGGCTGACCATTTTCTTGTGAATAGGTCGTTCGTAAAATTTCATGCCGCGTAATAATGCGACTAAAGGCGTTCTCTAATGCGAGAACATCCACCTGCCCTGCTATGCGTATCGCTGCGGGCATATTATATTGAGAAGAAGATTCTCCTAATTGATCGACAACCCACAGTCGTTGTTGGGAATACGATAGCGGCGTTTTTTCACCGGTGGCTACCACGCGAATACAATTATCGATAATACTGGCGTCTGTCGAGCCACTATCGTTGAGGTGTTTCTGCTCATCAATAGCAGCAGCTAAATCCGTGAGTGTTTTTGCTGCAAAAAAACGTTGCAAAGGCAGATGCGTTAACAATTCGTTTTGAATTCTTAACATTACACGCACGGCCAGTAGCGATTGACCACCTAAGCTAAAGAAATTACTGCTGCGACCAACCTTGTCTACGCCGAGTATTTCCGACCAAATACCCGCGAGTACTTTTTCGGTTTCGGTGGCGGGTGCGATGAAAACAACGTCTTCACGATAATCGGGCTCAGGCAGAAGTTTTCGATCTATCTTGCCGCTCTGGCCTTTAGGAAATTCCTCCAAGGCCATAAAAAACGCCGGGACCATATATTCTGGCAGCGTATCCATGAGTGATTTTTGTAATTTCTGGGTATCCACTTCGCCATTTTTGGCAACATAATAAGCGACCAATCGTGCATTGCTTTGCTGGTCTTCTTTGGCAATAACAACACTTTCGCAGATGTTTTCATCATCGAGCAGTGCCGATTCAATTTCTCCCAGCTCAATTCGAAACCCGCGAATTTTTACCTGGTGATCAATACGCCCTAAAAATTCGATATTGCCGTCTGGCAATAGTCTGACCAGATCACCGGTTTTATAAAGTTTGTTCGCTACGCTGTTAGAGCTGTCAGAACTGTCAGAACTGTCAAGATTGTCAAGATTGTCAGAAAAAGGATTCGCAATAAATCGCTCCGACGTCAGTTCAGACTGATGCACATAGCCTTGCCCCACGCCCGCACCGCCGATATGAAGTTCTCCCGCCACACCCATTGGAAGCAAAGAGCAATTCTTATCGAGTACATAGCTGCAAAGATTAGTCACTGCCTTGCCGATAGGCGCGTAACCCGATAAACCTTTGTCTCGAATACCCTTGCTGTACGCTGATCGAGACAATTCACAAAATGTTGCGATAATTGTACATTCCGTAGGTCCGTAGACATTTATCACTTGGTCCGCATATTCGAAAGCTGTTGCAACCAATTCTGTTGGCAGAGCTTCTGCACCCATAAATATTCGTTTTAGACTGCTAACACTTTTTAGGTTAGGCAAGCCCATCATTGTTTGAAACATTGACGGCAACAGCAGCACCTGAGTAATTTCTCGACGCACAATGGTGTCCAGAAGGTACTGAATATCCTGATGGCCATCGGGTTTGGCCATAATGAGCGTTGCATCGCTTAAAAGCGGAACCCATATTTCCCAGACCGAAGCATCAAAGCTAAGCGACGATTTAAACAGAAAGTTGTCGCTCTCGACTTGGGGAAATTGATCATGCACCCAACATATTTGATTGCATATCGACCGGTGACTAATCGCCACGCCTTTCGGTTTTCCGGTAGACCCCGAGGTATAAATCACATAGGCCAGGTCATCACCACACACCGATAATTGTGGTGCATGCATTGGGAAATTGGCAATCGTCGCCCATGAAAGATCCAAGTTTATTTGGGTCAAGTCTCGCTCTTCCGAACCGACCAAAACGAGATCCGACGGTAATTGTGATTGCGTAATCATCACCGTCGCCTGACTATTGTCCAGCATGTATTGAAGACGGTCTTGAGGATAAGACGGATCTAGAGGCACATACGCAGCCCCCGCTTTTAGAATGCCTAACATCCCCACCAACATTTCAATTGAACGCTCGACACAAAGAGCCACTAAAGAATTATTCGCTACGCCCTTGCTCTGTAATAAATGAGCCAATTGATTGGATTTTTCATCCAACTCTTGGTAACTAAGAAAAATGCCTTCTGAATGATCACCGCAATCCAAAATAGCCGCTAAAGCATTTGGCGTTTTTTTACATTGCTCAGAAAACAAACCGTGTAAACCATTGGTATTGGAAAAATCTTTTTCTACGCCATAAGCGAGTTTTCTCTGTTGCTGAATATCCTCGTTATCAAGTAACAACAAGCTGCTTACACAGAGCTCTGGCGCGGCAACGATAGCGGACAAAGTGTTTAGAAAATGCCGCTTAACCTGCTCAATAGTGGATCGTGTGAATAGCGATATTTTAAATTCAAAAACACCTTTAATCGTATCTTTTGAACTCACTAATTCTAAGGTAATATCAAATTTAGAGGTTTGTGAGTGTTGCTGTATACCTGAAACGTCTAGCCCAGGAAACTCCACCGAAGTCGACTGCCCATCTTGCAATACAAACATCGTTTGAAATAGCGGCGTAATCGCGGCATCCCTATCCGGCTGGACAAGTTCAACCACTTTTTCAAACGGAACATCTTGATTGGCGTAGGCATTAATGGTCGTGGTTTTAACATTGTTAAGTAATTCAACAAATGTAACCTCCCCCTCAACATCAGTCCTCATGACCAAAGTATTGACAAATAGACCAATTAAATTACTGGCTTCTGAACGCGTTCGACCCGCAATCGGGGACCCGACACAAATATCGTTCTGACCACTGTATTTGGCCAGTAAAATATTAAACGCCGTTAACAGCGTCATATACAATGTCGCGCCCTGCGTTTGACTAAGGTTTTTTAGCTTGCGACAAAGTTTTTCATCAATACAAAAGCTAACATGATCACCCGCATAGTCCGGACTAGACGGGCGTGACTTATCCGTTAATAAGTCCAGTGGCTGACAATCTTTGAGCTGCTCCAGCCAGTATTCTGATTGTTTCTGAAAGAGATTTTCTGCTAAATAGTTTTGCTGCCAAGCTGAGTAATCTTTGTAGTGAATAGTAATCGGATCGAGGGGGATTTCGCGCTGTTCAACCAGAGCGGTGTAGATCGATGATAGCTCTTGCATCAACACCGCAACAGACCAACCGTCGGCAATAATATGGTGCATAGAAACGGCAAGCGTATATTCACCGTCAGATTTTTTATAGAGTGTCGCGCGGAAAAGAACATCGTTAGAAAGATCAAATACGAATTGCATTTCACTTTCGATAGCAGCAGCAAGCTCCGACGAATCTCTATCACTTAGATCCAAGATGCTTAACTGCCAGTCCACGTCTGTATCAACCAATTGTACAATCTGGCCATTCGATTCGACAAAACGTGTTCTCAGGGATTCGTGCCGGGCAATAATTTTCTGGAAGGCTTTGGCAAGGGTACTGCCATCAACATCACCAGACAGCTCAAATAAACCCGATATATTGTAAAGTGTACTTTGCTCAAACTGAGACAAAAACCACATTCTTTCCTGGGCATGCGATAAGGGGTATCGGTTATCTTCCTGATAAATTGCTTCTATTGGTTGACGTGATTGTTTTTCTGTTTGAGACAACATCAACAGTTTATCGCTTAGTAACTCAATCGTTTCACAGAGAAAAAGTACTTCAATCGGGATATCAACACTCAGATCTTCGGCCACTTTGGCGGCAATACGAGAAAGCGACAAAGAGTCCAAACCATAGGCTAAAAACTCTTTATCTAATGGGAATTCTTTCCCCTTCAGACCGGCGAATACGGTGAACAATCTTTGCAAGTAATTGGATATGATGATTTTTTTCTGAGGATCAGATTCGCTAAGCGAAGCCTGTTTCCAAAGCCCTACAGGGAACTCAGGTAGCTCTGACTCATCAACTTGATCACGTTTATCAACTCGTGCGATAACCTCGATATCATCATCGAGAAATAGTTGTTTAGAACGTTGCCGCTGAACTTTACCACTGGACGTTTTTGAAAGGCGACCGGGTTTAATAAATAAAATACTGTTCGCTTGCAGATCATGATGCTCGGCAATAGATTTTTGCACCGACATCGCAACATCATTTTCATCGAATTTTCGTAAAAATGTTCGCTTAACTTCGAGCACTAGCACTAATTGTTCATCACCACCCTCCTGCACGGAAAACGCAGCAGCACCATTCGGCATTAGGGCTTCGTGGCACTCAAAAGCGGTAAGCTCTATATCTTGCGGATAGTGATTGAGACCGCGAATAATCAAGACATCTTTTAATCGCCCAGTAACAAACAATTCTCCATTCAAAAGAAAGCCTAAGTCGCCGGTGCGTAAAAATGGCCCTTCTTTTGAGTCTGCGATATAAGCATTAAAAACCGCTTCCGTGACTTCTGGCTTTTTCCAGTAGCCTTTAGTAATGGTTTCACCTTGAACCCAAACCTCACCAATTTGAGTCTCTTCGCAGGCATTGAATGTCTTAGGGTCAACTATTTTAACAAGGTGGTCACACCAAGCTCGACCACAGTTGACCAGTTCTATAGCGCCCGGATCAGACCTATCCATTTTTTCTATAGTATTTTGAAGCAGCAACTCAGCATCAAAAAATTCACTGTATTCCGCTCGCGATACTTCATTCGACGTCATATGCAGAACTGTTTCAGCCATTCCATAGCAAGGGTAATGCGCTTCATCTTTAAACCCACACGACGCAAATTTTTCGCTAAAAGCCCTCATGGAGCTGATACGTATCGGTTCTGCGCCGTTAAACGCAACTTTCCATGAACTTAAATCGAGGCGTTCTAGGTCTTCATCTTTGATTGTGCTGACGCAAATGTCGTACGCAAAATTGGGACCACCGCTAGATGTCCCCCGATATTCAGAGATAGCATTTAGCCACCGCAGCGGTTTTCGTAAAAATGCTGCGGGTTGCATGAATGTACAAGCTACGCCAGCAAATACTGGCTGCAGGACATTTCCGATCAAACCCATATCGTGAAACAAGGGCATCCAGCCGACAATGACATCATCATCATTGTGTGACGTGGCGGTGTAGATCAGTTCCGAATTAATAATCAAATTTGATTGACTGACCATAACCCCTTTGGGATCACCCGTTGAACCCGAGGTGTATTGCAAAAAAGCAATCTCATCTTTTTCAGGCTCAATTACACAAAAATCTGCACTAGCGTCATCTAGCCCCTCATCCGTTCGTAACCATGGTAGATGCTCTAAGGCGCTGACAGCAGAAAATTGAGGGACGGCTATTTCGTAACTTTGTGAGTCAGTTAGCACGATTGACGCATCACAGTCTTCAACCAGGATTTGCAAGCGTTGTAACTTTTGATTTCGTTTCGGCGGATAAGCAGGAACCGCTATCACCCCAGCATACAAACAACCAAAAAACGCGGTGATAAAGTCTAGGCCGGAAGGATAAATCAATAGCGCTCGATCGCCCCTATCACAAACAGAGAGGAGTCTCTGCGCGATAGCCTTCGCTTTTTCATCAAGAGATTTGAAGGTTAGGGTGGGCGCTAAGGGGGTTATATCACCATCGGGTAAAAACCTGAACGCTATATCATCTGCTTGATGCTTTGCTCTGTATTGTAATAACTCAACAAAATTTTGAAATTGACCGACTTCCACATTGCTCATAAATAACTCTTTAATGAACCTTATCTAACAAATAGTGTTTACCTAGATATATAACCCAGGAGCTAAAAACCTGTTTAAAATCATCGACCTACAAAAAGCATTTTAGCTATCGGAGTATCAAACCAACTTGTCGACTTAGGTGACAAATCAATAAAAAACTCCGTAAAAATTGGACTAGTTAAAGAATAGCTGTTAATACTCTTTACGCTCTTTTAGCAGCCACTTAACGCCCAAAATTCACACAAAAATAATAATAAAGATGAATTTTGGACGCCACACTGCTGTAGCGCAGCATTTGTTTTAAAAAATAACAAATCAGCACGCGTGACGAGACCAAAAATGGGACAGAAAACGTCGCCATTTTTAACTTCGATTGTAGATTTTAACTTGGGGATTTAATTATTATGAACGGCTATACCGTGAACGAGCAGAATTAGAAAATGCTCCGGGTACAGCACGTATTATATCGAATTGATTATTGAGCTAAAGGCAATAATGCCTTGCTAACTGCCCGCTCTCGTCCCCCAACGATAACGGACCTCAACTAAATTCGATACTTATCAATGACTTAACTGATCTCTCAAGCTCTTAGGCCTAAGGTCTGTCCAGATTAATTTGATGCGGTCTAGACAATCATCTTTGCTTCCTGTTACACCTTCTTCACACCACCCATCGGGTAAGTCTCGATAAGAAGGCCAAACGGAATACTGTTCTTCTGTGTTCATTACTACACGATAATATACTTCGGTCGTCATTCAGCTACTCCACGATGCCAATGATTTGATGTATATCGTCCTTAAAGTTTTGCCTTAGAACTAACCAGTCTGTCTATGTTCAAAACACATATTGCGACACACAAGAAGTACTAAGCGTCATGCCTGACACCTTATACATCATTCTAGACGTTTCTTGCTGCGATGCAATAGCGTTTTGTTGTAAAAACGATATTTTTAGATAAAATCGATATAAAGGTGACGTAGATCATATTTTAGGCGCAAAAAAACGGGAGACGGGAGACGGGAGACGGGAGACGGGAGACGGGAGACGGGAGACGGGAGACGGGAGACGGGAGACGGGACGGGGGACGGGGGACGGGNNACGGGGAACGGGGAACGGGGACCAGATTAATTGCTACCAACTGCGGTTGTAGGTTTCTTGAATTATTCGTGCATCATTACTTGCGCGATGTCGGGCGAGATTGAGATCGTGAATCACAGAATCCTTCGTTGCGTGCCAGCAGTCCATTTGCTCTTCCGTCATTATGGTTTGAATATCATAAATACGGAAAGTCCTATTTAGCCCCGCCGCTTCAAATAAACGTATTATCCAAGGCTCATCAACGCCCCAGGCATCGCTAAAGACGCATCCATCCTGAAGGAAGTCATTCAACTCGCTGGCGACCTCTACAACGCCTTTACCTTTTGATGCGAGTAGCTCTCTTGAAATACCGTGAACCTTTTCTGCAGACTCATCCCAATGCGCCCAATTGGCTTGTGGCTTTATTAATGCGCAATATCGAACGCCAGACTCTAAAGCTAATCCTACCTCAATAGGATAACTATCAGAACCAAAGCCTGAGGCTTCCACGTCAACTATGTAAGGGTGCTTAATGTGCGGCATGGGTGTTCAATTTTGAAATGAGTTTCTATTTTTTTCCAATACTCATTTAATTTTAGCTGATCTTTATTCGATTGATAGCTTTTAACAATTATCCCTCCATACTCGATCACCTCATCCATAAAATTGCTTAAGCCCCCTCTCAGTAAGAATATTCTCCATGCCGGACTGATTCTTCGAATTCGCTAGTTTAAGTGCACACAATACTATTAGGAAAGTAAACATTTCCCAAAAAAGCTGCCCTGAAAACGTAAGGTCAAAGCACATTAGTTTATCAACAAATCCTCACCTCAACATCATCATTCAGATCAACTTCTTTACTACCGCTCTAAACCAGAAGTGCGCGATTACACCCGATAGGATATTGGCGAACCCAATCGCTATAAATACACCATACAATCCAAGTATCTGATGCAGTATCCATGTCAACGGAAAAAGTACAAAAATCATTCGCGTAGAAGAAATGATAATGGCAGGAAAAGGCTTGGAAACACCATTGAAAGCAGCGATAACCAGCATCAAGACGCCGTAGGCACCGTAACTCACCGGAACAATTAACAGATAGTTGTAAACAGTATCAATCACAGAACTTTCATCGCTAAATATTTCGGCAAAATTCCGACCAAAAACAGCGAGAACAACCGCGGATATCAAGCCAAATAACAAACATATTTTACTTGCGACATTTTGCGCAGACAAAATCCTAAGCGGCTTGTTTGCTCCCAAATTTTGACCACAAAATGGCCCCATCACAGCAGAAAGTGCAAAAAACATAATAAGCACCATAGACTCAATTCGTGTCGCGACACCATAACCCGCGACCATATCCGAGCCATAAGTAGCTACTACAGCAACTATACCAAGGCCAGATAGAGGGAGAATCAAATTGGCTCCCAATGCGGGAACCCCAACTCTTAGGATTTTTTTGCAGGACGATAAAAACCGTGAGAGATTAAAAGGATTAACGAATAACTGTATTCGTTTATGCATGATATAAAAAGAAATATAAAATGAAACGATTCTCACAACCACTGATGCTATCGCAGCCCCTTGAAGCTCCATTCGAGGAAAGACCCACCAACCGAAAATAAGGATTGGATCTATCACCGCATTAGCAATTGATATTCCTATCATCAGAGACCCTTGAACCTTTACGTTACCTAGAGCTCTCAAAACTGACATCGCTACCATAGGGGTAATAAAAAATACTGCCCCAATGTACCAAGTAAACATATAGTCATTGATAAGAGGAAGCACTTCCTCTGTAGCCCCTAAAACACGAAAAAATGGGTAAATACTCTGCAGGCCAATACAAGAAAAAACTAACGATATAATCACAGTTAACGTCATGCAATCCGTCGCCAAATCTTTTACTTCTTGTCGCTGACCTTTTCCAGCCGCAATGGCAATCACGGAAGAAGCGCCAGCACCAAGCCCAATTGCAATCGAAAAAGCAGCCATAACAATAGGAAAGGTAAAACTCAAGGCCGCCAATGCGCTTTCGCCCAAACCTGAAACAAAATATGTATCGACGATATTGAAAGACATTGTAGCCATTAACCCAACCCCCATAGGTAGAGCCATGCCAAAAAGTGTTCTCCCAACAGACCCTTCAGATAAATTATTTGACAATCTCATCGATTGATTATCTTCCGCACTAACACTTGTCATATAAATTACTCATTAAGATCAACATTTTTTCCAATTGTATTTTTCCACAGAAGAGTCCTGCTTCAGGACGGGCACTAGCAACTTAAAAACACCACTATTCAACACGTATATCCAGAGTTAATATAAATAACTGATTAATAGAGGATAAAATATTACTACTAAATAGGAATATCTCTCGATACAAAAACAACTTTTATAATTATCAGTATAAGATAGAACAACTCAACAACGTATTAACTGGGTAGTATCGAGATCAATCACCAACTAAAAGATCCGCTCCAGCTCATAAAAGCTTGCCCCTTAGTCCCTATATTTTTGTAACCCGAACCGTCAACACCATCAAAATATCGAAGGCCAAAAGAAATATCGTGAAGTTCGCCAAATTCCATTGAAGCGCTTATTGTCGAAACCCAACTTTCATCTAGAGGCGAATAGATTACATAGCCAGAAAAATTAAATTCATCTAGAGAGTAAGCCGCACGAAGCGCAGCATAATCCTGCATAATATTTCTCAGAAGATAAACCTGACTGCTCCAACGAATATTCCCCGAAACTAGTTCAGTAGGAACAACTTGACTCTCATCAAGAAAGTGCTGTGCATTTGACAGACTAATTAAATCGTCCCACTCTGACTTAGAATAACCAGTATCATCATGCCAATATTCAATACTTAGGGATATATTATTTTCCCATGTGTAAGTACCACCAAGTAATAACTGTACCCCTCCATTACGATCAGTGAATATCATTGGATCACGACTAACCAAAATCTGATCCCCACCGATCAACCGATTAAGATATTTTTGATAGCCATGTAAGTACATAGCTGATGCGTGAAGCTCTAACGCCTGACCAACCACACCTGTAATACCAAACCCTACCTTTAAACCACTTAATTCATCAGAATATATTATCGATTGATATTCCCAGTCACCAACCAAAGATTGAGCTCTTAAAACGCAGCGTTCATTAATAGACTTAGATGAAGAATTGTTTAACCTCCACTCAGTAGCACAACCGAAAAAAACAGAACTCAAATCAAAATACCGCTCAACAGACACTAAGCTCAAGCCTTCTTCAATTACTGGCAATATTTCCCGTCGTGGCGTATTTTGAAGAACGTCTAGAGGACGGAAAAACAATCCAGTCCCCCAAGAGACTTTTTTCTTGCCAATGGTAACATCCCAATCATATACACTGGTATCCCAATAAATCTCGTTCAACAAGCCCTGATATTCTGGCCCCCTATGTTCATTTAGACGCTGAACACCCGTCCACTCGACAACAAAACCATTGTTTTTATAGTTGACAATAAACTCTTCTCGGGAGTTTTTTTCCCCTCCTAGGTAAGATCTGAAAATTGCTGACTCATTTGACTCTCTATAACCAGGCTGAATACGATAAGTAACGTCGAGTTCCGATGCGAGAGAGCCTACACTAATAAATAAAAGTGAAAAATAAATGTAACACCGACTAATCATTGGTTACCGGTTCTAGTTTTGTACGTATCAAATAACTAGGATTGAAATATTTATCAGGGATATCAACACTTGTCGCACCGTTATATTTCATCACAGTTCTATTTTTTCCACGAATTCGATCATGTAAAACCATGCCAGAAACAATCGTTTCCCCCTTTCCATCTTCCCCCCTCATAAAGTCGGCTCTCTTTGCCAGCTTTCCCGATTTGTAATAGAAATCGGCCATGATGGGAAAATAATCATCCTTGCTAACCCATAGGTCAATTTGATCATAAGTCGTGCCATCTGCTTTAGAGAGCAATTTCAATTCAATGACAGCCTTATCATTGAGTGTAAGTGCATCATTAACAACAGTACTAGAATAATCTTCACTAAATGCCAACGAAGTAATATCCCCCATGGCTGCATTACCTAACATTCGTTGTCTTGGCGTAATACGAATCGGGCGCTTACTACGAGGCATAATGATCCAAAAATTACCATCCACCATCAATATTTTTTGGCCCTTTTCCTTGGGGTGCTTTGACAAAACTAAAGTGCGACGATTTGTTTTGTTGTAAACCTGATACATACGCTCATTCTCGAGTTTATCGCCCTTGTAGTTCTTAATTTCCACTTCGATACGCTCTGGCTCGGAATCAGTACGAAACAAATCTGTCTGAACAAGGATCTCATCACCAGTCGGCAATGCCATTGCAATGGGCGAGCACAAGAATATCGATATCAGAATAGATCTTTTCACATATTTTTTACACATGTGTAAGCGCCTCAACAATAGATTTTTTAACGCCGCGCCGAGCAGAAAAACACGATGCAATCGCACTAATCACAGCCAAGCTAATCGCGGTATTAAAAATCAATCGGGAAGTGATCATAAAATTAAGTGGTATTGGTGCAGTAAAACCTGGGCCAGGAGGTATAGCAGCACCACCCGCAGCTAGGCTACCACCAATCAGAAGAGCAAGAGCAGTCCCAACAACAGATCCAATAATCGCAATAACAAAAGACTCAATGATAAAATTCATTACAATAGATTTTCGTGGCGTCCCCAGAGCAGCCATTGTACCAATCTCGCGTGTACGCTCGACAACAGTTTGAGTCATTGTGTTTGAGATAGAAAAAAACACCATAATGATTACGATCAAAGTCATTACACCAAAAATACTGCCGAACAAACGTTTAATTCTGTCATAGGTTTCGGCCTCAGAAGACCAAAGCGTAACACCTAAGTTAGGAAATTTATCGCTCAACTCTTCGTACACTGAATTTGTTTTATCAAAATCCTTTAGGTGAATTGCCATAGTGTGAATTTGATCCGTATCTACTAGCTCCTGTGCATCGCCTATATGCATGTAAGCCAAATAACGGTTTGCTTGAATATTTCCCGCATCAATGGTACCAACCACTACAAAATCAATTGCATTCAAGCCTCCAAACGTCGTAGAAGACATAAGGGTTAACGAGCTCCCAACCTCAGCATTGAGTGATTTCGCTAGATCCTTTCCAAGAACCAACTCGGGGTCTCCATCCATATTTGGATTTAGAGATAGAGCTTTTCCTGTTATAAATGTAGTCCTTGAATTGTCGCGATGAAACTCTACAGCATCAACGGCTAATGCACGGAAAATACCTGTTTTTTCATCAGAGCTTATCATTCCGCTAAAACGCATCGAAGGTAATACTAAATCAACTCTAGAATCAGTTTCGAGTATTTTTTTTACACCTTCATAATCAGACAAACCCATCTCCATAGTGCTTTCTTCATCCCTATCGAAAAACTCCGCATGGCTTACAATTAAGCTACCAATTCGATCAACGGTGAACTCCATAATTAGATGATTGGTATTGTTACTAAACCCTTGGGCCGATAATATTGCCGCAACACCAACAGCAACTAAAGTAACAGTTACAATTGACCGGCGGCTATTTCTCAATATATTTTTAAACGCAAACTTAAGCCATCTCATATTCAACCTCACCATCCACTAAATTGATTATTCGCTCACAACGTTTTGTCATTCGCTCATCATGCGTCGCAATCAAAAATGTTGACCCCTCATTTCGACCCAACTCTTGCATTAGGTCAATAATTTGATTGGCCGTAGCTGTATCCAAACTGGCTGTTGGCTCATCAGCAATAATTAATTCAGGCTGTTTCACTAGAGCCCTAGCGATCGCAACTCTCTGCCTTTCCCCTCCGGAAAGCTTATCTGGCATATGTTTGGAAAGTTTTGACACCCCAACTGACTCCAGCACACGATCAACCTTTTTCTTACGATCTCGAGAGCTCATACCCTTAAGTATCAAAGGATACTCAATATTCTCATAAGCCGACATAACCGGGAACAAATTGAAATGTTGAAAAACAAAACCAATATGATTCTGACGAAACAAAGATATTTTGTTGGGTTTTAGCTTATGAACTTCCGTTCCAGCCAACACAAACTCACCGGAATCAAATGTATCCAACAATCCACAGATATTGAGCAATGTGCTCTTCCCACTTCCGGACGGCCCCACCAATGCAACAAACTCCCCTTTGTCGATCGTTAAATCCACTCCCTTTAACGCATCTATATGGGTATCACCTAATCGATACTTTTTAAAACCCTGATGAATTGACACTGCTTTTTTCATGTACAAACCCTATACATTTATATGCGTATACACCTTGAATATACAAAGCCGGAAGACAAGCTAACATCACCAATACATGTTAACTAGCCACTAATGGAACCATTAAATATCAAAAGTAACCTTTTTTATACGTCAGCAAGATCCACGTCAAAATTAATCGCAGCCGTCGCCGTCATTACCTTTTGAAATTGATTCAGCAGTGGAATAGAAGCTGGATCAATGTCTGAACACGGCGCTATTTCCTTACAGAAATGGCCGTATTCATCCTTACCTCGAACTAACGTTGCGTAATCTGGTTTATCGTGAGCCAATTTCACACCCGTAGCCATATACCGTATTGCAATCCCTACTCGACGCTGATCACTCTTATTAGGCTCTGAACCGTGAACCAACTGAAAATCATGTAACGAGGCCTGCCCAGGTTTTAGCTCCAAAGCAACGGCGTTCTTTGCACTAAAACCTGACTCAACTTCCTGACAGTTGGTCAGCATATTGTTTTTATTGGGCTTGCTCACATGTCGCATCTGTCGTTTAGTATGTGTTTTAGGAACGACCTGCATAACACCATTTTGTAAATTGCTATCCGTTAACGCAACCCACGCAGTTAAAACCTTAGTCGTATCCAGCCCCCAATACGTTGAATCCTGATGAAAAGATATAAAAGACGGATCATTAGCTTCTTTTACAAAAATATCTGTTGCTCTCACCAGTATGTTTTCAGTTCCTAAAGCGACTTCTACAACGTCCAATAACGCAGGCTCTCTCATTAATTTATCGACCCAAGAAAACATTAAATGCATCTTATATCTAAACAAATTATCACGATGAGAGAATAGCATTCCAAAACTTCGTTCAAACTCTTCCACCTTTCCTAGCAATTTCCCTGCCTCTTCAGACGAAACCACGTCAACTTTCGGATGAAACCCATGAGAAACATAATGGTCAAGCTGCTCCTTAGAAAAACACCCACTCATTTTTTGTTTCGACAACAAATCATCATTCAACATACAGGCCCCCACATAGATATTTTTTACATTTAAATATTATTTCAAAACATCATAACACGACAAAATATTTTTTCGCCACCTCCAAATAAAACCCAACAACCCCTAAAGCACAAACCAACAACAAAACCAAACATAACAACAAGTCGCTTACGCTAAACACTTCCCCCCCAACACAGCAGACACAACACTTACAATATTAACCAAAAGCAACAAGCTAGAAGTTAAAACAATTAAACGCCACACATTGACCCCACAAAAATAAAAACGCATATACATTTGACTGACATTTTTACATTGCAAACCGAACAACACCTCAACTCGACACAAAATCGTAACCACGCAAATAAAACAAATAACAAGAAAAACATAAACACGAATAAAGAAACGGACATTACGAACCAATCCAACAAACAACGACAAAAAAAATGATTGAAATGCCGAACAGAGCCAATTCGGCGCCACCTGTATATACCAGAGAATAACAAAATCATTTATCGACACAACAGGCTATTGGAACACCGCAGGATTCCGTATATTTTTTTTCAAAAAACATACGACACATAAATGAGACCAAAGCCATATTTATGACACTTTATATATTTTTCTATTGAAGTTAATTTAGGCTTTAGCGTAAAGTTAAAAAATGGCGCTTGGATACCAACCAAACATCTCTGCGATATACAAACCATAAAAACAATAATATTTTATTAGGAGAGGCGTCATGAAGGCCGTGATTTTTCCAGGACAGGGTTCCCAACATTTGGGAATGGGTTCGGACTTATTTGATGAAGTTCCAGAATTTTATTCATTTGAAACGAAAATCGACGACCTTCTTGGGTATTCCATTCGAGACATATGTTTAAACAACCCAGACAAGAGATTGTCACAAACACAGTACACCCAAACGTGTATGTATACAGTCAACGCACTTAACTTCTACCAAGCAAAATCTAAAGGGCTAAAAACCAATTACTTCGCAGGTCATAGTCTCGGAGAATATAACGCCCTACTCGCAGCCGGTGCGTTCGACTTTTTTACTGGTTTACAAATGGTAAAAAAACGCGGTGAGCTTATGTCAAAAGCTCACGGCGGCGGTATGGCTGCCGTTATCGGCTTAACGCCAGAGGTTATATCCAGAACACTAAAAGAGAACAACTTAGAAAATATCGAATTAGCCAACTATAACTCTCGCAAACAAACAGTTGTATCAGGCCTCAAGCAAGAAATAGAGCTTGCCGGACCCGTTCTTGAAAATATCGGAGCCAAACTATATTTCCCGCTTCCTGTAAGCGGTGCCTTTCATACCAAATACATGAGAACCGCAGCAATAGAGTTTGAGGAATATCTGAAGCAATTCGAATTCTCAGAATTATTAAGCCCCGTTATTTCAAACGTAACCAGAACTCCCTACCCCTTGGGCAACGCAAACACCAACATACCCGAACTTCTCATTAGACAAATTGACCAGCCAGTAAGATGGAGCCAGAGCATTCGATACCTGATCGACCACAATGTCAGTGAGTTCACCGAACTTGGACCTGGCGATGTACTGGGAAAATTGGTTCAACAAATTAAATCTGAGACTGTGGAAACAGAATTAGCCTTATAGATTCATATTTCTCTCGAGTTTTTCCATGGAATATTCATTTAAAACAATCACCCCAGAATCCTTAGGGTCCGCAGAGTTCTGTTCGGATTATGGGGCAAAATACGCATATCTCGCAGGAGCAATGTATAAGGCTATAGCCTCTAAAGAAATGATTGTGGCCATGGCTCGATCTGGCTACATGAGTTTTTTTGGTGCAGGAGGAATGCCCATTGAAAAAATAGCATCTGCTCTCGAATACATTCAAAATTCACTTCCATCCGGCGCTCCATATGGCGTTAACTTACTTTGTAATATGCTCCAACCCGAGATTGAAGAACAGACCATTGATCTATTTTTAGAGCGCGGTGTTAAACACATTGAAGCTGCTGCGTTTATGGAAGTGACCCCAAGCTTAGTACGTTATCGATTATCAGGCTTACACCGTACAGAAAAAGGGGTCGAATCTTCGCATTTTATTTTCGCGAAAATTTCTCGCCCTGAAGTCGCCGCCGCTTTTATGAGCCCAGCACCTGAAAGCATCATTTCCACCCTGCTTAAATCTGGGGCCATTAGTACCGAGCAAGCGGAACTTAGTCGTCATATTCCCATGGCAGATGATATATGTGTCGAATCAGACTCTGGCGGCCATACAGACCAAGGTGTTGCCTACTCGCTTCTTCCAGCTATACAGTCCCTTCGTGACGAAATCATGCAGCAACGACAATACTCCAAACATATTCGTGTTGGAGGTGCCGGCGGTATAGGCACTCCCGATGCTGCAGCAGCTGCCTTTGTGATGGGGGCTGACTTTGTTATGACGGGATCAATTAATCAATGCACAGTCGAAGCTGGAACCAGCGACCAGGTTAAACAATTACTGCAAAAAATTGAGGTTCAGGATACCACTTACGCCCCAGCTGGTGACATGTTCGAAGTGGGCGCAAAAGTCCAGGTGATAAAAAAAGGTGTATTTTTTCCAGCCCGAGCCAATAAATTATACGAATTGTATCTACGCCACGAGTCAATTGATCACATTGATGAAAAAACGAAAAAGCAAATTCAAGAGCGCTACTTCAAGCGTTCTTTCGATGAGGTATGGAGCGAGACTAAATCGTACTACCTAAAAAACGGCCGCAAATCATTAGAAGAGCTTGAATCCAATCCTAAACAAAAAATGGCCTTAATTTTTCGTTGGTATTTTATTCACGCATCGCGCTTAGCTATGGCCGGAAGCAGCATGCAAAAAGTGGATTATCAAGTGCACTGCGGACCAGCCATGGGATCTTTCAATACATGGGTAAAAGGAAGTGATCTCGAACATTGGGAAAATCGTTATGTCGCTCGAATTGCAGGAAAAATCATGCAGGAAACTGCGCTACTTCTAAACAAACGTTTTCAGGAATTTACAAGTCGTGTAAAACATTCAGCGACTTCGGAGTCATAGGCCAAACAAATGAGTAAGCAAGGTTTCGAAAATTTAATGTGCTCCGTATTTGATAAAAACGGTCTTTCCGAACAACCCAACATCATTGTGATCGATGACATTTCATCCAATTACGCAAAAACAATTTTGCGAAAGGTGTGCTTTGAAAGCAAACGCAGCGAAAACCTTACCGGCTACCCGCTTACGATAGTATCACTAGCTAAAACAGATAAAATACTTTCAGATGTTTGGCCTGAAGGCGTTTTTGTTCATGCTTGCAATACTCCAATCGAAAACCTTTCATTACTCGACATCATTACTCAGCATTCACAAAGTACATCCAGATCAAAATCACTAATTATTGACGCTACATTTTCATCTGCTGACAGTGTTAACCAGTGGTTAACCCTATCAGCCAGACAGGGCCTCATTCCCGAAGCGGGCCAAATTTCCGAGGCATTAAGTGGACAAACCCAATCAAAATTTAGAATCTGCGCCCAGCTTACAAAACGTGACATTAGCGTTCGTCCAGCGGTTAAAAAAGATTTGCGCGAACTTATAGAGCTAGAAGAACAATGCTGGGCGAACGGTATGCAAATGCCGACTGAAATACTTGAACAACGCTTACATCACTTTCCTGAGGGCCAGCTGGTCATTCAATCTGCCAAAGCTGTCATAGGCGTTGTCTATACACAGCGCATTAGCGATACCGCTCAACTCGACAACATTTCGTCGTTCGACGTGCAAGAACTTCATCAACCCCAGGCATCAACAGTTCAGCTCCTAGCCCTCAACATACTGCCGAGCGAACAACATCACGGCTACGGCGATCAACTACTCGAATTTTTACTACAACTTTCGGTATTTATGCCAAATGTGGCAGAAGTTGTCGGCGTGACAAAATGTAAGGATTACCAACAAAACACCAACACCCCGCTATCGGAATATATTCAACTGAGAAACCCTCAGGGGCGATTAATCGATACCGTTTTACGTTTTCATGAATTACATGGCGCCAAGATTGAACGATTGGTACAAGGTTATCGCCCCGCCGATTCAATCAACCAAGGCTGTGGTGTCTTGGTTAGTTACGATATATACCAACGTAAACGAAAAGAACTATCGGGAAAAAATAATAGCCAACAAGGAAATTCACTCCGAATAAACTCTAAAAAGGAATTGGAAAAAATAATACTCGACAATATTGCAATTGCAGCAAATATCACCATAAGCGCTCAGATTAATACAAATCAACCTCTGTTTGAACTGGGTATTGATTCAGCCGCCCTGCTCGACTTAAGCGAAAGACTTAGTGAAAAATTCAACATTACCTTAAAAGCCTCATTTTTCTTTGAGCACAATACAGCGAGTAAGATTTCAGCGTACCTACAAGAAGATCACCTTCAATTAGGAAGTGATGTGATTGATACTTCTACCAAAAATCATGTTAGCGCAAAAATCGAATCAAAAGATGATATCGCTATCATCGGCGTTTCATGCTTATTACCCGGCGGGATCAATCACTACGATATCTTTTGGGAATTATTAGAAAAAGGGGGAGATGCAGTGAATTCTCTCCCCGCTGGGCGTTGGCAATGGCCCGACTCCATAGATGCTGAACACGAACACAAAGGTATAAACCTAGGAGGATTTGCGCAAGACATCGATAAGTTTGATGCAAAGTTTTTTCGAATATCACCGCGTGAAGCCGAATTAATGGACCCTCAACACCGCCTATTGCTGGAACATACTTGGACTTGTCTAGAAGACGCAGGCTACAGTAAATCATCCCTAGAAGGCACTCGAACGGGTGTTTATGTCGGCGCAAGTGGCTCAGATTATCAGCTGCGGATGATTGAACAGCAAGAAGAAATCAGTGCACACTTTGGATTATCGACATCCAATGCCGTACTAGCCAATCGTATCTCTTACTTTTTTGATTGGACCGGACCGAGCTTACTGGTCGATACAGCCTGCTCTAGCTCTCTAGTTGCATTAACCGAAGCCGTTACATCCCTACGCGCTGGTAAATGTGAGCAAGCCCTCGTCGCTGGTGTCAATATACTCTGCCACCCCTCTAACAGCATTGCTTACTATAAAGCTGGCATGCTGGCCAAAGACGGACGCTGCAAAACATTCGACGCTAAAGCCAATGGCTACGTACGTAGCGAAGGCCTTGTCAGCATGCTAATTAAACCCTTATGCCGTGCCATCGAAGACGGCGATGATATTCGTGCAGTTATCAAAGGTGTAGCAAGTAACCACGGTGGTCAAGCTGCAGGCTTAACAGTACCCAACCCAGCTCAACAGGCTGAGCTTGTGTCAACCGCCATAAAAGACGCAAGAACTTGCCCGGAAAATATTAGCTACATCGAAGCTCACGGTACAGGCACCGGACTGGGTGACCCCATTGAAATCGACGGTTTAAAAAGGGTTTTTCACGATAACGCCACGAAGACCCCCTGCGGCCTAGGATCGGTTAAAACGAATATTGGGCACTTAGAAGCTACAGCAGGTTTAGCCGGGTTATTAAAAGTTGTCCTAAGTTTACAAAATAAAAAAATTCCAGCCAGCCGTCATTTTAATACCTTAAACCCAGAAATTGACTTGAGTGGCTCGCCACTTCATGTCATAGACGGTTTAGAAAATTGGAACCCAATCGATTCAAGTCAAACTCTTCAAGCCGGAGTTAGCAGTTTCGGATCGGGTGGTGCAAATGCCCACGTCATAGTCGAATCATTTCATTCTGAGAACAGCGCAGCGAACACTGAACTTCCAGTTATGTTAGTACTTTCAGCAAAAACGGAAAAACAGCTGCGCACGCAGATACTTCAGCTTCACGGTGTGTTGTCGAAGTCTTCCTGGGAACTGTCCGCCTTACAGGATATCGCTTACACCCTACAGATCGGCCGCGAAGCCTTTAAAAAACGCTTTTCGATAATGGGGAAAAATTCGGACGAACTAATACAACAACTCGATATTTTTTTACAAGAAAAAAATCCAACTCCAATAAGAACGGTAGATACAACCCCTTCCATTCCGCAAGTAGAGCAATGGATCGGTAATAAAGATTGGGCCTCAATACTACATCACTGGAAATCTGGCGGCGAATTCGATTGGACGGAATTGTACTCCTCACTAAATATTGCCACAGGTCAGGCGAGTCTCCGTCGCATAAGTCTCCCCACCTACCCGTTCGACAGAAAACCCTACTGGAAGCTCAAACCGGAACTTAATACCGCTACGCCTAAAGAAAACCCAATACTTTTGTCCGAAAAAATAGAACAACAAAAAGTTAACTCAACTCAACAAACCTTAGTGATCGGAGAAAAAATCCGTTTTCTGCCACCCCATGATTTCCCAGAAAATTATCAACACGGCGCCAAATCGAAACCTCGCACCATCGTCCTACAGCCAATCGCGGCTTCGGCTGAAAAGTTGTCCCCAATTGCCCCTGTAGAAACCCCGCAAAAAACAAAAAGCCCTGTACAAACCGTTGAGCAGAAACCCGCGATGAAAAATGCCGTACCTATTAGCCAAATATCCGAAACACTGATTGAAAGTTTGGCCAATATTTTATTTTTGGAAACCAGTGATATTGATTCAGAAGAACCCTTTACTTATTTAGGCTTGGACTCCATAAGCGGTGTCGAGTGGATGAGAACCCTAAACAGAATTTTTTCACTAAAACTTACCGCAACGACAATATATTCCTACCCCTCTATCTCAAAATTAGCCGAGTACATTGCGACGCAATTTGAGACTGCGAACACTTCGTGTCTGTCCAAAGAAGAAGCTAAGAGTCCCCGACAAGAACTTCCCTTAACTGTTCGAAATCCACAGAAAAAATCAACTGCAGAAGACTCCGTTAAACAGATTAAAATCAGTCTTTGTGAAACCCTTGCCGAAGTGCTATTTCTCTCTGAGGATGAAATTGATACGGATGAACCCTTTACCTACCTAGGATTAGATTCCATCAGCGGCGTAGAGTTTATTCGCGCAATCAATCGTGCATTCAACCTCAACATTTCAGCAACCGTTATTTATTCATACCCATCAGTTAACAATCTTTCGAACCATTTGGCTTACTTAATCGAAGACACGAAAACCAAACAACAAGAACCCGAGAAACAGTTATCGAAAAAATCACCTGAAAAAGAAATCGACCAGTCCAAACCTGTCAATGAGAGAAGTGCCGTCAGCAAAAAAACTCCTTCGATTGAAAACTCGGGTAAAACCAGCGACATACATTCGGACAGAACACATACTGCTACTCCGGTAAAAACCAAGCAATCCTCAACATCAGAAAACAACAATTACACAGACATAAAAATTGCGATTGTCGGTATGGCTGGACAATATCCCGAAGCACCCGACTTATCCCAGTATTGGCAGAACCTAATTGAAGGCAGGGACTCTGTTCAAGAAATCCCCAATGAACGTTGGAATATTGGGGATTTTTACGACGAGCGCCCCTTTCAAACAGGAAAAACAAACAGTAAATGGCTGGGGATGCTATCCGATCTCGATAGCTTTGACGCTGATTTTTTTGGTATCACAAAGACCGAAGCTGAAGAGATGGACCCCCAGCAACGCTTATTTTTACAAGAAGCCTATCACGCGATCGAAAATTCCGGCTACAGCCCTGAATCCCTCGCAGAATCATCATGCGGTGTATATCTAGGCGTAAGTAACAATGAGTACGCTACCCTACTTCGACAAAGCCCCCTCGGTGCCGCCGATAGAATCGGAAACAATTTAGGGATTGCCGCTGCACGCATAGCCTACCATTTGGATCTTCAAGGGCCAGCAATCGCCGTCGACACAGCCTGCTCATCGTCACTGGTAGCGATTCACTTGGCCTGCCAAGCCCTGCGCTGTAAAGAAATTGATATGGCCCTCGCCGGAGGCGCTTGTACCTATTTAACCCCTGAACTTTATATCGGAATGTCGGTATCGGGAATGTTAGCCCCTGACGGTCGCTGCAAAACCTTTGATGACAGCGCTGATGGCATCGTTCCAGGAGAAGGAGTCGGCGCGGTCTACCTGAAGCGTTTAGACGACGCTGAGGCCGATGGCGATAATATTTTGGGCGTTGTTGTCGGTTCCGGTATCAATCAAGATGGTAAAACAAACGGTATTACTGCCCCAAGCGGAAAGAGCCAAGCCGCATTAATACGCAAAGTTTACGATACATTTAATATCGATGCGGGTTCTATCAACTATATAGAAACTCACGGAACCGGAACCAAGCTCGGAGACCCTATTGAACTCGATGCTCTTGCACAAGCCTTTAAAAAAGATACAAATAAAAAACAATATTGTTTATTAGGCTCAGTAAAATCCAATTTAGGACACACTTCTGCAGCCTCTGGAATCGCGGGTCTGCATAAGACATTACTGTCTCTACAGCACCAAAAAATTCCCAAGAGCTTACATTTTAAGAAAGCCAATACCCACTTCAACTTTCAAGATTCACCTTTTTCGGTAAATACGAAAACACAGGGTTGGACGCCCCAACCGGGATCACCTAGACGCGCAGCCATTAGTTCCTTTGGTATTAGCGGAACCAATGCACATATAGTGGTAGAAGAGTACACACGAAAGTCGCAGCAGCACAGCATTCAGCAAGACAGCACTATTTTTGTCTGCACAGGAAATAGCGAAGAAAACCTCAGAGCCAACCTTTCAGCGATTAAGGACTATATATCTCGTACCCCGGATTTATCCATCAATGATATTTGCCATACATTACAAATCGGTCGAGATCATAAAGTTCACCGAATCGCAATCGTTATCGACAGCACAGAAGAATTATCCGAGGCTATCCGTCTGTATTTGTCAGGGTCCGAAAACAATAATACAGTACATCACAAATCAACTGCCTCTACCCTGCCAGATATTTTTGATTCTCACGACCTTAAATCTGTCATTAATGATTGGCTAAAAAGTAAAGATTATTTAAAAATTTGTCGACTATGGGCGAATGGCATTGATATCGATTGGTCCTCGTTTCCACAAACAACACATGCCAGAAAAATCCAACTACCCGGCTACGTATTTAGCAAATCGAGATTTTGGATTCCAGAGAAAGACGAAAGTAATACTCACATAATAACCCATGACAAAATCACGCACAAAAACATAAAAGGTTCGGAACAAACCCCAATCACAAATGTATCGACTAAGATCACGCAGGCTCAACATCGAGATATCTACAACACAGAATACAACACAGAATACAACATAGATCCGCCGATAGATGAAGCGATACTCGTGGCCAGTGTTGTTCGAAAATACCTAGATTTTAACAATGATGCATGCTTTGATTTATCCAGCATTGAACTAACAAACTATCAATGGGAACGTCAACATATTCCCAATGAAAAATTAACCATCAACATTAACCTCATGGGCGCAACCCAAACACCGGAATTTCAATGTCTACAAACACAGAAATCGTGCAAAATAATATCGGGACAAATTGTTCGTCAGACCATCAACAGTGCATTACAACATCCCCTTCACGACGTGTTAGCGCGCTGTAATGATCGCGTAATCACACACGACGGATTTTACCGAGAACTCTCACATCACCATCTACAAGTTTCAGAAATCGACCGTGTACACACGGGCGATAACGAGGTTCTTTTAAGAATATGCCCTAAAGGCGACCCATGCTCCCCAAAACGAGTGGTTGCGGTCATACGCGCATTTTTTCATTGCACCGATTTTTTTGTGGCAGACAGAAACCTTTCGGTAAATTCCGTTGAGCGCATATGTTTTTACCACACACCACCAAAAAACGCATGGATATGGATTAATAGAGACAAGGAATTTGACGATAAATCCCCCATCACAAACGGTTACATTTGTGACGACAAAGGTGTTGTCTGTATTGCATTTATAGGCGTAAAACACCAATTACCGATTACACCGAAAAATATATTTAAACCGTTACAAGATTCATATGATTTTAAAAATTGTGCCTACCAACTAGTCCTCGACTCCGTCAGCAAGGTTATAAACGTCCCAAGTAAACATCTGGATCTCGACATTGAACTTGGAGATCAAGGTTTTGACTCCATCCGATTTACTCGTCTAGCTGCACAATTAAATAGCGATTTAAACACGGCTATTACACCGGTTACATTTTTCCAATATCCAAGCATTCGTAAACTTGCAGAACATTTACTGAAGAAACATCCAGATTGCTTTATGGCTATCCCTATCAAAAAACAGGTACAGGAACCTTCAGAAAATGAATCACCAATAAACGATAGAAGCTCTGAAACTCTGCAAGAAGAAAACCTCAAGACCAACTCGCCAGAAGATTGCAGTAAAAGCCCATATCTCGAAGATATTGCGGTAATAGGCCTAAGCGGCTGCTTCCCTGGCGCTACAGATATCGAGACTTTTTGGAAAAACTTACAGGACGGAAAAGACTCCATCAGTGAAATTCCTCAGGAACGCTGGAACTGGCAAGACTACTGGGGCGACCCCAAAACGGAAAATAATAAAACCAACGTTAAATGGGCAGGGTTTGCAGATGAATTAACAAACTTCGATCCCTCATTTTTTGGTATCTCGCCACGAGACGCAGAATTAATGGATGTGCAGCAACGGGCACTATTGGTGTATGTCTGGAAGGCGATTGAAGACGCAGGCTATTCCGCAACAAGTTTAGCAGGCTCGCAAACCGGAATTGTTGTAGGTACTGGCGGAGGTGGTTTTGGCCGACGTGTCGACACGCAAAATCCAGAGGCCAGTAGTATGCTGGGCATGATCCCATCCATTGGGCCCAACCGCATCAGCCATTTACTGGACATACACGGTCCCAGTGAACCCATCGAAACCTCATGCTCGAGTTCTTTGGTCGCCATTCACCGATCTATTAGCCTGTTAAGAACCGGTGGCTGCGACATGGTGATCACTGGCGGTGTCAACGTACTCGCTACACCGGAACCTTTTTGCAGCTTAAGTAAAGCTGGAATATTAAGCATTGACGGGCGCTGTAAGACATTTTCTAAAGACGCCAATGGGTACGCGAGAGGTGAAGGCATCGGAATTTTAATTCTAAAACGCCTGAGTGATGCCGAAAAAGACGGCGATCAAATTTACGCTCTCCTTCGCGGCAGTGCACAAAACCACGGCGGTAGAGCCCAATCACTCACGGCTCCCAACCCTACGGCCCAAACAGCCCTATTAAAGCAAGCCTATAGCAATGCCGGAATCGATCCGAGCAGCGTCGGATATATAGAAGCTCATGGTACCGGCACAGCACTGGGAGACCCTATAGAAACACAAGCGTTAAAAGACGCATTCACTACCGACTTTCTTACCAGCCTCCCCCTCGGTACCTCCGCACCCGCCTCCGCACCCACCTGTGGTATCGGTTCTGTTAAAAGTAATATCGGTCACTTAGAACTGGCATCAGGCGTCGCCGGTGTTATTAAAGTGCTCCTCCAACTTAAACACAAAGTACTGGTTAAAAGCCTCCACAGTGAACAACTAAACCCGCTGTTAAAACTTGAAAACTCAGCATTTTATGTGGTGCAAAAAAACCAGCCCTGGCACCCGATTAAAAACGCTGATGGCCTCACTCTACCCCGTCGTGCTGGCGTCAGCTCCTTTGGTTTTGGTGGCGTCAACGCCCACGTAATTTTGGAAGAATACCAAGGTAAAAACCGACAGCCGAACACAATTTCACAGAAAAAATCACCGATTGTCATTGTTTTATCCGCAAAAACTGAAACCGCATTACTACAACGCGCGCAACAGATTCAATTGTTTTCACAAAGTGTCGAAGTTGATAGAGCTGACGACGAATTATTAAACCTAGCATATACCCTGCAAATTGGCCGTGACGCCATGCGCTACCGCCTCGCCTTTTTAGCCGACAGCATGAATCAGATTAGACAAAAGATTCTCGGCTATATTAATGGAAACCTCGACGGCTTGCTTACCGCGAAAGTGACCGCTATTTCCGAAGATAATCTCCACTCTCCTATATCAATCGATATGACAGAACGGAGTAACCCTCAAACACTCCTAAACTTGGCAGAACATTGGATTCAGGGTGCTCACATCGAATGGGCATCGCTTTACCATACTCTCCCCAAAAGAATGCACCTACCGTCCTATCCATTTGAAGGACACAATTATCTGCCACCACTGCCCCGCCGAAATGATCAACAGCTTGCGGCACAGGACATAAGCGATAAAAAAGACATAGAAAAAAATACAGAAACAAAGATAGAAACAAACACAGAATCAGGTGTTGCCTGGGAAAACTGTCGATGTTTTTTACCCACTTGGGATGTGTACCAACCCAAAACTCTATCTCTCGACAGTGAAGCTGAATCGAGAAAAAGTAAAAACACCCTAGTTATAGGTGATACGTTTGGCTATCCGTCTATCGATAATATTCTTGGGAAAATACACAGTTTTTCTCTCGCAACGGATAATGATCTCGATTACATACTCCAGCATATTAATAAAAATAATTCTTTAGACCACATCATCTGGTTACTACCATCGGGTAGATCCAGCTCTGTCGAAGACAAAAATATAGTAACCGACCAAAATATCGGAGTTAAAGCCGGTCTTAAAATTATCCAATCCCTGCTCAAAAATGACTACACCAACCGAGACTTGGAATGGACGGTTATAACGGTGAATGCCCAAGCAGTACATCAAGACGACAATATTGAGACAAGTCACGCCTCAGTCCACGGTTTAATCGGGACGATGGCAAAAGAGCATTCCAACTGGCGAGTGCGTTTAATCGATATTGATATGCCTAAAAAAATCGAATGGCAGGAACTCCTTTCCCTCGCGCCCGATCGCCGTGGCCGCAGCCAGGCTCTACGTCGTGGAGAGTGGTACCAAAAACAATTAGTACCCGTGAGTAATTGGAGAAGTAAGGCAAAATCATTCCGTCAACACGGCGTCTACGTAATCGTTGGCGGCGCAGGAGATGTCGGCGTGTATATGACGGAGTACCTAATTAAACGCTACAGCGCCCACGTCATATGGCTAGGACGTCGAGAACTGAACACCGAGATTGAAAGCAAGCTTATTTCCCTCGATACAGGCACGTTGCGTCCACAGTACATACAAACAGATGCTTCCGATGAAGATGCGCTCGCAACAGCCTACCAACAAATAAAAATGCAACACTCAGAGATTCACGGTGTTATCCATGCGGCAATGGTTTTCTCGACCAATACCATTGCGAATATTAGCCAGCAGCAACTCGATAACACATTAAAATCAAAAATTGATTCCAGCGTTAACTTAGCTCGTGTATTTAACCGAGAACGGCTCGACTTTGTCCTTTATTTTTCATCTCTCATCACATTTATCAAAAACCCGCGACAGAGCCATTACGCCGCTGCTTGCGAGTTCAAAGATGTCTTTGCACAGAAAATGTCCAACCAATGGAGCTGTACGAGTAAGGTGGTTAACTGGGGTTATTGGTCAACCCCCGATCTCACAGCGTCAGAAGATTATGAACAATTAAAATCCGTCGGAATCGACTTCATAACCCCAACAGAGGGCATGGCCCTTATCGAAACCTTGCTTAGCTCCCAGGTTCAGCAATTAGGCTTTATGAAAACCAATCGTCCTCTTCCAGTGGAGGGGGCAATTGATTCGGAAGCTATCACCCTAGATATCAACAGCGATGACTCAGTATCACAACGAGAAGATACTGTTGAATTTCAGGCGCAACAAGTTGGCGTTAGCGAACTGAGGCATGCCCTCAGCGCCGACCGACGCTTACTGGATTCTTTACTTAGCGAATATTTGTATGCACAACTGGCCGCCATTGGATTGTTTTCCAGCCCCCAAGAAACACTAATAAAGCAGGCAAAATCGATAGGACTATTAGAAAAACTCGACCGCTGGCTAGAGGAATCCCTATCTGTACTCACCCAACAACGATGGATAAATATTTCTCCAGAGGGATATTGCACCCAACTAAAACAACCATCAACAGTAAAAGACGCTCAGAATCAATGGAATCGACAAAAATCGTTGTGGATGAAAGACCCGGCAATGAAGTCGCGAGTATTGTTAGTTGAGCCCGTTTTGGAAGCCCTACCAAAAATCCTTGCTGGAAAAATTCGTTCAACCGATATTTTATTCCCAAAATCATCTATGGAACTCGTCGGTAACGTCTACAAATATAACCGCGTAGCATCATACTTTAACGAATCTTTGGCTGACGCTATCGTAGCCTACCTAAAGAACGTAATAACAAAAAACCTCACAGATAAAATTCGAATATTGGAAATTGGTGCAGGTACCGGCGGCACAACCACGAGCATTTTGTCGAAACTGAAACCGTACCACCAGAATATTGCAGAATACTGCTACACCGATATTTCGAAAGCATTTTTGTCACATGCTGAAACCGTGTTTGGCCCCGAAAACCCATTTTTAACCTATCGCCTATTTAATGTCGACAAATCACTTTCCAGTCAAAATATAGACCTTGGTCAGTACGACATTGTCATTGCGGCAAATGTGTTACATGCAACAGAAAACATTAGACGAACATTAACCAACGCCAAAGCCGTACTAAAACCTAACGGAATTTTAGTATTGAATGAAGTAAGTCAGAATTCCTTATTCATGCACCTAACCTTTGGGTTAACCGATGGGTGGTGGCTATACGACGATCCCGAATTACGAATTAGTGGAAGCCCTGCCCTTTCTCCAAAATCGTGGGAATACGTTTTACGAAACGTTGGATTCTGTTCTCTGAATTATGTTACTGAATCGGCTCACGATCTTGGCCAGCAAGTCATCATGGCAACGAGTGATGGGATTATTCGTCAAAAGAACCCAACTAAAAACAAAGATAAAAAATCGAAACGGCCTACTTTAATAAACTCTACGACCAACAAAGGTAGTCAAACAGGAAAAAACAAGTTAGCGCGATCCGGTTTGAGCCAAGTGCAGAAAATTATCATCGATAACATTCATCGACTATTAAAAGTACAGACAGAAGATGTGGAAATGGACATTCCATTTTTTGAATTTGGCATTGACTCCATAACAGGTGTCAACCTCGTCAATGAACTTAATAAAATCTGGGATAGCGAATTAGAAACCACCGTACTGTTTGACTATTCCACAGTAAAAAAACTCAGCCGGCATATCTGCGAAGAATACCCTGAAGTTGCTAACTTATTGGCGGAACCTGAAGAGCTAATAAAAGAAGAGTCTTCTCCAGTATCAAATTCACCTCAATCAAATAGTCCTGCAGACGATCCCATTGCGATTATCGGCATGAGTGGCCGCTTTGCCCAAAGCGAAAACGTAGAAGAGTTATGGCAACATCTACTTAACGGGGACGACTTGATCACACCCGTGACACGCTGGGACTTAGACGCCCATACGAAAGATCTTGACCAAAGCACTCTCTGTAAGCACGGAAGCTTTCTGAGTGATATCGATGGGTTTGACCCCATGTTTTTCAACATTTCAGGCGTTGAAGCACGCGCAATGGATCCTCAGCAACGATTTTTCTTACAAGAAGCATGGCATGCACTAGAAGACTCAGGTTACGCAGGAGAGAGCATTAAGGGGAAAGAGTGTGGCGTCTATGTCGGCTGTATGGGCGGTGACTATCGAGACCTCGTCGAAAAAAATGCCCCAGCCCAAGCCATGTGGGGAAATTCCCCAGCCATATTACCTGCGCGAATTGCCTATTACCTGGATTTAAAAGGTCCCGCAATCTCCATCGACACCGCCTGTTCAAGCTCACTCGTCGCCATGCATTTGGCTTGTCAAAGTTTGCGCGCGGGTGAAACCGAAATGGCATTAGCAGGCGGAGTCTACATCCAATCAACCCCGCGTTTTTACGTAACAGCAAACCGCGCTGCTATGTTATCTCCTAGCGGACGCTGCCACACCTTCGACAAAAATGCCGACGGATTTGTTCCCGGTGAAGGGGTTGCCGTGGTGGTATTAAAACGTATGTCAGATGCTATTAAAGATGGAGACCATGTCTATGGCATCATTCGTGGGTCCGGAGTTAATCAAGATGGTGCAACCAATGGCATCACCGCACCCAGTGCCCTATCTCAGGAACAGCTATATCGTAAGGTTTACCACGATTACAAGATAAAAGCCGAAGATATACAAATGATGGAAGCCCATGGCACAGGCACTCCCTTAGGCGATCCCATTGAATACCAGGCGCTGACCAAGGCCTTTAGTGCCGACAACAATAAAGCCGCTTATTGTGCACTTGGATCGATAAAAACCAATATCGGGCATACCACCCACGCCGCAGGCATAGCCGGCGTCATTAAAATATTAATGTCTCTAAAGCATAAGAAAATCCCTGCATCACTCAACTTTAAGTGCGGCAATAATAATATACGTTTTGACGGCAGCCCATTTTATGTCAATACCGCGCTAAAGGACTGGGAAAATTCTTTCGAAAAACCCCGACTCGGCGCCGTAAGCTCTTTTGGTATAAGCGGAACCAACGCACATCTGGTTTTAGAAGAAAGCCCGAATTTATTGCCGAGTAACAATAACTGGCCCGCCTACTTAATATTTTTATCTGCAAAAACCGAACAACAACTTCAACAGCAGGCCGTTCAACTAAAAGAACATATAGACAAAAACAGATTCATCAATTTGGAAGACATCAGTTTCACCCTTATCGTAGGGCGACAACATTTCGAACACCGTTTTTCCTGTTCCGTTTTCAACGTCGATGATCTAAATGAACAATTGGATAATTTCATTAACCACCGACCATCAAGTTACTGCGCACAGAGTATCGAAACTTCAGGCATACACGACAAGGACGACGAAATAGTGACTATGACAATAGAAAACTGGTCGAAGGATTGTAATACAGAGGAGTTTAATAAACGCTTACATATATTAGTAAAGGCGTACTGCGATGGTATCGATTTTGATATTGCGTCAGTATTTTCCGAAGGATTATGGAAGCGAACCCCCTTGCCGACCTACCCATTTTCTAAAGACTCCTATTGGATCCAAAACAGCCCACCAATAGAAGACTGCAGCGAAACGGATTCAGAAACTTCAATCGACAGCCTACTCGAACAAGTCCTAGGTGATGATATGGAAGTTTCATCTATCGCAGATAAAATTAAAAACATGTTGGTGTCATAAAAATGAAAAAAATCACAATAGAAGAAATTTTACACCAGCTAAAAAATCGCCAAATCACAAAATCAGAAGCTCGGAGTAAAATTGCATCCATACAAGATGAGCCCCCTACCCATCCAATGCAAGGCAGTCAGATTGGCAAACTAAACTCCATTGTCAATTTTGACGGAACAGAAGATTTTTTTATTGACCATATAATTAAAGGACACAAGGTATTCCCTGCCGCCGCGTATTTTGAATTGGTTCGCATTGGATTTATGTCCTTGGCGAACATAGACGCTGACCAAGGGTTAGAGTATGCACACACGGTATGGATCACTCCTCTTTCAATAGAAAATAATGATAATAGAGGCGATAACAAGGGCATCAATGTATCTGTAAAATTTTCCCCAATAGAAAGCAAAAGCAACACCCCATCGTTCGAATTTTTCATATATACACAGTCGGGTGATACCAATAAGTTTATCGAACACGCCAATGGTCAGGTTCAGCTTACAGAAAAATCCACACCTGAAAAAATTCGATTGGATGCTATCCAAGAAAATTGTCAGCGCCGCACGATTAAACACGAAGAATGCTACAGCTACTTTACAAACCTAGACATCACATACGGGAAAAGTCATCGGGGCGTTGTGGAAATCAATATTGGAGAAGATAAAAATACCTACCGTCAAGTTCTCAGTCAATTACACCGAGAGACCGGGTCCCCGCAGCCCTACTTGATGGACCCAGGTCTATTAGACTCCGTATTTCAAAGTACAATCGCCTACAGTGACATCATCGACGGTAAGCCGCCTCGCCCCTCACTACCCTTTTGCACAGAATCCTTAACCATCTTTCGCGCAATACCTGATCGATCCTGGGTGTGGGTACGCTACAGCGAAGGCGCCACACCACGCAACCCCATTCGCAAGCTCGACATCGATATCGTCGATAAAAACGGGGATATCTGTGTACAAATAAAAGGTTACAGCGCGAGATTATTATCGACAAATAAGAATCCAGTACAGGCACCCGTCTCATCGGATACAACACTGCTATTTTCACCGCACTGGCAAGACCTGGTCCAAACAAAAAATGAAGAATGCCTAAACAGCCGAAAAACCATACCTGTTTTATTGGGTGACACTTCGTCTCAGTTATCACAGATCTATCCTGACCATAGTAATTCTATTGCGATAGCGAAAAAGCCTACCATCTCCGAAAGCTATTCATTTGCCACGCAAGAGTTGAGTGACCTAGTAAAAAACCTAATCTCCGGTAGCAACCACGACGACACACTTATTCAAATTATTTGTAAGGTATCCGACAGCCATGCATACCAAGGCTTACTCGGGCTTTTAAAGTCCGCAGAGAAAGAAAACCCAATAATCAAAGGCCAACTGCTTATCTTAGAAGACAGTATCGACGATAAGCACCTACTGGACTGCATTAGCCAAGGCCAGAGACATTACAATATTGGAGAACTAAAATTCCACGTAAATAACAACATAATATATTCCATGTTTAAAACATGGCGTGAAAATAGCAACCACAAGGATACACAACCATGGCGTAACAACAGCTGCTACGTCATTACCGGTGGAAACGGGGGCATAGCAAAACTCTTAGCCAAAGAGATAGCCTCCAACACCGAACACAGCTACATATACCTACTGGGCCGTTCAGAACTACGCCCAGAAACCCGCCGTATCATTGAATCGTTACAACAGCATTCGGTTACGCTTGAATACCACCAAGTTGATATCACCGATAGAGATGCCACCTTCATTTTTTTTAACCGTATTCAAAATATCCACACTAACATCGATGGAATTTTCCACTGCGCTGGCGTCACTCACGATAGACTTCTAATCAATAAAAGCAAAGACTCAATCAGTGCAGTCTTAGCCCCGAAAGTCACCGGCACCATCAACCTTATAGATGCTAGCCAAACCAGTCTTAACGGTCCCATGGTTCTTTTTGCTTCCGGGTCCGGTGTATTTGGTAATGCGGGACAAACAGACTATGCGGCAGCGAACGGGTTTTTAGACACGCTGGCGCAATCCCATCCACACTGCCTCGCCATCGATTGGCCCTTGTGGAAAACTGGAGGCATGGCCGCGACACCGGCCTTACTCAACCATATGCAAGCTAAAGGCCTTAGTCCTCTCGAAAACTCGCAAGGGATTTCCGCGCTACATGCCGCAATATCATCAAATGAAAATCAAGTTTTGGTTCTTTCCGGAAATGCCGAAAAAATACGCGGTCGCATTAGTTCGCTAAATGCAATTGAAAAGCCACTTGAGGTTCCCGAACAAAAGAAATACAACGAAGACGATAAAACTTATCGCGCAGAACCCACTACAAACCTCATTGAAAAAACTGAATTTCTGCTCAGAGAAACCTTGTCTAAGGTGACGCAATTACCCCTGGATCGGATCGACGCAACATCCAAGTTCGATAAATACGGAATCGATTCCTTGCTCGTCATGCAGTTTACCCGCGACTTGGAAAAAAGCCTTGGGAAACTCCCTAAAACTCTGCTGTTTGAATACCAAACTATTCGTGAATTATCCGGCTACCTTATCGAAAAACATGAAAGATCTCTGGAAATAATACTTGGAAATACCAATAGCCTCAACGTCGAAAATAAGAAAGTATCCTCCACTAAAAACAATAAAAGTAAGTTCACAAGTCATACTGAAACGAACTCTCCAACCTCAGCCGGAAATATAATAAACCATCGTATTCTCACATCAGAACCAAAAAACGCGAATGATATTGCCATTATTGGCGTATCGGGCAGCTATGCAAAATCGTCTAATCTCTCCGAGTATTGGCGTAACCTTTCTCAAGGCATTGATTGCATAGAGGAAGTCCCCTCTTCCCGCTGGGACCATTCACAATATTTCGATAGTGATCCAAAATCTGCGGGTAAAACCTACGCAAAATGGGGCGGATTCATCGAAGGCGTTGAAGAGTTCGATCCGCTATTTTTTAATATCTCGCCCCGAGATGCCGAGCGCATGGACCCTCAAGAACGTCTATTCCTGCAATGCGTTCATGCAACCATAGAAGATTCCGGTTATACCCCAGAGGGATTACGCAATAACGCCAGTAATGCGGGGAATATCGGCATATTTGTTGGCGTGATGTACGAAGAATATGTTTTATACGGCGCTCAAGAACAGGTAAAGGGTAATAGCATTACCCTAGCCGGAAGCCCAGCATCCATCGCCAACCGGGTATCTTATAGCTTCGATTTCAATGGCCCCAGCATGGCAGTCGACACCATGTGTTCATCATCTCTGACAACAATTCACCTGGCATGTCAAAGCATCCTCAATAACGACTGTTCCTCTGCAATCGCGGGTGGAGTTAATCTCTGCATACATCCCAACAAATTTTTACTACTTGGCCAAGGGAAATTTGCCGCAAGCGATGGCCGCTGTCGAAGTTTTGGGGAAGGTGGTGACGGGTATGTTCCCGGAGAAGGCGTCGGCGCTCTACTACTGAAACCTCTCGCCGAGGCAGAAAAAGATGGTGACCATATTTACGGCGTAATCAAAAGCACCTCGATTAATCACGGCGGAGCAACCAATGCCTATACCGTTCCCAACCCTAAGGCCCAATCCCAGGTAATCAAAAAGGCAATTGAAAAATCCGGCATCAATCCCGCCGCAATTGGTTACATCGAAGCTCACGGTACAGGAACCGCCCTGGGCGACCCAATTGAAATTGCCGGACTTAACGCCGCATTTAAAAATACCGGAGCAGATCAGTGCGCTATTGGATCGACCAAGTCAATTATCGGACATTGTGAAAGCGCAGCCGGTGTAGCGGCAGTTAGTAAGGTCTTATTGCAGCTTAAGCATAAAAAAATAGCCCCGTCCTTACATTCAGGCCAGACCAACCCCCATATTGATTTTGACGATAGTCCCTTTCAAGTTCAACAATCACTGGCACCTTGGCCGCGCCCCGAATTTAATGGTAAAAAAGAAAATCGCGTTGCAGGTATTTCTTCCTTTGGGGCCGGCGGCGCAAATGCACATGTGATCATCGAAGAATATGAAGGCCCGTACAAGTCCGAAACTGAGTCATCACTAAGCACAATTATTGTGCTTTCAGCCCATAGCCAATCACAGCTGAATCAACAAGTCGAACAGCTGCTCAGCTATATAATTACTGAAGAAATATCAGACAACGATATTCCCAGAATTGGCTACACCCTTCAGACCGGTCGTGAATTATTTCAGCAGCGTATCGCATTCATTATTGAGAGCAGAAATGATCTCGAAGAAAAACTGAATAGTATTGTTCATGAGCATAATGACATTGCCGATTATTACACGGGTCAATCGTCAGAATATAATAATCCCCTGGCCAACTTACATGAAAATGCCCAATTAATTGATTCACTAATAACCTCAGCGATAACAGGTAACGCCAAACAATTACTCGAATTATGGGTCAATGGTTTACACGTAGACTGGACACTACTTTACCGAGAAGATCAGCCCCAACGCATCAGTTTACCCGGCTATCCTTTTTCCAAAGAACGCTATTGGTTACCCACTGCGTCGACGTTGAAAGCGACCTCGAAAAATGAAAGTAATCCGCCGAAGCTGATCCACCCCTTACTGCATCAAAACACCTCTAATTTTTATGAACAACGTTATAGCACCCACTTAAGCCATAGTAAAAAACCAATATTAAACGAAGGTATTTGCCTTGAAATGGCTCGTGCAGCAATCATAGATGCCAGCGCTTGTGCCCCCAACGCCTCAATAATACTAAAAAATATTTATTGGAACTCGCCTCTAACTGAAGACAGTGATATCCACATTAGTCTAAACATTGACAAAGATGATGACATTAATTTTGAAATTTACAGTGATTCACCCGATAGCAAAGAGGAAATAATTAACCATTGTAGCGGCATGGGAACAATCTCCGAAAATATATCCCCTACCGTATTCGATATAGAAACCCTCAAATCCTCGTGCAAGAAAATCCTTAATCAACTCAGCACACACTCAGATTTCGAAAACGACGTTCACAAACTCCAAGACCTACTAGTCAATCAAGAAATAAACCCCGACCAGGCCTTGGCAAAGGTTGAAGTTTCTCATTCTGATTTAGATCAGATTGCAGACTACACCCTTCCGCCCTCCCTTATTGCAAGCATCATGAAAACTTGTACGAGTTTGAACGCGAGTCAACAACTAAGCTCAAATGAAAGCACCCCAATCGCCATCGAACAACTTGAAATATTTAGCTCTGTTCCAGCAACAGCTTGGATTTGGGTGCAACGACATTATCCAAACCAACATGGAAGCAATCCCGTAACGATACATATTATGGATAAATCCGGCCTTGAGTGCCTCGCGATTCAAGGATTAATAAAGAATGAAGAAACCCCATCCAATGAAAATAATTTTGAACCGATGAGACGAGCAAGTAATGAATAGAAATAATGTTTTTGATGTAATTAAAAATTGTGTGCTAGAAATACTGCCTGACTTAGCCACCCATAAATTTGAGGACAGCGATTCTTTAGAAGCGTTGGGCGCAAACTCCATGAATAAAGCAGATATTGTCATGCTAGCGTTAGAAGAATTGGCCCTAGCCATTCCGCGTATTGAAGCCTTTGGCCCAAAGTCAATTGGCGAACTTACCGATCTATTACACGGGAAGATGGCGTAAATGATTCCTTCGATTACCGGTATCGGCGTCACATCAGCTATCGGCCAAGGCGTCGATGAATTTTGGCCGGCCCTGTTGCAGGGCAAGAGTCAATTTTCAATCATGCAACGAGAAGGTCGTCAACGTGACACCCGCTTTATAGGAGCGGAGATTTCTAACTTACGCTTGCCAGAAAATCTTCCCCTCAGCATTAAACGCGCCGCTTCTTTTTCTGCCCAAGTAGCATTAGCTACAGTGACAGAAGCTTGGCAATCTGCAGAACTTGATCGCTACGATCCCACGCGGATTGGACTAATTATTGGAGGATCAAATTTACAACAACGCGAACTATTCAACCAGTACGCATCCTACGCTGATCGACTCGATTTTATTCGCCCAAGTTACGCAGTAAGTTTTATGGACACCGATATTTGCGGCCTTTGCACCCAACAACTGGGCATCCAAGGTCCCAGCTTTTCTGTCGGAGGTGCGTCTGCAAGTGGACAGCTTGCCTTTATTCAAGCAGCCCAAGCCGTGCAAAATGGCAGCGTGGATATTTGCATCGCGGTTGGCGGACTGATGGATTTATCATTTTTAGAATGTCAGGCCTTTCGTTCACTTGGCGCAATGGGAAGTGATCGCTTTTCTGAACAACCCGAAATCGCTTGCCGTCCTTTTGATAGCCAACGCGACGGTTTTATTTATGGCGAATCATGTGCAGCTTTGGTTCTACAAAACCCACAGAGCCTGGATAACAAATCCCGCGTTCTCGCGCAAGTTCCCGGTTGGTCAATAGCCATAGATGCAAACCAGGGGCCAGCACCTTCTTTTTCAGGAGAAAAGCGTGCGATAGAAAATGCCCTAACCATGAGCGCTTGGTCCGCCCAGGATATTGACTACATCAATCCCCATGGCTCAGCTTCAGGAGTGGGCGATGAAACCGAAATTGAGGTCATACGTGCTTGCGGATTAACGCATGCACATATTAATTCCACCAAATCGATCACCGGTCACGGATTAAGTGCGGCTGGAGCAGTGGAATTGGTCGCCTCGGTATTGCAATTACATCATCAACAATTACACCCTTGTTTAAATTTAGACAACCCTATTTGCAGTGATATGAATTGGGTCAGAAAAGAGACAAACGCTAGCCATATTGAGCGAGCATTAAATATTAGTTTGGGATTCGGCGGCATGAACACCGCCGTATGCCTCACACATTAAAGCAATTAAATAGGTGAAATAATAATGGCATCGGTAGGTTTAGAAGCAATGAACGTTTTCGGTGGATCAGCAGTGGTTAATGTTGGCACACTCGCCGATCATCGTGGTTTGGATAGGATGCGTTTCGAAAATCTTTTAATTACGGAAAAATCTGTGGCACTCCCCATAGAAGACCCGATCACCTACGCGGTTAACGCCGCGAAACCGATCATCGATGCATTGAGTGAAGAAGAAAAAAACCGTATAGAATTACTCATAGTATGTTCAGAGTCTGGCATTGACTTCGCAAAATCGATGAGCACCTACGTTCATAAATATCTTGGGTTAAATCGAAATTGTCGCCTATTTGAAATCAAACAAGCCTGTTATTCCGGTACTGCTGGTTTTCAAATGGCGAATAATTTTATTTTGTCGCAAACCTCACCAGGCGCGAAAGCCCTAGTCATTACCTCTGATATCTCCCGCTACGCACTGGAAGACGGTGAAGACGTCTCGAAAGTCGAATGGGCATACGCGGAACCCAGTGGCGGCGCAGGCGCTACGGCTTTATTGGTCAGCGATAAACCGAATATTTTCGCCTTAGATATTGGTGCAAACGGTTATTACGGTTACGAAGTAATGGATACTTGCCGCCCTATTCCCGACAGTGAAGTAGGAGACCCCGATCTATCACTGCTGTCTTATCTCGATTGCTTAGAGCAGACGTTTGATGAATACAGCCGACGCGTAGAAGTAGCCGACTTTCGACAAAGTTTTGCCTACCTCGCCTTCCATACTCCCTTTGGCGCCATGGTTAAAGGCGCCCATCGCACCATGATGCGAAAACACTACAAATCCAAACAGGCGGAAATCGAAACTGACTTTGAACAGCGCGTAAGCCCAGGAATAAACTTTAGCCAACGCATTGGCAATAGTATGGCTTCGGGTATTTTTGTTTCTCTTGCTAGTACTATTCACTACGCCGACGACAGCCAAAGCCATCGCATTGGCTGCTTTTCTTATGGCTCGGGATGTTGCTCAGAATTTTACAGTGGCGTGATCACACCAAACAGCATCGCCACAATACGATCCATGGAGATTGATTCATCGCTCGATCAGCGTTATCAACTCGATATGGAAGAATACGACAGCCTACTATCAGGCAGTAAACAAATCCCTTTTGGTACACGAGAGCTAATACTAGGTGGTGATTACGATCATGCGGTAAAAAAATCCCATTGCAAAAAACCACGTTTAGTCCTACGAAAAATCAAAAATTTCGAGCGCTTATACGAATGGATTTAATTAGCTACCAAACACTTACAGTCAAGATTAACGCATCCGTCTGTTTCATTAAATTTAATCGACCAGCCCACGACAATGCTATTAATCGGCAATTGATCGACGAGTTCCATCAGGCCTTGGATCGATGTAATGAAAAAATAAAAATTGTGGTCATTGAAGGTTCCTCGACCACATTTTGCATTGGCATGGACTTTAACGAGATCAGTGAAAAATTCTCACAGCACGAATATTTCGCCAATGATGCCGAACCCCTCTTCGATTTATGGAGTCGTCTATCGCAAGGCGACTTTATTTCCATTTGTCATGTTGAAGGTCGCGTAAACGCCGGTGGGATGGGATTTATCGCTGCCAGTGATATCGTAATCGCACATCCGCGCGCCCAATTTAGTTTATCTGAACTCCTATTCGGTTTAATCCCCGCATGTGTTCTGCCATTTTTAAATCAGAAAATTGGTTCAAATCGCGCCAACTATATGACCATGGCAACATGGCCATTTCCAGCGAAAGAGATGGCCGACTGGGGGTTAGTCAACGTAATTGATGAGAACAGCTTACGCCAGTTACGCAAACATATAGCGCGCTTAAGTCGCATTAACAAATCGACTATTTCTGAACTTAAGGGATTTTCCAAAAACATTTCTCGACAAGATAATTCAACAGAAAAGAAAATGGCCTTGAAAACCAATCACACGGTTTTTTCTGATCAAAATAATTTAAACGGAATTAAACGCTACATACAACACGGTCTCTTCCCATGGGAAGAAGACACCGCCGAAAATAATCCCAAAAGCATAGAGAGTAAAGGATAAATAATGTCAGACGGTATTTTATTTTTGCCTGATTGGCGAATTTCATTAAAAGACAAAAAACAACAACTCGAAGAGAGCGATCAGCACTACCTGTTCGTCAGCCCTGAGCTATTGTCAGAACAATCAGAACCATTAACGCCCACTAACATTCGTGTCGAAACACTATCGAACAATGCTGAACATATAGACAAAAACTACACCGAAATTGTCGACAGAATGCGCCTTATTTGCCAGAGTGCCATGGACGACACAAGTAAACCAAAACTCTTATTGCAAGTATTCCTACCCATCTCGAGTCAAGACGCCGCCTACGCATACAAGGGATTATCCGGTTTTATTAAAACGGCAACAAAAGAAAGTTCACGTATCTTTGGCCAAATAGTATTTTTAGATCACATTGTAACCATTGACCAGCTCATTAACATTGCCAAAGAGAACACCCTGCCCTCTGCATCTGAGGCGATCGTAAAATATGTTGGTCATAACCGCTATATCGGATGCTGGAAAGAGCATAAGCATATATCCGCAGCCTGTCCGTGGCAGCACAACGGGACCTACATTATTACCGGGGGGCTTGGTGGGCTAGGCATTTTATTCGCCGAGGATATAGCCACTAAGGTGAATAGCCCAACCTTATATTTAACCGGACGATCGCAGCTATCTAAGGACTTACAAGGCCGAATTGACAACCTCGCCAACCTAGGAGCGACAATCTATTACCGCAGCGTGGATGTATGTAGTCGAGATGAAGTTGATGCTCTAATGGCCTCAATAAAACACAAAACAAAATCGATAAACGGCATTATTCATAGCGCCGGTGTTTTGCACGATAGCTTCTTACGTTTTAAAACAGAAGAAGATGTCACCTCCGTATTAGCCCCAAAAGTTTCGGGGATTGTCAATCTTGACCTCGCCAGCCGAGATATATTAAATGGCTATTTACTGGCATTTTCCTCCGCCTCAGCAGCACTTGGAAATATTGGACAAAGTGATTACGCAGCCGCAAACGCCTTTATGGATGCCTATTCAGATTACCGAAATTCTGTCTCAGTAACAGGAAAACCCCAGGCCCGCATGCTATCGATCAACTGGCCGTTATGGCGCGATGGAGGGATGCAAGTCAACCCACAAAACCTCCAAGCCCTGCACTCCGTGGGTTTATCCGTACTGGAAAATTCCCAGGGTATCAATGCATGCTACCAAGCCATCGCCAGTGGAAAAAACCAAGTACTGGTATTATCCGGTAACGTGAAAAAAATTCGCGAACTTATTAAGCCATCAAATAATGTCAAATACAGAGCGAAAGAACAGGAATCGTTACCACAGGAGCTCCAAACGTCTAAAAAACATAATCACGGCCAAACGCAAGGCAATAACCTTGAAGAAAAAACCATAAACTTTCTAAAAGAATTGGTTAAAGATGCGTTAAAAGTACCCAGCGACAGAATTGATGCCCTCGCGCCACTGGAAAAATACGGAATTGATTCCATCATGGTAATGGATATTACCCGAAGTTTAGAAAAAGAATTTGGTATCCTTTCGAAAACCCTGATGTTCGAATATCAATCCATTGCCGAGTTGAGTGAGTATTTTCTAAAAAACCACAAAAAAGACCTGTCGGGTTTGTTTTCGATTGACCAAGAATTGCCACAGATCGATAACACATCCCAGACCGAGTTTTCTGAAAAAACGGAAAACCCTAAAACGAGGAAATCTAATACAAGAAAACACACTAAAAAAATACGCGGAAAAAGATTTTACAACAAGAACAGTAACACAGATATTGCCATTATAGGCTTGTCGGCAAAATACCCAAAAGCCAATAACCAAGACGAATTGTGGGAAAACCTTGTACACGGTAAAAATTGCATTACTGAAATCCCCGAAGGTAGATGGGACCATTCGCGGTATTTTCATCCCAACAAAAACAACCCCGAAACCACCTACACCAAATGGGGCGGATTTATTGACAACGTTAGTCAATTTGACGCGCTCTTTTTTAATATATCGCCACGTGAAGCTGCACGCTTAGATCCTCAGGAGCGATTATTTTTACAATCAGCCTACGAAACGATAGAAGATGCAGGATACACACGCGATCAGCTCGCAAACCTAGAGCATAGTGGTTTACGCGGTAACGTTGGCGTATACGTCGGCGTGATGTATAACGAATATCAGCTCTATGGCGCCCAAGCCCAGTCCAACGATCAATTATTGGCCGTCGCTGCGAGTACCGCATCAATCGCAAACCGAGTCTCCTACTATTTCAATCTGCATGGACCCAGCATGGTGGTCGATACCATGTGCTCGTCCTCATTAACCTCAATACATTTAGCCTGTGAGAGCCTCCGCAGCGGTGGCTGCGCAATGGCAATCGCCGGGGGCGTTAACTTATCCCTTCACCCCAATAAATATTTGTTGCTAGGTCAAGGCAAGCTTGCCTCCACCAAGGGCCTATGCGAAAGCTTCGGCGAAGGTGGTGATGGCTATGTTCCCGCTGAAGGTGTCGGTTCAGTACTGTTAAAACCATTGGATCAGGCCGTTGCAGACAACGATCAGATTTACGGAGTCATTAATGGAAGCTCCATTAATCATGGCGGAAAAACTAACGGCTATACCGTGCCCAACCCTAATGCGCAAGCGAACATTATTTCTCACGCGCTTAACATCTCTGAAGTTGACCCGCGTACCATCAGTTATATAGAAGCTCATGGCACTGGCACAGCCCTAGGCGACCCAATTGAGATAACAGGTTTGAGAAAAGCCTTTGAAAAAGGCACACAAGACAAACAATTTTGTTCCATCGGCTCAATTAAATCGAATATCGGCCACTGTGAAAGTGCCGCCGGAATTGCCGGTCTGACAAAAGTGTTATTGCAATTAAAATATAAAAAACTTGTCCCCTCACTACATGCTCAGACGACAAACCCGAATATACAATTCGATAATACACCGTTTAAAGTTCAAACCGAGTTGCAAAACTGGGAGCAACCCATTATCAATGGAAAACCTCATCCTCGCCGCGCGGGTATTTCGGCTTTCGGGGCTGGCGGATCTAACGCACATATTATTGTCAGTGAGTATTCGACCGATTTAACAAAACACGCTAAAAATAGCGACTGCCCGGCGGTAATCACGTTATCGGCAAAAAAACCCAAACAACTGAACCATCAAGTTGCGCGATTGCTAGCCGTCCTCGACAACAAAAAATTCACAGACCACGATATAGAGAATATCGCTTATACACTGCAAGTGGGCCGTGAAGCAATGAATTACAAAGCGGCCTTTGTCACAGAAAATATCGCGCAACTCAAACAGCAGTTACAGGCACATTTAAACAGTGATGAAAATACACCAGGATATTACTGGGGAAAAATAACGCCATCTATATCCGTGAAAAGCCCTTCTATCGACGTAGAATCGATGACCAAACAAAACAACTGGGACGAACTCGCACAACACTGGATTAAAGGAGGCGTAGTAGATTGGGAAATCCTATATAAAAAACATCGCCCTCAAATAATTAGCCTCCCTTCTTACGCATTCGCAGATACTCGATATTGGATCACCATGAATAATCGAACAGAAAAACCAACGAACCAGCCGCTACATCCCTTTATTCAAGAAAAGATTAATGGCAGTTCTGGCACACGTTTTCGCTCAATCTTTAACGGGACTGAATTTTTTTTAGCCGACCACCGTGTTAATAATACGCCAATATTTCCCGGCGCTGCCTACATAGAAATGGCCTATCAGGCCGTGAATCAGATACTGCAAGATAATGGTGAACGCCCCTTCGAAGTCGTGAATTTAATTTGGCTAAGGCCCCTTATTATCTTGTCAGAAACTCAAGTATTTATTGACCTTGAAAAAAATGAAAATGGTTGGTTTAAATTTGAAGTGTCATCCGCAACACTCAATAGCGATTCCGAACCAACAATACACTGCAAAGGCGAAGTCAGATTATTTCAGGTCGAACCCCGTAAAACTGTCAATTTGCACGCATTGCAAGCCGATTGTAATAAAAAAACACTCGAAAGTGATGAAATTTATGGGAATTTTAAAAGCATAAATTTTCAATATGGCCCGGCACATCAAGGTCTAAGTCGGTTTCAACTGGGGAATAAAAGTGTTTTCGCCGTATTAAACCTACCCCACAGCGTAAAATCCTCAGCAGCAGAATTCCGAGCTCACCCAAGTATGGTTGATGCCGCTTTTCAGTCCACCATGGGGCTTCCAATAATTGAATCATTTTCTGAAACGACAGCGGAATCGTCAAATGGAGACAAGACAAATTCAGAAACAGTACTGCCATTTCGTATAAAAAGTATTTGTAGTAGTTTCGCCATTCCCGCACAAGCTTGGGCCTGGCTTCGCCATAGCGATGACCACAATCCCAATAGCTCTACAAGCAAGGTTGATATCGACATATGTGATAAAAATGGAGAGATTTGCGTAAGTATCAAAGGTTATATCTCTCGAATTTTACCTACGTCTAATCAAAGCCCAGAAAAAACAGAATCACCTCAGATTACTGAAACCCAAACTTCTATCGATCAAACAATAAATATTCAAGAGAGGTCAAGCGACATGAATGATAAACAGGTTGAGACATCGGCAGTATTAGCTCACATTGAAACCGTTGTGATTAAAACCGTATGTCGCTTACTTGAAATTCCAGAAGAAGATATCGAAACCGATACTGAACTTAATGAATACGGTTTCGATTCCGTGAGTTTTACTAAATTTTCGAATGATTTAAATGAGCAATACTCACTGGATCTAACACCCACGATATTCTTTGAATACCCTTCTATCGAAGCCTTTTCCGAGCATTTGGCTGAACAATATGGCGATCGCTTTGTTACCGCGTCTCGCCAGGAAAATACTTCACCGTCTCCGCAACCCCCACAAGAAACACCTGAAATTGAGCAACAGAGTCAAATCAGCCAACATGCCGATGAGAAGAAGCATGAGCAAAACCATAATCAAAATTTTGACCAAGACTACCCTCTTGAGCCTATCGCCATTATCGGCATGAGCGGACGCTTTCCCGAAGCGGATAATTTGGATGTATTTTGGCAAAATCTAGTCGACGGTAAAGACTGCATTAGCGAAGTACCGACAAGTCGCTGGGACTGGAAGGCCTTATACGGCGACCCTAAAACTGAACCCGGAAAAACAAATATTAAATGGGGCGGTTTTATGAACGGCCTCGAAGAATTTGACCCCTTATTTTTTGGCATATCACCGCGCGAAGCACTGGGTATGGACCCTCAACAGCGCTTATTAATGACCTACGTGTGGAAAGCCATAGAAGATGCCGGTTATGCAGCATCAAGCTTAAGTGGAAGCGATTTAGCGCTACTTATTGGTACCGCCGTAAGCGGTTACGGTAATTTAGTTGCTAAAGCGAGTGCAACAGTACAAGGCTATCACGCCACCGCCGCTGTCCCCTCCATAGGGCCCAACCGCATGAGCTTTATACTCGACGTACACGGACCAAGCGAACCCGTGGAAACAGCCTGTTCCAGCTCATTGGTGGCCGTGCATAAAGCCCTACAACTACTGCGAACAGGACAATCAGAAATGGCGGTCGTTGGCGGTGTCAATACATTGGTAACACAGGCAGGCCATATTAGTTTCGGTAAGGCCGGCATGCTCAGTGAAGATGGCCGCTGCAAAACATTTTCCAGCCAAGCCAATGGTTATGTGCGCGGTGAAGGTGTCGGCATGTTGGTGTTAAAGCCATTATCGTTGGCAAAACGCGATGGAGATAATATTCACGCCCTTATTCGTGGCAGTGCACAAAATCACGGGGGCAGATCTCAATCGCTCACGGCTCCGAACACGAAAGCCCAAGCCTCTTTGTTGAAAAATGCATACCGAGATGCTGGTATCGACATGTCGACCATAAGCTATATCGAAGCTCACGGTACCGGTACCTCATTAGGCGACCCTATTGAAATCGACGGATTAAAAAGTGCCTTTAGCGAGGATAAGGTACTTAAGCACTGCGGAATCGGGTCAGTAAAAACCAATATTGGTCATTTAGAATTGTCTGCAGGTGTGGCAGGCGTTATCAAAACTGTTTTGCAACTTAAGCATAAAACACTGGTTAAAAGTCTCCACTGCGATGACGTTAACCCGTATATAAAATTGGAAAACAGCCCATTTTATATCGTCGACAAAAAACAAGACTGGCATGCCCTTAAAGATAGCGATGGTCGGTCAATTCCCCGCAGGGCCGGTGTCAGCTCCTTTGGTTTTGGCGGAGTAAACGCGCATGTAATTCTGGAAGAATATTCAGCCGATGAGCCCCTATCACCCACAAATGAAACACCTCAGTGTTTTATATTATCCGCGAAAACCAAAAACGTCCTGCGCGTTCAGGCCGAGCAATTACTCACAGCTATTAATAGCAAGTCTATAAAAACGCACGCCTTCAATAGTCTCGCCTATACATTACAAATCGGCCGCGACGCCATGGATGAACGACTGGCTTTTGTCGCAAACAACCTGCAAGACGTACAGGCAAAATTGAGTGTATTTTTACGTGGAGAATCAGACGCTGAACTTTTTCTAGGCCGCAGCGACCGAAAAACCGTAAAACTTCCACCATTGACTGTCGCGAATAATTATATTGAGCTAATGAGCGCCTGGGTTTCTGGGCGTCGAGTAGATTGGTTAAGTGCGTACTCTTCTACAATCCCAAAACGAATTTCTTGCCCAACCTACCCATTTGAATATCAGAGCTACTGGATTAGCAGCGTTCAAATGGACACAGTCGAAACTCAAGTCCCCTCCCCAGTCGTGACAACCCCAGCCCCGGTTGCGAGTCAACGTTATGCGGTTTCTGAAAATTCTGGCGAAGATATCAAAACGCAGTGTCTCAATTATTTAAAAAATGTGATGAGCCAGGTACTCGACATTCCTACCGAAAGACTCGAGGCCGATCGCTCGTTTAGCGATTACGGTGTTGACTCCATCGTAGTGGTTAATTTTGCAGAAAACCTTAATAAAACCTTTTCGTCCTTAGACAGTTCCATTTTATTCGACTATCAAACCCTCGGTGAGTTAGTCGACTATCTCATGGAACATGAAGAGAACGCCTTAAATACATTATTTGAAAAATCTTCGCCCCCCATACAAACGGCTGCCGAAAATATTCCAGCCACACCACAGACACATCTAAAAAATCAATCTTCGGAATACAATAATCTTCCGATGAATGAAAAACCGGCCGTCTCTGACATCGCCATCATCGGTTTAACCGCTCGTTACGCCCAAGCTGATAACGTTGCTGAATTCTGGGAAAACCTTAAAGCCGGTAAAAATTGCATTACAGAAATCCCCCAAGATCGCTGGGATTGGCGGCAAGGTTTCTCAGAACAAAAAGGCAAGGTCGGCTCTATTTACACAAAATGGGGAGGATTTATTAATGATGCCGATAAGTTCGATCCCATGTTTTTCTCCATCACTCCGCGTGACGCAGAATGGATGGACCCACAAGAACGTGTATTTGTCGAAGCTGCACACGGCTGTATCGAAGATGCGGGCTACACGCCAAAATCACTAGACCCAAAAGGGAAAGTCGGTGTTTTCTGCGGTGTTATGAATGGTAACTACTCAGCTGGCGTTCGCTTTTGGTCAATTCCCAATCGCGTCTCTTATCTGTTTGATTTTAAAGGGCCCAGCTTGGCCATCGACTCGGCCTGCTCGTCTTCGTTGAGTGCAATTAATACCGCAATAGAAAGTCTGAAAAACGGCAGCTGCAACGTCGCCATCGCCGGCGGAGTTAACATTATCGTCGATCCTGCGCACTACCGAGCATTATCGGCCGCTACCATGCTTTCTACGTCCGACGAATGCAGCGCCTTTGGCACCGGAGCGGATGGGTTTGTAGACGGCGAAGGCGTCGGAACAGTATTGCTAAAACCACTTTGGCAAGCTGAGCAAGACGGCGATCATATTTATGGCGTCATTAAAAGTTGCTCGCTAAATGCGGGAGGCAAAACTTCCGGTTTCACTGTCCCCAGTGTCTCGGCCCAGGCTGAGGTAGTGACGGATAGCTATAAACGCGCCGGAATCGATCCAACACATATGGATTATATTGAAGCCCACGGTACCGGTACTCCCCTTGGCGATCCGATTGAGATTTCCGGTTTAACACGCGCCTATAGAGCCTTCACACCAAAAGTGGCTTACTGCGCTTTAGGATCGGTGAAACCCAACATTGGTCACACAGAAAGTGCCGCAGGTGTAGCAGGATTAACAAAAATACTTTTACAGTTTAAACACCAACAACTGGTTCCGTCCCTACACTCTAAAGAAATAAACCCGCGAGTTAAGTTAGACGGAAGTCCTTTTGTTGTGCAGCAAACACTGTCTGACTGGGCACGCCCAACGCTCAATGGGCAGCCTCGTCCTCGGCTCGCCGCGCTGTCCTCCTTCGGCGCCGGTGGAGCAAATGCACATTTAGTTGTTGAAGAATATTACTCTACCGACATACAGAAAGCGGAAATCACCACAAGTCCACATCTTATTATTTTATCTGCAAAATCACCCGAGCAATTAAAAACCCATGCGAAAAACCTACTAGCGACCATCAAGAATAATACCAGCATTCGAATGACGGACTTAGCCTACACCCTACAAGTCGGTCGTGTGGCCATGAATGAACGCTTAGCTTTTGTGGCACAAGACCGCAATGGACTGCTATCCCAACTGGCTTGTTTTTTAGATGACGATAAAACCCCAGATAATCTCCACCAAGGGTCTGCAAACAATCCCTCTAGCATGGTTAAAGCCCTCTCAGAAGGTCCTGGGATTAACGGCATGATCAACACATGGATAGAGCAACACAATTGGGAGCAATTACTCACCTTATGGGTCGAAGGGGTTACTCTCGATTGGACCTTGCTTCACAGCGGTAAAACCACTCAACGAATTTCGCTACCCACTTATCCCTTTGCGCGTGAACGATATTGGGTGTACAAAACCGACACCACCGGCAAAGTAAGATTGACCGGCCCAATCGGGTACGACCCAGCGGAATACGATGCGAATAAACACGTACAGGCAAGCCCCAAAACGGGAACAACGGCTGTCATAAACAAATCCTTAGAAAATTCTGCGATACCGGATACCGTAAGCCCACAACAAGAAGTTTTTTATATTTCTCCCTACTGGGCTGAAGCCAATGTTGAAACAGCCTCACCTGAAGGCGGTTATCATGCTCATCATATTTTACTGAGCAGCCCTTTCGCTGAAAATATCAATCAGTTGGCTCGAAGCAACCGACGCATTTCACTTTTTGATCATGAGAGCCTTCAGCACAATAGAAGCCTTCAACGCAGTGAAAATTTTAGCCAAGCCGCGCTACAAATACTCGGCGTATTGCAAAAAGCACTTAGGGAGTGCGCCAAAGGACCGGTTCTTGTCCAAATTGTTGTGGACTCAGAATCGGGTAGCCACCGCTACCACGGTCTATCCGGCATGCTTCGCACTGCACGAAAAGAAAACCCAAAACTCACCACACAACTCATTGAACTCAATGCGTCAGCTAGCCCCCTACAACTAGCACAAAAAATTGAAGACAATTCGAATTCTCCAAAAGACCTTCATATTCGGCACTCAGAAAACGGACGCAAGGTAGCCCGATGGAATGAAGTTTTAATGAAAAACCCAGCGACCATGCCGTGGAAAAGCCAAGGATGTTATTTGATTACCGGTGGTGCTGGTGGGCTGGGGTATTTATTTGCAGACGATATTATTCGCCAAACCCGTAACGTCAATTTGATACTCACCGGAAGATCCCCTCTTAACAGTCAGATTCAAACAAAATTGGACCAGCTGAGAAATTTAGGCGCTCAGGTTGAATATCATGTGGCCGATGTCTGCAGTAGCGATTCAGTATCGACCCTCATGAACCATATTCGACAAACCTACGGAAAACTTAACGGCATCATTCACAGTGCTGGGCAATTACAAGATGGTTTCATTTTAAATAAAACACCCGAAGATTTTTCTTCTGTTTTATCACCTAAGGTCAAAGGAACGCTCAATCTAGACGAGGCCAGCAAAGAACTATTAGACGGGGTATTCATCCTCTTTGGTTCCAACGCCGGCGCATTTGGCAATGTAGGACAGGTCGATTACGCTTGCGCCAATGCCTTTATGGATGGCTTTGCAGAAAATCGTAAAATGCTAATACGCCAAGGTCAGCGCTTAGGTCATACGCTCACCATAGACTGGCCACTGTGGCGAGATGGTGGTATGCAAGTCGATTCCATAAAACTAAAAATGTTAGATAAAGTGGGGCTACACCCATTAGAAAATAACGCGGGCATTCAGGCCTGTTACCACGCCATTGCCTGTGGAGAGCCACAAGTGGCGGTTCTATCTGGCAACTTACAACAAATTCGAAAACTTATTCCCACAGAAAACGCCCAAGAAACTACAACGACAGAGACTCCCGTCAGCACAAACCGAAACGTAACTCAGCCGTCCCCAGTAACTGAAAGTGACGAAAATAATCACGCTAGCGACACGGCAGACATTCAACTAATTGCCGAAACCTACGTTAAAAAAATACTCACCGACGTTGTAAAATTACCGGCCGAAAAAATTGGGGTAAAAATCTCTTTAGAAGAATATGGCGTAGACTCCATCGCGAGCACACAAATCACCAATGTCTTCGAAAAAGATCTGGGCGTTCTATCAAAAACGGTTTTATTTGAATACCCTACCGTCGCGCAAATCGCTAATTTTCTCGTCGATGAACACAAAGATGATCTTTTAAAACTCGGTATAGCGGTCAACTCAACAAATAAACCCTCACCCTCTTCTGAGCAAAAACCCAACCGAGCAGCGACACCAGAAGTTAATGAGTTCATCACTAAACCAAAAAAACCTCAGATTACTGCGCACAGCACACAAAATAAATTACCCAACGAGAGCGACCAAGATCAAGACATAGCCATCGTCGGTCTAGCAGGCAGCTACCCCGAAGCCGAATCTTTGGATATTTTTTGGAACAATTTAACCCAAGGCAAAGATTGCGTTAGCGAAATACCCAAAGACCGCTGGGATCATGACAGTTACTTTGGCGATGGCATTACGCCCAATGGAGGCAAGTATTGTAAGTGGGGAGGGTTTATGAAAGATATGGATAAATTTGATCCATTGTTTTTCAAAATTTCTCCGCGTGAAGCTACCGCAATGGACCCACAAGAACGACTATTTTTACAATGCGCCTACCACGCGATTGAAGACGCTGGCTATACACGAGAATCGATCGGCAACATCGACAACAGCAACCTACCCAGAAAAATTGGTGTTTACGCAGGGGCCTCCTACTTTGAATACCAAATGTATGCCGCTCAGGCGCAAATACTGGGCAATCCCGTCGCATTGTTTGGCACACCCGCCTCGATTGCAAACCGAGTGTCCTACCACTTTAACTTTAATGGACCCAGCATGACGGTAGACACCATGTGCTCATCATCACTCACGTCTATACATCTCGCGAGTGAAAGTTTGCGCACCGGAAACTGTTCGATAGCAATAGCCGGTGGAGTCAACCTATGCCCTCACCCAAATAAGTATATGTTATTAGGACAAAGTAACTTCACCGCCACAGAAGGACGCTGCCAAGCCTTTGGTACCGAAGGCGACGGTTATGTGCCCAGCGAAGGCGTCGGTGTGGTCGTGCTTAAATCACTGCGCACCGCCATCGCCGATGGAGACAAAATTTACGGCGTCATCAAATCAAGTTCCATTAACCACGGAGGGAAGGCCAGTGGATTTACGGTGCCCAACCCAGCAGCGCAAGCACGGGTTATTGCCGACGCCATGAACTCCTCAACGGTAAACCCCCGGGACATTAGTTATCTCGAAGCCCATGGAACAGGAACAATATTAGGTGACCCCATCGAAATATCCGGTCTCAGTCAGGCATTCCGACAACACACTAACGATAAACAATTTTGTGCTATTGGTTCGGTTAAATCCAATATCGGGCACTGTGAAAGTGCAGCCGGTATCGCCGGGTTAACCAAAATACTGCTGCAAATGAAGCATAAAACACTTGTACCATCGATTCACTGTGATGAACTTAACCCTAAGATTGATTTCGACAACAGCCCCTTCCAAGTCCAGCGAGAATTATGTGAATGGAAAAATGAACGGGATGAAAACCAACAAATAAAACCGCTTACCGCAGGGCTGTCTTCATTTGGTGCTGGTGGTTCCAATGCTCATCTTATTGTTACCGAATATTTACCCGAAGAAGGTCAACAAAAAGAATTGATTCACGAGGTAGATACCGAACAAGCCTTCATTTTATCCGCAAGAACTCCCGAGCGCTTACAAGAACATGCCACACGGATACTGACGGCCTTAGAATCTGCTGAACATCAAAATACACCCTATTCCGACATAGTGCACACCCTGCAAGTTTCTCGGGAAGCCATGTTGTGTCGTATCGGCTTTATCGCGGCGACCCGTCAACAAGCGATTGAAAAACTGCGATCTTATCTACAGCTCGGAAGCGACGCCAAAGGATTGTATGCAGGGAGAATTTACCCAGCAAAAGACGCCGCCCGCATCGATACATTAAATCGAGAATCGGCACACGATATCACCCAATGGATAGCAGAAAAATCCCACCTGGCGTTAATCCAAATATGGATAGAGGGTGCTGATGTAAATTGGTTAAGCATGTACCAACACAATTCACGCAATCGTATCACTCTGCCATTTTACCCCTTTGAAAAGGAACGTTGCTGGATAACGATGCCCACTATCGCCAATGCCGCAGCCGCAATCAACACGGCCAAAATAGTTGAACAGCCCAGTATTGAGCAAAAACCAGAAGAGCCAGCTTTGGAAACGTTTGTAGAGAGCCTGCCCACCACAGACAGTCAAAATGATTCTGTCTTTGACGTGTCCAGCCTAATCGACAAAGTTAATCTCAATGACATGCCAGAAGATGAATTTCTGGAATGGATTGCGGAACAATAAAAGGGGGATTGCAATGAATACTGAACATAAAGCTATTTATGAAGCCGTTAAAGACGGCCGAATAACACGCGAAGACGCCGTCAAGAAAATTAATGCTTTACGTCAAGACGAGCACAAGCATTCTGACCTTGAGATACGCAACTTTGCCGAAGCTCTAATGACGGAAACCTTGTCGAAAATTATCGAGCTACCAGTCGCCAGAATTGATATAGACTCGCCTTTTGAAGATTATGGCGTTGACTCCGTTAAAGTCCTCCGCGTCACCAACGCCTTAGAAGAAGTATTTGGTGAGCTCTCCAAGACTCTTTTATTTGAACACCAATGTTTATCCGACTTGGCAGGGTATTTCATCGAACAGCATGAGGAACGCTTAACGACTCTTCTTCAACGGACGTTTGACACGACAATAACGTCAGCACCTATCGGAAAATTATCGGCTAAAACACCAAAAGAAACATTATGTGAAAAAATAAAAAAAGCATCAAAACCTTCAGCGCTATCGGCAGCAGCATCAGTTAAACAAGAAAGCGACAATCGCTCGTACAGAGAAAATGATGTCGCCATTATCGGACTATCGGGAAAATACCCACAAGCAGCCAACCTAGATGAATTTTGGGACAATCTCGTCGAGGGTAAAGACTGCGTTACCGAGGTGCCGAAAAACCGCTGGAATATAGACGACTATTACAACCCAGAAAAAGGAATTGCAGGAAAATCATATTCAAAATGGGGTGGATTTATTGATAATCCATTTCACTTTGACCCTTTATTTTTTAACATTTCGCCCAAAGAAGCGAAGTGGGCAGACCCTCAGGAACGCTTATTTTTACAAAGCGTATACGAAACCATCGAAGACGCGGGTTACACTAAAAAAAGTCTTTCGGGAAATAACCCCAACGGAATCCCATTGAGCGTGGGCGTATATGTTGGGGCTATGTTTTCTGAATATCAGTTACACGCGGTGCAAGAACAAGCCCTAGGAAAACCGTCTATGGCGGGCAGTGGGTTTTCAACAATTGCAAACCGAGCCTCTTACTTTTTCAACTTCCACGGCCCCAGTATGGCCGTCGACACCATGTGCTCTTCATCTTTAACAGCTATACATCTGGCCTATCAGAGTATTGTCAATCAAGATTGTGACCTTGCCATCGCTGGCGGAGTGAACCTATCGTTACATCCTAATAAATACCTACAACTTTCCATAGGTCAGTTTGTTTCTGCCAATGGGAAATGTCAGAGTTTTGGTAGCAACGGTGATGGCTACGTACCCGGCGAAGGTGTCGGTTCAGCCTTACTTAAACCACTGAGTAAAGCCATTGAAGATGGCGATCATATTTACGGGATTATTAAAGGAACAGAAGTTAATCATGGGGGGAAAACCAACGGGTACACCGTACCGAATCCTAAAGCACAAACGAGCGTAGTCTCACGCGCATTGCATAAGAGCGGGATCAATCCCAGAAGTGTGAGTTATATCGAAGCCCATGGAACAGGCACGTCCCTAGGTGATCCCATTGAAATCACCGGTTTAAGCTCAGCCTTTGATCAAGGACATAACGAAAAACAATTTTGTGCAATTGGATCTGTTAAAAGCAATATAGGGCATTGTGAAGGGGCCGCCGGTATTGCGGGTGTAACCAAGGTATTACTGCAAATGCAGCACAAAACCTTAGTCCCGTCTTTACACTCCGAAAAGCTCAACCCTTTTATTAAATTCCAAGAGAGCCCCTTTTACGTTCAACAAGAATGTCAGGCGTGGAACGCTCCAATTATAGACGGCAAGCAGGAAACGCGAATAGCCGGAATCTCATCATTTGGCGCAGGAGGCTCCAATGCCCACCTTATTATCGAAGAGTATTTACCAACTGAAGATAAAAAGTCGAACTCCCCTACCCCAAGTGTCGTAATTTTATCAGCAACAAAACAAGAACGTTTGGATGTGCACGTCCAACAACTACTAACAGCTTTGGAAAATGAAAAATATAACGACGCTGACCTCTGGAATATTGCCTATACCTTGCAAGTCGGGCGAGAGTCGTTTAAAGCAAAAATGGGACTTTTGGTGAGTAACCTTGATCAACTGAAGCATGAATTAAAACGCTACATAGCAGGGGATAAAAACTCAGAACGCCTTGCCCACAGTACAGACTCTAAGCATATAACACTTATCGCTGCTGCACAGGGGCTACCGTCATCACTACTCAATGATTGGATATCCGCAAAAACCATCGACTGGCTTCAATTATACCCAGAAAGTAAACCCAATCGAATCAGCCTACCCACCTACCCCTTTAGACTTAAGGAATACCGCATGTCCAACACACCTTCTCAGTCACAAGCATCTACACCGGTATCCCTTGTTCATAAAACGGAAACAGGGTATCAAGCGAGTTTTAGCAGTAATGAATTTTATCTAAAAGATCATCATATTTCCAATGCTCCCATTTTACCGGGTGTTATGTATATGGAATTAATCGCTCAAGCCTTGCAACAAGACGGCAATGGTAAAAACGCTGACAATGTATTGCACTTTGAACATATCGTGTGGATACAACCATTAATCGGTTTTAATGCTCAAACGGCAGATATTGTGTTGAATCAAAAGGACAACTCTCGTTTCGCCTTTGATGTAAAACCTCAGCGTGAAGAACAAGCGGTGTATTGCCAGGGCAGCGCCACCCTCAGCAATGGCTCACGACCCAATAAAGTTGATCTACATTACCTACAATCTCAATGCAACGAAGGCCATAGCATTGGCCAGAACTGCTATGACCTATTTGCAACCATGAACATTAAATATGGCCCCGCTCATCAACCCCTCCAACGCATCCAATGGGGCAACGGAATGGCCTTGTCCCATCTTAAATTGCCCAACAGCATAGCCAATACGGCAGACCAGTTTTTATTACATCCGGCCTTAATGGATGGGGCCATGCAATCGTCGTTAGGCCTTTCTCTGGGCGATAACGAAGGCGGCGAAAAAACCGGTATTGCGCCGTTTGCCATTGAACAAGTGAATGTATTTTCATCGCTGCCCAATGAAGTATGGGTTTGGGTAAGGCCAAGTCAGGGAGTCAAAGAAAACAGTCGCGTGCAAAAAGTCGATTTGGATGTTATTGATTCTGAAGGTAATGTCTGCGTCCAACTGCACCGCGTAACGATCCGAAAAATAGATTTATCAACAGTAAAAACGCCAAAACTATCCACACCAAAACATATAAATGAAACGCATAAACCTACCGCTATCATAGAAAAAAGTGACCTCGGCGTTCCGGCGGCGCAAAAGCAATTTAAAGAATTGGAGACAGTGGCAACCACAATTTTATGGGCAGAACTTAGCCACATGGGGCTCACGGATAACGCAGGTACCATAAACGATATCCTCAAAACTCTAAGCATTGAAATAAAACATAAACAATGGATTGAAGAGAGCCTCAGAACACTCGCCAGCAATGGATTACTGACCATTAACAATGGACTCTACAACGTAAACACCGCCAAGAAAATCACACGCGTACTTGCTTGGAAGATTTGGTTTGCGAAAAAACCGGCCTGGAAGAAAAATCAGCAGATGACCGCCCAAGTCGATTTACTGGAATCTTGCCTAAAAAGCCTTGGGAACATCTTAACCGCGAAAATACACGCGACAGACATAATTTTCCCTAACTCATCCATGGAGTTAGTCGAAAATATTTATAAAAATAACTATGTGGCGGACTTCTTCAATCAGTCCCTTGCCGATTACATCGCCAATGCTATCGAGCAACGTATAAAGCAAGACCCGCAAGCCAAAATCCGCCTGCTTGAGGTAGGTGCTGGAACAGGTGGTACAAGCGCCTTAGTGTTTGAGGCGCTAAAGCCCTATGAAAAAAACATTGCCGAATATTGCTACACCGATTTATCCAAGGCCTTTTTATTACATGCAGAAGAAAATTATGCCCCTGACACACCCTATTTAAGCTATGCCATTTTTAATGCGGAAAAACACCCACAGGCACAAGATATTGACAATAACTTTGACATAGTCATCGCAGCCAATGTTTTGCACGCAACCAAAAACATGACAGAGACCTTGAATAATATTAAGGCCACGCTCAAACCACAGGGGATATTAGCGGTCAATGAAATAACCGCGAAGAAAACCTTTGCACATTTGACCTTTGGCCTTCTGGACGGGTGGTGGAAGTTTAACGACCCTGATATGAGGCTCACAGGCACTGCCGCCCTCTCCGTTGATCATTGGAGAAGCATCCTGACACGACTGGGATTCGACAATATTACCCAGCCTGTAGTAGACGCAAATCACCTAGGCCAGCAGATTATTATTTCTCAGTCCGACGGGAGTGTTGAGCCCTACATTCCAAGCATTACGACACCCTCACAACCCCATACCCGAGCAACAATCCAAGCGAATAGTCGTGATAAGCAAACGTCAGAAAATAATTATGACAAGCACCTACTAAAAGCAACCATGGATTTGCTGACCGAAGATTTATGTCTGGTTCTAAAAATGCCCGCATCTAAAATTGATCCCGATAATTCACTGGATGAATATGGCGTGGACTCCATTTTGGCAAGCCGTGTCAGTAATAAAATGAATAAACGTATTCCTTTTGTTAATGCAACTATGATCTACGAATACAGCACCATTTCGCTACTTGCAGAGCACCTTATCAGTATTGACCGTGATGCGATTGCCAAGATCTGCGGCATTAGTGAAAATTCAGAAACGAAAAATGATGAGCCGTCTCATGTTGCTGAACCGATAACATCTCCATCTCTTCCCGAGAACCAAAGCACTCCATTCGAAAACGCTACGCCACCAAAATCTCAGCATGAAGATATCGCCATTATTGGTGTATCAGGGAAATACCCCGGCGCAGAAAATATCGAAGAACTGTGGGAAAACCTTTCCCAAGGCCGCTCCTCTGTAAGCGAAATTCCCGAACTGAGATGGGATTGGCGAGAACATTATTCCGAAGACAACAAGCCTGGCGAGATCTACAGTAAATGGGGAGCCTTTTTAAAAAACATCGATCGATTTGACGCAGATTTTTTTGGCATCCCCAGCCAAGAAGCCGCCTGGACAGACCCGCAAGAACGACTGCTTTTAGAAACCGCATACAACTGCCTTGAAGATGCAGGCTATACAGCAGACGAACTGGATAAAGACAACAAAGTTGGCGTATTTGTCGGAGTAACCAATGGATTTTATGGATCGGGGCCTCAGTACTTTTCAATGGCCAATCGTATCTCTCATAATTTCGATTTCAAAGGCCCCAGTTTTGCTATCGACAGCGCCTGCTCCTCATCGCTAACGGGTGTACACTTGGCCGTCGAAAGCCTACGCAGCGGCACCAGTAAATGTGCACTTGTAGGCGGTGTAAATTTAATTCTCAGCCCTCAACAATATCAAGAACTTTGCTTTACCGGCATGCTAACACCAGACGATAAGTGCCAGTCATTTAGCCAACATGCCAACGGTTTTGTCGACGGTGAAGCCGTCGGTGTTCTATTGCTAAAACCACTGTCGCAAGCACAAAAAGATGGGGACAATATTCACGGCGTAATTAAGTCCACCATGATTAATTCATCTGGGCGAAATAAACGATACGCCACACCCAAAGCATCGGAGCAAACACGAGTGATCGTTGATGCGATCGAACAAGCCAATATCGATCCACGCACAATCAACTATATAGAAGCCCATGCCACCGGCACACCCATGGGTGACTCAATTGAGGTTATGGGACTTAGCAACGCACTAAGGAAATTCACCAATGAAAAACAATACTGCGCGGTGGGATCCTACAAACCGAATATTGGGTATTGTGAAAGCGCATCCGGAGTTGCGGGTATTACTAAGGTACTACTACAACTCCGCCACAAACAGCTTGCCCCCTCTATTCACAGCGAACAATTAAACCCAGAAATTGATTTTGCGAATAGCCCTGTGTATGTACAACAAAACTTGGCAGAATGGAAACAAGTATCCCTTGAGGAAAACGGTACAACAACACATTACCCACGACGTGCGGGAATTTCATCCTTCGGTGCGACTGGCGCGAATGCACATGTCATTATTGAAGAATATACCTCCCCGAAAAAACAGAAAAGCAATGCATCTGAGACACTTACCGAGAATGAAATATTCCTTCTATCGGCCAAAACCACCTCGGCGTTGCTATCACGCGCACACGCGCTTCGGGACACTTTAGTTGCTCAACCCCGTATTAATTTATCTTCGGTTGCTTACACCCTAAAAATTGGCCGTGAGCATTTAGAACACCGTCTTGCATTCATTGCAAAAAGCGTCGAAGACCTTATCGAGCAACTAGACAGTTTTGTCGACAACGAGACTAAATTAATTGAGGGTGCCTATTGTAGCGAAGACGATGCTTCGAGCCATATTCTGCAACGCTTCGCTAAAGAAGCTGCATTTCAGGGCATGCTACAACAGTGGTTTGACGAAAACCAATACGACAAACTGGCTGAACTTTGGACTCAGGGCACAACAATTTCTTGGAATACGCTGAGTGAATCTTCCCCACAACAACGCGTTAGCTTACCCACCTATCCATTCGAAGGCGATCGTCATTGGCTCAACAATGACGGTCTCATTCAAAACACCAATGTATTTTCTTCAGACGAGAAAACTTCTGTCGAACTAAAACAAGCACAGTGAGCGAACCGATTATGGAAACCTACGAAACCGACGCTTTTTCAAGCTATTATGAAGAACGCATGAACCAAGGTAAGAGTCACACTTTTTGGCTGGGTAAAGTCAATTTACTTAAACAGGAAATCGCTTGGGAAGAAATTGACCATCGCGATATGGACGGTTTAGGGGCGTTTATTACTGCAGTGGGAAAATCTGGTGCAACACACATAACCTATCCAACATTGCGCCAGGCATCAAAACCAGATAAAGATTCCATCCAAACCGCCATTGGACGTGCTATGAAAAGAAAAAGCGGCTGGAAAGTGGACTGGAAACCCGAGTGGAAAAATGACACTAAGATTAAACCAATTAGAAATAATATTTCCTGGCGAATAATATCACCCGACATAAGAAGTAAAATAGATACGAAGCTAAAAGAACAATCGGTTTCTCTGAACAGCTATTTATTGTCTGTAGTAAACCGAGTTCTTGGCGAATACCTCACCAATAAAAATTCGCACTACTTTTGGGGAATGCCTATCAATATGCGCGGCGCGGTAAAGATGCCACACCCATCGCAAAATCATTTTTCATTTATTTCAGTGAAAACCTCTGCGGAAGGAAGCGCTAAGGAGATTCACCAGGAAATTAAAAAGCAACTGAGTGAAGATGAACACTGGGCCTATTGGGATCTTTTTCAGTTTATGGCAAGCAGCCCTGACATTCTCAATCAAGCCGTAAGCGGCGCCGGTGGTGATACACGTATCGGAACATTTTCAAACCTTGGAGAATGGAATATTGAGAATCTAGATAAAGATGATCGCTGGGTATTTGTACCGTCTATTACACCTGATACACCCATCGCGATTGGTACAATTACAATCAATGGAAATATTGGTTTGGCAATGAATGTCGATCCATCTTTACCAATTTCACAAGAAAATATTGAAAATCTTATGAATGACTTATATCAGCAACTTTTAGAATTGTAGGTACTTCATTTATTACACGCATAAATTGACTCGACCACTACAGAAACATTACTTAATAATCGATTAAAATGAAGGCATAACATATGAATACCGATAACCGTCAATGGCTTCTCAAGAGACGCCCTATCGGACGTGTAAAAGAAAGCGATTTTGAACTAGCGATTTCTGAACCACCTCAACCACAATCTGAAGAAATACTTATTCGCAACACCTGGTTAGCCTTTGACCCAGCGATGAGGGGATGGATTGATGATAAGCCCAATTACTTTCCACCAGTAGAAATCGGAGAGGTCATGAGAGGCATGACAGTTGGTGAAGTCGTTCACTCAAATAACAACGAATATAAAAAGGGCGATATTGTCACAGGCATGCTGGGCTGGCAGGACTACGCCATCTCAAATAGCGAACAAATAAGAAAAACAATTCCCAATATAACTCCAGAAGCATCTCTTTCGATATTCGGAATCACGGGGCTCACCGCCTACTTTGGCCTCCTAGAAAAAGGACAACCACAAGAGGGGGATGTTATCGTTATATCTGGAGCAGCGGGTGCAACAGGATCTGTGGTGGGTCAAATTGCAAAAATTATGGGGTGTCGAGTTATTGGCATCGCGGGCGGGGAAAAGAAATGTGAATGGCTCGTAAATACCGCTGGGTTTGACGCAGCCATCGACTATAAAAATGAAAATGTTGATCAACGGCTTAAAGAGCTATGCCCTCAAGGCCTGAATATTTTTTACGATAATGTGGGTTGGCCAATCTTAGATATTGCCCTATCGCACATAGCAATGGGCGCTAGAATCGTCATATGCGGATCCATTGCACGTTACAGCTCCAAGGAACTTCCTTCTGGGCCTAAAAACTATATCAACCTTGTTAATAAGCGAGCGCGCATGGAAGGTTTTCTAATTTTGGATTATTTGGCAAGAGCGCCAGAGGCGGTTATGAGATTGTGTGAATGGCAGTCAAAAGGCTTAATTCAGTGGGAAACAGATATACAACAAGGCTTTGAAAATGCTCCAAAATCACTTCTTCGCTTATATACTGGTGAAAATTTTGGCAAACAATTGCTACGAATATGAACAACAAAAAATTATTTTTATATTTGTAACGATAGATTTTGCTACCGCAGAATCATGAGCATCACTAAGAGGTAAAAGTAAACTCACAAAGGTTAACGTTCCAATTATGGGGCGTATCAAGAACACCCAAGGCTATCATATAATTATTCGGCATTAATTTTTGGTAAAAACCGCCGCTGCGCTTATTTGCATCGGCTCTAAAATTTAGAGTGATGTTTTGGTCATCTGATACATCAAACCAAAAATTATCAAGGGGATGAGAGAGCCCCATCCCAACCGCTTTGATATAAGATTCTTTCAAGGTCCAAAAACGGTAAAAAAGTTCTGCCCTCTTCGCTACATCGCAAGCTTGTAAAGCGCGTATCTCTGCCGGAGCAAACACACTTTCAGCCAATCGAAGACAGTCGAGGTCTCGATCTATTGATTCCACATCAACACCTACAGCCTCATGCTTAGCAACAGCACAAACTACCATGCCTTTGGTATGTGACAAATTGAAATAGAGCGCATTATCATCGGCTAAATTTGTGACAAAGGGTTTACCATATTCATTTTTCGTGAAACGCCACTCGGAAGGCAATACATCTCGATAACGTGATAAGACATGGCGTAACAAAGCCCGGGCACACAAATGCAACACTCGATCAACGGGACGAACAAACTTACTCACGCGGATCTTTTCTTCTTCAGTAAGACAAGAGCGCATAACCGCCTGTAAAGTATCACTTACATCTTCTACCGGAAAATGCCAGACATCAATCGTATCGTCCAGCTCACTCATAAACTGTTTACCGATGCAGGATTAATCGCGCCAACAATGCTGTCTAAATTTTTAAGCGCATTCTCATAGGGCGTTAGAACCGAGTAAAAGTCTGACTCAGAATCAGACGGTAACAAACGCTTCAAAAACACCGCAAGGGTTCCTGACGGACCGACATCAATGTAAGTATGAGACCCCACGGACTCCATATAACGAACAGTTTCAGGGAATTCAATCGGCATACGAGCCGTGCACCAAAATTTGTCAGCATCGATTTCCGCTAAGGGACCTTTCTGCGCACAACAAATCAAAGGCGTTTGCGGCGGACGATAGTTATAATTTTCAAACCGACGTATATACATAGGCTTGGCACTATCGATCCAGCTAGAGTGATAGGGTAACGAAACGGCGATCTCCTGGTATATCAATTCGTTTTCATTGAGATAATTGATTACCGTCTTACAATCAGATTCCGGGACAGCCACCACGTAATGTGATTGAAAATTGATGGCTGCAACTTCAGTATGACGGACAAGAATAGGATGGTTATACAGGTTATCAGGCGAATCTAATATCGCAATCATTGACCCAGCAGGACCGTACGATGTCATGACCTCCGCCTGATCCAACAACAGGTTTATCGCTGTTTTTTCGTCAATACACCCAGCCTGGCACGCTGCCGCATACGTCCCCATGCTTGCTCCCAGCACATAATCAGGGTAGATCCCCATATCGTTGAGCAACAACGACAAAGCTCTCTCCATCATGAATATTCCGATACAGGTATAAGAACAATTATCGAAACAGTCGCCCTTACTTTTAGCCTCATCAAAGACGATATCCTTTATCGACACACCCAGGCGCTCATAGGCCAATTGATCCAATCGGTGGATATGCGAACGAAATTGCGCATTAGCCTGATACAGGTCTCGGCCCATATGGTAGTAATGGGAACCTTGTCCTGAGTACAAAAAAACAACACTTTTAGGTTTGGTCACACAGCTTTCCTAAAGAACGAAAGATCATAGCGATAGTGTAATTGATTTAGATACGCCTCGATGCAATAAAGTTACCGGGATAATAGTTTTATCCCGGCAATCTGCTCTTACAAAACTCATATTGAACCAGCGCCATGATAGAAACGGCTCTACAGAGGCCCCAGGCGTTAATCTTATGTCTTATTCTGTTGTTCTTGTACCGCCGCAGTCAACATCGCAACTGTTCGTCTGAAACGTTTACACGATGATTTATACCAAGCGTTCCACGAAAACTGATACAGCCACACCAGTCTTTTCCAACGACCCGGCACAATGATCATACCCTTGTTTTTAGCCACTTGTTTTAAAATGTCTGGCGCAATACTTTCCGGTGTTACGGGGTTTAAGCGCTTCAAATAGGCTTCTATCCGTTCAGGTGAAATACTGTGCGCAAGGCGCCCATACTTCCCGCCAAGCAATAATGGAGTGTTGACCGTTCCGGGAAAAAGCGCACTCACACGAACACCAAGCATATCGGCTTCGACCCGCAACGATTGAGACAAACCCGACACAGCAAACTTGCTCGCTGTATAGGCCGCAGCACCAGGAGTGGGAATAATACCGCCAATCGAAGAGGTATTCACAATGTGTCCGTAGCCCTGTTCTATCATAATGGGATAGCTCGCGAGCACTCCGTTTACGACGCCATAAAAATTCGTGTCCATGATTCGCGTCCAATCTTCTATGGTAGAATTTTTTACGCCCCCATTCATCACGATACCAGCATTATTGAATACATAATCCAAGCGTCCGGTCTTTTCTTTTGTTTCCTTGACCAATGATTCAAATCCACTAGAATCCGACACGTTTAACTCTCGCGCCCATGCCTTACCGCCCTTTTCAACGATACTATTTGCGACTTGCTCAGCAACATCCAGCTGCATATCGGCAAGCACTACCGTACAACCTTGTTTGACCAGTTCGTAAACAAGCGCTAGACCAATACCTGAAGCCGCTCCTGTGACGATTGCCGTCGCGTCTTTATAGGTTCTTATTTTCGTTTTTACGAGTTCTTCTGTTGAATTATTCACTGATATTCCTTGGAACTTAATGAATCGATTTTGGACTTTCGTCAATCATGGATCTAAAACAAACCAACGGCCTCTGAACGTTCAGAGTCCTGATTAAAGCCACAAATAACTCCATATATTCGTCACAACTTAATTCGGATAGTACATGCGCGAATAGATAACGAAAAATAGCACACCCAAGCACAAAACCTAAACAACAATCTCTACTTCCCTAAAACAATTACTTTTGTATATGCAAAAATTCAATTCATTTCCCAACAGCTGTAATTCACCAAAAAACCATTCATTTTATTTACCCTCCACTTAACCCTCCACTCAACCCTACGTAAAACCACCCCACATCACTAAACAATTATGAACATGACGAATTTCTCATCAGAAACCATTCAAACCAAAAACTAACCACTACCAAAATAACCGAACAAAAAAATGCTCCCACATATATACAATCAATATACTTACTTGTTAAATAACTACAACAACATGGATAATATAGCTATAGATGGATTTTAAAATTGGACAAACAATTATAGAAGAGCACACGACATGGGATTTTATTCCTACGTTACTGACAAGCCCAACAAGATCTAGAAAATTTCTCACCGTGAGTAATCGCAAGGATGCGAGTTTGGCATATGGACGTCAACATTTGAAAGCCAACATAGAAGTTAGCGACCGAGTAACTCTGACAGAAAAGTCGGGCCGCCCCATCACAGCACATTTTAAACTGCTGACATGCCTATACCAACTATAAACGATGCATCGTCAACTTCTTGCCAGTAGAGACTAGGTATCAAAGGTGTTTTTCCGTTCTATTCCATAAGCAGCCATTTTTTTATAAAGGTGTGTCCGATCCATGCCTAACGATTTGGCGACTTTTGATATATTCCCAGAAAACTCATCGATTCGTGTCAAAATAAATTGGGCTTCTGCCTTCTGTCGATACTCTTTTAACGTAAGATGATTTTCATTGGCTTGATCCGCTTTGGGACTTCGTATCTCAATCGGTAAATCACGGACAGATAAAACGTCCCCGCCGAGAATGACCATTCGTTCAAGCGTATTGCGAAGCTCCCTTACATTTCCGGGCCATGGATAAACGGACATAATGGGAAAACATTGAGGATCGATGGTTTTTTCTTTTATCCCGTTTCGTTCACAGATATCCGATATAAATTGCGTAACAAGCAAGGGAATATCAGAAGACCTTTCTCGCAGGGAAGGAATAGTAAGAGGAATAATACTGATTCGGTAATACAAGTCTTCACGAAAGCGCCCTTCCAATGCCTCCTGCTTAAGGTCTTTGTGACTGGCGACAATAACCCGCACATCAACCTTAGAAATTTTATCTGAACCCACTTTCTGTATTTCTTGTGACTCCAGAACTCGGAGCAAACTTGCCTGAGAAGACAAAGGCATGTCCCCGATCTCGTCTAGAAAAATGGTGCCGCCATCGCTCACCTCAAAAAAGCCTTTCTTCATGGAAGTTGCGCCGGTAAAAGCGCCCTTCACGTGACCAAATAAGGTACTTTCAACCAGAGCTGCAGGAATCGCCGAGCAATTAACCTTTGTAAAGCGCTCCTCAGATCGCTCTCCCTGAGCATGTAGGCTCTCCGCGACCAACTCTTTACCCGTACCACTTTCTCCTGAGATAAAGACTGTGGCATTGGTCTTGGCGACACGAGAAATTTCCTTTTTTAAGGTCTCTATTGTTCTGTGCTCTCCCAGCAACTTTTCCTGTGGTTGCTCCCGATAATAGCGGGCTAAACTTTCCTTTAGTTTGTGAAATTCAATACAATTGTTAACCGTTATTAAGAGCTTTTCCGGTGAAAATGGTTTCTCAATAAAATCAAAAGCGCCGGCCTTCACCGAATTCGCCGCTTCATTTAAGGTCGAATTTCCGGAGATGAAAACTGTCGGAGGAGCCAAACCCTCTTCTTTTAACTTCCGATACAGATCAATTCCATTTTCCTCTTCGAGCCGGATATCCATGATCACTAAGTCAAACGATGATTCTCGAATGCCTTTTAACGCCTCAAAAGCATTACCAAAGCTACACACTGAAAAACCTTCTGACTGTAAGCACACTTCGATACTACGACGGATATTGATTTCATCGTCGACAATAGCAATCGTCACGTTGCGGTTTTTTTTCATGTTATTCACTGTATTCACTCTTTGGCAGAAGCAGCTGAAAGGTGGCGCCATTATGTGTTGGCAAGCAATGAATATCACCGTCATGGTCCAAAGCTATTTTACGGACAATCTATAAACCTAAGCCCATATTGCTCTTGCCTTTTTTACTGCTAAAATTCATTTTAAATATTCTGTTGATTTCACTTTCTGGAATACGAACGCCTTCATTAAACACCGTGATCGAGTACATCCGACCAATAGACACCAACTTGATCTTAACGATAAGCGGCTTAAGGTTTGGATTGGCCTGAACAGCGTTAATAATGAGGTTCAATAAGCACTGCCCGATTAATACGGTATCGACTGTCGACCAATACTCACCCTCTGCCCCGCCCTCGCCCTCGCCCTCGCCACAGTCAAACAAGAAATCCATGTTCACATCGCTCAAATAGAATTTATTCTTTTCACAAAACTCATTCAAGTACTCACGTAAATCCGTTTTACGCTTGAGCGGAACTGGCAACGAAGAAAACGACGAAAAATGGTTCACCATGGATTTCAGTTTAGCCACTTCTTCTGTCACGATCTCGTGAGCAGATTTTATCTTTTCCTCTAGCTGATCTCTCGAATCCGATTTAACCGCCAAATTTAAGTTTCCCATCATCATTTCAATAGGCGTTAAGGGATTTTTGATTTCATGGGATAGCTGCCCAGCGATTTCTTGCCATTCGTCAAAATGAGACAACTCTTGAATTCGTTTTGCCTGCTGAATTTGACGATCGGATATATCCCTGTATGAGCGTGCGATTTTTCGGCTCATAACGATCGCTAGCCCTAACGTTATCAGCAATACAACCACGAACAGAACAAAGTAGTAAACGCGGTAGCTTTCTTTCAGTAAATCACCCACAAAGTAAGGATCTTCATAAAGTAAGATTTCTTTATCGATAGCGAAAAACCGATTTCGGTAAACCTCTGAATTTTTCGGATCTAGATCACGCAATAGTTTGAGATCTTTTCGATAGCCTTTCAATAACCCTTGAGTATTGGCATTAACACTAAGACTAACGGCACTGTCTAACACTTCATCCAATAATAAGTACGAAACCGGCAACGGAACGGCTGACAGGACCACTATCGTCAAAACCAACAAGACATTGATCTTATTCGCTTTCATTCACCACTCCCAACGAGAACGGCTCAGAACGGACGAACTCGCTGCGCCATTGCGCTGATGTTTTATCATCCGACATATACTTTTCAAGAATTCGATCAAACAACTTTTTGAAGGTGGGGCCTCCTGAGCCCCTGATATTCGCTCCTCCAGACAAAGAAGCACCCGAAGATGAAACTTCTCGACTGTGGCTAATTCGATTGCTCGACACCCAATTTTTGATGCGCTCAATACGTTTTTCAGAAATTGAATTTAGCGTCACTTGAGCCATCAAAAAATAGCTCTCACCGCCCACAAACAAATCCTGCGAAAATGCATTAGGAATCTGAAGATTAGAAAGCTCCGCTAGCAAATCATGATAATTCGAAATTGTCGATCGTGTTGTCACGCCAGCAAGCAGCCGCTCACATAAATAGTTTTCATCCCAAAGATCGTAGGTAACGCGATACCGAACCTTTTGAAAGCCTACAGTGCCCAGGCGATCATTCAAGATCAAAACCAGCTCTATATCATTGGGGAGGCCGCTGTTCATTTCGCTTTTGAAGAGCGCTTCTGAATATTCAATATCATTTAAAGCAAAGAAAAACCCGGACTCTTTTTTCATCACTTCAAGCTGAAAAGCATTTACACCTAGAGAGCACAGTGACATTAGCAAGAATAATAGCGATTTTCTCATGGTTCATCGCCATCCGATTCAAGGAAACGAAAACTGAAACTGAAAATTGTTGAATCCGTCTGCAAGGAATAACCGACCTCAAAACTAAGATCATCACTATTCAACACTTCCCAGTCATAGGTTTTACGACTTCGAGTCAATTGGGCATATGCACCTCGATACTTACCTGTGGATCGATTTTTACTATTAAGAAGTGTGTACCGAACACTGAGCGACCGGTCTAGAATGTCAGGCTCCCACTTATCGCCTTCCACTTTCAATAGACGTCCTGTGAATGTAATAACGTCCCCACTATTAATGTCATAGTTCTCACGGTAATAGAGGAATGAATCCTTTAAGTCAAAGGAGGTGCTAATTTTAAAAACACTACCTTCGGTGGGGAATACGGCATCATTTTCTGTATTCCACCCATAGGAAATATCGTTAAAATCATCTTCAGGATCGACAGATAATTGTATATAGGAAACTTTTCCGATACGGCGACCTAAACCAAAGCGTGATTGATTTAAATTTGAATCGCTTCCCTTTCTTATTTCATTGGCCTCGTCATGCGACAAGATCAAATTTGATCGACCCAAGTAATAGCTGCGGTGACTAAAGTAGGCGTTGAAAAAATAATCCTGAGAGCCAAACAAATGCGGATCAATATATTCTAACGAACCTCTATAGCCATGATCATAGTCCACCTCATCTGAGTAACGACTATAATTATAATAATTGCCCCTGGAATTATTCCTGACAGTCCTATATTTCGTACTCAAACCAGCCAAGTTGAACGATAGTGCTTTTCCAGTTCCAAATAAATTCAAATCCGTAATGGACAACGAAACCTTTCGAATTTGACCGCTCTCTGATTCTTCTAAATCTATATAATGCCGATCTTTATCGTAGACCAACACCGAAACTCCCAAGCCATATTGAAGATGGCTCATTTCCTGCACTGCAAAAACAACGATCACTCGCCCTTTTTCTGATCCCTTTTCCAGCTGCACAGCAATGCTTTTAAACTGAAGAAGCGAACCTAAGCGTAATCGTGCATCGGCAATTTTGTCTGGGTCCAGAATATCCCCAACACCTTGATAATATTTTTTTGTAATAAAACCACACTTCGTATTTTTATTACCACTACACTCGATGGCTTCGATTGTTAATTTCGAAGCAGATTCCGCATACACCTGACCCGACAGAATGAGAGCGCTAATAAGAAAGAATGATATTGAAATAAAAGCCACGAAACTTCGTAAGCATTTAAATATCGATAGAGAAAAATCCGTTAAACCCTGAACATGTAAGATAATTGAAAGAACCATAATTGACTATTGATACAAGCTCTATAGCAACCCTTATGCCAACTGGAATGTATCACAAAAAAACTCGTATCTACTTGATTTTTATAGATTTTTACTAATTTATAAAATCAAATATTTCGGTGGACATTGTATCGACCTGTCGCAAAAAAACAACAGCTGTAGGTAATCAACAACAATCCTTCTGTCGCCTTACGGGAAGACACCCAAATACAGTAAAGGCGCTGCATTTTGATAAGGTGAAAAATGTAAAGGTGCGAAGCAGGAATACGATGAGTTAAATCCAACAATTAGGCTGTGATGCTTAGTTAGTGCCCTTCCAGAAATAGGTCTCTACTACGATCGACATATGCTCACAAAACCCAACCCGGTGGTCATGCGACTACATGCCTATTTTTGAGGGGTTACAGTCCACCGGTGTTCCCTTAATTCAACGATAAAAATAACTAAGGCGCACCATGATACGAGCTACCCTATTTATAGCTTCATTATTACTGTTTGGCTGCGGCGGCTCAGATAGCTCCAGTTCCAAAACACCTCAAATAACCGAAGAACAGCGCGTAGAGTGGGAAAAAATCACCTCTATTCAAGTCAATACAAACCGTTTCGTATTTGATGCCCTCACAGCGGGGCCTACAAACGGTACACCAGTAATTCTTCTTCACGGGTTCCCTACGTCTTCAGATCAATACCGGACGATTTTATCCGCGCTAGGACATGAAGGTTATTACGCGATAGCGCCTGATCAACGAGGGTACTCACCCGGCGCTCGACCCTCGGAAATTGACGATTATCACGTAGAGAAGCTAGCCCAAGACATTTTGGATATCGCAGATAGCCTAGAGCTGGAAAAATTTCATCTCGTTGGCCATGACCACGGTGGTCGTGTCGTTTGGACTCTTGGAGCACTGCACTCCGATAGACTTCTTACGATAACTCCGATTTCGACTGCACACACACGAGCACTGTATTTAGCCCTTATCAACCCTGAGTCAGATCAGAGCGATCGTATCCAATACGGAATAGCGTTAAATACGGAAGGTTACGAAACGGAATTAATCGCCAACGATAACGCTCTATTACTCCCATTTTATGCTGATGCAGATCTTGAATTAATTGAAATGTATCTAGAAAAAGTCGCCAATGAAGATACGCTGAATGCGGCTCTAAATTGGTATCTGGCTTCAGACGGAGCATGGTCCTACAACTTACCATTAACAGAGGTCCCAACACTCTACATATGGAGCGATAATGACCCATATACCGGGCCAGACGCTGCCGAAGCAACTGGTGATTTTGTACTTGGAGAATACAGGTTTGAGGTTATAGAAGGCGCTAGCCACTCTATTCCGGAAACTCGCCCCGAGGAAGTGACCGCACTTTTGTTGGAGCATTTTGAGGGGCGAATGTAGGGAGGCAACTTATTGAGTGAGCCGACAGGAACACCGGCCGCTCAAGAAGATAAAATCGCCGTCACCTACGCGCCTGGAACAGTAAAAAATATCCTCCAGAAGATGGGGTTACGGATACTGGTTTGCGCTTGAACGAAAATGCCCCTGTCGAAACTATCGCGAACCGGTATGAAACATTAACTAAGCACCTCACGATGAAACCCTCAAGCATTCCCATAGTTTAACTAGAAACGGCCATTCGTATTAAAGTGATCTGACACAACAGGCACTACATTTGAACTCTCACAAAATAAAATGACGTTATTGAAAAGCCGTCATTTATCACCCTTCATATCAAGATTGAATTCAACAAACCCAAAATCTTCACCGTTAATGCGCAATGAAACGGCCTGAACTCCATGATAGTAACGACGCGTAGTAATGGGACGAATGGCGTGTGATTTTGTTAGCGTCAACGCCTCATCACTCTTAAGCGTGAGTTTTTTCCATTTGAATACCTTACCGCTAAGCTTCCCGCTGGACTTTAAGAAATGCACAACATAATCGACAACAAGGTCTTGCGACTCTTTACTGGTAGATAACAACTCTGCAGAAAAGATAAGTGAATATCCAAACACAACGGTCGGAGTCTGAACTTCTATTTTTTTAAGCTTAAGTTTAGGCGGACGAAGACCAAAGACCTCAAGAGCCCCGCTATGACCTTGTTTAATTAAAGTTCTGCAGGCATGCCGGACCAATTTTTTACGATTTTCATCGGCCTCTATCATCCATTTTTTTGCCAGTTCAGCTACAAGGTCTGGGTGATCTTTTGCGATATCATTTAAATGATTGGCAACCGAACGACGAACATATTCTTCTTTGTCATCACGCAGGGCTTCCAGCAGGGGAAAAACCGGTGAAGGGTCGGCGATAAGGTTGGGTAATTTCATTGCCCATGGCAAACGTGGTCGTGTGCCTTCGGAAACTAATCGACGAACATGAGTATTAGAGTCATTTACCCAGCTTTTCATTATCTTTAATGCTCGATTTTGATCGGCTAACAAAAAGTATCGCACATCAAATTCTGATGTAAATCGAGAGGTCATTTTTTTAAGTAGCAACAGAGATTCTTCGAAGTGCTCTAGCCCATGCTGACCGACCACGAACCCGAGAGGCATCATTCCCCAACCACAAACCCCCTCTTCATCGCTTTGCGGATTTCCATCGATATTATCCATTGGGCGCAGTATGGCAAGTAGGATCTTGTAACGCGCAACATGATCTTCAGGTAACACTTGATGAATATGGTCCGCAATTAATTGTGCTCGTGCTTTCAACTCCAATTCTTCTAGGTCTTTTATAATTTCCGTCTCGAACGAAGTCCGATGAAACTGTTCAAGATGCTTTTCAAGATGGCCAGCAATACAGCGTACTAATGCAGGGGAAATATTATTTTTAAACAGTTCAGCCATAATTAAAATTTACTATTATTTTTCCAGTGGGGAAAATGTCGCCTCGGTATCAAGCGAGAGTATCACACACTAAGTCACCTCATGCTTTTCTCTCGGTGAAAGGCTCGGTCAGTAGAAAACGCTCCTCCAAGGCAAGCATATTGCTTGCCAAATCAGTGCCTGTAAACATCCATTACTCTGACCCCTTGATTTTCTTCAATAAAAAACTTTGACACCTTACCGAGCACCCTTAATGTTGACCACCCCTCCTGACGAGGCAAAGACACAATCTTAGGTTCCAACACCTTGATAACGTATGCAATATCCTCATAATTCAAATCTAACCCGGACTCTGGAACAAGCGTTTTCAAGTCCTTTGTGGTTGCCATATAGCTGGCAGGTTTGGGCTTCCCGTGAGATGGTTTATCCGAAAGGCATAGAGGTAGTTTATACTCCTATATATACGTCAATACACATTGCTTGATTGGAGCATCGGCCGTAATGCAAAGACTGCTATCGTTCAGCTGTATTTTGGTTTTGTCGTTGGCTTCCCATGGAGCCTACGCTCAATGGCCGTGTGAGGGGTTATGTTCTGATTCGTACACTCGGGTTTACGCTACGTCGCCAGCGAGCGGTGGCAGTTACGATACTGACAATGTGGTGCGCTTTACGACTAACGTTGAGCGTTATACGATCAGCACTTACATCCCTTTTACTACGGTGGTTTCAACCAGTGGGGGCAGTGGTTGGTCTACAGCCATCATTTCCCCCAGTGAATACTGCTTGTATGGCCCCTCGTCTTCTACTTTCTGCTCGTTAAATTACCCAGCGCTTTCACGGGCTGAGAACGTCGATATTGTTGTTGATGTCACGATTGGCAGTGGCGACACAACGGTTTCTGTGACGTTAGATAATCAGTTAGGTGGGGGATACATCAGCCCCGAATTTACCTTTGATGTCTCAGCAAACGACGGTGTTAGAGTAACGGCGTTGACCGATATGAACGATACCTGGAATGGTTCTGGTGATGCCAATAGCAATGATGATATTTGTGTTTTTCGCAGTGCTGGCAGTAGCTATGATGTATCTGTTTCTGGCCTAACAGATGCCGGTAATTATGTGCTGGAAGATGGCGGCAGCAACGATGTTATCGTGACGCTTTACTGGAATGATGAAACCGGCACAACGGGGCGCGTGACGCTTGATCCGGCGGATTCTCCTTCTATTGCAGGTGCTACAGGTGCAAACACTTCTAGTGACACGTGCAGTGGTGGAACCTCTGCAAATTTATCATGGAATGTTCTGGAAGCTGATATGAGCGCTAAGCCTGCGGGCACTTATAGCGCAACAATAACAGTAACAGTTGAGGAGCCTTAATGCGGTTAAAGTTTTTGTTGTGGGCTAGCGTGTTACTTTCGTTGAATGGTTTTGCGGAAGAGGATGGCCTTCTTGAGCAGCGCTCAGAAGGACGTGTTGATATAGATTTAACCATTCCTGAAACCATTCAGTTTGACGTAGCCATTGATATGATTCAGCAACTCGTCACCAATACTGGCGATATCGTACGAGAGTTTCCTGCATGTGTGTTTGTTAACGGAATGAGTAAGTACAGCGTGTCTGTGACGAGTAAAACGGGTCAGTTTGTTTTGTTGCCAGCGTCTGGTGATGTCGATAATGCGATTAAATTTTTTGCGTATTGGAACGATGAACTAAAAGAACAGGGGCGTACAGAGCTACAAGCAGGTGCTGTTTTGCGTGGTCAGCAGGCAGATCGAATATCTGCGACTCGATGCCTTAGCAAAGTTACTCAAGGGAATGGTGTTTTTTCAATTCTGATTCCAAAAAGTCAAATTGCTTACGCCAAAAAAGGGGTTTACGGCGTTACAATATCAATCATCATCTCGCCAGAATAGGGCTTAACTTTTCTACTTTGAGGTTCTGAGTTGTTTTAACCCTTTTCGTGTTTTGTCGTGTTTTTTACGTATCGCTTTAAGTTTGGCATCTGGCGCAGGCAGGCACGTTAAATCACCTGCTTCTACGAGTAGTTGGTTAACTCTATACTGTGTATGAAACTGACAAAGGCGGCCTTCCACAATGATGTGAGCAATGCGTTTGTCGAGGTATAAGGGTAATTCCACAACAAAGCTACCGTCGATATCAGTATATGCTGGCTCGCTACCTGTTTCAAAGAATATGTTTTTTAGCGGCTGTCCGTTTTCATCGATTAATCGACCCTCCACGAGCACTAGCTTTACGGCATCAAATACACGGTGAATAATGTTGCCTGGGTATGGCGCAATGGTGGTTTGTGGCGATAGAATTCTCACCATATCGTTGCCATTTTCGATGGACTTAATCGTAATATTAGATGTGCGATACACCGGTATGTCGACAAATGCAGTTTCACCTATATTCAGATAGGCTTTTTGGCTTCCATCGACAAGCACGCTAAGTAAGGCGTCTGACTTTTCTCCATTAACGGTAATAGCGGCCAATGCGCTACCCAAAGGCACCGTTCTACTTAGGTATTTTAATTTATTTTCACCAAGCACTACGGTTGATAGTACTTCGCCACCGTAGTTACCGCCTTGTCCATGTGAGGTATGGTTGTAATACAGAGAACTTTCTTGGTGTTTACCATAGTATTTTCCTTGAATGCTAAGGCGTTTACTCTGGCTGGTAGTGTGGTCAATAATTTCATTTTCGTTTTGGTTGTATGTAAGGCTTCCTTCGCTGTTTCCTAGCCAATTCTGGTTTTGAGGGTTTCCCTGAAATGCCAAAGATGTTTGTAAGCTGCTAGAGTTGTGAAAGTCCGTCTGGTTTTGATTGTAAAAGCTTCGGGTGCTGTACTGCCCTTCTCGAAAGCTAAACGTTAGGTCAAAGCGCGTGTCAGGGCCTGCATCAGTTACATCGTGTTGAGCACTAAAGCTCAGTGTACTGAATCGGCTGCGGTAGACTACCCATCTTATGGAAGGCCCGTAGCGATACCGCGCGGTTTCGTTGCCCGCTTTACTTTGCTGAGCATTAAAAGAAACAAACAGCGATTTGGCTGCACCATCGAAAGAATGGTTGAGCCTGAAGGCGGTGTTGGCGCGTTCTGGAAACGCAATAAATTCATTGTGTTCGTTTGCGACTGTCTCATCTGCAAACGATTTTCGGTATCTAAAGTTTATTGAGGTTTTGCGTTTTCTCCAGCGTATATCGAAGCTATACCCCAGCAGTGTGGTTGAATTACTTTCTGAAACATTTAACTCGAAGTTAAGTACGCCAGCTTTACTCGATTCAAGTATGCCCTTGTAGCCTTGGTTTAATATCAGACGATCATCGATATTGTAAAGTGATAGCGTGCCTTCGGTTGTATTGCTAAGGCGCTTGCGTATAGAGCCATAAAAAAGATCCAGGTCGGTGGCATCCAGTTTGTTACCTACCTTGCCGGCAAAGAGGCTTACATCTAATTGTTCTCGGGGAAGAATCTGGTCGTATTTATAAAATTGTTCTGTGGTACGTGATAATTCAGCTCCGTCAACGGAGACAACGATGACGACGCTGTACGAGCCGGCTGGAAATTGTCTTGTATCAATATCAATATTGCCAAAGTTGAGGATGCGAGAAAAAAGTATTTCTCCGTTTTCGGCATTGTCTTTATATATTTCGACCAAAGAGCGGGTGGGAGTGTAAATACTTAAAGGGCTAGCGCTTAGTAAGGTATTGTCGGTTCTAAACGTTCGATTAGTGTTTAAACTCAGGCCGAGAATGTTCGTGCTGCTTGCGAAGGGTTGCCCCGGTGTTGTGAGCAGGCCCGCTGAAAGGGTTAATGGATGAGAAAAATTTAAATCTGTTTCGGCACGCAAGTTTTTAAATTCATAACTTTCTTGTTGGCTGTCAAAAACCCCTGAATTAAGTAGTCGATGCTGTTTGTAGGTAAACCGAGAAACGTTTCCGTAGGAGATACGGCCTTCGCCTTGATTGTGAGTAGGTCGATTACCTCTGGCGCTTAGTAGTGTGACGAGTGATGCAGCACCCTCGAGTTGCGTTTTGTCTTCCGCTTGAACCGAAGTGTTTATGCTTTGTTCCGGAGCGATGGTGATACGTAAGGCAAAGGCATTGTTGTCGACAGTCAATTTCCCTATTTTCGGAATTTGACGTGTGCCAGAAAGCTTACCTTTAAATAAAGGGGCAAGGGCCTGTCGGTCTTTTATGGTGGGTAATTGATAAATGGCTTCTTGAGGGTTGACTATCTCTACCCAATCATCAGTATAGAGAACAGAAATCCAGCCATAATAGTTTCCTCCGACCACAAGATCGAAAGCGCTTTCTATCGGTTCTTGTTGGGAATGTTCTGTTTCGGTTTTTGGTGAAGCGTCTGCGGGTTTGTTTTGAGAGGGAGCTGAATCGTTTGCGAAGGCTGTAGACGCAAGCAGCAAGCACGCAATAAAAGGGGCTATATAGGCTAAGTGTTTGCTAATACCACCTTCCTGCTAGGCTACTTAATTGGAGAAAATTCCACTGATGAATACTTTCCTGCAGCTCTTACCGAAAGGGTTAAACCCATCGCTTCAAAGCCTTCAGGCAGTTCGTATTCAAAGGTGTTTCCAGGATAGAGTCGCGCGCCATTGAATTGAAAACATTCGTCTTCTGTTTTGCAAATTTTGCGTGGTTGAATTTCGGTAGATACATTGCTTTTGTTTTCAAAATGCAAAGTCTTACCGTTGCGTGAAGCTTCCAGTTGATAACGCACCTCTTTGGGTGGAACTAGAATAAGGGCGCCCATGCCTACGATGATATCAATTTTTGTTTTAACGCTTTTTGTGCTTTCTTGTTTAACCGGTCGACTAGGCGCTTCTGGCGTGAAGGTAATACGATATACTTTTTCGATATCAGATTGATTGCGCTTTCTAAGTAGCAGGCGTGCGTTACGGTTTTTCTTCGCGGCTATTTCGAACGCGTTAGGCGCAACGACAATGTTTTTAGAGGGGTGGCTAGATTGTTCTGCAGTGCCTGGGTTGGTCACCTCAACTACTTTGGTTTTTACTGCAAAGGTGCGTTTTTCATCAATATTAATAACATCGATGGTTTGAATAGGACGTTTATCGGGCTGAAAAAAAATAATCACCCGATCTAGGGTAATGTTGGAGTACGATGTAGCAGAATACAACAACGAGAAAAAAATCAACACAATTGAAGTTGATCGTTTAAACATCCGTTAGCCCTTAATAAAATACAGATTGGTCGAAGAGAATAGCCAATCGCCGCGCAATATCAAAGCGCTTTAAGGCGATTTTCGCCAGAATCATACGTTTTATTCTGATGCGAGTGTTAATCTGGCGCAGTAATTTGATTCTTAGCGGTAACTACTCCGGCGCGATAACAATTGTTACCGTGGCGGAATAGGTATTGGGGTTTTTGGTTTGCATGTCTGATTCGGCGATATCAACGCTAAAGTTGGCGTTAAGTGAGCCGCCACTATCGCAATCTGTATCGGTAGTATATGCCCCGGTTTGGGTTGTTAGAGCAGTGTTGTAAGTCAACGCGCTACGACCGGTCGTAGTGGTGGCATCATTCCAATAAGCAGAGAAGTCGATATCTTCTGCAGCCGTACCACCAGAACCACGTGAAATACGAAAAGCACCCTTGTCAGTAGTAACGGTTACGTTGTAGTTGCCGGCACCATTTCTAAACACGCACATATCATCGTCGCCAGCTTCTGTACCGGAACCTGAGTATGTGCCAAGGTCTATGTCGTCAAGGTCGGTAATACGCACTAAATCTGGAATGATTAAATCAACGTCTAGTGTACCGGTTGAGGTGGTGGCGTTAGTTCCTTGCGTGGCAGAAAAAACGCTCGAACTTAATATAGCACTAGCAATTAAAATAAGGCTGCGCAGTAAGTGTGTCTTGTTCATGGTATAGACCTCCGTCGATGACTAGATCGAGTTTTACGAACCTATAAACCCGCAAAATAGTTTCTTTAGCCAAGATTCTAGTAATCTTTGTATAACTTGTTCGCCGCGCACTACATATAAAAGTAATAAGCGGCTTGGTGTTTATAAAAACTCTTGCCTTTTCAGTGGGTTATCTATTGAAACTGAAAAGCACATTAGGTAACCCTTTGCTTTGGTTATAAGGAGCGGTATTCTTTATTACCCTATCATAAGAGTAGTTCAGGATTTAACCAAAGTCAACTTGGCTCATACAGGCTAATGCGCGACCCCCTTGACTAATTAGAGACAACGACAGGCTGACATCGAGCTGGAAGAACAAGAACAAATTAGGACAGCCACCTTTAGCGATATTTTTTGCGCAAAATTAAGCCCTATGGAAACGACCGGATCGCCGCTATCTATGAGTGCCTGATTAACCTCACTCTAGCAATAAAATGCCTTGGCTCGAGAATCAATCGTGAACCTAAATGCTCCGCCATTAACTCTAGTTAAAATCAATTACTGAAAAATTAACAATAGACATTTTTACGCTGAGACTGAACCTCAAATGCAGAATCAACCTGAGCTTTGGTGGCCGCATATGACTGCCCACACACATTTTCAAAGTCAGCCAATTTTCGCTCATCCGGCCAGACACCAGAAGATTTCGTTAATTGACCAATATCAATCTGATATTGAGAAAGCGCCTGAATATAGGTTCGCCGACTTTCGGTTTGAATAACAAGAGGCGGTAACCCGGCCTTTAGAAGGGGAATATTAGAGAGTAAGCGCGCTATCCGACCATTACCGTCCCAAAACGGATGGACATGAACCACCGCCATGTGAATTTTGGCGTAGATATTATGGGCACTTTCCAAAGTCAAAGCATTGAGGTCAACACTATTCACAAAGTCTATAGTTTCAGACATGAGCACGGCCACATCCTGAGGGTAAGAGTATTCGATAAATACATGCTTATTATCATAAATGGCATAGGTGCCATTCACCTCGTTTTTCCACGCCCCATTTGGTTTGTAGATGTCTGTAACTTGCTCAGTCTGAACCGCTTTGTGCAACTCAAACAGGAACCCCTCGGAAACGGGCTGAGTAATGGTTTGATAAATGAGGTCAATTGCTTTGGCATGACCCAGCACTTCCTGATGCTCCCGCATTGGCTTACCGGAAACCGTGAGGCCCTCCTGCAAAATGAAGTGCGTATCTCCCAGCGTGAGCGTGTTTCCTTCCAAGGCAGTAGAGGTATGAGTCCAAAGGTCTCGAATTTGGCCAAGCAAACCGCTTTGTAGGTCATTATCAAGCCCCTGTAAAAACGCGAAGGTGGGCTTACTTTCTACCTCCGCCGATTGACACCAGGAGTAAACGGTCAACGACCCCCTGCCAGAGCGCTCAATCAGCCCGCCTTTACTCCACTGCGCAAGCCAGCGCCTAAGCGTTCGCTCAGGGACAGTGTTTTGAGAAAGGTGTGTTAACTCGGAAAGGCTCAACGGCTGTGCACCAGCTTTTAGAAGAGATAATACGGATAACTTTTTGGGACTATCGGCCATAATAGGGACTCTTTGCACACCTTTCCGGCCACTTTATCAGAAATATGGCCGGACTTCAGGGAAATTGTGGCCGGACATGTGCTCGACAGTACGAACCTGCCCTGCTCATTATGGATCACACTTACGCGCTTATTCGATATTCAAGCGCACTCCGGTAGCGCACAACACTGGGGGTGTAGTGCGCGTCGGTTACGAGATATGAGCTCAAGCCCCTCATGAGATGGAGATTAACCCCAGACCTCCAAGCCTCTAAGAAACGTCAATGTTGACATTCTAACCGTATCAATCACTGCCCCACTCTTGATGACTACATATATAGGCACCACAACCAAATATGCCTACATATGTAGGCATGCCTGTAATTATGGGACGTAAAACTAAAGCAATTGAAGAACTGTCTGGCAATGCGATTGACACTCTAAAGCGACTTGGCGATAGCATTTCTGTCGCCATTGAATCGCGCGAATCAAAGAGTAGTTTCGCCGAGCGGATAGATCTGAGTAGAGATACCTTGAGAAAGCTGATGACAGGAGACCCTTCAATACAGATCGGCATGCTAGTCGCGCATTGGATGGCGGGCTTACTTGACCATCTTGATGCGGTTGCAGAGCCTGCCAATGACAAGCTAGGCCAATTCATATGCATAGGCCGCATTTCAAGTGGAAAACCCACTTTGGATAACGATTTTTTGAGATAATAGTTAACGGTTTTTTTAAAAAGTTTTTAGAGTGTCTGCCATCTTTGTTTACTAACCCAAAAACACTCTAAAAAAACCTACCCTACGGAAAGTTTGCTAACGATAGCGCGAGTTAGCGGTTTCATAAAATAACTGTCTTCCGGTGTAACATCGACACTCACACCGTATTCAACCAGCGATTCAGCTACAACCGGACCTACCGCAGCGACAAATAAACCGTTTAACGCGGACTGCAACTTATCTTGCATGCCGTTCGCTGTGGCCACTTTAAATATTCGTTTAACCTGCTGCATACTTGTAAAAGCAATCGCGTCGATGTCTTGATCAATCAACTGTTGAATCAACGCCAGTACATTTTTATTTTCCGTATCGGAGGCATAAATATACGGCGCGACAAAATCAGCCTTGCTCGTGTGTGCGGCCAGGAAAGTCGATAGCTTTACATTAGGATCTTCGCCATAAAGTTGCACACAAACACGCTGATTCTGGATATCCAGAGTTTCCAGAGTTTTGATTATCCCGTCAGTTGTGGGCTCAACGGAAAGCAAGGTAGGTTTGAGTTTGACTTGCCTGAGTGCTTGGCCAGGTTTGGGACCGCGCACCAATGTTTGTGTCTTTGCGAGCGCAGCCACAAATGCATCGCGTACTTCATATTTTTCAGCAAAACCCAGCAATCGCCTCAAGCCCTCGCCGGTTAGCAATACAAGCCAGCTGGGAGGGCTAGCAATGAATCGTTCGATCCATGATTTAACGGCCTCGCCATCAGGTGAGTCATGAATAGCAACAAGAGGACAGCGGGTGGTTTTTGCACCGCGACTTTCAAGCATATTAGTGAAAACATCGAGCATTCTCGATTCAGGCACAGCAATGTGCTTGCCGGTAAGAGGACCGGAGTCATCGAGTGAGGGAGTGTTTTGCGTCATGCTTGCCTGTGCCTTTGGTGGTTTTGCTTAAGTCGGGGTTCTAGCGGCCCCTAAAATACCAAAATTGATACAAACATGAAACTCACCGATCGGAAAGTTCCGCATTAAAATGCGGAGGTTTTTCATACAGCATTGCTAGATGTCATAAGCAAAATAAAGATCTAAGCCCCTTGAGCGTATAAAACAAGATTAACCCCAAGCACGCTCAAAATTGTATTTCGATACAATCTTTGATCGTATTTCACACAGGCCTAAAAGTAGTAACTAAGAGAACACCATCACCGTCACCACGTTAATTTACGGACTAACGAACGCCCCTTCGGTTACCTTAGCAACCAATGAGAAATTTAGAGTGTTTGTCATCTTTTCAGGTATCAAAGCTTAAATTCAATCGGCGGTAAAACACCATCATCCTTCACTTTTTCCTCGATCGACTCACTAGATTGATCGCCTACAGAACTACTATTTTCACTGGAAATATTTACTTCCTTGCTTTTCGTTTCAATAGGTTTTTTTGGCTTAGCCTCATCTCGAGAAGTTTGGATGCGCTGTAATTGCTGCGCCAGCTTTCGGCACTGTTGGGCATTTTTTTCCATATTGGGAATATCGTCTAAACACTCGGCCATTAGCTCGTATGCTTGAGGCAGCCCATGGTACAGAGGAAATTTTTTATGCATCCCATTAATTAACTTAACCGCCGCTCCCGAGTCACCGCTATGTTGACAGGCTTTGGCCAGAAAAAAACGCAGCTCAGCGTCCTGCGGCATAAATTTAGCGTGAGATTTTAAGGTGCGTTTATACAGAATATTGATTTGATGTTCTTTTCGGTCCCGAATGAGACCATTAAAGTATAGCGGTACAAAGTCATCAATACTTTCGGTGTCGTGAGTCGCCAGTAAAAACTCAAAGTAATCTGCATGAAAATTTGTCTCGCGTCCCCATCTCTCAACAGCTTTTTGATAGAGCTGACTCACTTCACGATAGTTGCCTTCTTTTAGCATAACTCCTATTTTTGCAGACTCTCGATCTATCTCCGACCGCGCCTCTAGCTCGACGCCGTAATCTGAATGGGCGATAAAACCTAACTTACCCTGATACTGAAATATCATATATCCCATTATGTGAAAAATCACTACAAGGTAATAGTACGTCACGGCAGTTTGCAAAACTTCACTTATCAGTGAGAAATCGTTACCAATCAATTCGTTGATCACGCCAACCGATGCCGACATAATCATAATGAAGGCAAGAATTAAACCGTATGGCAAACCAATAGCGCTCATTAATTGCAATATTTTGAGCGGATTTAACGCGGTGAATAAATTTTCACTCAGCGCAAGATTTATAAGTATTGCGGGAAAAGCGACTATCGAAAATATACCGATAAAACCGGCAATTCCAACCCCCAAATATTGATAACTGAAAAAGGTTATTGCCGATAGAGATAAGACTATGGCCAAAAGTTGCGCTAGCAGTTTTAGGCCTCCGCCATATGCAGCATTTATCTCTGGCGCAACTAATAGACCATTAGATGTATTTTCTAGGCAACTAAAACAGTATTTGAACATTGCCCCTGTTATCAATAACCACCAAATAAACCCGAAGGGAATATACAAGATAACAGAGCCTAAAAAGGCCACCCCGATGATCAGTATTAAGGTTTCTATATTCAAGGGGTAGCGAAAGCTCTCTTGAAGCCTACGCCAAAATGGCAGTGCGGTATAAGTGTCACCTAAACTAAGCGTCTTATTACCACAGACAAAACATCGTTCCAACTTTCCGTGCTCGCCATCATCAATACAGTTATCACAGGTATTAATCTGGCAGGTTCCACATGTATGTTTTGCCGCGCTTAAAGGGTGATATTTGCAATATTCCATTACTTAGCTCCTTCTTGCAAAGTGCTGGCAATGTGTTCGTAATGGCTCTGCTTTGCTGCATCGCCCTTCTTCTCATAAGAAAAAGCTATCTTTTTAGCAAGCAGTGGTAATCCATTATTCTGGCAGTTTTTATCGTGAAGTTTCTTAAAGATCGATTCAGCGCTGCTGAAATTATCCAAAACGGCGAGATTAAGCCCCAACTGAATAACACTCTCGTCACTCAATTCCAGTTCCGAATTTTCATTCCAGATATCTTCGATTCTATTCAATTCATGTTTTTTGGGGTTTCTGGTCGCCAGTAATTCTTCAACGCACCGCCGATAACCTTTCTTCTTATAAATTTTCATCAAATTGTACCGAAGTATCGAAAAATCAAAACTGGGGCCGTATTCTTTGATCGTTAATAGAAGCTCTTGCAATGCTTGTTCGAACCTACATTTTTCAATCAAGGCATACACGACAGAGAGTTTCTTTTGGCGAGGGTCAATATCTTGATCTTCTTCCAAGTAATCTTGATTAAGAATTTTTGGATCTATGGCAACAGAACCAATCAGAAGTATGGCGCCAGCAATAAACCCACCGGTGTGAGCCATAAAAGCAACACTTGAGCCATTGTCACTATAAAAGCTGAACAACTCGTTGCCGATATAAAACGGGAGAATTAATAAGGCAGGGGCACGAAAGTAGCCGACAAAGATAAAGAACCAGTAAAAGAACTCGATTTTTTGCAGACGAAAAACACCCAGATACATCGCCATTACGGCGGATATCGCCCCAGATGCACCAACCAAGGTTGTGCCACTACTTAGGTCTAGGACAGCATGCATCAAGCCACCCGCAATACCACCGCAAAGGTAAAACAAGAGAAAACGCAGATGGCCGATGGCAGCTTCGACAGCAAATCCACAAATGATCAGAAAGAATAAATTACCCAGTAAATGCATCGTATCGCCGTGCAAAAACTGGTGACTTAACAATGTAAAAGGGCTTAATTGATTTGGGATTAAGCCATAGGCTAAAAAGCTTGTAGATCCTATCTCTCGATTTATTTCTAATCGAGGAGTCATCCAGGCTAAATGTTTTTCATGAACAATAAGTTCGGTGGCGTTTGCCTCCAGATAGAAGTAAAAATCAGTGCGCATTAACAAACGAACGCTCAGCTCGGCATATAGCTCTTGTTCATACAGGTCTCTAACCTGATCAAGCAGCTCTGACTCCCCTCTTTCGGCAAGGTAATTCTCAAATAAGGGCCACTCTACCTCGAGATAGTTGCTTGTTTGGTAGGACTCCAAAGCCCGCTCTATCTTTTGATCGTCGCCGGATTGATAGAGAAAAAACACTGCAACATTGATAAAGACTACGACAAAGAGCACAACAGGGGCATGCTTCCAGTCAAAGCGTTTTTCGGTGGGTATGATTACCATGCCAATTGGGTTCTCTTAACGATTTTAAGTATATTCGGTACTAATATTTTCCATCGGATCATGCCTGGAAAGAGGCTAGCAAGCAAACCTACCGCCGATAAACGGCTAATTTCAGCCATTCCTCCCCCTCGCTCCATACGTATTCCTATACAACATCAACTGTAGATTTCCACTCCCAATATAAGTCTGACCGTTAGTAGACTTTTGAGGGCATTTTATCTTTATTTATCCGAATTAAAGGTCAAGCAACGGGCTTAGCGTCTCTAAGCTCTCGCCTCAGAATTTTACCCACATTTGTTTTTGGTAAGCTCTCTAGAAATTCAATTGTTTTAGGCACTTTGTATGCCGTTAAATTTTTACGACAGTGTGTGTAAATATCCTCCTCGGTTAAGTCGTCTCCCAAGGTCACAACAAATAGCTTAACCGCCTCACCTGAGCGTGCATCTGGCACGCCAACCACCGCAGCCTCAATGACTTTTTCATGCAATACGACAACCTCTTCCACTTCGTTCGGGTAAACGTTAAAGCCCGAAACTAAAATCATATCTTTTTTCCGATCAACAATTTTTACATTGCCCTTATCGCTAATTGTCACGATGTCTCCGGTTTTGAACCAACCGTCCTTATCAATAGCCTCTTTTGTCTCTTCAGGTTTATTCCAGTAGCCCTTCATAACCTGCACGCCCCTCACGCATAGCTCTCCAGGTTCACCACAGGCCACTTCATGCCCATCGTCATCTATAGCCTTTAGCTCGGTACCGGCCACTGCATAGCCAATTGTGCCCGGCTGAATATCGTCGTAATAATTACTGCAGACGACCGGAGATGTTTCTGTAAGCCCATACCCCTCCACAATAGGAATCCCGGTTAACGCAGTCCATAAATCCGCCGCGTCTTTGGTGAGAGCCGTTCCCCCAGCGCAAGCGATGTTCAATTTTGAAAAGTCCACCTCGACTCTAAAGGGCTCAAATCGACAAAGCGCATTGTAGAGGGCATTAATTCCGACAAATACTGTCATTTGATGCGGTTTTAATGCGCTAACAACCGCAGTTAAATCCCTTGGGTTAGGGATTAGCACATTGTGGGCACCTACAGAAAACGCCGACAAAGCATGAATATTAACCGCATAAATATGATACAGAGGTAAACAGGCCACAAAAACCTCCTTACCACCGGAGAAAGCCTCTGGCATATGTGAAATCATTTGCCATACATTCCCCGTCATATTCTTGTGGGTCAATATAGCCCCCTTCGATACTCCCGTGGTACCTCCGGTGTACTGAAGAAACATGGTTGATTCAGGTGTGATGCCAGGATCTTGCAACGTTTGTTTTGGTCGCTTTAGCGTAGCTCGAAACGAAATACACTTATCAAAGGTGAAGCTGGGAACCATTTTTTTAACGTACTTGACCACAGCATTAATTAATATGCGTTTTGGCGCTGCATGCAAATCCGCCAAATTGGTTACGATAATATGCTCAACATCCGTTTGCTTAATGATACCTGCGGCATTGTGAGCAACATTTGCAAGAACTACGATTGCTTTTGCACCGCTATCTCGCAACTGATGGAGTATTTCCCGAGGGGTGTACAACGGATTACTATTGACGACAATAAGCCCGGCTCGAACAGCACCATAAAATGCTACCGGATATTGAAGAATATTAGGTAGCTGGAGTGCAATTCTATCCCCCACCTCCAGCTTCAAATCATGCCTTAGATAACAGGCAAACCTGTAACTGAGCGTATCCATATCGCCAAACGTTAACGTTCTCCCCATGCATGTATATGCAGGTAGGTTCTTATATTTTTTAAAAGCATGTTCCAACATCTCAATGGAGGTTGAAAATCGTTGCACCTTTTTCATCTTTCCCTATTTTCCTTTAGATTGTCGCTGTATCTGTGAGCAGCTTGTTTTATTGTTACCATTCTAATGAAAATTTTAATTCCGGCAACCATTCACTTTCACTATCCGGACACGCACGATAGTACGTGATCGAAAACACTTCGACTGCCTCTGATTTCAGCACGACAAACAAACTAGGATATCCATCTTTGTGGGTCATACCGCGCCAAATCAGACTTTATGACAACGATTGAGTGATCGCTACCATAAATATCCGAATAAGCCCTATGGAGGGGGGAGGCGAATAACCTAAGCTGCACTCAAGAACGGTAAATACTAGAAAGCCCTAGCTAGTGCCCATCCAGAAA
>JAWSUY010000079.1:0-25084 GCA_033852175.1 Agarilytica sp.
CGATAACAGGCGATGCTTATATTGGTCTTGGTTTTAACGCCAACAACGGCGGCCTGGATGCAACGACTCAGTTGAACGACTTTGCTTTGACCGTGAATAACGATGTGCCTGTAGTCACTTTGGCTGGTACAGCTAACGTATTGCTTTTGGGTGAAACCTTAAGCTACACAGCTTCGGCAATTGATTCTGAAGATGGCGATATTAGTGCTTCACTAGAGTGGTCCGACGGTACTAATGCTGCCGTAGGCGCAGCGTTTGATTTCACTCCAGTTGCCGCAGGCGATTATTTGATTACAGCTACAGTGGCGGACAGTTTGGGTGGCGTTGCTGTCGAAGCGACTTCCGTTTTGGTTGTAACGGATCTGGGTGAGTTAGATGATGATAACGATGGCCTGAGTAATAATGAAGAAGGTGCTTTGGGAACTGACCCTGCTATCGCAGATACAGATGGCGATGGCCTTAGTGATGGTGATGAAGTGAATATCCACGGTTCTGACCCCTTATTGGTCGATACTGACGGTGACGGCTTACCGGATGCTTATGAAGTTCAAGAAGGTTTTGATCTGACTGTTGCAGACAGCTCTGATGATACTGATTTAGATACTGTAAGTAATCTGGATGAATACCTTGCTGGAACCAATCCCCATGATCCATACGATTATCCCGGGTCACCAACGCCCTTTTTACAAAGTAGCGCTGTGATTGGTCTTGGTGGTGATACAGGCAGCTTCATTTCTCAAATAAATAACTATTCATTAACCAGTGATTCGGTTTCGATTGATGGCGAGATTGATGTCCAGTTTGTTTACACAACTCTGGCGACTGATGGTGAGGCGATTGTAAATGTTTCGTCGTTGGACGGTGGTAGTTTTACGCGCGGCGGCCTTATGATTCGCGATACATTAGATGCCGACTCGTCTTATGCTTTTGTTGCACTGACGGAAGGTAAAGGTACCGGTTTATTCTCAGTCGCGACAACTGCTGGTGAGCGTGTTGAACATAATGATTGGAACGCTTGGTATGTTGATGAGCCGTATTGGTTACGTTTGGTTCGATCAAGTAATACGATCACGGGTTATTATAGTGAGGACGCTGTCAGCTGGACTGAGATTACGACGGTTACCGTTTCGATTACGGGCGATGCTTATATCGGTATTGGTTTTAATGGGAATAATGGCGGTTCTGATGCAACGGCTCAGTTTAATGAGTTTGATTTGATTACTCCGTAATGGCTTGCGATTGCATTTAATTTCTGATGAGAAAACTAGGGAGAGGGGCTGAATTATTCAGCCCCTTTTTTATGCTTGTTCGTGGGGGGATAATTTAGTTTGTCGAGGCTTAAATTATTTTCATGTAGGCCGCTATGGCACACCGGGAAACCCTTTCAAGACACGCCGTAATTACACGTGTGTGGGCTTTCGTCCCGGTCTTCCTCGATAACGGTTCTGCTTACGCGTTTCCTACGTTTATACTTCGCTCTAACTCCTGCGTCCATGCAGTCGCCGTGGGAATACATACGGTACTTGGTTTAATTGTGCTAATGCTAAACGGAAGCTGATATCCGCCTGGAGCACTAGCAATAACAGTTAATGCACAAAACGTTGCGAAAGTTTTGAGTGATGAATACTTTCACGATAGCTCGAGAGCCAATGATGGAGGCCGCGAGCCTGAGGCTGTAAGAAAGACTAAAGGATAAGTGTAAGGAGCGAGGGGCTAGTATCTGGGCGTGATGTTTTTGGCTGTTGGCTTCATCACTTAAGCCGATGCCAATTAGCCATGCCGGAAAACTAACCTACCGTTATAGCGATAACGAAAATTACGGAATAAAGCCCGACAAAACTTTTATAATCGGAGCGTCAACCAAAAACCACACACTGAAGCACGCAATAATGGATAGAGCAACAAGGCTCATGTCAGGTTTCGTGCAATGAAAACCGTGTTTTTTAGCGTAAAGAACCATAATAGGGTGAGAAATGATGCCCGACAAAGAATAGGCTACTATCAGTCCAGGCGCTCCAGCTGCTTGACCGCCAAACCAAATAAGCCCAATTAAGATAACGGCACTGCAGGCACTGAATTTCATCTGGGAGAACGAGTCACCACTTGCCAGCATAAACGGTTGCAGTGTTGTTGTTAGTGCTCTTCCCACTTGGCCTAGCGCTAAAATTTGCAGCATCCAGCCTGCGCTAGCGTAACGATCATCGTAAAGAAAAACTACCATCCAATTGCCAAAAAAGGCCAGTAGCACACAACCGGAAACATACATAGCATTCAGCATTTTCCGGACGTTGTGTATGTGGGTGAAATCGCTGTGAGTGTCTATAGCTTGTTTAAAGTAGGGGTGGAGGATTCTGCCTGAAAGACTGCCTGAAACTAGCGTAGCCAAAGCTGCCCAGGTGGCGGCAACGGAATATATGCCGAGTTCTGACATGCTGAGAAATATGCCCATCAGAAGTCTATCACCTTGCAGGACGATCAACGAAATTGCCGAAGAGATAAAAATCCATTTGCCGTAACTGAATAACTGGCTGACGGAAGACTTGTCCCACGCGAGTCGGCTGTGATGTCCTTTGAATAGGGCATAACTCAAAATCAAATCCAAGGTAGCAGCTAAAAATTGTCCGACAACTAAGGCCCAAATCGTGGGAGAGTACTTTGCCCAGGTAATCGATAAGATCAGTCCTGCAGCCTGTACACCAACGGTAACTAACATTTGAGTTTTTACTTCCAAGCGCTTGTCGTAGGCGAGTAATGCGATGGACTTAAATGCTGTGACCATTGTAGATAGGGCAATGGCGATAAGAACTGGGCCTAAAATAGGTTCTTTGTACATCGCGGCTAAAGGATAGGCGGCGGCTATTGCAAGACCGGACATTAGGGCTGTTCGAAGGATTTGAAGTGTCCAAGCCGTTCTCATGAACTGAGGGTCGTCGATACGATCACTGTTTATGACGCCTTCGCGCAAGCCGATATCAGCAAGGAGATTCAAAGAGACCAGAACGGCGAAAACGATAGCCATTACACCAAAATGTTCTGGGAGCAGCAGGCTCGTTAATATTAAATTGCCTGCCAGGCGAATAGCTTGCTGGCCACCTGTCGCAAATAATACCCAGACCGCGCTGTTAATCACTTGAGTCGACTTTAGTTGCTGAATTTTTTCGCCAAATCGCGCGTTCAATTGGGGGAAGAGTTTGAGGATGCTCATGCGTTAGGCTTTGCTCTTTTTAGTCGTGCTCAAGGAGGCTGGCCATGATACAGGATTCTTGTCGTTCTAGATGGAAGAATGCTGGGGGGTGGGTTAACGGGATTGATGGAAAGACGGGTAAAGCGGTAAGTGGAGGTGGAGAATTATTGACCTTAATACATCTGAGGCTGTTTTAGTCCCGTAGGCCGGAAAAGCGAAGCGCCTTCCGGCATTGATGACAGGCCAAGTCTCAAAAGCCCCAATCAAAAATTTGTATCATCTAGCGTCAGCTTCCTGCTCGAAACTTATCGAGTTGGCGGCTGACGCCGAATCAGACGCAGAGTTATTTCTGTGGTATCCCATCTAGTAACTCAGCACTTCGTTAATGTCGCTTGCCGTTCAGTAATTTTCCAATCCACGTATAGCGCACGAATAGGTGGTAGCTAAGTAGAGATACGGCGGAGGTTAGCGATATATTGACCAGTATTTTAGCAAATAGCGGTAAGGGCGCGTTGTAAAGTAATACCCCGAATCCTACGGTTCCAAACAGATGAACTAAATATACCCAGTAGGAACTATCGGCAAGGTAGCTTAAGACTTTGTTGGGTCGACTGCTGTATCGCATGAACATTCCTATGAGCGCAAAGCTGCTGATCCAACCCAGAATGTTGTATGTAAATGCTGGGATAATGCGATCATATCCAGGGGCTAATTTCCCCTGGAGAGACATTGTCAGCGGCACAAGTGCAACCACAAATAAGAACAGGCTTGCTGAAAAATAACGCCAGCAATACCGTTGGTAATATTCGAACAATGTTTCTCTTTGATAAAAGAAGAAACAACCAAAAGCAAAATAACTGCCATGATGAAGGAATCCAAGAGGGTTTGGAACAAAAGAGTGGTCGGGAGTGAGAAAGCCGCTATTGTAAAATGCACCAGCAAAAACTAAAGGTAATGTTAGAACGATTGCACCCCACCAGCTTTGGGAAAGTGTTAAAAGTAATGACTTAGTGTTATTTTTCCATGCGAAAGGTATGTGTTGAGTAATGCGATGCGTTAAAGCGGTCAACAGACAAAACCATATAAGGTCATATAAAAACCATAGGTGGAGAGTTTTGAAAAATGAGTGATTGGGGTCTTTTTCTATAAGGCTCGTATCGAGACTAACGTAACCGAGTTTGATTTTACTGACAAACATTATGGTCAGAGTCGATAAGCCGATAATAATAATGGGCCAAAAAACAACAAATGGGAGAGCTAAGCGTTTTAAACGATTCGACAACATTCCTTGCGGGCCATTTTTTACGATCAGCATTGCCACAAAAAAACCAGCCAAAATAAAAAACGCTGGCATACGGAAAGCATGTATAAATAGCAGTAATAAGTCTGCTCCTGTGCCGGTCAAGTTATCTTTCCATGGGGCGGCGGTTTTATATGTGACGTGGTTGAATGCCACATGTATAACCACCCCGAGCCACATAAGGATACCGCGCAGGTTATCGAGGGCATAATAGTGTTGTGTAGTCATCTTTTTCCCGTTGTTAGTGTCTTACGAATGTCATAGTTTTGACGAATAATATGCTGACTGTTTTTTGCAGAAAATGTGATAGTGCTCGAATGGGTAAATAACGTAGCCCATCACCTATCGAGTAAACGCAGAGCTTGTAGGCATGGCGAATAGCGCTAAGTTGGCCGCGTATAATCGGTAGTGGAAAGGTTGTTTTAATTACTCATCCATTAGTGGTGCTGATTTCCATCTTACTTGCACGTTGGTGTCGTTTTCCGTTCAATAACTTCCCAATCCATGTATAGCGCACAAATAAGTGGTAGCTGATCAAGCAACTGGCAGAGGTTAACGATATATTGACCAGTATTTTAGCAAATAGCGGTAAGGGCGCGTTGTAAAGTAATATTCCGAACCCTGTTGTTCCAAACAGATGAACTAAATATACCCAGTAGGAGCTATCGGCAAGATAGCTTAAGACTTTGTTGTGTCGACTGTTGTATCGCATGAATATTCCTATGAGCGCAAAGCTGCCGATCCAGCCCAGAATATTGTATGTAAATGCTGGGATGATACGGTCACATCCTGGCGCTAACTTTCCCTGTAAAGACATTGTTACCGCCACAAGTGCAACCACAATTAAGAGTGTGCTTGCTGAAAAATAGCGCCAGCAATACCGCTGGTAATGTTCGAACAATATTTCTCTTTGATAAAAGAAGAAGTAACCAAAAGCAAAATAGATACCGTTATGCAGGAGCTCAAGAGGATTCGGTATAAAGGATCCATCGGGGGTGAGGAGACCTTGTTTGTAAAATGCACCGGCGAAGACTAAAGGCAATGTTAGGAATATCGCGCCCCACCAGCCTTTGGCCAATTTTAAAAGTAAAACCTTACCAAAACTTTTCAATTCTGACGGTATGTAGCGAGCTATGCGATGCGCTAAAGCGGCTAGCAGGCAAAACAACATAAGGTAATATAAAAACCATAGGTGGGCCATTTGTGATGATGATGATGTGTGGTTGGGGTCTTTGTCTATAAGGCTCGTATTGAGACTAACGTAGCCGAGCTTTATTTTACTGATAAACATTAGCCCCAGAGTCAATATAACAACAATAAAAATGGGCCAAAAAATAACAAATGGGAGAGCTAAGCGTTTTAAGCGGTTAGATAGCATCCCTTGAAGGCCGTTTTTTATGATCAACATCGCAACAAAAAAACCAGCCAGAATAAAAAACGCTGGCATTCGGAACGTATGTATAAATAGGAGTAATAAGTCTGCTCCTTCGCTGGTCAAGTTATCCCCCCATGGGGTGGATGTCTTATCTGTGATGTGGTTGAGTGCCACATGTATCACCACTCCCAGCCACATAAGAATGCCGCGTAGGTTATCGAGGGCGTGGTAACGTTGCATCGTCATTATTTGCTCCTGGCGAGGTTTGGCCGAATGTCTACGGGCTGGGCTTGGGGTGAGTAAATATCATACCGCGCCATCGGCATAATCTAAGCAAAAGTACGTGAATGGCCGATACCGGGGGATGAATGGTGAAATGCCTTTCTGAGCGTAAAATAAAGGCTCTATATCTGTCTATTCTGTCGGTTTGCAGGTCTTGGGAAGCTATCTTCCCCTATATTTACTGGGTAAACTTGGGGATATAGGCCATTCGCCACTCTATGTTGATTTCTGCAGGTGCCGGGGATCTGAGGGGAGTATGGGAATAAGGGACGCAACGTAAGTAACGGTTAAATGACAGTGATGAATGTTAGCGCAGTTCGTTTTTTTAAATCGAATGAAAATGATCCACCTTATTATTGGTGTTGGCAAATAGCCTACTGGTTTTTTTGGGCGCTTATATCTTTTTCCGCATACCTTAATGAAAAATCATTAAGTGACAATCATACTGATCATATTGTTTGTAACTTGATAAGTGTCAGTTTTTCTTTGTTTTTGACGCATTGCTTTTTGCGTCCAGTTTACTGGTGGTTAAGCCGGTTGAGCTGGAGTTGTTCGAAAAAAATAGTCGGATTTTTAGTCGCTGCACACCTGTGCGTTTGGGCAATTTGTGGTGTATATAAAGTAACATTTTATTTCCTTGTGTCGCCATCAAGCGCTCTGGAAGATGCTTCTTTTGTCATGATGTTTGTTTTTCAAATTGTTTTGATATTGTGGGGTTTTATTTATCATGATTGGACATGGAAAACGGTTCGGCAGGATCGAATCGAACTGGAAAATCCCATATATTACGTTCTTTGCCAGGTAGCGATTTGGTTTGTATTTGTTGGGTTTTGGTATACTTTATTCCTGAGTAAAGAAGGGTTTGAAAATAATTATGGAGATTTTTTCAAACTATGGATGCAACTATATGTCTGTATTGGAATTCTCATCAGTCATGGCGTTCTAAGAACTTATTGTAGAAGACTCATTACTCTTGGCTTGGGGCCTATTGGGAAAGTGATTTTGTCTTTCGCGGTGTTATTTTTATGCGTGCTGCTAGGGTTATTAATAGACCTTGCTTGTATTACGTGGGCAACAGTTGAAATACCTCCACGTTCACCGGTGGAGGTTCTCATTTCTATTTTTATTCGCTATGTGATTTTTGTCATCTGGATGTTGGGCTATATGGCTTGGTTAAACTGGCAGCAGAAGCAGAGTGAGTTAACGAGAAGATTACAGTTAGAGGCAAGTTTTCGTGACGCGCAATTGTCTGGGTTAAAACAGCAGTTAAACCCTCACTTTATATTCAATACTCTGAATTCATTGCGCGCATTGATCGTGAAAGATCCGCAAGTAGCGCGAAAAATGGTAACGGGTATTTCGAACGTGTTACGTTACTCTTTATATGAAAGTGAAAAGAATGTCGTTCCTCTAGAGCAAGAAGTTGAAATTGTTAAAGATTACCTTCAAATCGAACTACTTCGTTATGATAGCCGCATTGAATTGACCTGGGATATAGATGAGCCCTTGTTATCGATTATGGTGATTCCCCTCTGCTTACAAACCTTGGTCGAAAATGCGATTAAACACACCATTAACCAGTACTCAGAAGGGATTTTTATTCATATTGAGGCACAAATACGTGAAGAGTCACTCCACATTATTGTAGAGAACAAAGGGCGGATTATACCGTCAGAAAGGAGTGGGATTGGATTGAAAAATACGACGGAGCGTTTGGCTCTTATATTTGGCGATCAAGCGAGCTTGTCATTGACGCAAAAGCAAGAGGAAGTTGTGCAGGCTAAAATAATTATTCCCCTGTCAGGCTCAATATCTAAACCGTCAGAAGAAAAACCGCCAACAGGAGATGCCGTATGAGAACCTTATTCTTCGATGATGAACTGCAAACTCGTGATGAATGTCAGCGATGAATGACAGGATGAATATTGGCGCAGTTCGTTTTTTTAAATCGAATGAAAATGATCCTCCCTATTATTGGTGCTGGCAAATAGCCTACTGGTTTTTTTGTGGGTTCATTTCCTTTTCCATGTATCTCAGCGATAAACGATTAAGCGATGATCATGCTGACTATCTTATTTGGGATTTGATAGTCGTTAGCTCTTGCTTATTTTTTAGTCATTGTTTTTTGCGTCCAGTTTACTGGTGGTTAAGTCGATTGAGTTGGAGTTGTTCGAAAAAAATAGTCGGGTTTGTATCGGCTATTCATGTGTGTGTCTGGATGGTTTTTGGTGTGTTAAAAGGAATATTCGGATTTTTTGTGTCGTCATCACACGCTCTCGAAAACAGCTCCTATATCACGATGACTATTATTGTTTTTGTTGTTTTAATATTGTGGGGCCTAATTTATCACCATTGGACATGGAAAACGAATCAGCAGAATCGAATAGATCCGGAAAAATCCGGCTATTATGTTCTTTGCCAGATAGGAGTTTGGTTGGTATTTGTTGGGTTTTGGTACGCTTTATTCCATAGTAACGAAGAATTCATAATTATTTATGAGACGTTTTTTAAAATATGGATGAAATTATATTTTTGTATCGGAATTCTCGTTACCCATTGTCTTCTAAGGCCTTATTGCAGGCGGCTCATTACCCTTAAAATGGATCCTATTGGGAAAGTGGTTTTATCTTTCGCGATGATATTTGTATGCGTGATGCTAGGATTGATAATAGGTGATGCTTGTCTTTCGTGGGCAACGATTGAAGTACCTCAGCGTTCAGCTGTAGAATTTATCATTTCTTGTTTTATTCGCTATATGATTTATGTTATGTGGATGCTGGGCTATATGGCGTGGCTAAACTGGCAGCAGAAGCAGAACGAGTTAACACGAAGGCTGCAGTTGGAGGCAAGTTTTCGTGAAGCACAATTGTCGGGATTAAAGCAGCAGCTAAACCCTCATTTCATATTTAATACTCTGAATTCATTGCGGGCATTGATCGTGAAAGACCCGCAAGTAGCGCGGAAAATGGTAACGGGTATTTCAAATTTGTTACGCTATTCTTTGTATGAAAGTGAAAAGGATGTGGTTCCTCTAGAGCAAGAAGTTGAAATTGTTAAGGACTATCTTGAAATTGAACTGCTTCGTTATGATAATCGCATTGAGTTGACCTGGGATATAGATGAGCCCTTGTTATCAGTTATGGTGATTCCGCTCTGTTTACAAACCTTGGTCGAGAATGCTATTAAGCACACCATCAATCAATACTCAGATGGGATTTTCATTCTCATTAAGGCGAAAATACGTGAAGAGTCACTCCACATTATTGTAGAGAACAAAGGCCGGATTGTAGCGTCAGACAGAAGTGGGATTGGATTGAAAAATACGAAAGAGCGTTTAGCTCTTATATTTGGTGATCAAGCGAGCTTATCCTTAACGCAAAAGCAGGAGGAGGTTGTGCAAGCTAAAATCATTATTCCTCTATCCGCTTCAACAACGATACAACCAGAAGAAAAACCGCCAACCGGAGATGCAGAATGAGAATCTTAATCGTCGATGATGAACCGCTAGCACGTGATGAACTGCGTTATTTGTTGGGCGAAGTGAAAGGGGTTGAGATCATTGGTGAAGCTGAGAATATTGACCAAGCTGAAATATTTATTACGGAAGAAAAGCCCGACCTTGTGTTTTTGGATATTAATATGCCCGGTGGCGATGGCTTTGAATTGTTAGAACGCTTAACCGTTGCGCCTGCAGTGGTGTTTACAACGGCCTACGATCAATATGCGATTAAGGCTTTTGAAGTGAATGCTTTGGATTACTTGATGAAGCCGATTGATGAGAGTTTGCTGCTAAAGGCGATTAATAAAGCGAAGGACGGCATGGATGCGTCATGCAACGTAAAAGGAAGGCTCGAAAAAACAGAAAAGGTGTTTTTAAAAGACAGGGATAAATGTTGGCTGGTTTCGGTATCTAAGATCATATTACTTGAATCGATCGGAAATTATACGAAAGTCTACTTTGATGATGAAAAGCCGATGATCAAACGTTCGCTATCTCACCTCGAGGAGCGTTTACCAGGTGATCGTTTTATTCGTGCTAGCCGCAAGCATATTATCAATATGTCATATGTCACCTCTATCGAGCCACTAGACGGAGGGCAGTTATTGCTTGTTCTTGAAAATGGCGAAGAGGTTGAAATGTCGAGGCGCCAGGCTCAAATATTCAAGGAGTTGAAATCGTTTTAACTTCTGTCTACTGGGTTCATCATAAGTAGCCGTGTAACTAGTGCCCCTTATTGCTTCACCAGCCTCTTCTGTAAATGCATACGAGAAGAGTTTTGTTTAAATAGGCGCCACCAGAAGAGCTTTTTAATGTTATTTAGCTGAGGTCACCGGTTCGGGGATAATTGTGGCGACAATATTCTCCTTTTTTATCCCTAAATGAGGAGTTGATACCGATATTTTCAGCGTCTTAAAGTACAATCGCCGGCAATTACATTGCTACTCCTTTTCTGCTAAATGACTACAAACCATTCCATTCCTTCTCTCGATGGTATTCGTGCTGTTGCTGTATCGATCGTGTTTCTTGGCCACATGGGGCTGGAGCATATTATTCCGCCAGGTTTTGGGGTGACGGTGTTTTTCGTGCTCAGTGGTTTTTTGATTACGACGCTTTTTACTCAAGAAGTTGACCGGAACGGATCGATTAACATATTGGCATTTTTTAAACGTCGATTATTTCGCTTATGTCCACCACTGTTTGTGACCTTGTTAGTTGTCTATGGCTTGTTATATTTTGGTGCAGTTGCCGGAAATTACGATTTGTCTGCTTTGGCTTCGCAAGCTTTTTACTATCATAATTATTATTTGGTTCACGCGGATGCGGGTGACTCTGCTGCGGGCTTGGCGATTCTGTGGTCTTTGGCTGTCGAGGAGCATTTTTACCTAATATTCCCTTTCGTATTCAGTTTTATATTGGTCCCTTTTCGAAAGCGAGGGCTGCTGATATTGGGGGTAATGCTGTTGGGCTTGCTTTTATGGAGAGCAGCACGTTTTTTCTATTTTGAATCCAGCGAGTGGGCGATTTATGTTTCGACGGATACTCGTATAGATTTGATTCTGTATGGCAGTTTGTTAGCTTTTGCGAATTGGCAGAGGGTTACCCAGAAAATTTTAGTATTGACGACAGAGGGAATGATCGTGTCGTTGAGTGTGGGGGGCTTTCTACTGGCGTTAAGCGTATTGTATCGGGATGAGGTTTTCCGACAAACAATCAAATTTTCTCTTCAAGGCTTGGCCTTAATTCCCTTCTTTTACTACGCGGTTAAAATGCCTGAGCGTAGAATTTTTCGTTGTTTAAATAACCCCGTAATGATGCGTTTAGGCGTATATTCGTACTCCCTATACTTGATTCATTATGTGGTTTTTAATGGTTTAGTGGCTGCTGATTTTGCTTTAAATCACGCGGTAGTTTTGGCCGGATTAACACTGGTTATTAGTTTGTGTTATGCCGCATTGATGCACCAGTTTGTTGAAAAGCCGGCTGTACGGCTTAGTCGGAGCCTTCAATTCGTAAGGTTAAAATATTATATGTTACGTTATGCGTAGATATTGTTGAATGCTAGCCTGAATTTCGTCATGACCTACTGGATCGTTTAGCTTTCGATGTTATTAACGTCCCACCATTGCGTGAACGTGTAGAAGACATTCCCGAGCTGGTGCAGCACTTTGTAACGCGTATGTGTCTTGAGTTGGAGCAGGACTATTATTCCGGATTTTCACCACAGTCCATGCTAATGGCGTATTCCTGGCCGGGTAATATCGGGAATTGAAAAATGTAGTTGAGCGTAACGTGTGTCATTGGGATGATGCTGGTGAGCTGATTGATACGGTGGTGATTAATCTTTTTAAACCTGAATCTGAGTTCTCTGATCAGGCGAATGTCACAGAGAGTATTCCGTCTACCTTAAATGTGGCCGAGGAATTACCCAGTCAAACATTTGAAGAACGCGTCAAAAGTTATGAGTTGGGTTTGATACGAAAAGCGCTGTCGGTGTGTAAAAACCAAAAAAATCGGCGGAATATTTGGGAGTAACATACCACCAGTTACGTGCATTGTTAAAAAATACAGAGGGGAGATTGCCTAAGAATAATAGCGTCTGCACTCTTATATTATGTTGTTAGTGCCTGCAAGGAACTCAAAAACCTCCCAACCACTGCGCTCTACCCATTGATTGGTCAGCAATCCATTTTCGACCTCCCATATCGAAATTCCGGTAAATGTCACCTCGCGGCCATCTGGGTCTAGGCCATACAAACCGCCGTTCTTCCCTGTAATCTGAAACCGAGTGATCACCTTGCATCCGGTCTCGTCAGCGAAGAAATCTAAAGGTGTTAACTGCGCATCCTCAAGAATTGTATGAAACTGCCTTAGCCAAACCTTAAAATTCTCACGTCCTTGAACAATCTTCCCGGCTGAGTGGGTTGTGGTATCCACGGCCACAAGCGTATCAACAGCGTCGATATTGTGCGGCGGCGCCCATACCTCATCCCAAAAGAGTTTAACTGCTTGTAGGGATTCTTGACTCATATTTAATTTGCCTGTCATTAGGTGGGATTCCGGCCTCTTAACCCCGGTTTGCTATACTAGAATAAACCAATTCTGCTTGATCTTGTTATGAATAATGATGATAGACGCGATAACCTCAGGGTAGATATCTCGATAGCCTGTCACTTTGGCACTATCGATCAAACCTACCCCGCTAAGACTTCTAACCTGTCTTACAGTGGCGTATTGCTTACGCTAGAGGACGGGATTTCTACAGGCGCAAAAATCGGCGATGTATCGGAGTGTGAAATCACCTTGGGGTCAAAAACTTATTATATTCCCGGAGTGGTGAAGCGAGCCGAGGGGTGCGAAGTTGCGTTGAGCTTTCGAAAACTAAGCGCTGAAAAAATTGAAGATTTGATGAAAGTACTGGATGGCGTTCGCTCATCTACCGAGACGTAATCAATCCGATATGAACTCCAGTATGGGAGCGCGTAGGAGCGAGACAACTCACTGTCTTTGCTCTCTGTAGAGGTTCCTTCCGTTTTCGCTATTGGTATCTTCAATAACAGCCTGGGCTTACGTTATCTGTTCGACTGCATAGCTCCCAGTATTACTCAATAGCTTTTTCTTGCGCTAAATTCTTGCTCTCAATGCCTGCTCCATCCAGCCGTGACGCCATCTCCGGCTTCATTCGGGGCCGAACCGTCTTTGCTCCTTTAGTGGTCATTGCTGAGTCGTAACTTGGAAAGGAAGTCGTTACCGTTTCGAGAGGTTCGCCTATTTTACGGGCGTCTTGCTGAGTGTGTGCGCTCACTCCTTAGCTTGCAGGGGTCGCGTAAGACGCTATCCGTACTCTATGAATTTAACCCCCATGTTTTTTTGCGCCTCACCCTCTAATCAAGGATAATGCGCCCAAATTTTACGGCCCTCGGGGCTCTCTAACCTTCCTTAGAAAGATCAATTTTATGGCTATTTCTCACCTTATCGCCCATCGTGTACAGCGCTTAAGTCCAACCACACCGGCTTTGGTGGATCTACGAGATGATGAGCTGCCACGTGACGGTAAAATTGAAGAGTGTGCGCGTGAGCTAAAGCTTTGTTTTGTCAAAAAGCTCAGTAAGATTCACGGTCGTTTTTCGAGCGATATGGCGATGCACCCGTTTTCCAACTGGATCGCTGAGTGTGTCGAGGAAAAGATGGGTTTTGTTTCCCTAACTGAAAAAGCCATGAAGCATTTCAAACTAGAGTTGGATAAGACCGAAGCTCTACTCGATGCCTACGTGTTTTTCGTTCAGGAGACGCTGGAGCATGCGGATGAGTTGAGCGTCTATGTGGTCGATCACCTTAATGGTCAGTACATAGATGGTGACCTTAATATTTCGGATTCGGTGTATTTGGATACCAACAATATTACCCTGGGTGCGAAGGTGAACTTGCGTGAATGGCAGGGGGAAGATAAACAGCTGAATTATCTGTCCGTATTACCTTGGCGGGGTGAAAAAGAGTTGAGTGATGCTTTTGTAGCCTTTATTGGTTTCACGGATAAAGCGGATGTAAAAGAGGAAACAGAAGCATTCTTGGATGCCGTTGATAGTTACACCAAAGATTTACCTGAAGAAATCGCCATCGAGACACGTGAAAAGGTAGTGAACTACTGCTTGGAAGAAGACAAGGCGGGTCGTCGGGTTGTAATTGCAGAGTTATCCAGTCAGATCGATTCGGAAAATAAAGAAAAGTTTGAAAAGCATGTGGTTGCAGAAAAGCCGCAATTGAAAACTGAGTTGATTCCCGACCGTGCGCAAATGCGACAATATATTCGCATCAGTGGTCGTGACAATATGTTAAGCATGAGTTTCGATTCGAAGTGTTTGGGCGAGTCGATTTTGTATGATCAAACATCGGATACCTTAACGATTTCTAAAATTCCTACGGCGTTAAAGTCACGATTATTGAAGCACTTGCGCAGTAGTTGAGTTATCTCAGCTCTTTTTTGTATGACGGTAGAGGTTATGGGCATAGCCTCTAATAAGGTGACATTTTGCCGAATGGATAATGTTTTTCAGTCATTGTTGTCTTCAAAATGAGTGAGAATAGTCTCAGATTTTTATATTGTTTAAATGGGATGATTTAAATCTAGCACCTCTAGAAGTGGTTTTAGTGCTTTTTTCTAGCTAAGGCTGTGAAGTTATTTACCTATCTGATTTGCAGAAACCGCGTCTCCAAAATAATTACCTTGATACATGTCAAAGCCTATAGGTTTACAGCTGTTTAGTATTGGCTTGGTGTTGACACAAGTGGCTAAGGTTTTAATTCTCAATTCCCGAACGATATCGTGAAGGTGTATGAGCAAGCTAAGGCGAGCACTGTCGGTCGTATCAATTCCTTCAATTAACGCTTTATCAAATTTAACCAAATGTGGCTGTGCGTTGATCAACTCCATAAACCGCGATTGACCCGTGCCAAAATCAACGAAGGCGTAGCGAATACTCAGCTTGTTAAGCGCGGCTTTGAGTAAGGCTAGGTGAGCCAAATCAGTTACCGATTTTTCACTGATCTCTAGCATGAGCAAGGTTTTCGGATGACGCTTACGGAGTGCGCTCAATGAGCGAAGTAGTTGATCGTAGTCTTCTAGCTCTTTCGGATGAGTGCTGACCAGAATCATTCCAGGAACTTTATACTGGCCTGCGATATCGACGGCCGTATCGCGCATAAGGGTCGACAACTGGACTTCTAGGCCAATGCTCTCGGCAATGCGGTACAAGACCGCAGGGTCAGTGGATAGGTTTGGATTGGTGCCTTTGGCCAACACCTCGTATCCACAGGTTTTGTTGCCTTTGGCGTGAACGATGGGTTGGAAGAACATCTCGATCATCTTTTTGTCGATCAGATCTTCAAGCTCGTTAACGCCAGCAGGGATGGTCTCGCTTAGTTTCATATCCGCGATGGAGATAACGGTGGTCGTGTCGCGTTGGTCGTTTTCCTGTGGGTCGTCGAGGGCAAGGTGGGATCGGTCAAGCAAGCGCATTTCCATTGTACCTAAATGGATAATGTCGCCGTGCTGGATTAGGGTGGGGCCTTCTATTCTATCTCGATTGACAAAGGTACCGTTGCTGCTGCGCAGATCGTTAAGCATAAGGCAATTCGCTCCGCCTTCCTTCACGGTTGCGTGACGGCGAGAGACCGCGGACGAGGCGAAGGTGAAATCTAAGTTTTCATCGCGTCCTAATGTGACAGGGAGGGGCTGCAGATGCTGCTGTGTGCGCCTGCCATCTTGGTTAAAGTCACCCTCGAGGTACCATTTGCTCATGAAGTTACCTTTTCTAACGTCCCTTAAGTGTAGGTGATGAGATTGCTAACGTCCTAATCAAATATGGGTTTTGTGCGAGGCTGAAATAGGCGTTGAGATGTTGCGCTGTCTACCTCAATAACGGATGATTTAGCACCTTTAGTGAGTGTTTACTCTTCTTCTGTCGACTGGTGTTCAAGAGTTATTATCTGTTAGTTTTGCTGGTCTTACGTATAAAAACCGGTGAGTTTCCCGTTAAACCGCGTTCAATAGCCATTTGACGGGGATTAATGTCAGCATCGTAAGTAAGAGCATCCATGATCTGATTCGCTTCAAATTTAGGGGCTTGGAGCTTTCTTGTATGGCTCCGTACTGCACGTTCATCACTCTAAAAGAATTTCCCGAAGGAATCTGATCGATTATGCTTAATCATAATGAAATGTTGCCCGCTGAAAAGCATCACTAGCTGAGGCTGAGAACTACAAGAATGCGGCGCCATTTGCCCACGGTGTCCCCCGTCCCCGCCATTCCCGCCCTCATTTTCAATCCATTCTTGATTTTTAGTTAAGATCAAATTACTGTATATCTATTCAGTGTGTGGAAAGCCGTATAAAAATGATTCTGTACATCGCAGAAAAACCCAGCCTTGGCCGTGCTATTGCCGGAGCCCTACCCAAACCTCTTCAGAAAGGGGATGGATTTATACGAGCGGCAAATGGTGATGTGGTCAGCTGGTGCATTGGGCATCTGCTGGAACAAGCCGAACCCGAAGACTATGACCCAGTATTCAAAAAATGGGCACATGCGCAATTACCCATTATCCCGAAGCAGTGGCAGCTAAAAGCCAAAAAGCAAACCGCCAAGCAACTCACCGTCTTAAAAAAGTGGGTGAAACAAGCGGACCTGCTTGTTCACGCAGGCGACCCAGACCGTGAAGGCCAGCTCTTGGTCGACGAGGTTATCGATTTCCTCGGTGTGAAAGGTAAAAAGCGCGACGGCATTAAGCGATGCCTGATCAGTGATCTCAACCCCCCAGCAGTCAAACAGTCCCTATCAAAGCTACGTGATAACCGTGATTTTATTCCCCTTTCCGTATCGGCCCTGGCTCGTTCACGTGCAGACTGGCTTTACGGAATCAACTTAACCCGCGCGTATACGCTCCAAGGTCAGAAGGTGGGCTACCAAGGCGTGTTATCGGTGGGGCGTGTGCAAACACCAATATTAGGCCTAGTGGTTAATCGCGATAAAGATATCGCCAATTTTGTCAGCAAACCTTTCTACAATGTGTGGGCACATTTAAGAACAGAGAAAAACGAAAACTTTAAAGCTAAATGGATACCCAGCGAACATTGTGCCGCGTATCTCGATGAGCATGGCCGAAACGTTTCCCGACCTCTGGCCGAGAATGTTGTGCAGCGTGCAAGCTTTCAGCCAGCAACGGTAAAAAATATTTCACGTAAAAAGAAAAGCAGAGCAGCACCGTTACCCTACAATTTATCTTCGCTGCAAATTGATGCAAACAAGGCTTTTGGTTTTAGCGCTAAACAAGCCCTAGATATTTGCCAAGCACTTTATGAACAGCATAATGCCATTACCTACCCCCGTTCCGATAGCCGCTATTTGCCCATGGGCCACTTCTCTCAAGCCCCTCAAGTCTTAGCGTGTGTGCAGAATAATTTGCACCAGGTCGATACTGGCGGCCCCTTGAGTATTCGGGAAGATGACACCTCTTTATTTTCTTCGCTAAATCCAAAACAAAAAAGCAAAGCGTGGAACGATTCAAAAGTTGATGCCCATCACGCGATAATTCCCACGCAAAAAATACTGTCACGATTAAGCCTGCAAGAAGCAAAAATATACCGTTTAATTTGCCGAAACTACGTGGCTCAATTTCTCCCCAGTTACGTATTTTATGACAGCCAAGTTGATATAGAAATTGCCGCAGGAAAATTTGTTGCCAAAGCGAAAGAAATAGAACAGGAAGGATGGAAGTCATTGTTTATGGGCAAAGGCGGGGCTGCTGGAAAAGCTTCGATTAATGACGGAGCGAAATCTAATGGGGGTCTGAATAATGAAAAAACAGATGAGAAAGGTGATGAAGACAGTGATCCGAATCAAACACTTCCGTCCCTATCGAAAGGCCAACAATTAGAATCCCTTCAAGCCGAAGTCGAAGAAAAACACACAAGCCCCCCCAAGCACTTCACCGAAGCAACCTTGTTGGCTGCAATGACGGGAATTGGTGCATTCGTAAAAGACCCCGCACTCAAAAAAGTCTTAAAAGAAACCGATGGTTTGGGAACCGAAGCCACGCGTGCAGGAATAATCGAATTATTGTTTAAACGTGGATTTATGGCACGAATAGGGAAAACGGTAAAGTCTACAGCGACGGGTAAAGGACTAATTGAAGCGCTGCCAGAGTCAACCACCTTGCCCGATCGCACCGCGCGTTGGGAGTCAATATTAACCGCAATTTGCGAGCGAGAAGCGAAATACGAAACACTAATGACGCCCTTACAAGAAGAGCTAATGGTTTTAGTTCAAGAGAGTCAATCGGTATTACCGATAGGGCTTAAAGGCTTGGGGAATAATAATGCTAAACAGTTCGCACGGAAAAAACGTGGGAGTAGTGCGAGTAAATCTGCGGGTAAAAAACCGCACGGTAAGGGTGTTGGAATGAGTGGCAATAAGAGCAGCAGTAAAATTGGCGGGAGCCGTAAGGCCGTAGGCAGTAAATAATCAGGAAGCAATACAGAAAGCGGTAAAAGAACAACTAAGATAACAACTAAAAAGAAAAGCGCTAGCCTAAGCTAGCGCCTCGATATGCACCTTAAGAGTTGGCCGCTTTTTCTATAAATTGCTGGCTGGTAAGGTACTCTTCATAAGTCCCGTGGAAATCCACTAACTGCTTGTCTTTAATCTCAATAATACGCGTGGCCAGAGAAGAAACAAATTCACGGTCATGGCTGACAAAAATCAACGTACCTTCGTAATTTTCCAAAGCCAAGTTAAGCGCTTCAATACATTCCATATCCAAATGGTTGGTTGGCTCATCCATAATTAAAACATTCGGATCGGCCATCATCAGTTTGCCAAATAACAAACGATTCTTTTCGCCGCCCGAGCAGATTTTTACCTGCTTCTTAAAATCATCGGCAGAAAATAATAAACGGCCAAGTGTACTGCGAACGATTTGGTCATTGTGATGGGGTTTGCGCCATTGGCTCATCCAATCAAATAAGTTCAAGTCACAATCGAAATCGGCTGTACTGTCTTGCGGACAGTAGCTAACCGTTGCATTTTCAGCCCACTGAATCGTACCGTGGGAAGGCTGAAGCTCATCTATTAAACAGCGCAGTAAAGTTGTTTTACCGGCTCCGTTTTCGCCAATCACAGCAAGTCGTGTACCAGCGTCTAAAATTAAACCGCCGTTTTCAAATAGTGGGCCGTCATCAAAACCGTGGCCGAGTTTTTCGAGGGTGACCGCCGCACGATGCAGCTTTTTCTCTTGGCTAAATCGAATATAAGGACTAATACGGCTAGAGGGCTTAACGTCGTCCAGTTTGATTTTATCCATTCGCTTAGCGCGAGAGGAGGCTTGCTTAGCCTTAGATGCGTTAGCCGAAAATCGACTGACAAATTGTTGAAGTTCAGCAATTTGAGCGGTCTTTTTCGCGTTTTCTGAACTCAGACGCTCACGAGCTTGGGTCGAAGCGATCATAAAGTCATCGTAGCTACCGGGGTAAAGACGTAACTCACCGTAATCAATGTCAGCCATATGGGTGCATACCGCGTTCAAAAAATGGCGGTCATGCGAAATGATAATCATCGTACTTTTACGTTCGTTCAAAAGGTCTTCCAACCAACGAATCGTATTGATGTCCAGGTTGTTGGTCGGCTCGTCGAGAAGCAATATATCGGGATCAGAAAACAAGGCTTGAGCCAGCAATACCCGGAGCTTCCTACCCGGTGCTATTCCACTCATCAGCCCGTAATGAAGTTCTTGCTCAATACCGGCGCCCAGTAGAATCTCACCTGCACGGCTCTCTGCCGTGTAACCATCCATTTCAGCGAACTCGGTTTCCAGCTCAGCAACCTTCATGCCTTCGTCTTCGGACATCTCAGGAAGGGCGTAAATACGGTCTCGTTCCTGCTTAACGGCCCACATCTCTTTGTGGCCCATGATCACCGTGTCGATCACTGAGTTCTGCTCAAAAGCGAACTGGTCTTGGTGGAGCTTGCCCACACGCTCATTAGGGGTAATGTTGACGTTACCGGACGAGGGAGCCAATGTTCCGTCCAAAATCTTCATAAACGTGGTCTTACCGCAACCGTTAGCCCCGATAAGGCCATAGCGGTTACCGTTGCCGAATTTAGCGGAGATATTTTCAAATAATGGCTTAGCGCCAAATTGCATGGTGATGTTAGCGGTAGAGATCAACGGTTTGCTTCCTGAGTAAGACCAAATGAGCGGATGAATCGGGGGGCGTACTATAGGGATTTGTGGGCAAAACGTCGAGCAAAATCTGTATGTTTTTTGTTCGCCCGGGTCGCTTTGGGTGAAATTGGAGGGTTTTGGCGAGCTATCGTCCATCCAAAAAACGGAGCGTAGCGAGAACGGTTCTAAAATGCCAGGTTTGTACCACAAGATATGGGCGCTTGGTTACTCCATACAACGATATTTTGTGGAGTGATAATAGTATTTTAACATTGTTCGTATGACTGCAAGGAAGCAGGAGGTAGAGCAACGCAGGAGCAGTTGCCGAGCAGGGCCCTATTTCTGGATGGGCATAGCCATAGTATCCACTGTTGGTCTGGCTTTGTTGACCTGGTAAGGCGTATTGGTAGCGAGAGGAGGAAGCTCTAGAACGTTAGGATGAAAATAAAATTGTTACAGTAGCCTTTTCTGATGAAGGAATCGATCAAATCCGTATGACTTATTGATGTTCTTGCGGCAAAAAATATGTCTGGTATAGTGGCCGCGTTTTTCCAGTCGCTGAAAGATTCACTGCTCATTCTTAGTGATGTGAATCTTATCTTAAGAAAATGGAATGCCTGGCTATTGTTATAGCTTTTCCAGGTTGTGATTTAAAAGGACTTGTTCTTGTCGTATTTCTTTTTTTATCACGCGGATTCAAATCTAAAGTGCATCATCCGACTACAGTATAAATAAGTCCGTTAATAGAAGAACTAGCGTCAGGTCTTTTATTTTTCCATAAAATAAATTTTCTAGAATTATGATCATAAAACACAAGACGTCCCCCTGTTCGCGCTTACACCACTTTTAACTATTTGAATTTCTAAGAATTGAACAAAGGATAGATGTATGAAGTCTTTAAACCTATTTTTCTCAACAATTATTTTGATCAGCACCTGCAATCAAGTTAGTGCAGCAGACTTGGTTAATTTAGAGGATTTTCCAGGCTGGTTTCAGGACGCAATGGTGCGCGAGATAAAAGTTAGGAAGAAATCCAAGCTAAAACTCAAAAAATTCAATATTAATGAAAAGGTGAAAGGGAAATTTAAACTTATTGGTTCTAGTGATGGTTATTGGTCCTATCACGTTAATATTGGAACAAAAACCCCCATTGAATGCTACGTGTTCACTAAATATGATGGGGCGGCAAACTCACTTCATAGCATTGTTCAAAGCGACTTGGCGAGCATCGCTGAACGCAATAAAAAAACGCTTACTAGTAAATTTAACTATGCCGTCGGCACTGGCATCATTGGTAACACCCCATATTTGGCGATGGACACCCTTTATTCTCTTGGGGAAGGCGAAAGCAAAGTTTCTAGTTTTCTTAAAGGGTTATCCGCAGAAACTAATGAGAGTTTACAAATTTGTACCCACGATGAAATTGGGTATCGAAACGCATTCTTTACGGTATTTAAATCATTTATTAAAGCATTTATTAAAAATGAAGAAAGTTCAGAATATTTTGAATCCGTTTTTCAAATGACTCTCAATGGGATGCCCATAGGATATGGGCGCGAAAAATATTCGGTTGATGAAGACGGCGATATAGCCATAAAAACCGAATCATCAATGCTCGTTCCGGTAGATGCCACATCATTTTCTCGATCTGATGCCGTTTCAAGTTCTTGGAGTAGAAAAGATGGATCTCTAATAAATAGTGCCAAATACACTGTCGAAAATGGCGCTTTGTCATCCAGCTATACCATACAAATGCAGGGCGGAAAATGGCAGGTGGAAGGAGAGCTTCAAGGCAAGCCTATCAAAACCGAACTTGCCCACACAGAGCCATTGATATCAGAGTATGGAAGTTATCTCAAAACAAAAGATCTAATTAAATCAGAAAGTATGTCGTCAGAATTTTATATGTGGGTAGCCGAGGCAGACCCAACATCTACAATAGAGGTTAAGCTAAGTAAAGTTTCCGGGAAATCAGAAAAAGATTTAATATTTAATATGGGGCCACTCATCATGTCACTTGAAACCCAAAGTAGTGGCGTTTTAAAACAGGGCTCTATCGAACAGGGGTCAGTAACCATTGATATCGTGTCACGATACGTTAAAGGCGAGCCTGTATTAAAATGAGAAGCTTATTTTTCTTAGTGGCAATGTCGATTAGCTCCTTCTCTGCAGCGCAGATGACTTCCTCTCTGGCCGAAATTGAAGTGGAGCTTAATAAAAGCCAATCACTACCACTATCGAACCAAATAGCTTTTGAGCTTGTATCCCATAATGTTGGCGGGACAGAGAAAACGACCTCAAAGGAAGTCAATATTCGAGCATATCGATTAAGTGAAGGCTCCCAAGCGATAAATATGGATACATCATCCCATCTATCTGGGAAAGTTAATGACCGACACTCGTCAAGTAGTTTTGTAATAGACCTCGATGATGAAGATATAAAAAACTTCGTAGCTGAATTCTTACAATCGAATCCTCAACCTAGAAGAATTGAAAATCTCACAAAGTACGTAAATGAATATATTGATAATCCGACTTATATTCATGGTTTTAATATTGCGTCAACAGTCGTAGAAAAACGAAGTGGCGACTGCACGGAATACGCCGTACTCGCTGCTGCCTTAGCTCGCTCACTAGATATTCCTGCACGCGTTATATTGGGGAGCGTCATCATGGAGGAGCAAGGTCAAGTGCGTTCTTTTGGTCACGCATGGGTAGAGATTTGGGGGGATGAAAGGTGGCATATAGCAGATGCGGCCTTATATAATTCAGATGCAATTCAAATATTCTATTTGCCCTCTATGGAAATAAACAATGAAGGCCCTGGTTATAGCATGTCATTACTGCAAGCAGCCAAATTGTTGCCGATAAAAATACGGCACCTTCGTGATTTATAAATCACCCGGGGAAATTAAATAGGACGAAACTAATAGGGCAGGCATTCCACCCCTCAAGCGTTGGCGGGTTTTGATCAAGGGTCGACTTGTAGTGATTTCGATCCCGATCTTTTTGATGTTACAGCTTATGGGCTATGTGCATTAGTCGCGGGTAAGGTCATCGTAAAGACAGGTTTCTTTGCTGTAGCATTTATTCTTCTGAAAAAGTTTAGTATTTTAATTGTTGTGGGTATTGGTGCGGCGATCAAGGGGTTGTTTTCGAAAAAGAAGGATTCGTAGGTTGTGTCAGTATCTGTGGGGGGCTGCCCCGCCCCTTCAATATTATGTTATGATTCGCGCCACTAGTAAGCCCCTTTGAAAATTGAATGGGGTAATACTGTATATAGGTAAATTATATTTTAATTATCGTGTGAATAATCACGTATAAATCTTTTGGAGTGTGTTGTGAGGGATATGGAACGTAAGGCGGGATATGTTGGGCGTGTTGTATTGGGTTTGTTTGTTGCTTTTGGACTGGTTTCGGCGGCCAATGCAGAGCAAGATTCTGGGTTTGCATGGTCTGTTCAGGCCGAATCAAATATAAAGTTTATTGAGGTGGATCGGCGGGCCGCGTTAGGTTATACGGTTGATAGCATCTCTCAAACAGGGCGAATATTTTATTCTGGCGTGGGCAAGGACAGTAGTCAGTTCGAATCACAGCTAGGCAATGTTGAGCTAAATTTGAGTGCCGGTTTCAGGCCTTTTAGTGTTTTTTTGACTGTGGAAGATAGTGTTTTTAGTGATGAGTCGGAATCGTCATATTCTTCTTTTTATTCAACCACTTTTTCGCCTGGCCCTACTTCTGAAGCTAACTCGAAAGGGGAAGACGTTGAGTCGAATAGACGTAGTTGGGCTGTTGGGTTTTCTTATTCTCCACTAGAAACTTTAGAGATTAAGTTCGGATATGCTGAACAAGAGTCTTCATTTGACGACTCAACGGTTGAATTTATTAATAATGGAGCATCTACTTTTCTTGTCCTCCATGATTCGTCTTATGACTTTAACGAGTCTGGCCCAACTATTGGGGTTGAATACCAACTGGACTTAGGCGTTGGGGCTATACATTTTTCTACGGATTATCAGCTGTCTGAGCAAAAATTCACCATTGCCGATGTAGCTTCTAACGGATTCGAAAGTCAGTCTGGTGAGAACACAACTAAATCGGATGGGTCGGCCGTTACTTTCGGAATTAACTGGGTAGGGAATATCGGTGATTCTTGGACTTATATTGTTGGCTTTTCACAGCATATAAGTCGTTACAAAAGTAAAATAGAAATAGAGTCATTTGAATCCTTGGAAGATATTTCTCTTGATGAGAACAGTATAAAAACGGATATTGATATCACTAGCTTTACTGCCGGTATTGGTTTTCGTTTCTAGATGTGAAAAATAAACAAGACATATATGGACGATCCCGTTTCGTCAAGTAAAGTAATCCAAAAACCTCAAAATGGTGAGGTTTGTCGCTGTACTTCAATGTCACCCTTGCCATACGAGCTGCCATAGCAACGCAGGCTTTTTGGATACCTCTTCGAACAATCAATTGATTTGCCCATCGACTAAGTCTGTCGTCTTTATTTTTACAGCGGGAGATTGCGGCCCGTGCGCCGTGTATTAATTGCTTGCGAAGATAGCGATCGCCACGCTTAGTAACCCCAGAACTTTTAAACGATTCACCACTGCTGGCTTGCCGTGGGGTTAAACCAAGCCAAACAGAAAACTCCCGACCACTGCTAAATTGCTCGCCGTATTTAATTGCGCTATATATTGGTGTTGCGTTAATAACACCAATT
>JAWSUY010000080.1:0-14041 GCA_033852175.1 Agarilytica sp.
AAGACAGAGAACAAGCTAACAATCTATTTTTTAACCAATATTTTTGTGGTTTTGCAGATCAAAAAACGTACTTAGACAAGAGAGAGTGTTTTGATGCTTTTTATTGGTAGCGAAGGGGAGTTCAACGGATTTCGGTGGGTTGACAACATCAAAAATTGATAAAGGTATTGAGCCTGCCAACATTTTCTTTCTATATCAGTCAAATTGTACGACAAATAAACTGGCCCATCGTACGATCTCAAAGTGGCGCTCTACACACAGATCACTGATTAAGTTTCATCTGACCCCAGTTTTAGAAAAAGATGCTTACTGAAGACGAAAACGCTTCAATGAAGTCAATCGCGGTGAAGGAAAATATAGACAACAGTTATGTTTCCCGAATGATTAACCTTACAACGTTGGCGCCCGATATAATTGAGGCCATTTTGGACGATGAAATTCCCTCTGAATTAACACTGTTTGATTTGGCGGTCGATCCGCCGAGATTGTGGGGGGAGCAGCGAGAGAAATACGGGATAAACTCTAAAAACAAAGTTAAGCCCTACTGCATATCCACATGACACTCGCCTTTAGCAATAGGCTGTATGCTTTGAAAAATACGGGGAAAAGTACGAGGACTAGACCCACATTCATCAACACACTGATATTTTGTATCATAGCCAGTATTTGAAGCATATTTGGGTGACCACGCTTTATTTTTATTTTCTCCAACGGCACCTTCAGAATCCCATATTTTACGAGCTGTACGATCAGAAACGGGCTTACATGCCTTCAGAGCAGCTACCTGTGTCACGTCACCTATGCCGATGTAAAAGCCAATTAAATTTGACACAAGATCCTCTTGACTAAACCCACTATCGGTTAGACGAATCGACCCTAGCATTTTTTGAAACTCCTCAAAAAGAGTCGATACCTCCATAAAAATACTTAAAGCCACCCGTTTTTTTTGCAATATATTTAAATTCTTCTTGACGATATATTTGCCTTCTCTTCCCGGCTTAAAGGGATAACCTGCATGGTCTTGCCTGTACACCAAAGCAAAGCCTGTACTGCCGTCTCTAAAAGTAAAATCCTTCTCTTTATCTTGGTAACTGGCAACAGGCTTACCTCCTTGAATGATATTCTTCCAAAGATTTCCAGCCCCAATTTCTGGTCGAGCGTTATGGGGGTTCAGGTGCCCAAGATCGATCCACCCCGCATTACATGTGTAAATTAACCCGCTCTTTTTTGACCAATTAGACGTCATGGTTCCATCTATAATATCTGTTCGTTTACTCACTTACATATCTCCAATAATTGTCTCTTGAATACCCACGGAACTTTCTTTTGTGGTAAGCGTTGTTTGGCGCATATATCCATCAGCCCATGCAAAGTCACAAACAAAAATTCGGTTTTCAAACTCTTCACATTTCGCCCCATTTTCCGTCAATTCGACAACCAAATCAGAAAGCGGCGCCTTACTTTCGTAATACACATCCGTCGAACCTACTTTTTCCCCATCTGAACTCGAAACACCGTATAAAGGCGAAGTAATTGGGTTAAACAATTCAACTTTCTTTATGACTTCCGGTATTTTCAAATAGAAGGTAATCGTATCGGGACGAACATCCGATGGATTCCAAAACAAATAGAATAGGAACGAAAATAAACAAGCCGAAAACAAAGCCGTTATTCCAATAAATAGCATAAACTTTTTAATCATTGCGATTCCAATAGCGTCTGAGGTCAGACTACAATTTTGCGATGCATATCTGTTAAGAGTTTTACAATTTTGGGGATATATGGTGACAGCCCAATCCTCAAAGCCCTCTTGGATTCAGCTCAGATCCGGACATTCGGTTTCCTCGAGGTATCTCGGGACTAGCTGAAAATACTCTTTGAGCTTACTCTTTTCAACAACAGAATTTAGGGCCATTACTTCATTCCCAATTTCATCCATAAACTGTCGGCCTCATCAATATCTTTATTAAGTTACAACATCTCTAAGGATAAAGGAAAATGCCAACCGAGGGCTCCGCTCCAGCCTGTATAAATTACATACAGAAATGCAATTCCTTAAATACGCCGGATAAACTATCACAGCCAACAAGGTCTTTGTGTCATCACCGAGCCAATTATCTGATATTTGCGCATCAGAACACAGTTTGCCCGGTAAGAAGGACTCGACTTGCCCAACGATGTAAGGTGTTTTTTTGTTGGCGCTTATCCAAAGCTTAAAGAGGAGAAGATTAAGGGAGCCAACATATCACGACCCGTTAAATTTCTTGTAGCAATTGATAGGTAGTAGCCGAACCACTTACAAAAAGCATTTTCAACTCTGACACTTTATTTTTTTTATACACATACTCATATGCATACACGATTCTGCCATTATCATACTTTGCAAACTCAAGTGGTATACTCGTGCCCTTGCAAACGGTAATGGCGTATTTTTCCGCCTTTTGCTTTTTAAATTCTTCCCAACTTATTTCCGACGTCGGATTCGCCTCTGCAGGAAACACATCGGAATTCACTTCAAGATAATATTTGGCTACGCCAATTTGACTCGGGCAGTATCCTACATTTGGTTCTTCATCGCTGTTTTTTACATTAGTACATCCGATGACAATCAAAACCAAGGGCCATATAAATACTGTGTAGATCTCGGTGGTCGCCGTATCATTAAAAAAATCAATGAGGTGTAGCCCATTCCTGAATGTCTTTCATTGCGAAATTTCTCAACGCGTCTTTCCCTAAATCGATTGCATCAAGCAGCCACTGCTCCTCTTTATGCCAATCTGTAGAACCAAACCAAATTTTTTCTGGAATAATATCTCTGTATGCCGTTTCGCCCTTGTAGTTGGTGTATAAAATTCGCGCTCTTTTTTGAAGCTCAATACTCATACTGCAACCTCCCCTTTAATACGCCATTCAATGCCCAACTTGAATACGAAGTGGCCTTTTCAGTACTCAATCCTAGAGCAAAACAGCCTCCAATTCTATGGCGCGCAATGAGCCAGCAGGACGATGGCTCAAACCCTATCGGAAAGGCGGATAAAGCAATCTATTGGCGTGCGAATCTATCAATGTCGAATATTACTCAATATTAGACTTAGGCTGGACGAGCATAAGATGTCGTATTTTTCCACATAGCGGACATTATCACTATTAGCGGCATACGGCTTGTGAGGATGAAAGGTAGCACTAAGAACATGCGTTGACTATTTGATTTCGAAGTCATTTTCTGAGAGCCTCCTATTTTCATCAACCCTGTAAACTGAGTTTGCAATTGCTTTCCCAATTCTTGATGACAGCTCCATATTTAACTTATCAGTGAAGTCTTGACCATCAAACTCTTTACAAAAGTCCTTTGTAACTTCTGAAATAATCCTATTTCTCTCTAACTCAACGTGGTGATCATACGCAGATTTGAAAACCTTGCTCATCATGTCTTTATACGCGTCTTCATTGAACTTAGATCTTTCACCACTCCAATGATCATCGCTTAAATTCACCATACCGACTTGCTCAACCTGCTCTCCATTCAGAGGATTTACAGCATACCCTTTCTGCAGGTCTGGGCCATCCCAACTATCAGTTAAAACAACCTTAAACCTTATATTTCCAAATAGTTCTATTAAACCAATCACATATTTTTTATGTTCTGAAGCAGATATTAAAACCCTGTGCTGCACTTCAGATATATTTGGTGTAGAAGGGAAATCCGCCTTCGTTATAGTTGTTAACCTTAACTCTTCCTTTCCACCAAATATATATTCTATAACTTTAGAAAAGCATCCACTCCGAAGTCTCTCAGGCGATATCGTTGTGGCAAGGTATGTTAGAGCACTTTTAGCAATCGAACGATGTTGCGAAACTAAACCTAAGTCGAAAGTTACAGGGATAGCCCCCGGATATTCTCTGCTCTCCACAATTTCATTAAACTTAAAATTCTTAACGCTTTTCCCAAAGCTTTGCAATTGCTGTTCTAATAATTTCTTTGCCTCATCTAAATCTCGTGCACTAACGGTAATACTAGCAACACCGTTTTCTTCATCTATTTGCCTATCTATTTTTGATTTAGATTGTTGAACCCTGCCTCCGGGCAGAAGATCAAACATTTTACCGTTATGACTGCCATAACTTTTTAGAGTGGCGGTGCTTTTCCCTCGTCCAGTGACGACACCAAAAAACGTTGAGATGATTCTCAGTCCTTCAGTTAATGGTTTATCAATTTGATTACCTAGTGCTTCATTACATTTCTGACAACAAATAGATCTTGATGATTTTCGCCCGCCTAAACTGGACAGGATAGCGTGCTCCTCTGACCCTTTTCCTTGATCAAATTCTTCAATTTTACAGTAGATACACGTCAGTTTCATTTGCTTAGCCTATCCCTTCATGTAACGGTTATTTAGGCGACCCATAGCAAGTGTTTTCACCCGAAGACTGCCGTGGGTCGTTTTCCGCTCCGCACCCAAGTCAGCTAATGACGGTATCTCAACGTCCGCAAAGGGCGAAGATTATACTCTACAATAACATTTCAGGATCAGTGAAACTCTATCGCCAATAATCTCTTGGGCACTTATCTCCCTATCATCATTAGAGGGTCAATGTATTCGCAATCATAACATGGACCGGTATTTTCGATCTTGGCATCTTCGAAAAAGTATCTCGCGGCTTCATGTAAATCTGAGGGTAAAAACAAACACCTAACATCTTCTGGCGAGAAGCTAACGTCTTGTAGTACTCGCCATTCTCGCTCCCAATCAAAGTCATAACCATCTGTCCGCTTACCTGTGACAACTTCGATATATGGAGCCAAAGCCCATATGTCAGATGTACTACTATTTCTCTCTATAATTGCCTGCCTGGAAAGAGCCTTATGTGGATCCGTGTTTTTTTCGACGTACCATACTCGATTTGCACCCAAATTTTTCAAGAAGTCCTTCTTAAAAGATATGCCAAATACTGAATTGCGATGCACGGCAAGCTTAACTAAAGAATCAAATGGTTTTTCCGAAAAGCAGATGGCTTTCCTTGGGTCTGGCGACAATTTATTTATCTCTCCGAATGGTCCAGACGGAGAAATTTTCCCAGCAGAAAGGATTGACAAAAGTGTATCTCCCGATTTTGAAAAATGCACTAGATAAGGAGACATGTCACTATTCATCTTTCTATACAATACTTTTTAGCAACTGGCTAAACCCACCGTCACTCGTATGAAGTAGAGAATTATATAGTGTTCTACTAACTTCTGACTGCGGCAAGTTGTAATTTCTTTGAAAAGGCTTAACGTTCCAGTTTTCGATTACGGCACGCTCCGATCGCTTCTCTATATTTGATACAACCGTATTTGCTGCTTGAGCTCTAGGTACTGTAGACCTTTGATAATAAGCCGCTGCATCTTTACTTGCTCCCCAAATAAAGCTGTATATCTGAGAAACGGAAAAGCTTTCTAAGGCCTTCCCTAAAACCAAATGAGTTTTTTCACCTGATTTACAAGGTAAGCCATGCTCACCTAAACAATAATGTAAGTATGCTAAACATTCCTCCAGTGCAATTTCTTTAGACAAACAAATAATATCCTCATGCGAGGACTCCAAATACTCCATAGATGATATTTTATCTTGAAGTTGCTGCATGAAACACCCAAAATATGGAGAATGATCTTTAATCGTTACAACCCATCTCACCCTATCCATCGAGAATACGAATTTATTTCTCTCTTTCAAATTGATTGAGTCTAGATCGCTTATTGGATCAATTGACATCAGATTATTTCGGTATAGAGTTTTAATTATTACATAATCATAGTCAGAACTTGGTGACATCTTTTCAGATGTCACAGATCCAAATTCTGTTAATCCAGTTAAATCTTCATTGGCTGTAAGCCGCATAATAGTAAGTAAGAATACTGCTTGCTTTACACTCAGATCCCCCAACCCAACCGAATTATCTAATGAAGACTTTAATGCATTATTCAATAGAATAAACTTTTCTTCTTCATTACTCATCTGTTGTGATTGTATACATTCAGAGCAAACCCAATCATGTCGACTTTTGTTCTTTAGGTAATCTGTCCTAGAGCTAAAATCATATGGAACGCCACAAGCTGAACAGATAACATCCACAGAAACGGCATTACTGAAATTTCTAACAACCTTCAGAATGTCACAGCTTGATAAACAGTATTTACTTGATAAGGCGGAAACGCTTAGTAAAAACTCTCCTTCAATATTTTCCCAGTAATCTCTACATAGCTGTTCGTGTGGGGGGCTATCGGTGGTAATGTCAACTATCATCTCAACTCTCTATTACTGCGTGGCTTGATCAAGCGCTGGTTCTTATAAATGATACAAGTTTGTGCTTAAGATCTAAATGGCATATTTTTCCACAACAAATGAGATACATCTCCACCCAATCAGGATTAGATTTTGGAGAGGTGCCAATGTTCGTTAATCGGAAAGCAGCTGTAACACGTGTTCTCAAAACCCAAGCCTAAAGTAAATCAATACAGGCATCTATGATGTGTAATGAGGCGGTCTGAAAATGGCGTAATTAAAAGCTATTTGACGCCTAAATATATCTCCATCAAATATTACACGGTATCGGATAATAAGCATTGAGGGGCTCTAGGGGGAATCACACAAAAAATAGACGTTAATTTTTTGATAATAAGTAGCTATCGAGCGGTTATCTCCATACTCCATTATCGCAAATAATTAACCACTTTACGCAACAGCCCTCGGAATAGTGAAATCGTAAAATACGGACTCGTATATGACACCAAGTCAATGGGCCTTATGTCCGCTTAGGGCGAGCAGCAGACGCTGACTGTCAGCTTATATTACTCATAACCAGAACAATGCTGGATTTGGCGCAAAGTTCCGTTTCATCCACTAATCGGACGCTGGAGTAAAGGCTATCCCAATTGTACCCAGGTTTCAGCTTCCAGCCAAAAGCGGATATTACCTTCAAGTTCTCTGACCCCTTGATTTGAATTCACCGCCAGCTTTATTATCGTTGGATCGAAAACGCTATCTCAATAATGGATAATGATTCACAAATTTGTGCGTTCCTAAATACAGTTAGAACTCAACTCTTACACGGCAACATAAAAGACGAAATGAAGCTACAAGAAGAGATCGACGAAGCAGAATATAGCGACTGGCTAAAAAAGAACCGCAAACTATGATATTTAAAATCGATAATGACTACACGAGCACTTACTCGCTTTTACCCGATATCACGGATCTTGCGACCAAAATGCCTCACTATAGTCAGCGATACCGTGCCAAACCAAGGCTAGACAATTGGGTAGCACCAAAAGCCTCATTCTTTGCCTGTGAAAACTATGAAGGCCAAGGCGAACAATTACCCGATGTCACCACGTGGGCGCTAGGCAACTTAGTACTAAGTCCTAAAGCTCATCAGGTATTTAAAGACACCCTAGCGCCATCCGGTGAGTTTTTACCCTTAATCATCGGAGACGATACTTACTATATGTTTAACACCCTTTTCGTAATCCCCGAAAAAGGTATCGACCGAAGCCAAGAACTTGAAGTGGTGGATTCGGGGATTCACATGGGGCAAAAGAATGTGCTTTTTAATGAAAACACACTGGAAGGGCGCTGCGTATTTAAAACCGCCACAGACAAACTGAGCTTCAGCTATGCCACCGAAGCGTTTAAGCGCATGTATACGGAAAACCACTTTACCGGTTTAACGTTTGAAAAACTCGGTGTTAAATAACACATTAGTGCCAGAACAAGTGATCATATTGTTCGCTGCTGCCTCACTTAAATTCTGAGTGGCTAGAGCAAGCTCCCTCATCCTTTCAATATCTGGTGTGACTTCTTTTGGTTCAGATTAACTGCTTCAAATACCGAATTGGAGCGTTTCCAAATAGCCACTTGATGGAAGACTCTCCTCCCACTGGCCATATTCTCACCGACAATATTTAAACCAGAAAACACCAGCCGCAAGTCCCAGTAGAATCATATAGAATGCCCATGTATCTTGTGGGGCTAACGAACTGCGTCCATTAGACGCGCTGATCAAAAACGCGTCATTTATAACAAAAAACAACTATTTCTCTGGGGATGCCATGCCACTGCTTCACTGGCTTAACAAAGATTCAGCCACCAAAGCCGCCGCCAAAAGCGCTTATCGATTATTAGAAGAAGTGCCCGACCTTTCCTATGGCGACAAGGACAGTGAGAACCTGCTCATTCAGGGCGATAACCTAGAGGCGCTTAAAGCCTTATTGCCATTTTATGCGGGTAAGGTGAAATGCATCTATATTGACCCACCCTACAACACGAAAAGTGCATTTGAGCATTACGATGATAATTTAGAGCACAGTGAGTGGCTTTCTCTGATTTACCCTCGGCTTGAAATTCTAAGAGAACTTTTAGCAGAAAACGGCAGCATTTGGATATCGCTGGACGATAACGAAATTCACTACCTAAAAGTAATCATGGATGAAGTCTTTGGGAGAAGTAATTTCATTTCAAATAATATTTGGCAAAAACTATATACAGTTAAGAATTCAGCCAAGTATCTCTCAGATATGCATGACCACGTACTGTGTTACGCAAAATCTAAAAATAATTGGCAGCGCAATCTTCTGCCACGCTCCGAAAAGTCAAACAAGGATTACTCGAATCAAGACAGTGACTCAAGGGGACCATGGACGACGAACGCAGTTCAAGCTAGAAACTACTACAGCCTAGGGAGCTACGAGATTGAAGGCCCGACTGGAAAGCTATTTTCCCCGCCTCAAGGAACTTACTGGAGAATATCTAAGGATTCATTTCTTAAGCTTGATCAGGATAATCGAATCTGGTGGGGGCAAAAGAAAGAAAGCATACCTAGAGTTAAAAAATTTCTATCGGAAGTAAAACAAGGTGTAGTCCCTGCAACACTTTGGCTTCACCAAGATGTAGGCTCAAATGCCGAGTCAAAAGCAGAAATCAGAGAGATTTTTAAGGATCATGATGAAATTTTTACAACACCGAAACCCGAAAAGCTGTTAGCTAGGGTGATACAAATAGCATCAAATGAAGGTGATCTTATTCTCGATTCGTTCTTAGGCTCTGGTACCACTTCCGCTGTAGCACACAAAATGAATCGCCAGTATATTGGTATCGAAATAGGCGAACACGCCCAAACCCACTGCCAACCTCGCCTTCAAAAAGTGGTAGATGGCGAACAAGGCGGCATATCCAAAGCCGAAAGCTGGCAAGGCGGCGGCGGTTTCCGCTTCTGCAAACTCGGCCCTACCGTATTTGATGAGTTTGGCCTGCTTAATCACGAAATCAAGTTCCCCACCTTGGCCGCCCATATTTGGTATATCGAAACACGCTTGCCTCTCGGTAAAAAGAAGCGCTCACCACTGATAGGGTCTCACAGCGGCACAGCCTACTACCTGCTGTATAACGGCATTCTCGGTGATAAGCGCCCGACAGGCGGCAATGTACTTACGGGTAAAACCTTAGAGTTACTCCCTAAATTTGACGGCCCAAAGGTGATTTATGGTGAAACGTCACGCTTGGGTGATGCCCGCCTAAAGAAGGAAAACATCACCTTCAAACAAATCCCTTACGACGTAAAAGCGCTATAAGCCCAAACGAATAAACAGGACGAAGAACAGCATGTTTGCACTTAAAGGTTATCAGCAGCGGGCCATGGACACATTGGCCAGCTTTTTAAGCCAAGCCAAACAAGGCGGCAACGTAGAACAGGCCTATGCCGATACGCTAAAAGCCCAAGAGCTACCCGCCATGCCCTATCGAGATTTTCAGTTTGGCAAGGTGCCTTACGTTTGTATTCGCATACCAACGGGGGGTGGTAAAACAGTACTCGCCTCGCACTCGATTGTGACGGCCGGTAGAACCTATCTAGAAGTGGAATTCCCTGTAGTGCTTTGGCTGGTGCCTAGCACCACCATTCGCCAACAAACCGTAGAAGCCCTTAAGCAAAACGGCCACCCCTACCGAGAGAAGCTTGACCAAGCGTTTAACCACCAAGTATTAGTGCTAGATATTGACGAAGTCTTTAACATTCGCCCACAAGATATAGGCAATAAAACCATTGTTGTGGTGTCTACCCGCCAAAACTTAACCGTTAACGATACGAGTGGGCGCAAGGTATACGCCTACCACGAAAACTTTGAACCTCATTTTTCCAAGATAAGCCAAGCCCACCCACGCTTTAAAGACCTAGAAACTGTTAGCGAAAACGACCTAAAAGAAAACGGCTTAACGGCGCGCGAACTGGGTAAAGTTAAATACTCCTTTGCCAACTTGCTGGCCTTGCATAACCCGCTGATAATCATTGATGAGGCCCACAACGCACGCACCAAACTTACCTTCGATACACTACGCCGCATTCACCCCGCCGCCATTATTGAATTTACCGCCACCCCCAATGAAAGCTTGGATAACGGCAGTAATATTTTGTTTAACGTATCGGCTTCAGAATTAAAAGCCGAAGAGATGATCAAGCTGCCGATTATGCTTGCCGAAGAGCCACAAGGCTGGAAGCAAGCCGTGGGGGATGCCGTAGCCAACCGCAACCGTTTGGCGATAGAAGCGCAAAAAGATACTGACTACATCCGCCCAATCGCCCTATTACAGGCCGAGGCAAAAAACGGCACCGTAACCGTTGAAGTGCTCAAAAATCATTTACTAGATGATCTAAAAATTGAGCCTGAAAAAATAGCCATTGTCACCGGAAAACAACGCGAACTGGACGACATAAACCTATTCGCTCAAGACTGCCCTATTGAATACATCATAACTATCGAAGCACTTAAAGAAGGTTGGGACTGCCCGTTCGCCTATGTGTTTTGCTCGGTAAAACAGGTTAGCTCTAGCAAAGACGCCGAACAGCTACTAGGCCGTGTATTACGTATGCCCTACGCGCGTCGCCGTGTCATTGAAGACTTAAACCGCGCCTATGCCCATCTTGCCACTACTAGCTTTGCCAAGGCCGCCACGGAGCTAAAAGACAAGCTTATTGCCATGGGTTTTGAAGAGCTAGATATTGCCGAATATGTGCGCCAATACGAACACGATGACAACCAAGATGATTTATTTGGCGAAGGCGGTGAAGCTCAACCACGGATAGCAAGACCTCAAGAAGTGGTTGTAGAAGTCGCCACCATGCCCGAACTGGAAAAGCTCAATGATGACGAACGAGCGCAGCTCACAACGACTACAACCGAAGAAGGTATTGTTGTTGTAAAAGTACGTGGCGAAGTATCGGAAAACCTAAAGAAAGTCATCGTTAAAAGCGCAGGTAAACCAGCCGACAAAAAATCAATTGAACAAGATTTACGTATTCACAACGCCCGCATTGAGCTAACTCGATCACCCGCAGAAAAGGGTGAGCGTTTCGGCTCGCTACCGCAGTTGTGCGCTGTTATTCAAGGTGAATTGGAACTGGTTGAAGCTGAAACACTATTGGACGTTAGCGAATGGGATTTGTTAAACAACGTAGCAAAGCTACCGAGTTTTAAAAGCGTAGAAAGCAGCAACCTTTGGGAAATTGATCTTGAAGGCAATAAGATTACATACAGCACTGCCGATTCCACTGAGCGTTTTGATTTAAACCAATCATGGCTTGATGTGACACAAAACGACCTCGTGCGCTGGCTTGATAGAGAGCTACGTCAAGCCGATGTTCCTCAGGGCACCCTGATCAAATTCATTAACTTGATAGTAAGCGACCTTCTTAGTAGACCTGAACTGACACTCACCGCCTTAGTACGCAACAAGTTTCCGCTAGCACGCGCTATTCGAGACCTTATCAGCCGCTACCGTAAACAAGCTCAAAAAGATGGCTACCAGCAAGCGCTATTCTCCACAGAAGCCAAACTTGAAGTAAGCGCGGATTTTGTCTACAGCTTCAGCCCTAACCATTACCCCGCAAAATCACCGTTTTACAACGGAAGTTATAAATTCAAGAAGCACTACTACGGCAATAACCGTATTGAGGATATGAAAGCCTCAGGAGAAGAGTTTGAATGCGCTCGCGCGATCGACAGCTTGCCACAAGTAAAGTACTGGATTCGTAACCTCGTACGCCGTGAACATGGATCATTCTGGCTACCGCTCGCCCACGGTAAGTTTTACCCCGATTTCATCGTAGAGCTAAATGATGGACGCATGTTTGTAGTGGAATACAAGGGTGATGCCTACGCTACCAATGACGACTCAAAGGAAAAGAACCTTGTGGGTGAGTTATGGGCAGAACATGGGGGTGAGAAGGCACTATTTTTAATGGCGGTTGATAAAAAGACTGATGCCGATGGGCTGGATACTCGCACACAATTATTAGACGCTATCAGCTAAGAGACAAGGAAGTTCAAATGTCCACATACTCTAGACCATGGAAAACCTTTGAGGAACAGCTGGCACTGTTACGCTCACGAGGAATGGAAGCGCCTGATACTGACGACACTCTCCACCAACTCAGTAATTCGGGCTATTACCGACTTAGTGCCTACTGGTATCCATTCAGGAAGTTTGAGCTTCAGCAAGCCGACAGAAACGGTGCTGTTAATTACATTCGACAAGACCAGTTTTACCCTAACACCCACTTTTCCGACGCGTTGAATTTATACACCTTCGATAAAAGACTTCGCACACTCGCGTTTGAAGCGCTGGAGTGTATAGAAGTCGCCGTGAGGGTCGATATCGCCCACCAACTAGGAAAGCGAGACGCCTTTGCCCATCACTCAATTTCTGAGTTTCATAACGGCGTTGCTAATAATATAAATAAGCGCTCAAAGAAAACACGATTTGATGAATGGCAGGAAAAATACGGGGTCTTAGTTAACAGGTCCAAAGAGGACTTTGTAAAACATTACCGAGCCAAGCACGGTCAAGACCTTCCCATTTGGGTAGCCATTGAAATATGGGATTTCGGTGCTATGTCTCAGCTATACGCAATGATGAAAGTACCCGACAAAGCAAAAATTGCGGAGAAATACGGCGTAACGTGGAAGGTTTTTGAGTCATGGCTTAGATCGTTGAATTACCTTAGGAATCTAGTCGCACACCACAGCAGAGTGTGGAATAGAAACGTTATTGATCAACCCAAATTACCTCGACGTGGAGAGCTAGACTGGTGCGACAGTTTTAAAGACAACACACAAGCAACTTCCCGTTCATTTCTCCTTTTAGCTATAGCAGGTCATTTGCTTAAGAAGGTATGCGTACACGAGGAGTGGCATCTAGAACTACAAGTTCATTTCGAAAGCTTCCCAGAGCAGCATTCAGACAAAAAGTTAAATATTAGCGATATGGGAGTTGTTTCAAACTGGAAAGATTGGTGGCTTACGTAATCGACAGGCACAAAAAACCCCCGCGTAGATCCGAAGAGCAAGAGGCGAGGGCCATGTTACAGACACTATAGTTATATAACCCCAACATTGTCAATGATAGTGATTAACCCCCACCACACCCGACCTCAATATATTACTGTGATTTTTTGATTTAGTAGTACTGTTAGTCGTGTCAACAGAATCACCTCACAACTAATTGCCAGATATATCAACAACTTACCAATACAAGCAAGTCCTCCCCCCGCCCCATCAAAAATTAAAGGTCAACTCCTCGGAGTTGGCCTTTTTTGTTGGCAAACCATTACAGTACGGGCCTGTCCTGTGCGAATTACTAATTTCACTTAAAAGAGCCCACTCGCATAAGGTTTTTTCGAACGGCGATAAGTGCAATGCCTCGATACGCGGTTTACTACTTCTTTCAATCCACTCCCTTTGTGCGCTGGTCAAGCTACTGAAGCGTGACCGTGTAGTGATGGCAGAAAACTTAGCTGGAAAATGAAGGCAGGCTTAAATCGGCCATGACATGTAATATCAAAAATAGTCATAGCAAGATAACTAGAGCAGATTTTTTCCGGGTTTAACCTCCCCTTTTTCTACTGGTCATTAAACGTTCCGCAACAACCCTCTTTGACACGTAAACGCCCGCAATGGCCCGATAAAATAGTTTGAAATGAGTCCCCCACCCTCCACCAAAAATTAAAGGTC
>JAWSUY010000024.1:0-1667 GCA_033852175.1 Agarilytica sp.
GCGGTGTTTTTCAAGACAGTTGTCGCCTAAATTGTTAAGCAGCCTCTTTGTGTTGCTCTGGATTTAACTCCACAGCGCCTATTGGCTGCCAGTTTCGCTCTTCTTTTGACCATCGCGCTGGATGCTCATTTCTTTTTGTTTGATATAATACTTTTCGCTTCGCTAGTATCTCAACATCCAGACCTTCATGTCTCTGGCATGGCGTCACAAACTTGATCCTGCTATGGCGATGCTCATTGTTGTACCAATAAACAAATTCTTTTACCCATTTCCGAGCTTCATCTAACGATTTAAAACCTTCGCTAGGCCAACGAGGATGATACTTTACCGTTCTAAACAGTGATTCTGAGTACGGATTATCGTTACTTACCCTTGGCCGACTACGTGAGGTAACTACACCTAAATCGTACATTTTAGCTCGCATCGTCAAGCTCTTCATGGGCGATCCATTATCAGAGTGCAACACTAAGTCTTTCTTCAAGCATTTCTCTGCCCAAACGCTACGCTCTAATAGCGTTGCTGCTTGCTCACCTGTTTCGTTGTAGTGAACTTCCCAACCAACTACTTTACGGCTGTAAATATCTTCTATCATGTACAGGTAATAGTGTTGACCTATCACCGCTGTAGGCATATAGCTGATATCCCAACTCCATACTTCATTCTTATTGTTAGCGGTATAACTTGTTGGTTTTTTATGGATATTTCTCGGCTTAGCTTTGCCTCGGTGGTGCAGCATATTTTGAGCATGTAATACACGGTAAAAACTCGACTCCGAAGCGATATATTCACCTCTGTCGGCGAGTATCGGTACAATTTGGCTTGGCGGTAATGAGGCAAACTCTTCGCTGTTACAAACATTAATCACGGCTTGTATTTCAGCTTTACTCAGTTTATTTCCAGGCTCTGGCCTAATGGCTGTTGGCCTTTTATCTGCGCCAATCTCACCGTCTATTCGCCAACGCTGCAAGGTTCTTGTTGAGAATCCAATCACTTCACAGGCCTTATCTTGCCTCGCACCTGATGCTACGGCGTTGCTGACCAACTGTGCATGATTTTGCCTATCGGTCAGCGAAATCAGCTGTCCTCTTTTTCCTTCCAATAGGCATCGAACTTTTTTCCTAATACAAGCAATGCAGCGGTTTCGGCTAAAGCTTTGTCTTTTCTGCGCAGCTCTCGCTCTAATTCCTTAATGCGTTTTTTGTCTGACTTTTGCTCAGGCGTTACCTTTGCTTTTTTTGTCGGTTTTTCTGTTGTATTAACGGCAATGCAAGCCTGTTTCCATGCTTTCACTTGCTCAGAATACAACCCCTTAACTCGACAATACTCATTTAACTCAACTTCCGATAGTGTGACGGTTTCCAGTACAACTGAAAACTTTTCCTCACTTGACCACTTATCTGATGAACTTACTTTTGACACGTTTAAACCTGAGGTATTAAAATTCTTTTGCCAACTATACAGGGTTGAAAGGTTAATGCCTTCTTGCTCTGCAAACTTTCGAACTGACAAGTCACTTTGACTGAGCTTAGTTAATATTGCTTCTTTAAACTGACTTGAATACCTTTGATAATCCACTTGCTTTAACTTACCGCACCCTGTTTATTTATAAAATTAATTGAGGCGACAACAATCCTGACACAGGGGGAGCACTTGCCGATATTGCAGGG
>JAWSUY010000025.1:0-5346 GCA_033852175.1 Agarilytica sp.
TTGTTGCTAATGGCGTTGATGATGAGATCAATAATTTCTATGGCAAAGGTAATGTATCGGCGGTACTGGGTGGGGATGAGTTTAAAGAGGGGCTAGTGAAGCGCGAGGCAGACCTTAAAGTTTCAGGCGATTTGCATGAAGCGGTTATGGAGCGGCCTTCCGCCGCAGTGGTGATACAGGCCATTTCTATGGTGTTTAATGTTTTGCCACAATTATTGCTAAAGAGGCAATCTGGTAGGCAACGCGCAAATATACCAAGAAAGATGGCGATGTATTGTTGTCAGCGATATGGTGATATCTCGCTGAAAATGATTGCGGACGAATTTGGATTGGTGGGAGTGGGTGGCGCGTCGTCAGCGGTAAGTGATATTAAGCGAAGGCTGCTATTGGGTGAGTTTGTGGGGGAGGTAAGGGCGCTGGAAAAGTGTTTATGTCATATGAAATAAACTTGACTCCCTAACTCCCTAGTCTTGTTACAAGCAAAATTGTACACCTAATTGCAGAGGATGAATATCGTGCGTGTTTTGATTTGACAACCGCAACTCAAGGCCAAAATGATTTCTTATTGTCAGAAGTGAGGGAGGGAAAAATTGAAGAAATTCTGTGCCCTGGAGCGCATTCGGATGTGGGAGGGGGCTACCCTTCTAGTTTAATGCATGATGCAGATAACAGTTTTGCATCGCGAAATTACTTGCATTTAATGTATGAAAAAGCCAATCAGAATGGGGTGCCTTTTTCTCCTGATATTAGTAATATTACGGCCAAGGCTGGTAAAAATACAGTGCGACTTAGTGATTATTGGAGTCTAGATACGGCATGCCATCAGCGTTGGCAAATACTAATGGAGTACTATCAAGATTATCCTATGCATCGTTTATATTATAAGCTCTATAGGCAGGCTAGAATTACGTTACAAGCAATGATAAAGCTAAATAAAGGTGGGGATGATACTTCTATTTTTACTGAAAATGGGCGCGACTGGTTTTTAGAAAAAGCTACTAACGATATTCTGGCTTTTGTAGCTAGAGCAAGTGATGATACAAATAGGAAAGGAATGTCTCGTGGAGTGTTAGAGAAAATGATGGAAGAAAATAAAACAAAGATCGAGCTAGAATCAAAAGGCAGTTCGTTTGACTTGATTAAATTTGGGGGTGAATTTTACGACGAATTTGTGCATAAGTCGATTTATCCCTGGAATGCTTCGCCAGGAATGTGGCCGCAAGTTACTCGAGGTGCTGCAAATTTTGGTGGAACGTATCTTGGTAGCGGATTATACCGACGTCAAATGCACAACGCGAAGCCTATCGATTTTCGTGAATTTAATCAATCCAAAGAGAAAAAGATAGGCGACGATTGGCGGCTTTTTCGACAATCGGCCTTGCGGCTAGGGTATGAGCTTTTCGATTACGATTTCTTAACGCCAGAAAAATTTAAGGATGATGATCATGGGCTCTAAACACCTCGTATCAAAAGCCAGAATTCTCATCACCGCTGGATCAATCTGCGCTGGCATTCTTTTTTCTGTTTATTGGTTTAGCCGAGAGGCCTTGCCAAGTTCCCTTCAGTTTTTTCTTGGGTCTATTGCTGCAGATCTCGGTGGCGGTGGCTATGGTACGGTTTATTTAGATCCTTACTTAGCTGGCAGAGACTTAAAAGATTTTGGGCGGCGGGCACTTTCTACGCGTTACCGGGGAATGCCCAGTGGAAAATTAATGGCTAAGTGGCATATGACAGGAAAAAGTTTAGGGGGGGGGGCAATGATGTTACAAGGTATTTTTATGCTGCGAGCGAAAAAAATCAGGTAAATATATTGCCTGTAGCGCCGAATACCCCATGGGAGCTTGAGATTGTTGTGTTTTTTGGGGAAATGACTTTATACGCTGGAAATATGACAAAAGAACTCTACAGAGAAGCAAGTGAAATCGATTCATTCCCTGATTCTACGTTTCGCGTAGGTGAGCCAGACGTTGTATATTACACAATGGTGGTAAATCCGAATGTAAAACCAAGTCGCCAGATATGGCGGGATAACACTAGAGTATGGCACGAAATTCAAGGTGTAGAGGTTTCGGAGAAGCAGTATGAGTCAATGATGTGTGATTTTGATCTTCCTCAATGTTCAAATTTTTTAAATAGAAATACTCCGGGGCTAACACCTGAGCAATTGAAATATGTTAATCAGCACCCTATAACCAAGGATGATTTACAGGGGATTTATGATAGGTTTGACGAGGTTGTTTCATGGGGGAACCCTTATCGATAGGGTTTAGTCTGTTATTGATCACACGCTAGGCTGTGTCGATTAGGGTGATTTTTGGACCTCGATATAAAGCGCGGATTCAAATCTGAAGCGCATCAAAATTTAAGCCGCTAACAAGTGACTATGGTGTCAAATGGTAATTATACTGATGAAGGTTCGCGCCATTTTTCACCGTCACGCACCATTGCATTGAGTGTTACAACCATCTTTCTTACGCAAGCAATTATGGTGGTTTTTTAGATTGTCCTGATTTAACTAAGAGAAAAAAGGGGTCAAGCTCATTTAATAATCTATAACTGATGGTTGCGTGATACCCTTACCTGTCTATGGCGAATTTTTAATTTAAGATAAATTAGTAAGCTCAAACAATCCTCGACAATGTTTTTCCCAGCTAAAATTTGAAAGGCTTAGTGTTTTCGATAGTCTTTCAGTAGGCGTATTACCACCGCGAGCGGTATGCACCCGGTTTTGATTGTAGTAGTCCTGAAAAAGCCCAAGCTTCTTCTGGAAATCGGATGAATTCCAGAAAAAAGTTTGGTCCAGGCATTCACGGCGAACAGTTCCGATGAGCCGTTCGACAAATGGATGCGAAATTGGCGTATAGGGAATGCTTTTGACTTCTTCGATATCCAGTATTCGGAGGTTAGCTTTCCATCGGTGAAATTGGAACAACGGATCGTTGTCAGTACTGATTCGTTTTGGCTGTTCTTGTTTGGAAATTATGCTGTTAAACATTCGGCATGCCGTGCCACCGTCGATATCACCGCCGTGGACTTCGAAGCCTACGATGCGTCGAGTGAATGGATCCATTACCAGCATTGCCCAATGGCTTTTTAGGTTAATCGACTCACCGCGGAAGAAATCAATACTCCATAAACTGTCCTTGGTGTGACCGAGTAGCGTTAGTCAAGACGGGCCGTTGCCACCGGAAGTGGGTTTGTAGTATTTTTCTAGAATTCTCCGGACCACATCCTTATTAATATCGATCCCAAAGGCTAAGTTGATTTGTTGTGCGATTCTAGGATCGCCAAAACGAAGATTCCGTCGTTTCATTTCGATGACGGTATTAATTAACTCTTGGTATGGGCCTTTTGGGCCGGGTTTTCGTTGGTAGTGGGATGAAAATTAAAGGGGACAGATTTATTTATTCCCGCCAGAAGCCCAGGTTTAATCGCCTGGGAATTTTTTTAGCTGCTGAGGAGAATATTTAGTTGAAAGTGATAGTCCCGCCATTTGAAGTGGTATTTCTTTATCTTGGGTGGTGATCTCCTTGCTGCAATAGAATTGATGAAAGTCAGTTTGATGTGTCGAGGCTAGTAACAGATTGTTTTTTGTTGGCAGTTCCTCGCCGAAAATACAACGCGCTTCAGTCACTGGACTAACGTGGGTTGGTTTAGCTTTCCTTAAAGTTTTGGTGTTCGCGGCTACTCATTCCCTAAAACCTCCTTGCTTTCCAATACGATCTGTCTTTGCCGTGACAACAAGCGTCGTGCAAACTTCCATTTTAAACCTAGGGATTGCCAGATGTTTTCGGCCTCTTTAACTTGTATGCCTGAATAGGTTCTAAGCCGTTGCCATGATAAAGAAGAACCAAATAATGAAACTAGCTTGGATGATCTGTCGTGAGCAGATCAATTCTACACCCTAAATGCGCAAGGAAATATCGCCTTAAATTTTTTTATCAAGCTAATTGTTTGCGCCAGAATAAGCAATTATACAACTCCCCGCCCCCCCAAAGGAGGGGAGTTATCGCGTCGCTTCAGACAGCTCAAAGCGCATGAATCAAGGCTTTCAGCTATCAAGGGCAAGGCGGAAACCGATTTCGTAATGACGTCTAGAAGAGTAGTCTCTCATACGATACCCCGAACGCAGCTCGACCGTAGTGCTGCTCCAGGAGCCGCCGCGGTACACTCGATCCCTGCAATCTACTTGTGTCAATGCGCTGCCGTTACTTGGGGCATCCTGATAGCTCTTGTTATAGCAATCCTGTGTCCACTCGAATACATTGCCGTGCATGTCGTACACACCCCAACGATTCGGACTAAAGCTTTTCACTGGGTCGGTCAATAGCTGATTTCCACACTTATCAATGTCGAATCCATAACGCGCCTGAGAGCAATTAATGGTACTACCCCAACTGTAGCTGGCATCGCTCCCTGCCCGTGAAGCATATTCCCATTCTGCCTCACTCGGTAAGCGGTAGGTTTTTCCTGTTTGCTTATTCAACCAAGGAATAAATTGCTGAGTAATGTCATTAAAACTCACATTAATCGCCGGTCGATTGCCACGCCCCCAGCCCTCGTCTTCGGGTTTGTGGCTGCAGCCATTCGCTTCCACGCAGGCATCCCACTGCGAAAAAGTCACCTCTGTGGCGCTTATGTTAAAGCCAGGTAATTCCACTGTGTGCACGGGCTTTTGATCATTGCGGCAGCCTTGACCATTGACGCAGCCCATGCGGAAACTCCCGCCAGGGATACTGACCATTTTTGGAGCAGCTGGTCCGGTCAGTAAATTAGACTCTTGGAATCTGTTGCTGCCTTCGTATTCACTACAAGCATAAGTACCTGCGAGCAATGCAATAATAAGGCTCAGGCGAGAGAGAGGGTACAGCCGCGTAAAATCCATAAGAAACAACTCCAAAATCTGTTTAACGTAGAAAAAGAATAAAAGTACGGTGATATTCAGCGCCCTAGAAAGGGGCTGTTTAGTCGGGGAGTCGGCTTGATGGCGCCTATCCCTAGCTCTTCCTGCCAAGTTAGCGCAACCTAGCTTGAGGGGTGACAACGCCTGCATATTACAATACTCAATCTGCTAAAACTATAACTGAAGTCATCCCCCCGTCTTATCTTCAGTAAAAGTCAGGTTTTTCGTGGGGCTTTTACCTGTCGGAGCCTAGCGGGATCGAACGTCTCATCACAACACACAATTAGCACTAAATTATGCCGTTAATTCACTCACCGGAAACATTGGGTTGCTCAATTTCATGCTGGGCGGGAAATGAGAAACCACGACAGTCTTTCTAAGGAAAAAAGGGGTCAAGCTCATCTAATAAGGTATAGCTGACAGTTACGTGATACCCTTGCCTC
>JAWSUY010000081.1:0-21834 GCA_033852175.1 Agarilytica sp.
GTTGTTATTCAATACAGCTACAACGTTATTGATGGCAACGGTGCATCAGTTCCACAAACTGCAACGATTACCATCACCCCAGAAAACGATGCCCCGGTTGTCTCATCGGTAACATTAAACACAAACGAAGATACCGTATTCACAATCAGTGAGGCTGAATTCCTTGTCGGCTCCTCGGATGTTGACGGCGATACTCTAAGTGTCTCCAATGTCTTAGCCGTTTCTGGCGGAGGTAGCTTCGACGACAATAACAACGGTACATGGACATTCACTCCCACAGCAGATTGGAGTGGCGATGTTAGTTTCACCTTTGACGTAACAGACGGAACAGCTATTGTTGGGAGTACAGGAACTCTGACTGTCGACGCTGTAGCAGACGACCCAACACTCACGCTCAACTCTAATGTCGAGAACGAAGGTGAGCAAGAAGTCAGTCCGCCAACGTCTACCGGCCTCTTGCTCAGTTTGTATGACGACCTTAACAATACAAATACCGATGCGGCAGCACAAGAAGCCGTAATTGATGCCGCAACTCCAACATCAGAAGTGCGAGTGTTTGATGGCTTTGGTACAACGAAGGAAGTAACGAATACAAATATTATTCAGTCCGATGGTTCGACAATAGAAATAGGTAACTCTGATTCCTATTCGATTACCGGCTTGATTTATCTAGAGGCTGGGTCGACATATGAATTCCAAGGTTTCCATGATGACTCCCTAAGAGTTGAGCTGGGAGGAGAGACGCTTATAAGTACGATCGGCGATTCGTATGGGAATTATGGGCCTAACGTGATAAATGAGTTTACCCCCGTAGCGCTTGACTCATTTACCGCTACAGAAAATGGCTACTATAGCGTTGAGGTCTACACCAACAATATCTCAGGACAGGGTCAGTTTTCGTTGAATTTAGTGGTTGACGGTGGTGAGCCGCAAGAGCTGAGCGCCGCCAATTTTAATATATATGCAAGTGTTGAAGACTTGGCTTCTGTGGGAGGACAGGTGGATACTTTTGTAGAAAGTGCTGAGAATGCCGGTGGTGGTTACTATCCAACGCTATTGAATACGGGCGGAGTTAATTCGGTCGTTACGATATCGAATCTTTCTGCCGCTCTGAATGATCTGGATGGATCAGAAAGTCTAGTTTCAATCACAGTTGCAGGAATATCGTGGGGTGGTGTTCTGACGGATGGAAATAATATTTTTTACGCCTCGGAAGGTAATGATGAGATCGATGTGCTAACTGCTGGCTGGGATCTTAGCAATATACAGGTTTACCCAACGTCAGGAGCGACAGAAGATTTTGACCTAACGATCACGGCTGTCAGCGAAGAGTCCAGTAATGGTGATCAAGCAAGTGATACTCAGACTGTTACTGTTACGGTAAAAGACGTTGCTGAGATCCAAGGTGATATTGACGTCGATTTAATCTCAACGAGTGATGTTGTCTATAGTGGTATCTTTAGCGAGACAACTGACGGTACAGCCGCTGGCGACGTCATTTTAGCCCAGTTCGGTAATGATGTAGTGAACGGTTTAGATGGCAATGATGTGCTGTCGGGTGGCCATGGTAACGACACGATTAACGGCGGCGATGGCATCGATTTGCTGTATGGCGACGCGGGCAATGACATTCTCAGTGGTGGTGATGACGAAGATATTATCTTCGGAGGTGTTGGTAATGACACCATTACTGGAGGTCTCGGTAATGACACGCTAAGTGGTGGTGACGGTTCAGATACCTTTGTATGGCGTTCAAGTGAAGCCGGTGAGCAAGATACGGTTACAGATTTCACGGCCGGTGTTGGCGGTGATATTCTCGACCTTTCGGAGTTGCTGCAAGGTGAAAGTGCAGATGCGGCCACGCTCGATAGCTATTTGGGGGTCACATTCGATGGCACTGATACAACAATCACCATCGATATTGATGGTGATGGCTTGGGAACTGATATGACGATTGTATTGGAGGGGGTAGATTTAGCGAGCTCATTTGTAGACAATCAGGCGATCCTACAGGACTTATTGACTAACGGTAATATTGTGACCGACTAAGTACTTGGCTACAGGTTGATGCTCTTTCGTCTGTAGTCTTTATGTAAGCCTGTTCCAATAGCAAGTATCCAACAGTCGGTCTCAATAAAACGAGATCGGCTGACCTCTAAAATCTCTTCTGTCCTTCCTGTCTGATTGGCAACCCATGATGAGTTATTGCTCTCCTTGGGCACTTCTCCGATCCTGTAGTCTGCCTATTCATCAGTTTCCCTTGTCTTATTGCTCAATTGCTCATCGCAGAGCGTCGCGGTGTAGGTTATATTGTTTGAAACTCATGTTATTTAGGTCAGATGTTTGTGCGTTATTTTGTTCTTGTTATTGCGGTGTGCTTCACATCATTTGTTTATTCCAAGCCCCAAATTCAAGGCGATTGGATTCAGGGTGGATTGCTTCAGGGGAAAGTGGCCCCAGGCAGCAAAGTATTCATTTTTGATAGAGAAGCGACTGTAAGTCAGGAAGGGCATTTCGTATTTGGCTTGGGACGCGATACGGAGAAATCCATTGAGCTGATCGTGCAGAGCGCTGATGGTGAGCGTCAAACCTATCCCTATTCCGTCAAACAACGCAGCTATAAAACTCAACGAATAGACGGCGTTGATAAAAAATACGTGGCGCCGCCACCTGAGGTCAGCAAGCGCATTAAGCGCGATGCCTCTCAAGTTCGGCAGGCCCGCAAGCTGGACACATCCATACGGCATTATGCCCAAGGCTTTGATTGGCCGGCTGAAGGCCCAATAACCGGAGTGTATGGCAGCCAGCGCGTTTTTAATGGTGTCCCGAAGCGGCCACATTACGGTTTGGATATCGCCGGACCTGTGGGAACCCGAGTCGTTGCTCCTGCTTCAGGAGTTATCACCTTAACGCACGATAATATGTACTATTCGGGCGGCACTGTGATCATCGATCATGGTCACGGGGTGTCTTCAACCTTCCTGCATTTGAGCAAAATACTCGTCAAAGAGGGTGCACGGGTACAGCAAGGCGAGTTAGTTGCCGAACTGGGCGCAAGCGGGCGAGTGACCGGCCCTCACCTCGATTGGCGAGTGAACTGGTTTAATCAGCGTTTGGACCCTCTGCTTTTACTCCCTCCTGCGCCAAAGCGTGGTCAACAAGGCGTCAAATAGAGACATAGGTGGCTCAAGCAGTGTAAAATCCGCGCCTTGCCAGAAAAACCATCAGTTGGAATATTATGATCGATCAAAAACTCCTCAGCATCCTCGTTTGCCCAGTGAGCAAAGCCCCACTGGCTTACATTGAAGAGAAAGACGAACTCGTTTGTGTTGCAAGCGGCCTAGCCTATCCAATACGGGATGATATTCCTGTGATGCTAGAAACTGAAGCGCGTGAACTTTCGCTAGAAGAAAAAGAATCCTATCAGGCGACTTAAACTCAGTTGCCTGATTTAGCCTGGCGATTTTGTTTGTGATGTTCGACTCAGTCAACAACCACAAACAGCCCCTTATCTAAGGTTAACCATGTCCGAAGAGACTATATTCAGCAAAATCATCAACGGTGATATTCCCGCCGACCTTGTCTATCAAGACGAGTACTGCATTTGTATTAACGATATCAGTCCTCAGGCACCTACACATGTGTTGGTGATTCCCAAAAAGCCAATTCCGCGTTTGGCGGATGCGACACCTGAAGATAAAGTGTTGTTAGGGCACTTGATGTTGGCTGTGGGCACAATTGCCGAACAGCTAGGTGTGAGTGATGCATTCCGTGTGGTGATTAATAACGGCGAAGCCGCAGGGCAAACCGTATTTCATTTACACCTACATATTCTCGCCAATAAGGCCTTCAGTGAAGGCTCATTGGGAATGCAGTAAACCTGCATTATAAAACCCTTATTTTTACCCAACCTATACCCACGGATTTAATGTTATGAAGTGTGCGGAAGTTCGACACGCCTTTTTAAAGTTCTTTGAAGAAAAAGGACACACCGTTGTTCCCAGTAGTTCGCTTGTTCCGGGAAATGATCCCACTCTCTTGTTTACCAACGCAGGAATGGTGCAATTCAAAGATGCATTTCTGGGCCAAGAGAAACGTGATTACACTCGTGCGACAAGCTCTCAGCGTTGTGTTCGCGCAGGCGGAAAACATAACGACTTGGAAAACGTAGGTTATACGGCACGTCACCATACATTTTTTGAAATGTTAGGTAACTTCAGTTTTGGTGATTACTTCAAGCGCGATGCGATCTTTTTCGCTTGGGAGTTTTTAACCAAAACCTTGAATATCCCACAAGAAAAACTTTGGATTACCGTTCATATAAGCGATGACGAAGCCGCTGATATTTGGCAGAAAGAAGTGGGCGTTAGTCCAGAACGCTTTTCGCGTTTAGACGAAGATAATTTCTGGCAAATGGGCGATACCGGACCTTGTGGTCCAAGCTCCGAAATATTTTACGACCACGGCGAACATGTTCCTGGTGGTCCACCTGGCAGTGAGGATGACGAACTAGATCGTTATATTGAAATTTGGAACCTCGTATTTATGCAGTACGAGCGCCAGACAGACGCTTCGCTTGTGCCGTTGCCCAAGCCTTCAGTCGATACCGGTATGGGCTTAGAGCGCATTGCCGCCGTCATGCAAAACGTGCACAGCAACTATGAAATAGATTTATTTCAAGCGTTGTTAGAATCTACAGTATCTGTAACGGGTGCAGCGGATCGAAATGATAAATCTCTCCGCGTTATTGCTGACCATATTCGGTCGTGTGCATTTTTAATCTGTGATGGTGTAACCCCGTCGAATGAAAAACAAGGCTATGTTCTACGAAGAATTATTCGTCGAGCTGTTCGCCACGGCTATAAGTTAGGCGTTGAAGACGCGTTCTTTTATAAGCTTGTTCCCGCACTCGTTAAAGAAATGGGAGAAGCCTATCCAGAGCTAAGCGCAAAACAAGCATTAATAGAAAAACTGTTATTGCGAGAAGAAGAGCAGTTTGCTCGCACCTTAAGTAAAGGCATGGCCATTTTTGAAAAGCATGTTGCTGAGTTAGATGGCGAAACTATTTCAGGCGAGACTGTATTTTTGTTGCATGGGACCTATGGCTTCCCTGCAGATTTAACCAATGATATAGCGCGAGAACGAAATTTAAAAACCGACATGGAGGCCTATAAAAATTTAATGGCCGAAGAAGCGGCGGGTGGAGCGAATACTTTTGAAGTCGACTACACCAATCGTTTGAATGTTTCGGGTAAAACAGAATTCTTGGGCTACTCGGATTTGAAGCAAAAAGGTGTCGTGACCGCTTTGTTTTCGGGTGCTGATGAAGTTGATGCGTTAACGCAAGGTCAAGAAGGTGTTATCGTTCTAGACCAAACATCGTTCTATGCAGAGTCCGGTGGCCAAGCGGGCGATACCGGTTATATTTGTTTGGGCGATGCAAAATTTGAAGTTCGTGACTGTCAAAAGAGCGGCAGCAACCATATCCATATTGGTATTGTGCTCAGCGGCGAATTTAAAAAAGAAGTAACGGTAGAGACGATAGTCAGCTCCTCCGTTCGTCAAGCGACCGCACTGAATCACTCGGCTACGCATTTACTTCATGCAGCACTGAGGAAAGTATTGGGTGATCACGTTACCCAAAAAGGATCATTAGTCGATACCGAAAAACTTCGTTTTGATTTCTCGCATTTCGAAGCCGTAACTCCAGAACAACTTGCTGAAATTTCTCAGATCGTCAACGCACAGGTACGCTCAAATACACAAGTGAGTACCGACGTATGCGATATGGATGCCGCCAAAGAGAAAGGCGCCATGATGTTGTTTGGTGAAAAATACGGTAATGAAGTGCGAGTGCTTTCCATGGGCGATGGGTTTTCCGTTGAGCTGTGTGGCGGAACGCACGTCAGTCAAACCGGCGATATCGGCTTGATAAAAATTGTTTCAGAGTCTGGTATTGCAGCCGGTACTCGTCGCTTAGAAGCCGTGACTGGGGAGTTAGCGTTAGCTCATTTTGAAAGCGCTGAAGACACTCTTGTAGTGATTTCCAGAACATTAAAGGCATCGTCAGCTCAAGCTGTGGAAAAACTCGACCACCTTATTGCTCATAGTAAACAGCTCGAAAAACAGTTGAGCCAAGCAAAGGCTAGGCTGGCCGCATCTTCTGCAGATTCATGGTTGGCTGAAGCCGAGGATGTCTCAGGCGTTAAGATTCTGGTCAAGGTGCTTGAGGGGGCGGATGCAAAATCCCTGCGAGACCTTGTCGATCAGCTTAAGAATAAGCTGGGTACATCTGCCGTTGTTTTGGCGAGCGTCAACGATGGCAAAATCTCCTTGATTGCCGGTGTTAGCAAAGATGCGACCAAGCAGGTAAAAGCGGGCGATATCGTTAAGCATGTAGCCTCCCAAATTGGCGGGAAGGGCGGTGGTCGACCCGATATGGCTCAGGGCGGTGGATCGGATGTTGATGCGCTACCTGCTGCAATGTCCTCAGTTATCCCATGGATATCGGGCAATTTTCAGGGTTAAATGCCTGCAGGCTAAATAATTCGCCATTGTGATTAACTTCTCGGCGGATTTGGTGTTTAATTGCTGCCCGATTTTGGGCAGAATTTTCAGCAATACGTAACGGTAAATACATTTCATGAGTTTGTTAGTACAAAAATTTGGCGGCACCTCAGTAGGTGATACCGACCGAATCAAAGCAGTTGCGAAAAAGATCGCAGGTTTTCGCGACCAAGGGCACGATATTGTAGCCGTTGTGTCAGCAATGAGCGGCGAAACCAATCGTCTGATAGGCTTGGCGGCCGATATGCAGAGCGTTCCAGATCCTCGTGAAATGGACGTTCTTGTCTCGACCGGTGAGCAAGTGACTATTGCGTTACTGTGTATGGCCCTTAAAGATCTCGGTTACGACGCGCGTTCATACACGGGTGGTCAAATTAAAATCCTAACAGATGACTCGCATACAAAAGCCCGCATTCAAGAAATTGATGACAAAAACATGAGGGCCGACCTCGATGCTGGTCGTGTTGTCGTTGCTGCAGGGTTTCAAGGCGTTGATGCGGCTGGAAATATCACGACCTTAGGGCGTGGTGGGTCAGATACCACGGGTGTCGCTCTTGCAGCAGCATTGAAAGCCGACGAGTGTCAGATCTATACCGATGTGGACGGTGTTTACACCACCGACCCGCGTGTCGTTGAGGCAGCACAGCGGCTAGAAAAAATTACATTTGAAGAAATGTTAGAAATGGCCAGTTTAGGCTCTAAAGTCCTGCAAACTCGCGCAGTTGAATTTGCCGGCAAATACAACGTCCCCTTACGGGTGATGTCCACATTTAAAGAAGGTCCGGGGACCTTGATTACCCTCGACGAGGAATTCTCAGATATGGAACAACCACTTGTTTCAGGTATCGCCTTTAACCGCGATGAAGGCAAACTCTCGATATTGGGAGTGCCCGATTTACCGGGCGTAGCGTCAAAAATTCTCTCCGCCATCGGTGAGGCAAATATTGAAATCGATGTGATCGTTCAGAACGTTGCTGCGGACACAAGCAACGACTTAACTTTTACCGTTCACCGCAATGACCTACCTAAGGCTAAATCAATACTCGAGGCTGTAGCCAAAGAGCTTGGGGCTAGAGAAGTTCTTACCGACGATAAGATTGCCAAAGTTTCGGTAGTCGGTGTGGGTATGCGCTCACACGCTGGCGTTGCATCCAATATGTTTAAAACACTTGCTGAAGAAGGCATTAACATCCAGATGATCACAACTTCTGAGATCAAGATCTCAGTGATTATCGATGAGAAGTACCTAGAGCTCTCTGTCCGTGCTTTGCACACGGCATTTGGACTTGATAAAGAAGAGTTGGAACCTTAAGGTTTATTGAAGGAACGTGCTGGGCGTTTGTTTGAGCGCTTAGCATGCTAAAGTAGGGAGGATTAGCTGGTTTACATGGCTCGCTGTCCGCTTAGTTTAGGTGGAAAATATAGAGTCGTTGTTGACCCCCAGTGATAGCTAATTTATATGCTGCTAGACCCATCACTGAACTCACAGGAAGAAGGAAGGAGAAACAACAATGCTAATTTTGACCCGCCGTATAGGCGAAACGCTTATGGTTGGTGACGAAGTCACCGTGACCGTACTTGGAGTTAAAGGTAATCAGGTGCGTATTGGTATCAACGCCCCGAAAGAAGTGGCCGTACATCGCGAAGAAATATACCTGCGAATACAGCGTGAAAAGCAGGACCAAGAGGAGAATCCAGGGAATAGCTAGGTAAAGAGTTAAGGGCCGGTTTAATAAACATTAAATACCCCTCAATTAGTATTTGAAATTGAGCCAATTATTGCTATTATGCCCGCCCTAAATCGCTACAGCTGTTACATGTTAATCGTGTACAGGGCACTGTTTAAAAGGTGTTCACAGTTGAAGCGTAAGATTTACGGAGAGGTGGCCGAGTGGCCGAAGGCGCGCCCCTGCTAAGGGTGTATCGGGGAAACCTGATCGAGGGTTCGAATCCCTCCCTCTCCGCCATTACATCTAAAAAGCACCTATCTTTGATAGGTGCTTTTTTTTCGTCTACGCCCCTGTAACGGCGGGCTGTGGCGGCGTTTCATCGGTCACTTATGGGTTTGTTAGCAAACGATAAAAGGCCTGTTTTCGCTCAAATATCATACATTTCTCTCTCTGTTCTCCGTTTTCTCCATTCTCACCGGTCACCGTGCTCAAAAAGTTGACCGGTGAAAACTCCTTATAAAACAGTATGTTACGAAGGTCGGCAAGAAAAGTTCCTTTCGTTGCTATGCCTACCGATAGAAGAGAAAAAGCTTTATCTGCTGGTGACCGCTGGAAGTTTGATCGAATTGGTTGTGTTTTATTTTATGTGGAGCAGCCAGCTGCTCAGGCATTTATTTTGATCTGGAATGCAGGTTGAAAATAAGGCAGAATCATTATCGAAATAAATTCGAAAGGGATTTTCTGAGCGATGCCGAGAAAGCATTGTTCAAGAGCGCATAGCGCTGAAGGGAGTCTTCCTCTCTGCTGAATTTCCTTTCTAAATTAATGTTAAGTAATTGGCTAGACAAGATAACCTGTAAACGGTAATCCGTTGTGCATACGTCGAGCAAATTAAACGAGATTCCTTTTGCTATGAATAAAAAGATAACCCTTATCGCCTGCCTAGTAGTTTCCGTGCTGGCGGCCTCGTGTGCACACGTACCTTCTGTCGATGTTTCCGTCACCGAGCCTGATCGAATTCGCTTTCAGGGAAAAGGCGCCGGGGCTGGCATGATGCTGATGTCGTCGATGGGTTCCATGGGCATTGCTATCGGTATCGCGATCGATGAAGGCATAGGTAAAGACATCAATAAAACTGCAGATGCCGCTGGGTTTGATATTGAGCAAATGTTACGTGAAGAAATAAATGAGCAGTTCAAACAAGCGCCTAATTTAAAAGTTAAAACCGATAAAATAAAAGTTGTTGTTGAGCGTTATGGTTTTATCACCCGGTCTTGTCTATGGCGAATTGCTAATTTAGGCTAAATTAGGAATTTCGAACAAGCCGCGACAATGCTTTTTCCAGTCAAAATTAGAAAGGCTTAGAGGTTTGAATTGCCTTTCTGTAGGAGTGTTACCAGCGAGAGCGGTATGCACTCTATTTTGGTTGTAATAGTCCTGAAAAAGATAAAGTTTCTTCTCTAGGTCGGATGAATTCCAGAACAAAGTTTGATCCAGATATTCTCGGCGAACGGTTCCAATGAGCCGTTCGACAAATGGATGAGAAGTGGGCGTATAAGGAATGCTTTTGATCTCTTCGATATCACGTATTCGAAGGTTGGCTTTCCATCGATGAAATTGAAACAGCGGATCGTTATCGCTACTGATACGTTTTGGATGATCTTGCTTCGAGATGATGCTGTTAAACATGCGGCACGCAACAGCTCCGTCAAGATCACCGTTGTGAACAGAAAAACCAATGATGCGTCGAGTGAATTGGTCCATGACCAATAAAACCCAATGGCTTTTTAGATTGATGGATTCGCAGCGAAAGAAGTCGATACTCCATAAGCTATCTTTGGTATTTCCTAGCAGTGTTAACCAAGAAGGGCCGTTATCACCGGAGGTGGGTTTGTAGTATTTTTTGAGAATTCGGCGGACGATATCTTTATCAATATCTAAGCCGAAGGCAAGGTTGATTTGTTGTGCGATCCTAGGGCAGCCAAAGCGAGGGTTGCGTTGTTTCATGTCAATGATCGCATTAATCAATTCTTGTGATGGTCCTTTTGGGCCGGGTTTTCGTTGGTAGTGGGATGAAAATAGATTGGAGTATTTCTTCTGCATTAAGGCTTTGTGAAACTTCAAAAGCGTGGCTGGCTTAAGAATAATTGCTGTTTTTAAAAAACGGCGAGGGCTGAGAAATAGGGAGCATAAGCCCAGTAGAAATCGGTCAGAGTTGGTGAGTTTAGGTGAGCGCTTCAGCGATCTACTCATCACCATGAGCTGTTGTTTTAGTGCAATATTCTCGGCAACAATTTCACGTGCTCCGCCAGGCTTTAACAGCTTGGCGATAGTAACGAGTAGGTGCCAGAAGAGAATCACGTGGTGTTTCATGGCGGCGCATCCTAAGGTAAGAGTGTCAGGATGGCAAGATTAGGAATGTTAGGTTATGTTTTTGGCTAAATTAGTAATTCGCCATAGACACGCTATTTAATAGCGGTATGCATAAGTATGACGGTTTTCATCAATAAAAATAAATACGTTGTTAATTGGATCGTAGTCCAATACGTGAAATAGCATGCTGCTGGGCGATTCACTGCTTTCCGCTACATTCATAATATGTTGGGACCAGGTTTGGTTTTGTGGGTTAAAGGTATAAAATCCCCCATTCTTAACTGCGCCACCAATTACCTGATTGGCGCTGTCGTAAGCGAAGCCTGTTTCACGTAAATCTGGGATGTCACCTTGCACGTCGTCTAATAATACGAAACTTGAATTTTGAATGTTTTCGCGATCAAGGGTTAATTCAAAAATGTTGTTGCCATCTAGGATGTAGTACATTTTGTCTGTCGGAGGGTAGTACACCATATTTTTCGCGTAAGATACTGCTTGGCCATGAGAGAAAATATCGACAATAGTTTTGGTGTTTAGGTCAAACACATAGAAATAAAAGTCGGTGACAATAATGGCCCAACCAGTGGTTGGATCGAGTTCTGATGCGGCTAATTTTCCCCATGGGAGTTCAGCGTCGCTTAGGATCCATTCGTTGGTGTCGGGTTGAAAGTGCGCTAAACCTGCGGAGCTACTACTTCCAATATCACCTTGAGCGCATAGCATGCCCCCTGTTGTTCCTCCGGGTGCTAACAATACTAATTCTGCTTCGTTGGTGACAACCATCATATCGTAGGTATGGCGCGACACCGGATGTCCGGTTGCTGTCCACGAAGCGGTTTCTTCTATGTAGTTCTCGACGGCCATGTCTGGACATGATGTTGGCTGATACGACCCTGACCAAGTTAAGGTGTTTAAATCAAACTTATAAACATCGTCCGTCATCGTGGCAGCGTGTCCTCCACCAAACATCAACATCTGATGATGGTGTTCGTCGTAGACCATACCGCTGTAGTCGGTCACCGAAAAACTACAGGTTGCAGCGCTTTCTCCTTCGCCTTCAGGGTGGTTTTCGCAAAAGAATTCTCCTAGATCCATCGCGGTATTATTTTGCAGATTTTCTAAGTTTGTATTTACAGGCGTATTCGTTTCTTCTTCATTGGTCTCTTCGGAATTGCTGGAGTCGTCCTCTTTAGTTGGGTCGTTGGTTTCTTCTTGTTCCGAGTTGTTTATGTCGCCGTCTTCAGTTTCATTGAGAGGGCTATCGTTTTCTGAAGGGTCAATGATGCTATGTGATTCGCTTTGATCTGTTCCTGATCCTCCGCAGCCAAATAGAAATATACTTATTAATAATACGCCGAAATATTTATTCATTGCTATACCCTGTGATAATTTCATGCAAAACCCTAAACGTTCCAATGAAAATTTGTAAACGGTGAAAAATGATACTTCAGCTTACGTATTCAAGTAATCTGGCGGTAAACAATATTAACAAATGCCTATAGTTTCTAAAATATGAGAGCCAAAAAAACTATCCCCACCTGCGGTTTAGAGTGAACTACGGCTCATAACGAAATATATAGAAGTCCCCGCCTTGGGTTACCATACCAACAACATCATTTACTGAGTCATATTCGATATACTGAAAAGGTGCGCCACTAAAAGACAAGTCGCCCCCCCCAATTGTTTGCCAAGCCTGTGTTGCCGGATCAAAAATTCGTGTTTCAGCCGCGGTGATCCCGTTAACCAAATAGACATCATGTTTAGAAATGTAGGTGATGTCTTTTCCTACAATTCCGCAATCTGGTAGTGAACTAAAAGATTTGCTAGCGGGGTCGTAAAACCAGACTTTCTCGTCTTTTCTAAACACCCAGCGCTGACGCTGACTATCCCAGGTGGATAACGCGGCATAAACTGTTTGTGGTGATGTGTTCGCCAATGTCACTTCTTGCCAGGTTTGATTGCTTAAATCAAATTCCGCCACTTTTTGTGCCCCGGCGCCGATAAAAATAATTTTATTTTCTTCTGGCCAAAAACGAATATGCGATTCATAAGATGAAACCGTGTAGACGCTAGGCCACATTGATCGAATATTATTATCAATGCGGGTCCATTTTTTATTGGAAAAATTAAAAATCCAAGTAGAGAGATCATCCTGCTCTAGTTGATCGATAGCTTCTGATGTTGCTTCTGAACCAACACGCCAATTTGCACCCAAATGCATGAAAATTTGATCCGACCCGGGAATATAAGCAAAGCCATCATAGGTGTGGCGTGGTGACGGTGTTTCGTCATTAGAAAAAGCCGGTAAAAGTTCACCTCCACCGTAGGAGCCTCCACCCCAGTTATCTGCTTTCACAATATCAATGCGATTTAAACCAATATTCCATTTGGTGATTGCGTTGGAGTAGAAGCCGGGATAACGATCAAGGTCTTCAACACCGTCGTAAAAGATAATCTCACCCGTTTCGCTTCGGTACACGGAATTGTTATACCCTTTTGACCGAGGCTTATACGCTGCACCATTTAAATCCTCCGGCAAAAAAACTTCCGGGTTTGTTTGCACCCAAGTGTTTCCCGATATAAGAGGCGGTGATCCGTGACCGATATCTTCAGTGCCAGATCCTCCGTTGGATGCATCATTGCCGTCTTCGGAAGAGCCGTCAGCGTTCTCGTTTGAAGAGCCGTCAGTATTATTTTCTGAGGAGTCATCAGCGTTCTCGTTTGAAGAGTCGTCAGCATTATTTTCTGAAGAGTCATCAGCGTTGTTTTCCTGAGAATCATCTGCGTTACCTTCTGAATCATCCTCTAACGTTTCCCCGGAGCCATCACCCGAATTGTTTTCAGGTGTTTCGCTGCTATTTTGATTTCTGGGAGTGTTTCTTGGAATAACTGCAAATTGTGGGTCTCGAGTATAGTCTGGAGTGACTGACAAGCCGTTAAACAAGTCCCACGCGGCTTGCGCATTGGGTGCAGAAGATCCTACTGCAACGGCAAGGGCGGGCTGTAAGTTGGCGGGGTACCCCGTAGCAGAATAAGGGTAGCCCAGCATTGACCCCGCGTCTAAATTAAATTGATCCGCCATGGGCTGGCTGCCACACGCCAGGCTGCCATCTAAATTTTCTTCTGTTTCGTAAGCCTCTTTTAATTCTGTAAAGGTGGAATAATATTCCGAGTTTGCATTGTCACGTGCATTGACGTGGTAGGCCGATGCATACACATAGCAAAAATCAGGGTCTGTCATACGATTCACAGGAAAAGCAGATTTCCAGTCAACAAAATTTTGCCAATCGGAGAAACCCAACTCAACAATATGACCTACAGACCAGGTAAAAAAATCATCCATCCACGGTGATAAGACATACTCATAAGCTAACCAATGAACCCAGCCTAATTTATTTGCTTCTGGGTTATTTGTGTATTCTTCATTGAAGTAATCGAGATTATTGCTGAGTTTTTCGGTGAAATAACTTTTTAGTGTATCGCTGTCCGGTGTTATATAAGCCGCTTGAGCCAGCGTGCGTAAAGTCCAAGCTTGGCCTCTAACTTGAAACTTCCAAATCAGGCCGTCAGCATATCCTCGGTAATAGTTATTTGGGCGAATAAGATTCCAGTTGCTCCAGAACTGTAATTCTTCCAGATGAAAATAGTCGCCTGTTAACAAATAGGGTACATAGGAAAGCGATGGCTGATGCGATGAGTCCGCGAAATAGGGTGAACTACAATCACTGCATGCAGGAAAGCCCTCATAGGCTTCAGTGTTTGGGTTGAAGGTATCCGTATAGTTTCCCAGGGTTGTCATGTATGGGTAGTCGTCCAGCGTAATAGGTGCGCCAGTATCTTTATCTCGATAATGAATTGACCAGCTCCCTGCTTGCTCGCCATTACCAAGTGTCGTTGCGTACGCGTTTTCATGGCCACTTATTAAATACCGTGCTGCCCAGCGAGGTAGCGGTCCGATATCTGGGCGAGCGCCTCCACCTGGCATATACGCTTCGACGGTGCCAATGCCCATTAATTTCTTTGCTTCTCCATCCCAGTTGGTTGCCATGCCTGCTAACGCTTCATCAGAAAGCGTAATACTTTGGTCATAATTCGGCACTGCTGCCGAGTTAATAAGATAATTTACATTATGTTGGGCGTAGACATTGGGTTTATCTCCAGCCCAAAATACACGACGCCAGCGAGCGTGATGATAATGTGTTAATTGGGTTTCTTGTAGAACACTTTCCCCCGCGATAGAAACATTCAGGTCGTAGGTAATATTGCTGGGGTTCTCTTCATAAGCCCAATTATTTTCGATAACGACTGAAATGCGCGTATTGAGATTTCCGCTATAAGCTCGAACATAGAAGCGGGCGTGGAGGTGTGGGTGCACCGCCCCTTCGCTGCTGACTAATCCTCCACTCGTAATCCACTCACCGACAATGTCACCTTGTAGCCAAACATCCTGCGAATTGTTCTGCAAAAAATCTTTAGCTGATGCGGTATAAACCGTGTTGTTAATTGTAATCTCGATCTGCGCGTCAAAATTTGTCGCCAATAAATCATCCAGGTTAACCGTACTCTGACTCGCTACCGATGGCGATTTAATCAACTCCAATGAAAAGGCGCTGGCGCCACTCATCGATGGGATAACGGCGGAAATGATGGCATGACGCAGAGAGCCGTCGGAGTGAGTGGCCTTTTTATCAATTTGTAATGCGACGATATCGTTACTATCAGAGCGACCAGTAATCGTTTGACCTGGCTGCACTTCTCCTTCAGCAAAAACATGTCCAAATGTTATTGGGACGTTAATCGTATTGCTGGTGTTTTTATTGACGATAACAATAGTTGTAATTGACCCATCGTCTTCGTTTCCAGAGTCCGCGGATGACTCGTCCGTTACATTATCGATGGTTTCAGTTTCATCTTCCGAAATGATGTCAGCGTTTGAAACAATATCGGTATTACCGCTTTCAGAGTTGTTGTTTGTATCAGAAACCGACTCCTCTATGGCTTCCGCATCTAAGGGTTCTTCCGGATTATCTGCTCTACTCTCTTCTGTCCCATTTTCTTCAGCTACAGCCTCTTCGGTCTCACTCTCTACGGTCTCAGCCACAAATAGCTCGGAGTTTTTATTGTTTGTTTCGCCTCCGCAAGCCGTTAGGAAAAATATAGACGAAATGAATCCGTAGATAATCAACTGCTTCGATACTCTGACCCAGCCACAATCTAAAACAAATTGATACGACGTTTTGTTTTTCGATAACCGTTTTAATGCGTTTTGTTTGATTCTGCCTCGTGTTTTTATGCCCGCGCGGATACGAAATCTCTTAATAAAATCTACAAAGCTCAACGAAAAGAATTTGTTCATATCTATACTCTAGACTTTCATTGTTATTTTTTATTCGGTGTGTGTTTTGTTGCTAATTGTTTCGTAAAAATAATGTGGTTGAAAACATCTTTCAATACGTATATTAAATAAATATTAAAGTTGCGAAAACTCCCGCTTCGCATTGTTAATCCACCGTTCGCGCGTATATGCAATGGCGATACGATTTTCGTTTTTGATTTGGATCAAAGTGGGTTTTCATTTCCATCTAAACAAAATATGAATACTACAATAGCGAAGCTTTATTCATTTCTCAATTTTTGACGGTATTGAACGTTGATCTTTATGGTGAAAAAAACAAATGGAGATAATGTATGCCCCTGTAAAGCGTGCTCCAGTGCACACTTTTCCTTTCTTTTGATGAGGAAAATGCCGCTTATCGGGTTAAAGCTTGGCTTTATCTAAATGCGAAAAAAAGCGGCTTTACACTGACTTTTTTCTTGCGTTAACGTATCCCTTAATCAAGAGACAATAAGACATCATTCGTCACAATTAAAATAAGCTAAAGGCATTAATCCAGATGAACTCAGAGACTGCTTTTCAAAATGTTAAAAGAATGGCGACGAGTATTTCCCTAGTGATGTTGCTGGTGGCCTGTGGTGGAGGAAGTAGCGAGACAAACGAATTAAGTGACCAAGATAACAACGGCAATACTTCAGAAAGCGCCCAAAACGATAACACCGAAAGCCAGGAAGGTGATTCCGAAGAGAGTACAGCCGATCCTAGCCCTGCTTCCGTCGTTCTCAGCGCATCCCCAATGACAATTAACAGTGGCAGCTCGACTGAAATCACCTGGAGTGTCAGCGATGCTGACAATTGCGAAGCATCGGGGGCCTGGACAGGTAATAAAAATACCAGCGGCACTGAAGAGATATTTGATGTTAGTGAAGCCAGTGATTTTACTTTGGATTGCAGCGGCGAGGGTGGCTCAGACTCGGCAACGGTTTCTGTTTCCGTGGTGGCAGCGGACAGCTCCGCTGCCGTTGGCGGGGCGGTGGATAGCAGCAGAATTGACCGCTTTGGCGAAAACAGAATTTATGTTTATCTCGGTCACGTAACGCCGGGTGATTTTGGCGGCAGCGGAGCCCAGCCGATCGCAAGTGTTATGGTCGAACAAGATGAAAACCAATGCACGTGGGCTTATCAAAGCGATACGCTCGCGTCTGGCGAATATACCCTCGCCTTTACCAATGAGGCGGAACTCGATCAAGCCGGCCAGGCCGATATCATTAATTTTTCTCACGTCACTCAGCTTTCTATTGACGACTCTGCATTGATTGCAACAATTCCAGCAGAACATATTGTTCGGATTGGTCCCACACGTGAATACCAAAGTGCTGCACAAGCCTACGCGTCAATACAAAGTGGCGATGTTGTTGAGTTTGATGCTGGAACTTACATCGATGATGTCGTTGTATGGCGTCAAGACAATCTGACACTCCGCGGCGTAATGGGTCGAGCGCATATTCAGGGAAACCGAGTTATTCCTCATGAGTCTGGTAGCGACGCTAATAACGGTAAAGGCTTGTGGGTCGTCCGTGGTGATAACGTAAAAATTGAGAATATGCAATTTTCACAAGCCCAGGTCGAGGATGAAAATGGCGCGGGCATTCGTTTAGAGGGTGACGATATTTCCATATGTAACAGTTATTTTCATGACAATGAAAATGGTATTTTGGGAACAGCTGATAAGTTACTTATTGAATATTCGGAATTTGATCACAATGGCTTTGGATATGGTCAAACCCATAACCTGTATATATCCGATGCCAATCATTTTATTTTTCAATTTAATTACAGTCACCACGCACACATTGGTCATAATCTAAAATCCCGCGCAGAAATTAATGACATTTTGTATAACCGAATAATGGATGAAGAGTCTGGTGATTCCAGCTACGCAATTGATCTTCCTAATGGCGGCAATAGTTTGTTGTTAGGCAACACTATTCAACAGGGAGCGGATACCGATAATTCCACCATGGTTCGTTACGGTGCAGAAGGGCTTAGCAACGCAAGTTCACAGCTAAAAATGGTCAATAACACCTTGGTAAATGACCGTCACACAGGCAACTTTGTTTCGCTGGCTTCAGGTACAAATTTCACCTCAATAAACGATGCCTATGTTGGTAATGGCACAACAGTTTATGGGGCTGAGAGCAGCGAGACTGCTATTGAAAATTCCTTCGTCAGTGGCTCCGATCCTGGCTTTGTCAATAAAGCCGAATTTAATTATCGACTCAGCTCGGCAGCAACGGGTTTAATCAATCAAGGAAAAGCTGATCAAGACACTGCGCAATTTCAATATCAACATCCAGTAAACCGCGCGAATAGAACGCTTACTGGCAGTGTCGATATCGGTGCTTTTGAGTATCGCCCACTCGACACGCTGGAAGCCGGGTTTTGGATGGAAATCCCCAACTCTCACTTACGTGATGTCGCGCCGGACCCATTACCCATGGGTAACTCAGGGTTAAGAAGCGTAACTAGCGCATGGAGCGGTGGGGCCTATGACAGTAAGCGTAACCAGATGATTATATGGGGTGGCGGCCATGCAGATTATTCCGGCAACGAAGTCTATACCTTTGACTTGGACAGCTTGGAATGGAGTCGGCCTTGGGGACCTAGTGCGCCAGAAGATCTGCCAACCGGCGACGCATTTGAAACATACCTGGACGGCGCCCCCTCTTCTCGTCATACCTATATGGGGCTCACCTACTTGCCTGATCCTTTCGATAAAATGTGGTCACAAGGCGGGTCTCGTTGGCAAAATGGCTATGGCACTTTAGCGCTATGGGAATTCGATTTGGGAAGCCATACATGGGAACAAAAAACGGATGCCCCCGATTCGCACCTTGGCGTGGTGGCGGATTACGACCCTGTTAGCGGCAAGGTTATTCATCGCAGTAATTACAGCATGCAACACTATGACCCCAGCAATGATGAATGGGAAACGACCCATAGCAATAATGGTGGGTGGTGGAACGATGGCAATGTCGGCCTAGTAATCCCTTCACGACGTATTATGTATATTACAGGGCAGGGTCGTTCTGAAATTTACCATATCGAAAATCACAGCTACTCCTACATCACCACAACAGGAGACAACGAAATCGAACAAACTACTGCTCCTGGAATTACCTACGATCCTATCGGTGAAAAAGTGATTGCCTGGACCGCAGGGTCTGAAGTATTCGAACTCGATTTAGACACATTAGTTTGGACAAAAATCGAGGCTAACCCAGACAATAATGTTAGTCCTCTACCTTCGAACCGAACGTACGGACGATTTCGCTATGCTGCCAGCTTAGATGCTTTTGTCTTGGTTAACGGAGTAGATGAAAATGTTTATTTGTACCGAGTTGAGCGGGAGTAATTTGTATCGCACGAGATATATATTTAGATGAGGATTCCCATCGAGCCTGAAATGTACGTGTTGTATGTGAATTATTAATTCAAGCCGCGGCAGGCAACTGAAACAAATTATTGCAGTGAAATTTCCACTGATAAAATCGAAATAGTGGGTCGTTGTCACTGCTTAGATACTTGGGATGGGGATTGCCCGAAACTATGGCGTTGAACATCCTGCAGTAGGCGACACCATTGCAGTCTCCGGCATGTACAGAAAAGTCAATTATTCGACGAGTAAATTGGTGACCTCCATGGATGGAGGGAATGCAGAAAGATTGTCTGGAGCAATCTCTGTCCATTATCACCATCACCCAGTGAGATTTGAGACTGATCGATTCGCAACGAAATAAATCGACGGATCATAAGCTATCTTGAATCTGGCCGATAAAAGTCAACCAGGATGGACCACCGCCAAATGGCAGTTTATGTTTGTATAGTCGAAGGATCCTGTCGACGGCAAAGCGACTGATCGTAATGCCAAAAGCTTCGAAGATTTGCATTGAGATACGGCCATATCCAATCATTGGATTTCGCTTCTTCATTTCAATGATAAGGGCGATAGCCGCTTGTGGTAGGGGTTTTCTGCCAGGTTTCTTTCTAGACTTATTGGAGAATAAGTTACGATATTTTCCCTTCACTAGCGCTCGGTGAAATTTTAGAATAGTGGAGGGTTTGAGAATAACGGCGATCTTATGAATTCGGTGTTCGCCAATAATGAATGCAAGTAAGCCATAGAAAAAACGGTCAAAGGATGTAAGTTTGGGTGATCGTTTGTTGCGTCGGTTCAGTGTGATAAGCTGCTGTTTGAGCGCTAAGTTTTCTGCCATCACTGCACGGACACCGCCAGGCCGCATGAGCTTGACCAGCGTACAAAGGAAGTGGATTGAGAGGAGCAGTAAATCGCGCATCGGAGCATTGTACTTATCGCCGCTCAAAAAACAACCCGCTGTGAGTGGGCGTTTTAGGTGAAATTAGTAATTCGCACAGGACAGGAAATTCGCGATTCTCGATACAAGGACGTTCGCTACAAACGATGCTTGTATATTTATTTACAGCTCGGCTATCAATGAGATTCAAAGTAAGAAATGATATCCATCTCTTTGTGAGGAATTCCGATAATATCTATGTGTTTCTCATTTATGAGATAAAATATAACATGCCGGCTTTCTGGAAAGCTGTAGTAACTTTCGGTGACATCAACACGATGCTTTCCAAGACGTGGATTTTCGGCGAGCCAATTAAAGCGTTTTTCCATATTTCGCAGATACGAATTCCTTTGAGATCTTCCCCAGTGTTCTTTTGTGTAACGAGCAATATTTTTTAAGTCGTCTTGCGCTCTTGGGGTGATTCTATAGCTTGCCACTAAGTGTCGCTGTCCAGGTCATCTATCAATGAGTCCATGCTAAAATTGTCAACGAAATTGCCCGCCTTTGCTTGCTCGGCGCCCTGCGCTAGGTGGGCGCGCAGAGCCTCTAGTTTACTTTTGCGTTCTTCCATAGAGCGAAGCGCATCACGGACGACTTCACTGGCGGAGCCGTAACGTCCACTGGATATTTCATTCTTAATGAACACTTCCCAGTGCTCACCTAAGCTAAGGCTTGTAGTGGCCATAACGCACCCCTTATATTCATATTTAACAAATATGAATATAAGGTAGATTTGAGGTAATGGCAACCCAAAGCTACCTTTGGCGAGTGATTGAAGGGGTGCCACACAAGGGGTAAGCCCCAGGATTGTGTGAGTCCAGGGTTCAAATTATGCACAAATAAACGAGAGAGGGGGTTCGAAAACCGTACCCTTAGCACCGCCATTACAACTAAAAAGCACCTATCTTTGATAGGTGCTTTTTTTTCGCCTACGCCCCAGTAACGGCGGGCTGTGGCGGCGTTTCATCGGTCACTTACGGGTTTGCTCGCACAAACGATAAAAGACCCGTTTTCGCTCAAATATCACACATTTCTCTCTCTATTCTCCGTTTTCTCCATTCTCACCGGTCACCGTGTGCAATTAGTTGACCGGTGAAAACTCCTTATAAAACAGTATGTTACGAAGGTCGGCAAGAAAAGTTCCTTTCGTTGCTATGCCTACCGAGAGAAGAGAAAAACATTCTCTGATCGGTGGGTGGCTGAAGTTTGATCGAATTGATTGGGTTTTGTTAGGCTGAGAGCGCGCACTGTTACAGACGCCATTTTGAGCTGGAATGCAGGTCAAAAATAAGGCAGAATCTACGTCCAAATTAATTTGTTAAGGGAGTTGCTGAGTCGTGCCGTGAAAGCATTACTCAGGCGCTTGTAGCGCTGAAGGGAAACGGTCCTTTCTTGTAAATTCCCTTTCTAGATAAAAGATTATTCCGCTGAATCAATGTCCATTTTTCACGGGTAAGATCAACTTCGTTTAATCAAAGAGCGCTGGCCTAACGTAAGCGTTCATTCCCCGGCG
>JAWSUY010000082.1:0-1674 GCA_033852175.1 Agarilytica sp.
GTTTAGAGCGGGAATTGCTGTCAAACTGTTAGCTCTAATTACACGAGGATTGTAAGTGCCAAAGATATTGTTCGCTCTCTTAGCTGTGTTGATTGTTTTCCCGAAATTTGCACTCGCAAGTGATTTTAGATATTCCATTGGTGGGGGCTTCCCATACTTACTCTCCGCTGAAGTTGCATATGTTACGAAAGCAGGAAAAAGAAGGTGGTATGGAAACTATAAAGCTCTTTTCGACCCAGGCTTCTCATTAGGAATGGAAAGCTCCGTTAGTGCCGATAATAAGCATGCTATTGGGGTAAATTTGGGGGCGATAGGGCTAAAAAAAGGAGATGGATGCGGAGATGAAGAAAGAGATGATCTCCTTACGGCAGTGGTCTGTGCTGGTGCAGATGTTTTCGATTGGGAAACAATCTATGGGCTTGGCGCCACTTACAGTTATAGTTTTAATACGCTGTCCCGAAGTGGTTGGAAAGTTGGAGCGGGACTTGGTTATGGATGGTCAAGTAATGAAATTGATGGTGTCACCGGACAACTCGGTTTTTCTTATCAATTCTGAGCTAACAAGATGCTTCTACGGAAATCCAACTCGCTGTTGCTCTCGGACTTCCGCAGAGCATTGCGTTAAGTAGAATGAATGACGAAAACAGCGACTGCATGAACCAGCTTGAGTGTATTCGAGAGAGCTGGCTAAACCATCATTATTCGAAACCAACCGATAGTAGTGAATATGTTGTCAACAGCACTGTCGAAGTAAGTGGTTCGATATACAGGCATGACATATACGAGGGCCGTAGTGGTGATAGAATGCTAGTGGTTTTTGAACTCTCAATTGATAGAGTTATTGGTAGCACCCATTATTGTTTAGGTATCGAGTACTTCAATGACAAACAGCCTTTGCTTGTTACAATGGAGGAGCTATGGGATGAAGGCATTCCGTGAAAATCCACTTAACCAGAGCAGTCAGTTCGCTCCCTCTGGTCGCCGGACGCTCGTACCTCGCGCCCGCTGCTGCTGGCGTTAGGAATCAATCAAGCATTCCGGCTTTGTTTCACATCATCTGCAAGCCATGCCTTGATTAGAGATTGATAAGGCATATCCCTTTTATTGGCTTCAATTTTAATGCTGTCCAGCAAGCCTTCCGGAAGCCGAAGGGAAATTGTTTTTGTCGATGGCTTTAAGTTCGGCATCGCTACTCGCTCTGCCTTGCTCCAATCAACAAAATCGCTGGAATCATTTTTTTCCCAATATTCGCGCTCTTCAGCTTCGCTTTCAAATTTTGGTGCAGATTTAGACTTGCTCATATGCCTGCCTCTCTTTCCGGTGCATATCCCGAGCGGAAATAATACGGATTGATGAATCGTCGTTACGCAAGGTAAAACTTATGTGCAGTAGCCTGCCAAAATCAGTCTTTCCGAGCGCATGGTATCGGGCCTCATCGTCACTGTGCTTGTTATCGGCCAGTACAAGCAAAGGCTCGTTAAAAAACACTTGCTCCGCCTCAGACTGACTAACAGCATGTTTTTCAACGTTTTTGCGCGCGTTACCTACATCCCAATCAAAGCCTGATATTCGGTTCCAATCAATCATTCTTGTATATTACCATCATATACAACCATATCTAGTGCCAATTACGTGATCTACCTCCAGCTCCTGTCAAACCTCACGCAAAGCCAA
>JAWSUY010000026.1:0-2417 GCA_033852175.1 Agarilytica sp.
CATTCGTTAACCCCAATAATACGTGCGTATTGCGTAAGCGCCGAACCAACCCACCCTAGACTAGTTTAATGTTCCACCGTAGCAGCGCTTCGATGTCCTCAATGCTCTCTGCATTAGGAAGCAGAGTAAACACCGATTTCAAATAGTCGTAAGGGTTAAGCTTATTGGCTTTCGCTGTTTCAACCAAACTATAAAGGTTCGCACTCGATTTTGCGCCAGCCTCGCTCGCAGAAAATAGCCAATTTTTACGGCCAATCACAAATGGCCGTATTTTATTTTCAGCAAAGTTGTTATCAATCGGATACGCCCCGTTTTCTAAATAGACAATAAGCCTATCCCACTGATTATGGAGGTAATAGAGCGCCTTTCCTAATGCGGATTTTGGCGGAACGTGTGGCAAACCTTTTTCCAGCCAGTGTCGGATTTTATCGATCAAGGGTTTAGCGCGTTCTTGCCTAATACGATATCGTTCATCATTCGAGAGATCTTTCACATCTTTTTCGATGCGGTAGAGCCTTTGAATATAGGTTAACGCCTGATCCGCTTTACCTGTTTTCCCTTTTGGTTGGATTTTTTGCACATCAACAAACTTTCTTCGTGCGTGAGCCCAACAACCAATGCGAACGATGTCATGTTGGTCGCAAGCACCTTGATAACCTTCATATCCGTCAACGACGATGGCTTTTGTATCAGAGTTTAGCAAAGCGAGCGGTACCGATTTCGCTCGTGTTGGCGCATAGTGAAATACCGTTACCGGTTTATCCGTATTGCAGGCCATTACCCACATGTAACTTTTCGATTGTGCCGTTTTTCCCGATTCACTCAAAACTTGAAGAACAGTTTCATCCATATGCACCACAGCAGCCTGGTGTAATTGTTCCATCATCAGATTCAACAAAGGCTGCAAGAGCTCTCCGCACTTTACCATCCAATTGGCCAAATTTGTCCGATCAAGCTGAATACCTAAACGCGTGAATATCTGACTTTGACGGTATAGAGGTAAAGAATCGCAATATTTTTGAATGGCTACATAAGCAAGCAGCCCAGGACTTGCGATACTTTTTTCGATGGGTTGCTTAGGCTTTTTAGCCGTGACAATGTGCTGATCGCAGCACGGACACGCGTATTTTAATCGGCGGTGCCGCAAAACCTTGACCTGAGCGGGAATAATATCAAGTTGTTCATGATCCTCGTGACCAATATGCTTTAAGGCCGTTCCGTCATGTGGACAGTATTTCTCAGCGTCAGAAAGATCGTAAATTATTTCTTCCCTAGGATAAACGTCTGGAATACTCACACGTGGTTTTTTCTTGCGGGTATGAGATGCAACATCAGTAGTCGATTCTGGCTGATCATTGTCGTCTTTCTTGCCTGACTCTTCAGGTTCGTTAAACAAACCTAAACCCAATTGATCCGGCGATATTTTCTCACTGGAAGAACCAAACTGGCGAGACTGAAACTGCTTAATCATCTCTTCTAGCTGTTGAATATAGTTCGTTTTTGCTTTCAGTTTTTCCGTAGACGCATCGAGCTGCCGCTTTAATTGCGAATTTTCTTTAGTGAGGTCAGCGGCTTTATTCATGCTGACATTATACTAATTTATTGATTGAAAGCGTAATTCCTCATGCGGTGTTAACTGATTAATGTCAAATCCTCTTAACAACCAGACCCATTGCTCATGACTAAGATGAATGACTTCATCTTTCCAGCGCTTCGGCCACTTGAACTTATCTTTCTCTAACCGCTTCTGCCACAACGCAAAGCCAGATTGGTCCCAGTACAGAACCTTGACTTGAGTCCGGCGCTTATTGCAAAAGATAAATATTGAGCGGTCGAAAGGGTTGAGCTCCATCCCCTCCTCAACAATGATGGAAAGGCCGTTAATAGCTTTACGGAAGTCCACGGAATCACGATGCAAGTATATCGTGATGTCTTTATGCCATGAGATCATGCCAGACGTTTCAGCAGGTTCGCCAAGTACGATACATCTACGTGTGAGTTCATCTGGAGTTCAACTGCGCCATACTTTAAAATATGGCTCTGCAGTGGCGTCGCTACAGGTGCCGTAACTTTGACAAAGGCTTTGGCTGACGATTTCTCTCGTTTGAGCTTGGATTTTTTAATGCTGAAATACTTTTGGCTCAATCCATTTTCACTACAGAATTCGCCTTGAGTAAGACCGCTTTGGATTTGCGCGTCAAATAACGTTAGCCACTCTTCTTTTGTTCGATGTGTCATAAGTAGAACCTCCTAAGTTGATAACGGAGGTTAAGCGGCACAGCGATTGAGATCTAGGGTGCAGTTGGTTTGGCGCCGCCGAAGGAAATTGCACTGAAAATTTCTGGGAGGGAATATTTAAATCACAAGCCTTATTAGACGAAAAATATCTTATTGCGTGTATGGCCTACATAGACTTA
>JAWSUY010000027.1:0-99339 GCA_033852175.1 Agarilytica sp.
TTCATTAAGCCACATCATTCCCATTTCCCGTTTCCCGTTTCCCATTTCCCATTTCCCATCTCCCGTCTCCCGTCTCCCGTCTCCCGTCTCCCGTCTCCCGTCCCCCCTATTTTTCGCCCTATATCGTACCCATCAACTTTTCTGCAATACTCATCGATAAACGATTGAGCAATCGATTAAGAGCCGCAACATAGTTATCGATACCACCGCCCGCTGACACTTCCGATAAGCTAACAGAGCCCACCGACAATACTTTATCCGCTGATTTATTTAGCAGAGTCCATTTCGCTCGCAAGTTCACTTGACCACCACGCACACCATCAAACTGCTCGACGACAACCCGTATTTGATAATCAGGACGAACACGGTTATCCCAAGGAAAACCCCATACAGCATCCAGGCTCAACGCTCCGGAAATGTCATCCGCAAGAACGCGCGTCATACTTTCTTTGAGGTTTCCGGCCCAGGCATGATAACCCGACACTCGAACTTGCTGGCCGGACGTTAGACTCACCACAGAAGGATCTTCGATGTAGTCAGGCAAAATCACTGGACCCACACCAATAGAGATATTACTGAGAGAATGCTCGATAGACTTAACAGACGAATCAGCAAAAAGTGAATAGTAACGCGTCGCGGGACCACTCGAAGCGCATGAAGTTAAACCAACCACAACACTCAACAAGACCAAACCCAAACGGATTTTTTCTGCGTTTCCAATTACATTACGCACCCACTGCTTACTCATCTTTTTTAGCTCCGGATATCAATGCATTAGGATGTCGATTCAGCTCATTCATTAACAAGCCCATGGCTTCTGCCGCATCCCCCACTGATTTCAACATTTCAGTTAATTCGTATTTAAATTCCGAGTCTGGCGCTATCGCCTGATCAATACTTTTCATGGTGATCGCCACCTGGCTCAAAGCATCATTAGCACTCGCCAACGTTTTCCCCAGGTTTTCGACAGCACCATCCATTTTTTGAGCCGTATTCTGCTTCGCAAGCGTCCCAAGAATCACATTCAAACTCGACATGCTACTGGCAAGGTCCTTACCGATATCGTCAAAGGGTATTTTACTGACATTATCGAGTACGTCTGATAACTGTTTAGTGATCAGTTCAATCGAATCGTCTGCGGTGGGAATTTCCGAAACATTTTCGCCGTGAATCAATGCGGCCGATGCCTGATCTTCGAAAAAAGCGAGCTCGATATAGCGTGAACCTGTAATCAAACTTCCTGTTTTCATTTGAGCACGTAAACCCTGAGCAATCATCTTATCGATTTTTTTATCGATCTCTTCACGCGTCGGTGTTGTACCCGGTTCTAAGCGCTGCGGTTCCATCGCAATATAAACGTGTAAAGTATTGTCTATATTTTCAGCGCTGGTTAATTCAATATTCACGACCTCGCCAATCTTGATACCACGAAACTCAACAGGTGCGCCAACCGTTAAGCCCCGAACGGTGCTCGAAAATTTCAGCACATAAAAGTATTCAATATCAAACTGGCCCTCTAAAACAGACTCTCTATCAGGGTGTAGATAGAAGCGGTGCATAGCGTCCGCTATTGTACTTTTTTCATTACTCACCGCATTATCAAAAGCGACACCGCCGCTCACTAACGAAGCCAAAGAGGTCATCTTCGCCTTAATACCATCGGCGCCAATATTCAAACCAAAACCACTTACATTCCAAAAACGGCTCCGCGTTCTGACCAAGGCATCGTGTGGTGCGTGTATAAAAAAGCTAATATCGACGTAATCGCTATTGGGAGATAATTGGTAACTTGTGACTTCGCCAACGCGAATTTCCCGAAAATAAATGGGCGAACCAATATCGAGAGAACCCAGCTCTTGCGCACGAAACACATATTGCGTGCCCGGTTCGTCCGAAACAAATGCAGGCGACTCGTCTAAGCCGACAAATTTACTGGTATATTCACCTTTTTCACCCGGGTCCATCACAATATAAACACCGGAGATTAACGTCCCCAAGTTGGACACCCCCGTTGCACTGATGCGCGGAGTGACAACCCAAAAACGCGTATTTTCGCTGAGGTGCTCTGACACACTGCGATCAATCTCTACTTTAAGCACAACACTTTTCAGGTCCGAACTTAACCGTACGGATTGCACCGTGCCCACTTGAACATCTTTCAGCTTAATGAGCGTTTGGCCCGCAATAACATCGGAAGCTTCTGTGAAGGTAATTTGAATAACCGCGCCTTTTTCTAAACGCGCTTGAACCGCCAGCCAAACGGCAATGGCAAGAGCCACCAATGGAACAATCCATACAGGTGAAATTGTACGAATCTGTTGAACGATAGCTTTATTGATCATCTTGTTTTTCCAATGCGTCCCATAGCAAACGAGGGTCGAACGTCTCAGCAGCAATCATCGTCATGACCACAACCGCGCCAAACGCGATAATAGCGCCTTCTGGCTCGACAGTGTAGACAAAACCAAATTGAACCAGGGCGGTGAAGATCGTCACAACAAAAACATCGACCATTGACCATCGCCCCATCACTTCGGTCACACGGTAAAGAAATGCGCGGTGTTTAATGCCTTTCGTCCAGCCAGCATGCACAGACCAAATTAAATACGTCAAAATTGCCAATTTAACTACCGGCACAACAATACTCGCAACAAACACAACGGTTGCCACCCAGTAAAGCCCTGCCCCAACGAGCGCTATGACACCAGAAAGAATCGTATCAGTCTCCGTCTCACCCAGCGAAGAGTAGGTCATAACAGGCAAGACATTGGCGGGAATATACAGAATGATGGAAGCCAGCACAAAAGCCGTCGCCTTTTGCATACTGCCCGGTATACGTTTGTGAATCTTCGACTGGCAGCGCGGACACTCTCCGTCATTTTCAACGATCGACTCGCCTACCATCGCTTGGCAAATTTTACAGTCATAAACGTATTCTCGGTTATGAGTGGTAAAATAATTATTCGGATTAATCCAAGACCACAGGTTTTGGCGATTCAGTTTTACATTCACAAGAATTAAAACACCAACCAACAAGAACAAAGCATATACACCAATTTCTAGATGTAATATCGCCATATCCGCCATTTTGACGGAGGCGACAACCACACTAAGAAGGAAGACTTCCAACATACTCCACGATCGCGTTTGCGCTAACCAACGCAAAACCGTGGTCTGCCCCGGCAAGCGGCGCTTAAATTCATAGGGAATCACTAAATAGAGAAAAGCCAGAATTTCAAAGAGCGGAAATAGAAATATCGTCGTAATGATCAAAGCCGCAAGAATCCAGTTACCCCGAGCCAACAAGGCCCAAAACCCATCAAGTATGGTAACCGTTTGACTTTGCGAGCCAATTTCCAAGGTTAAGAAAGGCGCAAGCTGACATACCGCAAACAACAACGCAGATGTAATCGCCAGAGCACTCGCAGACTGCAACCATTTGCCATGGCCAATATGCAGCAAGCTTTCACATACTCGGCATACCATTTTATGCTCGGGTGAAATTGCGACGACAGATTGCAGTTCACCACAATCGTGACACATCAACCAATCTTTCTTTTCAGCAACAAGTTCTGACAAGAAAACTCTCTCTTAAACACGTGATAAAAATTGTGGGTAACTCCAACTAGCAAATCGTTAGGGTAGCGGCGATTGACTCAAGTATTGTTGTGACAACTTAAATCCGAAACCCAACTCAATACTTAGACCCTGCCACTGGCTAGTTTTGAAAATTGTTTTTTTAACCAAGGCACCGCACTTACTGTACGTAGGCCTTCGTTTCTCAGCCATCGCACAACAAGGTCATCGGAACCAAATAAACCTTTAAACCCTTCCATTGCCGACATGGCCAATAAATTATGCGCTTGACGCCTTCTCTCATAACGCTTGCCGATCGAGGGATCTGACATGGGTATTCCCCGTCGCACGGCGCGCTGAATTTCTTCAGCCAACACATCGATATCGTACAACCCAATATTGGCACCCTGCCCGGCCAAAGGATGTATCGTATGCGCGGCGTCACCCACCAATACAATGCCCGGCGCAACATAGCGCGAAGCATGCCTCTGTTTCAAAGGAAAACTCATGCGTTTTTGCGTGTGCTCAACTCGGCCTAATTTTGCCTCGAATTCGGAAGTTAGTCTTCGACAAAAAGCGTCGTCATCTAAGGCCATCGCCTCTTCCGCTAGTTTGTGGTCTATCGACCATACAATTGAACAATGGTGCTGATCTTCACCATCGAGCGTCAACGGCAAAAATGCCAAAGGCCCTTTTGTACTAAAGCGCTGCCACGCCGTAAACCCATGCGGTTTCTCTGTTCGGATTGTCGATACTATTGCCGTGTGGCCGTAATCCCATTCGCGAACGTTTATCTTGGCCATTTCACGTAACCGCGAATTGGCTCCGTCAGCGGCAATCACCAGGGAAGCGGATATTTTCTCGCCGTTATTTAACGTGAGAAGCGTCTTATCCGATTGTCGATCCACAATACTTGGTGATTCAAGCTCAAGCCCATCAGTTTCTCGGCTACAGGATTCTACGCTTGTATTAAAAAGGATTTCAATACCGCTCAAATTCTCAAGCAAGGCATTTACAATAACTTTGTTTTCGACGATATGGCCTAGGTTTTCCTCGTGTGCGAGAACGCTACCCGATCCAAAATGGATATCTGCCGTGCCATCACCATCCCACACGTGCATATCGAAATAGGGACAGGCCCGCGCTGATTGTATTTTCTCCCAAACGCCAATCCGGTCCAATAACGCTTGATTGGATTTTGAAAGCGCAATAACACGAGGATCAACGCTTGAAAGATCCAATACACTGGGCGCACCAGCGTCGATCAGCACGATACGAAGGGGATGAGATTCACTGGAATCTCGAACTCCCCGAGATATTCCTTCAAGGCTACTAGAAAGTGCAGAGACTAAAACATTCGCAAGTGCCAAACCCACCATGCCACCGCCAACAATTGCGATATCGTATGCGCTCTTATCGACGCGAGACTGTGAATGTAATTCAGACATGGATATTCTCAAGAAGCAGAAAGTGAGCCTTTGCCCATCATTTGGTCAAAAAAGGTTTTTTTAATGCCTTGGTTTAAATTGAGCCCGATAAGCGCGAGATTACGTGCACCTTGCACCGCCAAACGCTGATCAGAAAAAACGCGATTGAAACCGTGACTGATCATACTCGTCAACCACTGGTCCGATTGCTGTTTTTCGATATACGGTTTGAGCATTGCCAAACTGCCCAAGGATTCACCACGCGCCCTATATTGACCAATAGTCGATGTTAGACGTTCTGCATCACGCAGTGCGAGATTAAAGCCCTGCCCCGCCACCGGATGCAAAGAATGTGCGGCATTTCCCATTAACACAACCGAAGACCTGACTTGCTCCTTGGCTAACATACGCGTTAACGGATAATGAAAACGCTCGCCAATACGCGTGAATTTACCTAATCGGTAACCAAATGCTGCTTGTAACTCTTCAGCAAATTGCTCATCGCTCCAAGCCAAAGCATCATCTAAGCGAGCATTAGGTGTCGTCCAAACGAGGCTCGATGTTCTCGCATCATCACTCTCCCCCAAAGGCAAAAGCGCGACTGGGCCAGTATCTGTAAAGCGCTCATAAGCCACCCCCTGATGAGGCTTTTCAAAAGCGACATTGGCAATAATAGCGGCTTGCTGATAATCAAAAGATTCCGTAACAATTCCCAACGAATTCCGTAAAGAGGAATTCGCACCGTCAGCAATCACAACCAACTGACAGTTAAGATGGATGTTCTGTTTTGCTTCGATGGATAAAATAGCGCCTTCAGCACCGATTTTTAGAGAGGTCACGTTTGCTGGCGCTAAACGCGTAATACGAGTCTGCTCGATAACTCCTTTAGCCAGACTCCGACCCAACCAAGCGTTATCGACAACATAACCTAATGGGTCGCCGTCATTATCGTTTTCAGAATAGGACGTTGAGCCCATATGGCCACGATCACTCACATGCACCCTGCTGATAGCCGTGGCATGCTCACCAATCGATTGCCACAAACCTAGGCGATCAAAAATATCCGCGCTGTCGCGAGATATTGCTGTAGAACGATGATCAAAACTGGGCTGGTAGAGTTTATCGTTCAACTCTAAGGGAAATTTATCAATCAGGCAGATTTGCAGATCTGGCAAATATCGGCACATCAGCTGAGCAAGCGACAAGCCTGCCATGCCGCCGCCAACAATCGCAATATCGTAAGCCTGTTCCGTTTCCATTTGTTTTTAATGTATCTCTTTAAAATAGAAATTAGTTGAGAATAGAAATTAGGATATAGAATATTCGACCGGTTTTCAGTACGCCGATCTATCGGGTTTTCAGTAATTCGTTACGGTCAAAATCTCAACCGTGCTAACTGCTTACCATTAGCGCTTCGATATCTTCAACCGTTTTCGGTGCGGCGATACTCAAAACCTGCGGTCCGTCTTTGCTGATCAGTACATCGTCTTCAATACGAATACCGATGCCCCGCCATTTGGCAGCAACATCAGTATTGTCGGGTGAAATATAAATTCCCGGCTCCACTGTCATCATCATTCCCAGCTCTAACACACGCCATTCGCCACCGACTTTATAATCACCAACATCATGCACATCCATGCCGATCCAATGACCGATACGGTGCATGTAAAAATCTTTATACGCTGCGCTTTCGATAAGTTCTTCTACATCGCCTTTAAGTAAGCCCAAGTCCACAAGGCCTTTGGTAATTACCTGAACAGAAGCATCGTGCGGTTCATTCCAGTGGTTGCCCACTAACGCTTTTTCAAGCGCGGCTTCTTGAGCGGCCAATACAATTCTATATACCGCTGCCTGCTCGTCACTAAACTTTCCATTAACGGGAAAGGTACGCGTAATATCAGAGGCGTAATTTTCAAACTCACAACCGGCGTCAATCAGAACGAGATCACCGCTTTTTAACTTCGCTGAATTTTCAACATAGTGAAGTATGCAGGCGTTTTTACCGCCACCAACAATGGCGTTATAGGCAGGAAAGCGCCCGCCTCTTTTTGCGCAATAGAAATTAATTTCAGCTTCTAATTCATACTCCATGATCCCCGGCTTACAAGCCAGCATGGCCACTTTGTGAGCATTTGCCGAAATTTCTGCAGCACGCGCCATAATCCGTACTTCTTCAGCACTTTTATACAGACGCATATCATGGAGAATATGATCAAGGTCAAGAAAGTCACCGGGAGGAGAAGCGCCTGAACGCGCCTTAGCACGAATCGTATTAACCCACTCCATTACGTGCTGATCAAAACCGGCATCTTTACCGAGGGTATAATACACACGGTCTCGACCTTCGAGTAAACCCGGTAAAATCTCATCAATATCGCCAATTGGAAAAGCATCGTCGGCACCGTATTGCTGGCATGCGCCTTCTGGCCCTGCGCGCAAACCATCCCAAATTTCACGCTCTCGGTCCTTTTCCCGACAGAACAAAATAACCTCACCATGCTCACGGCCAGGTATTAGAACCAAAACCGAATCAGGCTCTTGAAAGCCTGTTAGATACATAAAATCACTGTCCTGACGAAATGGGTATTCGGTATCTCGGCTGCGAACTTTCTCGTTAGCAGACGGCAATATCACAATGCTATTGGCTTCAAGCATTCCCATAAGCTGTTTGCGACGACGGGCATATTCCGCTTTAGACGTACTCATCAATGAATTACCTGATCATTAGACTTTGAGCCCGAATCATCATCGGAAGATTCAGAACTATCAGTACTAGAGATTTCAGTATAAACCGTGAGAACAGCAACCTTTACATACTCAACCAACTCTACCCAATAACTTTCGTTCTCTTCTAAGTTATCGTCTTTATCGACACTAATTTGGGTGATTTGAGCCAAGTCTCTCAGCGCATCAGCAACCTCAGAGCTCAGTTGAGCCTGACCACTAAGGCCCGACAAACCTAGACCGTGCAAAAAACCTTCGCACCACGACCCCAGCTCCAGAGCACGACGCTCGATAGAGGATTCATCGCTGGGCAATAACGGCGTAAAACTAAAGTTCACGTCATCCATCAAGTTTCGTGTATCCGCATACAAACCGTCGATTAGCTGAGCTTGCTCGTCTTCTAAGGCTACATGTTCAATATCCAAAAACTGTGCGGCTTCGTTCGGCCAATCAGCTTTAGTCGGAATATCGCCACCACTGATGCGGCCACACAGCACACCCTGTAATTCAGACGGGGAACAAACCGCGCCCAAATTCAACAACAGCTCGTTTAATACAAAGAAATCGACCTTATTCGGCATCACAAACTCCAGATTCAATTAGCCGGGATGCTACCACTTTTACCCCAACTTCGATGAGTATTTTGTGTCCTTTACCCCCTTTTTGGATAAAAAAGCTATACTTTTCTAGAATTCACTTTAACATCCGTGATACACACAACTGCGAACTATGACGACCCAAATGTCCTCCTCACCATTACAGCATATAGAAGATAAACTCGACGAGCTCATTCGCTTGTGCACCCACCTGGAAAAGGAAAATGCCACATTACAGGCAAAAGAGGCCAGCTGGGATCTAGAACGCAAGCGTTTGATGGAAAAAAATGATATCGCGCGTAAACGCGTAGAAGCGATGATTACCCACCTGAAAAATCTAGAAACGGAATCCTGAGATCCACACCATGAGTGAAACCGCGACCACCTACGTCAACATCCTTGATAAAGACTACCAAGTTGCCTGCCCAGAAAGCGAGCAGGCGGCGCTAACTCGTGCTGCAGACGAACTCGACAAGCGCATGCGCGCTATTCGCTCTTCAGGCTCGATTGTAGGGTTGGAACGTATTGCCGTGATGACAGCACTAAACCTCTGTCATGAATTGCAGCAGGCGCAAAAGGCCGCTCCAGCTCAAGACGTTGACGCATTGGGACGTATTGCGAAGAAATTGGAAGATGCATTGCAGGAGCAATAAGTACCTTCCGGCTTTTAGGGAAGAATCTAAACTTTAAATTTATCTGAAACGCTATTAACACCTTCAGCAAGAGTCTCTAGCGTCTCGAATTGTTTTTGCGACTCGCTCGAACCTCTTCCGACCTCTTCTGCTAGCATCGCTATATTATTGACCGTTTCTGCAACATCATCAATAACGGCTGACTGCTCGGTCGCGGCAGTCGCTACCAATATATTCATATTGGCCAAGTTTTCAATAGTCGAAGAAGTTGAGCCAATGAGGTTGCGGATTTTACCCATAGCTTCAAGTGCCGCAGAACGTTTCACTGTTGACGCGGCCATGTCACCTTTGGTTTTTTCTGCACTCGAACTTAAGCGCGATAGAATAGTGGCGATCTCGACGGTCGATTCTTGTGAGCGTTTCGCAAGGTTTCTGACTTCATCGGCAACAACAGCAAAGCCCCTTCCCTGCTCACCAGCCCTTGCGGCTTCAATCGCCGCATTCAAAGCCAGCAAGTTCGTTTGTTCTGAAATTCCCTGAATCACACCTAAAACAGAGTTAATTGATTCCACATTATCTGAAAGTTCATCAATAGATTGTTTTACGCCCTCTAACAGCACGTTTAACTCATCCAGGCGATCACTCGAAGTTTCCACCTGCCGTAAAACATCGCCAACCTCCTCAGTTGCACTTTCCGCCGACACTCTTGTTTCTTCGGCGTGTGATGCCATTTCGGACGAAGTCGAAGCCATCTCATCAATCGAGGCGGCAATATTGACCGTTTGCTGCTTTTGATCTTCGGAGGTGCGCGTCAGTGCTACCTGTCTTTCTGTGGCTTTTGTCGCCATTTCAATCAATGTGCTACCCGTAACCTTGAGAGATCGCACATCCGTCGCCATCGAGCCGAGGAACACATTAAAACTCTGCGCAATGTCATCCAGTAAGCTGATACTACTTCGATCGATAGTTTGCGTTAAGTCACCTTGTCCTTTAGCCAAGGCGCCGACTGACGTCGATAGGTTAGCCAAGCTCGAATAAATACGGCGCGTAATGAATGTCACCAATAATGCAATCACCAATGCGACAATGCCCGTTATCATAAGGCCCTTAAGTAAATTGTGTGATTTACTATCGTCCAAGGTGTTATCGATGCCATCAAGAACAGGCCCTAAGCTATCGATATAAAATCCTGTGCCTAAAGTAAAGTCCCACTTTTCAATATAAATCGTATAGCTGTACTTAGGTTCTGCGACTTTCTTTCCGGGCTTAGGGAAGTAGTATGTATAAAAACCGCCGCCAGCCTTCGCAATTCTATCCATGTCACGAACAAGCAAATTACCTTTTTTGTCTTTTATATCCATATAGTTTGTGCCAATTCCTTTTCCTGACTTACCGAAAAGCAAACGGGTACCTTCGCCGTCCGAACCGTAAAGGTAACCAGCGCCATCGTCATATTCCAATTGCGAGAGCATTTCCAAAGCTTCAGCCATACCGGTCCTATCCGGCATATCAACATAGGGCTGGATCATACTGCGAGCCGATTCGACCACCGTTACAAGGCGGGTCTTTTCAATATCAAGAATCGATTTTTCGACAGTTCCGGAAATACCTTTGCCAAGTGAATTTAGAACTTGGACATCGATAAGACTTCCTAAAATCGCAATGAAAAGGAAAGGAGCGAACGCGATTGCGTATATTTGAAACTTCAGTGAACGTAACATTTATAGAAAGATTAGATTATAAACAGCAACATTGCGTAGCAATTCGTAAAAATAAACGTCGCTTTCCTTTATTTGTTCAAAAACCAAGCTACAATTAACTGCTAAAAGAACAAATAACAACCAACCCTCCCCTCATATCTCTGTCCCCATATCTCTGTATAGAAACTCCCAAATAAAAACCTGAAGAATCTTATCGATCACTTCAGGTTTATGAGCTGTATCGTTATGGGCAGTATTAACTTCCCACTAAATTAAACTAAGCCGTGACAGTCCATAACCCTAATACGACCTTAGTTATGGAAAAGACGACCTACGGAATAGGAGGGCAAGTTCCACACGAAGCACTGTTCGCACAATCCGGACCTGCAGACACTATTTTAAGAGCAAAGGTGAACAATGGATTTGAAAGACCGTCTTCGTTCTCTTGACTGTTGCGATCGGGGTTATCATTCGCAAAGCCACTCGGGCACATCAACGTATTCGTACTTGAACTGTTACCAGAATTCGGATGCGGAAGATCCATTGAATGCCCTAGCTCATGGGCCAAGTGATTAAAGTCAACGCCGGCATCCACATTGCCATCACTTGAAATAATTTTCGTATAAGACTCTCCACCCCAGAACGATGCGCCACCGCCCCAGCTATTGTGCATACCGTTATCGCCTTCAACAAAAAACACTTCTACACAGTCGCTGTCATCAACCGTATCCATCAGGTCATAGGCCTCTGAAGTACTGAAGAAAAATAGCGAAGGATTGTGAATCGTTTTCCAATCACGCCACGTGAATAAAACATCCGCTTTCGCCCACTGGCTATTTGATTTTGGCTGACCGAAGCCCAAACCAACACCCGTATAATCCCATGAAATTAGTGGCCAGTTCCAAACTAGGCGACTGAATCGTACAGGCTGAACACATAAGCGTTTAGCCACTTCGATTTGCCACCAAATAATATATTCCACTTCATATCGAGGGCGTAATTCAATCTCAACTTCATAGGCAAGTATCGCAGGGTCACCGTCCGCCTCAATACGAATTGTCGTCTGTGCTTGCGCAAATGCGCCCTTGTCGTTTTCTTCCAAAGCAAACGGTCTATCCAGCTTCATTCTAACAGCCATGCGGGATTTTTGACGCGGGGCTACCGTGCTATCAGCTTCGGAACTATCTTTTAAAATAGGCGCGTAATCACCCATATAGTTAGCCCCGATAAAACCTTCAACCTCACCTTCAATCGTGCCATTTGCGGCATCGTAACGAAACGATTGACTGTTTTTCGCAACGAAAGAAAGATTGCCGCGCCGTTCGTTACTTTCTCTGCCATAAGTTAAAGCGTCCTGAGCAACATCGAAAAGTACGATATTGAAAGCGCCGACATTAACGACGCCCTTCTTAATTTCCTCTTGTGACGCAGTAACATTGAAGCTGGAACGCCCCTTCACTTCCATTTTTTCACCATTCACAAGCAGAATAGCCGTTAACTCACTGTTACCCACCGCCTTAAAGGTTGACTCTTGTTTCTGCTTAACCACCTTAGCCGACACGAAAGGATCAACGGTTAGAAAGGTTGGTGTAGCCGACTTAGCAATTTGTGCATCAGCGACTTGCGAAAAAAGTGCCAAAGCACCACCGTAGACGAAATATTTTATCGAGAACATAATAATTTCCTTTTAACCAATTACAGGTTTAAAAGCCAGCCCCAAGACAAACCGAGATCATCTGGGTTTAAGGTCTGGCAACGGAAAGAATTGTAATGATCTGAAAAACAACCACCGTCAATTAGTTACGGAAACATTGTGATTTATTACAACAAGGAAAGGACCAAAAAAGAAATCAAAGCCCCAATAAATTTTCTTTAATGGCAAGACTGCAAATAATGGCGACATTTACGATTAAAACTCCGCCAAGGTGGTGAAATTCAAGCCTAACATTAGAATGGTGCGCCAGGGCTTACTGCAATACGGTTCCAAGTCCGCTGATGGAATTTGGAAGAAATTCAGTTATAAAACGGTGCCGTTTGAAAGAAGGGACTCCACACGCTGACGTATTTCCTCATACCGAAAGGACGCGCACGAGCCGAAACCAGCCAACTTCTTCACTCGATACCGGCTAAACAACGGCACACTAATACCCGCAAGAAAACGGCAATAACTATCAATTGAAATATCTTTTTGGACCTTTTCCTTCATATGCCTTGTCAGACCGCTCAGTGAACTTGCCAGCTGATCATCGGCGGGCCATTGCAACTGCTGCGAATACTGCAATTGAGCCACCTGCCCACGACACACAGTACAATGCCCACATTGCTCTGGCGATGCAGCATCGTCAAAATACATCGATAGATTTCGGCTTAGACAACGATCCAATTCAAAGAATCGCACCAAGGCGGCAATGCGCTGTATTTCTTTTTGTTCTTTTTCAACGAAATATTGATGCAGTGTTTGACCTAGAGACGAATTAGTCAGCGCAGCTTCATTGACACCAAATACTTCAGTCATTTTTTTAGTTTGTAATTCGATCAGATTTTTCTGATCCAAATATTCCAGCGCCGTTATCACTCGATCTCGTTCACATGCATGATTCTGATACAAATGATCAAAGTCCAAACTACCCCAAACCTTTTTAAAACGGGTTTCGGAAAATACCGTATTGAGAAAGGTTTGGCGCTCGCCCTGGAACTGGGACAAGACCTGCTCTCTCGGCTTAATAAATTTATACTGAAAGTCCGCAAAATAGGAATATTTTGGTTGGATAACCCCCAACAACTCCAATTGAACTAATAGAGTTTTAAGAGGCAACTGCCGAATATTGCTCGCATTCGACAAGCTGGCTATCTGCACCTCCCATTGACCACCCGACGATTCACTGCGAATGTTCTGTAAGATATGCTCTAAGCCTTCTAACTCTGGCGTATCGCCATACACAAAGTTTTCAAGTGTATTAATGGTATCCAGATTCGCCAAGGTCATACAACGAGAAGGCTGTCCGTCCCGCCCTGCGCGTCCAATTTCTTGGCTGTAATTTTCAATCGACTTCGGTAAATCGTAATGAATAACAAAACGGATATCCGATTTATCAATCCCCATACCAAAAGCAATAGTCGCCACAACAACCTGGACTTGCCCAGCCATAAACGCTGACTGAATTCCTTGCCGCTTTTCATTCTCCAAACCTGCGTGATAGGCCTGGGCGTTCACTTGATTACGGCTGAGAAAATTGGCTACCTCTTCCGCCGAATGTTGCAAGGTGACATAAACAATACCCGGGCCATTTTCCTGCTGTATTAATGCAAGAAGCTGTGCGTCTTTATTAGCAGACGCTACAGGGAAAACCGACAAGTCTAAATTACGGCGGTAGAATCCCGTTGTCACAATATGCTCGTTGCTAATAGCAAACCGCTGCGCCATATCCCTTTTAACTTTTTTGGTTGCCGTCGCCGTTAGCAGCAATGCCAAAGGAATATTTAATTGTTCCCGATAGCTCGGTAACTTTAAGTAATCGGGCCGGAAGTTGTGGCCCCACTCGGAAATACAATGCGCCTCGTCAACGACTAACATTGAAACTTGAACAGACTGAATAAACTGACGAAAGCGTTCGTTTTTAAAGCGTTCGACCGACACCATCAGGATTTTTATTTTCCCCGAGCGGACATCTGCCATAACATTGCGGTGCTGGTCAGGAGTCAACGTCGAGTCAATGCTCGCCGCAGCAATGCCTTTATCCGCTAGAAAATCCAACTGATCTTTCATCAACGCCAATAACGGTGAAACTACCAACGTAAGATGTGGCAAAAGCAGAGCTGAAAGCTGATAACACAAAGATTTCCCCGACCCCGTAGGAAAAATCGCCAAAGACGAATCACCGTTTAACAATTGACGAATGGTTTGCTCTTGCCCACCTCTAAACTGATCGAAACCAAAAACCTGCTTCAACGTTTCAATGGGGTCAGACTCGATTGAAACGGGTTTAATCGGGGTATTAGTCATTGGAATCACTTTTGTTTTGAGCCGGTTTATTGTCGAGGGCGCCTGAAGTCTTTGAACTGGGCGTCTTTGAACCGAGAGCCTTTGAACCGCCCAAGCCCTCCTCCGTTGAAGAGCGTAAAACTTGGTTCTTTTCTTTATCTGAGAGTTCGCCATAGGCGCGGGGATAAGGCCAACCATAACCCCAACGAAATGTCGTGGGTAAAAACGGCGTCCCGCCGACTCTAACGCCCGTTAACATCAAAATACTCACAACCTCTTCACCAAGCTGAGCAACACATTCTTGGAGGTCGACATCAGCTTTTAAGCGTTGGCTATAACTCCCACCCTTCCAATACGCGCGATCATGCGTCGTACAACATGAGAGCCACAATTCATTTTGTGCAATAGTCCCATCCGGAAACGAGCTGCAACCATCACTGGCAAAAGGCAGAAGAGACTGTTCGCTGAAAACTTGCGCAGAGAAAAGAAAGACAAGACTTATCAATAGACGGGAGAAACTAAACGAGCACATAGGCTTACGACTCAAGAATAAGTTCATACAAAAGTTGACCACTGCCAGCATACTTCTTTTCAAATAAAGTCATCGGATCATCCATCGTAAAAGAATGCACTTCCGACGTATTCTGTGTAAGCAATTCCCAGGCCTCGTTAAACTCATCGAGGTAAGTCTTCCAATTACTGCGTAAAATTGTTGTCGTTGCCAGCGGTTTCAAATAAGGGAACGCAGGATGCCCATGCCAGCGTCGTTTCAAATGAACAGACTTCGGCCAAGGGTTTGGGTATAAAATATGGTGACTAACAAAATGAAGTTCGTGGTCAAGACAAAGCCGCCAAATATCCTCACAGTTCGCCTGAAGCATAATGCAATTTTCAGGTGCCGCTCCAGCCTTCTTTTCTAGGCGATGTCCAGATTGATCGACCCCGACAATAAGATGATCGGAGTAACGCTCAGCCAAAATATAAGAACTCATGCCCGTTCCGCAGCATGAATCCATGATCAAACCCGCGTAATCATTGGCATCTATTTTCGCCCTAAGTTGATCAAACGCTTCCACATTATGGGCTTGGTAAGGTTTTCGGTATTTCGTGTCGATATGCTTGTTGACGATATCGTGTAAGCGATCGTGAACACCAGACTGATTAGAATCGACAGATTTTGAATTGTACATGAACGTTTTCTATAGATTCCGTTTCAGAAATTGGAAAAGGGCCCGACTCGATTAAAATCAAGTATGACCCCAACTAACAGAATTTTCACTCTTCAATCGAGGCCCATTCAAAAATCAGCCTGACCCCATCGAAAATTTGGCGAAAACCTAAAATCGCATCCTAAACGTTATCGCCGGGATAATACCAAACGATACAGAATCTTCTGTCTGAACACGATCATCTGCACTATCCACTTTGTCGTAGTCTAAGGTACGATCTTCCACATTGTGCTGATTGAGCGCATTAACGATATCCAAGATCACGGCACTGTCCCACTTATGAATCATAAAATCCCATTTAAAGCGAATATCTAAACGGCTATAGATTGGCAAGCGGTCTGAATACGGTTCGTCGTATACAGGGATGACACTGTCTTCAAAAAACGGATTGTCTTGCACGCCAATAATCGGTGTATATGCCCCACCAGAACGAACACTCCAGCGCCAGCCTATGTTAAACATTTCGTTCCACTGATAATTGGTGACCCAGTTAAAAATTAAAGGCGTATCCAAATGGTAATCAATTGATTGATCGGTACGTAAATTTTTACGCTTACTTTCGGCGTAACTTAACGCAATCCAGCCATACCAGCGGTCGGTGAGTTCTTTATTAATAAAGAACTCTATACCATTCGCGGTTCCGTCAACGTCGTTGGAATACAATAACGCCGCATCCGCATCGTCAGCACTTAAACCCAAAGGCAACTGACTTAGCTTTTTATGGTAGATCTCTGCCGTCCAGCTCCAGCCATTATCGAGCAACTGCTCAACGCCGAAAGTCGAGTGCGTTGAACGTGGGGATTTTAAATCCGGGTTACCTCTCATAGGGAGAATCTGCGCGACATTGGGAAAGCGGTTATATTTTCCGTGCTTTGCAAACACGCTCCAGCTGTCATTAACCGACCAATGTGCCGAAATTCGCGGATGAACAAAGCTTTCATCCGTGTAGTCATTTTCTTGCCACTGCACGCCAACATCAAACGTCAAAGCATCGCTAACACGCCATGTTTCATTTAAAAATAACGACCGCTCATCCGATTCAATTGTAGGGCTATCAGAAATTCGTCTCACTCGATTCAGTAAGCAATCGGCTTCAAATTCTGTACAGATAAAAAATACTTGATCATAGCGAATATCGTACTTTTGTTTTGCAAAAAGGCCACCTATTGTGACTTCGTGCGAATCACCAAAATTGTAGGCATAACGACCGCGAAGCGTTTCTTGCGTTAATTTATAATTAAAGAAAAAGTCATCGCCCCAATCGAGATCGTATTCTGTTACATGATGACCAAGGCCAAGTTTTGCAGAGCTGTTGTCGCCGTCAAAACGCCACACCAAACTCTGACCATTGTAGATATCTTCAATTTTCGAATCGCCTACAAAATCAGGGTTGCTGCGCACAAAATCTGATTCTCGCGTGAGCTCTGCAGCAGCCAAGTCCGTTGCACCACTGGCCAAGAACTGAATACTGTGTTCATCGTTCAACTCATAAACATACTTAAGCTGGTAGTCACCTTCTTGGGGTGCATCCTGAATAATAATACCGTCCTCCTCTTCACCTTCAGGAATGAAAAGATGAATAAGGCTTTGTCTATACGACAGATAAAAGGCTGATTTTTCGGTAACAGCGCCTTCTACAAACAGGCCCGAACGCAGCATACTGAGATCGATGACACCTCCCAGTTTCTGATTCTTTGGGTCGCGCAGACCAATATCAAAAACCGCACCCGTCACATCCGAATATTCTGGACCAAAACCAGCAGAGTACAACTGGAAATCTTGCAGGATGAATTCACTAAAAACGGAACCCAAAAACGTATGAAAGACGTAACCTGAAGGCATGAAATCCGTGTAGTAACGGTTATCTTCAGGGGAAGAGCCTCGTACAGCGGGCTTGCCGCCATCATTTACGACACCCGGCAAACTGAACACAGCGGCTATTGGGTCACCTAAGGCACCCGGCATATCGACAAGCTTCTGCGCATCTTCCGTGATGATATTGAAGTTACCCCGGCGACTGCCCATGACAATCACTTCTTCTACTTTGTCACCCTTCGTTGCCTCGCTAGCTTCTGAAGAGCTATTCGATTGAGCGGCAGGGTCTTGACCCTCCTGAGCATGAGACAGCCCGCTGGCGGCTGAGATAGCGACTGAATAGAGCAATGAGGCCAACGGCCCGGTAGGGAACTTCATCGTATGTCCTTCCTTTTACACTGAATGACGGTAAGTCGTCCTTGTGCAGAGGTGTTGAGTGAGTGGTGCTTACATATAAGGAGAGCATTCTAACGGAGGGGGGGAGGATTTCAATGGGGTCAGTAATAAGTCAGATTTTATTAATCCGCATTGTATTTTCCCCGCTTTATTTCTGCTGGTCTTTGCCTTGCTGTAGATTAAGCAGTTTATCGAAGTCTGACTCGAAGAGCCTGTCTTGAATAATACGATATTGTTCAAATTGGCTCACAGCGTAGTCTCTAGCAATTTTTGCAGTTATCTGTCCGCTATCAGCCAATATTTCACGCTCATCAAATTCAAGAAACAGATCGAGCCGTGTTGCCCAGTCACTCATCGTCATTGGAATCTTTCGCTTGGCCCTTTCTTCAGCGAGATCAAGATAAGCACCAACTATGCGGCCAAGGGATTCAATTTCATCTTTGTCTAAATAGTTTTTTGCGATAGAAACATCTGTTTTTACTATCTTACCCTCAGGACTGTTGCTCCAGTTGGTAAGCCCCATATACTCCTTTGAGCTATCAGCTCGCGTCACGATCAGTTCGGCAGCAGTATGGCCGTGAATGGCAAAGTGTAGCTTGTTCTGAACTTTGGAAAAAAAGTCTCTGGTAGTCTGGTCATTCTTATTATAATCCACACTTGAGGAATAGATATCGGTGATTTTCTGGTAAAAACGGCGCTCACTTAAGCGAATTTCCCGGATTTCAGCGAGCAGTGTTTCAAAATAGTCTTCACCTAGAAAACTACCATTTTCCAGTCTACTTTTATCAACGACGAACCCTTTAATGGAAAACTCCCGCAGTATCTGGGTTGCCCATTGGCGGAATTGAGTTGCTCGTTTGGAGTTGACGCGATAACCAACAGAGATAATCATATCAAGATTATAAAAATTGGTTGGCTTGGTAGAAAATTCGGAAATCCCGAATTTTCTCAAGGTACTGTCTTTGTCAAGTTCCAATTCACCATAAATATTCTTTATATGCTCGTTAATTGTTGAAACTGACTTGCCAAACAGCTCAGCGATCAACGTTTGCGTGAGCCAAATGGTTTCATCCTCGACACGGACTTCTATGCTATTTTCACCAGCCTGAGAGGTAAAGATTAGAAATTCGGCAGTAGAGTTGCGAATTAACTTTTTCACGTTCGTTGTTTCTCCTATCGCGGTTCTGAAAAACTGCCTAAAACAGTAGCATTATGTTCCGTTAAGTCCTCATGTGCAAAAGAAGGCCTTTAATCGTGAATTATCCTATTTTACGCTCAAACCACTCATGAAGCTTCAATAGGGTCAGACTCGTTGAAAGAGATTCCGTGTGACACATCCCCCCCCCCTCTCCCAGTGACTCCATGAGTCCTTGCTCATTAACAAGGCCTTATCAAAGATCAATCTTACCGCCGAATCAAACACCCGAAGGTATATTTATTTGCTAGCCAGTTAACAATAAACAGACGCGCATATTGTCGAAAACAAAAATAACAAATATGCTTACATCAAATAAAAGGAGCGCCAACTATTCAGTGAACTCCATTTAAAATAATAATAAGTATATACAGGAATGTCAGGTATGGATCACATCGCACTGGGCTTAAAAACACTCGCATTTTTGTCTGTCGCTTATTTATGCTGCCGCATTTTTTTTACCTACATCACTCACGTCTTCGCTCACGGTGAAGTCGCGATTGGTTTTGCTCCACCACAAAGTGCCTTTCCGCGTTATCGGCACATTCCACTTTTTATAAAAGTTATATCACTGGCGTTATGCTTACGACTATTAACATATGTAGTGACTTACGTCGTTTACAGCATATTAGAGAGCGAACCCACGTCTTTTCTCGAATCGTTTAGATCGGTTTGGCATCGCTGGGACACTGATAATTTTTTGATTATCAGCGAAGGCTGGTACGCCGCAGAAGGGCCAGAAAAATATCGACTCGCATTTTACCCGCTGTACCCAATCATGATTAAGCTTACGCATATGATCGTAGGAAATTATTTTTTTGCAGGTATCATCGTTTCACTCACGTCATACTGCCTCGCCAGCTGGGTATTGTTCAAACTAATGATTGACGAATTTCACGACGAACAACTCGCGTGGACAGCGGTTAAATTTATGGGAATTTACCCGTTTTCGTATTATTTCGGTATTGTATATACCGAAAGCTTATTTTTATTACTGTCTATAAGCTGCTTTTATTTTATGAGAAAAGAGATGTGGCTATATGCAGGGATCGTCGGAGGCCTGGCTGCATTCACCCGAAACCAAGGCTTACTCTTAATAGCCCCGTTTATTTTAGAAGCTTGCCTGCGTTACCCAATATATGACAAGTTCAACAAACAATGGACATGGAACCGTCAGTTTAGCATCGCCCTACTTTTTTCTTCGTTAGTTGCCATGGGTTTTGTGGGCTACTTACTGGTCAACAAACAAGTTACCGGTGACTACTTCCGGTTCCTAGCCTACCAAAAAGAAAACTGGGGCAATCAATTTTCGTTTTTTGCCAATAACGTAGGTGAAATTTACCTACGAGCGCTCAGTGATAATTTCCGTATGAGGATAGGAATATGGCTACCGACAACGATTGCCTTTTTTGGTGTTGTTGGGCTTATCACCTACACGATTAAACGTATCCCACCTAGCTACAGTCTTTATGCGGTTATTTTATTGGTGATTTCTTTCTCGCCAAGCTGGCTATTGAGCGCACCAAGATATACCGCCATCATTTTCCCCATTTTTATGGCTATGGCATTTATCGTAAAAAACCGTTCAAACTGGGATCAGATACTCACCATAACCTGTGCCAGCCTACTCACCTGTTATGCATTTTTATTTACACGCGGGCATGTATTTTGAATTAAAATTATCATTCGAAACAAAAAACCGCACACATCAGACAATGCATGCCACAAGAAATTTAAGTCGTGATTGAAAAGTTCGCGTAATACAAAAAATTAGTCGATCTTTGGCAGATCAGCATTCAGTTCAAATAAGAACCCTGGCCATTCAGACATTCATAAGAAACATTAGGCAAGAAAGCCCGGCTCAGCAATCCTCGTTCCTACCGCTAAAGTTGTAGTCGTATTGGTTTTATTTAAGAAGAATTTTAAGAAGTCACTGGATATAGACACGTTCATATTGCATTTTTCATTACTGTTGATCGTTATAGAAGTTACCTTCAAAGAAATGCATGCAAACCATTTGATTTGGTTTTACCCTTTATTCGCATATGTGGCAACGCGTTATCGGTATCGTTTGTTCGCCTACCCGTGTGCGGATTTCAGAACTGAATGATGTGCAATGTGACCACTTTTCACCTCATAGCACACATCGCCATGTGTGCTATAGTGTGTAAACCAACGTGTAAAAGAGTGTGTACTCATGGCTACTAACCTTTCTATCGATACAAATCTGCTCAATGAAGCGCTTCTAATTAGCGGACTAACAACTAAAAAAGACACTGTAAATCAAGCACTTACAGAGTTTGTACAACGTCGTAAACAACGAGAAATCAGCGACCTCTTTGGCTCCTTACCCCACGACTCCGACTATGACTACAAAGCAGGACGAAAATGAGCAGCGTTCTCGTTGATACCTGCGTTTGGTCTCTAGCCCTACGAAGTAGCTCTTCTCGCGAAAGCACTATCGCTCGACAACTCACCCAGCTTATCGATGAGAATCAGGTCAAAATAATTGGGGCCATTAAACAAGAACTCCTCTCAGGTTATATCAATAAGAATAGTTACGAAAAGCTTCGTCAAAAACTTCGCTACTTCCCAAATGAAGCGACGTTAGATTCTGATTACGAAGCAGCAGCCGAATACTCTAACTTTTGTCGTGCCAAAGGCGTTCAAGGCTCTCATACTGATTATCTAATTTGTGCTGTGGCAACACGTTGCAAATTTAAAATTTACACGACCGACAAAGACTTCACTCATTACGCAAAGTACCTGCCTTTATCGCTCTACAGCATTTGAATTCCAATAATTTCAATGGAGTCAAAAGGGAAATTAAGGGTGGGCAATAACCATCAACGTCTCCGCTTTCTGGAATACGTAGCTCATTGCCATTTGCATATTTTCGGGGTCTAGGGCGGCAAAGCTTTCGTCGAAGATTAGTAGGTCTGCGCCTTGTAATAAGGCTCGGGCGATATACACACGGCTTTTTTCGCCGTGGGATAATTGCCAGCCGGTATCACCGATTAATTGCATCATGCCGCCGGGCATTTTTCTTAAGACTTTATCTAAACCGAGAGCAATACAGACTTCGTAAACTTCGTCCATGTCTTGCTCACTGGGTGGCCATGCACGGCCCATTAATAAATTAAATATAAACGGGCCCATAAAAATATGATTGTCGTGAAACTGCGGCACCATGACAATATTTTTTCGCCAATGTGCGCTACCGATGCTGGGTAGGTCCAATCCTTTATATAGCATTAGCCCTGCGTCGGGCTCGCGTACTGCGCTGATAATGGAAGCAAGTGTGGATTTTCCACTACCGGAGCTGCCCTGCAATAAAAGTCGGTCGCCGGAATGTATTGTTAAATGACAATCGGATAGTACTGGCGCTTGGCGAGCACGGTGAGAAAAGTGAAGACCCTGAATTTCCAGTAAGGTATTTTTTGAAACGGTTGTCGTGTTCGCAGTAAAATTTTCAACGCAGCTATGCGGTAAAGAATAATCGCTACGCGCTAATAACATGGGTTTTAAATTGTCCCAGGCCACCGATGCACGGGCTAATTCACTCATACCCCCGGCTAGCCCAACTATAGCGCGGTAACACAGGAGCACTGCGCCTAAGGCAATCGCTAATGATAAAGACTCTGGCTGTGTAAAAGTAAATGCGTAGGCTAAACCGGTTAACCCCAACAATAACCAGCCGCGCGGTATAAGCGCTAAAATTATCGCTATTTTATCCATCGCGATTGAATCGTCTTGATAGGCATTTAATAAACTGTCTTCTCGTTCGTGCCAGCGCGCGGGGTCTTCTTGGGCAATGCGCGTGCGGTGGCCCGACATATTTTCGACAAAGGCATAAGTTAAGCGTAAACGGCTGTGCGCCCATTTTCGAATACCTTTACTCATGAGAACAAAAACGAAAGCCACCATCAGCAAATACATTAGCAGCAACACCACTAATAAAGCACCACCCGCACCCGTCGATAAAACCCACGCCGCGATCAATAATTCAAGTACAGCAACTAAAGCATTAATTCCGCCGCTTAAACTTAACGATTCAAATTCGGATGATTCCAAGGCGCGACCGAGCAGTTGACCAATGCCTTCTTGGCGCATGTCGTCGGGGTTTAAGTTCATCGCGCCAACCAATAAGCGGCGACGTAATATGGTGCCGATGCCAATCGACACCGCGCCTTTTTGCCACATGAAGGCCATCCGAAAAGGCACTAAGCTCAATAGCGTCAGTACCCAGGCAATAATCCAACCTTTATCTAGATGGCCGTTCAGCGCACCAAAACCGATAACGGCCCACGAAGCCACCCACAACACATAGTAAGCAACATAACTTGCCCCCAAAGCCAAGAGCTTGGAAAGCAATCCACTAAAGCGTAACTGCGTCCGCAATGCGGCATCGGGCAGTGGGCGCAACAGCCAAATCCCTTCGACTCTGGCCATTCCCAAACGCTCGGCGAGTAAAGATTTACTGACGTTCTGAAATCGTTTTTTATTGAGCTTGGCCTGGGCCAGCGTATTGGCAATATCTTCTCGTAACGGCGCTTCTAATGGCTCACAAAGTTGTTTCGCAATAAGGTCGACATCTATTTTTACTTGTCTCCCTTTAGGCGTTATGGCCTTCAAGGTTCGGCGACCCGTCAACGTATTACTGCTTGCGCCCACAACGGCTAAATACCGAGTTTCGCCCGCTAGAGTCAGCGTCACGAGACCCGCGTTAATGTTAATTAACTCTCGGGCTATATTGCGGTAACTCGCATCCACGGATAAAGCGTCGACACCCAGTCGTTCGGCTTGAGTCTCGATCGACCCGGCCCGATTTTGCACGTCGGGGGTTTCGCTGTGCGCGTCATTTTCCGGCAGTAATTTTTGCTGGCGACACACGGCCAGAACGGCATCTGCGGAACGTTGTTGCGACCAGGTTATTTCCGTCAATTGTTTTTCAAACTCGGGGCTATTCATTGGAAATCCCCATCGGCCATTCCTGCCTGGCCAACCACTTGCGCGCGCTCCTCACTACTGGGCCGCTGACCAACCGTGAGCTTGCCTTTGCACATTTCTAGTCGACTCCAATTGTGTTCGCCCCATACTTCACTTTGGGTATTGCGATCGGCAACTAATAACGCGGCAAAGCGTGACTCTTTTTGCTCGGCTAAAACGTGGGGGGCACCTTGCTCCACTATTTGCCCTTCATCCACCACCACGACATGGTCAAAATCCAAGGCGCCTTCTACGTCATGACTTACGCTTAACAAGGTTGCGTCTTGCCATAAACTGCGTGAACTTTTCGTTAGTGCTTCGCGGTGTTTGCGTTCTAGGCCGCGAAAGGCTTCGTCTAAAATGACCAGGCGTGGGTTGGCTTTTAACATTCCACGTGCAAGGCGCACTCGCTGACCTTCGCCACCAGAAAGGGAGCCGCCGCCCTCACCTAATTTACTTTGCATGCCTTCGGGTAATTGTTGTAGCAGGCCCTGTAAACGAAGCTCTTTCATCACCTGCGCAAATGCGAGCTCTGTGCCCGGTTCGGCTCCGTAGGCTAGGTTGTCGAGTAAACTGCGATTCCAAAGCTGTACGGCTGGGTCGACCCATACTGTCTCGCGTCTAACCATCGTCAAGTGGCTTGCGGTAAGCGCTTTACCGTCGACCGTCAATGCACCGCTCGCGGGGATGTGCCAACCCAATAACGCGCCGACTAAAGATGATTTTCCCGCTCCCGATGGCCCGACTATCGCCACATGCGAACCGGCAAGGATATCTAAATTCACCCCATGGAGTATGTCGTGCCCGGCAGCCCGCACCCCAACATTATTAAATACGATGCGCATTCCCAATGAAGGGGCGCATTTTTTTTGCGATGGGGATTGCCCCTCGCTAGCTTCACCAGGTTGTTCTGTCGTTACTGAAGTTTCTAACGCTGCTATCATTTCTCGCGTTGCTATTGTTTCTCGCGTTGCAATCGTTTCTGACTCTACTGTCCCTGCGGTCTCGCCTGGCACTTCATTTTCTGGCGGACTGCAATCGCTTTGTTGCGGAGTAGAAAGCGGTTCCAATACGCGCAGTAAACGATTACGTGCTTGCGGGTATTGCCGTGCGGCTTCGGCAAAGGCTTGGCCTTGCACCGGTAAATTAAGCGCCCAATACACCAGCAGTAAAACCGTGCCAGTACTTTCAATGCGGGTGAAATGGTCCAACAATAGCCACGCCGCTAAAGCGAAACCAAGTAATAATTGTAGGCCCTCGGTGGCCACCACTAACATTTGTAAGCGGTAATTCGAACGTGCCCACTCGACTAACATACCTTCGTGTTCACGCAGTAAGGGGCGCTGGGCAGAATGCGCGCGCAAAGCGCCAAGGCCAGCCATGGCATCCAAATAAAACCGTCCGAGCGCGCCTTCATGGGTGCGCACTTGCATATCGCGTTCGGCCAACATCCATTGAATGCCCAAGGGTAACGCGAGCGCACAAAACGCGGCGAGTATTGCCGGTAAAGCACTGGCCGGGTCTAACCAAATAATACCTGAGGTGGTGAGCAATAAACCCAACGCGGGCTGCAAGAGGGCTTCACCCAATAACGGTAATTGCCGCAGGCTGTGTAAACTGTGGCCACGTTCAGCCATGTCCGAACGCGGGCGACTGTGAAAAAAGCGATCGCTTAAGCGAGGGACTTTTTCCATTAATGCAATGCGCAAACGAATTTCTAACTGCCTCCCCATGCGCAACAAACCGGAAACAATGGGGATTTCGATTAACAGCAAGGCGAAGACAAAAATCAATAAAGCACTGACCGCTGCAAAGCGTTGTTGCACCATGCCCAGCTCGCGACCAATATCCAAAAACCCACGCATTAATAATGCTTCGAATACGACTCCCACAGCCGCCAAGATAACAGCCAACACAATGACCGTTGGAGCAAACACGCCATCTTCCCGTAATAACGCGAATAAACGTGTTAAGGGTTTTGGCGGGGGATCAGTTAAAACAGAAGCCAAAGCATCCGGTATTGATGCTTGTGTCGGCTGCGGGTTTACGTTCTGCTGCGGTTCAGGGTTTTGTTCCGAGTGCGGGGGCGAATTTTCTGCCGAGGGCGTTTGTAAGCAACCGCGAAAACGAATAATGACGGCGCCGGTCATCAATAACTGAGGCGCGACTTCGGTAGCCGAATTATTTTCTGCGTGGCTGCTGTTTTCTGCAGCTGTATTTTGTCCTTCAGGGGTTTCGGCTTCTGGGTTCTCGCCACCTAAATCCTCTGCCTCTATGCCCTCAGCCTCTATGCCCTCAGCCCCTACGCCCTTTTCCCCTAAAGACTCGCCTTCGGAGCTTTCTATTTCTGTAATTTTTGCTTCTGTGCTTTCGTCAGCAACTACCGTCCAAAATTGTTGCGGCAGTGTTACGGGTTTCGTCAGGGCATTTTGGTATAGCTGCTGCACTAAAGCCCCAGCTTCACTTCCTCGCTTAATTGCCCCGGCAGCCAACATCGACTGGCACATGCGCACAGCAGCATCCAAGGTGGCTAAAGGCAACCAATGCGCTTTTGTTAGCGCTTGCTGAATAAATTCGCTTCGCCGTAATTCCGCCACGCCTAGGTTTTTCAGCCGGGCGTTCAATGGCTGTATAAAGTCATCGGTGCCCGCCCATTCGAACCAGTCATCGGCTGCTACTGGCATCTGGTGTTGATACAAACTCTGCGACAATTCCCGGAGGGGCAACCAACGGCGCCCCACGGCGGGGTCCATCACTTGAGCATAGGGGCCGACGATTCGCCATATCACCACAAAATGAGTGGCTAGGTTGGGCAATTGAATGACGGCTAGGGCCGGTAGCGATTGTGTACAAGGCAAAAAAAGATGGTCGGCGGGTAATACCAATTGCTCGGCGTCCATCCCCAATGACACGGCTATCTCTTCAATGGTGTCGATGGAAGTCCCGTCAACATCGGTTTGGCAAGCTTCGCGCAGGCGGCCATAATTGGCCGAAAGGCCGAAGCCTTCGAGTATGCATTTTAGCGAAGCGGGGCCACAATCCATCTCGGAGGTTTGCACCACCTCCGGTATTAAAAAACGTTGTTTATTCATTGCGTAATAACTTACCAGCAGCGCGCAGCACTAAAATGGCAGGCACCAATTGTTCGGTTTCGATTTCCACTGTGGCGGGCATACCATGCTGTAAGGGAATGGCGGAATCGGCGGCCAGCTGAATGGATAGGCTGACTTGCACACGACCGTCGCGTACTTCTTCGGCAATTCGTTCGACTTGAACATGCGCTTTACCGTATTGCGTCCACGGAAAGCCGTCGAACATCAGGCGGCCTACCTGGCCTGCGGTAATGCGCCCAAAAGCGCTCGATGGGGAGAAGTAGGCATCGACATGTAATTGCCCTGCGGGCACAAAAGCGCCCAAACGCTCACCTTCGGCTACGGGCATACCGACGTAGACATTGGCGGCTTCGCCTATTTTTCCGGCGAAGGGCGCGCGGATTAAGTGTTGTTCAATGTTGTATTTTAGCGCGGTAATTTCTGCATCCAGCTCGACTTGCGTACGCGCGAGCCGAGCAATTTCAGACAGTAAATGCTGACGCCCCGCCGCACGGTCACTTTGCCGTGCCGCTTGGAATTTACCAATACGCAACCTCTCTTTACTTACCGCGTTAACCACTGCCTGGGCTTTTTTCGCTTCGGCCCGCGCTTCAATAACATCTAATTCAGAGACGCCACCCTGGGATATTAACTGTTCAAAACGTGCCAAGCGCTCGGCAGTAAAACGTTGATGGGCTTTAGCTTCAGTCACGCGCGCTTTGGCCACGGCAATAGTCGCATCAGCCTCGTCACTATTGAATGCTTGGCCAGCCACCAATGCCACTAGCTCGCCTTGCAGGGCCTTATGTTCTTGTACGATGGCCACACGCTTGGCATTACTGGCCGCCAGCTCTAAGCGCAAAGGCTCGCTATTTAAGGTAATTAACACCTCACCTGCTACTACGGTATCGCCCAAGTGCATATTCACACTCGCAATACGCCCTGCAGTGAGTGCATGTACCGGCTGGATATTGGTTTTAACTTTTAAACGTGCTTCATTGCTTACACTGTATAACGCAATGGGGACAAAAAAGAACCACAAGCACCAAGCGACGAAGATTGAAAATATAAGAAAGGGGAAAAACAAATTACGGCGGTTTTGAGCCGCCGCAAGTGATGCGAGTGTTTTGGAAAATGCTACCGACATGAAGATTCCTTTCTGTTCGCTCGTTAAGGATGTACATCGGCGTACGATAGCATTTTTTTATTGGTTGGGCTAAAAGCTTCGCTTTACAATAAAATAAGGACCGGCTTTTAGGGTTGTTTTTGTTTTCATGGACTGCTCCTTAGCTATACGTGGGTTTGGCACAGAGACTAAAATCCACGACGGATAATAATTACCGGACCTGCACTTACATTTGTTTTTGTATTCATGGGATTAACTCCTTGTGTTCTCTATATGTTCGGCTAGAAACCACGTTTTATGATGATAAGAGGTCCAGCGGTTACTTTGGTTTTATTGTTCATTTATTAACTCCGTATTGATATGCACTTTAGACTATCAAAATCCTCTTCGAACAATGAGGAATGGTCCGGCATTAATGTTTGACTTCACTTTCATAATCATATCCTTTTATGTTTCCCTGGATGGCAGGGCCGAAATTTCAATGGGGTCAGACTCGATTGAAAAGATCTAAACGCCCAAAGCCCCCATATATCAGGTTTCAATCGAGTCTGACCCCATTGAACTTTCGTCTGCAGAGCTAAAAGTTTCGCCGAATGATTAACATTGGGCCAACTGTAACTTTATTTTTCGTCTTCATTCGTTGATTCCTGCATTACGGGTTGTTTTTTGCCGATCAAAAACTACGGCGAATGATAATGAACGGGCCCGCCTGAACACTTGACTTTGCTTCCATTTCTTACTCCGATTTAAAACAACTATTACTTAATTAAAATCCGCGCCTTACGATAAGAATAGGGCCGGACTTAAGGTTTGTTTTGGTTTTCATAATGACATTCCATTTGTTGGCTTCGTGCTTCAAAAGCTCCGTCGAACTATAAGGAATTGACCGGCCTGAACATTTGACTTTATTTTCATGACTTACTCCCTTTAAAAACTACGCCTTACTATTATAATCGGACCTAACTTTAGGCTCGTCTTTTTTTCATTATCTCTTTCCGTTTATCAGAATTATGATTTAGAAGCTTTTTCGTATGATCAAAAACGGACCTGCAGTAACATTACATTTTTGTTTCATATCTACACCTTGCTATTTTGATTTTACTGCCTATATTTCAACAGGATCAGACTCGATTAATCCTGCAACATTTACACTAATATTATTAGCTCAATCAATTCAACTAAAAACTACGCCTTACAATAAAAACAGGACCGGCTTGTATCTTTGTATTTTCTTTCATAATCAACCTCCCTATTTACTTATAAATGTGAACTCAGTTAAAAACCACTACGTACAATAAAAAACGGGCCAGCCTTAACATTAGTTTTATTTTTCACAATAGCATCTCCATTAAATCAAAAATTTTTTCTTACTATCATAAACGGACCAGCGCTTATGTTTGTTGTTGCTTTCATAACAATCGCCTTTAGTTTTCCCTAATGGTTTATAGATACAGGCTGACATTAACCCGAATCAACTTATTTCACGGTTTTAGTCAACGAATTCGTCTAAAAACTACGCTTTACAATAAAGAATGGACCGGCTTTTATCTTTGTATCTGTTTTCATAATCAACTTCCCTACTTACTTATAAATATCGACTCAGTTAAAAACCACTACGCAGTATAAACACCGGACCAGCTTTTACATTCATAACATTCTCCTTATCAATAAAATTTAAACGATACGAAATATCTTTAGCGAAAAGTAGCGCCAAATTTTTATTCGTTATTGGGTGAGATTTTTAGCATTTAACATTATTTCCCTATGACAAAGCATTATTGTCCTTAAATATCATTGAGCGAACCGTCAAGCGCGTGTGAAAGGGGAATATTCACCTTGCGGCCACTGAGAACAAACTTATAACAAGAGGATAACCGCGTCAATAGAAAATTTAACATGTGCTGTTAGAGACCCCCTACAATCATTAGCGCCACCCTCATATGACATCAAAAACATCTTGCGCATATCAAATTGCGCCACTATGATCACTAAAACGTCACACAAACGGAAGCTACACACTAAGGACAGTAAAAATGGAAGATGCTTTTCACGCCTACGATATCGACAATTCGATATCATACTTCGCACGTTATTTAAGCAGCCTCACCCTAGGCATCGTACGTAAACATAAGCCAGACCTTGATACACGACTGCCCCAGTTCGAATCTCAAGTGACGCTAAATGAAAATACGGACAGAAAATGGTGCTCATTATTTGATACCGACCCAGAACTGAATGCACCGTTCACGCGCTACATACCTACCAGCTCCCAAGCGATTATTGAATATGTAAAACGACTGAACATTCGTTATCAAAATCTTGTTTTTGCCGCGAGTCATATTGATTTCCTGACGAATGACAAGGGCTCTCGCGCAGAAAATGATATTCATTTGCGCTACCGTTATTGCGGTGCTGAATCGGTTAACAGAGCTTCTAGTGTTGCATGTTTTAGTACGGAAGTAACAGGGCTGCATTCTAGGCCATTAGTCCGGCAAACCGATTATTTTTATTTGCGAAAGTCTCCGTGTAACACCCCGATCGAAAACGCCACTGTTCGTCAAATTCGCTCGATGCCGCGTAAACGCAGACGCTTATCTAAGCAAGACTTAATCGGTGAGTTTTTTATTTGGAAAAGAATGGGCTTGGACTTTGGTAAATTATCAGGTGATTTAAACTTATTGCACATACTGGATTCAACTGCGCGCTTCACCAATAAAAGCAGAGGGTTTGTTCAAGGCTTGTGTACATTGAATATTATAATAGGGCTTATGTGGCAACGTTATCCTCAAGGACTGGCCAGCCTTAGCATCTTTTATTCTCGTCCTGTGCTGCACGACCAAAATGTTTTCCTACTGTGCGATGGCAGGACTTTCGAACTAATTGATGAGAAAGACCAACTAGTCGCCTTCGGCGAGATTATTTCAACGGATTCAGATTCGATTGAAAAATGCTGACGGGCGAATAAACGGACAGAGAAAATGTGTAATAACTCGCTTTTTTTTGAACCTGGATATACATAACAGCGAAAACTGAAAAGTAGCAACGGAAGATACCTTTTCCCCCGCCGCCACATACGGTTTACCACGCTAGGCCCCTGCCGCTAGCGTCCTCTAACCGTCAAATCCCACTCTCCGGGCAGATCGGCGGTTATGTGTAGTATTCCAGATTCAAGGTGAACGGTAGCGTTTTGACCTACACCAAACCCCATTGCCTTTAACCACTTACCGCGCAATACAATGCAGGGGTCCATGGTCATAACAGGTGGGCGCTCTGTGGCACCGTCAACAACCGGTCGCTCAACAAAGATGGACTTCTTAACGGTAAGTCGTCGGGTATAGGAAAAATTATCTTGGGGTGAGGGGGACTCTAGCGTAGAATTAACTTCAGCCATAATGGACTCTCAACAGTCTGTTTAGGTTAGCCGCCTCTGACGTGTTCTAGCACTAAGGGGTGGCGATTTTCACTTATATTTTTCACGAAAGCGTGAAATCTACTTATTGCTTCTCCTTCATTTTGTTTAGAAGCCCGGTTATTGAAACTCAATCAACTGAGTAAATCAACAGCTAACGGGCCTTTTTTTATTACTTGTGATGTTAATAGCCGAGCGATGGAACGCGAGCATCTTCCGATTAAAGTTTTGAAGACAATTCAATAAAATGGGCGCCATTTTTTCAATTGCGTCAGACTCGATTGAAAATTGGCGCCGCTCTTATTTATGTCAAAAATTATGCTCTACTCCTAACCCAACGCCTTCCAACTGAGATTCGATTTCAATCGAATCTGACACTATTGACCCCGAACAAATAGCTTACCGCCAACGCCTTCATCAAGAATAAATTCGTGATAAAACGTTTGGCCACCTGAACCAGCTTTAATTGACGCAGTACCCGAGGCGATATACTTACCCGACACAAGTTTCTTAGCTGAAGTTCTTAAATCCATATCGGGGAACTCTTGACCGTAAACCACATATCTACCATCCAGCAAGATGTGATTAAGAGCTCCAGATTCATCCTCTTTGTTCATGACATTCCAGTACACACAATCGGATATACATTCCTCCTGAAACAATTCGAAATTGTAGACTTTAATCGTACGATTTTTAGGAGCCCCATTAAATGAGAACGTTAGTTGATCGTTTCGATATTCAGTTTTCATTGTAATAAATTTTTGGCAGCCTACTACTCCAGCGCCTATTACGGCCAAAAAAACAGCTAATACAGTACATTTCATTGGGCTTGAACTCGGGTACAAAATGTTTTTCGTGTTTTCCCAATCTTCCGCTTCTTACACACGGTAATGTGTTTTGCGTAGGAGGGATCAACAATAAATTTACTGAGCACTTTAGTAAACAGACCATCACGCCGAGCATCACCCAAATTATTTTTAGCTTTCAATGGGGTCAGACTCGATTGAAAAGGTCTAAACGCCCAAAGCCTCCCATATATCAGGTTTCAATCGAGTCTGACCCCATTGAAAAAGTGCGGGAACGTCGATCACCTCCGCGTATTTTAGGAGCAACCTGCCGCGCAAGCTTAGCTTCGATTAGCTCTTTAAAATAGCCATCGCCTAGCACCCATGATTTATTGGTCGATTCTCGAATTTCTGCCATCGTTCTTTCGGGTATTTTTGCTTCAAATAAGGCCCGATATGCAACTAAACGCTTGTCTAGCGTTGTACCCAGTTTTTGATATTCTTCATGGGGCGACACTAAATCATCTTGCAGGCCCATTGCATTTGTTCGATAGCTAGACCACGGGTATTCTGAAGGGTGCTCGACCATTCCTTCAGCCCTAACGGGATTGAGCTCTATATAACGGTAACAGGTTAATAGGTATCCCTCAGAGTCAATTAACGATGCTTTGTAGCGGCCTTCCCACAACGTACCCGTTCGTTGGTATGTGTAGTTAAAATACTGAACGTAGTACCGACCTAGTGACTGCATGGCTTTACTAATGCCAATTTTGGTATGCGGAGTTATAAGCAGGTGAACGTGGTTTGTCATCAATACGTATGCGTGTATTTCACACTCGTATTTAGTGCAAGCTTGGTTTAGTTTTTCTAAGTAGAAACGATAATCCGCTTCAGTATAGAAGATTGGGTCACGGTTATTGCCGCGAATAATAACGTGCTGCGGATGACCAGTGAGGACAAAGCGGGGTTGACGAGCCATAACGATTCCTTGTTTTGGCGGGGTTGTTTATTTGACAATGTTAGCTGCTGGAAAAGGCAAGATCAACCGAAAGTAGATCGGCTGACCTTGTGTTTTTATATTTCAATCGAGTCTGACCCTATTGATCTCTTAACTGTTCCTTGTTTTCGTGGGGTTGTTTGTTAGGAGGATGTCAGCTAGTGGGGGAAGGAAGATCAACCGACGGGGGTCGGTTGATCTTTTTTACTTGGGATTCAGATTCAATGGAGCCGGAGCCTATTGAACGCTCTCGTCCCTTTTTATTTAAATTGTATTAAGCCTCACTAAACGCTAACTTAACCAAGTGACAATATTTTTAGAATCCAGTCTTTACAATAAATACAGGGTCCAAAATGTGCTTACCTACAATAACATCGTATTTAAACTCTTTAAATTCTTCGTCCTTCGCCCATTTTTTTTGCTTCGGTATTTTCATATTAATAACAGCATCCCTAGTGGGTAATTTGCTTTTACTAAACGGAGTCCCCTTTGGAAATTTAATCGTCATTTCTGCAGGCCCAACCCAAACCACACGCTGACCTTCTTTGACAATTACCGGATCAGTATCAATAGAAGGAATTCCATTTTCATCTAGAGACACTTTTACCACTGCAGTGTTGGTACCCTTATTGACACTTACCTCTTTCACCGGACGGCTATTTTCCTTTCCCGCACGATTAACTTCTGCTGTCGCACACGCAGAAACTGCAACAAAAAGTACCAAATACATTATTTTTTTCATTTTTTTACCTTTTTTATACTAAATTAAATAGAGTTTAAAAATCACTGCAATCCAATATTTATTCCGTACATTGGATGTTCTTGCAACCCCTCAAGATCTGGGTCAAGAGCAATCAATTCTGTAGGGTAACCCTCCCCAACTAAACGCGCCAACACTTCCAGTGCATTGTCATACTTTTTCAAAATAGACCAAACTCTTAAACTAATAAAGAGAAAATCTATATCATCAGGACTTAGTAAACCAGCAATTTTTAGATGCTTTTTTGACTCTTCAACTCGCCCAAGGTGTAAATACCCAAGAGCCAAAAACTGGTGAACCTCAGATGAATTCGGATTTAGCTCAAGGTTTTTTGACGCAATAGCTATCGAGCGAAGACACCAACTCTCGACCTCATCTCTCCTATTCGGACTTTGTCTTAATGCCTCAGCTAAATTAATCATTACTCTATAATCCTGCGGAGCTAAACGAACTGCATTTTCATATGACTCAATGGCCTGTTCATAGTCTCCTGCATAATAAAATCCTGTTCCAGCATTGGAGAAGCCTATTGCCGAAGGAACAATATCCGCAGCCTTTCTAAACGCCTTTGCAGCAGACTTATACTCTCCAAGATAGGAATACGATATCCCGAGATTGTTCAGTACCGTTTCATTTTCAGGAGTCAACTCTAAGGCGGTATTCAAAAGAACAACCGATTCGCTCATACGCCCTTCAGCAATCAAAAAATATGCGTATTCATTATATCCCCGCCAATTTTTGGCGTATAAATTAATTGCATTTAAAAATAGCTCTTCAGCCAAAGGAAGTCTATTTTGGTTCTCATACGCCCGAGCTAAAAAAGCAACGGGCTCCACATTTTCACGATCCAACGCCATTGCTACTTTAAGATATTTTACTGATTGACTATTATTTCCCTTTGCTTCTTGAATCATTCCCAAAGAGATATATACCTCAGATAGGCCATCATCCTGCTCCAAAGCGACCAAACAATACTCTTCAGCCTTCCCCAACAACTCAACCTTCTGCGTTAGCTTATACTTCCCCCGATAAGCCCGGCAAATCCCCGCATTGGCTCCGGCAAACTCACTATCGTGCACCAATGAGGTCGTCATATACTTAATCGCAGCATCATAATTCGCATGCGTTTCCGGCAACCTCAAAAACTCCATACCCTTCAAATAATAATCATAAGCCGTTACATCAGAAGTTAGCTTTAAGGCCGCAGGCCTAAAAAACTTTAACTGGAATTCTTTCGCCAAATACTGTCCAATTTCTGCAACGACTCTGTCTTGCAGAATAAAAATATCTTTATACGCACCGTCGAGCTTTCCTCCGGCTATTTGCACGTTGTCTTTCCTGCGAAATAGCTGATAGGCGATCCGCAGGCTGTCACCCACTTTTTGAATACTGCCTTCAAGACGAATCGGGCCACGAACACCTTTCGTCGGGTCGAGGATATAAACGTCTTCCATATCCGCCAGTTGGGAGCGTAGGGCTTCGGTTATTCCGGCACTGAAATAGTCCGATTTTCCGCCATCTGACATCAAGTTTTTGAAGTCTGCTATCTCTACATAGTTCGCGGTATAACCAGGCACTAACCACCTTGGAACGAGGTAGAATCCTGAGGCAATGAGGCATATCAGGGCAACGGCCAAAGGGTAACGAAAAGCTATTATTTTTTGCTGAAATGTTCTGAGCGCATAATGTAAGTGTGTGCGCTTGGTTATGCCTTTTGGAAGGATAAGGTATGCGCGTATTTTACCGTCGATGTTCTTAAGCGCTTGAGCACCCAGTTTTTTAATTGGCTGGCTAATTTCGCTTTTAACTGCTTTGTAGACGCTTTCAGATATACAAAGGCCATCGGACACAGCGAGTGGCTCTAGGCGTGCGGCGATGTTAACGTCATCACCGAATAGAGCTTCGTCCTTTTGAGTGACTTCGCCGGAATGTATGCCTATGCGGGTGCGTAGCGCGGGCATATGCGATTCTGAATTTTCGTTAAATGCCTGCAGGTCGTTTTGAATAGCGATACCGGCATTGACGGCGGAAAGGGAGGCGTCGAAGCGCGCGAAAACGGCATCCCCAATAAATTCGATGACGTGGCCTTCGAACTCTTCGATACGTGTTAACAGTATGCGGCGGTATTCGCCGACTAAACCGATAGTTTGGTTCTCGTTTTGCCCCATTAGGCGCGAGTAACCGACTATATCGGTAAACATTAAGGTAAGATGCCGACGTTCCAAACCTGAGCCCCTGCAGATTGGTCTGACATGATTCCGCGTAATCACATGCCTTGTTAAGCTTATTACTTTGCTTATTAAGGATGTAATTGGCGCCTAAAACAACGCTTTATTTTTTTAGTCGCGGTATATTTTGTGTGAAGTGTTCGTTAACACTTCCTTACACTGTATTTATGTCGATCGCTATTCCGAAAGGGAAATATAAGCGACGCAAAAAGCCGGTCAAATAACACTCAATATTGGCACTATTTAACTGATTCATTAGCGAGTTCATGTATTGAGCGGTATGATAGGCCCACTCGGCGAAGGGATTCAATCTTTATATTATTCATCGCGTAGATCAAAATATTCTCATGCTTAATAAAGTTAGTCTTTTTGCCAACCTTCCTCAAAAGTCTCTTGATGAGTTAGAGCGCCTTAGCGTTCTGCGTCGCTTTCCTAAAAATACGATCTTATTTATCGAAGGCGATGAGTCGACGCATTTGTATGTGGTGAAAGAAGGTAAGGTCAGCGCTTCTGTTTCCGGTGAAGATGGCCGCGAAGTTATTCTCAATTATATGGGTGCGGGTGAGTATTTTGGTGAGCTGGCTTTGCTGGATGGCAAGCCGCGTTCTGCCACTGTCCGCACGGTTACCGCTTGTGAAATTATTGCGGTATCGCGCAGTAGTTTTCAGGATCTGTTAAAAACGGACCCCAGCTTTGTTTTGCAGGTTACGTCGGAATTAACCGGGCGTGTACGTACCTTAACCGATAGTGTTAAAGATTTGGCGTTGCTGGATGTGTATGGCCGCGTGAGTAATGTGCTAGAAAAGCTCAGTGATGATAATGGCCGTATCGATAACCCGAAAGTAACGCATCAGGATATTGCGAATATGGTGGGTTCTTCTCGGGAAATGGTCAGCCGTATTATGAAGCAGTTGATTATTGGCGAGTATATCGGGCAGTGTTCGAAGTTTATTGAGATTAAGAAGACTTTGCCTAAGGGCTGGTAAGCTTTGGCCTTTCTTTAAGGCCACTATCTCGCAGCTTAATTTCTTTCCGGTTTATTCTGAATCTTCTTCCGGCGTCAGTTCTGTGGTGTCGCTGATGCTGTTTTCTGATTTTCGTTTTCCTTTCGCTTCTGCTGCTACCGGGCCAATCACTTGATTTTTTATTGCCTGCGGCTCTCTTACCTGTGCTTGTCTCGTCTGGGATTTTCTTGCCTGGGCTACTTCCGCGCCCGTTGATGGTAGTGCTTGTGGCTTTATTGTTTGCAGTTTAACGGCATCGTTTGTTTGTGCGGTATCGGTGGGGTCGATTATCATTTGTAAATTTTCTGGCGCTTCTATTGGCTCCCCTCTTTCTTTCGCACTTTCATTCATATTCTCATTCACGCCCTCTAGCACTTCCAGTTCAGTCTCTTCTGTCGCTGGGCCTTTGTGGCCAATATGGTAGGCGGCGAAACCGGGAAACATGACTTGGTTAAGGGCCATGCCGATAATTTGCCCGTCATAGGGTGCATGAATCTCTGAATGTTTGTTGGTGATAGGGTCGGTGACGATGCCGAGTAAATCGCCTTTTACGACTTCGGCTCCCAATTCAATTTCGCTAAATAGCATGCCGCCATCTGTGGCTCTCACCCAGCTGGATTCATAATAAACAGGTTCTGCTGCACGCTGCCAAAAGCGGCGACGCTTGATCATACCGAGGCCATCCATTGCGCTTTCTATGCTTTTAACCCCGTGTTCGATATCGGATAGGGTGAGTTCGTGGGGCGCCCCGGCTTCTAGTGTGACGGCGGGAATGCCGTGTTCAACTGCGGCTCTTCTTAAGCAGCCTTCGGCACCCTCGCTTTGGACTACGACGATGGCACCCATTTTTTTAGCAAGGTTCTGGACTTTTTCGTTGGTTAAATCAGCCCGTAGTTGTGGGAGGTTTGTTCTTCTAAATGACCCGGTATGAAGATCGATGAGCATGTCGCAGTGGGATACGACTTCGGTAAAGAATGAGTGGGCGATACGTGCTGCTGAACTACCATCGGGGTTGCCTGGAAAGAAGCGGTTTAAATCACGACGGTCGGGAAGGTAGCGTGAGCCTCGACGGAAGCCTTGCAGGTTTACAATAGGAACACCAATTATAGAACCGCTTAGCTCTTGAGGTTCTATGTTGTACATAAGGCGCCGAACAATTTCGATTCCGTTGAGTTCGTCACCATGCACTGCGGCGGTAATGCATAGCGTAGGGCCGGATTTTACACCGTTTAAGACAAGTACGGCTGTAGGAGCAGAAATACCGACAAAGGAAGCACCGCCTGACCAACCGAGACGCGTGGACACACCCGGTAAGACTTCATTGTTCAGGAGTATTAGTGGTTCGCCTGCAGCGACTTCTTCACCCAGAATTCCCTGCGCAAGTTTTTTCAGAATACCAGGCTTGGGGGTTGCGTCAGCTGGTGTATTGTTTTGTTCTGTTAAGGGCGTTCTCTGTTCAGCTGAATTTACTTCGGTTAGGCTTTCTGCTTTGGCTGTTGTTTTGGTTTTTGCTTCAGTCGCGGTTTTTAGTGCCCGGTTGCCTGCGGTTATTTCATTGGCTTGGGCAGTGTTTTGCGCTTGTTTTTTTTGCGGTGGCTGTACTTTACTGGTAGCTGTGGAGGTTGCTTCGGCTGTTTCCACTTCGCTTACATTTTTCGACTGGGCCTGCGATTTGGAAAAGGCTTCGTCCTGCAACAGGGGCGCATCAACTACGTCTTTTAAATTGATGTTTACAGCTGGCTTTGGTGTGGGGACTTTTTCGTTATCGTCTAAGCTGCCATCTTTTGTTTGGATGCTTTCTATTTGAGCACCATCACTTTGTGTGCCTAGACGCTCTGTATTTTCTATCTCGGTCGCAAGATCGTTCGCAATCGCGAAGTTCATAGCGCACAGACCAATAAGGCAGCATACTCCGATACTACTTAGCTTCATTCAAGTAACTCTTGGATCTTTTTAATTGTACGCACTAATTCTAACCTATTTTTTCAAAGGGGTATTTTTTCGATGGGGTCAGACTCGATTGATTCAGTTAAAAACGGAAAATCACACGGTTTATTCATCTTTTTTGCGTATTTTACGATGAGGCTTCAAGGGAGCCGGTTTCAATGGTGTCTGACCCCATTGAAAAAGCTCTGCCTGGTGGGCACTTTGATTTTTTCGGGGTGTGCTACGGCACCTTATGAGTATGGAACGGGGGAATACGGCGGCGACAATTCAGGCTCGCCGTATATGGAGAATCAGGTGATTATGGGCACGCCCAATAAATTACTCGATGCTTCTGACTGGGTTTGGCCAGGCAGCTGGATGGCTAAGTTGTTGCTGTGGAATAAGGACATTGATAGCCATGAGATTTCCGATGAGACGATGACGTCTGTGATGACGTACATTGAGAAGAACGATCTCAGCGATGTACAAGTTTTGGTGAATGCCTATCGGCCAGGAAATCAGTGGTCACGCTTATTTAAGAATAAGGAGATCCCTGCGGGGTGGCGTTTCACTTTGGGCATCCTTACGACGTCTTTATATACGATTATGCCGGGTCGTTTTTTTGGCGGGGATAATTACAACCCGTATACCAATACGATTAACCTTTATTCTGACGACGTGGCGATATCGCTGCATGAAGCCGCTCATGCGAAAGATCTGAACAGTCGAAAATATAAGGGGCTGAACGCTGCGCTGTATGTTTTACCTGGGGCGCCTTTGTATTATGAAGCGGTGGCGACTTCGGATGCATTGAGTTATCTCGAACGAGAATGTCGTTATGACGATGAGAAACACGCTTATCGTGTTTTGCACCCGGCTTATGGTACTTATGTTGGCGGGTTATTTTTGAAGCAATCTGGGCTCAGTTTTCTGGGCGTAATACCCGGCCATATTAGTGGTGCGATTGCTTCGCTTGGGGTTAAGGATAAGGAAGACCGTTGTCCGTTTTCAATGGGCTCGGATTCGATTGAAACCGAGAACCGGCCTCTCACCCCCTGACGATCAATAAGCTATTTTCAATCGAGTCTGACCCTATTGAAAATCAGCAACTTGTCTCAGTGTCATAAGCAAGGTAGTAATATCCATTCCAAATCTCTTCTTGGATATTTTGATCCGTTTTTTTTACGCTAAATGAAATGCCTTCCATCGTAGCGCAATAATCAAATATGTAATTTTCTGACGTTAGAAATTCTTCGGTTACGGCAATCGCAAGACCGATATTTTCATACGAGTTAATCTGATAAAAAGAATAGCCTGAGTCAACATTTACCGACCTTCGATCTCCCAGTAAGGGAAAGCAGGTTTCTCCGTCAGTCGCCTTACCGAGAACTTTGGCGACTATTTTTGCTACTTTGACTGCTGAGCGATGTTTCTGTTCACCTAACTGAACGACGGTTATTTTAGATCCAATATCGAGATTATTGTTCTGAATAGCTAAACAATGTCCATCTACCCATCCTATTCGACTGTTGTAATCTATCACTTCGAAAGTGCTCGGCTCATTTTTATTGTGTGCACAGGATAAGCAAACAAGAGAGGCAAGCAGCCAACAAAATAATGAATATTTACGCATTTTTATACCCGTCATAAAACAGCGTTTCAATTTCGTCTGTCATTTGAAAAAGTCGTGAGCGAGATCCAATGAGGTGCAGTTGCCCTTGTGGGGACTGCGGTAAAGAGCGCTATTGAACTTTTTATCTTGCCGGACTTTGTTACCGAATTCTTCTAGGCTTACGCCGACTTTTTGCAGGGCGTTTTCGACTTCGAGTTTAGCCGACTGTTTGGCTTTGAATAGTTGCATTTGCACGCGACTGTAGACGTTTACTGCGCCATCGCCGCTGGTTTCGATGGGAAGGAAAATCGCTTCGGGATGCAATTCGGTGATAAGCGATTGCACTCCATCGGATACGGCACTGGATGGCATGCAGCCAAAGGGTTTTATGCTGAGTGTCATTGTGGCTTTTTGGTACACTACGTTTTGAATCAGTTTACCGACTTCCATATGGCCTTCGCCGCCACGTAGATTGTTGTCGTAATATTCATGACTAATTTCGGCTATGCGATCCATGTTGGGTAGAGTGTACTTTCTTAAGCCGAGTATTTTTGCGTAGAAGTAAAAGAGCCCGCGTACAAGTTTGTCGCCAACATATAGCATGGCGAGTTGTTTACGCACGTTAACTTTTTCTAATGCGAATTTACTACCGCTGTTACCTTTGTCATTCACGGATTTATCAACACCTTTTAAGCGTGCACGTTGTTTGGTGTCGTATTTTGCGCCCCACATTAAAAAGAGCGGCCAGGATATGGCGAGTTGCACGTCCACTTCGGCGCCTTCTTTTTCGAGGAAGGATTGCATTTTGTAGTTGCCATCACCTTCTGTGGTCATAGCCCAAAATTCCCCGATGATGGCCACTTTGGGTTTGATTTGGGTACGGTCGACTTTAATCTTTTTCAGTTCTTTCCGTGTTTTTATTAAGGCACGTATAAAACCTTTGTTTGTTTCGAAGGCTTTGGCGATGCGCAGTTTGGCTGTGTCGATTACGCGCTGGGTTTCGCCTTCATTCACTTCATAGGGGCGAATTCGGTAACCGAGGGCATTGAGAACGTCACCAGCAATTACGGCTTTGACCATGGTGATGAAAAACTTTGCGTTTATCTCTAAGCCGAGGGATTCACCGGTGGCTTGTTTTATTCCGCCGCTTTGCTGAACGAGGAGTACGCGAAAACCTTCGAAGCCGGAATCTCTGAGAGCTTTACGGTATTCGGTTACGTAGGTTCCAAAACGACAAGGACCGCAGGAGCCGACGGTGGCGAATAAGTATTTTTCGACGATTTCATCTTTACTCTGGCCACCCTTTTCTAATTGCTTGAGTTTTTTAATGAGGTTGCCGACGGTAAAGTAGGTGGGGTTGCATTGGCCCCGGTTGCCAAATTCGCGACCAAATTGCAGGGCTGCGTTATCCGGTACTTCCATCGATTCGACTTTGTAGCCTAGACCACGAAATGCAGACTGAATAAAGAGGTCGTGGGCCATGGTTAAGCCTGCGTGCAGTATGGTGGTATTTGCGCGCTGTTTTTTTGAGAAGTTTTTGGGGTTGGCGTCTTGCCAGTGTTCAGTTTCGATCTTTTCTAAACCCAGTTTTTTGCGTTCGTCTTCAGCGAAGGTTAGGACTTGTTCTTCGACGTTTTTGATAAAATCATTGGGGTCGATTTTACGAACTGGATCTTTGGAAGGGAATCTTTCTCGCATGTTCATCGTCGTATTGACCTTTAGTCTATTTGAACGGCATTAATGAGTTGTGTCTCAGCTGGGGCAAACATTACTGGCTGGGCATGTACTTCAATCTTGTTAACCTGCGCCATTTGCCGCGTTAGCTTTTCGATTTCGTTTATGATGACTTGATCATTACGAATTTCTTCTGGTGCGGCCCTTAGTAAGGCTAGACGTTTTGCTGCAATACTGGCTTCGGCTTGTTGTAGTTTTTCGCTCTGGTCTTCAAGCTTTTCTTCGGCGAGTTTTAAGGTATAGCCGTACGTTTTTACGCGAATCTTTATTGAGCCAGTGGGTTTATTGGCATCTATATCGTGGAGTGCGGAATATGGGGTTGCACTGGCACCGACGATCCGATCAATTAAGCCGTAGGTGGGTGCGTCGTGTCCGCATTTAAAACTCGATAGATCAAGAATGGCAACATTGGGGTGGCGCGATGCGAATTTGGTGGCCCATACCTTTTGTACGCTGTTGACACTGTAGTTTTCTGGCCAGACGTCGTGTACTTCGAGTGCGGAGTTTACGTGGCCCATTTCAATATCTTGTTTGAAGTAGCGGTCTAGATATTCTTTATCTTTGGGTATAGAACGTATGGACAGGATGGGGTAACCCATCGCTTGGTATTCTTCTAGTACTGCGTGATTCATGCCGGGATCGTTATGGTAGGGGCGCCCTATCATTAACATGGCCACGCGGTTTTCTTCGACGACTTGGTCGAGTATTTCTCGGCCTTTTGTTTGCATGAGCACATCGAAATTATCGATCGCTTTGTAGGCTTGGTCGACGGCAAAATTATTTTCGTCTTCTGTGACGGAAAGAATTTTTTCAAATTCGTCGAACATTTTTTGTTTGAGCAAGAGCGGTTCGTTAAGGGATACCGCAGGGTCGAGGTATTGAATATTGCGCTGGGCAAAGAAGTCTGTTTCTTTGGTAAAGGTTGCGCCAATCACGTTGGGTGTGCCTGCCACGATGGGACAACATGCGGTATCCATTACGCCTTCGACGAAGGTTGGGATGTGGGTTATGGAGGGGAAGAAGATATAGTCCAGTGCCTTTTTTTCATGATGGACAAACATGAGGTTGTGAATGTGGGCTTGTACGACTTTTGCTGGGTAGCAGGGGTCGACAGAGCCATACTTACCACCGGCTTGCCACATTTCTTCGCTGGTATCATCGGAAAAAACAACGTTGCGAGGTGGTAGGCCTAAGGCTTCAAAGTAAGCTCGCCAGAATGGACCTGTACTCCACATGTTGAGCGCTTTGGGCATACCGATGCGGATATTTTTTCTTTTCTCCTTATCACTTTCGGAAGAGCGTTCGAATCCTCTCGAAACTGCGCGGTGGCTTATTTTTCCGAGCCAGGATTTTTTAACTTCTATATCACTGGTCGGTGCTCCAGCTTCTGGAAGCGCATCGGTTTTGTAGAGAGGTTTGAATGTCCACGTCGCTTCGAAGTCGACAAGGTTCGGATAGGCTTTCATTCTTGTGCGACGTGTTTTATTTAAGGCACGCAGTGCATCGAAATCTTCGACGGTTCCTTTTTCGCAAGAGAACCCGGAAATATAACGGGCAATTTTATCTTCTTCATATGGTAATTTTTTCGGAACGGGTGCATCGATAAAGGTGCGCGAGCAATCATTTTCACAAAAGTGGCAGCGTGTGCTTTCGTCGTTACGGGTTATGTAATCAAGGTTGATCGATTCATCTAATCCGATAAAGGTCGAGTAGTTTCGACGATTGACTACACGCTTCGCTTCAAAGGCGGCGCCTAGGGCTCCGGCTTCTCCAGTGTGAGGATGAACATGTACTTCTGCGTCGGGAACACGTTCGCAAATGTAATCAACTTGGGCTTTTACGGCTGCCAAGTTTTTTTGTGTTCCGCCCTGCAAAACAAATACACGGCCCAGCTCTGCCATGCGCGGTATTTGCACGACGTATTGCCAAATATTTTTAGGAAGCACTAGTGCAAGGCCTGCCAATAATTCTTCGCCGTTGAATCCTTCTTTTTGAAAATTCACGCGGTCGGAATCGAGAAAGACGGCGCAACCATAACTGAAGGTTGGCGATAGTGATGCATTAAACGCGACGTTGGAATATTCGGTTACCGGTACGCCAAATTGATCGGCCATGGCTTGCAGTAACATACCGTTGCCTGCGCTGCAGGAATTCGAGAGGCGAAAGTTTTTTATGGTTTGATTTTCCATAAATAAGACTTTGATGTCTTGCCCGCCGACATCGCAAATTACGTCAACATCAGGAAAGTAGTACTGTGCGCTTTTCATGTGGGCGACGGTTTCTACGATATTGGCGTCGGCATTGAGTGTCGATTCCAATACATCGCCTGCGTAACCGGTTACGCCAAAGCCTTTTACTTTTAGGGTGGCTCCTTGCTCTTCGGCCCATTCTTTGAGCTGACGAAACATGTCTTTCATGTCTTCTAGAGGGTTGCCTTTAGAAAGCTGATAGACTTTTTGCAGTATCTCGCCGTTGTCATCTATTAGTACGCATTTGCTGGATGTAGAGCCGCCATCTAGGCCAATATAGCCGCTGACTTCTTTGGTGTCTTGGCCAAAATTGGCGGCGTAAAATGCGGGCTCTTTATATAGTTGTATAAACTGATCGGCTTCCTCTTTGGAGTTAATCAATGGTGGCCCTGCTGATTCACCTAGGTGTGCCTGACGCCCGACTTCTATAAATTCGTTTAGGTCTGCTAAACCTTTAAATTCGTCGCATTTGTTTTCGATTATGCCGTACAAAACTGCGCCGTAGGCGGCATAGTATTCGGCGTTTTCGGGTGTGAATATCAGTTCATCAATGGGGATGTCTTTGGGGTAGTCATAACCCCTCTCTTCCCAGGTTTGCGGTATGCGGTAACGCCAGCATTCTTTTAGAAACGGGAGGTAGGTGTTTGGCCCGCCCAGTAATAGGACTTTGGCTTTTAGGGTATTACCTCGCGTGAGTACGGAGAGGTTTTGGCCAACGATGGCGTCGGCTAAAGAACACATTATTTCTTCGGCGGGGATGCCGCTTTTTACGAGGCTAACAATATCAGTTTCGGCAAAGACGCCACACTTGGCGGCAACGTGGTGTAATTTTTCGGAGTTAAATTTAAGCGTAGATAGTTGTTCTTGCGGCAGCCCGGCTTTTACGACGCATTTGTCGATGGTTGCGCCGGTTCCTGAGGCGCATTTGTCGTTCATGGAGGTGATCGCGCGCTTTTCTCCGGTTTCGACATTTTCTTTAAAGATGATGATTTTGGCATCTTGACCACCGAGTTCGATCACGCTGCCGACGTCTGGGTGCAACTCTTCTACGGCTAAGGTCACGGCATTTACTTCTTGGACGAACCTCGCACCAATATGCGGTGCTATGGGGCTAGCGCCAGAACCGGTGACGAATACTCGGAAGTTTGATGGGGGGGTATCGGGGAAGGCGAGCATGATTTCTTCGAGCATGGCCAGCACGCATTCGGCTTGGCGCGTTTCATGTCTTAGGTATTTGCTCCAGATAATTTTTTTCGACGTCGCATCAACAACAGCGATTTTTACTGTTGTGGAGCCTACGTCTACACCCAAAAAAACTAATGCCTGATTATTCACGCTTAATAGTATCCATATTTATTTTAGGGTTATTGCCTTGCTAACACGTGCAAGAGTGACTCACAAAAAGATACTTTGGAAGCTGCCCCTAAACCATTTGTTAGATTGTAGTGATTTTATACAGAGTTTCCTCTGAGATACATCTCGGTATGGCAATTACTTGTGTACTGAGAGCTTTGGTTGGTTTTGCTTCCCAACATTGCTGCCAGTATATAAGAGATACGAAGCTGTACGATAATCACCCAATCATTAGGTGGCTACGAAAGAGGCGCAGGTACAAAAAGACTTCTCGCACTGCACTCACTGGCTGCATCAGCATTTACCAGACCAATAGAATGTATTTGAACGTAGAAAACAGCTGGACGGAACAATGACTCCAACCCCTTGAATAAGGGATTCTGAGATCACTCAAGTGCTTATTCTGACTTTCAGAGTCTTAAGTCACCTGCATTGAGCCAGTATAGGGCGAAGGTCAAACCCAATTCTGTATAGGAAGTGTCATTGAAGGGTTTAACGTCTGACCGCGAGCAAGACGAGTGTATTGGTTACGATTAGCCTCAATTGGAGTGGACACGGTCAATTAATAGCTTCCGCCATTTACACGCGACACATAATTTTAAAGACCCCTCCAATTTTTATTACCTTTTATTCGCGTCAAAAAATCCTGACATTTAATAACCAATGCATCTGTAATTACAATTTACATAAAATGAAAAACAATACGGATTCAATCGAATTTGTTCGGTAAAAATTAAACAGATAAAAGAATTTGTTTATATATACATAAAAACTTTGAAAAATATCGGAGGGTTTTTGGCGCAAGAGTGTTCTATATAACAGTAGTATAAGCAAGTGATGCTGCTTGATAACTATGGCTACTCGCCCCCTCTGAGAACAGCTCCTAACTGGTCGATTTGAGAAAGTGAGTAGAGCGTTATTTGATATGTTTTCATAACATGCTGCTCAACACTTTGTGTTGTTATCTTTGATGTGTATTATTTTTTGTGCAGGTTTGGGTTCTATAATTATTTTTACGCAACGTACCTCTAGTGTAGATTTGTTTGTTTCCATGGATTGGAAATTTAACCCCAAGGAAGTGGCTTTCGAGAGTTAGCCGACCTGCTTTTTTTACGCATTTGTCTATTATTGATTCTCCCTTATTCTCCCTATTCCCTCCCCCGCCGATTATTTACCTTATTTTTTGATAAAACTAATTCTATTTTGATATTTGAAAAATATCCAGGGGACTAGCCCCCGTCTATTTTAATTCATTCAGCTCATTCAATTTACGACAAAAACAGCTTACCTTTGGTAATAAGAAACTAAGGAAGCCTTGGCAAGAGTATGTCCGCTCAAATAAAATCCTACTTTCGCTGGCGAAGCATTTTTATCCAATCCCAGTTTTTCCACATCGAGTGCATATACAGTAAATATATATTGATGCGGTGGGTTCCCCGCTGGAGGACATGCTCCACCGAAACCAAAACTGCCAAAATCCGTGATGCTTTGTATGCTGGCTTTTGGTGCTAGATTTTTATCCACATTCCCTGAGTTTGAAACAAGCTGAGTTGTTTTGGCTGGGATATCGAAAGTAACCCAATGCCACCAGCCACTGCCCGTTGGCGCGTCGGGATCGTATACGGTAATGGCAAAACTTTTTGTGCCTTTTGGAACATCTGTCCAGCTAAGTTCGGGAGATATGTTTTTTCCTGAACAACCAAAACCAGAAAAAACCTGAACTTCTGTTAGCTGCCCTTTTAGGTCTTTACTTGTCAGCGTGAACCCGCCAGAAAACGCCTCGCTCGCCAAACTTATTAAGAGAATTAAAGCCCCAATTTTTTTCATACTCACCTCGGTTGATTTTATAACTTGAAAAGATAATTTGACGAGTTCCCATCCATAACTACAATCGTAGTGAAAGTGATTGATGGGTGCGTGATAGCTAGGGCTCACCCAGATTTGGTACCGACTGTAAACGAATGTACAACGCCCAACTTATAGACCGGCACTAACCAGACTGCGAATGGCTAACCACTTGGGAAAATAGTGCCTGCTGTGTTTCGAAACATTCTTTAATTCGTTTTGCATGGTTAAATGCGAGCTCCATATTGAGTGCTTTTTCGATTGGCACCCACTCTATGCCCGACACTTCATTGGGTTCGGAATAAGCATCTGATAATTGTGGAAGTGTCGGCCCTTGCCACGAAAAAAATATGCTGTAATGCATGCTGATATTTTGCTTTTCACCCCTTGGCGTATCGGCAATTGCCCAAGGTGTTTCATGATAATTTTCTGTGTCGTTAATACAAGAGTTTTGAGACCAGCCAAACTGTTCTAATTCACGCAAACTTGGCAGATGTAATCCGCATTCTTCCCAGACTTCTCTGACCATTCCTTGGGTCAGCGTTTCATCCCAGTCTAAATAGCCACACGGTAAACCCCAGTAACCCTGAAAGTCTGGGGTTCCGGTCCCTCTCTGCCCCAGTAACACATACCATTGCTGGCTGGTCGTATCGTATAACATAACATGGGCGACTACGGCACAAGCACGGGAAAGCCATACAGTTCGATCATCGCTAGTGCGTGTTTCTTCGTTGGGGCTATTCTTGAAAACAGGTAATTTCATTTATTTGTCCGACCAAACTGCAAGTTCATTTCCACTCGGTTCACGGAAGTGAAAACGGCGACCACCAGGAAATGTGAAAATTTCTTTGACGATGACACCACCTGCGTCTTTAACGCTTTCTTGCGTTGCTTCGATTTCTGAGGAATATAAAACCACCAATGCAGCGCCGGAATCTGAATCACTGGTTTTGTCCGCGTGATAAAAACCGCCATCTAAGCCGGAATTGGAGAAGGCTATATATTCGTCACCCCAACTTTGAAATTGCCAATCAAATGCCGTCTCAAAAAAAGCCTGTGTGTCGGCTAGGTTTTTTGCTGAAAATTCCACATAGTTAATGTGCTTATCAAGTGGCATCTGTATTCCTTATCGGTGGGCTCTATGGTGGACTCTATAATGAGCAATGAAGCGAATTTGGATTGCTAGAGTACACAAAAGTTCTGATGTCGCCCAACCGAATTGTACGCAGATACAGACGTGGGATAAGGAAAACCGACGAATGCCAACAGAGTGGCTTTCGAATTTAGTATTGGCGGGCTAATTTAGCGACACGATCTCTATCCGAAAACCCTGCCGCTATGCTGGCTTCACGTATGCAGAGGAGTAAGAATTTGCTTACTTCGTATCACACGTTTCAGTAGTTCATGACCAAGGTGAACTACCAACAGCTTGCTGAAGAGGCATGGAGCCTTCTTCGCTATTGTATTTCGGTTTGAGGTTTTGCACGACATAACCAACACCAGCCATCGCAATCAATTTGGCGTAGGCCACTCCGAGTTTGGCTGAACCTGTACTTTCAGCATATTCATGTAATAGCTGCATGAAATCCGGCTGGGATAACTTCAGTTTTACTCCTTCTAAATCTTTTATCAGGGAAATACATTCTTTTGCTTGTCGAATTGTTTTTGGATTAAGCATCCAAGACTTATCGGTCATCTCCTGCTCCAGTTTTCTGTCGAGATTGTCTAGTTTTGATACCACAGTAATCAAGATAGACCAGAATCCGGATAAAGAGCTTACACAGCGCACACTTTTCACACAAATCGATTAGACTTTTTTCGTATTAAAGCCCCCTGTCGCTAAAATTTTCATGCTGGCGCAGGTCATGCCGATGATATTGATTCTTACCGGGATGGCCTGTGAATACGGGCTAGAAGAAAGATTTCAGCGTAAGTACTTCTGAAATAATTCGTACTGCCAGTGGCGCACAGCCATTACCATGGTGGTTCCATATTTTTCTGAAAGGGGGAGTGAGGCGTCAGTTTGAATCAAGTCGTTGAACTCCCGCGCGAGCTTTTGTAATTTTTTTTGCAGCTCAGCATTGGACGCTTTCGATAATATCCCGTTGAGTACGAGCAGTTTTTCGTGTTCGCCGTCGAAACGCGAGGTAAAAAACTCCCTCTGTACATGCGAGAGGAAAAATTGCTGAATAGGCCCATTTGAACGCCACTGAAAATTCGGTGACACAAGTAACTTAATTCGATTACCAGGAAGTAGCTCAATAATTTTGAGACGGTCAAGGTGGGCGAGTTTTTGAATACATTCGTGCTGGTCAATAGCGTAATCATCTAGCAAGTCGGCCATGGTGTAGCCATTAATGACATTCACGCTGATTAGGAGCAGTAATACATCTTCAGCTATCTCTTTTTCTTGGTCTAGGCTGAGTTCGCGCAGTTCTGGTCGTTCTTTGGACATCAACACGACTAACTCTTCCAATTGCAATCCAATAAAGCGACAGGCGCTTTCTAGGCGGTGTAGGGTGAAATTTTCTTCGGCAAATAGTCGCTTTACTGATGCTTCGCTCAAGCCTAACGCTTTCGCTAGATCGGCGTAGGTTTTACCGTGGGCCTTGAGTTGCTTCTTTAAAGTTGCCAAAAGTGCTGAGGTTTGCGCCATAATATCGCTTCAGTGGTTTTCAAAGCTTAAAGAGTAGCGCAATACGCTACCAAAAGCATAACAATGGACGACATATCATGGATTAGTTGCAAGAAGAAGGACCTCTCGCCAAACTGCACGCACCTCGTAAACCACCCAATTAGCCGGACCACACATGAAAAGCTTATTAAACCGCGCAGGCACTCTGCCCTTTTTGATCGCAGTATTCCTTAATGCCTTTGTCGACCTCGGTCACAAAATCGTCATTCAAAATACGATCTTTAAAATCCATGATGGGCCTGAGCAAATTATTCTAACGGCGATATTGAATGCACTGATTCTCTTACCGTTCATTTTATTATTTAGTCCCGCCGGCCATATCGCTGACCGCTACGCCAAACACCGAGTAATGAAGGCCTCAGCTTGGGCTGCGGTCTTCATTACTATTGGTATTACGGCGTGTTATGCCATGGGCTGGTTTTGGGTTTCTTTTGCCTTAACCTTTCTTTTGGCCATTCAATCCGCTTTTTATTCGCCGGCTAAATTTGGCTACATTCGCGGTTTTTTCGGAAAGGAACGCTTAGCCGAAGCCAACGGTATTGTTTCTGCCATTTCTATTATTGCTATTCTGGCCGGTACTTTCGCTTTTTCGGTAGCCTTTGAAGCTGTTTTCCCGGCTGAGGCCACCAGCAAAATGGCTGTGCTAAAAACCCTCGTGCCTATCGGTGTTGTTTTAATTATTAACAGTATTTTTGAATTGCTGATGATGTACCGCCTACCGAAAACTGACACGCCAGCGCCGTCTAAACCCTTCAATCTTCGTCGCTATTTTTCCGGTGGCTTAATCAAACCCAATATTCAGCCTGTTTGGGGCCGTGAAGTGATTCGCCTTTCTATTATTGGTCTCGCTATGTTTTGGTCGATTGGGCAGGTATTGCTTTCGACATTCCCGGCCTTCGCAAAAGAACAAACGGGTGAAGTGAATACCATTATTATTCAGGCGATATTGGGCGCTTCAGGATTGGGGATTGCTCTGGGCTCTCTTATTGCGAGTCGTGCTTCGCGCAATTATATTGAGACGGGTTTGATCCCTATTGGCGCTGCGGGGATTGCTATTGGGCTCGCCATACTGCCTAACCTGGAAAGCCAATTGTTTATGGGGTTGGATTTCTTGCTTATCGGTACGATGGGCGGTTTATTTATCGTACCTCTTAACGCAATGATTCAATTTTATGCGAGAGACAATGAACTCGGAAAGGTACTGGCAGGCAATAATCTGATTCAGAATATTTCGATGTTTACGTTTTTATGCCTCACCGTTGTATTCACATTAATTGGCGTAAGCGCAAAACAGTTGCTGGCCTTCACTGCTCTTTTTGCATTGGTCGGCGGTTGTTATACGGTTTATAAATTGCCGCAGAGTTTGGTGCGCTTAGTTTTGTCGACGCTAATTTCACGCCGTTACCGAATTAATGTGCAGGGAATGAAAAACATTCCGAGTGATGGCGGTGTTTTATTATTGGGCAATCACATCAGTTGGATAGACTGGGCGATTGTTCAAATTGCCTGTCCTCGGCCTGTGCAGTTTGTCATGCACAAAAGTATATACGAGCGTTGGTATTTAACCTGGTTCTTGAAGATGTTCGGTTGCGTTCCAATTGAGAAAGGCTCCGGCAGTAAAGGCTCTCTTGATTCTGTTGCTCAGCTGTTAAATGAAGGCAAGGTTGTTTGTCTATTCCCTGAAGGTGCGCTCAGCCGCACTGGACACTTGGGCGCTTTTCGGCGTGGTTATGAACTGGCAGCTAAACAGTGTAATGACGACGTGGTTATCTTACCCTTTTATTTACGCGGCCTTTGGGCCAGCCAATTTTCAATGGCTTCTACGCAAACGAAAAGCACTTCCCAGTCAGGATGGAAACGCGATCTTATTGTGGCTTTTGGCGAACCCATTAGTAAGGAGACCAAAGCAGATGTATTAAAACGGCGCGTTTTTGATTTGTCTGTAAGCTCTTGGCAAACCTACGCGGAGACGTTGCCGACAATTGCCCACGCCTGGATTGAAACAAGTTGCCGCCGAGGGAATTCTCTGGCTATTGCCGATACAACGGGTACGACGATGTCGGCTCATAAAATGCTAACGGCAGCCATCGCTTTTTCAAAGCGCATTAAACTCTTAAGCCCGGAACAGAATATCGGTTTACTTGTTCCGACAAGTGCTGGCGGTGTTATTGCTAATATGGCGACACTGATGCTGGGTAAGACAATTGTTAATCTAAATTATACAGCTAGCGATGCAACCATGGCTTCTGCGCTTGAGCAAGCCAATGTCAACACGATTTATACATCACGTAAATTTTTGAAGAAGCTTTCAGGCCGCGGCATTGATTTTAGTGCTTGCCTGGAAAGCAAGAAGGTTGTCTACCTAGAAGATCTTCATAAAGAAATTTCTAAATTAGAATTATTACGAACTTACCTTATCGTCAAAATTATGCCCGCAGCTTTTCTAAAGCGCGTTTATTGTCGGCAACAGAGCGTCAATTCTACTGCTGCCATTTTATTTTCGAGCGGCAGCGAAGGGGCTCCAAAGGGCATTATGCTTAGCCACACGAATATTATGGCTAACCTTAAACAAATCGTTGATGTGTTGAATATGCAAGAAGACGATGTGGTGATGGCATCTTTACCGTTATTCCACGCCTTTGGCTTAACCGTCACTCAGTTTTTACCGCTGATTGAAGGTTTGCCGATGGTGTGCCACCCCGACCCTACCGATGCTCTTGGTTTGGGTAAGGCGGTAGCGAAATATAAAGCGACCTTTATGTGTGGCACTTCGACCTTTTTACGGCTCTATAGCCGAAATAAAAAGGTCCACCCTCTTATGCTCGAAAGCCTAAGAGTGGTCATTGCCGGAGCTGAGAGACTCAACCCTGAGGTAAGGGAAGCCTTTAAGTTGAAATTTAATAAAGACATCTTTGAAGGTTACGGAGCGACGGAAACCACTCCAGTTGCTAGTGTAAACATCCCCAACAACCTTGATATCGGCAGTTGGAAGGTTCAAGTCGGTGAAAAACGCGGGACCGTGGGTATGCCTTTACCGGGAACAAGCTTTCGTGTGGTGAACCCTGAAACATGGGAGGAATTGGAATCCGGTCATCGCGGGATGATATTGGTCGGCGGCGCGCAGGTCATGCAGGGCTACCTCAATGCCGAAGCTAAGACGAAGGAAGTGATTCGAGAGATGGACGGCACTCGCTGGTATGTCACGGGCGACAAAGGTTATTTAGATGAGGATGGGTTTTTGACCATCGTTGACCGCTACTCACGCTTTGCTAAACTGGGTGGAGAGATGATTAGTCTAAGCGCTGTTGAGAATGCCGTTGTAACAAGCTTACAAGATGAATACCATGATCTTGAAGTGGTGGCGATCAATTTACCGGATGAGAAAAAAGGTGAGAAAATTCTTCTTTTATGTGAACACGACATTTCACACCGTGAACTCAGAAGCGCTATGCTGGCACAAAAATGTAACCCCTTGATGATTCCCAGTCAGGTTATTCATGTGCAAGCACTGCCGAAATTGGGGACAGGTAAAACCGACTTCAGTCGCGCAAAACAAATAGGGCTAGACTCTTTGAATACGGAAACTTAACGGAACGACTGTGGCGTATTACTACCTTTCTCTCGGCACAAACATCGATCCAGAAGTAAATTCTGCGAAGATGCTGAACTTGCTACTAAAGGAGTTCGGCGCCCTTGTGTCCTACCCATTTATTTATACTCAGCCTGAAAAAATCGAGTCACCACATATTTTCTTAAACTCTGTGGCGATTGTACTTTCAAGTCTGGATAAGGTGAGCCTTAAGGCTCACCTTAATGCTATCGAAATTTCACTTGGCAGAGATAGAGATGACCCAGATAGAAGTATTAAAGACCGCCCCGCCGACATTGATATCCTTGGTGTGAACGATTGTCTAGATATTGATTATTTTGCGAACTTCACTGAGCCGTACATCAACATTTGTGATCGAGACAAAGGAGACTTTGTGGATATGCGGCCATTTGGTTTACCCCGAACCGAGGGCCCTACCCCCATCCACTTTGATGCTGGCTCCGGTAATATAAGCGTTCTCGATGAGGCTATTAATCGCCTGGAAGATTGGCATAAAGCCGCCCTCGTAACCCAGTAAGGTTTCACTCAACACCTGTTTTTTTGTCTCGGCTGTATGGCTTTCCATAAATTGAATTGGCCCTGGCTGAACCGCATTAACTCGTACACCCGGCGCATACTTTTTCGCGAAGCCTTTGGCTAAATTTTCTAAACCGGCTTTCGTCGAACAATAGAGTACGCGTTCTTTATTGGGATTTTCGGCATATATATCGGTAATGTGAATAATGCTTCCGGGCTGGGACTCGTCGTAGAGCAAGTCTTTTAGGCCTTCATTTAATTGTGCGGGAACGGCCATATGAAGCCTAAAAAAAGCTTCATATTGATCAAAGGAAAAGGCTTCGTCTTTTGTGTAAATTGAAGCGTTATGAACCAAAGTAGAAATTCTGGATGTAGTTTGTTTTATCTCACCAATCACTCGATTAACATTTTCTTCTGTGTACTCTTCTACAGAAAAGATATGTACATCGTATTTTTTAAATAAAGAATTAAGCGCTGATGAAGGTTTTCGAGTAAGTGCAAAAACTTGAAATCCGTGTATGCAAAAATGTTCACATAGAAACAATCCCAGCCGATGACTGGCGCCGGTAATTACGATAGTTTTTAATGGCGCCATTCACTCTTCCACGCTATGTTAACGAGATTCAATTAACTTAAATTAAGCTAAATCAACTTGGATTTTACGATAAATGGCGCGTAATGGCTATATTTCACATCTGCGGTGATAGTCGCGTCTTCGGTAAACGACCGACATCCATGATCATACTTCTGACAGATCACCACACTAAACTTGGCTGTCACGCCTAGCATTCACCTCACGACGTTCAATCATCGATACGTTGCACATTTTGGTTTAACGCTGAGGTTTATCTACTAACTCGTGTCCATCCAGATGGCCAACAATATGCAATTGGTGCGTGAAATTACGCACACGCAGTAAATTTCTACTGTTTAACATTTATGTCCACGGCCACAGAAATAAATGCTAACTCTGACAACCTAGATTAGAGAGCATTTCTTCTCGTGTGGATATCATTTCTGAATAGGTATCCTGCGTTCGCTTATCGACATTACCTTCAAACGTTATAAGTCGTTCGAGCTGTCTTTGTAGGCAGGAAATTTCACGCTGTATGCGTCGAATCAACGCGCTGTTATCGTCAAAACGCTGGCTTTCTTCAATCTTAAACTGGAGTCTTGTCATTTTTTGCTCTGCTCTTGCTCAACACTTTTGAATTATTAAGTAGTTCGTTGAACTTGAGAGGTCATTAGACCCACTTTTTGAATTCGATTAAATCGACACGGTCACAGTTTTGCCGGTGGTTTTTTTCCTTTTTACTGCTTTCGTCACCAAAATTTACAAGCAGGCATCCATTACCGCTTTGCTGCACTACAACAATAATCTTTTTGTCGCTGTAAATGTCTTTATGAAAAAGCTCCACTGATTATGGATGAGCGTCACTTATGTTGATATTGCGTCACCGATTCCCAGTCAGCACTTGGGTCTGCAACAGCGAAAAAACTTGGGTTCAAAATATTCTCTTTCGCGTTGTAATCAAGATCCATGAGGTCTTGTTTCAGCACCTTACCGCCAGCGGCAGACAATACTGCCTGCGCTGCAGCGGTATCCCATTCGCTTGTCGGTGCAAACCGTGGGTAAACATCCGCCAACCCTTCAGCAAGTAAGCAAAATTTTAATGAACTGCCGATTGATTGGCATTCTGTGCGTCCTAAGACATTCTGCATCGCAACAATAAATTGCTCTGTTGACTCATTTAGGTGGTGCTTGCTCGCCACTACACTTATCGCTTCATTTTTTGTTGAAAGTTCTCGACATGTGATTGACTTAACATTTTCACCCTGTATCTTTTTTGCTCCCAGGCCTTCAGCGCCGACGTAGGCAACATCACTGACCGGAACGTACACAACTCCCAAGCGGGGTTTATGGTTTTCGACCAACGCTATATTTACGGTAAATTCATCGTTACGATTAATGAATTCTTTTGTGCCGTCTAAGGGGTCAACAATCCAATATCGTGCCCAATGTTGCCGCACTGAAAACGGCTCCATTGTCGATTCTTCGGTAAGAATGGGAATATCCGGTGTTAGCTCGGTGAGTAATTCAACAATCACTGCGTTTGCTTTTAGGTCTGCCTGGGTGACTGGAGAGTCGTCGGATTTAACCTGGACGTCGATACCATTGGTATCGTTGTAGACTTTTAATATTTCTTGCCCGGCTCGTTTTGAGATATCGAGGATGCTGTCGGACAGTTTAACTAAGTCAATTTGAGGAAGTTCACTCATGGGTTTTGTTGTATCCACTCTTTTGCGAGATAGAGCGCGGCTATGCTGCGCGCTTCTGTAAAATTTTCTTTTACGACAATCGACGCTAGATCATCAAAAGGCATTCTGTGTACGGGTAGGTCTTCCGGCTCATCGCCGACGAGTTTTTCAGGGTATAACCCTCGCGCTAAAACCACGTGAGTGTGATGTTGCATATAGGATGGAGACTGCGCCATGCTTTTGAGGCAAATAAGATCTTTTGCACCATAGCCCGCCTCTTCTTTTAACTCACGATTTGCCGCTTCTAATATTGTCTCGCCTGGATCAACTCGGCCTTTAGGCAACCCTAATTCATAACGGTCGACACCTGCGCCATACTCTTCAATCAGCACAACAGTATTCGCATCCAACAATGCAACGACGATTACAGCGGCATGTTCACCTGATTTTAGGTATTCGTAGCTGCGTTGTTCACCATTACTGAATTGTAATTCTACGCGATCGACCTTAAATAGCAGACTATCTGAGACTTCTTCGCGAGTGAGAATTTTCGGCGCTTCAGGCATAATGTCTTCCATCAATTGGAAATAAAATTTGGCAAGGCTGACTGATGACAACTAATAACTTAACAGCCTAACCCTAAAGCCTAGCTGACGACGCCTCAATCAAGCTAACGGCACTCAAACTTAGCAGGCGGCACCCTCAAACTAGCAGACGGCACCTCACTAACCGCAAGCATTATACCCTTATGATTGATTGGCATTCGATAGATACCGTATTACTGGATATGGACGGCACGTTACTGGACCTCCATTTTGACCATTATTTTTGGTTTGAACATCTGCCGCTCCGATATGCCGAGGCAAACGGTCTTGCTTTAGAAGATGCGAAAGATTATCTAGGTAAAAAAATTAAGCAGTATGAGGGCACTCTTGCGTGGTATTGCATGGATCATTGGTCCGACCTTATCAATTTAGACGTCGCCGCGTTAAAGCACGAAATCAAAGATAAAATCAAAGTGCGCCCTCACGCTGAGACTTTCCTAATCCGCCTTCAGCAGCTCGGAAAGAAACTCGTCTTGATCACCAATTCTCACCCGAAAGGCTTAACCTTAAAAATTGATGTCACAAAAATTGACCGATTTCTCGATGTCTTGATTTCTTCACACGAATTCAAAACGCCTAAAGAGGAACAAGCCTTCTGGGAGCAGCTCATTCAGCGCGAACACTTCGATAAATCCAGAACCTTATTTATCGATGACACGCCACGTATTTTGCGTAGCGCACAGACTTTCGGCATTGAACACCTTGTCTGTATTACCGCTCCGAACAGTCAACGCACACCGCACAGTTCAGAAGAGTTTATCGGCGTTGAGCATTTCGATGAAATCATGCCGCCAAAGTCTTTATAATGCTCTACATTGCAAGACAATCGAAATACTTCAATCAAGCTAATCAATAAATTATGACTTCGACGCTCTTAAAGGTTCGCATCGACAAATGGTTATGGGCCGCTCGTTTTTTTAAAACGCGCTCATTAGCCAAACAGGCGATAGAAGGTGGAAAGGTCCGCATTAACGGTGACCGCGCGAAACCCAGCAAAGAAATTGGAGTAGGAACCTTAGTCACGGTTCGTCAGGGATGGGATGACAAAGTGATAGATGTTATCGCTCTGTCTGAACACAGGAAGGGAGCAGCAGAAGCTCAGCTACTTTACTCTGAAACAGACGAGAGCATCGAGAAGCGTGAAGTCCGCGCAGAAGAACGAAGGGTTGGCGCTGTAAATGCAAAATCCCCAACCAAACCGAATACTAAAGAACGCCGCCAGCTACAGCGTGTTAAACGCGATATTTTAGGCGAATCTGACAGCTAAAAGACCGGAGTTTTATTGAGCCTCATGCAAACCAATGACCTAATTCAACGCTTCCTCTTCGATGACACCGACATTCGAGGAGAAGTAACAACGCTGGAAAGCGCTTATCAAGGGGCGCTTTCTCATCAATCATTACCCGATGGACTAGCGCTTGTTTTTGGGGAATTTCTTGCCGCCGCTAGCCTGCTGTCTGAGGTGCTGAAATTTGAAGGTATATTAACGCTTCAAGCACGTGGAGATGGAGACGTAGCCATCATCATGGCAGAGGCTAGCCACAAGGGAGACGTGCGCGGCATTGTCCGATTAAACCCTGAGCTTGATGCTCCCCCTCCGTTAACCGACTTTAGCCTACGAGCGTTACTGGGGGAGGGCTTGTTAACCATTACGATTGATCCCGAAAAGGGGAAACGCTACCAGGGAATCGTTCCCATTGAAAAAGATGCGCTGGAAGGTTGCCTGCAGGACTATTTTGAACAATCTGAACAGCTTCCCACTCAAGTCCAGCTTTTTGCTAACGCTACGCACTGCGGGGGGTTGTTTTTACAATGTCTGCCAGCGCAATTGATAATGGATACAGAAGAACGCGAACAAGTTTGGGAAACCGCTATTCAACTTGCCAATACTGTAACCGAAGATGAGCTTTACACACTGAATTGCGAAAGTTTGTTACTGCGTTTATTTAACGAATTTACGTGTCGGATTTTCCCAAGTAAATCCGTCCGATTTAACTGCAGCTGCAATCGAGAGCGTAGTGGCGGTGCGATACAGTCGCTAGGCTATGAGGATGCGCAAGCTTTGTTAAGGGAGCGAGACATTGTCAATATCGACTGTCAGTTCTGTGGGAAAAGTTATAGCTTTGGGGAAAAGTCACTGATTGAGCTTTTTCCAAAGGAAGGAAAATCACTGCACTGAACACTCAAAAAGCGCTAAAAGAATAGCGCTTACCCTATCGACTCACCCATCAGGTTCAAATACGCAACTTCGATGGCGGTGATGTCCGGGATAAAAAATTCTTCTAAGCCTACCTTTACGGCCATTGTGTCGAAGGGACGTCGGTCTACATTTTCATCCTCGGCAATATCCTCGTCGGCTACACGGGCCATGCGCGGAATACCTTGGGTGTGTATAGCGAGAAACGGTAACGATTGGTTCACACCGGTATTGTTTAATACAGCTATTCGCCCATTCGGGTTTAATATTGATTTACCGCCATTGATTGACTCGATAGAAATTACAGGAACACTCAAGCCTCGCCAAGAATATATCCCCATTAGCCATTCGGGAGCATCATCGACAGACTCCAGGGGGCAAACGGAGCTCATTTCAGCAATAGATGTGGTCGGCACAAGAAGATTGTGATCTAACATCGGCAATAACATACAAGGAATTTCTTGTATGTTTGTTATGGCTAGCTGTTCTTCAGTCATAATGCGCTTCTTTCATTGTTGCTGTTGTTGCTGCTAAGGGCCATTTGCCCCAATTTTTTATGATATACCGAAAAATGGAGAGCTAGTTCTTCCGGTGATCCACTAAAGCTGACGCATTTAGTTTTCGTGACTTCGTTCGGCATCGAATCGACAGCGCAGCTTTCGGATGATTGCACCCAAACTTGGCCGCCAGCATTTTTAATCATCCTACACGTTTTAGCCCCATCATCCCCCATTCCAGAGAACACTATCACCCCAGAATCTTTACCAAATTTCCGCCATACTTTTGCAACGACTTGATCTACGGATGGTTTATAGGGGCCAGGCCAAACTTCTTGCGTAGGGGTCAGTACGCCAATTTCACTGATTTCGATCTGTAAAATTGACGATACAACATAAATGCTTTGCTCGTTAATCCTCCATGTCTTATTGCAATATAACACCTGCCAATCGCTATTCAGACTCAACGATTTCACCATAGGAGCAGCCATATTTTCATCCATATGCTGGACATAAATAAAGGCCACATCTTTGAGTTCAGCAGGGATATTTTTAATGAAACGCAAAACTGCTTCAGGACCGCCCGCCGATGCAGCAAGTACCCAAACATACTTTGCTCTGGATAAGTTGCTCTCTTGGCTTTCGCCGCTAAACCCGCACGCATCAATTTTTTTAGAAAATCGCCGTGCACGCTCTTCAATATCTAAGGATGAGTATGAATCGGCCTCATCGTATATGACAGGAACATCCAAGCCATTGAGATGCTCAACTAAAGCCTGAGAATGCGCATCTTCCATATCCACTCGCACCACCCAAACATCAACTTCAGGTAGATTATTGAAATCTTCAAAACGTGCAAGCAGTGCCGCAGCAATCGAAAAATTCGCGCTGTTAACAATGCTTTCAAGGTTACTAAGCTGGATACTTGTATCCGCTATTAGCCCTAAATTAAGCGACGTCATTCGACACCCCTTTTGACACTTCTGGAGCCATTAATCTTTTATGAGTCACGTTATTTGAGTCTACGCTTGAGGCTCTGGATCCAATATTTCACTAATTGCTTCGAGTAATATATCTTCTTGATACGGCTTACCAAGGTAGTTATTCACGCCTAAACTCTCTGCATGTTCGCGATGTTTATCACCCGTTCGTGATGTAATCATAATAATGGGTAAATTTTCCCAACGTTTTGTGCTTCTCACTGTTTTAGCGACTTCAAAACCGTCCATACGCGGCATTTCAATGTCCAACAGCATCAAGTCCGGCAAGCCTTCTTGCAACAACCGAAGCGCATCAACGCCGTCTTTGGCGGTAATCACATCGAACCCTTCACGCTCTAGGAAGCGAGTTGTTACTTTACGAACGGTTACCGAATCATCCACAACCATCACTAATTTTGGACGGGCTTCCTCTTCTTCTTCGATTAGCGCTACTGGAGATTCATCTCCTAGTGACAAAGTAGCTCGCGCAATTTCTTGGCGAACAAGAGCATGCGGATCAAGGATCACAACTACGGAACCATCCCCCATTACGGTTGCTCCAGATAGCCCTGGCACAGCACTAAACTGTTGGCCTAAACTTTTCACCACGATCTCACGACTGCCCATTACAGCATCGACTTGAAGCGCCATAGTGTGCTCTGCTGATCTCACCAATAAGACCGGCAATGGCAAGACGCCACCCTCGAGCTTAGATGTAGCGCCGGTATACAACAAAGAACCGAGATAGCGAACATGGTAGTTTTCATTCGCATATTCGAATTGAGCTTCTGGGTTCGCATAATAGTGTTCAAGTTCAAATGGACTGACACGAACGATACCTTCAATTGAACTAAGCGGTACGGCGTAATGATCTTTGCCTATCGCAACCATGAGTGCGCGGTTTACGGAAAGTGTAAACGGTAGTCGAACAACAAATTCTGTCCCTTTACCCCAGGATGAGTTTATTGTGACAGATCCACCTAGCTGCGTGATTTCAGAACTCACAACATCCATACCAACGCCACGACCAGAAATTTGGGTAACGTTTTCTGCAGTACTAAAACCTGCATGCAATATAAATTGCATAATATCGTGATCGCTCAGATCCGCATCAGCAGACATCAACTCACGCTCTATCGCTTTTTCTCGAACGCGCTTAAGGTCAACACCACGCCCATCATCCGCCAAGCGAATAAGTACGTCTCCTCCCTCTCGCGAAAGCCTTAATACAATACGGCCAGTTTCTGATTTACCCGCTGCCATTCGATCTTCGGGAGATTCAATACCGTGATCCACGGCATTACGCAGCATATGCTCAAAAGGCGGCACCATTCGCTCCAACACGGAGCGATCTAATTCACCTTCAACATTATCCAGTTCGAAACTTACGTTTTTACCTAATTCAGTCGACACCTGCCGAACAATGCGCCGTAAACGCGGTACGAGACGAGAAAAGGGCACCATGCGAGAACGCATGAGTCCTTCTTGCAAAGAGGTATTCACCCTCGACTGCTGCAGCAATAAGGTTTCTGTTGATTTGAGCCTCTCGCCCAAATCTGATTTTAGATCCGTTAAATCCGAAGCTGACTCAATTAACGATCGTGATAACTGTTGCAAGTGCGAATATCGATCCATTTCAAGGGGATCAAATTCGTCGTGAGCTTCCATTTGCTCTTGGCGGAATAATATTTGTGCTTCCGTCTCCATATCTAGACGACGCAGCTGATCTTGCATTCGATTAAGAGTGGAATCAATTTCATCAATAGAGAAGCTGAAATCGTTAACGTACTGCTCTAAACGGGATCGGTTAATCGATGTTTCACCGGCGAGGTTGACAAGCTCCTCTAATAATTCCGCCGAAATTTTAACGACTTCTTGTGGCCCTGACTTTTTACTAACAGCTACATTACCGACAGCTTGCCCGCCTCCTCCTGTACGAGGAGCGGACGGCATAACAAATTCAGCTGGCGCATTGGGAGTAGAAGCTGGGGTTTTCGGTTTGGGTTTAGGCTCAAACTTAACAACGTTGGCAGTATTGGGGGCAGTTGCAAACGTTTCAGTTTCAAGTACATCCCCATCAATACCTGTGTCGTCAAGCACATCCAATTCAGCGTCATCACTTTCGAATAAGTCCTCAGGCGTCTCAACTTCAGTAGAAGCTGTTTCTGATGAGGCCGTTTCTAATACCGTATCTTCAGGTACCGTGTCGTCTGATACCGTATCAACTGCAGCTGTCTCTTCTGGATCTGTAATTTCAGCTTTTGACACTCCATCGTCAATTGCAGCTACCTCATAACCCCCATCTACAAACTGCTTAACGGCTCGTGTCGCCTGAGCAATTTGATCCTGATAGCTGTGAATTTCAGTGAAAAAACCTTCATCTATATTCGAAAAGTCTTCACCCATATCGATCAGCATCGATTCATAATTATGGGTAAGATCGCCTAATTTTCGAAGTCCAGAAAGATGAGCGCCACCTTTTAGCGTATGGAGTATACGTTTGATTTCTTCTAGAGCGGCCTCATCTGACCAGTTGTTTTCCCAGGCGTTAATCGCTTCATCAAGCCCTTCGGTGAGTTCATCTGCTTCTTCCAAGAAGACTTCCATGATGTCACCATCATAGTCTTCAGAATTTACGTCGAGATGATCAATAAGGCCTGGAATAACTACGACTGCTTGACTGGATTGCGGCTCTTCAGAAGTAGTTTCATCCGTTACTTTGCTAACCGTATTCTCTTCAGGTACAACTGCCCTGTGAGCTTCAGCCTCAATTTTGTCTTTAATCGTCTCGAGCTCTAGATCATCCTCAGCTGATAATTTTTCACGCTCGACAGCATCTGCTTCTGCTATTTCTTCAGCGATGTCCTCTATAGAGGTAGGCGTCAAATCTCTAGGAATTTCAATGTCATCAAAATGCAATACTGATTCGTCACTGCCGTCGTTTGATTCACTGCCTTTTTCAAGCGTCGGTACTTCTAATTCGACAATAGATTCGACGTTATCGCCAACACGCTCATCAGAAGGAGCTAAAGATTCTTCAATTCCTGAATCGGGTACATCAACTTCCGCATTCTCTGTTGGAGCTGCAGCAGACTCATCTTCGTCTTCAACGATCCCTACAGAACTTACTTCCTGATCTTTCTCTTTTGCCACATCGAGTAATTGTACAATTCCACGGGTAACCTCATCTGGCGCGGTGAGAACATTTTGCGCCGCCGCAACAGCATCAACCATATCAAGCAACGCTTCGTGGCCTTGCTTCATGGTTACAAAAAATACGTCATTAGCCTCAAGCGTTTTAGTGCGCGCTTGCTTATACGACTCAGTAAGCAAAGCGCTCAATGCCGCCATTTCATTTAAGTTTGCTTGACGCGCGCCCTCTTCAAGGACTGACAATTCAGCAAGTAAACTATTCAGCTCATCATCACTTGTGGCTTCATTTTCTTGCCAGCGCTGCAACAATGAATCCGCCTCAAGTAACAAAGCCATTTCTTCTGCCATAACCAACGAGAGCATTCGAGGGTCAACAGCCTGCGAAATTTCATTAGAATCTTGCGGTAACACAAGGTGAGCTATGGCTAAATCGCGAAGCTCTTTTGTCCGAGCTGTAAATTGTTCGGTCTTATCGATGCAGACGGTTTCACATGATTCGATTTGGACAACGCCTGCAGAAATGTAGTCGGCCGCATCTTTAATTAACTGTAATACATCTGCATTTATGCTCACCTGAAAGGTCGTCAACTCTTTCATGAAGTTTTCGAGCGGTTCAGCAATATGTGCTATTGGCCAAACTTGAGCCATTTTCGCGCTGCCTTTTAAGGTATGTAAGGCACGCTGAAATTCATCTGAGGGAACGGAGTAAAGAGGCGCATCTTCTTCCATGCAGCGAATAAAGCTTTGCACCGTTTCCAGGTGTGTAAGTGACTCTTGGGAAAAGATTTCCTGCAAAACGCGATCAACCTCTTGGTCTTCATCAACGCTTTGAGAAACATCCTCTGCGACTTCGACAACAGTCTCAGTTTTCGGCTGGAGAGCCGGAAGTGGATTGGCTAATACTTCAGGCGTATTACCCTCTACAAGTTCATGACCCCAGACCTGATATTGATCGGTCAATTCTTTTATTGGGTTAGCTGTCCGTTGCTTAAAGGCTTCAACGAGCGTCGGGACAACTGCAACAACACCATCGACTAAATTATGTAAATGCGGCGTTACCTTGATCGTTCTATCGATCACTCGATTCAGCATGTTTTCAACGGACCACGCCAGTTCTCCGATATCAAAGGCTTCGACCATTCGGCCACTACCTTTTAGGGTATGAAATGCACGACGGATAACAACAAGCGAATCTTGATCACTCTCCTTAGCTTTCCAAAGAGGATAATATTCAGCTAATGTTTCAAGCACTTCACCCGCTTCTTCAATAAATATTTCTATTATTTCGTCATCAATATCACTTTCAAATGACTCATCTACTGTAACTGGAGTGATCTGACTTGACGCACCCTCAATGGTTGGAGCTGATGCAATTTCTATCTCTGTTTCAATGCTCTCGCTAGACGAAAGGCCTTTCTCTTTCTCTACAACTTTTGCCTCAGAAGCTAGCGGAAGAGCAGTTTTTTCAGCTTTGCCCTCGTCTTTCTGAGCAAGCTGATCAACGTTTTTATGTGTATCAGAAACCTTCGTCTCAACCGCAACAGGAAGATCTACATTCGCCGTAGGCTCATCAATTTCAGTGCTGGCATCTCTTGACTGTTCCGTTTGCGAAGTTTGAGATCCTTCAACTTTGAAACCTAAACTGGCGATACTTTCTTCAGCAATATCGAGCATTGAATCAGAGTCTTCATACAAATCCTCCATCAAGCGCTCAAGATAATACTCGACACTAGCGATGGCGTTTGCCAATGACTCAAGGTCTTCAAAACTGGGGTGTTCATTACTATCAATTAGACGCGCTTGAATAAAACCAGCACAGGAGACAACGATAGCAGAAGGTCGGCGCAGCGGAATCATATTAAGACCGCCACAAATATCTTTTAGAACTGCGTCGACGCCTTCAAGGTGGGCTTTATCCCACTGACCTGAAATGTAATCGACGATGGATTCTTTTGATTTAGATAACCCTGCGCAACATTCTTTAATAACAGCTGCTTTTGCATTATCAATTTCAACTTCACGTTCGTTGACAGAAGCGAGATCTGAATGTTTACCCGCAGACTTTCCGATCGCTCTCAGACGATGCTCAATTTTGATAATACTATTGGCAACGAGCATCAATTCTTTTTCATCGATGCTATTGGACTGACTAATGACTTCAAGTCGACTGGTTTGCTCTAGCATTTGCTTACGCAAATCGCCAATACCCAACACCGCTAGAGTATCCGTAACCCGCTTAACGCTAGGCAAGACTTCTTTCAGATCATCGATTGAACCGTTACCAGACAAAGATAAATCCAGCACATGCTTTATATTGCCAAGCTCATCTTGCAAAGCGACGACAACCGAGCGAATAGCACTTGCATCTGGCGCCTGCATCATATCGCCCCGAGACTGACCGTCTCCGGAGCCGACTAAGGCGCTATCAAGAGCATATTTTTCAGTAACTTTTGCTACTTTTTCACTGCCCGGTTCAGCACGTGAAACGTAGTACAACAAATTCTTTAAAAGAGACTCTCGAGGAGCTTGGTCTAAAATTTCCGGCGCTTTTTCACCAAGAATTCGAAGCTCACGTGCTATATATCTCAATAGGCCTTTTACACCTACCGTTAACTCCAGCTCATCTCGCTTTAATGCATCGATCAAAGCCGATGACACTTCCCATATTGGGTTACCCAATGTGCCCTGCGATATAAGTTCTAAACGGGAAAATACTTTATCTAAATATTCAAGATTCTCTTCAACTTTAATCCCACGAAGGACGCTAGCCGCAGCAAACTGGTACATTTCGCGCAGCTTTTTAATCACCTGATTTAACTTAGCCTTATCGGATAAGACTGGATGACGCTGGCCAATCGGCTTTGTAATAGAAGATAAGTTGGGAGAAAAAAGGTTCGTTTCACTCAAATAACTTTGCTTACGTACAGCACGTAAATCGTTGAGTAAGGGCATAACCCGTGCAGGGTTATCTTCTTTCGTGGTTTTAACATGCTCCAAGAATATAGGCAGCTGCAGTAATGCTCTCATCAACACTTCTTGAGCTTCAGGAATACTTGCAACTTCGTGATCCATAATGGCTTGAGCAGCTTGCTCCATCTCCTCCGCTAATAACGCAGCACCATGAAACTCCACCATTTGCAGCGAACCATGCACTTGGTGAATATGCGTTAGGCAAAAGCGTATGCGTGTCGAATCCTTAGGATCCTCTACGTATGCCTCAAGTGATTGGCGAGCTTCTTTAAGCGTCTCGGATATCTCATCGACAACCCAGTCCAGAGAAGCAAAATTACGTTTATCGCCCATATTCAGGGACCTTGTATTTCAAATTTCGAGTTTTCGATTTTCGTGAAGCTCAATAAACATTTAAGCTATTTACGGACATACACTTGCACATCATCCACGGAAATACGTTCTACATTCTCGTTCGTCCAATCAACAACCTCGCCCAATCCGCAGACTAGAATACCGCCAGGCTTTAATCGATCTACGAAAGCATTCATTATGTCGTGGCGGAGCCAGCGACGAAAATAAATCAATAAATTCTGACAGAAAACAACATCCAGTTTGATCGATGGAAATTCATTGATATTGAGGACGTTAGCCTGATTAAAACACACGCGATCTTTAATCTCGGCGCTAATTTGGTAGCGATTTTTTTCCAATGCGGAAAAATAATGCTGACGAATCGGCGAATCTATCAATTCAACTTTTCTTTGGGGGTATATTCCAGCCTTTGCTATCGCCAAGGCTGCGCGGCTTATATCAGAAGCGATAATGCCAAAATACGGTTCAAGCCGAGCCAATTCAAAGGTATCGTTCATCATCATCGCAAGCGTATAAGGCTCTTCTCCAGAAGAACAACCGACACTCCAAATATCAAAGGGCTCATCTAATTTTTGATTATTAATTCGACTTTGAAGGTAGTTTTGAACGTAGCTGACTGAAGGACGATGGCGAAAAAAACTGGTTTCTTTAACAACGAGTTGGTCGATAAGAACCGCCCACTCCATAATGCCTGAAACCCCGTCGGTAACGCGATTGTAATACTGTGTGTAATCACTGTACCCCAGCTCGCGCATACGCATGGAGACTTGAGTCTGCAAAAATACGCGCTGAGCTTCGCCTAGGCAAATCCCCGCGCGCTCTTCCAGCAATTTACTCCACTGGTCAAACTCTTGATCTGAAAGATCCGGTGCCGATTGCAGAGACCAAACCATATATTGAGACCACCGCTCGTTTTGGGGTTATTTAAACTGTTTAAACCAACCCGTGGTTAAACTTACGCTCGGGTGCTCGACGAATCGTATAAATCTTCAGAGTAAGCATCATCCATAGAGAGGTCGACAACTTCATCATCCAACTCATCACCATCTAAATGCTCTTCTAGCGGTAACTCTGGAACCACGTCATCAAGAGTTTCCATATCTCCTAGCGCTGCAAATTCCTCGGTTTCATCAGACGAATAATCGTTAGATCCTTCACCTTCACTATATAAGCTTTCAGGTAGTTTAAAGCCTGTAACCGAATCTCTTAGATCCACCGCCATTTCTGCCAACGTACCAATTGATTTTGCCGTTGCACCGGTACCAGCAGATGTCTGTGATGTAATCTCTTGAATCACGTTCATCGTATTAGAAATATGACCAGCAGAAGAAGCTTGCTGACGAGCAGCGTTCGAGATGTTTTGAATCAATTCTGCCAGGTTTGCCGATACTGTTTCGATCTCTTCAAGTGCCACACCCGCATCCTGTGCCAAGCGAGCTCCACGTACCACCTCTGCAGTTGTTTGTTCCATCGAAATAACCGCATCGTTGGTATCGTTCTGAATCGTTTTAACCAGCGCTTCAATTTGTTTCGTTGCTGTCGCTGAACGTTCCGCTAGTCGCTGAACCTCATCCGCTACCACCGCGAAACCACGACCTGCGTCCCCGGCCATCGATGCCTGAATCGCCGCGTTAAGTGCAAGAATGTTTGTTTGATCAGCAATATCGTTAATCAAACTTACGATATCTCCAATTTCCTGTGAAGATTCACCCAGACGCTTAATACGTTTCGATGTTTCTTGAATTTGCTCACGAATCGTATCCATGCCTCGGATGGTATTTTGTACAACTTTCGCACCGTTGTTAGCGATCGATACAGAACGCTCCGCAACACCAGCCGACTCAGCCGCGTTAGCAGATACCTGATCAATAGTTACGGCCATTTCATTTACCGCAGCAGATGCTCCGGCGATTTCTTGTGCCTGATGCTCAGAAGCTTCCGCTAAGTGAAGTGCAGTTTGTTGGGTTTCAGATGAGCTTGTTACAACACGACTTGAAGTTTCGTTAATTCGAGATACCAAGATTCTTAATTGATCGATCGTATAGTTAATTGAATCTGCAATGGCTCCAGTGAAATCCTCTGTTACAGTCGCAGTAGTAGTCAAATCGCCATCGGCCAAGTCAGCAAGCTCATCAAGTAGTCGTAAAATCGCGTTCTGGTTTCGCTCGTTTGTTTCGCCCGTCAATTTTAAGCTTCTGTTAGTCGCTTGGTTAATTTGCCAGCCGATCAACAATAAGAATAAAAGCGCTGCCCCACCAACAATTAGAAGAACTAAGTTGTTGACTGGACGCGTAGACGGTAAATTCGCAATATCATCTGTTAAACGGCTAAGTGACTCAAGAATTTTGGGGCTATCTTCCAAGATACCTTTAGTCGCAACCCTAGCCTTTGCAAGAGCAGGAGAGGCTTCAAAAATTTCTTTTACTGAACCACTCACAAAATCAAATAACTCCGTAATTTCCTCTAAACTTGAGCGGGCATCTTCTTCAGTAACTCTCGATATTCCCATCCCAATATCGCCGTTTTTCATTCCTTTTAACACACGACCAAATACGTTTGCATCAATATTAAACTGATCAGCTGACTTTCCAGCGTCACCGCCTCCAACCAGCATTTTATCAACGTTACGACCAATTCGTTCCGCATACCATGATTGACTCTGAGCCACTGATACTTGTTCCGCCGGTGCGCCACTATCTAATAGCACGTCAACAATTTTAGAGTATTCTATTTGCAGCTCTGGCAGCGATTCATTCAGAGTATTTGCAACATCGTGCAAAAACACGATGGTCTCTTTGTTTCCTACAATAACTTGAGAGCCACTTTGAATACGTGACCAAATCCCATCAAATTCCGCTATTTGACCAGATAGAACCGTCCGAGTATGAGAATCACTGGCCTTCAACTTAGACCAAGTCACACTCATATTTGCCACTACTAATTTCAGCTCCGTAAAGGCTTCTGCGTCACCAGCAGTTGCATCTCGAGAGAGTGAGGTCAATCGATATGATTGTGCACGCAACTCTGCCGCCATCGCGAGATGCCTTTGGTCGCGCTGATTATCGGTAAAGAGTTGGTAAAGAATCACTCCCATCAGCACAAAAAGTACTAATAGGCCAAAAACAAAAGAGGCCAGTACGGGATTAGATTTCGCCCTAGAGAAAAGGCTTGCTGTATCAGTTTTCATACGACGCTCCCAAGCGATTGTATGGTATTTACATCCCGTAACATCCGGGCATTACTTCTTGTTTTCTTATTTCACAATCACAACTACACCAGCTACCTAAGTAGCTGAAGCATTTATAAAATTTGGATCTTCTGCCAATGAACTCATATCAAAAACACTCCACGATTCACCTGAACCATCTTTATACGCGCCACTAACATAACCACGCAGATTATCGGGAAGTTCAACACTTTCTTCACTGTATGTATCAGCAATAAAATGCTTCATGCCGAAAGCTTTATCAACGACAAGACCACTGTACAAATGATCCGACTCCCAAACCAGTACACGATGCGATTTTTTCTGGCTATTCACATGGCCGCCGATAAAACGAGCTAGATCAAATAAAGGGAGTAATCGTCCACGTACATTTGAAAGGCCTATCACCCAAGAATGAACACCCGGCAAACGTGTTGTCGCAGGAACTTCCATCAACTCAGATATTTGCCCCATAGGGACAACGAAACGAAAGCCCATACATGAAAATCCAATACCGCTCCAACGAGGCGCCATGTCAGCCTGAGCAGGCAAGCCCATAGCCGATCGGCGACTTTGCGCAGCCAAATTAATCAGAGATTCAAATGCGGGATTCGCCATGCGAGTATTAGACGCCAACCTTTTTCATTGTATCGAACAATTCTTTTTCATCGATGGGTTTTGTCAAATACGCTTTTGCGCCCTGACGCATACCCCAAACCCGATCAGTTTCCTGATCTTTTGTCGTTACAATAATAACAGGGATATGAGAAGTTTCAGCCGCTTTGGTAAGCTGACGCGTAGCCTGAAAACCATTCAAGCCTGGCATGACAATATCCATTAGCACGAGGTCAGGCCTTTCCGCCTTAGCAGTGGCAACACCATCCTCACCATTTGCTGCGGTAATCACTTGGTGACCCGATTTTTCCAGCATACCTGTGAGTTTGTATGTTTCCGTTGGTGAATCATCAACTATTAGCACTTTGGCCATATTTCCTCCAGGGAAATTCTGGATAGTAATCTTATTATAAGCGCTAGCTAGCGCGCGCCACTTTCACATGAGACTCAATAGCACCTAATAACTCCCCCTTACTGAAGGGCTTTGTTAGGTACTGATCTGACCCAACGATACGGCCTTTTGCCTTATCGAACAATCCGTCTTTACTTGAAAGCATGATGACAGGGGTAGACTTAAATTCGCTATTATTTTTAATTAATGCGCAAGTTTGATAACCATCCAAACGAGGCATCATAATATCAACAAAAATGATGTCTGGACGGGTATCGGCAATTTTTGCCAATGCATCAAACCCATCTGTTGCCGTGACTACCGTACAACCCACTTTTTTTAGCAATGTCTCAGCGGTGCGACGTATAGTTTTACTATCGTCGATTACCATCACTTTGAGATGCTCTAAATTAACGTCCATAGACTGACCTTAAAGTGGTTAACTCGGAAGCTTGATCGCGCTAGGCGACTTTTGCCAGTTATTTTTCGATGGCTAACTTTTAACATAGATTCGCTATATTATCCATAACTGCTTGAAAGAAAAAGAAATCCAGTTATTTTTCAATCTACAATTATCCCCTCTAGAAAAGCTGCACATACCCTTTATAATTGATCAAATTTCGCGATTTTGCCAACTTTAAATCAACCCTTGTAGATTTTGGAGGAAAGCTTGACCAATTCGGACACTCAAGAAGCAATTGGCACCCGAACACTCGGTGTAGTCATGGACCCAATCGCCAATATCAAGGCGAAAAAAGATACGACCCTTGCCCTCCTGCTTGCAGCCCAAGCAAAAGGCTTTCGACTTTACTATATGGAAATGAATGATCTTTATTTGGAGCAAGGCGAAGCCAAAGCGAATTGCTCACCTCTTGAGGTGTTTGACGATTTGGAGAATTGGTACAAATTAAACGCGCCAGAAAAGATGGCCCTGGGCGATATGGACGTAATCCTAATGAGAAAGGACCCACCTTTCGACAATCAATATATTTACGCTACCTACATACTTGAAGCAGCGGAAAAAGCTGGAAGCCTCGTAGTCAACCGTCCGCAGAGCTTACGCGATTGCAACGAGAAAATATTTGCCACCCAATTCCCTCAATGCTGCCCTCCAGTGCTAGTAAGCCGCGATGCGTCTGCACTTAAAGCCTTTCATGAAAAGCACGGAGACGTCATATTTAAACCCCTTGACGGCATGGGCGGTACGGGAATATTTCGCTGCAAGCAGGACGACCCCAATGTAAGCGTAATCATCGAAACCCTAACGGAGCTTGAAAGCTCTTTTATCATGGCACAACAATTCATTCCTGAAATCAGCAATGGAGACAAGCGCGTTTTAGTCGTTAACGGAAAACCCATCCCTTACGCCCTCGCACGCATCCCAGCTAAAGGAGAGACGAGGGGGAACTTGGCAGCAGGCGGGTCCGGCGTCGCACAAGCTTTAAGCAAGAGAGATTACTGGATCGTAGAGCAGATTGCCCCAACACTCGTTGAAAAAGGCTTACTCTTCGTCGGTCTGGATATTATTGGTGACTACCTTACCGAGATTAATGTAACCAGCCCCACTTGCGCGCGAGAAATCGATTCGGCATACGACACCAAAATAGCCGATACCCTCATTGAGGAACTCTTGAGGTTATTGGCATAAAATACCTATGACCACAGCAACAGAAGACATTGGCAGCAGCGATAGACTCAGCTTTACAATATTTTTGGCCGCTGCCGTACACGCCATCATTATCTTCGGCGTGACCTTTGGCATCGATTCAGGCAATACGATTGCCCCGACTCTGAACGTCACTCTGGCAACCCACGACTCAAAAAAACCACCTGACAAAGCTGACTTTCTCGCTCAATATAACCAGCAAGCAAGCGGCACCGCTACCGAAGTGAAGGAGCTTACAGTCAGGGATAGGGCCGACCTGCAGGACACACGAATTCGAGATATAAGCCCGAGCCCACAACGAAAAGCCATCGAGGAAAGCCTGCGGGAACAGCGCATCATTACCACTCTCTCCAAATCCAGCCATCGAATTGACACTAAGCGTAGTACCGAGCGCGAGCGCGACACGCGTAATAAGCAAGAGGGAGAAGAAGTCGATACCCCCCTCATTGATCCGGAGTTTGCCAGCCTTAGGGCCAAACTCGATAAACTAAAGCAAGATCTTGCCAAACAGCCTCGCATTCGAAGACTCACCTCAGTTTCCACAAAAGCCTCTTTTGACGCCGAATATCTAAACGCTTGGAAGCAAAAAATTGAGCGTATCGGTAATAAAAACTTCCCTGAAATAGCAATTAAAGATGAGATTTTTGGCCAACTACGTCTTTCCGTAATGATATTGCCCAATGGCATGGTCGAAGATATCGAGATCCTTCAATCTTCTGGATACAGCATTCTAGACGAAGCCGCTATCCACACGGTTAGGCTCGCCTCTCCTTTTAGAAGTTTTCCTCGTGAAATCCGTAAAAACGCCGACAAACTGGAAATCATTAGAACCTGGCGTTTTGAAATTACAGGGCTTAAAACAACGCGTTAGATAGCCTTGTTTTATCTGCGTTAAACGGCATACTTATCGACATGGGAAAAAAGTTTTTGATCAGTGATTATTCCGAGAACAGTTTGCGTGGCCATTTTTTGATAGCGATGCCTGGACTGAAGGATTCTATTTTTTCCGATTCCATCACATATATCTGTGACCATAGCGACCAAGGAGCAATGGGCATCATCCTCAATCAACCGCTGAACATAAAGCTTGATGAGGTCTTCGATCAACTTTCACTGGAATATGACCCCAGCACGGGCGATACACCAGTGTTATCCGGCGGACCAGTCAATACACAGCAAGGCTTTGTGTTACACAGGAGCGAAGGCACATGGGATTCCACCCTGCAGATTTGTGATGGTGTATGCCTAACAGCATCACGCGACATCGTTAGCGCTATCGCTGAAAAAAAAGGCCCCGCAGGTGCTCAATTCGCTTTAGGCTACGCAGGTTGGAGCCCAGGCCAATTAGAGGAAGAAATTGCCGGCAATAGCTGGTTGTCGGTTCCGGCTGAAAACAGAATCATTTTTGATGTTCCCATTCACAAGCGCCGTGAGGCTGTTGCCGAAAAGCTAGGCATAGACCTTAACCTTATTTCCGGAACTGTGGGACACGCTTAGTGCCTAGCCATATCATTGCCTTCGATTTTGGCACCAAAAGTATTGGCATAGCCGCTGTTGATCAAGACGCGCTATCTATCGCTAACGTTTTTCATGAACTCGATCCGCTACCAGCAAAAGAAGGCATTCCGAACTGGGATAGCTTGAGTTCGATATTGAAAGAATGGAACCCACATACCGTGGTGGTTGGGCTACCCAAAAAGATGAATGGGGAAGATATGGAAATCACGCGACGTGCCCGAAAATTCGGCAATCGCATCAACGGACGATTTGGCTACCTCGTCGAATTCATTGATGAAGCACTGACAACCAAAGAAGCCAAGCATGAAGCTCACGCTAGAGGGCATAAAGGTAATTATGCTCTCTCCCCTGTGGACTCAATTGCCGCCCGCCTTATACTGGAAACTTGGCTTACCGAGCAAACTAGCAACGCGCCGCCTAATGCAACCCAGAAATAAGTAAGTCTAGAAACGCCCTTTTCGGTTACTTTCGTCTTCCTGTATCGTCATTTCATCCGCCGCATTCGATAAGTATTGCGCGTCAGATTCCGAACCCAACTTAATCATCAAACGTAAATCGTTAGGCGAATCTGCATGTGACAATGCATCTTCGTAGGTAATCTCACCCGAGTCATAAAGCTCATACAGAGCCTGATCAAAAGTCTGCATTCCCAGCTCATTCGACTTTTTCATCAGCTCTTTGAGTTCATGTACATTGCCTTTACGAATGATGTCTGATGCCAAAGGCGTGTTCAGTAAGACTTCAAGACAGGCTCTGCGACCATTACCGTCCGGGGTTGGGATCAGCATCTGGGCAATAACAGCTTTTAAGTTAAGCGATAAATCCATCCATAACTGAGGATGCCGATCTGCGGGGAAAAAGTGGATTATCCGATCTAATGCTTGGTTCGCGTTATTTGCATGCAGGGTGCACAAACAAAGATGCCCCGTCTCAGCGAACGCAATCGCATGATCCATGGTCTCTCTAGAGCGAACTTCACCGATTAAAATGACATCCGGTGCCTGTCTCAAGGTGTTTTTCAAGGCGACCTCGAACGACTCCGTATCAATACCCACTTCACGCTGAGTAATCACACAACCTTGATGCTGATGTATAAATTCAATCGGGTCTTCAATCGAAATAATATGCCCTTTGGAGTTTTTATTTCGATGACCAACCATTGCAGCCAAAGAAGTCGACTTACCTGTACCCGTCGCTCCCACAAAAACCACTAAACCACGCTTAGTCATGGCTAGCTCTTTGATGATCTCAGGCAAACCCAGTTCATCCACATCAGGAATTTTCGTTTCAATACGCCGAAGTACCATACCCACTAGGTTACGCTGAAAAAAAGCACTCGCACGAAAACGACCAACGCCCCTTGCGCTTATAGCAAAATTGAGTTCTTTATCCGTCATAAACTCTTTACGCTGACGGTCATTCATCACACTAAGACAGATTTCTCGCGTTTTTTCAGGTGACAATGGCGTTGTCGTTACCGGAACTACCTTCCCGTTCAACTTTATTGACGGGGGAACGCCAGCGGTAATAAAAAGGTCCGAAGCCCCCTTTTCTACCATTAATGTCAATAACCGGTCGAGATCCATACATATACCCTAGTTTTCAATGATGTCAGACTCGATTGGATCAAAAGCTAACCGAGCGATATGTAAATTAAAAAGTATTCAAGGATTCAATCAGGTCAGACTCGATCGAAATCCAAAACTAACCTGGCGACTCACAACTCAATGGAAAGAATCAATCGAGCCTGACCCCATTGAAACCGAAAATGCACTACAACTAAAAGTTGTCTGGCATTTTTGCGCTTTCTTTCGCAACATCACGATTAATAATCCGCCGTTCAACCATATCCGCCAAGCACTGATCCATCGTTTGCATGCCGATGGAAGCACCAGTTTGAATAGCTGAATACATCTGTGCCACCTTGTCCTCGCGAATAAGGTTTCGAATAGCAGAAGTTCCGCGCATGATTTCATGCGCAGCCACTCGACCACCGCCATTTTTCTTCAACAGAGTCTGCGATATTACAGCCTGTAATGATTCCGATAACATTGATCGAACCATAGATTTTTCTGTCGCAGGAAATACATCCACAATCCGGTCAATGGTTTTGGCCGCAGAGGTTGTATGCAAGGTGCCAAACACAAGATGGCCGGTTTCTGCAGCAGTCAACGCCAATCGTATCGTCTCCAAGTCCCGCAACTCGCCTACTAATATGATATCCGGATCTTCCCGCAAAGCGGAACGAAGCGCTTCCGAAAACCCATGCGTATCTCTGTGCACTTCCCGCTGATTAATTAGGCACTTTTTGCTTTCGTGTACAAATTCGATGGGATCTTCAATTGTCAGAATATGGTGATACTTATTTTCATTAATGAAATCAACCATTGCGGCAAGAGTCGTTGACTTACCTGAACCAGTAGGCCCAGTTACGAGTACTAAGCCCCTCGGCACAGAACAAATATCGCGAAAAACTTGTCCCATCCCCAACTCTTCCATTGTCAGAACCTTGGATGGAATGGTACGAAACACCGCACCAGCACCCCGGTTTTGATTGAACGCATTCACACGGAAACGGGCTACGCCAGGCACCTCAAATGAAAAGTCGGTTTCTAAAAACTCTTCGAAGTCTTTACGCTGCCTATCGTTCATGATGTCATAGATAAGGCTATGGACCTCCTTATGATCCATCGGAGGAAGATTGATTCGTCGAACATCTCCGTCAACACGAATCATCGGCGGCAAACCCGCAGACAAATGTAAATCCGAAGCGCCTTGCTTCGCAGAAAATGCCAAGAGCTCTGTAATATCCATAGGTGTAAAACCTTTACGATGGTGTTATATGGTGACAGTAATATTTACGCGTATTAAATATAATCTCAAGCTGTAAGTGTAGATGATCTTCACTTATGCCATAAAGTCTCTTTAAATAATTCTGATTACCGCCCTTATGTTTCGATATCATACTTCAATTGACTATCAACTAGATCATGTAACATCGGAACCACACCCTTCATGAAGCTCGCTCAAAGACTGCAAGACGTAAAACAACGCATCCTCGATCAAACAGTCATCGCTAAACGCTCTGCAGGTACGATCAGCCTACTCGCTGTGAGCAAAAAACACCCTGTCGCGAAAATCGACGAAGCCTACCAATGCGGACAAAAAGATTTCGGGGAAAATTATCTGCAAGAAGCACTCGAAAAAATAGAAGCCCTAAAATATAAAGACCTCGTGTGGCATTTTATTGGTCCCATCCAATCCAATAAAACGCGGGCTATATCCGAACACTTTGACTGGGTGCACACCGTAGATCGATTAAAAATCGCTCAACGCTTATCCGATCAACGGCCACAAAATTTTGATCCTATCAACGTTTGCATTCAAGTCAATATTGATGACGAAGCAAGTAAATCCGGCATTCTCAAAAACGAAGCCTTAACACTCGCGCGAGCCATATCAGACTTACCCAATATAAAACTCCGAGGGCTCATGGCTATTCCAAAAGCTATCAACGAAGGAGATGACGCATCATTTCGTCAGATGCATGATCTTTTTGAGCACCTTGCTGGACTCAACGAATTTCCTGACTGGGACACGTTATCAATGGGGATGTCGGCAGATTTGGAGCAAGCCATTGCCAACGGCGCTAATATCGTTAGGATAGGGACCGATATTTTTGGGCCACGCAACTAGTTGCAGCTTATAATGCCGCCCGGCAAGCATTATCATATGCCGACTAGCACAAAAGCCCATACAACTTACCAACAGACTAAAAAGGTGAATTTTGTCCAGCGCTGATCCCTCGAAGGCCTCCTCAACTGAGCCCACAATTGCATTTATCGGTGCAGGTAATATGGCCAGCAGCATTATTGGCGGCTTAATAAACTCAGGCTTTCCAGCCAACAACGTTTTTGCGTCTGACCCGAACCAAAACAATTTGGACAGGCTGTCCGATCAATACAAGATAAACACCTCCTCGGACAATAACACTGCAGTAGCCACTGCTGATGTCATTTTACTCGCGGTTAAACCCCAGCTAATGCAGGTTGTATGTGAACCTCTTCGTGCCAACTTACCCAAAAATTCAGTCGTTATATCCATTGCAGCCGGCATTACATGCGCCAACCTAGAAAGCTGGCTTGAAACAGACCAAGCCCTTGTTCGCTGCATGCCCAATACGCCTGCGCAGGTGGCTTTAGGCGCTAGCGGTTTATATGCAAACTCAATGGTGAGCGAAGAACAAAAAAAACAAACAGAATCGATCATCAGTGCAGTCGGCATTACACGCTGGGTAGCCACTGAAGATTTAATCGATACTGTCACAGCAATTTCCGGCAGTAGCCCCGCCTATTTCTTTTTGTTTATCGAATCTATGGTTGATGCAGCTGTTGCTCAAGGCATGGATAAACAATGTGCCACAGACCTAGCGATTCAATCGGCTCTAGGTGCTGCGAAATTAGCGCAAACAAGTGACGATGATATTGTTGAATTGCGAAAGAAAGTCACGTCACCGAATGGCACTACAGAGCGTGCAATTCAAACGCTTGAAGAACAAAATATTCGACATACCGTCGCTAGCGCAATGAACGCCTGCGTTCAACGTGCAAAAGAATTAGCATCCTAGACCCCAAGCGGAGTTTGACTTATGGCCCTAGCATCTCAGATATTTAACCACCTTGCTCAAACGCTCGGAGGACTTTACATCATTGCAGTTATATTACGATTCTGCCTGCAATTAGCTCGCGCTGATTTTTATAACCCCATTTCGCAGGGAATAGTCAGCGTCACAAACCCCGTACTGATCCCCCTTCGACGCATTATCCCCAGTATGTTTGGCCTCGATACAGCATCAATTATTCTCGTATTGCTCATCCAGCTTGTTTTGGGTGAAATTAATTATTTCATCTACTTCCAAGAGTTTTACAATCCCTTAGCCGCACTGGCTTTTGGCGCACTGGGCCTTTTAAAACTGTGCATCTATACTTTATATGGCATAGGAATCGTGGTTATGATCTCCAGCTTTGTCGCTCCGCATAGCCATCATCCGATCATTATGCTTTCACGACAGTTACTCGAACCCCTTGCACGGCCAATTCAGAAAATCATTCCTCCTATGGGCGGAATGGACTTGTCTTTATTTTTCATTTTCATCTGCGTTAGCGTCCTCAATATGATATTGGAAAACGTTGCGTATCAACTTCAAATCCCTCACACAGGCCTCAGCCTGCTTGTGATTGGGTTTTAAAGTTCAGTAGCGGTATCGATAAAAATATGTCCGTCACACAAGCAAAAGATTCCGTCGGTGTCGTTGAGCCTCAGACCTTCATTTTTGACAAGGCTCTGACGCTCGCCTGCGGGCGCACGTTGACACGATACGAGTTAGTCGTTGAAACATATGGGAAATTGAACGCAGACAAATCAAACGCAATACTGATTTGCCATGCCCTATCTGGCCACCACCACGCCGCTGGCTATCATCACGTTGACGATAAAAAACCTGGCTGGTGGGACGCCTATATTGGCCCGGGCAAACCCCTAGATACCAATGCCTTCTTTATTGTTTCTCTAAACAATTTGGGTGGTTGCCACGGATCTACCGGGCCAACCTCAATCGATCCTGAGACAAAAAAACCTTATGGCGCAAATTTCCCCCCGTTGCGCGTACGTGACTGGGTACATAGCCAAGCACGCCTTGCAGACAGGCTCGGCATTCAACAGTGGGCAGCAATTGTAGGCGCCAGCATGGGCGGTATGCAGGCTATGCGTTGGGCATTGGAATATCCCGATCGCGTTAGACATTGCATTGTCATTGCCGCCGCCATGAAACTGACAGCCCAGAACATTGCGTTTAACGAAACCGCTCGCCAAGCGATTATGGCCGACCCAAAATTTTACGGCGGCAATTACGTCGAAAAAAACTCTATTCCTAGCGACGGCTTATCCGTCGCTCGCATGATTGGACATATCACCTATTTGTCCGATGACAGCATGGACAAAAAATTCGGCCGAGAACTACGCTCAGGCAGCTTTGAACGGGGCAGAGAAGACCTCGTTGAATTTCAAATTCAAAGCTACCTACGCTACCAGGGAGAAAGTTTCTCCACCAGCTTCGACGCAAATACTTATATATTAATGACGCAAGCTCTCGACTACTTTGACCTGGCCCGGGAATATAACGACGACCCTGTACGCGCGTTTAAGCAGGCCTTATGTAAATTTTTGGTTATCTCATTTACGTCTGATTGGCGCTTTATGCCCGAACGCTCACGTGAAATTGTTAACGCCCTAACCAAGGCCGACAAAGATGTCGTGTACGCAGAAATAGAATCACCACTTGGACACGATGCCTTTTTGATTCCAAAGCAACCACGATACGAAAACTTGTTTTCGCGATACATGAGTAAAATCGAGCTAACGACCAATGAATAACAGCGAATTACGAATTGATCACAAAATAATTGATCGCTGGGTATCTAAAAATACGCGAATCCTCGATCTTGGATGTGGCGATGGCACACTCCTCAAACACCTCACCGAAACCAAAAACATACACGGCTACGGCATTGATATTAACGCCGAAAATATCATTCGCTGTGTCGAAAATGGCGTTAACGTTATTGAGCAAGATATCGATGAAGGTTTACATAATTACGATGATCAAAGTTTTGATACCGTGATTATGTCGCAAGCGATTCAAACCATGCAGTCGCCCGACAAAGTCCTCAAAGAAATGCTACGCGTCGGCAAACAATGCATAGTGACCTTCCCCAACTTTGGTCATTGGCGAGCCCGCTTCCACCTATGTTTTAGCGGGCGGATGCCTGTCTCTGACATTCTTCCTTACGAATGGTACAACACGCCCAACATTCACTTTTGTACATTTCACGACTTCGAGGTTTTGTGTCAGGCGCTTAATATAAAAATTCTAAATCGCGAGGTTGTCGCCTCACGCTCTTTCGGCACCATTTTTCAGCATATGCTACCCAATTTGTTTGGCGAAACTGCCATATACCGAGTATCACAATGAATCAGTTCCTACGACACAGCCTTATATTTGTCCTTTTGACCTTCATCACGTTATCTGTACAAGCAGAAGAAGCTCGCACAATTTCAAACGAAACCATCTTTGGCCAATACACCATTCGTCACGTTGTTTTCAACAGTACGTTTATCTTACCCAAGGTCGCTGAAATTTATCATTTAAAACGCAGCAAGTACGAATCGCTTATTAATCTCTCAGTGAATCAAGAAGGTAAAACAGGAAGTATTCCTGCAGAAATCCGCGGTACCGTAACCAATTTAATGCAGCAGCAAAAACAACTTAAATTGCAAGAGATTAAAGAAAAAGACGCGACTTACTATCTTGCCCCTGTCCGCATCGGCAACGAAGAGTTATTACACTTCGAAATTTTCGTTAAACCAGAGGGCAGTTCGAAAGAACTGTGCGTAAAATTTTCGCAAAAAGTTTACGCCGACGAATAAGAAGGAAATACGATGCAAACCCTAGTTTTAGCCAGCGGTAACACCGGTAAACTCCGTGAATTTAAAAGCCTTTTACCCGGTATTGGCTTTGATATAAAACCGCAGTCTGAATTCGGCGTGAGCAACGCTGAAGAGACAGGGCTCACCTTTGTCGAAAACGCTATTATTAAAGCGCGTCACGCGTGCCAAGCAACTGGTCACGCCGCTATATCTGATGATTCAGGTATTGAGGTGGATGCATTAAACGGAGCCCCAGGGATTTACTCTGCACGTTTTAGTGGTATAGATGGCAACGACGAAGCCAATAACAGCAAATTACTCGCCGAACTAAAAGGCTTGCCACCCGAGCAACGCGTAGCTCGCTACCAGTGCGTTTTAGTATTTATGCAGCACGCCCTCGATCCAACGCCGATCATTGCCCAAGGCAGCTGGGAAGGCATTATTCTAGAAGAACCAATTGGCGAAAATGGCTTTGGATACGACCCTCTATTTTGGGTTCCGACACATGAATGCAGCAGTGCGCAATTAAGTAAAGAAACAAAAAACGGCATGAGCCATCGCGCCATCGCAATGAAGATTTTGATTGCGCAATTACAATCCCTCAAAGCATCTTAACGACACTTGCCGTGAGAACACCGCCAACTCAGCTCCCGCCTCTCGCTCTCTACGTCCATATTCCTTGGTGTGTTCGTAAGTGCCCCTACTGTGATTTCAATTCACACCAGGTAAAAGAAGAAATACCCGTAAAGGCCTACATTGAAGCACTCAAGAATGACCTTTCAAACGACCGGCATATGGCCCAAGGCCGACGCTTTGAAAGTATCTTTTTTGGTGGCGGCACTCCCAGCTTAATGCCCGCCAACGCTATTGGCGATATCATTAAAGCTGCCCATGACATCGTTGGCATCCAGCCCCAGGCGGAAATAACCCTCGAAGCCAACCCCGGGACAGTAGAGCACCACGACTTTGTAGAACTGCGTACAACAGGCGTTAATCGACTCTCTATAGGCGCACAGAGTTTTGATTCCGAACAGTTGAAAACATTGGGGAGAATACACAGACCAGATGAAGTCTACCGAGCCGTCGAACGGGCTAAATCCGGCGGTTTTGACAACTTTAACCTCGACCTCATGCACGGCCTTCCCGGCCAATCCATAAAAGAAGCTTTATCAGATATTAAACAAGCAATATCACTAAAACCTCAGCATATTTCGTGGTATCAGCTAACCATCGAACAAAATACAGAGTTCTTTTCACGCCCCCCCACATTGCCCCATGAAGATACGCTCCACGACATTATGGAAGAAGGCATGCAACTGCTAGCCAATAACGGTTACCAGCAGTATGAAGTATCGGCTTACGCTAAAGCTGGAAAACAATCCCAACATAACCTCAATTATTGGCAGTTCGGTGATTACATGGCTATTGGCGCAGGGGCACACGGTAAAATAACCACTGGAGTGGCCCAGTGTTTTCGATATCGTAAAACACGACAACCTAAAGATTACCTCGATAACGACCGCCCCTTTACCGCCCACCAAGAAGATATCGGCAGCGAAAACCTTCCATTAGAATTCATGATGAACGCACTACGCTTAAACGCTGGTGTTGAACGCGACATATTCGTACAACGCACGGGGCTAGAATTCAAGTCTATCGACGCGCCACTCCTAGCATTACAACGAAAGGGCTTAATCGAACCCAGCAACACCCACATTGCCCCAACAAAACTTGGTCGCCTGTTCTTGAACACTGTATTAGAAGCCTTTAGTTAATCAGCAATGATATTTGCTCACAAAAAACACAGCTAAACCATTGATAACCTTAATTTTTATGCTGCAATGAATTTATCTCTTTGCAGTTCTAGCCCTGCATCCATTTTCAACAGTTTTCAGCATATATAGGTGCTACACTTTGACTACGCGTCCCCTCTTGCCACACAGTACTCCTTGATGGAAAAAACTCGGACCCACAAGAATAGCCTGGCTGAAAAGATCACTTACATAGTGATGGGCATCGGTCTGTTCGCGATCGTTATTAGCCTAATACTTCGGCTCACGATTATTGATTTCGAGAACCAATCCGACCTGAAGCGACGAATAGATTCATTCTCTAGGGTCATCACCTCTACCTTAATTCAAACACTTAACAGCTCAAAAGAAAGTGAACTGCGCGTTCTAATGGAGCGTCTCATTGAAACAGAAGATTTGAGCAGCATTGAGCTCACTCTCAATAGTGGCCATGCAATTAAAACGTATAATTTTTACCATAAAGAACAAAATCAATTTTATTGGTCAAATGATTTGATCGAAACCTATCGCTACCCTTTTGGTTCTGGCATAGCCGAAATGCAGGTTTCGATCAGCGAAGCGTTTTTTTCAAGAAGGACTGTTAGCAAGCTAGCCTCTCACTTGATTTTAGAGTCCGTCACTATCGCTATATTAGCGGTCTTAATTTTGCTGGCAATCAAAGCCCACGTCATTAACCACATTACGACCATCGCAACTTATCTCGCCAATCGCAAAAGTGCCAATCTTGCGGAACCGTTAATTCTGGATCGCAAGCGACCAGCAGATGCGATACCCGATGAGTTTGACCGCGTAGTGAAGTCTATTGAAACTATGCGCCTTGCGCTCATACGTGACATTGAACAAAAACGAGCAATTGAACTGGCGTTGTTAGAAGAAAAAGAGCAAAAATTAGAAACACGCCGATTAATCGAAGAAGCAAAAGCCGCCAATCGTGCTAAAAGCGAATTTATCGCGACAATGAGCCACGAAATCCGGACGCCACTGAATGGCGTAGTCGGGATGGTCGAAATGTTGAGGGATACCCCTCTCAATAGCAATCAACAACACTACCTAGATGTTCTTTTCCGCTCAGGCGAATCCTTGCTTGAAATTATTAACGACATACTCGATTACTCTAAAATTGAATCGGGGCGAATGCTGCTCGAAAAAATCAGCTTTGACCTAGAAGAACTAATCGAGAACAGTTTCAAACTATTTAGCGCCGTAGCTGGCAAACGTGAGATTGAATTAATCAGCAATATCGCACCAGATACCCCAACACTATTAATTGGTGACCCTACCCGGCTTCGACAAATTATTATTAACCTCGTGGGGAATGCATTTAAGTTCACCTCAGAAGGCTATGTAATACTCAAAATAAATACAGAAACAGATCTCTACAACCGCAACGTAAAATTATTATTTTCAATTTCTGACAGCGGCATCGGAATATCAGAAAGCGCACAAGAACAATTATTCGAAGCCTTTCGACAGGCCGACACGTCCACAACTCGGAAATTTGGAGGAAGTGGACTCGGACTCGCCATTTGCAAACAGCTTGCCGAATTAATGGGCGGCGAAATCGGTATTGAAAGCGAAAAAGGTCAGGGCTCCACATTCTGGTTCACCGCATGCTTCTCTACCGATGAAGAAGCCATTTTCGCAATTCCTCCCAGCTGTAGTATTTCCCTTTCTGAAAAACGATTGCTCACCATCAACCTCAGTGAGACAATGCTAAGGGGATTGAGACAACAAACACCGAGCTGGAATTTGCATCTTGATACAGTAGATGCAAGCGACGAAACAATCACCGCACGAATACGGGAACAAAATGAAATCTATAACTTCATTTTGATCGATCACCACCCGTCTATTCACGATGGTTTTGCCATCGCTAAAAAAATTCGCAGACTCAAGCGATATCAAACAACTCCGGTATTAATGCTGACGAATCAGCAGGCGTCTTCGTTTTCGCAATCGCAACTTTATTCCGTAACATCGATAGTCCCTCGCCCTATTGCCATTCAGAACTTAAAAAATGTATTGATCTCTCAAGGTTTTGGCACTCAACTCAACCCACTTATGCCACTGTCGTCAGACAAGCCCAACCACTCGCAACTTAATGTCCTTGTGGCAGAAGACAACCCCGTTAACCGAATGGTCATTGAAGGACTGCTGAGCAAATTTGAAATTAAACCAGATTTCGCCGAAACAGGAAAAGAAGCTGTTGAAATCTTTTTCAATCCATCGAAAAACTATGACTTAATCCTTATGGATTGTGAAATGCCCGTATTGGATGGATTCGACGCAACACGACAAATTAGGGAAGAAGAAAAAAATCGCGCTATCACCGCAACGCCTATCATTGCGCTCACGGCCCATGTTGAAGCCTCGCATCGCCAGCGAGTGTTTGATTGTGGAATGAATCACTTCCTCAGTAAGCCAGTGACGATAGACAAACTCAACGAGGCCCTCACTTCCGTTGGCTTAGGGTAGAACCTGTTTGGCCAAAACAATGTCGTTGACCATCTCTCATTACAAGTCCTAACCTAGCTCTAAAATATTTCCCTCTGATCGCCCCCCTCAATAAACTAGCGTCCTACAATTGGCAAATGCCTTGCCCAAGTTCCCTTTACCGTTTCATCTGAACGCTTAAGTTCTTGTTTTAAATATTCAATAAATAAACGAACACGTAATGGCATATATTCTTTAGAGGGATACACTAAATAAATCCCACCGCCTTGAAATGACAATGTAGGAGCCACAGCGACCAACTGCTTTTTTGCAATGGCTTCGCGCACCAAAAAATGGGGCATTTGCGTTAAACCAGCCCCCTCTTTGCACATTTCCAATAAGACATCCCCATCGTTAACGACACAACGCTGCTCCGGGTTAATCGTAACGACGGAATTCCTAATTTTTAGCCTAAAGGGCATCAGTTTACCCGTATGCTTAAACCGATAATGTATCCAAGGATAATCCTCAAACTGAGCAATCTGCAAATCGCCCTTAATCTTTTTAACCAGCTTGGGCGAAGCACATGTAACCATGTCCATACAGCTTAACTGCTGTGCGATAAAGCGATTATCTTTTAGTGACCCGGTACGAACGGCCAAATCAAAATTATTTTCAATAAGGTCAACATGGTCATCATCTAAAACCAGGTCTATGGAAATTTCGGGGTAAGCGGCCAGGAATTTAGTCAATATTGGCCGAATATAGGCACGGCCATAGGAAACGGGAACACTGATTTTTAGAGTCCCAACCGCTAAATTATTTTCATCAACAAGGCCTGCCTCACAATCACCTAACTCTTGTAACAGCTCATTTACTTTTGAGTAGTACGCCTGCCCAGCCATCGTCAACTTTAATTGGCGCGTAGTCCGTTGAAACAACCGCACGCCAACCGAGATCTCCAAACGATCTATAGCTTTACTGACCGTAGAGGGGCTACTGTTCAGCGCTTTTGCCGCAGCCGCAAAACTGCCTCTCTCGACCACAGCAACCATCATTTCTAATGTTCTAAGCTTATCCATTCGTGAAATATCATCACTTATATAATTCTATTTAACTACTTTATTTCATATATGACTTCTCTACAATTATTCTCACAAACTTTTCGAGGCATGCCAAAATGAAACAGTTATCGTTAATCCTTGCGCTACTGCTATTTCTCCCGTTAACCAGCAATGCAACTGGCTCATCACCGCTCGACATCGCCATTACTACTCTAGACGGCAAAACCACAACCTTAAACTCACTGCGAAAAAACGGCCCTCTGTACGTCAAGATCTGGGCATCGTGGTGCTCTTCATGCATGAAACAAATGCCACATTTTAATCATACCCATAAGCAATATTCGGATTCGCTCACAACCATTGGCATCAACCTATGGGTCAACGAAACTCGTCAAGCGATGGACGACGTCATCAGAACAAAAGACCTGCGCATGCCAACGCTCATCGATACACATGGCGAGCTTGCCCAAGCCTTTGGACTGATTGCCACCCCCATGCATATATTGATTGACCAGAAAGGCCGCATCGTCCACACAGGACACAAAGCTTCAGCGGAATTGGATAAGATGATTTCGCTCATCTCAGAAGGAAAATTACCAGCTATTCTCCCCGCTAACCAGCTATCGAACGATACTAATAAAATGAGTTTCAACACCAAAGGTCGTATCGGCGTTCTCTACACCGCAACATGGTGTGACTGGTACTTTGAAGACACGCGCCCAACAATGGCCAAAAATTGCATGGCCGCTCAAAAGTTTATGAACCAACAAAAGAACAAAAATCCCGACTGGCAATGGATCGTCGTTGCCAATCGACTATGGACTGGCGAGCCAGAGCTAATGAAGTACCGAGAACGTCATAAAACGAATGTAAAACTGACAATAGACACGTCCAACTCATCGTTCATCGACAACAATATACGAAACTTTCCAACTCTTTTAATATTTGAGAATGGAAAAGAGATTTTGAGAGAAGAAGATTTTTCTGACACACAGAAGATCAACCAAGATATATTTAGCCTTTAAATTTTCGAAAATAAAATAGTTAGACAACAAAGAAAATAAAAAAGGAATAGCAACGGGAACAAGGACTGTTCCCGATTAATGCGCATTAAGAAGGCGGAAAAGCCAAAGGCGTCCTCTAAAAAACCACCTTCGATTTCCGTACCCCTCTCACCTTTCCCTAACCACTCCATCTCCCCAAGAATGGCTCTCAGTACAGAACCTAGCCGCAGCATCCAGAAGACTGCGTAGCAGCGCTGCCGTTTTTCTTACCTATATCACTTTCTGAAAAGCCAACGAAATCACTTCCCGCTGAAGATTCCAGAGCATGACGATATGCACTTTCCGATACGCTGATACGCTCACCCTTCGGATAAATATTTCCAAACGAATCGCTTACGCTCGCCAGCGGCCCCACATACATAAGCACATCATTTTTGCCACATGTAGAGCTTTTAATCGGTTTTGTCGCCACCAAAGTAACCGACCGAAACTCTATATCCTCGACAACCTGCCAGGGTTCAGATTCCCACTTGTCATAAGCGGCATTCACAAAACCAACCGCAGAAAATGCTTCAAGGAATTCTTTTTCATGAAATGCACCACTAATGCAACCACTCCAAAGCTCAGTATCCTGGCGTAAATGCTCAGGCACAAATTTATCACACACAATATCCGAAATAGCCACCCGACCACCGGGCTTCAAAACGCGAAAGATCTCATTCATCAATTGAACCCGATCCTCATGATCCACCAAGTTCAGCACGCAGTTCGAGATAACCAAACTGACACTACTGTCTGCAATCATCGGATTTTTCTTTCGCTGACTTAACTTCCATGATTCATAGGCCTCTATACCCGCCGCATTTTGAATCGGTTCTTTTTCAATTTTCGCGGCAGCAGCATCAAGATCAAAAGCCAAATTCTGAATAAAGCCTTTATGGAAAGTAACGCGATCTTGGCCGATAGCATCCGCCATAGTCGACTGATATTTTCTCGCCAGCGCCAGCATATCGTCCGTCATATCTACGCCATGCACATGTCCAGACTCGCCCACCAACTGCGCGGCCATGTAGCAGATTTTTCCACCGCCACTGCCTAAGTCCAATACCACATCACCGTCTTCAACATATCGTGACGGGTCACCGCATCCGTAATCCTTCTCGATGATTTCTTCTGGCAGTATTTTCAACAACTCCGTTTGATAATCTACAGGACAACATAAGGCCTGCTGTTTTTCTTGTGCGCCCTCGGCATACCGGGCCTTCACGTTCTCTTCAGTCAACATAATAAGAAATACTCCATACAATATTTATTTGGTTTAATGAGTACCCGTCTAGAAATGGGGGACGAGCACTATTTATAAGGGATTGTTTTATAAGCGATTATTATTTTCGTCTAAATTCATGGTAACAAGCTAACCACGTTAAAATCGTTTGCGGCGCGTTATTCTTTTTCCAGACACCCGCTGCATACTTGTTTGCTTCACTCCAGGTGGGGTAACTGTGGATCGTCGCCAAAATACTATTCAAGCCCTGCTTATTTTTCATGGCAGCAACGAATTCAGCTAAAACCTCCCCTGCATGAGACCCCACAATGGTGGCCCCCAGTATTTTATCTTTACCTTTTTTGACCAGCACTTTCACAAAACCATAATTTTCACCATCAGCAATGGCCCGATCCAAATCCTCTAAATCATATTTCACAATTTCAAAATCAATTTTCTGAGCGTTTAATTCTGATTCGGACGCACCGACATGCGCAACTTCAGGGTCCGTAAATATCACCCAAGGAATAACCGAATAGTCTGCTTTAAATTTTTTAATCCCCGAGAACAAGGCGTTCACACTGGCGAACCACGCCTGATGACTTGCCGTATGGGTAAACTGATAAGGGCCTGCAACGTCGCCGCAAGCCAATATATTTTTAATGTTCGTGCGCATATACCCATCGACATTGACCGTGCCGTTTTTGTTCAGCGTCACGCCCAACTCCTCTAAACCAAAACCACTCGTATTCGCCTGGCGTCCAACAGCAACCAATATTTTATCGAAAGCAATCGTTTTTTCTATTCCGGACTGGGATATTTTGACCTGATCTTGTTGGCCAACATCGCTTGTAATTTTCTCTAAAGCATCCTGCCCCTTCTCTACAGCCACAACCTTCGCATTAAGCTCTAATTGAATACCTTCACGTTCAAACTGAGCCTGAAGTAACTGAGAAACATCATTGTCCGCACGCGGCAATAATTTTTCAGCCATATCCACAACAGTGACGTCCGAGCCCAACCGGGCAAATGCTTGAGCCAGTTCACAACCAATCGGGCCACCACCAAGCACCAAAAGCTTTTTTGGTAATGCATCCAAACCCCAAAGATTGTCAGAGCAGAGATAATCCACTTCATTCAAACCAGGAATAGGAGGGATCGCAGGACGAGCCCCCGTTGCTACAATAATATGCCGAGTTGAAATTTTCCGATCCCCAACCATAACAACATGCGGAGAAAGTATTTTAGCCTCACCTTGTAGGCAATCAACCCCTAGATCGCTATAACGCTCGACAGAATCATGAGGCTCTACATCAGCCACTACTTGCTTCACTCGCGACATAACACGGGCAAAATCAACCGCAACATTTTCCACATTCACACCGAATTCGGGAGCCCGCTGTATTTGATAACGTAACTTGGCAGCACGAATCAGCGCCTTACTGGGAACACAGCCCGTATTAAGGCAGTCCCCTCCCATACGGTGCTTTTCAATCAAAAACACCTTGGCTTTAATCGCTGCGGCAATGTAAGCACTCACCAATCCAGCAGCTCCCGCACCAATAACCACTAGATTGGCATCGTACTTTTTCTTGGTCCAGAAATTAAACATCTGTCGACCCATCATTAAAACCGAAACGTTTCATCACAGCCTTAATAACAAAAGGAAATGCGATGAGAGCGGCAAACGACGCAATAACCTCAGGTTTGAAAATTTCAAAAAAGGACAAGCCTTCGATAGAGCCTAAAGTAACACCCACATTCACGTATAAAAACGTGGCCGGAAACATCGCAAGTTGGCTAAAAAAATAAAACGTCCTCGCTCGCATATTGGTTAACCCGAAAACCAAATTGATGATGAAAAAAGGGATAGGTGGAATCAGTCTTAAGGTCACCAAATAAAGGGTTCCGTCCCTCTTCACTCCCTCATTCACCTTTTTATAGGCTTTTTGAAAGTGCTTTTCCACCCACTCTTTTAGTAACGTGCGGGAAATCATCATGCCGATCGTTGCTCCGATTGAGCTGGCAAAGGACACAATCAATACCCCATACCACAAACCAAACACAGCCCCCGCCGCGAATGAAAGCGGACCTGCACCGGGTAAACTTAAGCTGGCAACCAACATATAAATCAGCGCAAACGCTAAACCCGCTATTACAGGCTTTTCTTCAACCCACACCTTTAGCCTCTCAAGCTCAAAGTACTGGGCGAGGTCAAAGGCTAAAAATACAATAATCGCTAAAGCAACCAAGCCCAGCACGACGAGTCTTTTTTTTGGCATCTTGATCTTTTTTTCCTAATGAAACATGCTTTCTATTCAACTGCGATTATCGCAGTATTCCGTAAACTATACTTAAGCTCATATACTAATAATGCTGATAGCGAATAGGCTCACTTTAGTATCACGGGCAAAACACAAAAAGGGATGTACTTTGTGATTTTAACCACCGTTGATCAAAGTGACCGCCGCCCGCATTGTAATGTAAACAATATAAAATACTGGCAACACACTACCCAGATTGAGCAATTAGGAATTTCGACGAATGAGTGACTCCTCAACAGGAAGCAACAACACCGCCACTAAAGCCGACAAAAAAGCGGCTACAAAGGCCCAAAACTGCAATGCCGACACCGGTGAAAACTCTGAGCACAACCCTGAAACAGCCGATCAACAATCATTGGACGACCCTTCACTCTTCAATAACCGAGAGCTCAGCCACTTAGCATTTAACCAGCGTGTTCTCGCGCAGAGCCTAGACACAAGCTACCCACTTCTCGAACGGTTGAAGTTTCTTCTCATTTTCAGCTCCAATCTCGATGAATTTTTTGAAATCCGTGTAGCGGGTCTCATGCAGAGTATTAAATTCGAACGCGAAACAGTTGGCCCAGATGGCCACCACGCAGAAGAAGTGTTGCGTGATATCAGCCGTATCTGCCATGACATCGTCGATCAGCAATACAAAATCATGAACGACGTGCTCCTACCCGCACTTGAAGAAGAAAACATCCATTTTTTACGTCGTAATCAATGGACAAAAGCGCAGTCAAAATGGGTAAAAGAATACGTAAACAAGAACGTACTTCCCATCATGAGCCCCATTGGTATCGACCCCGCCCACCCTTTTCCTAGACTGGTCAATAAAAGCCTAAATTTTATATTAGAGCTGGAAGGCAACGACGCCTTTGGCCGGGACTTGAACTATGCCGTCGTACCCGCACCGCGCTCGCTGCCAAGGTTAGTGGAACTCCCAGCAGAGCTTTGCGATCAAGGCCATAACTTCATCTTTCTCTCATCGATGATTCACGCTCATACCGACCGCCTATTCCCAGGCATGAAGATTAAAGGCTGCTACCAGTTCCGCATCACCCGCAACGCTGACCTTGATGTGGATGTCGAAGGCATTGCTGATCTGGCTCGCGCCTTAAGAGGCGAGCTGCATTCACGCCGCTTTGGTACAGCAGTACGTTTGGAAGTTGCCGATAACTGCCCCGCAGAACTCACGGACTTCCTCCTAAAAGAAGTCGGTTTAACCGAGCAAGAGCTCTACCGCGTTAATGGCCCGGTTAACCTAAAACGTATGCTCAGCGTATTATCTTTTGTCGAACGACCGGAGTTACTATATCCCCCCTTTACCCCCACTATACCGAAGGGCCTGAGCCGTAAAGACAACATTTTTGATGCCGTATCACGTAAAGACTATCTGTTACTCCACCCCTACCAGTCTTTTTCTCCCGTCATACAAATGCTGCGACAAGCCGCCAAAGACCCTCAAGTTGTGGCCATCAAACAAACTCTGTATCGCTCAGGGGGAACTCAATCCTCCATTATCGATGCATTGGTAGACGCTGCACGTAACGGCAAAGAGGTCACTGCAGTGGTGGAACTCCGCGCACGTTTTGATGAGGAAGAAAACCTTGAGCTGGCCAGCCGCTTACACGAAGCGGGAGTCGTGGTGGTATACGGCGTGGTGGGCTATAAAACTCACGCCAAAATGATCCTGATTGTTCGCCGAGAAGGCGACAAACTCAGGCGCTACGTACACATGGGAACCGGAAACTATCACAGCGGTAACGCTCGCCTATATACCGACTACTCCTACCTCACCGCCGATGAAGTCATGGGCGATGACATTCACCGTGTATTCCAGCAACTGACGGGTATGGGCAAAACCGAGCGCATGGATAAGGTCCTACACGCGCCTTTCACGCTTAAACGGCAGATTCTCAAATTAATTGACGGAGAAGTTAAAGCCCAAAAAGAAGGCTTAAAAGGCCAGATCATTATTAAATGTAACGGTTTAACCGAGCCTAAGGTGATTCAAAGCCTTTATCGCGCCTCTATAGCAGGCGTCAGTATCGATCTCATCATTCGAGGAATGTGCAGCTTAAAACCAGGTTTAGAGGGCATTTCAGACAATATAAGAGTCCATTCAATTGTCGGGCGCTTTCTTGAACACACCCGCGTCTACTACTTCGCAAATGCCCCGTCACCCGTCTATTGCGCCAGCGCAGACCTTATGGAAAGAAACCTTAAATACCGCGTTGAGATCGCCTTTCCCGTCCAATACCCCGAACAAATCCAGCGCGTAATCGATGAACTTATGCTACACCTAAATGATGGGAAACTTCGATGGACACTCGATAGCGAAGGGCACTATTCACGCGTCTCAGACGACGGTGTCTCTTCCCAGCAAACCTTATTAACCAAGCTTTCCTCCTAAACAATTGAGGTCGCTAGGTACAAAGACAGTCGGGCTGAGGGCTTGAAATAGGCCGACCAGGCCCTATATACAGTTCAGCAGGCGCCAACAGTCAATAAAGGTCCCAGGCAACTTAAACAAGTATTGTCAGGGTTCTCAACTAACATTATGATTGGCAGCTTTAGTATTAATGGTCCGGAGAAAAAAATATGAGTGACGCGATTGTACACGTCAGCGATGCAAGCTTTGATGAAGATGTACTCGGCACAACAGGGCCAGTTCTGGTTGACTTTTGGGCAGCATGGTGTGGTCCATGCAAAATGATTGCACCAGTTCTGGACGAACTTGCGAAAGAATACGCAGGCAAAGTTACGATCTGCAAAATGGATGTCGATGCAAACAAAGAGACACCCGCTAAATTCAATATTCGCGGTATTCCTACGCTAATGATATTTAAAGACGGTAATGCAGAAGGCACCAAAGTTGGCGCATTGTCAAAGCCGCAGCTAAAAGAATTTATTGAATCAGCCCTATAAAGCCGACTCGACATCACCCCTATTTGGTCTCACGATCAAATAGGGGGAGTCCACACCTTCTGATACAAAACTCTCAAAAACGGAAAAAGTGTCTCCTGATTCTTTGCACTAATATAAATTAGTGGCTATACTCCGAGATATTCAACGATCGAACACGTCTAGCTTTACCTCCCTTTTGTATTTTTACCTTGTTTATACATTTTGGTACTCGGTATTTGTGTAAAGCCCCGACGGTCGGGCGAATAACCTTTTAGTTTATTATCCAATTCTGCCCCATCCAATTTTCGATCACATATTTTGCACAAGAAAAACCAAATCCCACAACAATTAACTCTAGACTCGGCATTCTCAGAAGAAACGCCCAAATCTACGGAACGACCTACTTGTATGAACCTCACCGACCTCAAAACCAAACCCATTGAAGATCTAGTCGATACAGCGAAAGAAATGGGCATGGATAATCTTGCCCGCTCACGCAAACAAGATGTTATTTTCAACATTCTCAAAAAGCACGCTCGCAGTGGAGAGGATATATACGGCGATGGCGTTCTCGAAATCCTACAAGATGGTTTTGGTTTTTTGCGTTCCGCAGATTCATCTTACTTAGCCGGACCAGATGACATTTATGTATCACCCAGCCAAATAAGACGTTTTAATTTACGTACTGGCGACAGCATTTCCGGGAAAATACGTCCACCAAAAGAAGGTGAACGCTATTTCGCCATGCTAAAAGTTAGCGAGATTAACTTCGGCAGACCTGAACTCTCTCGCAACAAAATATTATTTGAAAACCTTACACCACTGTTTCCAAATGAGCGCATCACACTCGAAGCAGGCAACGGTTCTTCCGAAGATTTAACCGCACGAATTATTGATTTGGTCGCTCCCATTGGTAAAGGCCAGCGCGGTTTGATCGTTGCTCCGCCAAAAGCCGGTAAAACCATCATGATGCAGAACATTGCGCAAGCCATTACGCGCAATCATCCTGAGTGCTTTCTTATTGTATTGCTAATTGACGAACGTCCAGAAGAAGTGACGGAAATGCGTCGATCAGTAAAAGGCGAGGTGGTTGCTTCTACCTTTGACGAACCACCCGCTCGCCACGTGCAAGTGGCTGAAATGGTAATCGAACGCGCCAAGCGATTGGCAGAACATAAGAAAGACGTTGTCATTCTTCTCGATTCCATTACCCGTCTTGCTCGCGCATACAACACCGTTATTCCTTCATCCGGTAAAGTATTAACCGGTGGTGTTGACGCTCACGCACTCGAACGACCCAAGCGCTTTTTCGGTGCGGCACGTAACATCGAAGAAGGCGGAAGCTTATCCATTATTGCCACGACTCTTGTCGATACCGGCTCAAAAATGGACGAAGTTATTTACGAAGAATTTAAGGGTACGGGTAACCAAGAATTACACCTCGACAGAAAAATTGCTGAACGACGCGTTTACCCAGCGATTAACATTCGCCGTTCCGGTACACGTCGTGAAGACCTTCTCATGAAAGAAGATGAACTCCAGCGTGTTTGGATTCTGCGTAAGCTTCTAAACGATATGGAAGACACGGCAGCGACTGAGTTCCTCATTGATCGATTGAAAGGATTTAAGTCTAACGATGAATTCTTCATGTCGATGAAATCATAATAAGGTTTTCCTTTAACATTATTAGCGTCACAAAAACAAGTCGACACACTCGATGCAATTTAAAGACCTAAGAGATTTCATTCAGCTGCTCGAAGAACGCGGGCAGCTGAAACGCATTCAACACCCGGTTGATTGTAATCTCGAAATTACCGAAATCTGTGATCGCACACTTCGTGCAAAAGGGCCCGCGCTTTTATTTGAAAACGTTGTTGGTCACGACACTCCCCTACTCGCCAACTTATTCGGAACCCCCGAACGCGTTGCAATGGGTATGGGACAAGAGACCGTCGATTCCCTACGTGAAGTAGGCGAGCTACTCGCTTTCTTAAAAGAACCCGAACCGCCCAAAAGTTTACGCGATGCATGGAGCAAACTACCCATATTCAAACGCGTACTCACCATGTCGCCGAAAGAAATTTCGAAACCGCCCTGCCAGCAGGTCGTGATCGAAGGCGATGATGTCGACCTGAATACCCTGCCAATTCAAACCTGTTGGCCTGGCGATGCTGGCCCGTTGGTTACATGGCCTTTAGTCATCACAAAAGGTCCCAATAAAGAACGGCAAAATCTCGGCATTTACCGCATGCAGCTTATTGGTAAAAATAAGCTGATAATGCGTTGGTTAAGCCATCGCGGCGGAGCGCTTGATTTTCAAGAGTGGCAAACTGCACACCCAGGTGAAAACTTCCCCGTATCCGTCGCTTTAGGTGCAGACCCCGCAACAATTTTAGGAGCCGTGACTCCTGTTCCAGATTCACTTAGCGAGTACGCTTTCGCAGGGCTACTGCGCAATAGTAAAACCGAAGTTGCCAAGAGCTTAGGCAATGACTTGCAAGTACCGGCTCATGCGGAATATGTGCTTGAAGGCCATATCACTCCGGGTGAGATGGCAGACGAAGGTCCGTTTGGAGATCACACAGGCTATTACAACGAGGTGGAGTCCTTTCCCGTATTTACGGTCGATAAGATCACACACCGAAAAGATCCCATATACCACAGTACATATACCGGACGTCCGCCTGACGAACCCGCGATCCTAGGCTTGGCTTTAAACGAAGTCTTTACACCCTTACTACGAAAGCAATTTCCTGAAATTGTGGATTTCTATTTGCCGCCGGAAGGTTGTTCATACCGCATGGCGATTGTCACAATAAAGAAACAGTACCCCGGTCATGCTAAGCGCGTGATGATGGGAGTATGGTCTTATTTACGACAATTTATGTACACCAAGTTTGTGATCGTGACCGATGATGATATTAACGCGCGCGATTGGAATGACGTTATCTGGGCCTTAACAACCCGTGTTGACCCTTCGCGTGATACGACGCTGATTGATAATACACCGATAGATTATTTGGATTTCGCATCTCCGGTTTCCGGGCTTGGCTCTAAGATGGGAATTGATGCAACGAACAAATGGCCGGGTGAAACTACGCGGGAATGGGGCACAACTATTACCATGACAGACGAGGTTAAGGAAAAGATTGATGGCCTGTGGGATGAACTTGGAATTCTTACATAGCTTGTCATTGACCCCAATTACAAACACCAATCAGCAAACAAACACTCAGACAAATCTAAAATAATACTTTTTGTGGGGCAATAAAATGTCCCACGGGTAATTACCTGGCTACGCGCACTAGGTGGGCACCGTCACAGGAGTGAAGCCAAGACGAAGACTAAAACCGCAAAATCCGTCCCCCGTCACCATTATTTAAATCATGGGGTCAGAGTCATTGATTTGCGTGGTTAGTTTTCTAATTAGTGCCCATCCAGAAATGG
>JAWSUY010000028.1:0-6901 GCA_033852175.1 Agarilytica sp.
TTTATGGACGGGCACTAGCTAAGGCTTATTTATTCGCCATAGCATGAAGGTCTTTAAGGTTATCCGAGATTAGGATACCTGGAACGTTCGTACCAACAGTTGCTATGTAAGAACCACTAACACGACCACGGAAAGAAGTGAAAGAAATTCGGTACAAGCCACGAACAATCGCTTTGGTTGGACTGCTCACTTGAGATACATGACGAAGAAGAGAATTATAATAGCTGCCGCTTGGGTTTTTAGACAACTCTCTGGTGTCATCATTGTATTGCAATGTAGCCAATACACTACCGCCGCCTTTGATTTTCTTAGAATCAACAACATTCATGCGATCCAATACGATGTACGTATCAAAAAATGCTTTTTTGTCCTTTTTCATGCCCGCTTTGAATTTATCGTGAGCGAAGTCTTTTTTCTTAGGCTTGCCTTTAGCAGGAGACACCATAGTGATGCCAATTTCATCTGCAGCAGCAGGAACCCACACATACAAATAATATGCGTCTTTATTTTTGTATTTTCCGTCTGGCTTAACCGACGAATCAACATAACCAAAATACTTAGAGTATTTTGCATATGGCGCGCGAACTTCTACCGGGCCTTTTCTGATTTTTTTAGAACTTTTTAATTTCTCGCCACCCAGACCAAAACCGGTACAGAAGACAAAGACAAAAACTGCGACACAAATCGTACTGAAGTATTTCATAATTTTCCTTATTTAACTTTAATTAGCTTTTCTTAACCTACGTTAACTTTTTAAACTGTTGATGTTGACTATTCACAATACAATGAGTAACAACTTATACAACTAAGGGCCACATCCCGCCCTTTCGGGGTAAAACTTCACTATTTCCTTCACGATCAACCTACTAACTGGCAATACAATAACGGCAGGCGACACAAAAATCAAAGGCGCGTTAATCACTGTACTATTTAGGGCTTCTCACAATTTTAGACGAGTTTTTTGAAGGGGCAAACCTAATCCTAACCTTTTCTCGAAAACTAAAAAACTAACGATCCTAAAGCCTCGGCAGCCTTACTGTTGCCCAAACGTTTCGCTTTCAGCAGCCATGTTTTTGCCGTCGCCTTATCAGCATCGATTCCCTCGCCGTAAAAGAGCATCATTGCCAGGTCATACTGCGCATCAGCCACCCCCCCCTCCGCACTGGCTTCCATCCACGACAAAGCCTCTGCACTGTCTTTTGGCACACCTTCCCCATTACGATATATCTGCCCCAAATTATAGGCCGCAACAGGCTGAGAGCGAGACGCCAATTTATAGTTGTCGATAGCGCTATTAATATCGGTTTCAATGCCGCGTCCGTAGCGCATGGCTTCGGCAAGATTATTAAGTGCCCGAGTATCGCCTTGCTTAGCGCTCTTTATGTACCAAAATACCGCTCGCGAATGATCGACATCAGCGCCAATCCCCTTACTAAAGAAATAAGCCGCGCTATATTGCGCGTCTCTAACCCCCAACGCCGCACTTTTTCGATACCAATGTAACGCTTTACTATCATTTTTGGCGACGCCTTTACCTTGGCGATACATGAGCCCCAGATAAAAAGATGCATTTCCGTCACCCCGTTTAGCGGTAGCCAACATCAGAGGAAACGACTTCTGGAAATTTTCCCGGTCATACTCCTCAAGAAAATAGATGAAGGCAAGATCACGTTGAGCATGAACGTTATCCTGCGCCGCACTTTTTTCATACCAGGCAATGGCAGTATCTATATTTTTATCAACAACCTTACCGTGCTGGTACAAATAACCCAAAGAATGCTGCGAGAAATTATCACCTTTTTCTGCGCTCAGTTTAAGGTGAGGATGGGCTTTCACATAGTTTTTTTCGCCGGTAAAACCGCGAAAATAAATCATGCCAATATATTCACTCGACATCTTTGCGCCGTGCGCAAAACTTTTTTCAAACCACTCCAAAGAAGTTTTGAAATCCTCAACAGTCTTGCCATTCAGAAAATGGCTCAAGCCAAGATCATATTCAGCATATGAGTCACCCAAGTTAGCGTATTTAAGTGAAACATCCCGCTTTCCCTCTAGGCCTTCGGCTCCAAATTGCTCTGCGGTATACAATCTCATAAGCTTTATTCTGGCATCGACACTTCCCATTTTTTCTTTCGTCAATAACCAAGTGATTTTTATTTCTGAAGCGGCGGCTGCAAACTCACTAGGCAATAACAACATGCATAAAACTAGAACAGATAGGGCGCGCAGTGAAAACGTGTTGAATAAAGGCAAGCGTATCGATTTCATTTGGCTACCCGCTTCCACCAAAAACGTTTAACACAAACAAAAACCAGCACCAAAATACCCAAGTAAAAAAAGTAGCTTCCCGTTTGAGTTGATGCAGCAACTGGGGAGTCCGCCAGAGGAAGTATTACCACGGGAACCACGAATAGAGAACACAGAACAAAGGCAATATGGTACACAGATTTGAGAATACGATTCGTAGTAAGGCCTCTCACATACGGGCTAAAAAACAGCCCTAAGAGCATTACAATTGCGGTTACTAATGGGATATACATACGAAAATTCCTTTTAACGATAGTTTTCCTATCGACTGCTCCATTCCAATAGAATAGGTCAGAAAATGGCTGAAGCTAACTACATTTTAATCACAGGCACTTATAATTACTCAATTACAAACAAGTACTTACAACCTCAAAATTCGGACATCATGCTAATAGTTTTAGTACCACAACGCCAATAGCTTTTAACCATAAGAAAGAACAACCATACGACGTAGTTCACATTTCTTAAGCAATTTTTAGAAACATGATCTTCTTACCCCGGTATAACAGTATTTCAAATCAAAAACGAAGCGCTTAATCAAAGAAAACTAGGCGGGTAAGCATTGCCCTTCCCCTCCCTGCCAATCGAAGTTATTGAATTGGGAAGATGCCTACTGGCGCATCATCCACATAATCACTGCGATCAATTGATAATAAGTACTCAACCAAGTCTTGTTGCTCCTCAGCACTAAGCGAAACATCGTGAGTACCTCGACTTAAGACATCATCCAAGGTAGCAGCACTTCCGTCATGAAAATACGGGGAGCTATCCCATAACTCAATCAGCGTTGGGGTACGAACTGCGGTAATTGGGCCCATGCCCAAACGCGCGCCCGAAGATAAGGTGATAGTTCCAACATCATGACGAAGACCATCACGGAATACTTCCGCTACATGACAAGAGCTACAGTTATTAGATTGAAAAACTGCCTCGCCCCGCTGTGCGGAAACTGTCAGCGCACCGGTATATGTTCGATGGGGCGAATGCTTAACGCGATCTTTACCCAAACCATTTATATAGGCCGCTAAAGCATCCAGGCGAGGCGACAAACCACTGCTCACAAAATCAAGTGGCGATTCACCGTTAAACGTTTTGCCAGCAACCAAACCAGTGCCACCGTTTAAACCTTCCATTTGAACCTCGAAATCTTGAACCTCGTCAAAATTACCCGACCAATGTAAGTCGCCAAAGCGCGTGCCACTGGAGCCATTAAGGGAGATGGTATTACGCAGCCCTTCGCCCATGCTGGTAATGTCCCAAACACGTCCATCGTGTCCGCCACCTCTATGGCAGGTAGCACACGACATATAGCCCTCATCACCCATTTCCGGCATACTCGAATGGTAGAAAATATTCAGCCCTAATAACTCTTCATCACTGAGCACTTCCCGATTTACTGTTTTGATGGTTTGAACATTTTGCCCCATCCGACCGTCAAACATAAAACCAGAAACATCCACAGCACTGACCGAACGATCGCTAAAATTTTTGACGTAAAGCGTTCGCAATGTCGTACAAGTTTCTTGCGGAGCACCCCCAACACCGTATTGCAAGACGGTATTGGCTTCTAGGTTATTGGCAATAGCCACATTATTCCCCTGCAACACATGAATACGAATATCGGGGTTGGCTAAAAATGTTACAGATGAGGGATCGGCACCGTTGTCCAGGTCAATCGCGTTCTCCCGCGTGGTGGGGTCCACATTTGAATCACGGTCATTCTGCAAATCCAACGTAATAATTATGGGTCGAACCGTATTATCACTATCTAATGGTTGAGGATTAATCGTATTGCCCGGTCGTAAACCTCGATCAACATTGGCTTTACTCGCGGATATGTAAGCAAGACTGGCATCATCATTTATAACAATGCTCGACAAATAATTGGGCACGCCAGAACCATGATCGATATCGTCTGGCACCAATATTTTATTGATTCTAATGGTTCGTGTTAACGACATATTTTGAGCCGTATTAATATCATAAACTTCACCAAACTCTTGAGGAGAAATAAACCGGGTGACTAATAAGCGCTCTCCAGCCAATGCCATAGCTTTTGGCTGAGGCCCTACTTCTAAGCGAGCACTTATCTCACGGGTTTCACTGTCAATTTTTAGAATCTCACCACTTCCGTATAACGAGACATAAAGAACAGAATCATCAGCAACCGAAGCAACGGGCTGAGAACCGTAACCAGTATCAATTGAAAATACGGGATCTCCCAACTCAGAATAAAACACAACTTTGTCATCATCCCGGTGCGTTACAGCAAACAAATTATTTATTTTACTGACGGAGGTTGGCGATTGGTAATTCAGTTTAATCTCACGCTGCAAGGCTGGAAAAACCTCGAGCATATCGTTATCGGTATTTTGGGCAATAATAGAAACACTATTATTATCCGGATTAACCACCCAAACATTGCCATCATCCACTTCTGGCTGGCAGGCTAACTGGCTCGATTTATTAGGATAAAATTCATCTCCACTGAATGACGGAACGGGAGTCGGTAACGGAGTCGGTATCGGTTCTCCAGGATCAACCACCCCATCCCCGGTGAAAAATACAAAACTATAATCCTCCATGGTGTTACCCATAAAATCTTGTATACCTGTGATGCTGACCTCGTATTGAGTATCGGGAGCAAGATCTTCATCCGGCCAAACAGAAATGACACCCGTGTGTGAAAGCTGATGCCGGAAAGATATTGGACCACCACCGACCGCGATAACACTTATCGCATTTTCTACAGTTTCAGTTCGCAATGTTTCGGGAATATGTATATGAATAAGCCCGTCCAAAGGATAATTGTCTCGGTTGGCCAACGGCCTGTGCCCTGCCACATAAGGAGCCCGGTTATCCGGCTCATCGCTGGTGACAAAAAAGCACATTCCCTGCTCGTTCACATCCCGCGTTACCCACCAATCGTACCCGCCAAATATTCCAACTTGCCCCAATGGTCGAAAATACTGGCTTGAATCACACGCGTTTGCAGAGTCATCAAAGGTGTAAACAATATCAAAGAATTCTTCAGTGGAAATGTTTTGATCGTCTGCGTAGGCCGCTTCACACGCGTCGAGATCAATTTTAAAATGATCGGCATATATGTATTGATCCTGAAAATTCATGTACATAGGGTCAGACGAATCGCCGCCATCACGCGGGTCCGATTCGTCCTGATCAAAATAAAGTTCACAGGTCATTTTCGGGTTTTCAGGGTCAGTAAAATCCACAACATAAAGTGAGGGGTAACTTCGCTCAGGTATGATATTTTTTCGTACTCGCGAAGCCCAAACCATTTTATTGGACCCATATGATTCTACCCAATACCCACCGATTCCCACTGTGTGCCCATCGGGCTCTGTGAGTTCAGGCTGAAACACACTGAGCAATCGCGGCACCACACCATCTTTAAAACCGGCTGTATCATATATGGCCATGCCCGTCGCTTGCTGATCAGAAGATACAATCAAAAGATTCCCCACCCAGCTGGTAAAACCCGTTACGCCGGTTAGCGCGAGATGATCCCAATAAACCAGGGGTTCACCGAGCCACACGCCAAGCTCACTGGCCCCAAAGAGTTCCTCGTATGGTGTTCCCCTAACATTTGATGTGCCCGGCACACCCTCTGCTAGATATCGACTGGTATCCCGAATAGCAAAAGTACCTGATGTATCCAGCCCATAATCCCAAAAAGTACGCACATAATAAGGAGCCGATTGATGTGTATAACCTATCGAGGGATAGCCCCACCAATCATCCCATAGATCTTCAGCTACGAGCTGCGCGTTTGAGTCAACACCATCAGGGTTATATTTATAGTCCTCTCTCCCTAGCAGCAGAGGCCCTTCTGTTGAGTGAAATCGAACTAAAGTTGCGTGGGCGTGAATAGGCTGCGCCGGAAAGCAGGTATCGCAAGTCAATGAGCGGATCATCGTAGGATTACGTAAATCGGACAAGTCCCATGCCGAGTCTTCCAACCGTACGCCGTCAGGCAAATTGACATCACTGCTACCAGGGCCTTCTGGCAAATTAATTAGGATAGGCCCAATTGTCATAAGATCTGCCGTGCGCCCAAATTCAACGCCTCGCTTAACCAGAAAATCCCCTTGACTGCCGTAATCCTCATTGGGCGGGTAACTTGCGGAAAAAGCTGTACTTGCAGTAGATAAAAGCAAACAAGCGAACAGTTTACGGATAAGATTTCGATTAAATTTTTTCATTATAGAGCTCCTACAACTGTTGATACGCTAAAAATACTGCTTCCTAAGGCGTTATAAGCCTCGACTACCAATATGCCTCCTAGCGCCCGTTCGGATTCTTCCAAGGTATAAAAGAGCTCTGTTGTTACATAGGTTATCAATTCACCATCACGCCTCTGATACACGATGCGATACTGAACTGCATTGACATCATTCCAGCTAATTTCAAACGCCCCGCCAGTATCAGTAACTGTTGTAATTAATGAAGACAGCATTGAGAACTCGGGTCTAGGCGTTGGAGTCGGTGTTGGAGTCGGTGTTGGAGTTACCGTCGGAGTTGCCGTCGGTGTCGCCGTTGGAGTTACCGTCGGAGTTGCCGTTGGAGTTGCCGT
>JAWSUY010000028.1:6933-21379 GCA_033852175.1 Agarilytica sp.
AGTTGCCGTCGGAGTTACCGTCAGACTCGGCGTAATCGTAACAGTCGGATTCGGAGTTACCCCTGGTACAGGAGTTATTCCAGGTATAGGTGCAACCGTTATAGTCGGAGTCACAATTGGAACATACGTTGCCGTTGGCTCCGAGGGCTCAACAGGAGTTACTGGTAGAGCTGGCTCAGAAGGCTCCGTTGGCGTCACGGGTTCTGACGGTATCACTGGCTCAGATGGAGTCACAGGTTCGGATGGAGCCACAGGCTCTGTTGGAGTTTCGGGTTCGGTTGGACTATTAGTAATAGAAGCCCCCTCCTGAACAACCGGCTCCGACTGTCGCCAAGGTGCCGTTGATTTTGGGGGACGTGCTCGAACGGGAAGCTCCGTTGGAGTCGGAGGTTTCGTTGAAATTGGTGTTTCGACATTGGTTGGACTTTCAGTTTCATCCATCCCGCCACACGCAGCTAAAAGGAATATCGCTGCAATTATTGAAACTTTACTGCCTGTGCTCCGTAAACATCTACAACTCAAAATCACTTTAATTCCTTAGAATTCCGTTTTTCATTGAACGATCAATTAACGCAGAATAATCCCGAAAGAGAGACAGGCAACACACCCTGCTTTCACCGCATCCGAAATTGACTCTTTCAGAATCCTATGTGAAAAAGTGTGAAATTTAAAGCCTCAACGACTAAATAATCCTCTCAAAATACAACTTATTTTAGCCCTTAATAATTGAAACAATCTGACTCCGGAAAACCTCAATACAACCAATAAGCAATCACACACATTTGTACGACTACATCACAAAAAAGAAAACTAATTGTTTTTATTAAATACAAAAAATAAACACAAGTAGGTGCTAGCCCACATAACACCTTTGATTCTTAGCGTACAAAAGAAAATAAAAGGTCACATAAAAACTTTTTAAGGTTACTACGTCCGAATCAAGATACGATCACTAGACAATGCAAAGCATTTTTAAAACGGGAAAATAGACTTCCAACACACCAAACGACCGTTAAAATTCTATTTTTCATACCGTCAAAGAAAGAGAACCGACCCAAAACATCACACACATCCTCACTGACGCGTGCACAAAATATTCTTACGCCCCCCCGCCAATTAAGAAATAGCGAAACGAATTCATCCTATAAACCAATTAAATCAACGTACAGAATATTGCTCAATAACGTTATCATCGAGCAGAGTTTTCCACAGCAGGCACATCACGCGCCAAACGTTAGAACCCATATTGCTTCAACGTTCAGCTGTTGTTATGCTCACGCGAAAGGAAAACATCGTGAAGTAAAACGGCACACAAGGAGTGAACGCATGGATAGCTTATTACTGGGAGGGGTCGGGATGATCACCCCAGTCGGAATTGGTGCAAGCATGGTAAATACCTCCATACGTGCAGGCATCAAACGCTTTACCCTCACCGACATCCTCGGAGATATTGAAGCTCCCACGAAAGTGGCCCTAGTGCCAAACAAAGCCCTCGAAAATACAATTGCAGACACGCAACTTAAAGGCTCATTTAATGCCTTGCAAAGACGCATGCTCGCAATGGCCAGCCAGGCATTGTCCAACCTAAAGCCTTCAATACCCGACGTTTCAATTCCACTGTTTTTAGCCGGAGCAGAACCCTATGTACAAGGGCCAAGCCTTAATCAATATTTTATAGAGCGCCTATCAGAATCTGCTCGGATTAAAATTGACATTCCCAATAGCCGAACACTCAACATCGGACGTGCTGGCGGAGTAGAAGCCATTGAAATTGCGTTTAAATACATGAGCAGCACCCAAGCACATTATGCACTCGTGGGTGGCGTTGACAGTTTTTATGACTTTCTCACAATGGATTATTTATACGAATCTTCCCGGTTACTCAACTGCTCTAACGGCGACGGATTCATACCCGGTGAAGGTGCAGGCTTTATATTATTAGTATCGCCAAACGCACCCGATATCGACCACAGAAATGTAAACACCGTCGTATATCGGCCAGGCCTACATGAAGAGGCCAGCCACTTATATAGCGAAGAACAAACGAACCCCGGAGGAGGGTTAAGCCAAGCATTGAGGCAAGCATTTAGCGCGCTGAATAATCCAACCGAAATTATTAACGACGTATACACATCTGGAAACGGCGAAAGGTATTACGCCCAAGAACTTAGCGTATCCCTTATGCGCAACCAAAAACTAATCAGTAAACCCCATAACATTATTCGCCCAGCCGATTCGTTTGGCGACCTCGGCGCCGCTTTTGCGCCAATCGCTATAGGACTCGCCAGTGAAAATATGGCCCCTGAAAAAACAAAAGTATCAAGCGTATTTTGTTCTTCTGATTCCTCAGCCAGGGGAGTGATTTGTTTAAAATCTTATACCCAGCCAACGCAACGCTAAACACGTAAAAAAATGAATAAAGGATAATTCAAATGGCGCGCACCGTATTCGCAAATATTCGAAACTTGAGCCACAAAGGCAGCGGCGATAAATGCCTAAGTTCAGCTCCAGACGTCTGCAAAACACCAATGGGCAGTTCCACGCCCCCCATCCCTTATAGCGTGATGAGTAAAGCAGCAGACGCGAGTGGCTACAGCCAAAGCGTTCGCATTGATGGCAATCCTACAGCCCTCGCCAACTCCTCACACTCCAAATGCAGTGGAGACGAACCCGGCTCATCTAATGGGCTTTGCTCCGGTACCGTTAGTGATATAACCGAATTCACAACGTATTCTCCCGACGTCATAATTGAAGGAAATGGGGCCGTTAGACACATGGATATGTCGACAATGAACAACGGTAATACCATCGGCATGGTATACGGTACAACGACATCAGCCGTAACAATAGACGAATATGAAGTGGAAGAAGTGGCCGAAACAGCACAACCCATTTTACGTTTTGAGTTGGCCGTATTGCCCAACTGCCGCAAAGCAGGGTTCTTCACAGAAGAGCCCTACAAACTATATGGCGACGATGCGTTACTTCAAGAGGGCTTAAGTAATAACAAAGGCATTATCGAATTTGAACACATCGAGGGGACAAGCCAATATAAAATCACCCTTCTTACCGGTCAGGAATATCTCATAGACTCCATTGACGCATTCTCACTAGATGCCCAAGAGCGGGTTCGACAGCGTCTCGCTAACCGAGGATATAGAAGCTACGCACACGAAGGAGACGTCCCCGCCACCTATGATGCAGTCGACGAAGATTTTCGGCGCATTCAAGCCGAGCAAGGATACTAAGCCATGTTTGATTTTGCTCCCTTCCCCAATACCTTTGTCGTATCCCCCAAGAAAAAACCAAAGGTCGCATTAACTCCAGGCTGGTTTGCCGACAGCACGGGCAAAACCAACCCGCCGAGACCAGGGAACGTCATGCAACCGTTGATTAATGGTGAACGAACATTTGCCGCGATTCATGAAGCCATTAACAACGCAAAAAAATCCGTGGATATCCTAACCTGGGGTTTTGACCCCGCCGTACGGATGCTACGCCCAAATGGTGAACGCCTTGGCGATTTACTGAGGAGGAAAAGCGACGATCAGTATTCCAAGCACTGTAACCAAATCGTCAACATTCGCGTACTTGTCTGGAAACCACCAGGAGGAATGGGCCAAGAAACAACTCCAGGGGACGGCCTATTCGGCAGCGGAGGGCTAACCGTCTTCGGTTCCGGAATGGGTAGCGCGTCGAAACCAACGTCCACAAATCAGCAAGCCAGCTATTCAGAAAAGGAAGATTTCAATACGTACCTCTCCGGTTCAGGCAGCGGAGCAATTAAATATCACGATGAAGACGCTCAGATGTATAACCGTGATTGGTTTGCACATACGGGAGCAGGAATCGATTACCATACGATCGGGTTTAGCTTTTATGACCGGGCAGACAGAATGCTCACCCATAAAATAATGGGTCGAGATCGAATGCATAATTTTGGAATGTCGGCCGGGCCGTCCCACCACCAAAAAATTGTACTCGTCGATTACGAATCACCAGAAGATGCCGTTGGATTTATAATGGGGCATAACCTAATGCGAGATTATTGGGATACAGACGCCCATGAATATTCATCACCTCTCAGGCATGGTTTTGGACCTTTTCATGACCTGTCCTGCCGGATATACGGGCCAGCCCTATATGACATTAACGCTACCTTTGCTAATGCATGGGAAAGAGAAATTGGTTCAGGCAAACAAAAATATCCCGATACAAACAAACGAAGACAAAAGATCACTCCAGAAGAATTTATTGCCCCAGCCAAGCAACACGGCAAAACCTACATGGCGCAGGTATGCAGAACGAATCTGCAAGATGCCGACTTTTCGATAAAAAACATTTACGAAAAAGCGGTATCAAATGCCCGCAACTACCTCTACTTTGAAAATCAGTACTTTCGTTACCCTGAACTTATTGAGGTTCTAATTGCCGCACGTCGTCAGCTCAAAGCTGCGGGCCACACACGTGAATTATATATATTTGTCGTTACCATGACACCCGGCGGCGAGGGAAAAAAGAGAACTTACGAAATGTTAAACGCAATGGGTCAAGGGAAGCTTATGCCGGGCTACCATAAAAAAGAAAATAATAACGAAATTAACGAGGAAGAACACTTACGCAAAGGAGACTTAGAAGGGCTAAATATTCACGTTTGCTGCATAGAGGCTAGTAAAGTTACCTCAAAAGGTGCTAAATATAAAAAAATCTACGTTCATTCCAAATTACTGCTAGCCGATGACGTTTTTTTCACCGTTGGTTCTGCCAACCTCAGCGTACGGAGTATGGAAAATGATACAGAAATTAATATTGCGAGCCCTGCTCCAGAAATTACGAAAGCCTGGCGAAGGCATTTGTGGAAAAGTCATACGGGGGCTAGTCCAAGTGCTAATATGGCATATGAATTTAAACGTTGGGGAGAACTTATGACTCAAAACAAAGACAATAAAACCAATGAAAAGCGCCTAAAAGCGCCGTTGATGGAATTTTTTGATGGTGAAACAGGCCTATTTAACCTTGACTAAATTACTCTCGTTCGGACTGATTGTAACTTTAACCGTCTGTATCGGTATTTGGATAGACACCCGCTCCACAGGACATATTATGAATGAAGAAATTAATTGGACTTCTTTAAGCTTTACATGTGTGGAGGAACAAAACCCACCCGTAGATTCCGACGCAGATAAATGGTTTAAAGAAGCCCGCGCCATTCAAAAGGGAGAGAGACCTGGCAGTAATGCATACATGCTCGATCTGTATGAAAAAGCAGCCGAAAAAAAACACTATAAAGCTCTAAATAACCTCGCGAATATTTATGGATATGGCAGCGCAGGAAAACGTGACGAGCACCGTGCAATTGACCTAATTGAGCAGGGTATGGCACTGGAGGTTCCTGCTTGCTACTACACCATGGGACATTTTCTCGATCAAGGCATTGGCGTTAAACAAGACAAGATCGCAGCCCTACCTTATCTCCGTAAGGCCGCAGACATGGGAAATCGCTACGGACAATACGTCATAGGCGAGAAACTCTTGAGTAATTTTCGGCTATCGCCAGACAAAGACAAAATATTACCCGTGGGCATAAAAATGTTAGAATGTTCCTTAGGGCAAGGATATAGCAAGGCAGGTATTGAGCTAGGGTATTATTTTTCATCTAGAGATCACCACAAAGAACGTGGTTTGATATATCTACAAAAAGCCGGAGCTCTTGGGGATACAAACGCTCTATTTTCCCTTCATATTGCATTTAAAGATGGTACGAAAGGAGCAACCAGAAATTCTCAACTCGCAGAATGTTATTTACGCCTTAGCGAAGAAGTCGATAAAGACAAAACTAAAACATTCCCCGATATCGACACACTCTGCCCTCTACCCCCAAGACCAACAGAATAGTTTTCTGATCGTGAAGAAGATCGATTTAACATTGACTAAATTACATTGTCTCTGGCTAATTGCAGCCTTAACCGTTTGTACCGTTATAAGGATGAGCGCTCGCGCTACAGGACAGGCTATGAACGAAGAAGTTGACTGGAGCGCCTTAGACTTTACCTGCATAAAGGAACAAAACCCACCCGTAGATTCCGACGCAGATAAATGGTTTAAAGAAGCCCGCGCAATTCAAAAAGGGTTGAGGCCAGGTAGTAATGAGAAGATGATGGAGCTATATAAAAAAGCAGCCGAAAAAAAAACACTATAAAGCTCTAAATAACCTTGCTAATATTTATGGATATGACAGCGCAGGAAAACGTGACGAGCACCGTGCAATTGACCTAACTGAACAAGGCATGGCACTAGAAATTTCTGCGAGCTACTACACCATGGGACATTTTCTCGATCAAGGGATAGGAGTAAAACAAGACAGGATCGCAGCCCTACCCTACTTCCGTAAGGCCGCCGATATGGGAAACCGAAACGGACAATACGTCATAGGAGAAAAACTTTTAAGCAGTTTCCGGCTATCCCCAGATAAGGACAAAATATTACCCGTGGGCATCAAGATGCTGGAGTGTTCCTTAAGCCAAGGATATACAAAATCTGGGATTGAATTAGGGTTTTATTTTTCAACTAGAGATCATCAAAAAGAACGAGGTTTAATTTACTTTCAAAAATCAGCAGCTCTAGGAGATCGAGAAGCTATCAATATGCTTTCTATATTTTTCGAACAAGGAATTAATGGAGCCCCTAGAGACTCCCAACAAGCAACATGCTACAAAAAACTGAGCCAGGAACTTGCTAAAGACAAAACTAAAACATTCCCCAATATCAACACTCTCTGCCCGTTACCAGAAGGACCCTCTGTATAGCTGTTTACAATGAAGAAGATCGATTTAACGTTGACTAAATCCCACCTTCTCTGGCTAATAGCTGCTTTAATCGTTTGTATTGGTACATGGGTGAGCGCTCGTTTGACAGAACCTAGCATAAATAAAGAAGTTGATTGGACTGCGCTAGACTTTACCTGCACAGAAGAACAAAACCCACCCGTGGATGCCGAGGCTGACAAATGGTTTAAAGAAGCCCGAGCAATTCAAAAAGGGGAGAGGCCAGGTAGTAATGCTCTCACGGTAGAACTTTACGAAAAATCGGCCGAAAGACAACACTACAAAGCGCTAAACAACCTCGCGCTTATTTATGGCTATGGAGATATAGGAAAACCGAAAGAACACCGCGCGGTTGAATTGATTGAGCAAGGAATGGCTCTAGAAGCACCAATATGCTATTACACTATGGGAATTTTTTTTGTGCAAGGCATAGGCGTTGAACAAGACAGAATCGCAGCCCTACCCTACTTCCGAAAAGCCGCCGATATGGGAAATCGATATGGGCAATACCTTGTAGGGGAAAAACTATTAAACAGCTCTTACTCCTCCCCAGACGGAGACAAAATTTTCCCTGTCGCAATCAAAATGTTGGAATGCTCATTGGAGCAAGGGTATAGCAAAGCCGGAATTGAATTAGGGGCTCATTTTGCGACTGAAGAACATAACAAAGAACATAACAAAGAACAAAGTTTAGTCTATTTTCAAAAGGCTGCAGCTCTAGGTAATTCACTCGCGTTATATTCACTTCAAATTGCTTTCCAAGAAGGAACAGAGGGGGCTAACAAAGACCCTAAACGCGCCGGCTGCTACAAACAACTTATAGCCGAACTGAGCAAAGACAAAACTAAAACATTCCCAGACATCGACACACTCTGCCCACTCCCAGCAGGACTAACAGAATAACCATTTACCGTGAAGAAAATAAAATTAACGCGGACTAAACCCCACCTTCTCTGGCTGATTGTTCTGGTCAAGTTATTAAACCATTTAACATAACGCCACCACCCTTTCAGGAGACTAACTAAATCAACCCCCATATATCTTCTTATATAAAGATTTAGCCTCAACTTTTCCATTTCCCATAGCCTCCACACTCATACGTTCTGATAAAAACGGTAAGCTGTAAGCAGCCTGATTACTCCCTCTTCGCTCAGAAACAACCCACCATTTATAAGCCTCTTCGTTGCTCTGGCGAATACCTATACCGTTAGCATACATAAACCCCAACTCAAACTGCGCACGATAATCGCCGCCTAAAGCCGAGCGTTTATGCCAATACATTGCTCTTTGTAAATTTACTTTAACGCCTTTTCCATGATGGTAATACCCGCCAAGACGATACTGTGCGGCATGAGAATTTTGCAAAGCCGCAGCCTCAACCCACTTAAAACCTTGTTCGGGATTTTGCTCAACGCCCTCACCAGCCATGGACATCATGCCCAGTTTAAGCTGAGCGGGAGGATAATCATTTTTCGCTGCCTTACGATACCATTCAATAGCCAGCTTAAAATCTTTCTCTACGCCTTTTCCCATATAGTAAATAACGGCCGTATTAAAACTGGCCATGTGATTGCCATTGGCAGAAGATTTTTTAAACCAATACAGAGCTTTAGCGTAATCCCTCTCGACATCGATACCCACTTCATACATGTACCCAAGGTTTGATTGCGCTTTAGCATGTTCGAGTAAGGCAGACTTTTGATACAATTCGAATGCGAGCTGACGGTCCACTTTAACCCCTTGACCGTTATAATATATCAGCCCTAAATTATACTGAGCATCCCGATTACCTTGTTCCGCAGCCTTGGTATACCAATGTATTCCTTGCGCAGCATTTCTTTCTGTTCCAACACCGCTCGAATACATAACCCCCAAATAAAACTGCGCCTTCGCGAAACCCTGCCCAGCAGCTTTTTCATACCAAGCAAAACCCAGCACCTCATCTTTTTCTACGCCTTGCCCCTCAGAAAAAATAAAACCCAAATTGAATTGTGCTTTTACCTGCCCTTGGTTAGCCGCCCTTTTATACCATTTAAGCGCTTCGTTCAGATCCGCTTCAACCCCAATACCCTCGGCATAAGAAAAACCTAGATTAAACTGCCCGGTACTGTCGCCTTGATTAGCCGCTTTGCTATACCAGTAATGCGCCTGTTTATAACTCTGCTCTACACCTTCGCCCGAAAAATATAAAACGCCCAACATATTTTCTGCCGCAGCATACTTTTGAACTGAAGCTTTTTTCAACCAATACGCGGCTTTCTCTACGTCCTTAACCACCCCCTGTCCATCACGTAGCATGAGGGCTAAGTTAAATTGCGATTGGGCATACCCGCTTTCTGCCGCTTTCTTTAGCCAGTAAACAGCCTTTTCATCATCTTCCTCAACACCATAACCCGCATCATAAAGCCCACTGAGGTTCGCCTGGCCGACGACACTCCCGCCTTTGGCCGCTTTTTCCCATACCTTAAAGGCCTCTGCATACTCTTTATATTGAAACGCATCATTGCCACGAGACACTAATTCACTCAGTTCCTCTTCCGACAGAGAGTCACACCCCACTATAAAAACAACAAAAATAGTCAGTAAAAACCTCATACCTTCTCCACTTTAATTATCAAAATACATTTATTAAAATAACGCTTCTCCTTCGCCCCACAGAAACCAAAATACTTCCGCCTTAACCAATCAACCGCCATATATTTTTATATATAGCGCTTCGGCCTCCTCATCCCCTTTTCTGATAGCCTCCACACTCATACGCTTAATCAAATACGGCAAGCTTTGAGCAGCCTTTTTCCCTTTTTTCCGTGCAGATACGATCCACCACTTATAAGCATCCGCGTCGCTCTGAGCAACATCAACACCAATACCATGTGCGTACATAAAACCTAACTCAAACTGAGCACGAAAATCGCCCGCCAAAGCCGAGCGCTTGTACCAATAATGCGCCCGCGTATAATTTTCTTTAACGCCCTGTCCATAACGATAATAATCCCCAAGATAATACTGTGCAGCATATACGCCTTGCAAAGCCGCTGCCTCCATCCACTTAAATCCCTGCTCGAGATCTTTTTCGACCACCTCTCCAGCCATGTACAGCTTGCCTAATTTGAGCTGAGACCTGGCGTGGCCGTTTTCCGCCGCCTTACGGTACCAATCCTCGGCCAATGGATAATTTATCTCAACCCCTTTCCCCTGAAAATACATCCCAGCCACGTTGAAACTGGCCAAATGATTACCTTTAGCAGAAGCTTTTTTAAACCAATAAAGTGCTTGAGTAAAATCCTGTTCAATACCCGAACCCACTCGATACATATAGCCTAGGTTCGATTGCGCTTTTGCATGGCCAAGTAATGCTGACTTTTTATACCACTCAGCCGCTAGCTGACGATTCGTTTCAACACCGCGACCATCATCGTATATAAGCCCTAGGTTATACTGAGAATCCCGATCACCCTGCTTCGCAGCTTTGGTGTACCAATATATTCCTTGCTCAACATTTTTTTCCGTTCCCATTCCCTCAGAATACATAAGCCCCACGTTAAACTGCGCTTTTCTCTCGCCCTGCTTAGCAGATTTTTTATACCAGTAAAAACCCTGTACCTCATTTTTCGTTACGCCATGGCCCTCACATAACATCAAAGCTAAATTAAATTGCGCATCCTTCTGCCCTTTTTCAGCCGCCTTTTTATACCAATAAAGTGCTTTTTTTGCGTCGGCTTCAACCCCAATACCGTCAGAAAAGGTAAACCCTACGCTAAACTGCCCAAGGCTGTAGCCTTGCAAAGCCGATTTAAGATACCAGTTATGCGCTTGCTCAAAATCCTGCTCGACCCCTTCGCCAGTAAAATATAAAACGCCCAAAGAGTTTTGGGCCTCAGCATAATTCTGACGTGCCGATTTCTTCCACCAATACGCAGCTCTCTCCGTATCCTTATCCACTCCCCAGCCACTATTAAACATATGACCTAAATTGTATTGCGATGGTGCATGCCCTTTTCTCGCGGCTTTCGTCCACCAGAAAACCGCTTTAACATCATCTTCCTCTACACCAAAACCCGTGTCATACAACCCGCCTAGTTTTTTCTGACCGGAAATGCTTCCGCCTTTGGCCGCTTTTTCCCATAAACTAAACGCTTCTGAATACTCCTTCTGCTGATAAGCATCATCGCCACGCGAAATCAATTCTTCCAACTCAGCTTCTGGTAGCGAATCACAGCCCACTAAAATAACAACGAAAAATACGAGTAAAAATCTCATGCGGTTTCTTTTTCCTTTTTTAAATCCATTTGCTAAAAACAGTTTTGTATTAACGCGTGTACCTAGACACTCGACGAAGTAACTTTAACGTAACCTCACTACCCGCGATAACCCCAAATTGAGTCCTGCGGATCACCGTCTGCCATCCATGCGAACGGAATGCTGTTTTCGATATCGCTAGAGTCAGTGCGGGTGGTTTCTTCAAGGGGGAATTTCGGTTTAACGTGGTCAGAATTTACGTCGTTTTTACAGGTGTTGTTTTTCGCACCGCAAGAACTAGGCTTCGTAGGGGTGAATCCGATAATGAGATGAGTTGAGGACTGGGGCATGTTGTACTCCTGTAATTAGACTTGCCTCTATTGCGTGTCTGCTTTTCGCTATCCTAGCCTAGCGCATCATCGTACCTGAACACATGGCATCCTGCAGCACCTTGGCTTACTAAGTGTGAGGAGCCTCACATCACGGGCGTTCTGGCCTGAGTACTTCTTATGTTATTCGTCAATATTATTCGCCTACGCTGTTCTCCTACGCGGCCAGATAGACCAAAGTCCTTATTTCGCACATTAACTTTCAACCAACGCCTAGACCTATGCAACCGAAAAATGGAAGCGGACAACACAGTAAACTTGCTGCCCGGTCGCGTCTGCCCTACTTCGTTATTCCCTTAACGGGCAGAATAGGCCTCAGCGTGATGCAGCCGTCTGTTGCTTCAACAGAGAACCGCCCCCCCACAGGGAGGAAACCCACCTGATCCAACCAATACCCTCGCAGTTGAACCCATGGCACCGGTCGGCACTGTAGGGTTCTTCCGTCGATAGACATGCTGTTGCGATTTTTCTTATGACAACTCCGATACACCTCGCACGTAAAAAACGCTTTGCTTTCTACATCCTTTTTTGGTGCGCCTTTCTTCGGTTGCACTCGCGCGGTCACTGACCGCCACTTGCGCAGGTTAATCATAATCAAGCTCGCGTTTGACCCCAGTCAACACGTCACTAGCGTCTTCTCTCTTAGCAGTACCCTTGTGACTATAATCCCCAGCATCCATACCAGAATCCTTACCCACATCCTTATCGTCACTTTGACCGACATCCCGGTCGTTATTCGTACCGCCGCCCATTGCATCAAACCTGCAGTCATTCTCCGCCTTAATTCAATCTACCTCTTCCTTGAAATCTACATGTGACACTGGCCTTCCCGGAACAATCCCTACCATCGTATTTGCTTCTATGCAGCTAGTACTCGGTATCACGCACAACAAACTAGGCTCAGCCACCACACGGATTGGATCGCCTATTTCAAACCCCAACTTCCGCAGCCATTTCCCCTGCAAAACAATGTAGGGATTGTACTGTGATGAAATAACGGAATGAGCAAGGCTCCCAATACCTGGAGGGGTACTGGCGCAGACAGTTTGAAGATTAGATTGGTATTATAGGAAGGTTTTTCTTGGGCCGAGCTAAACTCTAACGTATGATCGAAATCAGCCATTTTGGATCCTAAATCAGTCTATTAGGGTTAGCAGCCTCTGGCGTGTTACAGCCAAGCCACGTTAATGCTAAAACTTCATGACTCCTGACTTGACCCTCTCCCTGACTTTAGAAATCGAGACTATTTCCGCTCTCTTCTGGTCTGTTTCTTTTCTTTCTTGGCCAATCGTTTTTCTTTTAAAAAATACCTGTCGCCTTTTTCTTGCGTGGAATATCTTGTTCATTTTATTGAAGGGGTTCTACGCTATCGTTTAACGCCGACTCATCTGTCAGCGCTTTTTCTGGCACCAAAGTCCAACAATTTTCAGGAGAAGGAACCCAACCTTGCGATATCGCAGCTTCGCGTGAAATCCGTGCATTTCCCCACGGAAATTCATTGGCATACCTAGATGCGTATCCGCTCAATCTGTCAAAGGTTTTATTAGGTATATAACGAAATAGATACTCTGGGCGACCATTTTTTCATCCCATGCGGCAGTGGCAGTGTCTAATTTACGATACGGCTCCAGTGCAGGTACGTCTGTCATTGGTTTGATTTCATCCATATATTCTTGAATCAAATCCCACTCAAAACAAACTGGTCCCCTTGATAAGGTATGCATCCCTGAACGAAACCATAAAGGTTCCGATTCATGACAAACCCATAGATCATAATCGGTCGTTTGGTTTTGACCCGAAACCGATTAGTAACTAAATTCCGAATATTCACTAAAGTCTCGGATAACGGGTTCACCAGGGCGTCAACCCTCACTGGTCAGCGCCCTAAATAAGTATCTCAGGAAAAACTATGGAATAGGCCAATGATCTAAGTTTGGATCTGGCCAACGAAACGGATTACTGTTGGTATTCGATCCATAGTAGTTTAGACAACCTGGAACATGCTGAGCATTATCCGAGAAGTAGGTGTGAAAATCTTCACAGATATAATCGACGATGTGAGTTCGACACGCTGCCATTGAGTGTGAACCACCGTCATCGCGATTGTGATACTGCTGTACTAAGCTCCACGCTAACTCCAATAGATATTCACCCGTCGCCAGATTAATCCCTTCTGGAATTGAGCTTCCTTCTGGAGTCTGACCAAAGATCTCGCCAAAGGTAAATGCCCCCACAAATAAATCCCCCAACTCAGTAGGATGAACATCATCAGAGAATATTGTATCTAACATCTGTGACGGGGTTCCACTCACGCCAGGGACTTCTCCATTTAAGACCGCTTCAACCAAATGAGCAAACGCCCAACCCGTAGCAATAGTGGTGATATTGGCTGGCAGCCCCTCATCCGCAAGCGTCAAGTTCACTTTGCTAGCAACACACTCCCAGGTCATCAACGACGCTTTTTCGTATTCGATCCACGTTTGTGGGTCGCTGTAGTCTATACCTAACCAAGAGTTGTAAAAGTATGTTCGCCCATTAGCACTACCCTCACTCAAACGATCGTGAAAGTGACGCAGCAAAGATGTGGTGTTTTCCCACTCGATGGTACCCAAGATATCATGCCGCTCAGTGATGACGAGCGAGTCATAGGTCTCGCCATTGGGCAGTAATGTGGGACTGCGAAATTCATCTACTAGATTGATATTGCTGGGAGTGCCCGAAGAATAGCCCTCCCAGTCTGGACTTATGTCGGGCTGTTCCTCACCACTGGTTCGAACACGTATGGGTGAACCAGGTATTGTCTGATACAAATAATTCAAGTCAATCGACTTTTCCGATGCAATTCGTACGATCGTTGGTACAGAAGCATCCGTTAGGCTGTGACCTGAAAATACAATATTGCCCGCTTCCCTATAGTCAAACGAAGCATCTGGCGGTACTGGGGTAGCCGCTGGTATTGGTGTTGGTGTTGGCGTTGGAGCTACAGTAGGTGCT
>JAWSUY010000028.1:21449-38127 GCA_033852175.1 Agarilytica sp.
TCGCAGTAGGTGTTGCCGTTGGCGTTATTGCAACAGGAGTGTTCGTTGGCTGCGGTTGCACCACATCAGTAGGCGTCAAAGTTGACATCGTCTCACTCGCACCGCCGCAAGCACTAATGACTATTGATAAAAGACTAATCGCTAAAATCTTTAAGGTTAGTTGGTAAGTTTTGATGCTTCCATTCAACTGCATGGTTTTGTTCCTGCGCTCCTTGAGAATAGCCATATTTTTTAAGGGTCTTACTTGGTTAAATCGTACATATTTAGCACTGCAAATGAGTCTTTGACTATACCCTACAAGTCGATGGCTTGGAAGTTATGTTCGACACAGCGCGCGGACGCATACTGCTACACTCGCTTAAAGGGTAACCCCACAGAACCGTGCGTACCGGTCGGCACGCGGTTCTTCACACTAAACGTATCCAGCGACTCATTGCAAACCAATGCTCCAAGTTGGTATCGGAGCGTATAAATCACCTTAACTCGCTAACAAAGTAAGCGTTCGGGTACACCTTTCTGAAAATAATGTGTAATGGGGTCAAGCCTATTTTATAAAACCTAAAACTCGCTTAACCTTTCTCATCTCAACTTTCAGCTCCCCTACCATCAACTTTTTCCGAATATCACTTATGCTAAGGGGGCAAGCCTATTTTATAAAATCCAAATCTCGCTTAACCTTTCTCATCTCAACTTTCAGCTTCCCTACCATCAACTTTTTCCGAATATCGCTTATAGCTGAAGACACACTACCAATATGATTGAGTTCAAATGCCTTTGCTATTTCCTTCAGTGACAAGTCCCCATAGCTCTGGCAACAGTATATCGCCACCTTCCTCGGGTCATTTGCAAATTGACGGCCGGTTTTTCTCTGGCTTACCGATAAAGAGCTAACATTAAAGACTTTTGATACTGCCTGAATCACCTCCTCCGCTGATGGTCTTTCCCGTATAGCGAGAGACAAATCTCCGTTAACCATAATATCCTTTACATCTTCTGTAAGGGCCTCTTTAAAGTCATCCCCTCCTAGCACACAAGCAAGATTGCCTTGACCGTAAAACCGCTCAATCTCATCATCAACGCCAAGCTCAACATATGCTTTATAGCCCGCATACCGACGACGCTGCCCCAGCATTTGATACGTCTTTTCGCGCTCCAGCCAAGGTTCGGCTTTCACTTTATTGATGAAAGCTAAATAGCTCGACCATGGATAGACACCCAACATACCCGCCTCAACTCCTTTTACTTCAATAGGATTACGATGAATATAACGACTCAATTGCAAAAGGTAAGCGTCTTCCTCAACTAATATTGCCTTATATCTTCCGCGAAACAGCGGACCATCCGTTTTTCTTAAGCGATTATAGCGCTGCGTATACAAGCCATTAATGTGGCGCATGATTCGATCAAGATTGCCTCGCGGGGTTTCTACAAGTAGATGATAGTGGTTGCCCATCAAGCAGTATGCATGAACCACGGCGTCAAATCGTTCGCTTGCCTCATGTAGTGTTTTCAGAAACGCTTTGTAATACCTTTCATCATGAAAAATCATTTGGCGTCCTCTACCTCGATTCATTACATGGTAGAAGGCATTATCGTATTGTATTCGCGTTGGTCGTGGCATTATTAGAGGTTAGCATGCTTATGACTTTATATAATAGGCTTGACCCCTTTTTTTCAATGAGGCTCGCCTTTTTATTCATACAGTCTGTCACAAATCCAGTACGATTTACCATCAAGAATCACTAGAGATAAAAAGCCCATTTTCCATTTTTTCTACCGATCATACTATCATAGTAAATTCTTTCATCCGGGTTAGATTGAGATGTTCTAAATAGTGCCGAACCATCTTTCCTCCGAACTATAAATAACCGACCACTTGCAACTGGCTGCAGCTCAATCCCTATATCATCAAAATCATCAAACAGCCAAAAATCGCTTACCGCGTTGCTTTTCAGATCAGCCTCAAGCTCTTCCATTCGCTCATCAAAACTAAAGAATGGCTCCAATATTGATTGATCCGAGAAAATAGGTTCATGAGCAGGGAGGACAATGTCAACATCTCCCTTAACGAGAGCCTCATAGTATAATCTTGAAAATCTAATAGCCTCATCTCTCGACTTACTATCATCAATAAAATCTGCATTTGTCCATGCCCATATAGGCCTAGCCGAGGGAAAATTAACAGTGCCTACGCCTCGCTCCCCCTCGGCACGAATAGATAACAAAACATCGCCATTATTAAAATAAATCATGCCATTGCCATCAACAGTATGAGAAGTCATCTCGACTGAGACACTTCCACTAGACTTAAATGGCAATATCGACAACTCATTTTCTCCAGATACAAGATAAGGCTCTATATCAACATGAGAAAGGCTATCCGCAGTAATACCTACCCGAACAGGAATATCATTCACCCTCACTTCCCCATCCGTCCCACTGGGCTGCACTAAAATATAAACTTGAGTCTCTGGAACTACTTGCTTATCTTCAGACTTACTACTATCAGCTACAGTTTCCTTAACTACAGCCTCCTCAACTTCAACCTTTTCAGAACATGCACCAACAAAAGTAACTAGAAAAATAATAGATACAAGCCTTAAATAGACAACAACACTTTTCATCCCACCCTCCATTAAAATATACACTGACGCAACGCCTAAAACTGATCACCTAAAGACCTAACAAAAACTACAGCAGAAAAACTTCAACAAGCGATGACAAGATCATAGAGTTCACGATTCAAAATCGCCCGCAGACATTCTACTTCCTGAGGGGGGGGGGTACCGCCTCCCCCTACTCTATAGATTCCGACCATGGTGAAAACTTAAAAACATTAAGTTGATATATAAAGTCACGCCCCGGCTCGACATCTAATTTGAAATCATATACAGCATAATTATTATCGCCCTCAACAAGATGATCAAACACTACATCCCCAGTATTGTAATCATAGATTGAAATCTCCATAGGTTTTTCACCTTGATAATAACGACTCCTCACCTTGACGATGTTGTCGCCAGGCTTTAACGCTGTATTTATAGGGATATTCGCATAAAAAGAGCTAGTAGGTGACGTATTATCCGAAACCATTACATCGTTAATAGCAACCTGGTAAATTAGGCCGTCTCCCGATACTTTGATGAAATAATGATAAGGAGAAAGCATTTTACTGGTATCAACAACATTATTAGCTTCATGATGAATAAACGCTCGAACATCAACACCAGGAAATAGTATGTTATTCGTTACATCGTCCCCTCGATCACTATCGAAATAGGTCACAGAAACACCATCACGCCACTTAGTAAAAAATAAAGAAAAAACTCGACCTTCATATTCCACTTCAAATCTTGTGACCTCATCTAATTCAGAAAATTTCGGATCATTAATAATTCTTAAATCAACGACATATTCGCCTGCAACAATTTTTTTAGAAATAAACCTCTTTCCTTGATCGGTAAATATTTTCTGATCCCATGTCGTTATAATCTCAAACTCCAACTCATCCGTTCCCGAAAATGAGCAACCAACAATGAAAACCACCAGAAACAAGAAAGCGAAAACAAGTGAACGCTTCAAGACATTACAACTGTTTTTACGTGTAGAACATTTTAAATTGACTTTCATTTTCATCCTTTTAAAATTTTAATTGATATAACTTTCTGGGCAAGTTCATTCACAGGTATCAATTGAACAGCTAGCAATAAACAGGTCGTCATGGCAAAGCATTGCCGCCCTCTAACTCAAAGCGCTCCATGGGAGCAAAGGTTTTATCGTATAGTATTCAAGCTGATAACAACGCTATGAGAGATCAGCATGAGCAGCACTTTGACAACAGATCTACACTTTTATTCAGGACCAAAAAACATAAAGGCGATCCCTTACGGGGACCGCCTTTATAATTTAAACTGGAAAATATAGTGTTACATTAAAATACTACTAACGATAAAAAGCCCACTTTCCATCTTTTCGACCTATAATAGTATATCCCTCAATTCGATCGAACGGATCTTCCTGATTCGTTCTAAACAACGCAGACCCATCTTCTCGTCTTACACTGAATAATTTTCCATTAGCTACTGGAACAACATCGAATTCAATGCCGTCCAAATCATCAAAAACCCAATCATCTCTACCGAGAAACGACTTCATTTTAATTCCAAATCCCTCGCTCCTAGAATCGATATCGAAAGCCGGAGACTGCCTATCAAAATCTTCGAAAATAGGCATTTTAGCAGGAACCAGAATATCGGCATCTGCCTCGACATATGCTGTGTAATACACTTTAGAAAAGGTTATTGCTTCTTCCCGTGACGCGTCATTATCAACAAAATCTGCTTTAAGCCAACTCCACGATGGCCGTTCGGATGGTAAATTAATAGTGCCGGTCACGCGTTCCCCGCCCTCAGACTTAATTGACAGCAGCAGCTCCTCTCCACCTCTATCTATCCGACCATTAGGAAAGATAGGGTACCGAGTCATCTCCACAGTAACACTTCCAGTAGTCGAATATGGCATTATCGAAACTGTATTCTCCCCCGATAAAAGACAGAATCTCACAGAAATTTGAGACAAACTACCGGTAAAAATACCTTCTCGAACGGGTATATCATTTACCCTCACCTCAGCGTTAACACCTGCATCAGCTCCATCAGCATTTACTTGAATATAAATCTCATGAGACGGCCTATAATCTTCCTCAGTCTTTACTTCTTCTGCACATGCTCCAACAAAAGCAACAAAAAAAATAAGAACTAATACTTTTGAATGGTCAAGAATACTATTCATTTTAAACTCTCCTCTAATCATTACTTAACGCAACCTCTGAAATTGATTATCTAAAAAGCCAACGTGCATTGGAAACTCCATATAATTATCGTCATTATCCGGAATGTCAATATCGCTAGTTTCTGTTCTAATAAGCGGCAAACCATCTATACCGATGCATTCAATCAAACGACCTCCAGCAGCAATTCTATACCCCATATTTTTGATATCTAAAGGGATTAGCAATCTCTCCCGATCATCGTTTTGACCAGAAACAAAGGAGGTCAAATTATTGCGCAACATATCGACGCCCCCGATAGGGTAGCAAATCGCCTGATCCTGCATAAAGAGTAGAGACGCCGCAATAATATTTTTCGGGTTTTTTTCTTGAAAATCTCGGTGAATAACACTAACAAACTGATTAAGTGACGCAACCGTATGATCATTTAGAGTCAATATCCCCGCTTTTTGCCACGCCCACACCTCACTTGAGCTTAAAAAGAACCGTGAATTCTGCGAGAAAAAAAGCTTGGTAGGACAGTTTTGAAGCTGGCCCATATCGAAAATAATTTCACTCAATAGATCTCCGCCGTCGAGCGCTAGATTATCGCCCTCCTCAAAATTCGCTATACGAAGATGTACTCGAGCGGTAGGGTCAAATGCATCTCCAGAAGCGGGACGAACATTTAAAGCCAAGATGTTTTCCCCATCAATTAAATACGGATGAACAGGGCGTGAAAATGTCACAATGTCTTTTTCGTTTTGTCGCTGAACGACGATATCATTCACCAACGCCTCAACTCTGCAATGCTGAACATATAACTGCAAATAAGTAACTGTTGCCATATAACCTCCTTTAGGAAAGACCCCCTGCTTTTACAGCTTAATGGGAGTTTAGAGTTTGTCACACCCCCAATCAATCATCAACTAATGTAATATATTCTACTATTGAAGGAGCCGACCCATAGCAACATATTATACAAGAAGCTTCAAAACAACTGCACTCAGCGCCTTCGAGAGGTAAAATATCAGCTAACATTCCAATTATTCAGGTTTAGGAAATTGCCCCTTCCAAACATCCCGTCCATCGATAAGCTTTACATCTTTTTTATATTTATCACCATCCGGCGTCTTAAGTAGCAAACGAACAACAACAGGTAGCATATATATTTTCGCATCTACCAAAGGATCTTGCTTGAACCCACACTTAAATTCAGCATCGATCGCAACACCACCATCAATACTAACTTTTGCAGTACAGGTCATGTCAAACAATGTTGCTTGCGCCGTAGCAGCAATCACAGCCTTACTTTTGGCTGATAACATTCCCGACCCTTGAAGATTGTCATCGCTTGCCGTTAGCTCTGCTTTAAATGGTAACTCCACGCTTATAGTTCCACTCAGCGACACTTCAATCGCCACAATCACTCCACCGCTAAGCCAATTCTCAACGCTAACGTCTAAACCGAACTTAACCATCAACGAGGCCTTAAACAGCATCACCTCTATAGAGAACTTGTAGAACTGTTCTATTCTCGCAATCCTATCACACGACTGCTCCGCAACTGATCGATATCCCCACTCGGCACTGATATCCCCCTCTAATAGAGAAACATCAAACTCTGCTTTCAAACCAACCGTTGGCGCCAATTTTTTTATTTTTTCCCACTCCTCCTTGAGTTTTGTCGCAATCATAAGAATATTATTGATCGACTTCGTAATATCCAGGGACTGGCCATTTACCGTTAAGGAAAATGCAGGGTTAACTTTAAGTGCCGAAGCAAGCGTATTCGTTGGAGCTTCATCTGTCGACTCAGAAGACTCAAAAGTATTGCTACGCCCCCCCAACAATGAAAGGTTATGATTTTGTGTAGTAGTCTTTTCTGATATTACAGCATCGCCGTTGGCTTTCGTTCCTTCGCTCCACTCAGTAGATTGAACCTGCGCGCCTCTTGTGTGAACATACGTCTCTGATTCCGTATTTGTATTGTTCCTTTTATTGGTTACCGTCGTTTTGGAGGTGGACTCCCCCTCTCGAAGGTTTTTGTAGCCTTGCACATTACTGCTTGATTTAGTCAGGCTTCGATTACCCTCCCGATCAACCGTGGCGGCAACACTGTGTTTAATCTTCTTAAACGCAGGAATTTTTAGCGTTAGCTTCCATGACTGCAGCGGGTAAATTTTCACTAGCCCTTTTAATTTACCGTTCGCGGCTCCTTGCTCAGCTACTCCACAGCTATTCACGACAACTGAAATGCGCTTTTCGTTGGAGTTGAAATTCCAGTAACTAGCCAACCACCCTTTTCTTCTCCCTGAATTCGACCGTATAGACGGGGCGAAAAAATCCCAGGTATGCGGCGCCACCAAACTCGACGCGGGTACCGTATTATTCGGTAGACCATCTGCGTCATCACCGTTTAACAATGCGCTAACGAAAACAGATGGATGCTGAGTATCAACACTACACTCTCCACTTGGAGAGCGGGTTGACTGCATTTCCAATCTCACTTTTTTAGTCGGCTTTATCTTCCAATCATTTTCAAAATCGGCCATGCATTCTAATAAAACATCGTATTGACCCAGTAAAGCCTTATCTTCTGAGCTCAAGCTATCATCACTTCTAGCTTTAGTCGTGCACGTCACAGAAGCGCCGCCTTCGGCATTGGTTAGCGTTAGGTCAGCCACATCACACGGGTCGCACACAACGGCCTCTATTGTCTCGACTTGTAATGGGAGCGCAGGAGGTAACGGCGACTGAACTTCGCACGCTGGCGGGGTATTCCAAGCTGAGCCTTTGTTTTGAAGCATCGGATCGCCAAGGCGGCAGGCGTTTAAGCCATCGAACATAACATCGAAGGAATAATTGACAAATTCCGCCTTTCCTTTTGTTTTACCTGAAACCACTCCGCCACCGGCAGTTCCGCTTTCATCGCCCGTACTTGTCGAGAACAACGACTCCTTTACCATTACCGGATTTTTGTCTCCTTTTACAGTACTGGTGCCGTTGGAAGTATCAGCGGACTTAGAAACATTCGGGTAGGGAATAGGAGTAGGGCCAGCCGATGTTGGTGTTTTACACACATCGGGTGACGCAACGGATACACCGCCACTTGACTTATGTACTACTGTGCGATTATTTATATTAATTGTTGCGCCCAAAGCCCTACCCTTCCTTTACTATTTAACTATTAAATTTTAACTATTAAATTTACGTAACGTGACGGCCATTCTTTGGCCGTTATCTGCCGAAGACCACAACAGTGCTTCGTCACTCCCTTGAAGATCTTTATGAAGCAAAGCCGCCACACTGGCAATCATAAACGCTCCACTTGCCGCACCTAATTCACCACAATTACTGGCGTGATGTGTCAGTTTTTTTATTTTATTAAAGTTATCACCCAAGCGAGATAAAACCATACCCCACTCACCAGCCGCATAACTTTCACCATTTAGGTCGCAATACACATATTCAAACGAATAATCAGCTGGTGCCTGCTTGGCCTCTAATACGCCGCTAATCGCTTCTGTTAGCCCTTGGCCTAAGCTCACTTTATTTGAATGCAGTGTATTCGCTTCGATGCCAAATCCTGCCGCATCCAGCTTTGCAAGGATTGTAGCGCCTCGGCTTTGCGCACTCTCTACCGTCTCAATAACCAACATGACGGCTGACTCTCCAGGCATAAACCCATCGACATTGCGTTGAGAATTCAGTCTCCAGGTTTTATCTAACCACTCTAGACGCTCTTCCAATAGGAACGAGTCCACACCTCCAACAATACATATATCAACAAGGCCCTGCCCTAAACATCTCGCAGCTTCTCCAAGGGCATGAAACACTCCTGTCGAACCAAATTGATTAAACTTAGTTATTTTAAAGTCCGGAAAACCTGCCTGCTCGGTAACATCTTTCACAAAGGAATCGTCAAAAGACCAGCTGTTTATCACTTCATCGCCTTCGGGAAGAGCCATAAACAACCCTGCGTTCGGGCATAAATCGGGAGTGAATGATTCATTTTCGATGAGTTTTTTCATCGCCATGACACCAAGCTTTGTTACTCTTTCTTGCCCGTCCTCGAATTCATCGAGTGAAGGTACGGGGGAAACTCTAATGCCAGGAATATCTTCTTTTGGCCTATCGATAGGGGACCCTATCCAAACATACCTTGGGTGCTGCACCAATCGCTGAATATTTGCTTTCACGGCAACAGCTACTTGTAATGCATCCATCCCCAGGCAGGATTCTAAACCCACTCCAGTTACAACCAAATCTTTAAATATCAACCCACTCATAACCACTCCAGCGGCAATACATCGACAGTGTCCACGTATAAAAACTGCCTAAAACACGGGGCGACAACCCTCCAGGTTACTTGTACACGCCCTTCGTTAGGCTCAATGACAACTGTATCCATGTTGGCCTTATAAGTCGTAGACTTACCTCTAACTTTTACTTTTACGCTAACATTCACTTTAGGGAGGAAGAATGCCAACTCACCTTCTGGATGTACGTTTGTAATCGATACCTTTTCTCCTCCGGTCAAGAAGGGAAAAATAAGGTTTGAACTTGCCCCGTTGTAAAACTTATCATCGAAATCCAACGGTAACATTGGCATGCGCTCTTTTGACCATTGCTCGTCATAGGTTCCTGTGTATTTAATACGAGGCTCCCAGCTTCTTCCTACAAAACCAAAGCCTGCAGGCTCGGGCTTGTCATCTGGGCTTCGAATTAATTGACGAGGGTCTTCTATATTGGGCAACTCCACTTCTTCATCTTTGCTTCTGAGCTTGTCTGGAATAAAACCTTTCCCCACAGAGTTCATTTGAAAGATCTGCTCGGGTTCCGCCAATTCATTTTGCGCCAAAGTCCCACCAAATGCGTTCTCATACGTCAACGGCATTCGCACAAACTCGTCTGGCTGTGAAGCCTCCCATATTGCGCGACGGCTTTCCCAACCTCTCCGCCCAAACACGCGAGCAACACGCCTGGCTTTATCAACCGTTAAGGAGACGTCTAAACACCGAACCGGCCTTTCCGAGTTGTAAACAGCATCTCCAATCAAGACAACATCAGTTGCTAGCTTAAGTGGCGCCAGGTCAGATTCATACTTAACGCTAGAGACGCCCGGCTCACCATAGAACTCATCGCCTTGACAAATCGGTACGCTCTGCGGCGACAATATTAGGCCGCTATCACTTTGACCGAAGTCAAACGTGCCTTTCATGACAACGACAGCATAGGTCAGACAGTTTTTATCTGTACTTTGAAAAAGCTGTACCTCAAGAGGTGTAGCGTTATTAACTTTTAACATTTACTTACCAGACCGAAATTCGACCAACGTGCCGGAGCTAATTTATTCGATATCATATTACCTACTTACAAGGTCACACCCAATACAATCGCACACCGAAAGTCAAAGATGACAAAGTGAGACAATTATTGCATTACGCACGCCAACAGAATTAAACGACTCTATAGTGGCGAGACGAGTTTTTCTTCTACATTCGGCAAGATCATGCTCACATCACCCAAGGTTAACTCCATCGCCGCCGCTTGTCGGTGGCACTGAAAACCTTCACCATTTATTTGCGACTCTAAAAAATCTCGCCCGATCGTCTGACCCAAGAAATAGCGCTCTTTTAATTTGTACTGGCCCCCATACTTTTGCCAAACTACGTTCAGTTTACCAACATCTGGCCAGGGAGAATATTCATCGGGATCAAGCCCATCATCACTGCTGTCATCTTCTGGCACCACATCATCCATATTCCGAACCTCTATGGATAAGTCATTCTCTTCTAGGTGAATTCCGGTAATCGTACTAAACGCCTCAGCCGCAACCCGTGCATGCTTGGAGTCTTTCATTACTGAAAGCAGCCACGGGACCACTCTTGGATCACCTAGAATACCTGACGCCTTGATGGCTGTGCGGAGTAAGTCGGGAGATTTTGCTAGCTTCGAAATATACGCTTGAGCCACATCTATTGGGGCCGTTCTAAACAACACCTCTAAGGCTCTGTCTTGATGAACATTTTCTTCGAAAACAAATGGCTCATATCGTTCATACAGCGCTCTATTACCAAGCATGGCTGAAGACCAAAGAGCCCAAAACTGAATGGAGCTGTCATCCAGCTCCATTGCGCTGTTAAGAGCAGGCATTAAGTCACGTCTTTTTATCTCCCCGACTAGACGAAGACAACGCGAATAGAGTTTTACATGGGCAACACAATCTTCACGCTGTAACAACGTGACAAGATAATCGCCGGGATCAATACGCAGCGCACTCATAACGCAGACGGCTAAATATTTGTGCTCTAGATCTTTACTTCTTATGAACTTTTCAAGCCATGGGTTAATGAATTTTTTCGGCAGCCAAGCCATTGCGGAACACAGGGCCTTAACGGTGCTTTCTTGTTTTAACGCGACTTCAACAACCTGCTGAACCTTTTTTTGCTCTAAGCTCCAAAATGCAACGATTGCAGATGTGAAAATTTCTCCTGGATCACCCGACTCCAAATTTTGTTCGCAAAGAATCCACGCATCCTCGGGAGCTGTGCTCAAGCCGTCCAAACTGTTATCGATACGCTTTTCAAGTGCAACAATTGAATGACGCACGTAATGGGGCTGCTTGAGCACAATAGATCGAAGAAGCCACAAAAAAGAGGCGTTATCTACATACTGCTCGTAGACATCCAAAAAAGGATTATTGTTAGTCAGATTCCTATATACCACAGTCTAAAAACCACCCCATTATAATTTTGCAAAAGGAAACTCGACTATAAAGCCCTATCACTACTAATTCTGAACACAAATCGAATACCTCAAAGCCTCTGACAACTCCAATACAGTTCGATATCAAATAAATACTATAATAAATGAAAAATCAGACAGATCATTTCTCCCAGCAACATCCATTTAAGGCAGATATATTTACGACAGCAGGCCATTTATATGGTCAGAAAAGCGAAAAGCCTTCAGCAGAAAGCTTAACATCAAGCAAGACTAATTAAGCTGGATAGACCCACCCAGTATACGATTAACCCCACTCGAACGGCTCACCAAATATTTACCACGAATAAGGATTTTCCCTGATTTCAATAACGTGATACTTGATTCCCCACACTTCAAAACAAGCTCTTCCTCCGCTTCCATTACAACTTTCGTGCTATCAACACTAAGTGAACGAGACTCTGGTTCGGCTTCTGTATCCCCACCAGGCTTAAGTTCAACCGTATCAAACATATCCATTAACGAATTACGTAAAAAACCTGCGACTATCGGCTGGCTAATATCTTGCGCAGCAAACATCAATACCACCTGTCGACCAATAAGTCTTGGCTCCACCCCAATTGTCGAGATTGCAGGAATACCTTTTTTGTTAACTAAGCCGTCGAACGAGACCATAAATTGGCCGTGCTCATCGATACTAACAACCTGGCCTAGCATCAGCTCTCCCGGAGACAACTTCTCAGGAACAACCTCTACTACGTCATTAAGTTCGTCAATACTGTCCAAAAATAACGTTTCTTCTTTCATAATCAGTTAACGGATACTTGCGAACCTCTAATTACAACGTCTCCAGAACCCTGTACGTTGATATTACTGCCACTAATTGCGATATCGCCGTTACTTTCCATAACGATTTGAGCAGAACCTGTTTTTAACACGATTCTCTCAGCAGCTTCCAGCAGTATTGTATTTGCGGATAGGCTATACGCGTCTGTAACCGTTTCAGTGTATGCGCCACTTACCGTTTCAGAAAGGTTTTCCCCGACAGAAACAGTCATATTTCCACCAACTGTTTCTGAATGGTTTTCAGCAATATCTATCGAAATATGCTTTCCGATTGTTAGGTTTTGGTTATCACCAATATCAATAGTCGCGTTCTTGCCTATCGACTCAGTATGATTTTCACCCACGTCAATCGTTTTATTCTTTACAATAGTTTCTGTTTGGTCATTACCAACAGTTTTATTGCGATCATTGTCTATGTTGGAATTTTCATCGTGTAAAATATGCTTAGTACGGTCGTTATCGACAGTAAGCGTTTCGTCATTTTCAACTTCTGTATCCATGTTGTGTTCAGCATGAATAAAAATTTGCTCTGCGTCTTTACGATCGTCAAAAATTAATTCGTTACAGTTGGCTGCCGTCCCCTCTTTCGTTGAACGGGTTCGAATACCACTTTTGGTTTTCGAGTCAAAAGGAGGTCGATTTCTGCCGTTATAAACAGTACCGGTAATAATCGGTCGATCGGGGTCGCCATCGATAAAATCAACGATAACTTCATGGCCGATACGGGGAATAAATGAAGTCCCCCATTGGGCACCCGCCCATGCTTGCATTACGCGAATAAAGCAGGTGGTGTTTTCGTCATTACTACCTTCACGGTCCCAATAAAATTGTACTTTAATGCGGCCAAGATCATCGACGTAAATTTCTTCACCTGCTGGGCCGGTTACGATGGCGGACTGCGGGCCACGCATTACGGGTCGTTGGTGAGTCTGGTCTGGGCGGAAGTGTACATCTGAAGGGATACAAACAAAGTTATTGCCATAACCGGTACTGCCGTTTTGACCGGCAATGTGGCTATTATCAAATGCGCTGTGATGAATGCTTACAACGATGTATTCGCCTTTTTCGTTGGCGTTATCGTGTTTGCTGACTTTAAATTTACCGCCAGCATAGAAGGTCGAGCAGTCGCTGCTCGCCGACACCATATTAATACTGGCCTCTTCTGCGTCTAATCGAATTTTTACGAGGTCATTACCGGATGCAAAGTCATACATGCCAGGGTATTCGTAATGCTCGAAATTACTGTTATTATCGAAGGTACTGGTGGTACGGGTATTGGAAAATAACCGTCGAGTAGGCTCGTTAAAGTTGTAATCGCTAAAAGACCACTGGCCTTTCTTGAAGTTGTAGAGGTGTTCCCAGCGACTGATTTGCTCGTTCGGTGAACTACCCTGGGAATATTCTAATTCGGTTTGCGCAAATTCGTCGTATGCATTTTTTTGATCGACGATGATTAACTGATGCGCGCTTTCTTCATGTTTGAAATAGTATGCGATACCCTCTTCTTCTAAGAGGCGTGATACGAAGTGAAAATCACTTTCGTTGTGCTGGATGCAGTACTCGCGTTTGCTTCCGCCGTCTGCGCGAAAGTCAAAATCTGTGAAGCCCATTTCTTGAAAAACGTGGCTAACAATTTCTTTGGTGTTTTTATCTTGGAAGATACGGTGATTGTTGTTTTTGGTTAAAAACCAAAGCCAAGGCACCATGGTCATACGATACTGTCTTACGTTGTCGGCTTTTATTTCACCGTAGGTGAATGAACGGATATAGCCGTGAAAAACGCGTTGGTGTTCATCTTGAATAGTGATGGTTGCGGTTTTACCCACGATATCAACGGGCTGTATTTCAATGTTTTCAGACATGACATCAATCTGAAATTCATAGAGGTCTGATATGAATTCACTTCCCTCGAATCCTGTCAGCAAAAAGGTATCGGTTCCCAGCGAGAAATCGCTAATGGCAATGAATCGCGTGTCTTGGGTAATACTCATGATGGAGTGTTCCGTTTGTAAATTTCCGTTCAAAAAAGACAGTCTAGCCTAGCTTGTTACAAATTTGAAATACCTGCTGAATGAAAGGTTATATTGACCCGCTTAAAAAAAACAAGGAGCGCGCGGCAAAACCGGGCGCTCCTTATCATTATCAGCTCAGATTAACTTAACCTGGTTGACCTGTTTCTAGATCGTAGAATACAGTTTGTGGGCTAGCGCCTTTGTTCGTCTTATCGTAGTCGTGGTAACGAACTTCGATTTTTGCGTAGCTCATAGACACTGATTCGATTGGATCGTTATCGCCGTCTGCAGAGATTGAGTAGCCGCTTACTAGTACGTCAGTCAACGTGTAAGTCATGTATTCAACCAATTTGTCTGCACCAGTTTGTACAAACTTGATAATAACTTTCTTACCAGTTGAACCAGATACAGACTCTTTGAACAATGCAGTAGCAGAGTTATCTGTTTTATGTGTGAAAGTAACTTCGCTCAAGCTTGGACGAGTAGCTTCACGGTTTGCCAAGTTGCCTGGCTCCATGCTGATGCCGCGACCACAACCAAATTGCAAAGAATCTACACGAATGTGCTTCTCGTAACCTTTTGCAGTTGCGTTACCTTCAATTGTTTCATATTCAATAAAAATCATCTTATTAGTTCCTTTAGTTTAAAACTTACGACATTAGCGGAATTTATATTCCAATTTAATTTTTTGTTTCAAAGGTCTCGAAATTGCCAGTCTCTGTTTAAGAGCTTATCAATCCGTTTGAAAAAGTAGACTCCGTGTTTGACTCATTTTCGACCTTACAACGTTGACTCAATGTTTTGTTTTTCAATTCACTGTGTCTCTGTAGTGGGTTGTATTAAAGCAGCTTTTTTAGAAATTAAAATAGGTAATTCACGACAAAATGTCTAATGAATCACATTTTTTGGTTCAATTTTGCAAATAATTTTGGTTTTTCGAAAAGCTTCACGGAATCGTACGAAATTCAACCAGCAAACCGCTAAGCTATTGAAGTGAAAAGAATTTCGACACACGTAGACACACGTGCAGCGGGCTACACCTAAAACAAAAAGTGGCTTTACACACCAATAACCACGCGCCTTTCAACATTACGCTTCAAAATCCGCGTTTGACGTTGCTTTCTGACTTTACCTGTATATAATTACATTTACTGTATATCTATCCAATCATTCATCAGGACTGACAACATGATAAAACTCACCGCTCGGCAACAGGAAGTGCTTGAACTGATCAAAGATCACATCAGCGATACCGGTTACCCACCCACTCGCGCCGAAATTGCACAGAGTCTCGGGTTCCGATCTGCCAATGCAGCAGAAGAGCACCTTAAAGCGCTTGCCAGAAAAGGGGCGATTGAAATGGTTGCCGGTGCGTCGCGTGGCATTCGCTTACCGGAAGCGCAAAGCGGTATTCCTTTAGTGGGTCGTGTTGCAGCTGGCAACCCCATATTGGCTCAAGAGCATATAGAGGACTACTGCAACATTCCTAAGGACTTCTTTCACCCAAGAGCCGACTTCCTTCTTACCGTTCACGGAATGAGCATGAAAGATGCCGGCATTCTAGATGGTGACCTTTTGGCCGTGCACAGTACCGACCAAGCCAGAAACGGCGACATTGTCATTGCACGTATAGAAGACGAAGTTACTGTGAAGCGCTTTAAGCGTGAACGAAATAATGCTTTGGTGGAGTTGTGGCCAGAGAACCCTGATTTCGATGTTATTAAAGTTGATCTACGAGACGATGCCTTCTCTATAGAAGGACTCAGTGTTGGCGTTATTCGACGGGAGATATAAAGCTCATGATTCAGTACGCAATCCACCCCTCTACTCAAACTGCAAAACCTTGCAACAGTGGCATCACTGAAATTTTGATGCCTTACGGTGAAGATCTCAGCATGTTACTTCCCATGCTTGCATCACTCAGCAAGCAGAACCCAGAAAAATGGTTCACCTGGGTTGTTCCCAAGTCTTTTTGTAAGCAGGCGTTGAAGTCTTACGACTTTGCCGCAGGAAACCTGCGCTTTATTGAGGGGGATTGCGATGATGAGCGCCTATGGATGCTATGGGAATCTCTAGCAAATGGTAATAGTGGCTATGTTGTCGCGTTTTTAGATGACTTAACGGAAGCAAGCCGTATAAAGCTAGAAGGCTCTTCCCATGCTGGGCAAACTCGCGGCATGGTTTTGAGGAATAGAAAATAACGGGGTACGGGGTACGGGGTACGGGGTACGGGGTACGGGGTACGGGGTACGGGGTACGGGGTACGGGGTACGGGGTACGGGGTACGGGGTACGGGGTACGGGGTACGGGGGACGGGGTACGG
>JAWSUY010000029.1:0-141033 GCA_033852175.1 Agarilytica sp.
TCGGACTTTTATTAAGGAGAGGCAATTTTAAGAAAAAAAATCCTTCCTTGTCTTCCGCCACAAGCGCAACACTCGATACGGGTGGTTGGTTAAACCTTTCCCGACAGGGACTTGCACCCTGCAAGACGCATCAAGATTAAACTTGACGCTCTAACGCCGGTAACAAATGCCGTAGTAAGGTGGCTTTGTTTTTGCGTCTTTTTGCAAAAACAAAGACAGCTTACGGAGGTCATTTTGATTACCCTTGTTAGTGTATGGGTATATTGAAAACAAATTAATTCCTAGTAAATACGTATATAATGGGCATTAAAATAGTTGGGATTTGAGCTGCATTCTCCAACAAAGTCAACGATCGAACCTGACATTTTAGCTGCTAGGCCCGCAGAATATATCTTATCCCTTCCTAATACGCTGCTTGTAACCTGAACATAATATGGCGTGCACAATACGTTACCATCCCCATCTTTCACCTCCCAACCCGTTTCAGATGTAAAAAACGTAAAATCGGCATTGCCATTATATAAAAACGTCTTGATTTTTGATTTTGCTGTTGCATCAGCATGCGAAAAATTGGAAACAAAAAAACTAATGAAAATTATTATTAACTTATACTTCATATTATTTCCTTTTAGATAGCTTAAAATACTAACGTCCGCTTCATTTGGCGGCTCTGATAAAGGCCAGATTTTTGACCTAAGTTAAAAACGCTCAATTGAAAGCGTTTGTTACAGCCTCACTAATAGACACTAAACAATCTACACGAGGCATTTAGATGCCCCCATATCAATGTGCTAGGCTGACCTGTTTGGTACATCAAATCGAATTCTTTATCTGCCAATTTGTATGCAAGCAATGTAGACAATAAACCGGAGTCTGCAAATTCAATATACACCCTCCCATTACACGAACTATCTATAGCCTTATTTACCCTCAAGGCATGAGCGGAGCTACCGTTTTGTGATTGAATGTATAGCTGACTGATCTTTACATCTTCGACAACGACGGAATTAGCATTAACACTAAAGATCAAAATTAGCGCCGATATTATTTTTTTCATACTTCGGACCTTTCCAGCATTCCTGGCTTTGTAACGCCAAGCACAGCTGAAAACGGTGCGGAGCGGTTTTTGTGTTAATGTTTGAGCGCTAGCGAGTAACGCAAAAATCGCGTAGTACCGGTTTTCAGACTGGTGCGATTTGTTATAACCTTACCTACAATTAGAATACTGTTTCTTGAAGCGCTACGAACGTTGCTTCACAACTGTTATCTGTATGAGAGTAGAACCTGACCTTTTTGTTTGCCATATAGGCTGCCATAGAGGCGCTATATATCATATTAAAACGGTCGTCATTGAGGTGGCTTTTTGTAACAAAAACAACTCCGTTGCAGCTAAACTGATCATGAGAATAGCCGCTTTCCAGAAATATCTTTAAGTCTTCTCCATTACTATTACCTACCTTAATTCCTTTGATTTTTCCAAATCCAATATTGCCTCCAGCAGCAAAAGAACCTACAGAAACAAACATTAACAATAAAGCCAGCGATCTCATACATTCCCTCATTATTTTCATAATTATCGAATAGTTATAACATTTTTATTATGCCGCACGCGTGTTTAGCAGAATTACAAAACTCAACACACGACGGCAACTCTTTGATTTAAAAGAGAAATTCGCGAGAAGCAAAAAACCTCTCTGCGGCAAAACGCGCGTGCGGGAATGCACTCACGACATTGCACAGAAACTCCACTTATAGAATCGCTAAACTATTGATTTTTAAACCATTTTTTTGATGACCCCGTGCAAAACGCGCACACGCCTCGGGCTAAACACGCACGATCGGTGAATTAATGCACACAAACACCTGAATCAAACATCTAATTGCTTGATTTACAGCCACCAATAACCGCTCTTAATAGCCAGTTTCTATTTTTTGAAAATTAATTTTGAAAGTACATAAGAAGGGATGAATCCATTCTGTAGCACAACTCCCTAAAATCAATAATGCGCGGATTCTGCACTACTTTTCATTTTGGCGCCAGCAAAAACGGAGAAATTTGTCATCAAAATATTTTATTGGCGAGCAATCAACCAAATACTCTATTGATCCGAAATCATGTATGACAGATTAACCTTATCAGCAAACCCTAAAAGCACTCACGGTGAAGTGCCAGCTATTTTAAGGGGCGACCCGTTTATCACTACGGTACAATATTCCCGCCCCTTGGCTCCCCCTATCCCCGGCTTTCATCAAGCAGATCGCGTACCCACACACCACCGATCAAGTTTAATCTCTCATGTATATGCTTTTCACTATTTCGAACATAACAGACAGACGTATAGCGTTTTGCATTCTCTAGCGCTTTCTTGCCCGCCTTCCCGTCCTCAATCACCATATTCCCCGCCGCATCAAACACTACCGTCGCCAACGCATGAGCATTACGCTCCTTAACGATGACAGACAAAGAAACCGTATTTTTATTCTCACTAGGGGCGGCTAAGGTAAGGTCGATTTTTCTTTCGCTGCTTATCATTACAAATACATGTCAATTAATGTTTAGTGACTTTAGGCAGCTCGTCAATAAATAACGTACTGCCGTCTAGCCGAACGATCCGGGCAAAAGGCTTATCTAATTCAACACCCGAGATTACAAATTTATTATTGATCACTTGGGCACCGGCAATACTGCCGTTTACAACGTATAGCTTCCTATAATCCACCCCAGCCTCCTCTCTATGCCAAATCATCCATAGCGTGGAAAACGAGTCATGCTGACCAGAATCATGTAATACCGCGAATTTCATACCTTGATAATCAGAAAAAAAGCCATTATCAGTATCCAACTCTTTAAGAACCTTGCCTTTATGCCTGTAATGTAACCCGACCTCTACTGAGTCGGTCTTATTATCCCGAAAAGCGCCTATCCAATAATAAACATCATTAATAATTGTATCGTCTAAAACAAGGAGATAACCGCCATATCGTTCGACGTTAGGATCAATACCCGTTGGGGCCTTATATGTTATCAAATCAACCGATTTTTCATTTAACAAAAAAGACGTAAAGAGATCGACATCTATATAGGTATCCTCGTCGGCAGAACAAGCTGTTGATGTAACAGCAGTAAAAATCGAAATGAGTAATAGCCAAAACTTCATACTTCTTTTAATCCTTCAGTATCTTACCGACTAATTTACTTTGATTCAGAACCCCTTCGTAATCTACTCTAACGCCTGCGCTAGAAGGGTTCCCTATACTTATGGCGTGTTGTTTTACCACTTTATTTGCCGACGCCACAGCAAGATTTTCGTCATTACGGTTATACTGCGCTATAGCATGAAACAACTCGTGAGCAAGACTTCTAAGCCCTACTAGCTTAACATAAGTACCATTTTGCCCCGGCGCCCCTCGCAGGCCAAACATCCCTTGAGTTCCCAGGCGAATAATCGCCATACCAACAATCGCACCGTTCCTGTTCCCACCCGGTACGAGCTTTATTTCTATAACTGCCGCATGGTGTTTTTTTAGGTAAACATCGACAAGCCCTTTCCCCTCTTTAGTCGCATAATACTGGTCAAAATACTCATACCACTTTTTCTCCAGCGTTGGCCCCATACCACCAATAACTTTCACCCTGTTTCTAACTTCTGACATGTTTTTATTCCATTTTTTCAAAATAGTTGTTCAAAATAGTTGAATGCCATTTCGGCTTACCGCTCCGCTTGGTTTAGACGCTCTTGAAAGGCTGACGAATACGTTACAGAAATATTATCCAAGATTTCATCGCGGATATCCTTACGAAGCTGGTCAAGCTCCGGCATCGGTATTGTTATCGAATCATGGTCACTAGAAAAAATAGTAATGCTACACGTTACCGTTAATATTGAAGATTCATTCAGAGGAATATACGTCCTCCAATCGGGACGGTCTCTTATACTTACATGCCCCAGTGTCGCAGTTAACCAAACCAAGCCGTCTTTATCCAACTTTTCAATTGCCGACATATCTGCAGGCATCATGTGCTCTTTCCGCGCAAGAGCTTCAATTTCTGTTCCCAGGTGCGACTCAACCCCTTCTACCGCAATTAACCGATAGTGATGGTATAACCATTTCTCAAAATCTGCGGGCTTCAGGTGTACCGCCTGAGCCTGTTCAGCCGGTGCCAGCTCAACCAACTCAATTTTAAAATCACATAACACGACGTGGTTTTGAGACTCTATATCGTCGTAGAACCATGACTGTTTGACCAACCGAAGATCTTTTTGCCCAAGGGGGTGCTGACTCCACGCGTCGCTCGATACTTTCGACATATCTGTCATATCCTGAGCGGCAAGAAAACAATTATAACTTCCGTGGTGATCCGGCAGACGAAAACTAAGATCGGCACCGCTGAATTGGAAGACAATAAGATCTGAGTTATCGAAATCGGGGCCGATGACGTCAAGAGAAAACCTCATACTAAGCAAGTCTCTTGATAGCAGAAACAAAGGTTAAGCTAGAAGAGTTCACCGCGACTTTATTACCCGTGAGTTTTCTGGGCAAGCCTGCCTGCGGCATATGGTTAGCCAGTGCGCCTTTGGACTTTCCAAACGTCCCCTTATTCGCCGTGCCGGAGAGAGCATCAACCATACCGTCATGAACCTCACGATAGTCTCGCATTACACGCGTATTTTTAAGCTCTCTAACTAACGCTTCAGCATTTGAAGAAAAGAGCATTTGGGCAGATCGGCTTGTGCCTGTGTATTCTATAGGTGGTGTATCCGCATGACCGCCGCCAAACTTAACAGCTTTCAGCTTCAACTTCTGCAGTAACGCTTGAGTATTAGCCAAAGGATCAATGACCCGCATTCTAAATCCGCCGAGTGTACTGCTTACTCCGTCTAGAGACTTCTCTAGTATTGCAGCGCCTTCCGCCTCTGCTACCCAGTAAATTCGTTTTTTAGAATTTTTATTCATGACATCACTGAGTTCAGCAATCGCGTCTGCTGTAATCTGAGATTGGTTAGAGCGCCCCCACACTCCTAATTCATTAACAACTTTTTGAGGACTAAAAAACACAGCCATATCTTCCGCTTTTATACCTGTCCGGTCACAACCCTTTTCAACTGCTGTATCAATATTTTTCACCTGACCGCTGATGTAAACAGTTTTCTCTTGAAGTTCAGCGTTTGGGTTTAACTTATGTATTTTACTAAAGCCGCTATAAGCATAAAGCCCCGGCGCACCAACCGACTCACCATTATTAGGCCGAATATCCGTTATAAATAAGGTCTTCTTCCCCAGCATACTATCGTCTAAAATTGAATAAAAAACATTCAACCCGTTAACTGGGTGTATATGCTTGAAAGCGCAATTAATATTCGACAAACCACCCTGATTACCACCGCCAATATTCCGCAAATTTTCTATTTGTCTAATCGTCGTTTGACCGCTTGAGGTCGATGAGTCAACAAGGCCCGCAAAGGCAGTGAACAGCGCTATATTGATCCGTACCGGCCTGCCACAAGAGCCACGTGTATTGTCTGAGAATAACGGGTAATTTTTTAACTCAGATGACGCGAGATGGGTTCTACGAGCACTCGGAATATGTGATGGAATATGATTGGCCATTCTATTTCTTGTCCTTTATATAAAGATAATAATAAAAATTGGGGGGTGCCTTTTCCCCTACAAGCAATGGAGCAGAACAATCGATCATCCCCCTCCATTATCACAGCATTTATTGAACACTTGTATTGCGGCACATGGTTAAGCATTAATCCACGCCCTACAACCCTAAGATTAAAATTTAACCAGCTGAACAGCTGAGAAACATATAGAATGTGAACCAGCGCACAATGTTAACCCCCGCCCACTAACCGCCCCTCAATCACTCATTGAAATACGCGCCAAAAACGCCCCTACTTACCGCCAAACACTAAAACTCTCGTATGGTTCCCCCCGTCACATGATGGGCAGAAAGCAACAAAATAAACCTTCGAAGTTTACCTACTCGGGTCGGTACGGCTGTAGTAGCCCGAGCATGACAATTACCCGCCCTTATTTCCTTAATGAAATTGCCAAATAATTATTTCAAAATGAGAAAAACTTCACCTACTCGTATTATCATGACTGGTACCATCAGCGATTCATGAGCATAAGGTGTCGATATGAATAAAATAGACTTCATTAAGCAAAAACTGAATCTCCTAGCCAAAGATAAACAATCTGTATTTCAAGAACTCGGCCCCTCATTGCAACAAATGGCTGATAAAGAACAAAACCAAAAAATTGTAAAAATACCAGCGGATGGAAATTGGTTTACCATTTCATATGATGCCGTAGAAGTTCGAGCTGACCGCTTAGTTATAAGCGCTAAGCGTAAGTTAGACGGCATGCACGGCTCCCCGAATGATCCCGATGGACGTTATTACGTTGTTGAGTTCGAAGGCACCCGTGCAGCATATCTTCGAGGTATGTACAAACATAGACACAGGGCTGGCGGTTGGCCATATATCTACTGGGACATACGTTCTTACGCAGGACACCCCAGCAACCCCGGCACTCGCGTATATGTATCAGGATTCAAGGCACACGACGAGCTTCGAAAAATGATTAACGCAATGGAAAATATCTATGGGACAAAAAATATAGTAAACACCTATATTAACGATAATCTCATGCGGTTCCAAACAGGTATCATGCAAAAGAAGACTCCCCAACAAATTGAAAAGCAATGGTCTCAGGGCTTAATGGAAAGCATGGGGTATAAATACGTTGAAGCTTCCGATGTCGGCTATCCAAAAGGCTCATGGAAAGGTGTCGCGTCCCATTGGCACAAAAACCCTGAGGATGCCCTGTCGTGACAAAGACACCCCACCTAACATCAATCAATTCAGAGCCGGTCCAAAAAATGCCGGAAAATTCAAAAGATGACTTCATCCGCTGGATCAAAGAAGGAAAAAAAACCTCTGAAGCGGTTAAAAGTTTGATTGAGAAATACCAACTTACCGAATTACATACCCTAGTTACGATCGAGCTAATTGAAGCCGCCTATCCGGGTATAGACTTAAGTCCTTTTAGAGGTTACATAGTCGATTCAAATTACCCATTTGGAAACCCTGATGATCTAAATGACCAGGAGTTTGATAAACGGATCAAAGAGCTTTGGGAAAACCCGCCAGAGCCGTGGTAAGGCGACTAAGATTAACGTAACTTATTTAAACACCTGTATCGAATAACCCAGACATTAAAACACTAGCGTCCCCGAGGTATTCTTCTACGAAATAAGAGTTATTCGGTACCATTGGCTCAAGATTAAGTAAAATTGTTCTCGCGCCTTCATAACGTGCAGAACGAACAATATTGGAAGCTGGCGATACTGTCCCAGATGTTCCGACAGCGACAAACAGGTCACAACTACGCAATGCCTTTTTCATTGACCATTCCGTAGAAACAGGCATTGGCTCGCCAAAAAGTACAATGCCCGGACGAAGAACACTGCCACACATTTCGCATAGAGGCGGGTTTTCCGCAGACAAACTACCATATACTTTTTCCGTATTGCACTCACCGTTAGAGCAAACTAACGTTTCTATATTTCCGTGTAATTCAATTACTCTTTTTGACCCTGCTTTTTGGTGAAGCCCATCGACATTTTGAGTGAGCAAACAAAACCGCTGATCATCCGCCAAGCATGCCTCTAGCTTTGCCAACATAAAATGGACCGCATTTGGCTGTGCTTTTTGAATACTCTGGCGAAGAGGCCCGTAAAACTCCCACAAAGCTTTTGGGTTATCCTTAATACGATCAATATGGCCACTATATTGAATATCAACAGCTGTAGTTGAATTTTCACCCCTATAGGTCGGCAACCCCGAATCAACAGACACTCCCGCGCCCGTCAAAAAAATAATATTTTTGTATTCTTCAAGATCAAGCTTCATACATAGACCGAAATTTTTTTCCTGTACCGGCCACTCCTTTTAAGCGAGAAGCAACCGGTCACTAAATAGACTACAAGGTAGCTGCCGAATAAACCTTACCGTGCTTACCTCTAGCAACTGTCGGCAACAATGACTTGGTTTCAATTTTAAGCGGTGCGACTGCCGAAACTTGCCCGCTCGAATAATTCAGATACCATTCAAAGTTTGCGTACTGGTCACCAACACCTATTTCATACATGCCTACACGCATAACACCGCCGTCACCTTTGATCGCGCTAATCTCTGGGCCGTAAATAATCACTTCTTTTGTGGAGTTAGGCACTAGGATAAGGCCCGTTAACTCTTTATATGCCGAACTGGGGATCGTTTCAGTATTGCCGTCGACATCAACGCTAACAATCGCGCCTTTCGAGCGAACCACTCGATTCGAGTTGTTACTAATCTTCAACCTGAACGCTACACGGTTTGCTTGCTCACGATAAAACGGTGTATGAGTAACCTCATAAGACTGTTTTCCATTTATGAGCAACAATTGGAATTTTTCTTTAAGGGAAACTCTATAAAATATTTCTGGCGCCGTATTCACAGGCTCAAGCGCAATGGTAATACCCGACTGCTTTTTGACCGAACTGTTTTTCTTTACCAATTTAAATTCCAACTTAGTACTACTGATTTCCACATCTCGTGAAATATCAGCGGTTTCAGTTGGAAGAATAAATGCCGTATTACACCCGCTTAGAACCGCCACAAATACTACAGAAATAAACAATTTCATATTCATCACTACGCCCTTTATATTCTATTTTTTAAGGGGCGGAATTCTACCAAACAAATCTGAACTTAAACTGAACAGAGGTACATTTCCTGAGGTATTTTTTCGGCAAGAACACTACTGCGCCAAACAAGCCATTACAGTGCCAATCAATTTAAAAACCAATTGCTAATTTATATCTGACAACCACTCTTCGGCGGATACCTCTCGGCACCCTTCACCTTTGTAGCTCAGGCTTTTAACATCCACATTTACCGAATCGCATCTTTTTACCCAGTGAATTGCATTGCTTCCATCCAGCATCAAATCAAAAGTAATGGTCCAATACTCTTTTTCCGGGGAGAGCACAAGAACCTCGTATACGTATGAGTCAGCCGGAATCCTAACAGACCCAAATTTAAACGAACGCCCCGCCTTAATTGAATTTTTTACGCAGTCTGAAAGCCCGCGCCTCTTCCTCTTTAGAGACTCACTGTCTCGTAACATTCGATCATAGAAACCGCAATCAATCGCATCATTTCCTGCAATTCTATCTATTTTTTTAGAAAAACCGGGATATGCATACTGGGGCCACAAATGAGATTCATAATCCTCAATCGAAGCGCACGCACCCAATAATAACACCAGAAAAAAAACGATAACCTTACAACTATTCATAACCTACTCATACAAATCATCTATGCGTTTTCCCCAAAAAGACTTTGCGACTACTCTTCATTCCCTTCACTATTACTCCGCTCCCACACTTCTCTCTCTACTGCTTGTTCTATAAGAGCATTACAGCCTGTTACAATAAATTTATTGGTATGGTAGACATGCTCAGAATCATCTAAAACGCTTACACAGTTGTCATAATTGAAGTCAAAGTATGGAGGTATTTCGTCATCTTTAACTACACTAGTACATGCACACGCAATAAAAATGACTATCATCACTAACAGCACGACTGGCTTAATCTTAATTATCATTTTAAGCCACCCACTTTTTTGCCTTACTTCCGGGCTTGTCGGCTCGACGTGTTGTTACCCACCCATCTCTAATTTCTAACACTTTAATTTCCTTTCCCTTTGGGGTGCGGAGATAGAGCGGTATTTGTCTAGCTAACAAGACAGATGGATCACCTGCCGAAAACTGTTTATTTAAACGGTTTACGTTTTTATTCCAATATAGAGGGTGGGTATGTGCCGCAGCAACGACTGTAGACCAATCCACACGGTGACCTAAATGACAACTAAAATTAAGCTTTCCTCCATTCTCGGGCATCTGGAAGACAGCCGATGGCACCAAGACTCCACCACGAGCATACATTAAGAAATTATCTTCAAACGGATAAAGTGTTTTTTTTGGTGGCGCAATGCTGGCAAACTTAGCTACGACCGCATGATCCAGGGCCGGGGACGCAACAATATTTTCTCCAGGGCTTTTAATTTTATTTCTATGCAATGAATAAGTACGTGCATTCGAATATTTTTTTACAGCGTTATCACGTGCTTTTGCTGTATCTTCATTCGTTTTCATTTGTGCATTCGCCACCCGTAAACTCGACAAATACTCTTCACAATACCTCCTGTAACTTTCAGTAAACTCTTTCACTCACTACCCCTTACTTAAAATCAACAACCCAGAACCCACTTATGTGGAGCCCAAAAAAACATTAAAACCTGACCTGCACATCAAAGTACACGCCGCTCACAGGCGTCACATCTTGCAGGGCCTTCACATCATCCGTCACTACTTTCGAATACAATAAACTGCCGCTAACGTTCCAGAGATTAAACTTCATGCCCACGCCTGCATCCGCCAATCGCCCAGTGATTTTTTCGTCAGTATCTTCGTTAATTTCTTGCACGACACCATAAGCACCATCCACAAATACATAGGGCTGGAATACGCGATTTATTGATTCGCCGAACAGCTTCGCCCCACCAAACTTGGGCAAGTTAAAAATCCAATCGGCTCCGAAATACAATCCGTCATCCGATTGAAATCCATTAATACCAAAACCCCTTGTTTTTGATGGACCCGTTAAATTGATCCCGTTCAAGTTAGAAAGGGATTTCCCGGCATATTGCAAAGAGCTTTTTAGCAAAACGCGCGTTTGTACTTCCGTAAACGGAATACTCATAAAAGACAACATTGAGATATCAAAAGTAATAAAACGATCGTTACCTTTGGTCGTGCCATCGAACCCTCCGCTCGATACTGTTTTCGCATTGTGAAGCCCGACACTACCGACATACAGTTGACGGCGTTTTTCATTGAGGATATCGAAGTTGAATATCAGCGACACTTTCTTTGCCGATTTTCCAGTTGGTTCAGAGGAGACACCCGCATCCAGAGAGGTATCAATATCCATATATTTGATTTCTGTGGAGTAGTTTTTTACTCGGCTACGTTTGAATATGTACGACAGGGATATATCGGCAACATCAGATTCACCCGTAAAAACGGGCGATAATTTTTGCCTGACATTACGGGAAACAAAGTCATTGGTTGAAAAGCCAACAGTGCTCCTGAACTTCGGGCTGCCCAAAAAGGAATTGTAGCGAATAGACCCGTATGTACTCGCATCTGGGCTGTAAGAGTTCAGTATGGCGAAATAAAGTTCGTCGCCTATACCCAGTGGGTTATGCACAAAGATATCGGCATAGATCCTATTTTCTGAAGTCGCTTCCGAACCGTGGTTATCCAAACGCAAGTTCATGGTCGTCCATTTTTCTTCTAGAACTTTGATCGTCATACGGGTGTCTCCGACTTGCCCGCCAGGAGAAAAAAAGCCCTGCGCTTGCAGCCCCGGAATATCATTGATCAAATACAACGCTTCATCAATTTTCCAGTTGGCAACAGGTTTATGTATATCGTTGTTAAAGGTGTTTTTGATCAAGCGTGTTGATACGCGCTTGCTGTCTTCTATCTCAACTTCGCCCAGCTCGCCTAAAAGTAACGTTAGGTTTACCACACCGTCACGGACTTTTTGTTTAGGTATATAAGCTTTTGCTAAGATAAAACCACGCTCGCGGTAAAACTGGGTGATGGTATCGGCAACAGTTTCGATCATACCGAGGGTTACACCACGACTGTTCAGTTGCTCACGCACTAAGAAAACGAACTTCTGAACTTCTAGAACACCAACGTGTTGAGTTTTTGTGGTCTTCTCAATCTCCGCGACCAGGGCAGACATTTCGCCCAGCTCTTCCATCGTAAACCCGGATTCGGTGTGCTGACCTTCTTTCATAATATCAAAACGAATCGCTTCGATACGTTTAGAAATATTTTCTCGCGTAATTCCCAACTTTGGATATTCCACGATTCCCTGTAATCGAAACTCTTTTACATTCAATCGAGGGCCAGCCTCTGGATCAGGATCGCGGGCGCGTACAGGCGGGATATCCAGATCCAATAGCATGGAGTCGCGTTCATACTCGGGCACTTCTGTGGTGTCGGGCATTGCGATTACACCCGAAGACCATGCCGTTTGTGTACAGCAAAACAACATAACTATAGCGAACAAGCGCCCCAAAACTTTTACTTTACCCAACATCATATCTTTCTAATTTTTCATGGTATTAATTAAATGTTCAGTACTTGTTAATAACGGTTGCCGCACTCGCGAACCTTAAACATGAGCGTTAATGAAGAACCGCCATTAATAACAAGACTTAATAGTAATAACCTTCATCGTGCTCTTTATCTTCATCACCATCTTCTTCGTAATACTCATCATCGTCATAGATTTGATCGCGCGGCATACGGATGGAGATATTGTCGTAGAGATAGTTATTCACGTTCGTGAATATAGCGGGGTCAATGTCCGCCGCCTCTTCAACCTCAACCAACAATTCACTCAACCCCCCAACAATAGACGGATCAATCAAATCAGAGTCTGTGGTTAAACCAAACAATGGCGGCTCGCCAAAGGCCCAGATAGGACGAATGCCAGGACCACTGACGATTAATTCGGTTTGTGCGTACACCACTAGCTGGCGATCAAAACCAAAGCCATTACTGGTGGTAACGTCGATGACATCGCCCACGAGTTCAGGTCGGTTTGAGTTTGCTCCCGGTTCAGCCGCAAGATAGCCGTTGGAAACTAATATACTGACGTTGCCAAAACTGTAGTTCCCGTTAATGACGCCCCCGGCTTCACGGGCATCGGTAACATTAAAATCGCGGTCATAATCTTCTTCAACCATATTCGATAAAATTACATTACCTCCGGTGTTCACAAAACGAATATTGCCATTGGTAATTAGCGACGTAATGGAAACCTCTTGGTCATTACGAATACCAATCACACCGGAAGCATTTTGCACATCGATATTGGCCACGCTCGTATTGATGTTGGCATTATCTGCTGTAGCACCAAAACCCGTTTCGCTGCGGGCAAATAAACTCGTGGCGGATATATTGGAGGCGTCACCGTTATTATCCGTGACCGAGCCTCCGGCTGTGAGAGAGGCCGTGCCGTCTTCTGCGTTGAGTTGAGACAATTCAATATCACTACCGGCGATAAAGGTGATGTCGGCGCTACTGTCAACCTTAGAGCCTGAGGTCATCGTGATTTGAGCACCCGTTTCCACGTTAACATTCGCCGCGCTAATATCAGCACTTAAAAGAAATGACTGATCAATATCGAAAGTCACCGCATTTTCATTCGCTTGAATATCACCGCGTATGTTGGCGCCTTGTGCCAACATCACTAAGTCACCGGTATTTACGCTAAGCACTGTGCCCGCTTGGTTTTCAAATTCTCCAGCGTTCGCGGTGATGCTTATCTCGCCTGCTGTGATATCGCCCTGCTGGTCGATACTGCCGGTTGTACTGATTAAGGAAACACTGTCGGCGACTATTTGCTGAGTGACAATATTATCCACTGCGGTAAAGGTTAGCGTTCCGGCTTGCGTCAGTGTTGATGTTAAACCGTTGTCCATAACAATCTCCGTTCCCGCGTTCACATCGAGGATTTCCGTAGCGGTAATATTCGCGGCTAAGTTCACGTCGGTATCACTGTCGACAAAGACGTTTCGCCCTGAAATAACCGCGCCCGCAAACTGCTGAACCGTCTGGCCAATCAATTCAATATCACCAAGCACACCCGCATCCGCAGAAATCGCAGAACGTATATTCAGATCTCCAGTACGCGCATCCACAAGCACGGCGCGATCAGCGGTACTATCAACGCTGCTAGTAACCGTAACGCTGCCATTAATGTCCACGCCTTCGCCGGATATCTCAACGGAGTTTTGTGCATTTACGGTATTTTGAATAGTGATACCGGCATCCGCAGAACTGATTTCAATAGCATTGGCATTGACGGCATTGGCGGTAACCCTATTACTCGCCTTCACAATAAAGTTATCCGAGGCATTACCTTGAACGGTAAGGCCATTTGCACTGCTGTCATTCAGAAAGAATGACCCCGCATTGGTCACGGTAACATTATTGAATGTATTATTTTCACCGTTTAAATTAATGACACTGGTGGCTGATCCGTTAACCGTGGTGGCGTTGGCCACTTGTATAAGCCCCTCATCGTCAATATTACCCGTTGTCGTCAATGACAAGTTTTGGGCACTCACATCACCAAGCCGGGTGGTACCGTTGGTGAATTCAACATCGCCATTGGCGGCCAATAACGTCACAACACCGAGTAGGCTGTTGTTATTATCGAGAGTTATAGTGCCGTCACTTTCAAGACGAATGGCGTTGGCGGAGCTTAAATCGGCCCCGTCTGTAATATTGCCGGTCGCATCGATATCAATTACAGCGGCTGGATTAGAAAGTTGGGCAATGATTAAATCACCCGTTTGATTCACGTACACATCGCCGTTAACCGCGTTAAAACTCACATTATTCGTTTCAATCGAAAGACGATTATCGACTGCACCAATCGCGCCTGTGGTGTTAAAACTAATCATGCGATTCGCGTCGATGATGGCATTTGCGTCTAGCCCACTCACGCTGGCATTGATCACACTGAATGCATCGTTTAAGGAAACACGCCCTTCGATAATAACTTGGTCCGTTTGTTCACCCACAATATCGAGGCTGTTTTTATTCGTGATATCAATATCGATAAATCCATCTAAACCAAAACGGTTATTGGCGATGGTTACGATGTCGTCACGACCGATGACATTGTTAACGGTCATGGTGTTCGTAAAAACACGATCATTAACGGTTTCGACGTCGGTAAAATTCACGTGATAGTTGTTCGCCACATTAGCAGTGCTAATCGAGTATTCGAGTGTCCCATGGGGGACACTATCCACTACGGAAGCAGAATAATTTGAAGCAAAACGTGTTTCATTATCACCGCCGTCGATGGTGATGCGATCATCGCCGTCGTTGCCCGTAAAAGTCACATCGCCGCTTATGCCGGAACCTAAATCAATCTCCAATCGATCGTTGCCCTCGCCAGCACTAATTTCTCCGCTAATACTGCCGCCCGCAAGACTAAAGATATCAACGTCCGTTCCGCCCTCCAAATCCGTAAAACCCGAAAAGGTAATATTGTTGCCATTTATATCGAGAATAGTCCCGCCGTTAGCATCACTAATCTCCCATTCGTTGCGAACATCGTCTGCGCGGATTACGGCATTATTATTGTTTCCGCGATATTCTTCGATATCGAAAAATCCAGATTCTAGATCACCGATGGTGACATTCGAAACCTCCAACTCACGCATGTCGACAACATCGCTCTGGCCTTCTGGCTGAGACCCGCCGTCAACGGTGCCGGTGATATTTCCACTTTCGCTAAAGACAAACTCATCCACTTGGCTACGGCCTAACAAATGACTGAAGCCGGTGAATTCGGTATTGTTAATTTCTCCGGCATCGACGTCAGTAATACGCCACTCTTGCGTGACATCGTCGCCACCCACCAAGGTATGGTTGTTACGGATCGCTTCAATGCGCTCAACATTGCTAACAATTAGATCGGCATCATAGTTGGGATCAAAAGCGACGGTAGTGGAATCGATTAAGCCCGTTAAGTCGATTTTGTCTGTCGCACTTCCGGTCACAGGGTTCGCGCCGCCATCAATGGCTGAAACGCTGTCGTCAATGTCGGCACCGTCTTGACGAGCCAGGATAAAGGTATCGTCAGCGGAACCCCCCACCAAAGAGGCAAACCCACTAAAGCTGACCCCGTCAACATTACCCGCATTTGTGCCCCTCACCTGCCATTGATTGGTATTGTTATCGCCAATGAGTCGATGCGTATTGGGTTCGGTCGCGGTAATCGTTTCCACGTTATGCACATTCAGATCGTCCGTGCGTTGATCACCTAATCGCACACTAATGCCATCGGTAAGGTTGAGTATTTGCACACTGTCTTCGGAATCAAACAGGTTCTCACCACCGTCGACTAAACCATTCACTACGGCACCGTTAAATATAAACTGATCGCCGCGATCACCGCCCGTTAAATTATCCATACCGGTAAACGCCAACATCACACTTCCATCGAAAAGGAAGCTAGTAACGCCTACGGCGAAGGTGTTATTCGTTCCGTTTGCTGCTGCCAAAGTATGTTGAATAGCCTCAGAAGTGTTATTGGCATTCAGTTGCTCGACCCCGAGAATATCAATCGCATTTGCACTCGTATCCACCACACTGCCGTCAGCGTCACGCGAACTCACTTGGAATGTAAACGCTCCGGTTGCATCACTTAAAACATCAATTCGATCAGGGTTAGCGATTTCATCACCGCCATCAATCGTCCCCGTCAAACGCCCGCCCTCCGATATATTGAAAATATCCTGGCTTCCACCACCCACAAGGTGGGCAATATTGGTAAACGCGAGCCTTTGATCATCACCATTGTCGAAACGAATTTCACCACCGTTCACATTGTCGATAAGCCATGTATTCACAACATCATCAGCCAACAGAACATGACCGCGATCGAGCGCCTGAAGCGTCTCGATATTCGCTAAATAAATAGCATCGAAGTTTTCTGTGGGTGGTGTTCGTAATGAAAGCATCAACGCTTGATCATCTCCATCAGCATCCACACTGACAGCATCGAGATTAACAATATCGCCTCCTTCGCCACCATCAAAAACGGGATCAACAATGCCGAGCTGCATAACGTTAAACGTATCGTTTGCATCGCCCCCTACGACCCGATCAACACCCGAAAAAGTTAAGCTGTCGGAATTACCCGTATTCACTAGTGTACTGTTGCTTCCTAGCGAGCCAATTGTCCACCTAAAGTCGCCCGTATTGGCACTGCTTAAGGTGGTGGTGTTATCTGCAGTAACAAGCAATCGAGAAATGCCCACAAGATCGATGACACCGCCACGGTTATTCACGAGAAATACGGGGTCAATTAACTCTGGGAAAAATACCGCAATATCATCAGGGTCTACCGAGGTCTCTTGAAGCGTGCTCACACCAAAATTCAAATCGCCCGTAGCTGTTGTCACATGGATTTCGTTAGTACCTTCTCCACCATTAATGGTTCCGTCTACCAATGCGCCAGTAGTAGCGTTATCGACGTTTGTGGCGAAAATAAAGGTATCGTTACCCGCGCCCCCTTGGAGCTGATTTACACCCGTGAATTCAAAACTAAAATCATTGTCAACGTTATCAAACGTTCCGCTGTTCTCGCTATCGATTGTCCAATTGTTCACACCGTTATAGTCGAACAGATCATTACTCTCATCAAAAGAAGCCACACGTAAAAGCGTGTTGTTGCCTTCTTCGCCATTGGCATTCCCGACTAAACGAATAATACGTGGGTCAATATCCACCACCACAAGGCCATCCACATCACCATAAGGCAGCGCACGATCCCCAGAACCAGGGCGATACTCTCCCGTGATATTAAAATAGATATCGGGATCGTCATTTCCGTTTCTTGCGATCACATTGGAATTTTCGCCACCTGTTCCCCCTTGTACACTACCGAAATTAAACACAAGGGTTTGCGTGTTTTCGATGGGAGTTAAATCGATGAGATTATCAATTTCCTGCAGCTGTCCTTCGTTGAGCTCTGAAGTTGCATTGTCCAGCTCCCAATCCCAATCAAGTACGGGCGCATCATCCACGTTACTCGGCGATGCGATAGCCAGCCAATTATTATTTTCTTCCGTTTCCGGTGTGCCTTCTGCTGCAACAATCTCCTCCATGTTATGTGCATTAACGTTGGCAAGACCCGCAGTATCTTCGACCAAGCTACCGGGGGCCGCATTAGGCCCAAGCTCCACCACAACCCCACCAACAAAAATACTCACGTCGAGCACGTCGGTGCTGGGGTCCGTTTCGAGTAGCGCCTCACCACCATCAATCAAGCCTTGAATCGATGCGGTCGTTTGCGTAAAGGTAAAACGATCCGCGCCTTCGCCACCGGTCAGATTGTCAATATTAGAAAAGTCTGTCACGCGCCCGGTGACTTGACCGGTATTCGCTGCCGTAATCGACCAAAGCACTTCACCCAGGGCATTGTCTGCACTTTCGACGGTTAAGGTATTCCCTCCACCCGCACCATTGATATCGGCAATGGATGCTCCGTCACGCACCACAAAATTGTCGGTAGCACCATTGCCCAGCAAGGTATCAAACCCTTCAAATGCTAGGGTCGCATTCAACGAACCATTATTTGTGGAAGTTACGTCCCATTCGTTACTTCCGGTTAACGCGGCATACAAGGTGTGATTCAAACCCGACACTTGTATGCGTTCGATATCGTGAATATTCAAACGACCAAAGGTGGTGGTGTCCGTGGTCAGCAGAATCTCTTGTGCGGTAATCGTATTATTCGCATTACCTGCATCGATGTGGTCTGTGGGTGTGCCTGTGCCGCCCGCTATCCAACCGGAAACAAAACCATCGCCGTCAATATCAAAGGTATCTTGTCCACTGCCACCTTGAAGCTGATTAAACCCGGAGAAATTGATGTCGGTGTTTTCCGTATCGACATCACCCTCGTTAATGTCATCCACTGTCCATGCATTGGTGCCGGTCGCCACAGTCAAACGTGCGTTGTTGGTTTCGCCTTCGCTGCCATCGTGGTTACCCACTAGGGTTTCGATCCCTGAAAAATTAATCACGGGATCTGCATCGTTTAAAACAATGTTGATAGTGCCATTCACACTGACAAAATTGGCTTCATCGCTACCCGCACCGCCGCCACCGATAAAAGTGCTAGTGATCGTGCCGCCGTCTTCAAACAAGAAACGGTCATTACCTTCATTGCCCTGAAGCCGACCAAAATTTTCAAAACTCAGTCCGGTGGCCACACTACCATTGAGGGTGAGCTCACCTTCATTGCGACCATCGACCGTCCAGTCGTAATTGCCGACCTGATTGTTCACCAGCCAATTGCTGGCCTCGGTATCCGGGTCAGCGGCTTCATCGGCATCTGCCACTGCCGTCACTTGCTCGAACCCCGTGATATGAATATTGGGAAGGGTATTCGTCACATCCGGGTTCGCCGCTGTCACCGTATCGCCCACTTCCACCACCACACCACTGGTCAACGCCGCCAGATTTAATTGATCATTCGCCCCGCCTGCGCCGTCGATAAGACCGGAAACAAAACTGGTGTTGGTTTCAAAGGTCACAACATCCGTGGCATCGCCGCCGCTAAGGTTTTCAGTGGCAACAAAACGATTCACCACGCCAGTAACAGAGCCGGTATCCACGCCATCCACTCGCCATTGGGTGGTGCCGCTGGCACGGTCCACGGTGAGTGAATTTGATCCCGCACCACCGTCCACTTCAGTGATCGATGCTGACAGCCCATCAAAACTAAATACGTCTGAGCCGCCGCCACCTTCCAGGTGAGTGATACGGCTAAAACCGTCGCCCACGCCATCAACGTCGCCCGTATTGGCGCCATCGATTGACCAGTCAATCGTGCCAGACGTACTGGCCACAGTTAGCGTATCGGTGCCTGTCGAACCCCCATCGATATCACCGGCAATCGTGCCGCTGCGAAGCTCAAAACTGTCGTTGCCTGTCCCGCCAGTAAAATCTTCCACTTCGGAAAAAACAACGCCGCGATTAATAGCTGATTGATAATTTAAGGTGTCGACTTCTTCGGTGACCGCACCACCAAATACCCAGTCATTGTTTTGGTTAGCGCCGACCAGTTCGTCGTCACCGTCTCCGCCCACCACGACCAAATTAATATTTGTATTCACCGAACTGTCGAGGGTGAATTGATCGTTACCATCGCGTCCAGATACAGAATTCACACTGGCCGTTTGAATCGCAAAGGTGTCTCGTGCGTTATTTGCGCCTTGCGCAATTTCAATGCCATCGAAATTAACCGTGCCACCGCCGGTTGCTACAACACGATCGGTTGTGCCGTTTAATGTCCAATCCGCCTGCGCCGTGTAGGTGTCGGCAAGGCTCAACGTATCCCCCGCTAATGCGGTATTCCCTAAGCCGTCAACACTGACCGTTAACGCATCATTTTCAATCACAAACAGGTCTTGCCCGTTGCCACCGTTAAATATGTCAATTTGGGTAAAGTCATTACCGGCCACATCGCCTGTGCTGTCAATATTCCACGTCACTACGTCCACAGTCGTACTGGCCATATCTATTCGATCAAATGCCGTGTCTTGCCCACCGACGCGCGTCCCACGAATTAACCCCGTGATGCTGCCGCCCGCGTTGATATCAAAACGGTCATCGCCGGTATTGCCGTGAACATTCGCCATGCCGTTAAAGCGCACTTGGTCATTATCATCACTGTCGTCACCCGTGAGATGAACCGTTCCTGTATTACCGCCATCGATCTCCCAATGGTTGTTTTGAACGCGGCCCACGAGGGTGTCGTTATTACCGGTTAATGTTTGGATGTTAGTAAACGTGGTGTTTGCCACCGTGCCGTCGTGCTCGGTGGTGAGCTGCCAGGTGTTGCCGCCGTCTAACCACTCAAGGCTGTTATTACTCGCACCTACACCGTCCAATGTGCCGGTGAAACTGGCATCCGACGCAATCTCAAACACGTCGGCGTTTGCGTTACCCACGAGATAGGCGACATCCGCAAACGTCACCGCACCGTAAGATGTGTTCGTTAAGGTGTGAGCGCTTGCTTCAATGTCCCATGCGTTGGTGCCGCTGGTGCCCGAGGTTAAGCGCACGTTGCTTTCGTCATTCCCCATCACGTGCTCTGTGCCGCTTACACGATAAATCTCGGTAGCGTCCCGTGTCACCACAACGGCACTTCCATTAAAGGTGGCCACATAGGCGCCGCTGCTCGCGGTCAGATTAGAAAGGTCGAGAGTATCGATGCCTGCACCATTATTCGCTTGAATAACCGTACTCGCCATCGCGACACCCTCACCAAATTCGAACACATCATTGCCCGTGCCCCCGGTCAAGCGCTCAACGCCGGTAAAGGTCAAGGCGCCACTGCGGCTATTGTCATTTGCCACACGTACGACTTGAGAGGTGGTCGTCGTAAACTCCCAACGGTTTTCGCGGTTGTCTGAATCCGACGAGGTGGCGACGCGTAAGTCGTCACTGCCATTGGCACCGCCCTGTATGACACCCGTAAAACTGCCGTCTGTGGTCACGTTAAAAATGTCCGTGACATCATCGGCCCCGGTTAATGTGTCAATCCCTTGAAACTCCGCCACGTAAGTTTCACCCCCAGTGCCTGTTTCCCCTACCGCGCCGCTGTTGCCGCCATTGATCGTCCACGTGCTCGCACTATCACGCCCCTGAATAACATTACTGCCCCCCGCCCCTCTAATATCCACAATCGTTCCGGCATCACCCATAATGAAGGTATCGTCCGCACTGCTCCCCTGCAAAAAACCAAAGTTCACAAACTCGATCGTCGCCGTTCCTACGCTGTCAGTCACACGGCCATCGTTGTCGCCATCGACGGTATCATCCACGCCTTGATCGCCATTAAAATCGCTGATCGTCCACACATTGAAACTGCTGTTACCCGTGAGCGTATTCGTTGCCACATAATTCTCATTGCCCACGATCTGCTCAGCGCCATTCACACCGCCAGCACTGCCGCCAATCACCAGTTGCTGAAAAGAATCCACGCCTGAAAAATTAGCGATATCGGTAAAGGCACCTCCACCGGCTTCGATCGCACCGGTAATAGACCCGACTTGCGCACCGCTTTGTTGGAAGGTAAATTCATCGGCAGCGGCGTCGCTGCCAGTGAGGTTTTCGATATCTTGAAAATCGACATTGCCAGTGGCGCCAAAGGTTAACGCGCCCGTATTGGTATTAGTAATCGTCCAGGTATTTTCGGTATCGAATCCGACCAGCGTATCGGCGGTACTCCCCGTGCCACCCCCATCAATATCCACGTCGATATCATTGATGCCGATAACAAAGGTGTCGTCCCCGGCACCGCCGGTCAGGTCGTCGAACTCGGTGTAATTCACAGTGCTTAATATCGTACTGCCATCGGTATCCAAGCGATGAACTTGGCCGTCATCGACACCGTCAACCACGACAAAATTAGCGCCATCGTTGTTGTAGTCTTCCAATTCCCAACGATAATCATCAGCGGGGTCACTCACCACTGTCAGGGTGTTCGTCTGGCTTGCAGCCCCCGCCACCCACTCCACGCCAGAGACTCTAAAATCACTGCTGGTTTGTGCATTGTCTTCATCGATCAACACGGCAAAAGCAGTATTGGACGCACGAAAATCCACACGATCCGTTCCTGCGCCGCCGACAATGCGCGAAAAGATTGAACCTGGCGCATTCACATTAAAAATATCGTTGCCGCCTCGGCCATCTAGCGTTTCAATGCCGTTAAAACTCGCGGCATACCCGACGACGCTGCCACTGTGATCACCACTAACGACCCACGTCTCCGCCACATTGCTACCGGCAATCGTGTCGTTGCCATCTGCACCACCGCTAATAATGCCAGTCGCTAAACCGCTATCACCAAACGTAAAAGTATCGTTACCGGCATCACCATTTAATGCGGCTTGCACAGTTTGATTAATAAAAAATTCATCGTGATTGCCGCCACCGTTTACCGTGCCGATAAAGTCCGAATTAAAGGTAAAGTGATCGTAGTAGCTGCGACCATTTAGGATATTCATGCCTGAAAAAGCCAGAGCATCGGAGGGGTCTTGTGCGGTAGTTGCGGCCACCGAATTCGTGGCGCCAATCGTCCAATCATTTTCTTGATCACGGGCCGTTAATGTATCGCCACCAGAGCCTGATAAGGATTGGATTTCAGAAAATGCCGTCGTATGAGTGACAGTAACATTGCCTGCATGACGACCGCTGAGCGTCCAGGTGTTGGGACCACCGACAATCGATAGCGTGTTGCTTTCATTCGTTTGTAAACTACCGTCACCACGAATACCGCTTACGGAAACAATAGAGCCTCCGGTTTCCACCTCAAAACTGTCGTTGGCTTGGTTGCCTTGCAGCGAAGCAAAGTTGGTAAAGTTAATCGCCGCATCCACACCGTTATCAATCGTTCCGTCATTAATGCCGTCAATAGTCCACGTTGTTGCTGACCCGGCTGTAGTCGCATCCGAGTTTAATTGCAGCGTAAACCCAGCCCCATTATTTGCACCGTTACTGGCAATCGTTTCTGCACTGACAACACCAAATAAATTATCGCCTAACGTCACCTCAATCGGATTGCTTGAGTTGGTCACCAAAACAGAATCGTTATCGCCGCCGCGCGCATTAATGCCGCCGTCGTCACTGCCATAAGTACCAGGGAAATTAAACGTAAATTGATCATCGCCGCCACTAGGGTCCGTATCACCCAAAGCGCCGGTTGCTCCGTTGAGCTGCTCCATGCTGGCGAATTCAATATTCGGATTGAGCGTGCCAGAACTCGCAGTCGCCAAAACCCAGGTATGCGTACCGCTGGTATCGACCAAATTTAACGTATCTGCAGTGCCCGTGTCGCCATCGAGCTCAACGGTAATGCCACTCACCACATTAAAGATATCGTCCCCTGCACCACCGACGACATCGCCGTTATTATTCACGCTATCGTTCACGTTGTGATTAACGTGAAAGGTGTCCACACCGCCTTCACCGAATAAGCGCCCCGTGGTGTTGGCCGTGGTCGTAAATTCATCTATGCCATCACCCCCGCGTATAGAGGTGAAGTTATGGCCTACGCTAAAGTGATCGTCTGCATCGCCACCTTGCAACATTTCAAACCCAGTAAAACCAATCGTGACCGTTTCAGAGCCACTCACCGCATCTAAAATTGAGCCATCACCCGACGCCAAGCTCACCCAATAACTGCTATCGGAAAGCCCCGTTAGCGTATCTGTGGATTGGCCCGTGCCTGTGATTGAAATACTGGAAGTAATGAACGAAGACGTATTCAATAAAACACCGGCGGAGGTCGTACCGGAACCGGCCAAGACAAGTGACGCTGCGGTCGTGGTGCCATCGGTGTCACCCGTACCGGCATTCACATCAATATCGCCATTGACTTGGATACCCGGCGATCCACTATTTTCTGTGGCGGTCACGGTGACAACACCGCCATTCCCACCGGTGCCGCCCGTATCTCTATCGGCATTACTTCCCGACGCATCTATTGCGCCGATAATAATATCGGCAGCATCAAGGTCGATACCTCCGCCTAAAAATCCGTCTCCAGTGGTTGGCGTGCCTCCAGACGTATCCAAGTCACCCGTGGTTAAAGAGGCATCCACAGCAATAACAATGCGTCCTCCAGCAGTGTCGGCTAAACCCGCTGTAGACACCGCGCCCGAATTAATATTCGAGGCCGTGACGTTTACAGAGGTCGCAAACACATCAAAATAGGTATCAATATCAGGGCCAGCATCCACATCACGATCGGCGATATCAACGCCGTCCGCAGCCGAGGTGATTGAAGTAATTTGAAGTACGCCGATTGGGTTATCCGATGTCCCCACCTGACCAATAATGTCGACGTTTGCGGCTTGAATAGTGAGGCTTTCCTGACCCGTAACAGTGGTATCTTCGTTAACACTTCCATCCAAGATCACATCACCGAGTACGATGCTCTCGTATGCTGGCGTAGCCAACAACGTCGTATCTATTTGACTGTCACCGGACAGAATAATGTCGCCCGTTAACGTGATACCTGCACTTTGACCATTATATGCCGACGCATTACTGTCGGTATTATTCCCATCCGCTAAAACACCGCCTCGTGCGCTGAGATTACCCCCAACATATATGCTATTTGCTTCAACAGTAATTAACCCAGCATCGCCACCTGGAGCGACGTCATTCTGCCCCCCTCCCTCGGCTGACGCATTACCACCATTCGTAGCCAGTGCCGTAAAGCGCACAAACTGATCCGCAGTTATGGTAATTGCTCCTCCCATTCCACCAGGGGAACCCGTGAAACAATTTATCCCATCATTTGACGTACTGCATGACCCATCTACGGAATCATTTCCATCACCACCAACAGCAGACACCTCACCAACCAAGACCTCTGAAGCTAAAGAGGACGCGGTCAACGTCACACTGCCCGCTGTATAACCCCGTATTCCATCACCGTAAAAACCGTAACTGTTTCCATCGACGGCATTTGTCGAATCACTGCGTTGGCCACTGTCAGTCGTAATATCACCCACAGTAATATTACCTGTACTCGCGGTAATTAAAACCGCACCACCCGACTGGTCGGCGGCACCTGACGTATCAATATCCTGAGTGAGAACCGAAGTACCGTCGATAGTGAGCGAAGAGCCATTGAGTGTAATTGCATCCGTACCTGACGCTTGAGTAATTGCACCAGTAGCATTCACACTGACCGCAGTGCCGCCGGTATTAATATTAATATCACCCAAAGTGAGCGTTGTTTGGTCTGAGGCAATGGCTATATCACCTAGAAATATGTGATCACTGTTGTCGAGAGTGATCGCTAACACACCGCCTTCAGCCGTAAACGTGGAGGAACCTGCAACACGAACTCCCTGTACTCCATTATCAGAAATGCTCGTTGCAGCTACATTTAGGTTGCCAAAGGCATCGCCGTTTTCAGTAGTAATCGCGCCCAGTGTGGCCGTGCCACTCATATCAAGCGTGATATGACCGCCCGTTGTGCTATAGCCCGCTTCGGTTGCGCTCGCATACCCCGTGTGAATAATTTGGTCGGAGCCATCGAGGTTTGCGCCGCTAATCGTTACTGTTCCGCCAGCCGTATAAATGTCATTGTTAAGCGTGAGATGCCCAGTCGTATTGCCGCTTTGCTGGTTAGCGTTGAGCGTGACATTGAGCGTATCCTGGTTACGTAAAGCTGTGCTCCAAGAAGGCGCGGAAGAGTCGTAAATTTGCCCATAGATGGTGATTGCGTTATCAGCAGTTAATGTCAGTGTCGTAAATGTAGGGTCAGTGGTGTCACTGTCTATTGGTCCCGTTGCGGTATCATGAAAATCATAATCCGATTGCAGAATGATGTTATTGCCCGATGTAACGGTCACATTCCCTGACATCACATCAGCATCTGTACCGTTATCAATTGTTCCTAATGTCACATCACCATTAGCTGACGCATCAACAATAGTCGTAATGGTAATGGCGCCGCCTTCGGTGGTGATACCACCGCCATTACCACTCAAATAATTATCGAAACTACTGCCATAAATACCACCAGAAGCGTCCCCGACAGTAAACGTGCCGCCGCCTGTATCAATCAAATTACCAATACTAACGTCGCCCGACAGAAAAAGATCAACATTACCGCCTCCAGTATCCAGCCCTCCAGCGTCAATACTGTTGATAGAGCCCAACGTAAAGTCGTAGCCGGTGGCGGTGAAGGTGCCGCCTTGAGTATTGATAGAAACACCATCAGCAATAGTGATATTGCCGCCGCCCAAGAGTGCCCCGCCATTTTGGTAATTGGCTGTTAAGGTTAGATTGAGAGAGTCAGTGCCAAAGGTTGGACGCCCATCACCTATACTGGCATTAATTTGGATGTCATCATGGGCACGGAGAGTCAGTGAAGCATTGCCACGACTATCATAATTCAGCTGGTCAGCCAGAATAATATCCCCGTCTTGCCCTCCCGCCCCAGTCGTTTCAATCAAGACATTGTTATCCCCGGCCAAACTCAACTCTAATGACCCAGTAGTTAAAATAGAATCGTCTGAGTTCGGGAGGAAAACTAAGTCAAACAGCTCTTCGTCGCCAGGCACTAAATTTGTCGTGCCAGAGGATTGAATGGTGATGTTGTAAGGATCGATTAGCCATGTTCCACTTCCCCCCAACTCAGATGAAACGTTAACGTTAGGGGCCAGGTTTACGACAGCAGACGAAGTTTCAACAAAACCACCATCACCGTATTCAACCCCTATTGCGTTAATCTGCCCCAACGCGGTGAGACGATCATTGCCCCATAAAATTATTTTGCCACCATCACCATTCTCTGTGGCGCTGGCACTGATATGCGTATCAACACCCACATACACAGCAGAGGCATTGCGGATACCCGAATTTTCGCCTCGGTAATCACCGCCCACCAAAACTTGGCCACCCGCAGTAGCACCATCTGCAACCACACTGGCTTGCTCGACCAAGCCCACACGCTCGCCCAGCAATTTAATATCGCCACCTGCACCCTCGTCAGCGCTCGCTGAGATAACGCTATTTTCAGTGAATAAGGTCGTATCAGCGCTGTGGATCTCTATCATTCCGGCCACATCAGACTGATAACTATCGGCGTGAATCTCACCGCTGTGCGTGACATTTTCCCCGAGAAGCACCACGGCACCCCCTGCGTCCCCCGACGCAGAGAGCACCCCAGTGTTCACAACATCGGCCCCCCCACCTAAAGTGAAGCTGCCATCGTCATCCATCACGACACTGACTGCCGTATTCAATTCTCCAGAGTTCACTGCTTGAGAAAAAACATCTCGACTCGTGCTAGCCGTGAGTAAAATTTGTCCATCTTCTGACTGAATTTCACCGTTGTTAATCACGGCGGCATCAACACCAATGTCATCTTCTAATAACGCTTGTGTAATGCGTACACTGACCATGCCACGATCGTCAAAACTCACTACCGCTTCGCGCCCTGCCGCAAAGGTCACACTTCCCAATTGCGCGCTGATCAAACCATCGTTTTTGACTTCTTTACCAATCAGAGAAACACTTCCACCTATGGCTGCATTAAGCGTCCCGGCGTTAATCACAAGACCTTCTGTATCTTCAATGGCACCGAAGGTAAAATCTCCATTCATAAAATCGGCGGCATCGATATTTAAACCGCTGGCTAAAATCCCCCCTGCATTCACCACAGAATCTTTTCCGAACAAAATTCCGTGGGGGTTCATAAGGATGACGTGACCATTCGCATCGATACGACCTTGTATACGCGAGCCGGTATTACTCAAAATACGGTTTAGGGAAACAGATGAACTGTCCGGCTGAATGTAATGAACGCGCTCGCTACTTCCTACATCGTAGCTCTGCCAGTCAATCGCCATACGATCGGTAGCTTGATTGATTGTTGTGGTACTACCAGAGCGATTTATCGACCCGGCACCACCAACAACTTCTCCCCCTTCAGGGCCAGCGTAAGAAAAATTGGAAATACCCAAGCACAAACAAATACATTGATGTAAATGATTTTTAGGAAGAGACCTAAGAATATTTGAATGTTTTTTTGGGGTTGAGGAGCGAGTGCGTTTCACTTCACATTCCTTTTATATATCTATTCCTTTGTGGGGAATATCGTTTATATCTAATTGACGCTATTTCTATGAAATAAGAGATCAAAATTCGTTTAAAATTAAGCTGCCAAACTGTACATCATTTGACCAGCTCGGGATTGAAAAGGGGGGCTATTTGCGACCCATATCACACGGAATAAACCGAAAACGTGACAACGAGTCAACTAGATATCTCTCCCCGACGAATAGCAAAGCTGTATTCACTCCCTCAAGCTCCAGACGGACCTTACCAAACAAGCAGAAATACCTTACGTCAAACCTATAAAATAATGATTTGACCATATGCAACTATTTTGATTACATGGTATTTATTTTGACTCACGTGAAATAGCATTTAGACCTTGTTCTTGCATACATATAGAGAAAAACGGCTCTTCTTTATAATTTGGATGAGCTGGATCGGAAATAATTTGACTGCAAACTTCACGATTCATTGCGACAGGTGCATTTAAATTTTGAGTTCCACACACGAATAAAAAAATGATCGAAGCAAGAATAATTATTTTTGAATTTGCCATTTCTTCCAGCCCTCGATATTTCTCCCGTTTACTTTTCATGTTGAAATAAAGCCATCTCTTAACTCAAGAACCTTAATTATTTTAGTGTCTGGAGTTCTCATAAATACGGGGACATTTTTAAAAATAATCCCCGGTGGATCACCATTGCCGAATTTTTGAATTAATGGCATCAGAAAGAAACCGTTTTCTCATTTTCTATCGACTACCTCTGCTAACACTCAGTGCAGACAGAATTAGTCAGCGTCACTCGCTCACCACTAGTCAGATCCACAACTTTGATAGAAGACCATATTCCTGCGTCCCCCTGGTCCGACAAGACGAATGCGATATCGCTCTCACCATCAAGCACCATTCCCGAAGGCTCATCCAAATCATTACTCCCACTCGCCGGTTTCGCATCAGAAGAAAGTGTGGAAACCGTACCATTATCTAGGCGTACCGCTAAAATTGCCTCTAGGCCCTTATCAACAACAATTACTCGGTCATCATCAGCATCGTATGCAATGTCAAAAGGGTTTATTAGGTCCTCACCCACAAATACCGTCCGAACACCACTTGTCATATCTACCCAAAGAAGTTGCGCGCCAGTATATTCAGCTACCAGCGCTCGGTCGTTATCTTCATCCAATATCAAACTTGTAGGGTTTGTAAACGGGTTGTCTCCACCAACCGGCCTAGAGTCATCAGATATAAGCGTTCTAGCTCCAGAAGCCAGATCAACCGTATAAAAACTCCCCACTGCGTCCACCGTATAGAGCAATCCATCACTACCAATCTTCATCCCATAGGGGGAAGAAATTGTTGGACCGGGATCTTCAGTATTTGACAATTCTAAAAAACTGCTGCCGTCTAAAGCCGCAATATAAATCGTGTTTCTAATTTGATCCCCAAATAAAATTTGTTCCTGCTCAGCGAGAACATAAATCATCGAAAAACTTCCAAATGCCGGATCATCATTAACGACTACAGAACGTGTGCCGCTCTCCAAATCAATCGCAAACACTCGATCTTGAGGCGTTGGCAATAACAATCGATTGCCAGTACGGTCCCAAGCCAAACCGTTAAAGTTCGCATTGGTAAATATCACACTCGAATTCCCTGCAGGAAAACCAACTGAGTCCGGCGTAGTCGTTTGCGTAACAGTTAACACAACAGGCGAACTTTGCGTAAGCCCCGCACTATCCGTCGCGGTCACACTAATCGTGTTGACTGTATCGGCGGTGAGTGTCACCTGTATCGACCATGTATCTTGTAAATCACCACCTTCAGTCACCACTTGAAAGAAATCAGCGGCTGAACCACCTTCCGGAGTAACAGTGACATCCACTCTCGCTACTGGCCCAAAGTCATCGGTCGCCGTCCCACGCAAGGTTAACGTGGTACCGTCACTTAATGTGTTCGGCGTTGGAAATACAACACTTGCTGTAGGTGCCGCTATGTCCACCGCTGTAATAGCAAGGGTGTCGTTGAGGGTATCGATTGTCAGGGTAGCCGTTTCCGTTACGCCATGCTGAGCCGAGGCTTGAACACGTACCTGCACTTCTTGATCGACTGAAACAGTAGTCGGTTGCGTAGCACCGTACTCGGTAACACCCACGATCTTGAATTCGCCATTGGCAATGGATATGGCTGCAGGTGAATTAATCTCGGTAATTGTGATTACAGACGACTCAGCGTAAGTACTCGGAGTATTGGTATCCGAGGCGGTACCTAGCTCAAAGGTGCCAGGTTCGGTATCGATGACTTCGCTTTCAACAGAGAACACACCTTGTCTTGACCCTATGGTAAGCGTCGCACTGGTGGTAGTTGAGAACGAACTAGAAGCCGCGACTTGCACCTCTACGTTGTCATCCACACTCACCTGAGTTGCGACATCAGTAAAAGTGCCATTGTTGATGGAGAACATACCGTCGACGATGCTAATGTCCACATCATCATTTATTCCCTCTACAGGGAAGGCCGCAAAGGTATAGCTTTCTGTAACTGTGATCCCCGTTTGCGTGGCTTCTGGCGTAAACGCCACCGGGTCTTCGTCTCTGGCGAGAGTAGTGATAACAAAATCCTCCTCTACACCACCGACCGTAAGCGTCACAGTCGTCGGACTTTCAAATTCGGTAGAAGAGCGCCCACGAACAACAACCCTCTGGTTGTTTGTCACCGTAGTGCTAGTTGCGGAGAATTCACCATCGTTGATCGAGTACACCCCATTTGAAATGGTAAGGGGCGCCGCAGAATCAATCCCCGTAATAGTCACTTCGGCTGAGGGCACATCAATATCAAGCGCTTGGCCGTCCACCGCCCCAATGTTAAACGCCGTGGGCGTAGTATCAGCTGGAGTGGAACCCCCGCCCCCACCGCCACAAGCAGCAATAAACGCCGCTGAAAAAACAAACAAACCTAAACTTCTAACGAATTGCGCTTTACGCATTTTAAAACTCCTGATCCTAATAGTAATGGTCAACCCTGCTGCTTCTTTGAGCAACTAAAGAGATCCTCTGAGATATAAAATCTATGGGCAGTGTTTTACCAAATTTGGGGGGGAAACTCTATGAGGTAGAGCGCAAAGAAAGGTATTAGAGAGGGATTTTAGATGTTCCTGCGAGCGCCAAGACACGCAGCATCATGTAGTGTCGCCAAAAACAACAATACGTAAGAATGGATGAATAAGTTTACTGGTATATCCCCCCCCTAGTCCCAACATCTAAAACCCATACAATTAAATTTTCATCTTCAATTTCAAAGACAATCCTATAGGTGCCAACCCTAGTTCGATACGTGTTTTCGTATCCCGTCAGCTTTTTGGTATCAATACCTTTAGGGGTGCTTTGAAGATAAGCAACTTTTTGGTCAATTCTTACTTTTACAACCGCCGGGAGTTTTTTATACGCCTTTTCGGCTTTTTTGCTGAACTTAACCTTATACATTTTTTTTACTCTCCTTTTTGACAACCCCCTTTCCTATTTCCCAGGCAGACATCTTTTCGTTTGTTTTTTTAAGCTCTGCTTTTTGCCGCTTGATTTCTTCTATGTCTTTCAAGTCTTCGTTTTTATCTTTATTCACTGTCTTTTTCTCCGGAAGCTTTAAATTTTTCAGCTGTTTCTGCATCCAGCCGATCTTCTTCTTCTTCAACCTTTCTTAAAAAAAAATCATACGCATTTTTAGTGATCACCGCCCCCACCACGGCGCCAGAATCATCAACGATTCCAATATCCTCATCTATCGGATCTTTTTCCTCAAGTAGGCCTACCAATTTTTGACCAACATCTTTTTTACTAATCTCTCTCATCTGTTAACCTCACCACCAAAAACAAAACATTTGTACACATTAAGGCAATCGACACTGCCGACCACCTCCTTTTTAGGCTGTTAATCATACATCAACGAGAACAACGAATCATTTTATGATTGAGCCAGAGGAGCAGCCTGCCTCTCATCTGTCTGTGACATATAGGTTAAGAGTTACACAAGATTATTTTCAGGCGCTTTCTAAGTACCAATTTACGGGCATGAAAATACTTTTCGAATATCTCTCCAATCAAAATAACCATCTAGTAAAAACTCAAAACCTCCCATTTCGCTTAACGGAAACTTGGCAATAACTTTTCCGTTATCAGCCTCTTGAATTTGCGCTTTATCGAAAAACTTAAATAACGACCAGTCTCCGTCAAACTCCTCCTGCAAAGGATTAACGCCGTTCAAGGGTATCCCTTTTATTTTCAACGGTTCATCTTCGTTTGGCCAAATATAGCTAAACTCAAACCTTGGCCCTTGAATACCCGGCCCAGATCGTTCGCCGAAAAAAAGCTGTAACCGCTGAAACCTAACCGGCGCTCGGCTTGTTTTGATCATTAACTTAAGTAAAGGTTTAGACGAACTACCGGAGTAAAATGCATTCCGCACTGTATTTACCAGAGTTAAATGGTCGGTTACATTTTTAGCAAGCAACTCATGATTAGTGACTTCACTCTCATATAGAGAAACTTGACCGTCAATCGAAAAGTACTGGTTAAAATCATGAATTGATAACTCTTGTTCACCGCTCATTGAAAGCGGATAGCTAGAAGCTATTTTTTCACAGGCTTTACTTAAGTGAGCTGGCCAAGCTATGTCAGCTTGATCACTAGACGATGAAAGAGAGCAACCATTAAGCAGCACAGCAAAAAAACTGATCAAAAAACACGACTTCATAATAACTTACCGTATTTTACAGTTTTGCGGTAGATGAACAAAATAGTCAACGCCCGCCCCACCGGCAACAGAAAAACGGCTATTTTGTACTTTATGTTCCTGGGCCTCAATAGATTCAGGAAAACGGGGTTCTCCAGAGCAAACTTTTGATTCCCAGCCCCCGCCCCCGAGTTGAATATTGACAGCATTAAACCCTTTAGCTTTTAACAAAGAATGAACCCCATTTTTATCGGGCACCTGGAGATTTCCTACCCCACTCATTGCATGCCCAAAGTGCATAAATAAAACCATTTTATGCCCTTTACTCAAAACTTTTATCGCTTCTCTTGCCATCCAGTGATTTCTATCCAGATAGAGTTTAGCGTCTTGATTATTGTAATCGCCATTTTGGATGTCGTATGGAATATCCAACGGTACTATCGTCAAATTTAGCCTTTTAGCTTCACGAAAAACAAGTTCATGTGTTGCATAGTAATAAGAAATGATTTGCGTGATCATCTTTTCTGTAAGGCTGACTTTTGAGCCCGTCGGTAGCATCTCTATCCCGAGATGAGAAAAACCCGCTTTTTTAAACTCACCTAAAGCTCGAACAACCTCATGTTGAAATGCTCGGTTTGCGTGGCTAGTTTCCCCAAGAATAACGACTTTGCTAGTCCCTGCTAACTCAATATAATTCACATTTTTTCTTTCATTCATCTTTAACGTCCTTATCTCAGGTTATTTAACGGCCAATTATCACTTATCGATGCGGACTAAACCGCTAACCACTTCTCAGTGCTAGGATATTAAATCTCGAAAGTATCGCACACATCGGAGAAGTCTTCTTTTTCCACGAAGCGGACATATAGTTAAACGGTTGTTGCAGGCGAATCAAGCTTATAACGCATACACTTTATTCAACAAAGTGTTCAGCTGCTCTAGGTTCTCGGTAGGAAACTGGCTTGAAATCCTTTTTACTTGATCTTCAAGAACCAAATATTCAACAGCATTTCTAGCAAAAAACGAATGTTTAATCCCTTTGAGCTGTTCGTCCTCAAAGATATTATCTAGTTGAGAAAAGAACTTTTTAATATCGTTAACCATCAGCGGCATATGCCAATCGGAACCAAACATCACTTTATCTTTAAAGGCATATTTATATTCATCATCTTTAGAAACAATGCTTACCAACCTATCTCTCAGCTTATCGCGATTTTGATTATTAGAGATAATTATATCTAAGTGAGATAGATCACAATAAACATTCTTATTATATCGGCATAATTCAACCACACTGCTGGCGAAATTATTTTCGTGTCCCCATGGGTACTTGGACTCCATCCAGCCTTTAGATCCACCTCCATGAGCAAAGCAAACTCTTAAGTTTGGAAATTTCCTTAGCGCTTCATACCAATATTTTGGGTGCGAATTCCTAAACCCCGAGCCTTTTGACACTTCAAAACCAGCCATATTACAATGTACAAATATAGGTATATCTCGCCTTTCTTTATCATTTTCATGACAACAAAATTCGAAAAATATATCTATAACCCTCTGGAGATTTTCTTCATTATTAGATGCCATAAACCCCATAGGAGGATATAGTTTAAAACCAACTTTTCCGTTATTCAAGGCGTAACCAAGTTTACCCTCTATCTCTTCTTTACTTTTACCGACAAATCTTAGAGGGTCAAATGCTGACATTCCTAACAATTTACCCTTTGAATGCTTTTCTAGCGAGTGCATTCGTGTAATTTGCTTGTCATAAAACTCAAAACTGGGTTGATCATCAAATGGGACCGACATATCCATCATTTGATGAACACAAAGAAATTCATCACAGTCATCATAATAACTAATCAACCTAGTAAGAATTGCTTTCTCACTTTTAGTCATTTCTCGGAGGAAATCGAAATAGTCGTAACCAAGATCGACATAAGTGGAAATTTTTCGAAAAAGATATCTGAATAGTTTAAATATAAAATAGCCTTTCCAGCTAGATTTAACTAGCTCGCTTGACGTCAACTGAAGATCTACACCGCCACCTTCATGACCATTTAGTATTTTCTTTATTTCATCGATTGCTTTTGTGGTATCTTCATCACCTACGAGATTGTTCAGATCTACCAAAGCACCAAATAGATCCAAATCGTCTTCAGACAAATTCCTTGAAACGCTGCTTTCTTCCAGGTTTTTGTAACTTTTAAATTCTGACAATTCTTGGCCTAAGGCATTTGCGTAATCAACTGCCAATATTTCAGACATGGTGTCAATTTCATTGTCTAAGTTAAAAGTAGAGTTATCATCTTTTGATAATTCTCTCTTGAATATTGCCACCTTAGAATTCAATCTAGATCGGCTAGTTAACGCTAACGCCACTTTTGTCAAGGGGCGGGCTAAAAATGCAGGCACTCCCCAAGATATAAAAATACCTTTCAACGGCAAATAGTTAGAGTTAAACACATGTGTATGAATATCAATTACTATTTTTGATCTTGCGTCACTCATTATTAATCCCCCTGGATTTAAGTGTTGTTAAATTTGCACTTATGAAAATATTTTTTTTCTTCTACATAGTCCTTTAACTTTACACACATGTCGGGCGAATAGTTGTCATAGCAGCCTTTAGGCAATAAGCCTTCTCTAATATGGTTGTGTACCATGATAATTTCCGACAAATCTCCCGCCACATATGCGAAATCACACGCATTGATTTTTCTGCTCTGGTCCACCATATGTTTTAAACCAACAATATGCATAGCCTCATGCACCAATAAATTAAGTATTCGATATTTATCAAAATACTGTTTTCTCAACACTCTTTTATTCAGAAAAATATAATCTCCTCGCGGAGATGCTCCGCCATTTCCCGAAAAAAAAGCTTTAAAATGGCTGTAGTATCGAATATTCAAATATGATACACCTTGCCCATAACCTTTCAACAAGTAGCTCATTAAAGAATCATCCTGCTTATGACTTATATTTAGAAGCGGAACTCTTTCATCTCCCCAGTCAATCGAATCACTCTCATTCAAATAGGACAGTGTATCTTTAAAAAAATCGTCGTTAGCTATTTCAACTTGATACTCCATCGCAGCATCCAACTTACTATTAAATATACTTTGGTTAATAGGCATAAAACTGGAACACCCAACCAAGAGAAAAGAAAATGCAGTTATATTGATGATTTTACATGATTGAAATCTCATGATTTTACTCCCGTATTAAATATTTATTGTTCCAAAACTTACCTGTAACCCAAATAGCATCTCGTTTTTCATCATAAGCAATACCGTTAAGAACGAATTGCCCGTCTCTTCCTTTTCTATGATTTTTTGATATATTTGTAAGTCTAATTCGTTTTGTTCTCGATTTTTCGTCATATTTAATTTTAAGAATGTATGATTTGCCCCATACATTGGCATATACGTACCCATCAATATATTCCAATTCATTTAATTTATTATATTTTGTTCGTATAACGTTTTTTATTAACAAATTATCCTTATTGAGAGTGTATAGTTTTCTTGATCCATCCGAAAGAATCAGGTCTTTTCCATTGTTGGCAATCCCCCAACCTTCTTTTATTCCTTTTGGGTATGTTAGCTTTTCAATGAATTTTAACTTATGCTGAGAAGCATCGTATACATGAATTTCTTTACACTTCCACGTAAGCAGGTACAGTTTGCCATCTAGCAAAGTCAGCCCCTCAGCAAATATATTCCCTCCATAAGCATCGCTATTCTTATTTTTACATTTTCCTAGGAGAAGCTTTTCAATCAGGCTACCCTCATAATTTTCAACCTGAATAAACGATTCTCGTTTGTTATATCCACCAGATGACATATAGAATTTGTTGTCATTGATTTCAAAACCTTGAGTAAAAACGTTACTATCATGAAATTGCTCATCCAGTAATTTATAAGCTATCGTGTGCGACGCCAATAACATCAACAAAAAAAACATATAAACATTCATTAGTTCACCCCTACATTTCACTAAAATTCAAACAAAATACAAATAATTTAGATCACCCAGGCCGAGATTCTGATACGAGCGCACCTCGGATCAAAAACTCAAATTATGGGAAGGCGATCAGATGGCATCCGCACCCTATCGCGTGACCATTAATTTTTAAATTTCCAACTGCCTTCTTATTGATATAGGACTATTTGCACGGACCGGTTCTGATTAATCTCAGGCATCTAAATCACCTTCACACTTCGGATTTGAATCCAAGACATTAAAGTAGGCGTCGAGATGCCAAGCAGGAAAATGTATCTCACCTCATTTTAGAAGACCATTAAGACGGGCCTTTGACTTTCGTTTTCGCGATATTCACAGAGTTAGAGTTGAAATTCTCAATGTCCGCTTTGGGCGAAAAGCGGACACCAGCTGCAGTTTCAGGATTCATATATAATTTTTCTTGAAGAACCCATTGATCATCGACTTTGGTGGCAACGCCTTGAAATGTCACCCCTCATCACCACAGAGCTGCACAATACGAAATCACATCTCATATCAAAGCGAAGAGCTTAATACGCTCTAAGGGCTAGCAGCACACATTTTCTGTTTGTGCTCTATGGCCCAATAATATCACGCTGCCTTTGACGCCGAGTTGCACAACATTCAGAAGACAGACATCAATGTCGCCATAAAAGGCGAAACGCTGCCTGAAATTCAGGCCGGAAGACGCGGCTTTTGATGTCCTTACGTAACTTTTCAGCTACCGTCGTCAACGGACGATACCACACTTTTTGTACCTTGACCTTTTTGTAAAACTAACCAAGCTACCAACATTGAATTTAGATATGCAAACAACAACAGCCCTGCTTTGTTTAATAAAATTGTGACCACAACACCTTCGGGACTCAAAGCCTGACTGATTGATGACTTGGCATTTAGAAGATTAAGAAACGCCCACCAAAGTGCAGACTCTGCTGTAGCAATTTGAGAGCCGTAATCTCTCTCAAATTCAAGAATCGCACCCGCTGAAAGCGTAAAAACCATAAAAATTGCCAAAAATACACACAAGGACAAGGTTTCAAATTTGTTTGAATGCAAACCAGTTAACAATACTTTAACAGACTTAATGGCTCTGAGATAACGGATTATACGAACAATTTTCGATACTCGCCCCCACCTCAAAAGATCTACGGCGGGTATAGATGAAACCAAATCAAGCCAACCCCACTTCATGTACTCTACTTTCGAGTTAGCCGTAAAAAAACACACAAGAAAATCAATTAGAAAGAAAACACACACGAAAAGATCCACATACTGCAATACCTGCTTTATTTCTGGATCGCTAATCCAAAAAACCTCTAACAGGATTACCCCCAAAACATAGACACTGAGAAATAGTAAAATAATTTTGTAAAGTGGTGATCCTTTATCTTTCATTTTTCACTTTTCACTTTTCACTTTTCTTTTGCGGGTTGAGTTAATACGCCAGACTCCCAATATTACAGTGTCATAGGACTACGCCATCAGGTAGCGATACATTCTTCACCGCTCTGACAAATAGTACAGAAATAATGACAAGAACGAGATAAAGAGAACAAGCTTATTATTCGAAATAGTTAAAACCCACCATGCCTAAAACAACAAGCACAAACACAAGCACTAGAATAATTAGCAATTTTATAGGTAGAAAAACCCACTTTATCTTTGCTTTTTTTCAGCCTCAAGAGCTAGCAGTTTTGATAAGCCGCTTGCGCTAATTTTTCCAAGTGTGACGAGAGGGCCCTATTTAATTTTATTCCCCGAACAAGCTTTGTCACGAACCGGTATAAAACAAATCCACACGCAACTATCGCGCCTAATTCAATGGAGTCTGTAACATACGAAAGTCCCCACCAGATTGCACCACCAACCAAGATAGACTTACCTGTCATCTGGTCAACGTTTAACCCCTTATTGAGGCTAGCCGCGCCACGGACAAACCAATGCTTGTTGGCGCTGTGATTTATCAGGACACTATAAAGCCCTTCATTTGAACCTTTATTTTTAGCTGAGATAAGAGTTATCATTTGTCCCGTTCGCAAGGGGATGTCAACACCTATTAGCTTTACATCCTTCTCTACCCCATCATCGGTTTTGATCCAGAATTGGTGATTTGTAATTGAAGTGGAGCTTATTTTTGTAGGGCTAACGTATCCCCCACTCTTACCCACATAGCCGCCACCACCGCTTGAGGACACTTGTGTTTCACTGTACTTATTGTTACCAAGAACTTCGCCAGTTTCATTCCAAAATTCAATTTCTTTTTTTCTATGCGTAAAATTCGTCATGAGTTTTCCTTTTGTGTAACTACACTTAACGATTTAGTATGAAAAAGTAGCCTGCATTTTAACACCGCTGCCTACGCTAAAAATAGGCGCTATTTAATGGCGAAAAACCCTCTGCTGGAGTTCCATTATTAAAGCCCAAATTTTACAGGCTTTTACAATTAACTACTAGCGGATGGTAAACACAAAACATAAAGACAATTTTTACTAATAGACCCACCGAAAATGTTGATTTAAACAAACCGCACCACTTTTCATGAGAGCCTTGCAAACTTGTAATAGATGAATGTTGTGGGCGCCAGAATAAGCAGACAAACGCCACAAGTCATCACTAACTAGATTGTCGACACATAACTGTAGCGCCACATTCGGTATTATGACCAGGCATTTAAAAACACCTCACCAAAGCATGGCGGAGAGCCTATTTTTATGAACCGGCAAAATGACGATATTGCGTCCCCTGATCAAACCCTTTTTCCAGACCAAATTCTACAGGGATACACGCTCACCGAACCCGGCGGCTACATTACCGTTCGAGGCACCGTAAAAAGACTGACTCCTTTCGCAGATAAGTACATCTACGGCGAAATTCGAGGAATTGATCATGAGATTAGTTTTCGTTGTCCAAGCGGGCGTGCACCTACAGCTAAACACCAAGCTGTGATACTAGGTGGGTATCTAAAAGTTAAACCGGCCAAAATGCACAACGGACTAGCAGTAGAACTCCAAGGTGAGGTTATCGGAAGCTGGGATGGAATCACACTAAACCAACAGGATGTAATTTGCCCCGAACGTGAATCAGCGAAAACACCACTTTCGCTGTTCCTAAAAAACCAGAGAAAACGTATTCCGGACATTTTGGTCGTCGGCACAAAAAGAGGGATATTGGATTACCAGACCCCCATCAAGCAAGAAATTGACATTCCTTGGAATGAAAAAATCATTAACGTCACTAACACGACCAAATTTTTGAGTGAAATGGAAAGCCTCATTTCTAGCCGTCAGCCAAGCGCTATTGCCATCGTTCGCGGCGGCGCTGACTCAGACAAATCCATGAGCATCTGGAGTGATGCGAAGATCATAGATTTTCTTCTTAATACGGGTTGCGCAATATATACGGCTATCGGTCACGCCGACGGTCTTGTGGTACTAGACCAGTATGCCGATCAGTCTTTTATATCACCGACAGACCTTGGCCACTGCCTCGTCAATGCTCTTAAACGGCTTGAAACTGACGACCAATTGGCGCGTAAGTATCATTCGATAGCCCAAGACAATGACTCACTCAATGAACGCGTTACAGAGATGGAATTCAATTACACGCAAAAAATTCAGGCAATAGAGAAAGAGCACCTAACGTCACTCTCTGGCCTCAAGTCTCATAGCAGACTAATGATGCTTATAGCAGTTACTTTCGGTACTACGCTATTATTGCTAACAGGATTTATGATATTCAGATTTTTTTCTAGCCCCTGAGCGTCTACTCCACCGACTTACACAACAGAACACATTAGCTATGGCTATTTATAATATTAACTTCAATTTAATAACAAATAAAAGCCCTACTTACTGAAAACCTTCTCGTGACCAGTGAATTGAATTGTTAATAGCACGTATCATTCGTTGCTGAACCATATCCAAATCATACCCATAGCCGTCATTAGAACCATTTGCCAGCTTTCTCAATTCGCTTGGAATATTACTAAGTTGCAATATCAAGCTCTTGGGCACTTTACGTCCCTCTAGGCTGACATTAGAAAGACTCTTTATTGCTTGGTCAATTTTATCTGCGGCTAAAACTAGATCTTTATTAGTTGCATCTGGAATCTTTAGGGGTTGCTGACTCCGCTTGCCTCTTCGGGCCTGAAATAGAACCCTCTCATTAGAAATAAATAATGTGTTTGCAGATAAAATCAGCTCCATTTCATCTTTTGCCATTCGATTAACGCCTTCGCTCTCCATAAGAGTATCAAGGTCTGGCAATTTGATTACCAAACCAGCAACCAGGCTATTGGGGTCTGCAATATTGTTGTGTGTCATCACTATTGCCGAATAATGTCGGTTCCCATACCTAATTTGAGAAATATCCCAAAGAGTATCCCCCGGTTTCAATATGTACACTTGAGATTGAAGAGGATTACTACCCATCTTCTCTGCATAAGTTAGGTGGGTCGGTATAAATAACCCCAATGAAAACAATATCACCAAAACTTTATTCATTTGATTCCGCCCATTCACTCTAGACCCAGTTCACTCGACAGCAGTAAAACACGTTCATTTCAAAATAAATTCGATTTTATGATGAAATACAAATACATTTTTATCACCTACATTTTTCTTCAAGAGCGCGTGTTCATCTCCGGTTAAACCACACTGACTAGAACCTGTTTTACTTTTCCGCTCTTCAGACAAAACGAATTTTTCGACAGATTCCAACTGATACCATTCCAGCCACCGACCAGACACCGAGCTAACTGACAATTTATTTTCGGCTATAGCATTAGTCCACTCAATTAGCGCACCCGATTCTGATAAAAACCCTACCATCTTGTCTTTTCCATCAATAGCACCACGAGGTAATACAGGAGAAGAAATCGGCTTACCGTTTTCGATCGCTGCAAGGTAGTATTGAAGTGATCGGCAAGGTAGATCCTGAACCTGCAAACTCGATATAATACTCGGAAATTCAACGTCATATAGCTCTCGGGATTTCCTTACTATGCAGCTCAACATGGTTTGGTAATCGAGCGCCATGTTTGCTGACTGCGGCGTGTGATTTTCACCAAGGATAAGAAGTGAGCCTCTTTTGATCACGCCCAACGATCCAGAAGACGAATTTTTAACGTCTGTCATTTTCCAATCAACACGACCAGTTTCGTCCGGCTCTCCGAAAACTAACATGGCGCATGACGAATCTTTTACGGGGGTCGCTATACAAGAATTGCATAGTAGAATTAACGTGATAAAGAATAGTTTTCTAGTCATCAAAATACCCAAAATTTTACATTAGAGACGCCGGTATGATCCTTATGGTCTAGTGTTGCTTTACTATTCGCTCTCCATGCTGTGGCGTGACTAGCGCCTGGTATACGAGACGGGTCCAAAAAAAGAGCAATGCCTTGGCTTTTTCCAACTCTAGAAGTCATTTTTGCACCTGAATTTATAGGCCAATCGATATCTGGTGGCCCATATTTTTTAGTTAGATATCTACTCATCGCGAAAACACTAGAAATGAGGTTTTGACGATTCGGCCTAAACCCATACCCCGAAGGAATAGGGTCTCCCCATTCGTTCAATGCGATTGAAAGACGCACTGTGCATGCGTTTTCCAGCTCATGATGACTAACCTGCGTACTGGTAAACCCGGCCAGAGAAAACGCCTCTGCGCTGGTATAATTTAGTTGCAGGTCTTCAAGCCTGCCAATCATTTTCGAGAAATTTAGACCCTTTCGCTTGATATAGTTTGAGCTGAGAGGGGTCGGTGTAGCAACCTCGGACATTATTTCACCTCCTTAATAGTGTTAGCTTGAGTTTTTTCGTATCATTAACCGAATCAGGGAATAGGGAATTACGCCAAGGTTTGCGACCATTCTGTCACAGCGCGTGATTCTGCCAAGATATAGGTCAGGCTTCTAGAGAAGATTGGCCAAAATGACTAACGCGCCCGAAATTGACACCGTATTCACCATAATACGCAATTGCCCTAGACCTCATAAAGCAAGCTGTCATCGTAGGCCGATGAATAATAAATATTTAACTCAGATAAGATTCGATTTGCCGTTCTGCTCATCAGACAAAATAAAACTCTCGGATGAACAACTAATTTTTCATTACTAAAACCACACCTCACAACCCAAGTATCTTAGTCAGTCTATACCACTCTTCACTACGAATAGGTTTAACATTCTGCACTTGATCAAGAATATTGCGTTTAGAAACACCAAAAAGCTTAGCTGCATCCGACGCAGACAAAACACTCTTTTTAGCAGGGCCTTCATTTCTTGCGGCGTAGGCGGCACATACTGACTCACTTTAACCTACAGGACTCAATACCAAACCAGAGACGCTTAACGCATACACCACTAGAGCGCTTAGTGACAACACACCAATCATAGCTGCGCACACACACAACCGCGTACCTAATATATTAGACATACCTTTACCCCCTCCTCATACAATTAACAGACAAAAATACTATTGATTGGATAGCCATTCATCCCTCAAAACCCCCGGCGAATTAGACGCAGCCGCGCCCTAGGCTGGGGAACAATTTGTAAAAAAGGCGGCACACAAACCTTATTGCTTGCCCCCAAAGAAACCTAGGCCCCATTTCCCGATGTGCTTATCCCACTGTCAGAACAGGCCCGTAGAGTCGATCTTCTGATCACCGCATATTCCCCGCGCCCCGCCTAAACATTTCGAATAATGAAAGTAGTATTTTTTAAACTTATTCGGGGGAAACCCAGTATTCACTTTAAAAAAAGCTGAAAACGATTCTCTATCTGAGTATCCAAGGTCACATGAAATTTTCTCTATCGATACGCCATCAAGCAAGTATTTGATCGCTAAATGTCTACGGACTTGCTTACGCAAATCCTTGAAACCCTCCCCATCCACTTTTAACCTATATTTAATCTCATCCACTTTCACACCTAAATCATCCGCTACATCCTGTATTTCCATAGTAAAGCTACCCGTCCGCTCTATCAACGCAGACACAACCAACTCTGCGAACCCCTTAAGAACAGGAGGATTTCTATACTTTATGTTTCGTGCAACCAACGTTAAGAAATACCCTTCGCTCTTAGCGCAGCCTATATCTAAGGCACTCATCGAAATATTCTCAACATGAGACTCGTATATCATCGCGAATTTCCCTCTAAAAAATATCACTAATATGCGACCAGTTCCGGGACGCCAGAGTCTTCATGCTCGACGGAGACTAGCAGCAACCACATGTTTTTTTCTAAATCTTCCAAAAGCCGAATAGATTCTTTGGCCTTTCCCTTTTCAAGACACACCCTCGCCTTTGCAACAATATCAATAAATTCATGCGCTAATATGCCAGCCAGAGGATCATTAAACGCAACTAAACCGGACATTCGTTCGTGGCCTGTGTGCTTCGCCTATATATAACGGGTTTTCCAGCGTCAGCCTTAATATCTGTCGCCATCAACAGATCTCGCCAATGCGATAATTCTCGCCGACAAGGATAACGCGATAAATACTGAGCAATTGCTTCCGTCGTATGCAGTGCTTGCGCACTATTTGCCTGGTTCATAGGCAAATTATTGAGCGAATCCGCCATTTCTAGTGCCTGTGTAGATTTTCCCTGACGCAATAACACTCTAATTTCTTGCATACCCGTTTTGGCGATAAACAATGCTATGTTGTTTCTCATCCCCCCCCCCTCATAATTCTTAACGATTATTTATTAACAGTCCTACATTCCGCTTCAGAGGCAAGTAAGCTAAAAGACATTCCCCTGACAACGTTTCAGAATTTCTATTAAAAAACGGCTTAACCCTTCTCAACGTTCTCTGCTTATTTTTTTTCTCAATAATCCCACGCCTATCCACAATATTCGCCCTACAGAAACGGCATGAAATTATCGGCTTCGTCCACGTTCCCCAAACCCGCTCAAGAACACTTCTCTGAGCGCTAGAGGGTAGTTCCTGTAATTTAACGCAAGGAAGTGCAGTACAATTTCGGGTATTTACATGCCAAAGCATCCCCGTACTATCAATCGTCCACAAACACGGCTCATTATTTTTCATCTATCGACTCCCCTGCGAACTGCTTTATTTTTACAAGAAAAATGCGCAGGCATTTTTCTCCAGGGGCGAAACTCCGATTTTGAAAGCCCTTCCCACGACAATAGTTGACGTCCAGAATCTCTACTCAAACAAGCCTTATCAGAATCCTCCAAGTACCCATCGACAAACCAGCTATAGTCTTCATCCCACCGATACGCCAAGCATGCCTTACCCTTACCGACATCAAATAGAAACCGGGCTTTGTTCCAGCACTTAGTCTTCTCATCTCGCTGCATTTGGCGATAAAGAGCAAGTAACAGTTGCTCTAATTTTTCAGCCCCTCTGCCGCCTACTTGAAAGGGTAGAAATAACGCTGATTCAGAAAACTGAACAGATGCATCGATAAACAACGCCTCACATGGAGCCACCAACAGATCCATGCGGACCTTAATTAAAGATTTTATGCAGCATGTTACTTTTAAAAGATCAGTAATTTTTGAAATAATAATGTCATAACATTCCAGATTAGAAGGCGACATATATACATGCACAATATTTTCATTAAATTCATCACCTTTAACCATTTAGAACCCCATCACAACTACGTCGGTTCTGCCAAGGCCGGGAATGGTCCAGAGCCAACCCTTCCCACGTTTCAATAGCAAGCTCATCCTCAATAAGAAGCGATTCATATTCACAGCTTTCCGGCTCCAATGTTGTAAGCCATTGATAATCAGAATCAAAATAGAAATCGAATTTGTGGCAATTTTTAAATTCTTTACGATCCAAATAAAGCTCATAACGCGCCTTGTTCCATCGCTCATCTTTATTGCTCAACCCAAGCTCATACAAACCCCAAATAGCCCTTTCCATCTCCTGGCTTTCACAAAGTGAAAAACGAAATTTAGTCATCTCAGCATCATCATGATTTGCAAAGCTCGACTTATAGATCACCAACCGGGCAGAGGAGACAAACATATCGATACGAGCAGAAGCCCAACACTTCCCCGCTAACGCATGATTAACGCTGCGAGACAAACAACCCAACAAGCACTCCCGCTGGGAAATTAACGAGTCCCGCCCCCTTTCAGCACTATTCACCATATTGAACCACCATCAATAAAAATATTTTTACGGAATTTTTATTTCGTAACAAATTACGCTCACAAAACATATTGTTTCCACGCACCCGATTACAAATTAAAACAAATGTCGCCAATAGATTCTTTTTGGCGCAAAACCACGAAACCACGAAACCACGAAACCACGAAACCACGAAACCAATTTATACTCGACTTAAAAGTAAAATATCAGCAACCTTTTAAAGTGAATTTATTTTCCGATTTCGCCCGCAGTCTACCACCCCCAACTCATTGATAGCCCTATCACTAAATGGTAGGTAAATTATTTTTTTTATGGTGTATTATCCGCTTTTAGATGGTCGCCACAGGATTTTTATAGCAGAATTCTCACCGGACAAATAATTTAAAACCCATTACGAAGTGCTAAAGCGCAGACACTTTCAACGCTCAAAGGGAAACAAGTAAACTTCAAGATACCAGTCCTTTTTAGGTTAAAACATACGCAACCACTTAAGATGCCAACATATGAATATTGACGCCATGGAGATACTGGACTCAATAGATCAATACGTTTATCTAAAAGACAAAGATTCCGTATATGTCTATGCAAACGAACCTTTCGCGAAAATTGCAGGGTTTGAGTCCAGAAACGATATTATTGGAAAAACTGACCACGATTTAATTTGGAAGGAGCAAGCCAAACTTATACAGAAAAATGATAAGGGCGTACTTTCAGGAACCCCTTCCATTCGCTCAGAGGAAACACAAACACGAAAGGACGGTTCAAAACGCATCATCATCACAAAAATTCCGTACCGTTCAAACAATGCGATCGTAGGCGTGCTCGGCAATTTTTTTGACTGCGGTGATCATCTGATACTGGAAACGAGCGGCGAATTCGATCAAGTCAAACGCAGGCTCTATTTAAAATTCGTACCGGAATGGCTCTCGGCCACCGAGGTGAATGTTTGCTTCTATCTTTTTCATGGATTTTCTGCGGCTCAAATAGCGGAAAAAACCGGAACATCAACGAATACCGTTCGGTTCCATATTGAAAATATTAAAACAAAGATGCAATGTTCTAGCAAAAATCAAATCACGGAAAAAGCTATGACAACTGGCATAGCCTGGAAAATATTCACCCTATTCCACTCAGATGGTTTAAAGGAACAATAAATATGAAGCTGAACTTTAAGACCACCCAAGAACTTGTTGACCACTTAGAATTGGAAAAGCACGTAGAAGGCGGATATTTTCGCGAAACCTACCGTGGCGAAGAGACAGTCAACACGGCTCGCGGCATCAGAAATAGTATGACGAACATCTATTACTGCTTGCCTTCTGACGATTTCTCAGTATGGCACAAGCTGGTCGACCTAGAGGAGACGTTCCACTACCACTACGGTGATTGCTGTCTTATTTACAAGATCGAAAACGGAAAGATAGTGACTGAGATTTTAGGCCCCACTGGCCTTGGGGAAATCACAATTGTTATACCACCGAATGTTTGGTTCGCGTTACGGCCATCGGGACTTGGGAATCCTGCACCATATTCATTAATGTCCTGCTCGGTAGTTCCAGGGTTTGACTACACGGACCTAGAAATTGGCACATCCGATTTACTTCAAGAACTCGATAAAGGCGACCATAAACTGGCTAAGAGTTTATTAAAATCATCCGAAGTCGCACTTCAAAACTAGGACCTCCAATTAGGAATAATTTACACATAAAACAATGAAAAAGACAAAGAGAGACCGTATACATCAATTATTACTATTTATATTCATCTCATCTTCGATTCATTTAGCTCACTCCGACGATAGCCGGACCAATGGGGCTGGACTGGTTATCGAAGAAACGCTCGTGACCGCGCAACGACGAAAGGAACAACAAAAAACTGTTCCTATCTCTATTGCTACCCTCTCAGGAAAAAGCTATGACGCGATTTATTCAAGTGGCGAAGACATACAAGCCCTAGCCAACCGAGTGCCAAGCTTGTATGTCGAATCATCAAATGGACGAATCGCTCCTCGGTTTTACATGCGCGGCCTTGGTAACGTCGATTTTGATTTGGCTGCATCCCAACCTGTATCGGTCATCTTTGATGATGTTGTTCAGGAAAATGTCGTACTAAAAAGCTTTCCACTATTTGATATTGAGCAAGTGGAAGTAATTCGTGGACCGCAAGGGGCATTGTTTGGCAGGAACACCACCGCTGGGATTGTGAAATTTCAATCACGGAAACCCACTGAAGACACGTCAGGTTATATAAGAACTGGATACGGAACATATGACACCGTCAATGTAGAAGGCGCGGTGGGGGGCACATTAATCGAAGATAAAATATTTGCTCGCATATCGCTTCTTTCACAAAATAGAGAAGACTGGATCGATAATGCGTTCACAGGTGAGGACAATGTGTTCGGCGGGTACCATGAGTTGGCTGGCCGTGCGCAGTTGCTCTTCGCTCCGACCGACGACTTTTCAGCCCTAGTAAACTACCATATCCGTGATTTAGACGGTTCACAGACGGCGTTTAGAGCAAACGTGTTTACGACGGGCAGTAACGATTTAAACGAAAACTATAACCGCGACACTGTCTTTTATGACGACGGGGACAATAATACCCAAAAATACGAGGGTTCTGGTGCTTCACTCAAAATAGACTGGAATATTGGCAATGTTGTGTTTACCTCCGTTTCTGCACAAGAGGAGGCAAACGGTTCTAATACGGGCGATATTGACGGCGGTGTTGCAGGGACAGGTCCAGGCTTTATACCGTTTAGCTCGGCTACCATTGACGTGGGAGATATAGACCAGTTCACACAAGAATTCCGTTTAGCGAACAACAATGATGCCGCTTGGAATTGGCAGATAGGGACGTTTTACTTCGACTCAGATCTAAAAGTGACGACGGATGCTGGGTTTAACAGTGCGACAGTCAATCACCAAAATACATCATGGGCTGTCTTCGCACATACCGGCTACAAACTCAGTCCTGATCTAAACCTTAGTGCTGGCATCCGCTTTACCGACGACGAACGAGAATTTAACTCTGAGGGAATCGACACAATTGAGGTGTCAGCCGATCACATCAGTTGGGATATTGGCCTAAACTACGCAGCCAATGAGCTTACAAGTATTTATACTCGCGCAGCCAATGGCTTCCGTGGCCCCACAATTCAGGGGCGAGACGTCGCCTTTTTTGGGCAACCGTCTGTCGCAGACTCCGAAACAATTCTTTCATACGAGCTTGGTGTGAAGCACGATTTATTTAGTAAACAACTTCGCTTAAACGCTGCGCTATTTTATTACACGATAAATGGGCTACAGTTGTCAGCAATTGGCGGGGCCTCGAATAGTAATCGACTATTAAATGCTGAGGAAGGCGTCGGACAGGGTTTCGAGGTGGATATCGAATTTGTTCCAACGCCGAACTTAAAGATCACGTCTGGATTTAGTTATAATGACACGGAAATAAAAGACGATGATCTATTTACCGCAGTCTGCGGCTCTGGACAATGCACCCCTACTGACCCACTAAATGGATCAGGTGATGCGAATATCAACGGTAACCCTTTTCAGGGAGCACCGAAAACCACGTTCAACATTACTCTGCGGTACCAGATCCCGCGTGGTGATTCGGGGCTTTGGTTTGTTTTTACCGACTGGGCATACCAAGGAGAGACCAATTTAGCGCTTTACGAATCCAGAGAATTTATCACCGATGGACAGTATGAAGGTGGGCTTCGGTTGGGCTATATGAATACAATACGTAATTACGAATTCGCACTTTTCAGCCGAAACATCACGGATGAGGACAACACAAAGGGTTTTGTCGACTTCAATAACAATACAGGGTTTGTCAATGAACCGAGAATTACCGGCGTAGAGTTTCACTACAATTTCTAGGCATTACACAGACCTCACACGTACACGATATTTTCTATGGCATCAATTACCTGTATTGGAATCGGTCACGGGGAACAGTACGAGGCAAAATAGCGTATACAGAACTAGTCATGCTCCAATATAGATACTACGATGACCCGATAAATACCATAGGCACAAAAATGAAGATCGTCAGCGCCCTAACATTAGGGGGCGCATCTATTGCACTGTGGTTAGAAGGTTTCATCCCAAGCCTAAACCTTGTGTTATTGCCCATTTTTGTAACCGGACTTTACACAATTTCAGAAGTGGGCTTTCCGTATAAAACAATCACTATCGCTATATGGTTCACCACCCTATTATTGGGATTTTTTATCGCTATTTACCGCCCCAGCGATTTCAATTACCCATTAATTTGGCAAGTATCCTCACTTTATGAAGGAGGGAAGCCTTTTTCATTGCACGCCAACGCCAGTAAAGCGCTAGGCGGTTACTTCGTTATTGCATTCTTGCTCATCCAAACGTTACGTGAAAACGAAAAGCGTACACTTCTGGCATCAATCGTTTTTACCTCAGTCGTCGTAGTATTGGTGACGTTAATCGCTCATATCCTTTTTAACATACAGTGGCGCCCGAAATTACCCAATGGTTTTTTGACATTTAGCATCGTAAATCTCGGGATCACTGTCCTCACGGAAGAAGCATTTTTTCGTTTATTAGTACAGGATTATATCGCTTCTTTTTTTACAAACAAACGCGTCGGAATAATAGTGTCTCTAAGTATTGCGACGCTATTATTTGCGTTCGCTCATACAGCCGTGTTCAGTTCGTCTTTATTACTCTACCTCATAGCTGGCACTGGGTACGGCGTCGTTTATCTTTACACTCAACGGTTGTCCATGGCTATCGCCGCGCATTTCGGGGTAAACATCCTTCACTTTTCTTTGTTTGAATATCCTATCCCGTTTTAACATCGACTCTTAACACAATAAAAAGTGAGCACTCATTCACAATGCTTGCTAGGTAAAGAAGTTAGACGCTCAACCCAATATGTTATATCGAGATTAATTCAGTTCAGATATAGTAGGCACCAGAAATCTGCCTACGGCTTAACAGTCCAATCTTGGCGCGAAAAACCAAAAAACTAATGAGGCTAAAATGGATATCGATTCAAATAAAGTAGTACGAATTCTGTATAAAAATTATCGCGGGGAAATAGCCTATCGAAATATACGCCCTGAAAAAATTTGGTTTGGATCAACACAATGGCACAAAGAAGAACAATGGCTACTGGACGCTCTCGACCTAGAAAAAGATGCGCTAAGAAATTTTGCTATGGGAGACATACAAGAATGGAGCCATATTAACGAACTCGCCTAAAAGACTTCGTTCCGAATAAAAGCGTACACGGCGCATCTTGCGCCTCCTCAAATATTTAACTTACGGTCCCTGTGTCACAACTTCCATATAAAACAACCAAATCCCGTTGAATATCTGCACAGAAGACGCCACACTCCCCCAACAAATTTTACAAAAATGGAGAGTTATCTTGTTAATTTTAACCCGCCGAATCGGCGAAAATATAAAGATAGGAGATGATGTAACGGTGGCTGTTGTTGGCGTGCAAGGCAACCAAGTACGAATCGGGATTGACGCACCTAAAGAGGTTCAGGTACACAGGGAAGAGATTTATCAACGTATTCAACGAGAGAAGCAAGCTCATATTGAAACGCCTGCACCACAGGAAGTTATTGAAAAAAATCATGGTGTGAAACAGACAATAAAAGATGCCTTCACTTCTTTTTCGACCGAGGGAGGCCAAAGTACTCCGAAAAAATCACCGACGATTATTATCAAAAAACGGTTTTCGGCCCTCATGGGATCATAACTCCCGATTTCAGTTATTTTTAACTGCCAAATTTTTCCCCTATGGTTTCGATATTTAGTTTAACGAAGTAACTACCGTTCTCTATGGATACCCTTAAACCCCTCCCGCATATCAGCCACAAGCGCGGCGTCCTGCGGCGAAACTTCTTCCTGGCCCATCCAGTCCTGGGGTTTTGTTTGGCCGTTATAGCGGCGCGTGAGGGGGTTGTCCTTGAGAGGTACGGGGCGAACCGTGTCGCACATCACGTGACCGTCCACCACCTTGCACATGCAGTCAAAAATATCGTCTATAGTGGCGCTTTGTAAATGCAGCTCAAAATCCGTCCCTGACATTTTATGTCTGCCAACACGGTAATCTATACCCGTGTCCTCCAGTTCTTCCTCAAGGCGAGCCCAGTCAATTGCACATTCTGCGCGAAATGAAATGATCCTTTCAGAATTTTATTCGGTGTTTTTTGTATTTTCTTTGATCACTGTTTTATGCCCAATATTGAGCTTGTGTTACACCAGTAACGCTTCACCCACGATGCTTAGCAAGCAGAAGAAGCGCTATCTATTACATCAACCAGTCCGTTCACGGCGCTCAATAAACACGAACATATGGCGCGACACCGCCCTTCTCACGCAACAGAAAAGACATTCCTGTGGGCATATTACTTTCAGATAAAACGAGAAGCATCTCTCCTTCTTCACAATTACCGATACGTTTTACTTCATACCCTTCACTTTCGGCATAAGTAATCAATTCTTCTTCAGAGAATGATTCACCGACCATTGGAATTTTGTATTTTAGTGGCATTTTTATTTCCTCAAACATTTGGGTTTTGCTGAGACCATTAACGCTTCAATATTGAAGTGGAGAAACGGATTTAAACGATAGCAATAAAATATTTTTGACATCGATGGAGCCTTAACGATAACTTCCGGGTGGCCCCGAAAATTATCGCACCAAAGAAAACCCCTATTTATTCCATGACATAACGCGACGTTTCGCTCGCTCTTTTTCAATCATCTCGGGAAGCGCCCCATCCGCATACGCCTTCTCTACGTTAGCAAGACTCATCATACTGGCACGATTCAAGTTAACCACTCGCGTTTCAGATATCCCGTCTACACCGATCTCGTTGCGTTCTGAAACACGTTCAAATTCGGCACGACGCTCCCATGTTTTTTCATATGAAATATTCCTTTTTTTGAGTATTGTTTCAATTCCAATGTGGTCCTTAATATGAATCAGAAATTCATACTCAATAAAGTCCATATCGTCAACGGCAGTTTTCGTCTTAGCAAACACATCGAAGCCTTCTAACAATTCATCAACACACCGTTCATCCACTTTCATTATTTTTAAAATCATTTTTCTATCCTTATCCATTAATATATGGGTTTATTTGCCAGCACCAGTAACGCTTCAATATCGAAGTGAAGCAAGGCATGTACAGAATATTTTTTTAGATATTTTGTAAACGTTACATGATCACTTTTCCCAGAACTCCACTCCGGAAGAAAATACCGGAGTGGACATACCCCTAGTGCATACGGCTCATATTTCTTTGTATACAGGCCAACAGAGCGGCGGTGTCCAGAGAAGTTTCTTCCTCAGCCATCCAGTCCCTGGGTTTTGTTTGGCCGTTGTAGCGGCGTGTGAGGGGGTTCTCGATGAGGGGTACGGGGCGTATCGTGTCGCACATCACGTGGCCATCCACCACCTTGCACATACAGTCGAATATATCGTCGATGGTCGTGCCCCGTAAATGTAGCTCAAAATCTGTCCCCGACATTTTGTGTTTACCAAGGCTATACTCGATGCCTTCGAATTTTAGCTGCTCTTCGAGCTGCCCCCAGTCAATCTCACACTCCGACCTAAACGACACGATACTATTTCCATTTATTTTAGTTTTACCAGAATTTTCGTTGTTCATTTTATTCTCCATTTCTTTGTTTGTGTGGGTCCATTAACGCTTCACTTCCGATGTGAAGCAACCAATTTAGGGATAACCTTTTACAATTATTTTCACGTATCCAACGAACGTAATCATGTAGCTATTCATATTTTTATTTTCCTATACGCCTCTACTAGTTCATTCAATGGCACCATCCTACAAACACCCATTTCGACCACCGTTATAAAGGGCTTGCCATCGTTACAATAGCGATAAAATTAAAACACTAAGACTACCTGATATACCTTGCCTACTTTTTGAAAGCTACCGTCGTTGCACCCTCCCAATCCATTTCATCGCATAGTGAAATACGCCACCCAATAATCGAACGGCGCAAAAATACGGCAAACGCAAGCTAAAGTTTGAGTGACGCATTAGCACTAGGAAAATATTATCCATATCCTTACGTCTCAGCGGCATATTGGGATGATCCAAAAATTGATACAGTGCGTCGTGTATCAGCGAAGCAAAATACGTCTTCGGTTGACCAGTGGTTTTTTTCATCGTGCCATCGGGTATTCCGATGTAATACCAGTCAAAAATGCTTAGTTTTGGCGAACACCCATCCCAAGCGTAAGATTTGTATACCGTGATTTTCCCATCGTGAGAGATATGTAACCTCGGCACATTCGATTTGTCGTAAAACGTGACATCTTGGGGAAACTCTTGATCTATGGCATAAGTAAAATTGTGCGCAAGCACAAACTTATAGTGGCTCATTGAAACCTCGTTTGAATTAGTGATTAGCTGTAGTAAGAATTGAATTGTTGGAATGTGGATAATGGCTAGATAAAGAAGATTGGAGTGGTTGTGTAAAAACTGGCTATGAGCAATAAATCTCTGCCTCAGCATTTCTTCGTCGCTGAAGTCCTTTTAGTTTACGCCCGTTCGACCATACCCATCGTTTAAGCTGAGCCGGGGCTTCATGGTGATCCTGTCGGTTAATCTTTCGTCGGAGCGTCGAACTTTGTAACGCCCCTGACCCTAGATTAAATGTAAAGGACACAAGCGCATCAAATTGACCATCGCTCAGTCGAACACGAATAAATCGCAAAACCGCACGCTCGGCAGAATTCACATCCATACGCAGAAGATTTTCAGCTTCCTCTCGCGAAATACCGTTGTCAAAAAACAGCTTTTCGTGATCACGAACAAGATGACCGTAACCGATGGTGGGGTATCCTGCTGGACAGAGATAGATTTCTGAAGAAAACCCCTCGAATCGTTTGATGAGATTTATGCCGTCATCACTAATATGGCGCATCGTTTATCGGCCCCTAAATTTTGATATTGAACGCGACCCAAACCAGAAAGCAACAACCGCACTAAACAACGCGTGCGTCTCCACATCCCATACTTGGGGCAACGCCATCACTAAAGGCTGGTGATCGTAAAACACCAACATAATCAATGCACAAAATTTGACAGCTGCAAACAACGTGAAAAATGCATAGGTAATAATTGGGCGTACAGAAGCCCTAAGGCCATCGACCCATGTCACGCCGGACGGTAGACTATCGTGTTTATACAACGCCTCACTTTCACGAACATCGGCTTCGACCGAAATTTCTTCTAAACGCTGCACATGCCCAAGTCGCGCCTGTTCCATTTGTCGATCCATGATCGCAAGTTCGTGTTCACGGTCCTGCTTCTCATGCCAGGATTTAAAAAGTTCGGGTATCGCACTGGATGCAAAACCGATAAGACTGGCCGCTAAAGTAATCATTTATAGTAACCTCCAAATATTTTTAGTTTCATCGCCACACCCGCGATTAAAATTGCCAACAACCCCGCCGTAGTAATTCGAATCACCGTTTTCCAAGCAGTTCGTTTCGCCGTTTTCAAGGCCTGCATCAATGAACGTAACTCGTGAATATCGCTCTCAGCTTCTGGCCCCTCCAAGCCGACATCTTTGAGCGCTAAATTAGCGCCTTTTTGTGCGGCCCGACTTAACATTGAATCAAGTTCAACTGCAGACAAAGAAACCTCATCGGTATCGTTATTTTTTTTGAGCATAGAAAAACCTCCTGTGATGGATTCGTGTAGAAATATAATTAAATGGAAATAGATTTACTAATTGATGTGGTAGCGAAAAACATTTGTTAAAAACAAATTAAAGTTTGGGGACTTCGGCCTCGACAGTCGTTATAAATCCACTGCTTCCGAAAGAATGTTCGACGCGAGTCATGACCCACTCGCCATTGACCGGTGAGCGAACACCTCCCAATGTGATACGCCCTTCAGCGCGTAGGTTCGGGTTTCCGATCAGGGAGAGCGACAACGTCGCCGTGCCACGCTGTAGCGATGCCAACTTAGCTAGTGCTTTGTCGGTGGCTTGTTCGAGCGTTGGGCTGGGATGAGTGATGGTGTACGTGGGTGCCCCCTCACCTACCCGCACCTCGACCATTTCCGCCGCGTCACTGTCCTGCTGATACGTTCGCACCGATTGATATTTACCGCGATCTGCATGCGTCATGCGGTAACTGACAAGATCCGAGACGTCGAGACTTACTGGCTGAATTAGCTGGCCCGAAACACTTTTCGATTCCCCGCGACTAACGAACAACAAAAAACCATGCGCGACTTTCGCCATGCCATCAAACTCTCTTCCAAGGCGCGTCAAAAAATGAACATCCGATTCATTCGTTTGATCTTCATGCAACAGTAATATCGACCCAAGGGCCAATGAAATTCTTGGGGTTAAATCATTATCTGACGCGATGGTATTCACGATAGTTTCAATCGTTACATTATCCCAAGAACGACTTTTTTTCTCTTTAAGTTCCGAACGCATATTCGCGGCTTTTCCTCGGATATTCATCGTCGAGAGCGGTCCACTGTGTGACACCTCGTCCACGATAAAAGCGCCTAAAGCCGTCACTTGCGTCTCCTTATAGCCCAATGAGGCTTCCAGCTCTGCCCCGTGTTCCGGCCACTCTAATCGATGATCTCTATCATCTAGCTGGATATCAATCGTATCCGAGGTAATGCCCGCCTCGTCCGTCACACGCAGCGATAACAGCCGATCACGAAACCTTTCCGTGACATCGTTGTTATTAGCGATGAGTCTAAAATCTGGCGTCATTACTTATCCTCTACCTCTCGGTTACAAAAAAACAACGCTCAATCCCACAGGCGGATCGTGTGTTCTTTTTCCTCCAGTTGTGGTAAATCAGGGAGTTCTATTGCAGTGCCTAAAGGATAAACATCGCCTAAATCCGCAAGACGAGGATTATGATCTAATACCGCTTCGGTCACGCCTTTTTGCCGCCCATAATAAGAGAGGCAAATGGCATCCAACATATCCCCATCTTTAGTGATATAGATTGCCATTGTCTTATCCATCCTCACCGTAACGTTTTAGATGAATTTGAAACGTAATTTTTTTTGGCCAACCATTACCAATAAAAATGGTCTGCGTTTCATCGAGGCTCAAAATCACCCACTGTCCCCAAATAAGGCCCGCGCCATCGGTTAACTGCTGGGGGGTTCCCTGCTCGGCTAATCCACGAAGCGTTGTCATTGCATCGATCTCACGTGCGCTTCGCGGATAGATCGTCCCAGTAAAGTCGACCTTTTCTTCCCCTACGCCCACAAACTGCTGCGCCGGTCGCCGCGATATTCTTGCCTGCGACGACCAGCGATACGATTGGCTGCGTTTTAGCGATTGATACGACACATAATCAACAGAAAATTGGAATGCGCCGAGCTGCATCAATGTTTCGGACATAGCGTTTTCTTCTTTTATATGAAAATTTCGATAAAACTAAGGGAGGTCAAACAGCGCGGCTCGCTGTCTCTGTTCCATGTGTAGCTGCTGTAGTTCCAAGTGCTTTTGAACTTCTAAACCAATTGCCTCGGCATCCGCTCCGGGTGCTGTGTTAATCGTAATCGGCGCCTCAAGCTTGACGTGTTGAGTTTGTTGAACGGTGTTAGCCACAGAAACGTCCGGTAGCTCAGCCGTTGGCAACGGTGCGGAAAGCGCGGTTGCTCCCACCAATGCTGTTCCTAATGCCGCCGTTTTCGCCATCTTTTTTGTCGCACTTTGTGACGCCGGTTTTTCCGAGCTATCCGTTTCCTCATCACCCAATAACATCCCGCCAATGGTAGTGACGACTTTTGATATCAAGGCAAACGGATTCAACAACAAATTAATATTATCAATCAACCATTTGACCGCACTGCCCGTCATTTTTTTAACACTTTCCCACATCGAGGCAAAAAAGATTTTCACTTTTCCCCAGTTTTTGACCAACACCACACCCAGCCCAATTAGCGCACCAATACCGACAATAATTAGGCCGATTGGGTTTGCCGTTAATGCCAGGTTCCACGCCCATTGCGCCGCCGTTACAAGTCCGATGCGCGCGGCACTTAGTGCGGCGATAACGTTTAGACGTACCAGAAGACCCTGCGTCCATGTCATCGCCGCATTCCATGCGCCTTGCACAGTTGTCACAAATGCGATCCGCGTAGCATGTAATGTGGCCATGACAGTAAGGCGCGTAATCCCCAGTTGCGACAAACCAAGCGCGGAAGTAAAAAACGTGTACACCGTTCCCAGAGTGCCCACGGCACTCGCCATTACGCTGTAGGAAAAGATTGCCGCTAGCGTCGCAATCTTTAATGCAATTAACCCCACAACGGCTCCGGCGACTACCGTAGTCACAAGCGGAAACTTTTGAGAAAGTTTCGATAAATTGCTCGCCATTGATGCGAACATTTTTGCACTAAATTTAATCACCGGTAATAGTGTGGAACCCACACTAATGGCGACACTCTCAAGCGACGCCCCTAACAGTTGAAGCGCCCCACGGGTGGTGTTGGCCATCCTTTCTGCCAATTTTTTAGCCGTGTCATTTGCGTCAGCGGCTTCCAATATATCGATAAATGTCGACAAGTCGCCTTTCTTAACAACGCCCAACAATTGCGTCACACCCGACGCCGCTTCTTCGCCAAAGATCTGTTTAATCATTGCCGTTTTTTTCACGGACCCCATGTCCTGCATCGATTCGGCAATGTCTTCAAATATGAGGGGAACCGACCGCAAATTCCCGAAATCGTCTTCGACTTTAATCCCCAAGTCACCCAATGCGTCTGCCGCCACACCTGTAGGGGCTGACAAGCGTAAAAAACTCGCGCGTAGCACAGTGCCAGCACGCCCGCCTTGGATACCCGCATCACCCAACTTGCCCGCCATCGCGGCAACCTGTTCGATGGACGCGCCCGATGCCGCCGCCACCGGGGCGACAAATTTCATGGTCTCGCCCAACATGGACAAATTGGTGTTCGTCCGTGTAAAGGTTTCGGCGAGCACATCACCGAGCCGATCCATCTGGTCCGCTTCTAGACCGAAACCCGAAAGAATATTCGATGCTACGTCGGCAGTACGCCCCAAATCTTGCCCCGCCGCTTGTGCGAGATTTAAGACACCCGGCGTTGCTGACAGAATTTCGTCAGACTCAAAACCCGCCATTCCGAGGAAGTTCATCGCGCCGACAGTATCTGACGCAGAGAAAAGTGTTTCTTCGCCCAGTTCCCGCGCCTTATCCCTAAGCGAGTCCAACACTTTTCCATCGGTGCGTGTTACCGCGCCCAGCCGAGTAACGTCTGCTTCAAAATCAATCGCGATTTTTAACGGAGCCGCAACCGCAAAACCGACCGCAGCCGTATCGAAGATCTGCCCTCTCAAATCTTGGCGTTGTGCGGCACGTTTCCGCTGCGCCTCCATGGTACGACCCAACTGGCGATACCTCGTATTGAGTCGCTCAACACTTAGACCCAGTCGCTCATTGTCGTGAGAAAGGTTTCCCGTCGAAAGCCCAGCAGATTTTAAACTTTCCCGTGTTCTCTGTAATCGAGATTGTTGGGTGTTGAGACTTTGCGATAAACGCTCAACCTTTTTCTGAGCTTTTTGTATATTCGCCGCTAGTTTTTTTGTAGGTCGAGCGTTTTTCTTAAGCTCTGAATTAAACCCCGCAAGCTCACGACGTGCGGTAAGCAACGACGCCTGGGCTTTTTTGACATTGGCGGTATTGATCGAAAAAGAACGAATGGACTTTTGCTGGTCCTTAAATTTACGTATTGATGATCCCAGCCGATTGAGTTGGCCTTCGGCGCCCGAAAACGTTGAGCGCACGCTGCCGCCCAACGATGCACCCAAGTGCATCGACAATTTGAAAGAGTTCGCCATACCGAATCCAGATTTTTTGGGGATATTTAGGGAGAAAAATAGTTATTCGTTTGAGATAAGCGCCCTAGAATTGGCGGGGCGAATGTTTCGGGCAAGCGTCCAGCCATCCGACAAGCTCATCCCCCGTCAACGCTAACAACTCTGATAACGGCCAGCCTGTGTGACTCGCTAGAATCACACAGGCTTTGCGCGCATCGTCCGGGCTTAGGACAAAAAATCTTGATACGTCTTCTGTAATTTCGCGTAGTCGGCCATATCGAGTTCATAAAGGCTCACGGGATTGACTTCACATAGATTCGCAAACAATAGGATTTCTTTTTCCGCATCACTTTTTGTGTTGTTTTCCATGGCGAGCATATCCCGCACTTTTGGGCGCCTTACGGTAAGTTCTGACAATCTTGATCCATCTACATCAATGGGATTTGAGAGAGACACGGTAATCGAACGATTTGCGAAATTTTCTTGGTGAATATTTTTTACAGACATATTGATTCCTTAGCGTTTACAACGCCGAAATAAATGAGTAAGGGAGTTTTCTTGCAGAAAGGTAAAACTAATGGGTAAAACTACACGCCAAGCGCGTCGCGTTGCGCGGCAAGCTGATCGACACCATTGATAATACGCACCATGTTTGCGACGTCTATTTCGTGCAATACTTGGCCATCGTAAGTGAGTTTGTAATAACGCAATGCAAACATAAATTTGAGCGTTGCCTTATCACCGGATTTCCATGTTCCAAAATCCACCTCCCTTACAAATCCCCGTAAGTTCACCGCGACCGATTTCGTCGCTCCGTCATCCGACACGACCGCACCTCGAACCGTCAGCGGAATCGCATTGCCATCGAGGACGCCAAAGAGCCTTAAGGCTTCACGATCAAACCGTGTGAGTGTAAATTCACTTTCAAGCTTTTCCATACCAAGCTCGACTTCCAAAGGCGCATCCATTCCACCATTTCTAAACTCCTCGGTTTTCAGTGTGAGTTTTGGCAACGTCAATTCCTCTACGTTACCGGCGTAACCTCGTGTATCAACAAACAACGACATATTTTTTAAAACATCATCTAACATTTTTATCTCAATATTTTTAATTAATTTGGAGGCGCGGATAATTCACCCACGAGACAGCTAGCGTCAACCAGGCAAAATTTCAGACAAATAGTCGTTTACCAAATGGCTCCTAAACGTAATACTTTCCGCCGGGTACGGTGGTGTAAAATCGAAATCAATATGAACACGGCCCGCTGAAATCTCGCTTGGCGTATTACGTTCCGGGTCCGCCCATGCTCGGCCATTAATAATCGCGCCAAGGGTTTTAAGCTGACGCAAATAGGCGTTTACGCCCTCTAGTACGTCCTCTAAATACGTTTTAGAAATGCTTCGGTCCACCGCCCACATATGATTGCGAAGTAGTGATTCGTTAATCATATCGGCGGTACGACGCACGCTTAAAAACGCCCATTTAGGGTCTGAGGAAGTCGTTCGGTTTCCCCATAAACGAAAACCATTTTTTTGGATGACTGTGGTTACTTCGTTTTCATTTAACAGGTTCGCTCGCGCATTCGGATCACCCAGTGCAAAATCCACGCTACGGGCCAAACCCAATACGCCACGAATTTCTTGATTGGACGGCGACCACCAAAAGCCTCGTTCCGAATCCACTTTCGCAATAAGACCGGCCACTCGCGCGCTTAGCGGGCGAATGATTTCTGTCGGCGTTCCTGGTGGAGGCGTAGGGACTTGAGCTTCTGGGTTGGCCACTTTCGCCCACGGATCAACGATGTATAGACGTGCATCACCGAAAAGCTCACGGTGAGCAATAGCATCTGCATCGTTAGTATTGGGGCCATCAGTAACGACCACCGCGCGTAAACGATCCGCCACACTCAGCAACATATTGGCGTTGGCAGCACTATGACTAAATTCCGGGGCGATTAAAATACGCGGCACAACATGCACTTCACTTTCTGCCGCTAAAAAAGCCGAGACACCAAGATACTGGCCAGTATCCGGTTCAACGCCGTTGGGCAATAACGGCACCTCGATCTCACCGGGATCTTCAATATCAACTCTGACAACAACAATGAGCGCCCCTGTTTGATCAAAAATATCGTTGATCGCCGGGGGTAACGTTCCCGTTGCGCCTAACCCAACAGTATCAGAGCGGCGCCCCGCGATAAGCACCGGAGTGTTTAACGGAAAACTATCGGCATCCGCATCCGGTGCGGAGCCTATAAGGCCAATAACGGATGAACGAACAGTACGAATGGGCCGTGGACCGTTATCGATTTCGATAACATCCACACCGTGTAAAAAAGGCATAGAAGGACTCCCAATAATAACTGGCATAATGTATATGTATGGTTTTAACTAAATGTTTGTAAAATAAATTCAGGAACCTGAATCATTTATATTGACTGTTTTTTATTTATCTGATTTTGGAAAATAATGATTAACGATTATGTCAATTTTATCGTCTGGTAATTCCACGTTATTTGACCAAGCTCTAACTTCGTCGATAAATGACCCCATCGATTTTACGCAATCTGGCTCTCCTTTTCTTAGTATGTTTAATTGATTCCATTCTGGATATTTTGACTTAATTTCTTTCGATGCAACTAGGCGACGTGAATTTGCAAGCACCTGCTCTTCACTAAGACTTGGCTGTTCTGGCCTATTTTTTTTCAGCTTTCCCTTAACCCACGAATCACCGGCCATAACATCAATTTCGTCCGTCTCGATCCATATATCGCTGGTTTCACATTCGTCAGAATGCACACCGACAATCAAATCATCATTTATCTGTAGCCACATAATACTTTCCTTCACCTCACCCAAATTGCCATGTAATTTATGTATGCTGCAACACCAGCAGTATCGACACGATTTTCGTTGTTACCTGCGATCACACGTATGTAACCGTTGTTAATCTCCTTTCTAAATCTACACCACATAATATCCTCACGATTTACGTTTCCCGCGAAATATACCCTTGAAATACTCGCTGTAAAGCCTCGAAGCTGCGCCATGATGTAACCTCTAGGCGGGTAGATATTCACATAGTTCCTGTCCCAATCGTCATGCCCGAGATGCCATTGTCGGCTGTAACGGTTTGTGATTGCTGCTTCTCCAGAAGAGACATTAAAATTATCTTTTCGAAAATAAAGTAAATCGTGGTCATGAGAACTCGGCGTAAAAGTGCTTGGCTTTCCTGTTGTTTCGCTCCACGAATGTTGATGAGGATTTGGTACGTAAGACTGAGGCTTACCGGTAATTTCACCCCACGGGTGCGAATGCAAACTTGGATTAAAGCTCCTGGGTTTTCCAGTAGTGTCGGTCCACGAATGTGAATGTGAACTTGGCGGAAATGTTGTTGGTTTTCCAGAAGTGTCGGTCCACGAATGTGAATGTGAACTCGGCGGAAAAGTTCTTGGCTTCCCCGTCGTTTGATTCCATGAGTGCGAATGATCGCTTGGTGGAAAAGTTGTCGGTTTCCCCGTCGTTTGCCTCCATGAGTGCGAATGAGAACTAGGTGGAAACGTCGTTGGTTTTCCAGTCGTTTGCGCCCATGAATGAGAATGAGTACTGGGTGGATACGTCGCAGGTTTTTCATTTATTTCCGTCCACGGGTGTTCATGTCCGGCTGGCGGAAACCGAGATGGCTTTGCCAGAATATTTTCCCACATATGCCGATGCACTGTCCGAGCATAACGACTATCACTGTGAAAACGCATATTCTCAGGGGAGACGGCGACATCATTGCGAGAAGCCGTTCGCGCTTCATTTCTCGTGGAAAAACGCAATACGCCCACTATAGACTCCGTTGCAGGTGGTAGATTAACACCGCCCGTACCCACGACTGTCACACTGTCATCGGGCAACGCCGACAAAACTAAATCGAACGCTAAAAGTACGTCGACACCTGCGGCTTTATACGCAAGTGGCTGAGAGGGATCACTCCAAACTGCAAGCAACGTACCGTCATCCAAAATAAATCCCAGCTCACGAATCCAATAATTGGTCGACCCATTTTCCACGGCAGTGATATGAATCTGATTGGGTTGAATACGTGAGCCATTACTGACGGCTACGCGCTGACGCTCACTTTGCAGTGCAACGGCGGTATTGTCAGGCGTCCACGCGTTGTCTCCCAGCGCAACGTGGGTTATGCGCGCACTTAGGCCGTCGTCCGTTGCGTTAAGCACAGCGGCAAGCCCCGCATTAGTAATAATCGGTGAAATAGGCATGTTTAATTTCTCAAAAAAGTTAAATCAGAAATTGCAGACAAATTTTGTAGATATGGAAATAAAGTGAGTTCAAACCGTATTTGCGATTATTCTGACGTACGGGACAACATTAATCATTGACGGCATTCCCATTGTCGACACCACATTTGTTTGCACTAGGGGAACAGCATCGACACGCGTATGCGTGACCGAAAGTGCATTTGATCCAAAGCGAATCTCGGAACTAAATCTCGCTCCGACATTAAAATCGTAGTGTGCACGTACCGGCTTAACACTGTTCACCGCCCTCACCAGATTTCTGTATAACGACGCGTCCAAAATTGGAGCGCCGTCTCCATCGGGCTGCTCGTCTGCCCATGCGGTTAGGCGAAACGTATACGGTTCACCTCCGTGCTGAAACCACTCGCTTATTTCCGCATGAATATTGAATCCATTTAGTACACGATGAATCGAAGATAACGTGCCTTTTCTGCGATGGACGTGAACACTCTCAGCAACAACTCTTCGCTTAACTGTTTCCGTCCAGGCGCTGTCCCACGTATCGACGGACAGTGCCCACGCTAACCAGGGTAATAAATTTACTGGGCACGTCTCTGGGTTCCACAACGTGTCGATGAAAACCGGCAAATCAGTCGCCCGACACATCGTGCCTTCTAAACTCTTTTCAAGGTCAGACGCGTTAAAGGGTAATAACGAACTACTCACCCCGACCACCTATACTAATGTCTACGTTAGTATTCCACGCGGCTCTATTGGGGCTCACCGCTATATTTTGTAACGGTAATGACAGTTCCACTCTCTGCACGCCGGGTTGGTGGAGAGCGGCGTAAATACCGGACAATACAATATCGTGGCCAAGACGATGGCGGCTATCGACATACGTTTGCATCGCATCCACTGCACTTTGCCTAACCACCTCGGCATCAGGGCCATCGAATAAAAAGAGTTCCGCCTCAATGAAGTAAGTAATCACTTCACCCGCATTCACGGTAACGCGATCTGTTAACGGTCGAACATCGTCATGGTTTAAGCGATTGCGAACAGACCTTAATACGTCTTCACTGGGTATTCCTATGTTTTCCGTAGACAAGATAGTGACAACGACATCCCCCGGAACGGGACTTTTCACATCCACATCTTTAACGCGAACATCGGCTGCCAGCGCGTGAAAAATATAGCTGCCCTCTGGCCCCGCTGTACTATGCCCTTCCAGGCTGAGTTGCGTGCGCTGACGCAATCGGTCATCACTTTCATATATTGGCGGTATAGGCGGTATTACATCTGGATTACCGGCACTCACTTCTTGCCGACCGACACCAAAGAATGCAGCCAAGTGTTCGAGGTCATTTTTTTTGGAAAAGGCAAGCATCACGGATCGGCTGACATCATTTATCCGTGCTCTTAGAAGTAATTCTCGATACGCCGCCACTTCCAGTACTTTAACCACGGGATCACTTTCCATTTCAGCGGTAAAGTCGGGCCATCGGATTCTTAGCTCCGCCAACATTTCTGCATAAATATTTTCATAGTCTAGCGACTCGATAACTTCTGGTGACGGTAGTTTCTCCAGGTCAATGGCCGAAAATGCACTCATAGCGGTATATCATCCAGTCGTATAAAGGTGTTGTTTGGCAAGTACTTACCCTCAACAGAAAGTCTTATTTTTCCCGACGAAAGGTTCTCAACTTGTACTCTTGTCAAACGTATTCTGGGTTCCCACTTCAAAAGTGCTTCGCCTGTCGCGGCATAGATGTCGACTATCGTTTGTCTATTTAACGGAGCGTCGACAAGATCATATAGACGCGACCCATAATCTCGACGCATAACGCGGCTACCTATGGGGGTTGTTAAAATATCGATAATCGATTGACGTAAATGATCGACGCCAGAAAGCGGCGTTCCTGAGATTCGATTGAGTCCGGTCATATTTTTTATTTCATAAAACTATTTTTTTAGGTTATTGCGTTTCTGTGGTAACAGCCGTAGATCCCGTGCCCGTTTTCACGCCGGGATGTTTATGAGTATTATATTTGACCCGATCTTGGGCCATGCTTCGCGTAGCGTCCGTCACATCTCCAGTCGCGGTAATATTTCCCGCGACCGTAACATCACCCACAATCGTCACACCGCCATCTGCGACTAGTTCGACTGTTCCTCCACTCGGCAACTCGGCTCGAAGATGATGATTTTCTTTGTCGTACTCAACTATCGCGCCATCGGAATAATCTGTGCGAATCATATGTTCGGACATAGACCCTGGCGGAAACTGATTTTGAAAAACTGATCCGATCACGATGCCTTGCGACAGATCACCGCTAGGCGAAACAACAAGTACTTGCTCCTCCAATTGAATCGGCCACCAATGCGTATCGTTCCCCGCGCGTAGCGTTAAAAACGGTAGCCACGCCGTCACCAACTCACTTATTCGCACACGCACCTTCGGCAACGTCTGAGTCAGATCCACCGACTGCACGCGCCCAATTTTAATGATGTTCGCCAATCGACGATCCAGTTCCGTTAATGAAAATTCAATATTCATTTTTTCTCTCGGGTCTTTTTAAGAGGATGACCCAACCTCAAGAATAATGGGGTCCGGCTCTGGTTCACAGTTTGGAAAATAAAGAATAATCTGTTCTATATTGGGCGGCTCACCGTCCCAGATATTTTCAGCTACCCGTATTTCCTGAATAAACTCGACCAGCCATACCCGGTGCCCTTGAAGTTCTGGTGAAAAGTGATCGGGACTCGCGCTTTTTAGTTTTGCTTTGCCGATGTCCAACTCACGCCACTCATACTCGTGCAACCAACGTAGCACCCGCTGCACCAACATCCACGTGACTGTGGGTGGGTCACGATCCGAGGTCACCACACGCGCCTCCCAATGCAGCAATAACGGCGTTTGATCTGTGCCCCTATCACTACCCGGTTCAATTTCCGCAAGATCAATCAGGATCGCGGGAAGCGTTATCCTGTCTTTGCGTTTCGGGTGAACACTCAGCGACTGGATTTCAGACAGCGCAGACAGCTCTGTTTCTAGTATGGTGATGACACGCTCAATGCTCATTGTTTAATTCTGCCTCGCAAGATGCCGGTATTCGCGTTCAAATATTTTTTTGAGTTGTTGGCGAGCCAACCCATCGTTGGCTATTTCTAGCTGCTCCGCTAACCGACCGGTAAAAACAATGGTTTGCTCACGGATGGTTAGGCTAGATTTTCCGGTGCGCTGAAATACACCCTTATGGCCGTTCGGCATCGTCGCTTTGAAGGCATGGTCATACTGCCGCTTTCCTGCTTTAACCCCGGTTGAGTTTTGTTGTGCTTTGCCTAAATCCCTGGCTTTTATTACGCCAGACTTAGCACTTAACCCAATCTGACTTCGTAAGGAACTTTGCCTAGCGCCTATCACCACAACACCAGGACGTACCAATCTCACGTTGAGATTGAGTTCGTTAGCCACTTCCTGCGTTAATAATGTCCGCAACCAGCGTGCGGTTTGAGTCAACGCGCGGGAAGCGGCTTTTTTAAATAAGCCTTCCTGAGCATTAAGAAGATTAAGGGCGGCGATCTCCGTATCCGATAAATCTAAGGTAATTTCAAACATATGCGGCCATTTTATAAATTAAAGTAACGCAACCTCCGCCACCCAGATCAACTGGTGTTGTTCCAAGCGCGGCTCAGATTCAAGGCGATAAATTCTATCGCCTATATGAATATCGTCACCGTTTTGGGGAGCCGCTATTTCCTCGACCTGAAACTCCAGCTGCGGATTTTCACTGTGTATCTGCGCTTCTCCGAGTTGAAATAAGCCCTCTGGTCGACGTGCGATCACACGAATTCCTACGGGGTGTGAGCCATCCGCTGGCCAGTATTCGGCTTCCAACCCTAAGCGTCGATACACGCTTTTCACAGTGCGCCTAAAACGCTCTCCCACTTCCATGTGTTAATCTCCATCTAATAACGATTGGTATTTTTCCCATGCCTGATCACGCTCACCGGCGGTAATGTCTTCACCGAGTAATTTTTCAATCGCTCGCACATTCGGCTTTTTGTCTTTGCCAAAATCTTCTGTGGGCAAATCACCAATGGCATCAATGATGGCGTCGATCCGTTCAAACGATTGGGTTTGCGAAACCTGGGGGAAAGGGTTGTCATTGCCCCCCTTAATTCCCCCATCCTTCGGCACGGCCTCACCACCATGGATAAAACCACGCGTTCGTAAATCCACCGCCTCCTCCACGGAAACTTCGCACGAAGCCCCCGGAGGAATTAATTCCGTGTCAGGCGGCTGGCCAACACGCAGCGTGACCTTGGCAACAACCCTTTCTTTTTTATGATTGTCTGATTTTTGGGATTGATTCATTTGACTCTCCTTATCGAACCGTTGCGCAGAATGAAGCATTAGGACGATACGGCACCACCAACGGGGCGGACTGCATCAACAACCACCGCACCGCTGGATCTTCTTCTAACCAGGATTTGGTAAAGAAACGTGAAGCCCGGTAGTTGGCTTTTTCGTCTTGGATCACACCGTAACAACGCGTGCCTTCTAACAAGTTTTGGCTTCCCATGATGACGGTGTAATCCGGCAGCAGTTTTCGAGACAGCCCAGTAATCGGATCGACATACACATCGTTGTATACCCAAAAATCAAAATCACCGATGGTGCCAACAAAACGTGCACGATCATTGCCTTGCCCACGTACCATTGGATCAACAGTAATATTCATGTTGGTTCCACGACGTACATCCAATAGCTTTTCAACACGAGGGTTTGTCCGAAAAATTCGCCACGCCATCGGGTCCATCACCACTTTATTACCAGCGGCTCCCGAGTGGCCTTGCACAAGGTCGGCCCAATCTTCGACATCGTTTAGGACATCTACACCGGTTTCCCCCCAACGCGTGGCCCCCGTTAACACTTGAGTTAATTCCGCTTCCCGCTGAAAGTTGACGATGGTGGTGGGATAGTTTTCGCCTTGAACGACGATCCGACCAGTTGTCAACGCTTGCGCCGCCATGACTTCTTCGGTACGTGTTAGGTTTTGTAACTGGTTATTGAGAGAACGGTTCAGTGCCGCCTCACGTCGATTAGTTGGGGTTAAACTGCCACCAATAGTTTCACCAATACGGCGTTTTAGGGGCTGGTCGGGATTAAACCGGCGCTTGTCTTTAACATAAGCAGGACGAAAACTTTTGGTTTCAAAACCATCATCGGCCACCACTTTCCCGCTCACTAGCGGCGAAACAAACGGGGCAAGACGGGGCTTACTTTTATCAATATCAAAATGAATTTCTGCGTTGTCTTCGGTCTGGATGTCGGGAAAAAAGAAATCCAATAAAAACGACGACGGTTGCGGTAAATGTGACACGACGCGATTGAGCACCGTGGTGGTAAAAATATCCATACGGAAACCTTTTTAAAAATAGAAACAAAAAATAACGGGCATAAAAAAACCACATCAACGCGTGTCGACGTGGTTTTTATGACGAAATGTAAATGGGCCAAACAGACCCTAAAATGGTTTAAGCGGCTTGATTACCTTTCAGAAAAATTGACCGCTGGCGTAACATACGTCTAACCGATGCTACGGTGTGCCCCCCACCCAGTATCATAATCTCTTGATTAAACTCGCCCGTCAGGTACACACGAGCAACCACATCCCCCAGCGTAAAATCCACCGGCTCAGCTAAAATAGCGTTGGGCGTCTGTGAGCCATCCGTCGCCGTCAGAACGCTCAATTGATAGAGGTCATCGGCTGCTGTGATCTCTCCCAGCACAGCGCCTTCCGGTAACGTCCCCGTGCCGGTGATCGTCACAAATTTACTCACACGGGGAAATTCACCCGCGATTAGATTTTCAGGCTCTAGCCGCCCGACCTCGTTAAAACCATCTGCTATTCCTGGTCCCATTTTTTACGCCTTTTTACATGATTTAAATACAGTTAAATTAATTGGGTAAACAACTATTTATAGAAACTACGTAAAACATTCAGCAACACGTTTTGCGACCGCTTCTTCTGTTTCCCCCTCTTCATCACCGTCGCCCATCGGGACTATTTTGGGGTTTGGCAACGATCCCATTACCTGTAAAAAATCCGTATGTCCGGGGGTATTTTCAGACCCTTGCGCGCCCGTTTTTTTATGCGCCTCGGGGGACAAGGCTGCGGGCGTCTTTTGTTCGGGCATAACGCCCAATGCGGTTTTGACAATATCCACGGCCAGCGTTGTGTTGAGCGCTAAATGCTGAGCGAGGGGAAATCGATTCACCGCCGCATCGCAACTCAGGATCTCTCCGATCCGCTTAGTGGCTTTTGTTTCGCCTTGATCGATCAGTTGTTGACACAGTGATGGGTGAGCAGCTAAAAGTTTTTCGAGATCCATAATGGTTTCCTGAGAGTCGTGTTGAATAAGTTCATTTTTCGATAGAGGTTTCGGCGAGAGGTCATCAGAATGTTCCGGTGACGAATCGTTTACCACTAACGCAGATAGCACGGTCTCAAATGTTCCCAGCTCATCAGCCAAGCCCACCTGAACCGCTTTTTTTCCAATCAGAACCGCGCCCTGACCAAAATCGGATTGCACCGTTCCTGCACTCACGCCTCGATGCTGCGCAACGTTATCAATAAATATTTGCGCCAGATCGTCGACGCGTTGCTGCAACCGTTTCTGATCCGCATCCACGTCAAAATCCAATCGTTTATGCGGCGATTGCGACGAAACAAATTCCAGTATTTTATCGTCTTTGTCTTTAGCATCCACCATAGCAACAACGCCAATGGACCCCAATGACGCCGTGTCTGCGGCCACGATACGATCACAGGCCGAAGCAATCCAATATGCGCCCGAGGCACAATCGCCGGACGCGTATGCAATAATGGGTTTCGTACCTCGAGCACTAAAAATCAGTTGCGCCAGCTCTGAACATCCATTGACTTCACCACCGGGCGAATCAATGTTTAAAATAATCGCGCCGATATCCTCGCTCTCCAATGCGGATTGAATATCGTTGGTAATGCGCTCGTAACTGGTGGCACCTGAGATCAAAGTAAATAAGTTCGCGTACCGAAATAGCGGGCCGGTGATAGGAATTTCCATCACCCCTTCATGCGGCTTTATCGCATAACTGTTATTGAGGTCTCGTCCCAGTTTCGCCGCCACCGTTTCCGGGTGTTCATTGTTCCGAGCAGCAATCTCTAAAATAGTGGTTAACGCAGGCTGCGTGATCGCCCACGGCTGTTGCGTCGCCTTTTGCCAAAATCGCATGGTGTAGATCTCTCTTGTGAGTTTTAAAATGGATAAATAGCGGCCACGGTTAAGCGGCGGCAGGGGCTTTTTTATTGACTTGTTCGGAAACAGGTGTGGACGGGGTATTCAGCTCTAGAGCTTTAGCGCGTTCTCGCGCTCGCTGCTCAAGAACATCTTCCCAATCTAGCCCCTGAATGGCGCACTCGTCTTCGAGCGTAGAAATGTTATTGTCCATACGCAGTATTGAGGCCTTTGCTTCTTTCACCGGATCAATCCAACCCCGTCCCGGCCCTATCCATTTGCAACGTGTCCACGCGGTTTTATTCGCGTAAAAATCTTTAGCTTCAATGAGACCTTTGTTAACCGCCTCTTCCAGCCACAACACATACACACGACGTGCCCATGAATTTCCCAACCATTGTCGTCGCGTCATAAAGTGACGCCATGCCTCCATTAACGACGCACGTGCCGAGGCATAATTGGTTTTTGAAAAATCCTTCATTAACAGTTCATACGGCATATTCAAACCGTTGCCGATATGCCGCAGGATGTTTTCCACAAAATCTGCATAACCGGTATTCGGTCGACTCGGTGTAAATGGCGTGACTTTATCGCCGGGAAATACTGGGATTATCGATCCGCCTTTTAATTGCACCGACCAGTCTTTACGCGCATTGAGATATTCCTCCGAAGAACCACCAAATAATTCATTAATGGATTCCATGTCCATCGGCGATTCGACGAATGCGGCGATCATGGCGTTTACCACCGCCGCCTGCATTTCGGAACGCTCGTAATGATCGAGCATTTTAAACATCGGCAATACGCTGCTAAGAATCGGTTTACCACGGTGTTGCCCCACGCGTTCTTTGTTAAAGATATGCAAAACACGTTCACGACCAAATGCACTGCGCGCCGGAATACGTTGCCATTCATTGGCCGGTGAATTAAAGAACCCATCGCCTGGATGATGTTTCGCTACCCAATACGCTTTCGGCGCGCTGTAACGATCCAGCTCAATGCCGCCACGTAAATTTTTATCGGTGTGTTTATTGATGGGGGTACTTAATCGATCCGGCTCAACCATTTGAATTTTGGTCGCATACGCATCACCGGCATTGGGCAACCACAAAGGCAGCGCCAATGCTTCTCCGTTTTCCAATGTAGATCGAAACACTAAGGCCGTAAGCCCTGCAAAATTTAACGAACGATGGGCATCACATTCTGTGGACTCGGCAAACCCTCGCCACAATGCCTCGGTCTTTTTTGACCACTCATCGGCCCATTCTTTGGTTTTTCCCAGCGCGACATAATCCGGCTTGGCTGACAGTCTTAATCCGGTGCCCACGACATTATCAATTAATGTTTGAATCCCACCTGATGCCACGCCGTGATTACGAATTAGATCACGTGAGCGTGACACCAGTGTCGGCAAGTCGCCCAATAAGTCAGCATCAGCGGAACCCTGCGTGGGTTGCCAGCTCGATAACTCTCGGGCGGTGTGGGATGCACCTCTATGTGGGCTATCCATCGCCATCGGGCGTCCGTCAGCACCTAAAATTTGAACGCCCATACATTTTCCATTGGTTATTATTTAATAAGGATGATAATTACGTTTTTATTCACGAATACTGATTCACGCTACTCACTGACAATCGGTTAGCCACCCAACCACAATAAAAATTGAAAACATCGAGATCACATTGAAGCCCACGACACAACCCAATCGATTCATATATTCTCGATTACACTTCACGGTTACCCCCTCGATATCGACTCGACGAAAATGTTTTTATTATTTAGAAAAAATGTTTTCGGTTAAAACCGTACATAAATGGGGCGTCGTGCCGACCGCCCCGTTATCACCGCGATTTGGTTTTTGAGATCGGCAATGTAACGCTCCAAATCTTTTCGATTGACCTGCGAGAATGTCGTTGCCCCATAATCACTGACCGTCACCGACACCTCACGTTCGCCAATCATTAAATTATGTAGGGCATCCTCTGCCCCGGTTAAGCGTTGACGTAGTGTTGTTAAATCAGGCATCTTCTTATATCTTTATCACGTTATAAATAAGGGTCGCTTGAGCCTATAGTTTGCGGTGAACTAAAAGCCCCCATGACCGACTTTCTCTGCACTTGGAGTTTTTTAACGGGCTCACTCTGAGCTGACCGATTAGATGTTGCATCGCCTAACGACCTTTCCATACGCCGCCACTGCACTTCTTTAAATCGATCCAAACCATAAATACTGGCCGCTGCTCGCGCATAACCACGACAGTCCAATGCTTCGTTATTTCGAGTAGGATCTTTTTCCCAGGTCGCTTTTGGAAATCCTTTGTGCAAACGGATCACACGCTTTTCAGCAGTGATTTGTTTAAAGTATTCCTCGCCATACTCTGGAAAGTGGCAGCTACCCATCGGATAGGTTTCTCCCTTTGCCAACTCTTCATCCGTGGGTATCGGTAATTTAAGCCAGCGATAAAGCTCGCCTTTGATGAGCGAAACACCCAGGTTCCACACACGCAGACCTTGACGTTTTCCACCTAAGTCCGCTTTACTCACGCTGGAAACGAGCGCTGTTTCGATATCACGTCCTTTAATCGCGACCACTGTACGAGGCTGAGAGGCTCTCGCTCCTGCTCCCCCCCAAACAGCTTGCGGGAAGTTTTTCACCCATGAGTAGACATCTTGGGTTGCATAGCCTGAGTCCACACACATCACGCGAATAGGTAATGTCGCACCGCAAGCATGCGGCCAATCTTTTTCCAGAACTTTTTTAAGTTTGTTCCAAACGGCTTTTTCCGCAGTGTTCCCATCAAGGACAAGAAAATCGACGGAGTGGCTGACCTTATCCCGCTGCCATGAGACCACCTCGCATTCAATCCTGTCGCGCTGGATATCCACGCCTGCAGTTAAAAATAATCCGCCTTCAGGAACAACACCTATTGGATATTTTTCACGGCGTTCATACAAACGTTCCCATTCGGGTGCATCGTATTCGTCTTCATACGCCTCGCCTAAAACCGTATTCACAACGCCCTTCATTAACTCTGGATGCTCTTGCGCCTGTTCAAACATACGTGCGGCCTCCTCCCACGAAAACCATCCAATCGGCGAGTAGAGTGAAGACAAATGGTAACCGCGTGTTAGGCCGTCACCTTTCGCGGTCGGTATCCACTTGCCGTCTCGAAGCATCGTCGTTTTATGGTGTTCGTGTATTAATTTTTCGCACTTCTCACATTGAAGACCGACCTTGTGAGGCTCACCTTCAGGCCACGTCAAGTTTTCAAATTTAATGGGCTGTATGTGATTGCAATGAGGACAAGGCACAAAATAGTAACGTTTATCAGATGCTTCAAATTCACGAAGAATTCGAGACGTTCCTTTGACAGTTGGTGTACTGACTAAGAATATTTTTCGTCGCTTAGCAAACGTTGCGCTTCGGCGCTCGGCCAATAAAATCGGATCGCCTTCATCGTCTACATCACCAGGATAACCATCCACCTCATCCAAAAATAAAAATCGCGCAGGCATGGACCGTAGGCCAACAGCACTGTTTGCGCCGGTCATTACCAACACGCCACCGGGAAAATCTTTCGACAACACCGTATTACCAGAATCCCGGCTACGTGCAGGCGCTATTCGTTCACGCAGTGCAGGAACATCGGCAATCAATGGTTCTATTCGTTGACGAGAATTCCGTTTTGCCAACGATTCGGTGGGCGATACCGCCAAGATCGGTCCTGGCGTCATGTGAATGACGTACCCAATTGCATTATTTAACGCTTCTGTTCCTCCCACCTGTGAGCCTTTCATAAAGGCTACGCGCTGCACTGTCGACGATGCCGATAAACAATCCATGATTTCGCGCAAATACGGTGTTCGTGCTGTTCGCCATTTCCCCGGCTCTGCCGCTGCTTTCGACGAAAGCATGCGATAAGTGTCCGCCCATTCGGAAACAGAGTACGCCGGATCGGGCGTCATGCCGATATTCCAACGAGACATCACCCCGGAAAATTCTTTATTACCGGGGATTCCTCGCTGGTCCATCAATACAGCCTCAAGTCAAGGCAACCGCCCACTATTTTTAATCACTATTTCTGAACAAATGACTGGATCTGTTCTGCATTCGAAGCGTTACTGTGTCCACGGAACGAAATCATAGTATTTATATTTTGACAATCAATTTTCTAACGAGGATGGAAATAAGCGATGCCCAAGAAAGTAGATAGAAATTCGCCACTTGCAAAATTTAATAATACCAAGAAGGCAATCGAAGAATTAATCACCGAAGTTTTTCATTTGTGTGAAAATAATTTTCATATACGACCGGAAGACGTCGATGCTGAAAACGCAAAATATCTCGCTATTTACGAAGAACGCCTGCTAGAAATCACATTGCACGCGAACGGGAAAAAACCACTAACCCTTAGAGGAAAATCCAATGTCACAACTCACTGATAACCAAAAAAATATTTTGACCATCGCAGCTTCCCGTCCTGACGGAAAATTGGAACCGCTGCCTTCCAACATTATGGGTGGCGCTAAAACCGCAACTCTAAAATCGTTGGAAAATAAGGGCGTTGCAAAACTCGTCGAGGATGATTGGGTGATTACCGACCGAGGGCGAAACGCAATCAACGGCACACCTGAAACCGATGCTTCTCTTTTTCATCAACCCAAAGAGGAAGAACAGACTGCATCGATCACCGACAAAGCGCCCAAAACAGAACCCAGCCAACCCGACAATCCACAACGATCTCAAAAACACCCATCTAAAAAGTCTATCATTCTCGCCATGGTTGAAATGCCCAACGGCGCAAGCCTTGACGATCTGTGTACGGCCACAGTCTGGCAAAAACACAGCGTTCGCGGCTCCATCAGCCAACTAAAAAGCCAAGGAAATAAAATTATTTCCAAAAAGGTCGACAGCGAGCGACGCTATTTTATCGGCACCAATGAATCCCCTGAAGAGAAAACAGAAGAATCACCCGTCTAAAATTAAACGCTTCACTTAAGTTGCTATACCACCTAAATGAAGCGCTAATGGTCTCAACAAAACACAACTAAGGATAACCACCATGACCACCTCAACACCTCCCCAAGAAAACACCGAACTTGAACACTTGAAGAATAATTTTGAGAATTATTTAGTAGGCTTGGGCCGACATGGACCCGAACCGCTACAAGAAATTCTTAAATTCGATAACTGGAAACACTTCGCAAAACTAGAGCGTGAACGACGACAACGGCGTTTTTTCGAAAACATCGATGACGACACGCTGATCGCACTTGCCAATGGCGATATTAATTTACACCAGAGCGTAAAATCGGTGCTTGATCAGGATGTCGTTATTTCAGCCTGAGACAACGCATCATTAAAAGCACGATCGTCCGACAAACGTCGTGCTTCACCGCCACTAAATTTTTGCCAGCGTTTGACGATCACATCCACATATTTTGGGTCCATCTCCATTAAGCGCGCTTGACGCCTATTATTTTCACACGCTATCAGTGTACTGCCTGCTCCACCAAATAAATCCAACACAATATCATGGGTTTTACTCGAATTTTTGATGGCTTGCTCCACCAAAGCCACGGGTTTCATCGTGGGATGCAAGTCATTCTTTACGGGCTTATCAAAAAACCACACATCGCTTTGATTACGGTCACCACACCAAAAATGGTCGTTGCCTTCTTTCCATCCGTACAAGATGGTTTCGTATTTTCGCTGATAGTCCGAGCGACCCATTGTGAAGTGATTCTTGGCCCAGATAATAAATGTCGACCATTTTCCCCCAGCGTCACGGAAGGCCTTCTGCAACCGATCCAATTCGCTTGACGACATACACACATACACCGAGCCTTTGGTTACTGCGAGAAGATTTTCACATGCGGCTAACAAAAAATCATAAAAACCGTCGCCCAAATTATCGTTCATAATGCGACGATCTTTTTTGCGCATTTTGTCCTTGGCGCTGTTGCCATAATCCACATTATACGGTGGGTCAGTCCAGCACATATCGGCCAGCTCCCCCGCCATCAATGTTTCAACATCCTGCTGCTTTGTCGAATCACCACACATCACTCGATGGTTTCCCAACACCCAAACATCACCGAGCTGACTAACAGGATTTTCTTCTGGCTCTGGAATGTTATCGTCAGCATCCTTCCCATTGTCATCGCCATCGAAATCTAAAAGATTTTCCATCTCGTCATCGGAGAACCCCAGAAGGTCCAGGTCGAAATCAAGATTTTCCAGCTCGGCAATTTCGAGTTGAAGGAGATCTTCACTCCATCCCGAATCTTCAGCAATTCTATTATCGGCCAAAGTTAATGCGCGTTTTTGAATATCGGATAGGTGTTTGGCAACGATGACAGGGGCCTTATCCATTCCGAGTTTTTGTGCCGCGATTAGACGGCCATGCCCTGCGATGATGACATTATCATCGCCGACTAAGATTGGATTCACAAAGCCAAATTCTTTGATGGACCCCATCAGTTTTGATATTTGTTCGTCGCTATGAGTACGTGCGTTCCGGGCATAGGGAATCAAACGATCGAGCGCCCACAGCTCTACCGCGTCTACAGAGATCGGTTGCATAATGTTTTTTCAGTGAGGGTTAATTTTAGGGAATATTGGTAAAAGTGTTTATTCGTTGCTATTGATTTCAGTCGATCATTGAATCTTGTCTTAATGTAAATTCAAAATCACCAAACTCGTCCAGTTGTTGCTCAACACCATTCTGGATCAATCGTTGTAACAACAACGCGTCAACACCCAGTTTTTTGGACAACTCAGGACTCACACGCTCGGCCCACGACAGCCATTGACGCCGACTATCGCTTGCGAGTTGATGCACCAAACGAATGACCTTTTCTCGCTCGATATATTGCCCGTCAAGAGCTTTGAGTTGTCGTCTCGCCTTTTGCGCTTTGATCGATTCGTTCGCCGCTTTGGCTTGAACGTAGGTATGACCGTTATTGTTTTCCGTAGTCATTGTGGATCGGTTCCCGCCAGTTCAAACAAATGGTTTCTTATTGCTTCATAAAAAGCATGGTAAAACGCTGTCTCTTCAATACCGAGTTCCGCTGACCATTCTGCTGACACTCGCGCAGGCCAGTTCAGCCACGCATCACGCTCAGTACGTGAGGCCTGGAAAACCTCATCTTCCGCGTATTTCGCCTCGACCAATTCGCCCTTCATCACACGAAGTTCAATCTGACCAATTTTCACTTTGATCACTTCTAGTGCCGTTTTGGCTCGCTGATATGCATCTTCAGGTGATGCCTTTGCAGTAAACGACGGTTCGTTTAACGTTTCTTCCACGGCATTGATCGCCGCACGAGATACCTTTTTCTTTTTCGCCTGTTGTCCCCGGACCTTAGAGGGGTCAGTATTCGCATCCCACTGGGCATCCGCTTTTTCAGGATCAATTTTCCCAAAGGAATTTAGTGTTATCCGCCCCGATTTAAGTGCCTTGCGTACCGCTGTTTCAGACACGCCACGGTGCGCCGCATATTGGCGATTGCTTAAACTCATTTAGATTTGTCTGATAATTATTTGGTGATTTATTGTGATTAGAACTTGACGAATATTTTTCTTTCTGAAAAACACTAAAATTAAAAAACTGCGAACCCGAAAATTATTTTCATATATTTTTTGTTTCAGGAATTTACTTGATAGTAAGGTTTTTCTAGGGCTAAATGGTAAATATCACCACGTAGACCTTCTTTTAAAAAATCCTCAATGCGAACCCAAAACCCTTGACTGTCACTAGCTGAGCGCCGCGCGCTTGCTCCCCGCTTGGCACGATTCTTGCCGGAGGACCCATTTTTTTATTCTCGATTTGTTTTTCAATAGCAAGCGATTTTTTAACTCATTTAACATGTTTATTATATTCGTTGCGCTGAACAAAAAACCACAGCAACAAAACGTTACTGCGGCCAAACCTTTTTTAGGTTATTTTTTTCACCGGAGATATCGTGGTCAGTTCTGACAACGTTTCCCTAGCATGAACGAAATAATACACAAAAACGGGAGTTTTGTACCACCCTATTTTTTGGCAAAACCCTCACCAGCATGCAGGGACACACGCTGGCATACGCCAGCACGCTACAACCTACTTTACCCTACGCCAGAATTTAGCTTCTCTGCGATTTTCTTCGTCGCTTTCTGCCAATAACGTCTTGCTGACATCACTGGATACCCTGTCTCGCGAGAAACTCCACGCCAGGTAACTCCATCCGCCCGTAGCCAAATCAAATTCCGCTCGCCATGGTTTGCCCAAGTAATCCACGTTAAGCATTCCTCGGCCCGATCAATCGCTCCAGGCGATGGTGCTAATCGCGTGACAGTTTTCTTTTCCTGCTTCGCAATTTCCTTCGGCGTGTATTGTATTTCCGGCCAGAACGATTTACATCCCATCGACAATCCACCGGGTAGTTTCGATATCACACTCACGCACTCCTCAAAACGGTTAGCGACGTGATCTGCAGTCCACTGTTGCGTTTTTTGTTCGCCCATTACGTTATCCTCCTCGGTGTCCGATCGCCCAGTACAGCAACGCTATCGCGTCTGACTCGTTATCATCGGCTGGCTCATGCCCGCGTCGTTTAACCGATTCGATCACTGTTGCTTTTGACGCATTCCCTTTTCCGGTTGCATGTATTTTTATGGTTTGCACCGGAACCCCCTCGTAAGCAATTTCGTTTTTCTCACACCACGCAGTGAGGTGCGCTAAGAAACCACCGTAGGCATGCGCGGCATCGACACCAAGGTGACGACGAACCTCCTCGAAATACACTTGTGATATTTTTTCCAGCGAATGGATCTCCTCAAGAAATCGTGTGAATTTTAAATACCGCATCCCGCCTCCCTCGAAACGGGAATTTTTAAAACTAATCGTTCCGCTTGTGATAAGTTTTTCGTAAGACCGAGTGGCCCATCCTGTGGTTGTGCCAAGATCGAGACAAAGTGTGTTGAGTTTATCCACGTTATTTTTTCCCTTTGGTTGTTTTAGATTTCTTTGATTTTGATTTAACGGGTCTTCCAGGCTTACGATGTTTTTTACATCGCCGGTTCAGATACTTCACCGTCAACGTTGAATTCGTTTCGAAAATCTCATCACACTCAGTGCAGTGACTTGACCACGTTAACAACACGTATTCCTCACCGTCCGATCGTCGTGATTTATATTCCGATCCCTCGAGTCGATACTTTTGCCGATCGCGAGTAATCACCCTCCCTCGCATCGGTGTTACTTTGAATTCTCTTGCCTTCATCGGTCACATCCTCGACCGCCAGAAACATACCGAATATCGGTAAATGTAAAACCCAAGTGCAAACGTTGGGTTTTACATATATACCGAAGGTATATGGGGGGTGCGCAACATTCTGAAAATAAAGCTGCAGCCCGTGTGGTTACTGGCTTTGCGCCAGATGGCAGAACCTCAACGGAGTCAACTTCCCGCCATCTGGAATTGGTCTGTAAGCTATTGTTTTTATTAGGGTTATTCGATTTGATCGAATCCAGATGGCGGGAATAAATTCCAGATGGCAGATAGCAAACATTCTCATTAAGGACATTATTAGTATATTTGGTAATCAAAAACAGGGGTTTTTGATTACTTTTTCGGCAGATGGCAGACGGTTGGCAGATGGCGGAAACGCTTGCCATCTGCCCAATACGATTATGTTTCATTCAACTCTCCTTCTTGGTAAATCCAAACTAGTGGGTTTTCAACAGGCAGTGACGCACCTGTTTGCGGGCTTTTATAAGTGGTAGGTAAAACTGAAAGAACTCGGTTTCTGGCCTCCCCAGTCTCGTTGTCAAAGTCCAACTCATCGGTCTCTAATTTCATTTCTTCCACGCACATATATCCAAATTTGGAGCGTGATAATTTCGCCAAACCGTAACGTTCGCCATCACAAAAAAACTTTATGTATCCTTTCGTTGCCAAGACAGCTAGACGATCCCGTATCGTTCTCTCAGCGCCTAAACCGGCTCTGCCCTCGAACGCCTCAGCAAATTGCGTAATGGTGTACACACGACCTCTCGCAGCCTCATCAAAAATTAATTGCAAAATAGTGTCCTGCTTTCTTCTCCGTTCGGCGTCCAGTTTTTCACCGTGATCCTGGTTCGTTAGTCGTTCACTCTCCCTGTCAATCTCCATCCACTTGCCATTCTTTTTGTCGACAAACTTGTCATAAAGCGGTGGCCCGTTTCTTAGCTCATACGTCACAACACGGCCTGATTGATTTTCGTCAGGTCGATACAAAAGCATCCCCGTTGTGTAGTAGCCACGTAGACTGCTCGCACCAGAAAATGACAAAAACGGATCTTCTATAAGCTGCTTCTTCTGAAGTTTCTTTGTGTGGTGAACAAGGATGATGCCTGCTTGGGGATTCACGGAATCACGCAGCTTTTCAACTCGTTGTTTGAGAAAATACAACATCGCTTGGTTGTCGTTTTCACTGGCACCGTCCTCCCCGCCATCGAATAAATTACGCAGCGGATCAATCACTATGATATCGAGTGGCTCTTTTTCAGAGGCTTTACGCAGTAAGGCTTTGGCCTCCTCCAATCCTTCATCATTCAGCACGAGCTTTAGTTGCGGTGTAATGAAAAGATTATCGGCAGCACGCCATGCAAGAATTTCAGGTAACTTCATGTTCTGTAGACGCTCTCGCAAATAGTGGTATTGCACCTCGGCTTGCAGGTAAAAAACCCGTAGACGACGGCTGGGTTCCATCCCCAAGAACGGCTCACCAGCGGCCATGTACGTTAACCAAGACAACACAAAATCGGACTTACCGACCTTAGCTGCTCCACCCAATACAATCATGCCGCCCGGTGTTAACACACGAGGTGATATTAAATCGTCAGGGATCGGTGATTTATCAGCAAGTAAGTGACCGAGAGAGAACGCTTCCAGAGGTGGAACGACTGGCTGCGTAAAACTCGCCGTAGAATCAATAAAATCCTGAATATTCGTATCGTCATCAACCGCATCCGCTGCATCCCACTTGTCCGGTTTGTCCTGCGGAACCCTCAATACATCGACCGATTTAGCCCCAGCCTTGGCAATGGCCTCCGCCGCTTTTTCAGCGTAGGTACGACCGGCCTCGTCGTGATCCGGCCATACAGTTACATCCTTGCCTTTTAATGGAGACCAATCTGTTTTATCAATGGGCGCGTTTGCACCACACATTGCTGTCGTGGCCGGAATGCCTTTTTCTATTAACGCGTCTGCACACTTCTCACCTTCGACTAAAATGATTTTTTGTGATTTGGCTATGAGCGGTTGGCTGTATAGAGGTCTGGGATCAAGCGCTCGATATTTTCCGGCCTTAACATCCAGTAGCCGAAACACTTTCCCTCCTGGCGGATCATAACGGTAGACAACCGCAATCAACTTCCCGTTGATATCATGGTAATCCCACTTCCCCGTACGCGGTCCAAGATCATCCTCATGGAACGCTTTTTTAGCCGGTGCTGGTTGCGTGTAAGAAGATCGGTTTCCCAGCCAATCTGCTATTTTCTCCAACAACTCGGGAAACTGGTTCTTACAATCCAAACGTTCGTGATACGCCCACGCCTCGAAAATATCGCCGCGTTCCTGAGTGCTAAAGTCCAGCCATAGACCAGCCTTGTCTCCAGCCAATTCAACGACGAGGCTGTTACCAGGCGTCCCGTCTAGATCCCCGACAAAAAATTGATTGTTGCGAGTCTTTCCCTGCGGAAACAAATACCCCAGCACTTGAGGCAGGCCGTTTAATAATGCTGACTTGATGACTTTAGGATCAAGTTTTACGGGTTCTTCAGAAACCAAATTGTCGGCATCATTAAAGTCCATGAAATTCGTGGTCATATAACTCTCCCGGTCACGGGTGATATTCCAAAGTTCATCAATAAATATTCCTAAGCTCTATTGTTTTAGTTTTGTTCTTTCCAACACCGTTCTTGCCACTCGCACATCTTGCATTCAAAATGTGATGGGTCTCGAGAGATGCGCGGTAACAATTCTTTCGCCTCACATGCATCGATGATTCGTACACCGCGATCGGAAGTCCTCTGGGCAAGCTCGCCATTAAACGGTACCGGCTCGAAATACAATTCAGCGGTGTCTTTGTTGATCGCAGTAAATAGCGCTGGTTGGCTGGATATCCCTGGAAACTCTTTTTCCTTGTATGCCTGATACAGCGCAACTTGTCCTGCATAAACTGGCTTAGAAAGTGTGAGTCCTTTTTTCTTTGTGTCTTTCCATGAAGAGTTTTTCATGCTCTTTGCTTCCCACAACATGGGAAACTCAAACCCTAACATTTCAGGTGCAGCCGTAATTACGCCATCAATGTGTCCCTGAATCTTTCCATCTAATACCGAAAAACCGTATTGTTCACCGCTTAGGTTTTCAGTGGTTAAGGTAAATCCCGCATCGCGCAACCAACGAATCATCAGTTCTTCAAACACGTGTCCCGCTTGAAATATTCGAAGAATACGCCCAGAGAAATCCCGACCTGGATCTTTAGCGGTATGAAAATATTCGTATTGCAACGCGCGACTGCAGTTGACGGCAAGGCGGGATGCTCCAAGATAATCACGCGGAGCCTCTTTCGCTTGATGCTGCTGTAATGCATGATCAATCAGCCCGGTGATCCGCTCTGATAGTTTGCTACTGTTAAAATCCAACATTATTTTCGTACCTTTAAAATGGGATATCTTCTCTGTAAATGTCTTCAAGTTTTTGGTGGTATGCATCGAGTATCGTTTTCACCAACCCCTCGATTTCAGCTTTGGAGTAATTGCCCAAGCCCTTGTCCATACCGACCTGAACGACGTAGTCGCCTAGTGGTGGTAACGTGGCCTGTTCCGCTAGCTTTGCGTTTTGTTCTGGATTCATAGGGATTCCTTTTTTAAATTGCGTGGTGAAAATATCCTGGCAGCGCTTGGAACAGAAACGGCGGTAGCTGTTGATCTGTTCTTCATCCGTAATGCTGCAATTTTCGAAATTAATACGCAGTCGGCTAGGCAATCGCCACCCGAAACCAGCGGCCGGTCGACGACATACACCGCACACTGAAACGGACACTTTAGACGGTAGTAGATCCATATTAGGCACCCACCTGTTGTTGTGGGGAGGAACTAAAAATCGTTTTCTGGATATAATGTTTGTTGAACTTAAACGCCAGCAAACAAGAGGCGTGATATCGTGTTAAACCAAAATTGTTTTTTTGTTCTGGAATATACTTAAGCTGTGCAGTCGTCGCGGACTGTTTTAGCCATCGCTTGGATTTTCGAGCACCATCATCCGTTTCATAGAGATTTAGCCAATCATCGGCTGCGGCAAAGCACACACTACGGTCCCCCGCTGCGAGCAACTTGGCTGAGGATTTTTGTTTTCCTCCCACCGCAAACCAGCTGCCTTCCAGAAAGAAATTGCCAGACCACGCATTAAAACCGGTCGCAAGATAAGCACCTCCATCACCATGCAGGTCTGTCCACTGAAATGAAGATTTTGCCAACAAATCAATTTCTGACATCACAAAATCAGTCAGTATCTTTTCATCTTTAGCGACTGCATTTGGCGTTCCCGGTACGGAAATATCTAAATAGGCTCCACACAATGGACATTCTGAGATCCCTGACGGCAGCTTGGCCGAACAACTCGGGCATAGATTTTCTCTTTTAGAGGGCTTAATCTCCGGGCCTTCAAGGTCAACGTCTTGCTCTAACGATCCATGCGTGTGAGCACTCGTACCAAAATCTAAAACAACGCAGTCTTTTTTAATCACACCCGGATATTCTTCTGGGTCTACCGTGCGCAGACCACGCCCAACACATTGAATAAAAGTGGACTTCTGAGAGCTAGGGCGGAGTAGAACGATACAACTCACCGGCTGACTATCGTATCCTTCGGTTAAAACAAAACAATTTAAAAGAACTTGCAAATCACCACGGTCAAACTCGTGCAGTAATCGTTTTCTCTCTGCGCCCGACATATCACCGGAAATGACCGCCGCATTAATTTCCGCATCTAAAAACGATTTGCAGGCATTGTGGGCGTGAGCCACCGTCGAACAAAATACAATAGTTTTACGATCACCGGCCTTTTCTTTCCAATGTTGAACCACAGCGGCATTGATGACTTGGTGATCCATAATGGCGGCGACCGCATCCATATCATCCTGATTGCCTAAACCGTCCAATTCATTGTTCACACCCAAATCGATGCCAAATGTAACCGGCGGGACAAGGTGACCCGCCTGGATTAATTCACCGATACGCACCTGATCAGCGACGTTATCAAACACATCACGTAATTCTTTTTTATCACCCCTCACAGCCGTCGCGGTAACACCGTATATGGCAGCGTTCGGGTTCTTCTCCTTGACTCCATCAATAATTCGACGATAACTCGGTGCTGCGCAATGATGTGCCTCATCAATCACCAATAGATCCAACACTGGCATTTCTTTAACACTGGATTCACGACCGAGTGTTTGCACCATCGCGAACGTGGTTTGCCCGCTCCATGATTTATTGTTTGCGTCAAACTGTCCGATATTCGCACCAGGGTTAACGCGTAAGTATTTGAGTGCATTTTGCTGGTGTATTTCTTCTCTATGGGAAAGCACACACACTTTGGCATCGCGGTCTTTCGACCACTCGCCCGCAACCGCTGATAGCGCCACGCTTTTTCCAAAGCCTGTCGCCGCAACGGCCAGCGTATTGCCGTGTTCCCTTAGCGCAGCTAGGCTGCGCTCTACAAACGTTATTTGCCGTGGTCGAAGCAACATTGCTTAACCTCCTTGTTTATTTATAACGCCCAGTTCGGTTTTCCTGACGGGACATTGTTTTGCTGAGCCGACTGCTGCGCTGGCGGATTATTTTGCGGCGTTTCAGGCTGCTGATGCGCCACCGGTGCGGCTTGACCTTGCTGCATAGCACCACCCGACATCAACGTTTGATAATCTTTATGACCCGGCATAATGACCACACTGATCGTATTTTTCGGATCTTGATCTTTGGACTTTTCAATCCCGACCTTGACGACAAATTCGATACCGTCTAAATCCGCAAACCCCTGAATACGACGTGCGTTTTGCGCTTGTGGTGAATTATCTGTAGGTGAAATGCCCCGCGAAGAATTGAGAGCGCTTTTTATAAAGGCACGCCCCTGATTTCCCCAGTCCGGGCCTTTTTTACTGTGTAAGCCAATCAAACTCCAGACTTTTCGTTTAGCGTATTGGCCATCTAATACAACAAATTCACCACTCAGATAGACGGACCCGGTATCGGGGTTCGATGTGGCATAACCACCGGACCAACCCTGCGAGTGATCGTCATGGCCTCCTGGCTTTATTGTCATTCGCACTTTTACCAATGTACCTTTGGGGATTACATCAAACTCGCGCTGTTCTTCCGCGTCATTAAAATCGTTCCAGCTCATAATATTTTCCTAATAATTTTGTTTATTAATTTGAAATGTGACTGCTAAGCGGTTTCTGTGGTCACACTGGTAGGAGGGTTTGGGTCAACCACTTCCGTTGGCGGCGGTGTGTACTCCAATCGGTTTTCAATCGGCTTGGGTTTCGATTGAATTTTTTCCATTAACCGACCCAAGTGAGCTTCTTCATATAGGGAGAGACGACCACTGCGGTCTTTAGCTGGATACCCGAACGGGTTTAAGGTCAGATTAATAAAAACGCGAACTTGTTTCCCTTGTTCATCCGGCACATCGGCCATGGTGATGACTTGGTCAACGATGCCTGGAAGCTCTAGGCCGGTTTTTGATCCGTCAATCTGAGGACTAAAGACTTGACGGTTATAGTCATCGGTTTTTTTGTCCAAGATTCCGACAAACCACATATGTTTATTGCGCGTGTGCTGTAAATGGGTAATCCAAGAAATCATTTCTTGGCCATGAAGACCATAAGCGCCCCGCATGTCTGGCTTACCCGTTTTCTCGCTGATTGCTTGCGGTTGCCCTTTACACCACTGCAAACATAAACGACCGGCAACAGTGATCGAGTCGACAAATACCGTTTCGTATTTATCAAACAAACTCGGGTCACCGTATTTTTCACACACTGCATCGAAGTGGGCTTGGCTATACGCTTGATCATCACGTAATGCAGGATTAGGACCGCCCACAAACACTGCAAAATCCCGACACTCTTGCCAGGTCTTTGGTCGAAAACTATCACCGGCCCACTCTTCGACGGCTAGATCGCCCGCCTCAACATCAAAAAACAATGTCGATTCCGGGGGCAATGTCCAAAGCAGTGAAGTCTTACCAATACCTGAAATACCGAAGATAACGCCTTTTATTCCGCGCTTTTCAGCCTTACGTTGATCTGCCGTAATAATCTGTATCATGATTTACCCTCCTTGATGTCGCCTATGCGAATGACCGGTTTTCCGAACTTGAGCGTGCGTGCAGGCGTAAACGATTCTTTCAACGTCTTGGGCCACGCGGTGTATTTTCGTTCGGCGACCTTGTAGGTAATTTCAATATACTCACTCGGATCATCGCCATTGGAACGGATTTTTTCCGCAAGGATCGCTAACTTCTTTTGATCCCAGGTGATTTTTTTCGAACGGTCGGAACTGACGGGGATACCGCTGTCTTCAAAACGAACCACGCCCGTTTCTTTTTCAAGTGACTCTCGCAGCCCACTCAATTTTTGTTCGTATTTGACTTGAATTGCACTGTCCAAACATGACTTAGCAAGTTTGGCCTTTTCCAAAACCGAAGCCGCCTCATCGTGTAAGGTCTGCAATTCCTGAACGCTGAGCGTTGAAACTTGTTGCGCCGTGTAAAGATGTACTTGGTGGTAACAGATATTCATTGGTCACCTCCAGAATCTACTCGTTCGGACGTGCTTTTTCGAAGTTGTTCCTCTTCAAAACTAACGAGATCTTCGATTCGATATCTGACTTTTGACTGTATTTTTAGAAATTTTGGCCCGGTTCCAAGGCGACGCCACCGTTCGATTGTGCCTGTAGTCACTCTGTATCTCAGAGCGACGTCTAGTTGAGAAAGGTGTCTGCATGACTCCATAAATTGCTCCTAATCTTTTTGTTAAGGAGGCGGTATTGTTCAGGATAAAATGTGTGCTCGGGAAGTGCGGCGAATGTGTGCTGTGAGTTGTGCTATGTGTGCCCAATGTGTGCTGTAAGTTGTGCTCAATGTGTGCCGTGCTGCCTACCTATTGACTATCCAGAATTTACATGAAACAAAACTCCTGATTTTTCGTGTTTATTACAAATTTTTTGCAAAAAAAAGCCGCAGTATAATTTCTGCGGCTTCCAATTTTTTTCGAGTTCACTAAATTATTACTACGCGCTATCCGTGGACAACGTCAAACCCCCATTTTCCACGACCAAAAATCAGAATGAACTCTCTCCAGGTTCGGTTATTGCGAAACACATTAGTAATATGACGGGAACCGCCATAAGAAGGCTCTGTTTGAAACATAATGTCCTTGTGTTTAACCTCCCACACGCCAGATTTTGCCTTCTCAAAAAGGTACTCCACGATAGCAGCCTGCCTGGTTTCCCCCTCGAGATACCAGTCAGGTTTCCCAGGAATTGAAAGAACATGATTATTCCAATCATAGGCGACAATAGTTTCACCACGTTCATTTTTTATCTCGTCAAAAGATGAACGTTTTGTTTCAACGTCAATTTTTGACGTTGTTTGGGTGACGGTATTTTCAACTTTAGCTGACCGAACGACTACCGGCGTGTTCACTACAATACTGACGCCGGTATTTAACATCGGCTGACTCACATCAAAACGTAACCCATCCCCCGCGATTACGTCCCACAATCGCTGAACTTCAATACCCGGAGGCCACTTTTGATGCACTGGGTTCTTTTTCCCTGTCAGTAACACCAACCCATGAGCGTTATGTTTTGACAGTGACTCGATAATTGCATCTCTTGCTTGATGCAACCGCCTCACAAGATACACAGGAAAAGAAACTCCAGCCCCAAGCGAAACAGCCCCCAACTCCCACACGTGATTCTTCAGCAAAACACGCGTGTTTTTTGTCACTCCCACATTCAGTCTTCGTGCAACCTCCTTTAAAAAAAGTTCTTCATTAACACGATACACCGCGACCTTACTAATGGGAATATAAGACTGTTCAACCCATAGGCTACAACGTCGAATCATTCCAGGTTCCGGCGCCCTCACCACATTCACGAAGTCTGGTAGCCCCTTAATTTCATGCTCCATGAAACTGGCGTAACCAACTAGTTCTAACCACGGCGACCAATCTTCTGGTTTTTCATCCCCGATAATGTATGGCATATCCCATACTGGCACGCCATAGAGCGGAGGGACATCAAGTCCCGGAATGTCACCATATTCTCGATCAAACACACCAATAATTTTTTTCAATCTGTCAGGATTCAGGGAGTGCAGCACACGCTACCCCCTGTAATATCTCACAGTTCGCTAAAAACTTATGCCATAACCAACGATCTCTTGGTGTCAGCGCATAAATACGTGCGCTATCCGGCCCCAAAAACTCAATACTCGTGGTCTGTGACAGAAACCTTGTTCTTCCAATATCCAGCGCAATGCTGACTCCCGACAACGTAGCGTTTGAATCGGAAGAATGATCAGGCGACAGCACATCATGAATATTTTTTTTCGTATTTTCGTTTAAAAAATACGATGACTCCACCATTCTGAATCTGTCGCGAAACTTAATCTCCGTTATCTTGGCGCTTTTTATAGATTCATCAAACAATGGCAATACCACTGGGTTTGCCAAATATTGAAAATGATAGAATAACTTACGAATAGCGTTTTTTTCTTTCAATACTGTTTTGGAAAAAGCTTCAGCAATATCGTCACGAGATATAATGGAAGGTGCATAGACCTCAAGCAGCCCATCATTTTCGTGAAAAACGATATACAGCTCCTTCGATCTCGTAATGTTTGTATAAACTAATCCGTTATCCTTTACGGATTTTATCGTCTCATCCAGTGTGTTGTACGTTACCGAAATATCGTGAACAAACGATGAGCATCCATCGCCACTCAAAGCAATCGAGTCACATGTGATCACAATATCACTCCGCGAGTACCACAGAATATCCTCAAGAGCCTCACGAAATAGTACTAAACTCTTGTCATTACATTCCCGAAAAGCACGCTGAGGTAATGAATACATCGTACAGATTAGTGATGAACGTTCATCTCGCAGTATTGAATTTGGTAAGGTTTTACATGCCGCATCAAACAGGACGGCTTTATTCTGGAATGCCCATAAAAACCGATCACACTCATTCCCTGACAAGCTGTACAATCGACGTTCAGATTCACTCATAGCGTCGTAAGCATTTTTTAAAACCGTTGGCTCACAATATTTCGCCAGCAATAGAATGCGCTGAGCCCACTGATCTAAAGCGATTAAATCCAATTCACTGTAATATTCCAGCGATGCAGAACCCTGTGAAATGTTGGCATTCGATAACACTTTACAATGCTTCTGGATAATATGATCAAGCAACACTGCCGTAGATTTTGCCTTTAGCTCCGATAAATACTTGTATTTTTGCATGTAAATTTAAACTCCCTTTCAAGATAAAACATAAATTTAGGCAATAGCGACCCTGCTTAGTGAAAATTAACCAAGAGGCAGCATTAAAAATTCAATCAAACTTATTTAGAGATGTATTTGAGAAATCCGTCTTGAAATAAAATCCTGTTTCATTAAAATATTTCCATTTATTTCCATTTATTTCCATTTATTTCCATTTATTTCCATTTATTTCCATTTATTTCCATTTATTTCCATACCATTTTTTCCAGTCCAATCATTCATGTAACGTACGCAAGTACGTTTACGTCTTGCCAGTCAATTTAGAGGCGACACTAAATCCGTTATTTTGTCGCCACACCCCCCATAAAGATGTAAGTTTATCCGACACTAATGTTTAGCACAAGGGGAGTGCTGCGCTACAACATTATTTAACACGTTAATTTTAATTAATTTTCGCACCAACGGTTCGTTACAGAACATTCATCGCCCTTATGTCACGTTGAAGCGTCATCCTACCACTCCAACACACTTCAAATGTGGAGAAAAACGGGAGCAATTGAGATCAAATGTGGCGCAACTATTGACGTCGTGGCGCCAAATAAATTCTTGACGTAGACCCACAAGACTAGATAACACCTCAGCCACGAACCCCCACCTCAAGCAGATTCTGGGAACCAACCATCGCCGCCCGATCAAAAAACACTCACACAAACACACCTTTAAATGTTCAACCGCCTTCATACGCATGAAGTGTGATGACATAGACACTCGGTCAAAGGGATCTCATTGTCTGGTATACGAGGTTTTGGTACTATTTTGCCGCTAAACCACACAGAATAGAATTCATGCTTGTACCGCGCACTAAGCCAGCTCCAACCACACCTCTAGATGAAAACCACTACAGAGATTATTTCGTAGCTACGGTACGATTTGAAGACGGCAAGATGGTCGTCGAAGGGGGGAAAGGGGATCTTACAAGAGCCAAATCAAAGACCGACACTTGCTATGTAAAAGATACGGTAAACCAAAAATCCGTTAAGTTAATACTGATTGATAAGAAATGGACTATAGCTTGACCGCTATCAACTGTCACAAAGCAATACAACAGGATAAATAATGTTCGACTCAGAATTAGCATCGCTCAACGCCAAAGTATCGGCCCTTCCTCACTTCGACGACAAAAATGGATTGGCGCCTATCGCCAAATGGCTAGAAAAAAACGCATTCCCTCTATCTCAGAAATACGAATATGAATTAGCTGTAAACGTCTACAAAGATCTATACAAATTGCGCATTGGCACGATTGTTACTGATAAAGACATCAGTAAAATAAATATACAAACCCTTCTTTCATCCAGGTTCGGCGGCTTAAGATATGTCGCCATGAGCTGGCATTCCCATCCTGTAAGGGGTAGCTTAGGGCGCAGTTCAAAAGATATTTCAGCTCGAACATTACTCAAAGACAGATATGAAAAATTTAGATCAGCAACCTTCTGGGTCACCTACCAAGACGACATCAAAGGAGTAATCAGCAGTGAATATAAAAAATAGAGGCTTATATTTTCCTTTTTTCATATTTGCACTGGCGGTGAGTTCAGCTTCTTGCGCATACAACGAAAAAGAGGGGGAGTACGGAGTAACTTTCGAGCAAATCCTGAATACACCAGAAAAATTCGCTGATAAAACAATCGCCTTCCAATCTTACGTTTTATTTGATGGGCACAACCTGGAACTGCATCATAACCTGAGTGCAATGAATTCAACGGAAGGTAACCTTCCCCCGCTTGGCGTGAACCACTCGGAATGGAAGCAACTGAAACCGCTAAATGGGTGTCTTGTGTCCATGCGAGCTAAGCTAGAACGCCACCCAAATAATAGAGACTTCCGAATAACGGATATTATAGACCCCTCTCCGAATGGACTCCTTTACCATATAGCGGCAGACCGAATGGCAGCGAAAGGCATCAAAGGTAAACCACGCTGCTTGGGCGAAGCGCTATTGGATCTAATGGCCACGCCAAAATAGCGTTCATATCGACAAGGGTGCCGCAAAAGAGAGCAGAAACTAGACGTACCCAAAGCAGAATTTTACATTCCAAATTCGAGGCCCATAGTTTATGGACAAGAAACAATTTATTAGAAGTAAATTGGCGTTAATGAAACAAGACAATCAATCTGATTTTTCAGATATAGTCGATGAATTGGGAAAGATGAATGAGTCAGGGAAAAGGGTAATAAAGTCGTACTTTTGTAACGCATAAACAATAGGGCCTTTAGTCAGCTCTACTGCAATGGCAATCGGTCCATTAAACTTTTCAAATAGAGCTAGCGCCCACTCGTCAATAGATTCAACGTTATGAAGAAGATTAGAAAAAACGCGTTTATTACTGTCGGCAGATTGTAAGCAAATATAGTGCTTTTTGTTTGCCCAATCAATGCCGATGATGGCTTTAAAGTTGCCTTTAATTAGGTTCGCCATGATTCGTCACCTTGATCAGTTAGAGAGATGTAAACATGCAAGCTTAAGCTCTGCGAAAACAATATAGAGAGCGATCAATGAGCGGGCCCTGAGTATTCGTTGATGAGCTTAAGGACATCCGTAAAGTCGAAAACAAAGCGGTAAACATCGAATGTTTAGTGGAAGTGTTCGTACTATACGGATGCATGTCTTGATCAGTGGATATAATACACCCACATAAATAGTATTACTTAATCAAGACCAAAAGACTATATTGTGGAAGAAACGGAATTTGGCGCCAAATCCAGCATAAGCTGGTTATGAGTAATATAAGCTGACAGCCAGCGTCGGCTAGTCGCCCAAAGCGGACATTGCGGCCATCAAGATTATTACCGCCCGATAGGCGCGGGTTATTAGAAAGTTAAGAAATTAAAGGAGGACCACATTTGATTGATGAAAGTAATCCCGCCGGAAGGTTGCATAAAATCTTAGTGCGAGCAAAAAACAGACCTGACCAAGAAAATATTCGTAAGGTCTGGGCGACTGTATTAGATGTCGAAGAAAACGATGTAATTGTTACGAAAGCCGTGGTTGAGCTGTACTCTCTTTCAAACGAGATTCAGTCTTTGATAAAAATGAATGTCCAGCTAAATCATGAGTTATATCTAAAATCATTTAATAGAATTAATCAATCATTTTTCCCTCTCAATCTTGGTGGATCTTGGAAGTCTGTTAAAGGACATTTAACGGAGGAGTGTCTTACAAGGCTACAGTTTTGTGCTCAAGAGCTATCGACATTCTATACAGAAGACACTTTATCAGAAAAAGACCTGAAAGAAATAATAGAAAATACAGAGGCTCTTTTTGAATCTGTTTATGTATCTTCTCTTCCTGATGGTTTACGATTATCACTTTTAGAAGACGTGGAGCGTTTAAGAAATTCGATTGCCATGTATCGCATCAAAGGCGCCAAAGGTTTAAAGGAAGCTCTCCAAGGAACAATCGGTGCAGTGGTAGCAAATCAGGAAGAACTTAAAGAGACGTCAGAGCAGAACCCTGATGTAATAAAAAGACTTGGAGAACTAATTGACAAGTTGGATTCTTTTACTTCGAGAGCCTTAAAGTTAAAAAAAATGTTAACAAAGCCGATCCGCTACTTAATAGAAAAGGTAACTGACCCAGAAGCTGAGGATGTCGTCAACGAAAGTGAATCAGATACTTAACAATGCTGTCATAGGAAAGTTCTAAATGAGCTACCCGGCGATGACTATGGGTTTTCGGGTTTTTGAAAATTGCACGGCCAGATAATGGCTCTCGGTTAACCATTGCCTTCAATAGACTGGATGATATGGAAACCTATCGGATGGAGAGTTCGTATGGATTCGAACTTGTTGAGTATCCTGAAATTAGTGCTTACATGGGAGAGTACACCGCAAAATCTTAGTCTAAGGAATTGCAAAAGTTTACGGAGAAACTGAATTAAATTAAAACTTAAAAACAGGATAGCCGCTCATAGGCGCGGGTTATTACGACGCTAATGTCCGGCTTGTAGAAAAACCAGAAGACGTATTATGGCGATATACCGCATTTTTAAGTGCTAAGCACTTGTTTATAGTGTCATTCTTGGCGCTATAGTATTGGCCCTTAAGTTTGCCAAGGTGCGTATTAATGTATAACCAGATTCTCAAGGCCCGCGTTGCAGCGGTTCTGCTGAAAAAAAGGGGGAGGTATGAACGAAATATGGGAAAATGAAGACCTAATACGTATGCTGTTCATGCTTGTGGGATTCTTCTTAGGGCATCGTTTAGCAATAGGTAGGGATCGAACAAGGGAGCGCATTGCTGCTACCGAGTGTGCTAGAAAAATAATTAATAGCTCACTGTCAGATATAAGGAATGGTGGCTTTGGAATAAATCCTGACGTCCCTAAAGAACTAGAAAATATTTATGACTACATTCCGTGGCACGGTAAGATCGGGTATTTAATATTTAAAGCACTTTATACGCACTGTTGTAAAAACTCAGGATATATGGATGATTCAGAAGACTGGGTGTTCACTATAAGTTCTAAAAAAACAAAATTTATCCTTAACAACTTGAAAAGACTTGTCCCGTTAAGATGAAACATACGAGGCGGATATAGGGTCAAATCATAATCGTACTGCCATCTCAATAGCGCCTAGCTCATATAAGTTCGGATAAACGTTGGAAATGTCCGCTATGTGGAAGTTTGTGCCCAGATATCGGTTATGCGAGTATTCAGTGTAATACTCAAAGATCAATTTAGTTCCATACTTTAAGTTCCAGCATCAAAAATCGGAGCTTAAGTTATGACAGCAATAAATAAGTCCTCAGGTAATACCCCTTGGAATAAAGGGAAACTAATTGGGCAGAAGTTACCCCTCAAGCTTGAGGAAGTCTGGGCAATACGCATCAGGCTAGAAATATCTAAAAACATACGAAACCTCGCTTTGTTTAATATTGCAATTGATAGCAAACTGAGAGCTTGCGATTTAGTAAAGCTAAAGGTGCTAGATGTTAGTCACGCAGGGAAAGTACAATCGAGAGCGATGATCTGTCAGCAGAAAACAGGCACTCCCGTCCAGTTTGAAATAACAGAGAAAGCGCGCAAGTCTCTTATGATCTGGATACAGCAAGAAAATCTGTCTTCAAGTGATTTTTTATTCAAGAGCCGCGCGGACAGTTCTAAACATATTTCAACGCGACAGTATGCCAGAATTGTGGATTCGTGGGCTGAGATTCTAGGGTTAGACGCCTCTGCCTACGGTACGCACTCTATCAGGCGGACCAAGGCGTCCTTGATCTACAAGCAAACTAAGAATCTAAGAGCTGTTCAGCTTCTCTTGGGGCACGCCAAGCTTGAAAGCACAGTTCGTTATTTAGGCGTCGAAATCGACGACGCATTGGAGATTGCTGAGAAAATTAATGTATGATTATAGGTCAGGGTATTTGGGGTTGAGGAGTGGCCAGTTATCGCTGAGCTTCTCGCCCAGAGCGAACATTGATTTAAAAAATAGGTCACACTGGGGGAAACCCTTATACAATTCAAATGATTATGGGGATAATATGGACATAAATATGTTGAAGGCTACAGTCTTTGAGGCGGGAAAGTCTGTTTCTGTATCTACGATGTTTTTACTTTTTGCGGCAACTATTCTAATTATTGCTACCTATTTATCAGAGCCAAATGAAAAAATACAAATAGCATTGTTCGGATTAACGCTGAATAAAGTTAATGCGGTTTCACTATTGTTTATTCTTTACAACGCGGCTTTTTTGCGATTTGTTTTGTGTATGAATCACCATAAATGCCTCTACTGGCAGCTGGTATTAAAAACTCCAAGAGAAGATGCTTCTGGTTTATGGGTAGTCATATACCCTAGTGCTATTAACTACATTTTGAATCACAGGCTCATATATGGCGGAGGCCGGTTTGGGGTTAACGCTGTATTCGCTGCTTCGGCAGTACTCGTGATTGCAATACTTCCAGCTTGCACCATTTTTTATCTATACAAAAATCATGGAGGTAATTTATTTCCACTTATATCTGCCAGTTTTTCGTTATTTATTTATTGGCTTACTGTTTACAATATGAAGGCCGATTTAGAAAAAGCCAGAAATATTATCGAGTAGAGCATACCGCATTGGCGCCGAGGACGGCATAAGGTTGTTATGAGTAATAGTACACTAATAGCCGATGTCGGCTGCTCGGCCTAAGCGGACACAAACAAATTGGCTGTATAAGGCAAGAAAGGTAGATCACAAGTAATTATGAATTTAGACAACCTAAGATCAAGTTTTTTATCGCCGGGAATACCTAATTTTGGTGAGCCTAAAAGAGAGCTAGACATCCAAGGCGAAGACGAAGGAGTTATTAATGAGTCAATCAAGGAGCTCGAAAAATCGAACCTCAAAACAGAAGATTTATTTAAAGTCTTCAGTGACTGGCAGACAAAAAAAACGTTAACATCTAAAAGAATTTTCATTTCTACCTCCGTTCTCGTTGCTTCAGCAGCTTGGATTGGTATTGACTATACTGACTTAACCTTTTTTGGTGTGAAAGTAGCCAACGGCTCTCCCGATAGGTTTATCGCATTTATTCTTTTGTCTATCGTTATTAGCGGGATATTCTACGAGTTTTCCAGACTAATCGACGCTTCTGTTAGGCAAGCAAAAATCAATCATATTAATGGCGACTTAAATGGCTTAGTAAAGCCAATTAGCACTATAGATGGAGTTATGGATCGGAATGATATCGAAAGTTTCAGTGATTTATATTATGATTTTAGATCTTCTTTAAGTGGTGGTGGGCATGATGCCATCAATGTATATAGGGCAGTTAAATTCTACGAAAATAATTTATCTAAAGCGGGGCTTGGGTTGACCGTTGTAACCGTAATGGAACATGCATTAACTTACTCAATTGCAGTTTTCTCTTTGGTTGTATTGACTAAGCAGCTAGTACAATGAGATTCCTAACGAACGCGTCAATAAGAGCTCGCGTTTATTACGCGGGCGTTAATGTCCTTTTTGTAAGATTAGCTGCCTAGATTGAGAACGTGGTGACAGTCCGTTATTGTTCAAAATCGGTCGTCGGAGAAAAATCTCAGATGGTCCGCTTTGTGGAAAATGCTGACCCCCACTCTCCACGACTCAGGCAATAAACCCGGCACCAACCAACTCCCCCGTATTCGTATTTTTCACGCAGAATTTCTCATCTTCCAATTCCACCCCCTCAGCAGCATACACCAGCACACAGCAGTACACCTCCCCCCTACGCGCATTTTTTCGCCACCACTGTCAAAATAGATCTCATCATATCGCTACTAATCCACTGGACATTTGATCGCAGCAGAGCGTTGATGGACACCAACAAACAAACCCAAAAAGGACGTCTAACCCAATGAAAAATCAATCACCCATTCACTGCACAATCTACACACGTGAGGCCTTAGCGCTAAAATCAGATCACACATCCAAATGCATCAGTATGCAACAGACAACGTGCGAAGCATTTGTTACCGACAATAAGGACAATGCATGGGTGCTGGACTCAACCATCTATTGCGATTCAGGTTTCTCTGGCATGAATGGTAAGCGACCTGGACTAACGCAACTGTTAGACGAGGCCAAGCAAGGTAAGGTGGACATTATTGTGATCGAATCATTCGACCGACTGGCACGCTGCCCTCAACTCTTGGCGAGCATAATTAAGCGCTTACAGTTTTATCAAGTGAAGCTAATCTCAATTTCTGATTACGGCAATAAAATGTCACCGGAAACAAAAACACAATTAAAAATGAAAATGGCTCGCTCCCTTAAGCCTATGTGCGCTTTGCTGCCATAAGTTCATCAAGCTCTTCCACCGATGTGGTTTTCATAACGGCAACAGAATTCACAAAACTTTTATCGAGTTCTGGCTCATCCCAGTCTTTTGGTAATCCCTGCTCTGCGAGATGCATAAAGGTGTCGTGATCGACGCCTTCCTCATTGAGATATCTTAGAAAGGTATAGACTTTGTTGCTGGCTTCTTTCATCAGAGCCATTACCTCTGTTTGATTCAGCTTGTCCTTGGCATGATAATCTTCGAGCACAGTGTTGCGAACACACTTATATACGATCACCTTGCTTAAATGTTTTAGATTCTCATCGTTTGTCACGATGCACCCCCAATTAAATAAAAAATATTTTTACCTCACCAGCATACACCAGCACACAGACGCCAACTCTAGCACACATTAACCATCAGCAGCCCTTTCTACCCTACACGATTTTTTTATCCAAACCTTACACAATGGCAATCATGTTTTTTACAGTTCACAAACGAAGGATGCGATTGTCACGCCATGTCAGAAAAACCACCTAATTTAAAAAAATCTTTATTGAAGATGCACGGCACTTCGAGCAACACTCCCGTATCACAACCGTCTCAGAATTTGGGGCTGATCGCACTGGTAAAGTTTCTGGCACGACGTGCAGCAGAAGCCGATTACCAAGCATCGAAGCAAAAAACTAAAACTAAACTTCATTAACCAACCAGGAATTGTGATGAAAAAAAGTGCTGCTATATACGCCCGCTATAGTTCAGATTTACAGAACGAAGCATCTATCGATGATCAAATTCGTGTTTGCACTGAATACGCAGAACGAAACGGATGGACAGTTACCAACTGCTTCACCGATGCCGGTATTTCTGGCACATCGATTGTACAGCGCCCCGGCATTCAAAAGCTTTTGCAAAACGCGCCTATGCAAGATTTTCAGATTGTAATTTCAGAAGCGCTTGATAGGATTTCGCGAGACCAAGAAGACGTCGCACATATTTTTAAGCGGCTCACTTACGAAGACATCAAAATGTTTACCTCATCAGAGGGCGAGATCACCGAGATGCACATCGGCCTAAAGGGAACGATGAATGCGCTATTTATTAAGGATCTAGCAGCCAAAACGCACCGAGGGCTAAGAGGCCGAGTCGAGAAGGGGAAGTCAGGAGGAGGTATCGGATACGGATACCGGGTTGTTAAGCAGTTTGATGCCAACGGCGAGGCTATTAAGGGCGATCGTGAGATTTACCCAGAACAGGCTGAGGTTGTTAGGCGTATTTTCCAAGAATACGCGCACGAAAACAAATCAGCCAAAGCCATCGCAGCTCAGTTAAATGCAGAGGGCATACCAGCCCCCTCGGGTGGCCCATGGGGACAATCGACCATTAACGGAAATCGTAAGCGCGGCATCGGTATTTTAAACAATGAACTCTACAACGGCGTCTTAGTATGGAACCGTCAACGCTTTATCAAAGATCCGGCCACAGGACGCCGTGTGCCCCGCTACAACGACGAAAGCGAACTTATACGTAAAGACATACCGGAATTAAGAATAGTGCCGGAGGCCCTCTGGGATGCCGCCAAGGCGAAACAGAAGGGTCTCAAGCTCAACAAGGGGTTTCACGGAGCTAAGCGAGCACAACATTTGTTATCCGGGCTTCTAGTATGCGGAGAGTGCGCTGGCGGCTTTGCCAAGGTCAATTACGAGCGTTATGGATGTGCGGCGTATCGCAATAAGGGGAAAAGCGTTTGCACGAACAACAAAACGATAAAAAGTGACATCCTTGAAAACACTATTTTATCGGCCTTACAGACTCACATCATGAACGATGAGATGCTCGAAGTATTTTGCACAGAATATACACAGCATATGAAAAAGCTTCGCTCGGCCCAAACAAGCGCGCTAAAACAACACCAAAAGGAACAACGTAAATTGGTAAAGTCCAGAGCCAACGTTATTGAAGCCATCAAAGAAGGGGTTCCGGTCTCTCAGATCAAAGGAGAGCTGGATAGTATTTCGACTCGCCTTGACGAGCTAGAACGAGAAATCGACTTACAACAACAACCTCAACCCGAAATTCACACGTCACTCGCCCAACATTACCAAGAACAAGTTAAGGAGCTACGAACTGCACTAACGGATACAAATTACCAAGCAGAGGCAAAAGAACGCATCAGAACACTAATCGACAAGATTGTATTATCGCCACAAGCGGAGAAAAAAGGATTAACGATTGATTTATATGGAGATTTGGCAGAAATACTTTCGGCGGCAGCCGGAAAAGAAAAAGGAAATTCGTTATTGAGATGTTTCAGACTCCTTGAAGATTTGGATAAAAATCATTCAAAAGAGTCTGAAACCTCTAATAATTTGGTAGCGGGGGCTGGATTTGAACCAACGACCTTCGGGTTATGAGCCCGACGAGCTACCATGCTGCTCCACCCCGCACCGGATTGATTAGGACCTTCGCCCTGATCAAGGTGGCGCATTATAGGGGCCACCCTGCAAGGGGTCAAGCGACATTTCAAAAACTTTAACAGGTATTTTTATCGCCTAAAATATCGTCATATGGCGCAGCATAAACCTGCGCTTTTATTGACCCAACAAAACAGCTCGACAGCAACTTCATCGGAACAACCACATCCGAAAACCCTACCCTATAGTCTCTCACAGCTTTCATCAGCTCGCCGCGCTCCACTCCCGAAAGATCACCTCCGCACGACGCTACCAATTTCGTCATAACCAAAACATGCCGCTCACGTAAAACAGTAGATTTGAGACACTGCATAAAGTACTTAAAATATTCTTGCGCGGCACTTTGTATATTCTCTTCGCTAAGCTCACTCAACGCCCAATCCAACTCCTCCCGCTCATCTGTCGAGTGCGCCATTAACACGTACTCATAACGACTGTGAAAATCAGCCACCCCCTGCATACATAAAGCAGGAATAACGCCGAACATCCAATCTTCATACGCCCGGACCCTCGCAATAAAATTGCACCTTGCCCCAAGCTCAGCCAACTTTAGCTCTTCCTCCATCGGCAACAACGGCTTTTCATTTAACAAGGCTCGGACGTACGCCCCAGAATAGCGCCCGTTTTGTGGCTGCCCCTCAAGAAATATGGGAGCGCTAGACAACGCGCAGCTGGGGGATTTATGCATCAGAATATAACCGCAAAGGTGGGGAGGTTTTTCAGCAACCACTTTTGCATAATCCGATAAAGAATCAGTAACATCTAAAGAGCGGGAAAAAGTACCCACCACACGAGGGCTAGTCACACTGCCAACCATACGGACAGGCTCCCGAGGAACACCAAGACCAATGGCAACCTCAGGACAAAACGGATGAAATTCAAAAATACGGGATAAATAATCGATGCAAAGACTGGAGCGCTTATGCCCTCCAGAATAACGAACCTCCTGCCCCATAAGACAGGAGCTTACTCCTACATCAATTTTTCTCACAAACGCCTACATCATAGAGATATCAAGCCCAATTATAGCTCGCTTTCCTCAAGCACCTTCACCACATCTAAATGATAAGGCATAGAAGTATTAAGATGATGCCAAGCATTCGGAACACGCTCGTGAGCAATAGAAGATTGTGAGTTCATCCCACCAAACCAATCTATCGCACCTAAAAATTGCCTAACGTTCTCAAAACCTTCAGGAAAATCAACCACCGCGCCAAAAGTTACCAAATCAATATTTTTAGCTTTCTTCAGTAACGCACTGTTACCTTGCTTACCCAAAGCCTGCAGCGCCAAGGAAATACTCAACGCCCCTTTAGAGTGACCCACTAACGATACAATTTTTCGGTCAGCATCATTGAGCAAAGCCAACAACGTCTTAGTGTCCGGACTTAGGTTCGCGACCTTATCGATGACTTTGTCGTAATCCTCATTAGCATCCCCCAAACTCAGGCTCGCGGCAGGCGAATCAAAAAACGACATTGCCCGATTAAGCCCACCCAAAGCAAACCAACCGCCCATTGCTTCCTGCATCATGTCAGCCACGCCGTAACCCGCCACAATAGCGCCTACAGGCTCTTGATAAAAATCTGCTAGCGTTCTCGCCAAAGCAGCAGCACCAACATCCGAACTGCCGACACCCGCAACTGAAAAACGCTTCAGGGACGTACCACCCCCAGCCTTCAGCTCCGCAAAATCTTTGTATTTTATAACGCCCATTTCACTCCGCCCCGAAGGAAGCGCCACCAAAATAGCCCCCTCAACGGTGGCTTGTTCAACGAGGTAACTAAACTCCCTCTTATTTAACGAATCTACATCATAAAACGCCTTGTCGGCGGCAGCATTTCCATAAAGGAAACCATTAGAGGCTTTAAACGGATTGGTTACTTGTGGAATATCGAAGTTGAGAAACATGTCGCCCTCCGGCAATAAATTATTAGAATAAGTACGGAATAACAGGTTGAGCAAAACCAATATAGGAGCAGCAAAGTAATTAAGACAGCAGAATGTACGGGCAGATGCCAAATTTGAGACTTCGATCAAATCGATAAGCCCAATATGCGTTTTTGGCGCCACATGTCTATACAAAAGTTAAGGAAATAGCCTTGTATGGATAAACGCGAGAGACGGAAACCGGCAAGGTCAGACCCGATTGAACCTTCAAGCGGCCTAGACCCAATCGACATTACCCCCCCCCCAGCAGAACGCACGTAACGATTACGACGCATCACCTAAGCTGTCGGACACGACAATTAAACAACCGCCAAGATCGCTAAACCAAATTTCATGCTGCTTCACATTAAGGCTGACATGTGGCTTAACGACAATTTCAGCTTTAGCTTCTCGGACTTTGAAACTGTGAATTCAAAGTTATCCGCTCTAAACCGCGGGGATCATGCCGTTCCACACTGGAATATTGGGGGCCCACAAACCAGGATGCTATTGGGGGCAGTATCGTCAACCGTATTGGGGCGTAAAGCGGGAAACACTTGCAGCATAGATTCCACACTCACCCCACAAATAAAATCACAGCGTTCGATGATTATGAGTTTTTGCTGACACGTTTTTGTCGTGCCAGGCAATTTACCAGTGAAGACTAAAAATGAAAACAGACCCGCCTGACCACAAAGCACAAGAAAACCGTAATTATTAAAAAATTCCATAATCGCCAAATACCCCTCAAACCTGCCCTCCTCAAAACCACTGGCATTAACTCCAGCAACAGCACCGACAACGACATTACATGCCTCCAACGCTAATACTCCTATACTCTCATGGTCTGTGTAATTTTAATTTGGCATACAACGTAAAACCTCTAAATTGAAATCTTCGCTAGACTCTCAACACGCGCTCCTTTTGAAAACTTACGCCGCAAAATAAAATAGACTAAGGGCTCCAACAACAGTAAAAAAATAGTCATCGCAAATATAATGAATATATTTGCTTTAACCCCCCCCATAAAGAGGCGAAATTGCTTCTCAATTGAGGCATATACCAGCTCCACAATAACGTCTTCACCCCGAACAAAATCCATACGAAGTAATTGCTCTTGGGTAAACTCCACATCCTTATCATTCAAACTTAGGGCTGAACCCACCCCTTCAGTTGCCTCACTTACCAACGCAGTAACTGCAGACTCGACCACCCAATCACTAATACTCAACGCGATTACGCTGGCAGAATATGACCTAACACTTTCCTCCTGCAATTCGGGAGGTGGACTGTTCGAAATATGCCCAGAGATGTAAGCAGTGGCATCCTTAACCGTCATTTTTTTATCCGACGATGAAAGTGGAAGCTCATTAAGAAGGTAGGTATAAAGCACAGCAACATTATGCCCGATGAAAGGCTTAGCTGTTTTTTCCATCAAATTCACGACCCCAGACTCAACCGAGTTAACGGCTCCGTAAGTAAAACCCGTACATATAAAAACCGCGAGCCAAATAGGGTAATGTAGCTTCGCAAGCAGATTCCATATGGCATTCCCCCTACGGAATAAACGTTTCTTTGTTAAGACAATCAAGACTACGATAGCGAGAATAAGGGCAAGAAAAGACGCAAACAACGCATTCAAAACAGTAAATATTATTTCATTACCAACAAAACTTAAAATGGTGTCGGCATATTCATAAGATTGCTGACTCAACACATCCTTTTCGTTACTCATTCACCCTCTCCTTAGATTAGTATTTACTACACAAAAAAGTCAGTGGATGAACTTTTTGATGTGAATTCACACCCGATTTCGAGCGTCACAAAATAACGACGCACTCCACACGTTTATCAATCGATTTAATTGCCTGGAAAAATAAGAAGCACACAAGAAGGGGGAATCCATTCTGCAAAACAACTCCGTAATCTTCACCCTCTGATTTTGCACCATTTTTTTAACTTACGCCAGTATCAATTCTAGCGGGGCGAGAAGGGATGGGGAACTCAATATTGCACCTATTAAACACCGCGTCCTCTACACGCGATCAGCATCTCCTGTGACACCTACTTGGCAGCAAGCCCCTCCCCCGAAACAACTCCTCACAAAACAAAGGATACACAAGAAAGACAGCTATAATTTTTATGTAACCTAACATTGTAACCGGCAGACTAAGCACTTAGGACGTACTTAGGGTGGACTAGATGTCAGTCTTTGGAGGTTAGCCACTGAATTGGGCGCCATTTTTGTATGGAATCAAACAAACCCACCCAGCCGCGTTAGATTGAGCTGGCATAACAACAATTCACCTATACTAAAGCTCACATCAAGCTTGCGGAAAAAGCCGAACATGCGCGCCCTCTGGACTCTTACTTTTTTGTCTCTATTAAGTGGATGCACACACATCCACTCCAACAATCATATATCCGGGCGAATGTGGAACGCCTCTAAAACGGCACTAGCAAACCCCAGCACTTGGGTTCCGCTCACCGGGGCCGCTTTATTTGTCGCCACCAATAGTGACCACGAAACCAGCGACTGGGCCGTCGAGAATAGACCTTTGTATTCAACATGGGAAAAGGCCGATGATGCCAGCAATAGATATAACAGAATTTTGTCAGCGTCTGCATTGCTCAGCAGCGTATTATTTCACCCTCGATATTCAAATCACTCCCGATGGGATCGATTAATGGTTGATGCATCGACCGTGATCATGACAAACCAAATAACAAGCGCACTTCAGGAGACCATTAAACGCTCTCGACCAAGAGATACAATCCAATCAAAAGATACCAGTTTCCCTTCAGGGCATTCCTCCCAAGCATTTTCTACCGCAGCCATAACTTCTGAGAACCTGAAACGGTATCGAATTTCAAAAACAAAAAAGGTCGCAATAAATATCGGTGTGTATACGCTTGCATATGGAACAGCATGGGCAAGAATTGAGGCGGAACACCACTACCCCTCCGATGTTTTGGCCGGTGCAGCCTTGGGGAATTTTTTTGCTATATTTATGCGAGAGATGTTTTTAAAAGAGAAGAAACTTAAAGTTACAGCACAATTAAGTGAGGCAGGCGGTACCGAGCTTAATGTTAGCTATGCCTTTTAGATTCAATCGAGTCTGACCCCATTGAAAATTCACTATTCAGAATACACAACAACTTGGTTTCGGCCAGCTTGCTTCGCCTCATATAGCGCCTTATCGGCTCGGGCTAAGCTCTGCTCGACACTAGTATCATCATCGCCCAATCGACTAAGGCCGATACTAATGGTAATTTTGATAACGTCACCATCATGATGAACATCTTTCCCTTCAATTTCCTGACACAAACGCAGCCCAATTTTCGCCGCCAAATCAGTATCGCAATCCACCAGCATCATCGCATATTCTTCTCCGCCGATACGCCCAACGATATCGTATTGACGCAGGCTTTTCTTTAAGATATCGGCCACCAATTTAATAACCTCATCCCCGGCAGCATGCCCGAAGGTATCGTTCACCTTCTTAAAATGATCGATATCCATCATCAGCATAATCGACTGCGATTGTTTCCTCTGCTGTCGGATAAATTCATTCTCTGCAGACTCTAAAAAATGACGGCGGTTAAATAAGTGCGTCATCCCATCCGTCGTCGCCAGTTCATAAAGCTGACCATTCAACCTTTCAAGTTCTTTATTTGTCTTTTTACGTAAATGATTCACTCGCATTAAAAAATAGATCATGGCAAAAAATACGACCGTCACGATCAATACAAAACCCAACCAACCCCGCTGCTCAACGATTGTCTGCTCTTTAGTTTCAATCACACCGCCTTGATGCTCTATTTGTGAAGACTGCTGATCCAGAATCCCCCGGCTTCTATCAATCTCCTTTGCAAGGCTGACCATTGCCTTTTCTTGCAATAAGAACTCTTTTTGCTTATCCGTAAGCAATTGTTTTTGACGCGTTATGTCATTCCGATTCCTCAGCACTTCAGCCTGAGACTCCTCAATGTTCTGCGACAAGACATCCAGAGCACGCTTATTGTTTGCTAACAACACCTCCCTCTCTGCCAGCTGATCGGTTGCTGAGGCTAAAAGCGTTGAATTTTCCTTCAGCTCATCGTTCAACTTCCCAAGGCTGCTCTCCTTCTTTTTTACTTGAGCCAAAAGATCATTGAGTCGCGCTTCTTTTTCTCTGAGCTGCTCACCTAAATCTTCTTTCGTCCCCGCTAACTCCAACAGGTTAATCGACACATCAAAACCATGATGCGCCAGATTATCTCTGTTTAGCTTTATTTTGACTTTACGAAGCGATGGGATCAGGCTCACCATTTGAGCATCTCGCTCAATGTTCCCGTCACTAATCACTAACGTGTTATTGACTTTGGAATACACTAAAGCGTTTTTCGATCGGCTTTTCTTCGTGATGAATATGATTGAATAATAATTGCCTGGCAGGCTGGAGGGGTCCATGCGCTCAAAACTGAATTTTTTGCCGCGTACTTCTGTAGACGTTTTTTGGGAAAAAGCCGCCATCAGATCTTCGTCATACCCAATGACCCCCACACGAAACGTATTAAACTGACCTTCATTTGGCCACGTAATGTGTTTGGTAATTTCAATAACGTAGTGCACTTTCGCCTCGGCAAACGTAAGCTCCTGAGCAGAACTAAAAGGCACACACAGGAAAAACAACATCACTATTGCCAGGTATCGATCTATACCACTATGTATCACTCTTCCATGCCCCATAACCTTAACTACATCAATCTGATTGCATTCAAGGAAGTATAGGCCCTCCACGGCCGCCTTTCACGGTTTTCGATATGCAAGTTTTAACGCCACGGAAGAATTTTCAACAAAGAGGGATGAGACAAATAGCAAAAACGGGTCACCCGCTAGCCAGAAGGTGCCAATAGGCAATGGTAAACCATTGCCCTTATCGTAATTACCTCATGCTTTTATCCATAATGAAGAGAATACCTACTATTCACATGGGCCTTTCGCGTAGACTCCGCCTCAGATGTCGGTCAGTGCTTATCAGCTTCTGCCGTATATGATAAGAACGTCGATTACACAAGTTTGAGCCAGCCCCCTTATGAACCTCGTTAGTATTAAAACCACTCCACCCAAAAAGAAATCCAAAGCAAGCAAGAAGTCTACGTTAATGGACCAGTTCGAGAGCCTTTGGCAGCGCGTACAAAAAAATACAAAACGCAACACAACTTTCCAAAAGCGCCTAGACAAACTGAAGGCACGCTACGAAAAAGAAGTGCTCCCCAGCGAGCAAGCCTTCAACGATCAAAGCTATGCAGAAACCCGTAAGCTTATGGACTTCTTTAAACGTAAATCCCTGACTGAATGGCAGCGCTGCACTTTGGCCGAATGGATCAGCGAAAATATCGAAGCCTTACTATCCCAGCCCCGCTACGACCACCAGGCCAAAACGAAAATTGCCGACGATTTCAGAGAACTCCTACACCAGCATTTTGCAGGAGACTCAGATGAGATCAACGATGAACAAAAGACGCAAGACGGGGAAGACTTTAACCCGGAAGATTTTCCCGATGAGCAGGATGAATGGAGCCAGGATAAAAATAAGGAATATAATGGCGAGGAAAATAACGATGGCGCAGACTTTGAAAACTTTTTTAAACAGAATTTTTCAGAGCAAGAGTGGAACGAATATCAGGCTGAAAAATCAGCCTCAGAAAAGCAAGATAAAGACGCCCAGCGCCTTCTAAAATCATCGTCCATTCGCACGATGTTTCGTCGCATTGCAAAAGTCCTGCACCCTGACCTAGAATCTGACGATGAGAAAAAGGAAGAGAAGCATCACCTGATGAGTAAATTAATCGCTGCACGTGAAGAGCAAGACATTGTCACCATATTCCAGATGCACCGCGAATTCGTCAACGATGCCCCCATCGAACTCGAAGATCATGAATTGGGTAATATTATCCAATTACTGAAAATACAAATAAGCAAGCTAGACGCGGAACGTCAAGAGATGACGCAGCAAGATCATGACACTGCAGTCATCGTTGATTTGTTCTATGGCCGCACGGAAAAAATCATTTCTTCGAAGATTAATGCGCATATTAATGGCATTAACGATGGCCAAACTCAATCACGCCAGTTTGTTAAAAGCGTCAGCAGTCTTAAAAAATTAAAGCCCTATTTGGAAGCGAGGTACTATCGGGGGCTCGCGCAAGATGATGAAGAATTTTTATCCGCAATTTTTAATCGATAGGAGCAAAGTACCACTCTTCGAGTTAATCAACCGAGGCAGGGGAATCAACGAAAACCACACAACATATTCCCCCAAGAATGAAAGGCAAAAAAAAGCACCTATACGAATATAGGTGCTTTTTAATATGGTGCCCAAGGCCGGACTTGAACCGGCACAGCTTACGCCACTACCCCCTCAAGATAGCGTGTCTACCAATTCCACCACTTGGGCATTATTCATTAAACTCACCTTAACCTTCTGGAGTTTCTGGCATTTCGTCAGTATCCGCTGGAGCGCCGTCTTCAACACTCACATCTGGAAGGTCATCAGCAGTTACTTCAACTTCTTCCATAACAGGAAGATCATCTAAAGCCTCTACCGCATTAACTTCAGCTGTAATTTCTTCTAATGCAGGAGATGTATCCTCATCTATATTTGCATTTTGCTTAGCAATAACCGCCAAACTAAAACTTGTCACAAAAAAGACAGTCGCTACAACAGCAGTCGATTTTGCAAAAAAGTTTCCGGAGCCAGATGCGCCAAATAATGTTTGCGATGAGCCGCTACCGAAAGTCGCACCGACTTCAGCACCTTTACCCTGCTGCAACAAAATAAGACCAATAATAGTCACTGCAATAAGCACATGACCGACAATAATTAAGTTTTCCATAATGGTTTACTCTTCTCTAATTCACTCTGCAGCGCGACAAATGTCCACAAAGTCTTGTGCTTTAAGTGATGCCCCGCCAACAAGCGCGCCATCAATATCTTTTTGTCCAAACAACCCTTCAGCGGTTTCAGGCTTCACACTACCACCATAAAGAATGCGAATCGAGTCACCTTCTGGCCCAAGCACTTCACGAATATAGGAGTGAACATCTTGAGCAAGCTCTGGGGTTGCCGACTTACCTGTACCAATAGCCCAGACTGGTTCATAAGCGATAACGCCTTTTACCATTAAATCCAGACCGCAGTAGTCAACCACTTCACGCAACTGACTACCAATAATTTCATACGTTTTATCCGTTTCGCGCTCTTCTAGACTTTCGCCTACGCACAAAACTGGAATCATGCCGCCACCTATTGCCGCTTTAAACTTCTTCGCGACTTGGGCAGACGTTTCGCCATGATACTCACGACGCTCGGAATGACCAATAATGACATATTTGCAGCCAAAATCTGCGAGCATGTTGGCTGAAATTTCACCCGTATACGCACCACTCTTTTGAATGCTCAGATCTTGCGCACCCCAAGAAATGTTGGTGTTCTCAAGTATTTGAGATGTCTGCGGAAGATACAAATACGGTGGACATACAACCATTTCGGCCTTATGCACACCAAGCCAATCTTTCGCTAAACCAGCAAGCAAACCCTGAGTGAACTCGGCACTCCCGTTCATTTTCCAATTGCCAATGACCAGTGGACGCCTCATTAAACACTCACCTTCTATAAAACATAATTCGAGTTCTATTCAGCCGACGCTGGAGAATTTAACCACCAGCAAAACGGGCGCAGATAATATATGAGAACGACACGCGTTACAACTCCCCCTAGGCAAGACAAGCCCCCCACTAGCTCCACTACAGACGCCATAACAACAAAATGGATCGGCAGTAACTGCCATAACTCAGCGACCAAAATTGGAGCGTTCGGGGAATTATCCGAACCAAGAAAAAGAAAGAAAACCAGAAATAGACGCCATTTTTTTGTTTACGATCAAATCACAAACAAAGATAGACTACCTTTGTATCATCCCGTCCCAATTTTAAGGTATGCTCCGCGCCATATAGCTATTGGGCCGATTATTGCTTTGAGGTGAAAGCTCTTAGAGCTTTCACTATCATCAGTTTGCCCAACGCCCTGAATATCTGAGGAAACAAACATGAGTCACTTTTTAGACAAGCTGCGCTTTTTCAATGTTAAAAAATCCAGCTTCTCCGACGACCACGGCGTTACTACGAATGAAGATCGTAGTTGGGAAGACGGCTACCGCAAGCGCTGGCAGCACGACAAAATCGTACGTTCGACCCACGGGGTGAACTGTACGGGTTCGTGTAGCTGGAAAGTTTACGTAAAAGACGGCCTTGTGACCTGGGAAACCCAACAAACCGATTACCCTCGCACCCGCCCAGACCTACCGAACCACGAACCACGAGGCTGCCCTCGCGGCGCAAGTTACAGCTGGTATATCTACAGCGCTAACCGCTTGAAGTACCCCAAAGTTCGTAAGCACTTGCTTGAATTGTGGCGCGAAGCCAAAACCGTTCACAGCGACCCAGTTAAAGCCTGGGAATCCATCGTTACTGACCCAGTTAAAACCAAAGGCTACAAAAGTAAACGCGGTATGGGCGGCTTAGTTCGCTCAGACTGGAAAGAAGTTAACGAGATCATTGCATCCGCTAACATTTATACGGCGAAAGAGTACGGCCCGGATCGTATTTCTGGCTTCTCACCCATTCCGGCGATGTCGATGGTGAGCTACGCAGCCGGCTCGCGCTACCTTTCATTAATTGGTGGTAACTGTTTAAGTTTCTACGATTGGTACTGCGATTTACCGCCAGCCTCTCCTCAAATCTGGGGCGAACAAACCGACGTACCTGAATCTGCTGACTGGTATAACTCCGGCTATATTATTGCTTGGGGTTCAAACGTTCCTCAAACACGTACACCTGATGCTCACTTCTTTACAGAAGTTCGCTATAAAGGTACGAAGACGGTTGCTGTCACTCCGGATTACTCGGAAGTTGCCAAACTTACCGATGAGTGGATACCCGCAAAACAAGGAACCGATGCTGCTGTTGCGATGGCCATGGGCCACGTGATCTTAAAAGAATTCCATATTGACAAGCCGAGCGCTTACTTTAAAGAATACGTCCGCACCACTACCGATTTCCCTTATCTTGTTAGGCTACTACCCTCCGATCAAGGTTTGCAGCAAGGGGCCTTCCTTCGCGCTAGCGACCTTAGCGATAATCTCGGTCAAGAAAACAACCCAGAATGGAAAACAATTGCTCTCGACGAGAAGAGCAATCAGTTGGTTTCACCAACAGGCTCTATTGGCTACCGCTGGGGCCAAAGCGGCAAGTGGAACATTGAACAAAAAGATGGCGCTACTGGTGCCGACCTCGAACTAGCACTATCTCTAAAAGATAAGTCAGACGAAGTGGTCGAAGTGGCTTTCCCGTACTTCGGTGCGAAAGAGCATGAATATAAGTACTTCGCCCATACCGATCACGATGAAGTGCAAATGCGTAAGGTTCCAGCCAAGCGCATCACGCTCGCTGATGGCACTGAAACGCTTGTTGCGACTGTTTATGACTTAACGCTTGCTAACTACGCTGTTGAGCACGGTCTAGACTGCCCTAACTCAGCTAAATCATTCGACGATGACGTACCTTACACGCCAGCATGGCAAGAAAAAATTACCGGCGTTCCTCGCGAACAAATCATCAAAATCGCATTAGAGTTTGGCGATAACGCCAATAAAACTCGCGGACGCTCGATGATTATTATCGGTGCAGCAATGAACCACTGGTACAACATGGACATGAATTACCGTGGCGTCATCAACATGCTGATGATGTGTGGCTGTATCGGCCAGTCTGGCGGCGGTTGGGCTCACTATGTTGGGCAAGAGAAATTACGCCCTCAATGTGGCTGGTTACCACTCGCATTTGGTTTGGATTGGCAGCGCCCACCGCGCCAAATGAACGGCACTTCGTTCTTCTATAACCACTCAGATCAATGGCGCTACGAAAAACTTGAAATGGCTGAAGTGGTTTCTCCACTGGCAGACAAGGATAAGTGGACGGGTTCCATTATCGATTTTAATACTCGTGCAGAACGCATGGGCTGGTTGCCGTCGGCGCCTCAGTTTGGCGTGAACCCTTTAGACTTAGTGAAACAAGCCGAAGAAAAAGGTGTTGATCCTAAAGACTACGTTACTCAATCGCTGAAAGACGGTGATTTAAAGTTCGCGTGTGAAGATCCAGACGACCCCAAAAACTACCCACGCAACATGTTTATTTGGCGTTCTAACTTACTCGGTTCATCCGGTAAGGGACACGAATACATGCTGCGTCACTTGCTTGGCACCACTCACGGCTTAATGGGTAAAGATCTCGGTGAATCCGGCGAGAAAAAACCTGAAGATGTGAAATGGCATGATGATGCACCGGAAGGAAAAGTCGACCTACTGGTGACTTTAGACTTCCGCATGTCCACGACCTGCCTATACTCAGACATCGTTCTACCAACGGCAACGTGGTACGAGAAAGACGATATGAATACTTCGGATATGCACCCGTTTATTCACCCCTTAAGTAAAGCGGTTGATCCGGTTTGGGAATCGAAAAGTGACTGGGATATATTTAAAGGTTTAGCGAAATCTTTCTCTGAACTTTGCGTTGGTCACTTAGGCGTCGAAAAAGACGTGGTCAGCGTACCACTTCAACATGACACCCCTACCGAACTTGCACAACCAGACGGCGTAAAAGCCTGGTGGAAAGGCGAGTGTGATTTAATTCCCGGCAAAACAGCGCCCAACTTTATGGTAGTTGAACGCGACTATCCAAACACCTTCAAGCGCTTTACCTCGCTTGGCCCCATGCTCGAAAAATTGGGTAACGGCGGAAAAGGTGTTAATTGGAATACTGACGACGAAGTTAAATTTTTGGGTGAGCTTAACTATAAGCACACAGAAGAAGGCGCTCACAAAGGCCGACCTAAAATTGAATCGGCTATTGATGCCTGTGAAGTGATTCTAAGCTTAGCTCCTGAAACTAACGGCCAAGTGGCTGTAAAAGCATGGGATGCGCTTTCGACAATTACCGGTATTGATCACACACATTTGGCGAAGCCGAAAGAAGATGAAAAGATTCGTTTCCGCGATATCGTTGCGCAGCCACGCAAAATCATTAGCTCCCCGACATGGTCTGGACTTGAAGATGAGCACGTGTCTTACAACGCGGGCTACACCAATGTTCATGAGAGTATCCCCTGGAGGACAGTAACCGGTCGTCAGCAGTTCTACCAAGATCACGAGTGGATGCGCGACTTTGGCGAAACACAATGCTTATACAAGCCGCCAATTAATACAAAAACTGTCAATCCACTGCTCAACAAAAAACCGAACGGCAACAAAGAACTGGTATTGAACTGGATTACGCCTCACCAAAAATGGGGCATTCATTCAACATATAGTGATAACTTGTTAATGCTGACGCTTTCACGTGGCGGCCCTATTGTTTGGATCAGTGAAGTCGATGCGAAGAAAGCCGATATCGTAGATAACGATTGGATCGAACTGTTCAACGTGAACGGATCGGTTACAGCACGTGCAGTTGTTTCTCAACGTGTGCCAGAAGGCATGAGCATGATGTATCACGCTCAAGAGCGAATCGTGAATATTCCAGGTTCAGAAACCACAAAAACACGCGGCGGCATACACAATTCCGTTACTCGCGCAGTGATGAAACCAACCCACATGATCGGTGGTTACGCTCAGCAATCTTACGGTTTCAACTACTACGGCACGGTAGGTTGTAACCGAGATGAATTTGTTATCGCTCGTAAGATGAGCAAGATTGACTGGCTTGATGACGAACCAGCAGCAGTGGAGGAGAAGTAATATGAAAATTCGCGCACAAATAGGCATGGTCCTAAACCTAGACAAATGTATTGGTTGCCATACTTGCTCCATCACATGTAAAAACGTTTGGACCAGTCGCGACGGCGTCGAATACGCCTGGTTCAACAATGTTGAAACGAAGCCTGGCATTGGCTTCCCGAAAGAATGGGAAAACCAAGCTAAGTGGAACGGCGGCTGGGTTCGCAAGAATGGCAAGCTTGAGCCTAAACAAGGCGGTAAGCTACGCATCTTGGCGAATATTTTCGCTAACCCAGATTTACCAGAAATCGATGACTACTATGAACCTTTCGATTTCGATTACGAACACCTACACAACGCTCCAGAAAGTAAGCATCAGCCCGTTGCTCGCCCACGCTCTTTGATCACCGGCAAGCGTATGGAAAAAATTAACTGGGGTCCAAACTGGGAAGAAATTCTCGGTACCGAGTTTGAAAAACGCAGCGTTGATGTCAACTTTAATGAAGTTGCCCAAAAAGAAATTTACGGCGAATTCGAAAAAACCTTCATGATGTATTTGCCACGCCTGTGTGAGCATTGCTTGAACCCAACTTGCGTAGCCAGTTGTCCGAGCGGTGCCATCTATAAGCGTGACGAAGACGGCATAGTGCTTATCGACCAAGATAAGTGTCGCGGCTGGCGCATGTGTGTTTCAGGTTGTCCGTACAAAAAGATTTATTACAATTGGAACACCGGCAAATCAGAAAAATGTACTTTCTGTTACCCACGTATTGAAGCGGGCCAACCGACTGTCTGCTCTGAAACGTGCGTGGGCCGTATTCGCTACCTCGGCGTTTTACTTTACGATGCCGACAAAATTGAAGCGGCTGCGAACGTTGAACTTGAAAAAGATCTTTATCAGGCGCAGCTGGATATATTCCTTGATCCACATGATCCAGAAGTTCAAGAAGCCGCTCGAAAAGAAGGCATTCCTGACGGCTGGCTAGAAGCCGCTAAAGGCTCCCCGGTTTATAAAATGGCGATGGACTGGAAAGTTGCGTTACCACTACACCCTGAGTACCGCACCTTGCCAATGGTTTGGTATGTTCCACCATTATCACCGATCCAAAACTCGGCTCAAGAAGGTCGCATTGGCATCAATGGTGTTATCCCTGATTTGAAATCATTGCGTATTCCCATTCGCTATCTCGCCAACCTACTAACGGCTGGTGAAGAAGAGCCCGTTATTACAGCTCTAGAACGCATGCTCGCGATGCGTGCATTTAAACGCTCGCAACAAGTTGATGGCGAAGAAGATTTAGAAGTATTGAAACGCGTGGGTCTTACAGAGCTACAAGTTGAAGATATGTACCGCTTTATGGCGATCGCGAACTACGAAGATCGTTTTGTAGTTCCCACCAGCCACCAAGCCTACGCAGAAAAAGCCTACAGCATGAAGAGCAGCTGCGGCTTCACCTTTGGCAATAACTGTAGCGACGGGAATAACGGTGTAAATATCTTTGGCGGCAAAAAACAGAGCAACCGTAAGTTGATTGCGGTTTCTACCGGAGACGAGTAATGGATATTATTGCCGTACTCTCGCGCTTACTTGACTACCCTAGTGCCTCTTTACACGAGCATGAACAAGAGATTTTGCAGATCATCGCAGATGCAGACATTAAGCCCGCACTTAAAGATAAGACGCGAGCTTTTGTTCAAGAAAAATTTCAGCAAAAGCTGCTGGACTGGCAGTCCGATTACGATGGACTGTTTGAACGTGGCCGCTCTTTAGGTTTGTGGTTGTTTGAACATGTGCACGGCGAAAGCCGTGACCGTGGCCAAGCAATGGTCGATTTAATGGCGCAGTACCGCGAAGCCAATTTAGAAATTTCGCAACACGAGCTACCGGACTACATTCCGTTGTTTTTGGAATTCACGGCTACGCAAGGCCCTGAAAATGTGAAATCGTGGCTGGGTGATGTGGAGCATATTTTTGCCCTGCTGCAAGTTCGTCTCGAAAAACGTGACAGTAGTTACAGTGTGCTTTTCGAAATATTACTCGACATCTGCGATTCCGAGGTCGATATAGAAGCCATACGTGAGCAGTGCGGTAAAGATAAGCCTGATCACACCAATGAAGCTCTGGATAAAGAATGGGAAGAGGAAGAAGTTACTTTTGGTGCTGAGTCGCTGGAAAAAAGCTGCGAACAATCCAAGAGAAAGCCTAGCGAAAAACAACGCAAAGACCTCGACATCCCCGTTCATTGGGTCGGCTTTGAAAACGCCGACGAACAAGCCCCTAATAAAAACACCAGCGAGAGGAATTCGTAATGAATGATCTAAATCATTTGCTGTTTGGACTATACCCTTACATCGCCGCCACAGTATTTCTTGTCGGCTCTTTGATTCGCTATGATCGCGAACAGTACACATGGAAAACCGGCTCAAGCCAAACACTTGAAAGTAAGCTTCTACGCAAAGGTAGCCCGGCTTTTCATATTGGTATTATTTGTGTACTCGCCGGTCACTTTGTTGGCTTACTGACGCCTCACCAAGTGTGGGACTTTGTTGGTTTAACTGCTCCAGTTAAACAAATCATTGCGATGAGTGCGGGTGGATTTTTTGGTGTTATTTGCCTTTACGGCATGAGCATTCTTATTTATCGCCGCATGACGAATGATCGAGTTAAAGCCAATACCAGCCCAATGGATGCGGCAATTATGCTGATGTTGCTGGCTCAATTGTTACTTGGATTAATTTCGATATTTGTCTCTTTCGGACATATGGACGGCGAAGAGATGCTGAAGTTAATGGCTTGGGCACAAAACATCGTAATATTTAATCCGACGATCGCAGCTGCCAGCATGGAGAGCGTTCACATTATCTTCAAATTGCACATATTCTTGGGCATGTGCTTATTCGTGGCTTTCCCATTCTCACGCTTAGTCCACGTTTGGAGCGTTCCAGCCAAGTATGTGATGCGTAACTATCAAGTTGTTCGCACACGTACGTAAGAAAATTTGCCAGTAACAGTTGCCTAGCGGCATATTTTCTAGCCGCTAGACAATAGCACGGAGCTTATATTGAAGGCCCTAGAGCAAGAAGAGCAGAGAGACGAAAAAAATGATTGAAGTAAATGGGACATCAATAAGCGAATCGGATATCGGTAAGGAAATGCAGTACCACCCTGCCGAGAGCCAACGCGCCTCTATGATCAAAGCCAGCGAGTCTTTGATCATTACCGAGCTCATGAAACAGAAAGCAGAATCTCTCGGCGTTACGACCGATGACCAGGGCGAATATGTTGAGCAACTTTTTGAGAAAGAAGTTGCCTTCCCTGAAGCGTCCGATGAAGAGTGTAAGGTCTACTTCGAGCAGCATCGAGAGAAACTTAGCACCTCACCACTTTTGGATGCTAAACATATTCTACTTGCCTGCAAAAAAGACGACGATACCGCTCGCTCACTTGCCAAGATACAAGCTAAAGAAATCCTTGCTCAGTTAGAAACTTCTCCCGATGACTTCGGTAAACTGGCAGAGCAGTACTCGCTTTGCTCATCCGCTAAAGTGGGTGGCAGCCTGGGTCAGATCAGTCGCGGACAAACGGTTCCTGAATTTGAGCGGCAGGTGTTTAATTGCAGCCCAGGGCTTATCAAAGCGCCTATCGAAAGCCGCTACGGCATTCATATAGTGCACATCCAACATCGTGTTGAAGGCCGCCAGCTGCCTTATGATCAGGTTTCAGAGAAAGTCTCTACCTACCTTAATGACCGTGTTCGCCATAAGGCCATTGCGCAGTACATTTCGACCTTAATAGACGAAGCCGATATTGATGGCTTTGAATTTTCGGAAGCGGATAAGAACTTTCATCACTAAACTCTAAAACAACAAGCCTTTATACAGCAAGACCCAGAAACAGCAAGACGACGCATGAACAAGCCACAAAGAGACTTAACACTCAGATTTTTAGCTGAGCCACAAGACGTTAACTTTGGAGGCAAGGTTCACGGTGGCGCCGTCATGAAATGGATCGATCTGGCCGCCTATGCCTGTGCCGCAGGATGGAGCGCTCGATACTGCGTTACCGCTTATGCCGGAGATATCCGTTTTGTTTGCCCCATACATGTTGGCAGCTTGGTTGAAGTGGATGCAAAGGTTGTCTATACCGGTAACACCTCCATGCATATCGCCATCGAAGTTAATGCTTGTGACCCGAAGGCTCTTAATAGACGCTTAACGACGCACTGCATGGTGATTATGGTGGCGGTAGATGAGTCAGGCCAAAAGATCAGTATTCCGCAATGGAAGCCTGAAACTGATACCGATATAAAACTGCGCAAATCCGCGATTAAGTTAATGGATATGCGCAAGAAGATTGAGCAAGAAATGCAGGAGAGTCTTTAAGGCTCTCGCTTCCACGGCCTCCGTAAACATACCTACCACTGAACTACTTTCAACCCTACCGGCAATACTCCACAATAATTACACTATGCAAAAATCCGGCATGAGCTAAAAGCTAAGCCATAACAAGTCGCTGCGTAATTGATTTGAGACAAAAGAACTGAAACCTACATGAACGATACTATTGGTCATGGAAAGACAAATTCGACCCTCCACAAAAACGGCTATGCTCGCCGCCATTCGTGAAATCCAGATAAAACTGCCATTTGAGATATCCGACTCAGCACTGTGCGATGGCCGCTGTAACGGCTGCTCCAAGAAGCTTCTAAACTATATCGAAGGAGAAGTGACACATTGGCAGCAGAGCATCACGAACGGAGAGGTTCCCACTTTCGGTGATATTCAGCGACTATGCCGTAGCGCCAAAAAGATAGAGAAAGCTTTACGGAAAAACACTATCCTTAGTAATATAGATCAACCCTGAGGAGCAATACCATGCCAAGCAATACAATTGCCAACAACGACATTCAAGACCGCCTCAACCAGCTCCCCCTAAAAGACTTCATGAGAAAGGAGCTACTAACGGCCTACGAAGGCTGGTCGATCAAAAAACTTTCTGCTTTTTTTGTTAAACATAAAATATCTGGAGCCCCCGTTATCGCTGCCGATAATGAGCTAGTTGGCGTGGTGACGCAATCCGACATTGTTCGTTTTGAAAGCCGTGAGCCTTCAGAGCGGGAGATGAAAAAGCTGGTGGAGCAGTTCTGTGGCCCTTTTGGCGGTACGATTGATCAGGCTGAAATTCGACGGATGCAAGGGAAGGCCAACGAGTACTGTACGGTCAATTCCATCATGACGCCCAGTGTAATTTCGACAGATGTGAATACACCTCTGGAGAAAGCCTGTCATACGATTATTAAAATGGGTATTCGCCGCCTCTTCGTGACAGAAAAAGGCATACTGATCGGCGTGATCTCCGCCATGGATATACTCAAGCTCTTAGTGACTGAGTGAGTTTATGCACGCTGAGGCCAATGTAACATTCTCCACTCCCTGTTGCGACCACCCTAATTAGTGGGCAGTGTTGGCTCAGCTCAATACACCTTTTACTTAACTCAACGGCAATGGTGTCTCTACCGGGAACCCCAGCTGACTCAACCAATACCCGCGCAACTGAATCCACGACTCTGGTGGGCGTCGTGAGATTCTGCTATCGCCATGCAGAATAATACACGGGTCGTATAGCTCCAGTATTACAGATGAAAAATAAGGGGTTTGCCGCGAAAGGATCATGGCAAAGGTCCTTTGGACACTCGTGAAACTTCAGATACGAATGCTGCATACCTCGAGAGAAAAAACATTTTGGTGCCAACCTAGCGCTAGAACATTTCCCCTAAGACATCATCAACCTTCCCCGGCATCTAGACACCAACACCAAGTCAACTAACATTAATAGACCTGACGACCTAAATCCTAAAGAATACTTGGCTATACCCATATATTCCTTTAGTTACTTTCTAGGTCGCAGTCTTCGCATGAGGCTTCACGATGAAAATTTACTGGCTTGGCATTTTAAATGAAACGATCGATGAGCGCCTAACCTTTCTTCGTGACACTTATCCGCACATCGAACACTTTGAAAACAAGAATAATTTTTTCGATAGTCTGAAAGATTCACTACAGAAGCATAATAACGAAACCATTGTCGCTGTTTTAAGTTTTCGCTCAACCGCTGCGGGCCTCGACATTTGTAAATCTGTAAAAGATTTAGATGCCAACAAAAACTTATCGATTTTATTAGTAGTGGAAAAAGCTGAAATAGCACAGAGAGAAGCGTTTGTAATTTCGGGCGCCAATGACATTTTACTTGAGCCCTTCGGAAACTTAGAACTCAAAAGTAAACTCGATGGCTTTAACAGCAGAATGGAACACAGAAGGACAACCCAAGAAGAGTTACACCAAAGTGAATCCATGGCCATGAACCTAATGGATATCAATAGCGATCTAGGTCAAATAATTTCATTTTCCAGAAACGCGATTAGACAGAAGAATTACGAAGGTTTGGCACAAGCCATATTTAACTCAGCTTCAACTATAACACCCAATATTTTTATCGAGATATTTGGACATCTCGACAATTACTCATTTAGCTCGATCACAATAGATGACGACATCCTCCGCGACATAAAAAATTTAAAATCAACCGAACGTATCGTTGTTAAAAATGACACCATCCAAATAAACCAAACTCATTTGATCATGCACTTTCGCGGAGTTGATACCGAAGACAGCACCAAGCTAGGCAGAATTTCCGACAATTTATCAACACTAGGAGAAATCGCCAACATGTTTGTTGGCACATTAAAGAGTGAAGAACAAGTCGACCATATAAATAAATTACGAAAAACATTTTTGAGCATTGTTGGACAGGAACTTACATCAGGAATAAAAACCATACAAACATTTATGGGAGAAGCTCTTCGACTTACAGTCGGATTTAAAATTGACGAAGAATTTTTAACGAGCGCCTACAAACCCTCCAAAAAAATAAAAAACACAAGCAAAATAATAAACATGCTAGCTGAAATAAGCCTTCTTAAGCATGAGAACAAACACAAACAAGCTGAAATTTACCCATCAGAAATATTAGAAGACGCACTCGAAAAATGGAAGAACATTTCCGAAAGAAAAAACATATCGATTCACATAAACTCGGAGAAAACAAAAAAGCACAAAACAAGCAAACGACATACAACAAAGCTGTTAACAAACCTGATTGAAAGTATTGTAGAGAAAAACTGCAACACCTCCATTACGATAACCGCCCAAACCTCTCCTACAGGCATTAAAGAGACAGTCTATTTTTATATTATTTACAGTGGAAAAGAACCCCCCCTTATTGACAAAGAAGTTTTAACAGAACAGAACCTAAACACCTTAAGCAAAGATGACAAAGGAAAAATAAATTTGAACGTTTTATATTCACGACTACTCGCAGATTATCTTGGGGGGAACATAGAAGTGAAAAAGTTACCCGATAATAGTAATAAAATATCTCTATCACTATTAGACAATACAGACCCTGCAGGGTCAGCCGCCTCCGAATACGAACAAGACGTTGAGTTATTCTGACACTACACTAGATCAAACGTATTGAAGAAAACAAAGAGCAGAAACGCCATTAAAAGCAATACCTCCCCATGCTCAACCCCCAAGCTGAGCCATAGAGAAAATTAACCCACACCAATAATCAGACATAAAAAAACCCGCCGAAGCGGGTTTTTTTATGGGTCCAGGGTCAACCCAATAATCAACTCTAAGAGAGGATTAAAATTGGTTCATGGTGTTATCTTTACCAGAAGCCTTTAGAGCAGCATCGCCACAGAAGTATTCTTTGTGGTCATCGCCCATGTTAGAACCAGCCATGTCTTGGTGCTTAACACAAGCAAGACCACGACGGATTTCTTTACGCTGAACACCAGCAACATAAGCCAACATACCTTGATCACCGAAGTAACCTTGAGCCAACTCGTCAGTAGACAACGCAGTTGTGTGGTAAGTCGGAAGAGTGATGAGGTGATGGAAAATACCGGCTTCACGAGCTGCATCAGCTTGGAAAGTACGGATTTTCTCGTCAGCAGCAACAGACAAGTCAGTTGTATCATACTTCTCGTTCATCAAGTCAGCACGATCATATGCAGCAACGTCTTTACCAGCTTCAGTCCACGCATCAAAGATTTGTTGACGGAAGTTTAAGGTCCAGTTGAATGATGGAGAGTTGTTGTAAACCAATTTCGCGTTAGGAACAACTTCGCGGATAGCGTTAACCATCGCGCCGATTTGGCCAACGTGAGGCTTCTCAGTTTCGATCCAAAGAAGATCTGCACCGTTTTGCAAGCTAGTGATACAGTCAAGAATACAACGCTCTTCACCTGTACCAGCTTTAAACTGGAACAAGTTGCTTGGAAGACGCTTAGGACGAACAATTTTGCCGCCTTGGTTAATAAGAACGTCGCCGTTCTTCATGTCAGCAGCAGCAACTTCTTCAACGTCTAAGAATGCGTTGTATTGGTCACCCAAATCGCCTGGCTCATTAGTCACAGCGATTTGCTTAGTAAGGCCAGCACCTAAGGAGTCAGTACGAGCAACGATAACACCGTCGTCTACACCTAGCTCTAGGAACGCGTAACGAACAGCGCGGATTTTAGCAAGGAAGTCTTCGTGTGGAACAGTAACTTTACCGTCTTGGTGCCCACATTGCTTCTCATCAGAAACTTGGTTTTCGATTTGGATACAACAAGCACCCGCTTCGATCAATTTTTTAGCTAGCAAGTAAGTTGCTTCAGCATTACCGAAACCAGCATCGATATCAGCGATGATTGGCACTACGTGAGTTTCGTAGTTGTCGATTTTGCCTTGAGCAGCAGCAACGTCGCCGCCGTTTGCTTTAGCGTCGTCTAGGTCGTGGAACAAGTGACCCATTTCACGTGCATCAGCTTGACGCAAGAAAGTGTAAAGCTCTTCAATAAGATCAGCTACAGAAGTTTTTTCGTGCATAGATTGGTCAGGAAGAGGACCGAACTCAGAACGTAAAGCTGCAACCATCCAACCTGAAAGGTACAAGTAGCTCTTGTCAGTAGTGCCGTGGTGCTTTTTGATGGACAACAATTTTTGTTGACCAACAAAACCGTGCCAGCAACCCAAAGACTGAGTGTACTTAGAAGTGTCAGCATCGTAATCAGCCATGTCTTTACGCATGATTCCAGCTGTGTACTTAGCGATATCCAAACCTGTTTGGAAACGGTTTTGAGCGCGCATACGTGCAACGTACTCTGGGTTGATAGCATTCCAAGAACTACCCGCTTTTTCGCGAACAGTCGTTACTGCATCGATGTTGTTTGAATAATCTGACATGGTCAAATCCTTAAGGTTAGGGCTGGCTGCTAACTAGTTACTTGCTAGAGGGAGCCAACCGTCATTGAAAACGTTGTCAAATAATAACCAACTGAACTCCATAAATGAAATAAATGGAGGCTATTCCTGGTATTCCCCACATGAATGCTCTGCGACTGTACAAGCCGAAAGCCAGGCAGGAAGGACTACACAGAGAAGACTTAAGCTGCCAGAGCAGATCAACAGTTGTGGAGTTTCTGAATAAAAGTAACAAAAGGATAGTATGTTTTTTGTTCGAATCTAGCTCAAAAGGAATATTTTATTAAATTACGCTGTTTTACATCCAAAACAGCCGCATGCCGAAACAGCGAAACGCCTCCCCGCACGCGTCGGAATATAGGTAAACAAGCACACAAATGTCCGACGGTACAAAACCACCACCATCAAGTAATGCGCTATCTGCATGCAAAGAGTATGAGTCAGCGGTTATCGCTGGCCAGTGAAGAAAGACGATTTTGGCTTTTCGGCCCTACTCGCTATGGGCTAAAACTATGGGCTTTTAGACTGCACGCGGCGCTGGCTGTATATGAAGCTCTACCTCAACCTAAAGGTAGATCAGCGACATTGGCCGCCCGTTTAATCGAACGACTGACAAAATCGCTTATATGAAGCAATTTACATAACGTAACCTACATAAAACACCCCTAATAACGTAATTTACCCCACACTCTGAAAAGCCAGTTTCTTAGCTTGGGACTCTGAACGTTCTGCTTCTGAACCCGCCCGCGTCTGGCCAGCAGCTAACTTATAAACGAATTCATGACGTTTTTGGTGATAGTCGCTGCTCATATCGTAAAAGGTGTATTTCATCTCGGCTAACTCCGCCTGGCGACACGCATCCAACCGGTGAGAACTGATATTTTTGACGAGCTCGGCTCTTTTTACCCCTAAAAAATCGTCAATATCGACTTTTTTCCCGAGGTATTTGCAGTATTCCCGCAGATGCTTATGGTATTCCCCCCAATCCTCCTCGAACATTAAGTCGACCAATCCAATAATAAATGCTTCTTGGGCCAGCATTGGCTGACAGGCTTCTGTAATTTCCCTGGCCTTTTCTGGCCCCACTCGGTTCGGCAGTAAGTACGTCCAATATTCAGAACCGTACAAACCCATGGTTTTATAGTGAGGGTTCAGTACCACACCCTCGCGAATGATTACTTCATCGCAGGCCAATGCCATAATCGCACCACCCGCCCCCGCATTATTTCGCAATGCAGCCACTGTGATTTGATTAGGGGTATTCATCATTTCAAAAACCACATCGTCTATCGCGTTAATGTTCTTCCACGATTCACCAGCGGAGTCTTCACTAGCTTCAATACAATTTAGATGGATACCATTACTGAAAAAATCTTCCCCTCCCATAAAGACAATCATTTTTACCGACGAGGCCTTCAGGTTAATCAACTCTGATTTAAGATCCATGCATTGCTGTGTATTCATCGCCCCGTTGTAAAAATTAAAATACAGGTAAGCGATATCCCTCTCTATCTCAACCCGGACATCTCGGGCCGCTTCTGCATTTGGGCTATCCGGTATTCGCTGCAAGTAATCGGCAGGTATCAGTTTTTGCAATACCATACTTGCTGGCAACTTTATCGGCGGGTCGTCACTATTCTCCCAACTCCGTAACTGCTTGATCCAAACGGCAGCGTCTGCCGTCGCGCAACAGAAAGACCCGTTCTGAATCGCTAATATTTCTCCCGGTTCACCTTTTAACGTTTTCTCCATAGATGCACCAAACAAACTTACATCAAGCCCCTGAACTTCAGCCCGAATACCGGGGCGCGAGTCTGCACCATTTATCTTTCCCACTATGTCGTCAGCAGACTCTAGGGTCCAATCGATAAAGCGATCCGCTTGCTTCATGTATGGGCGCAAGCACCCCTTTACACTGGGCAAGCTGTAATCCAACGGCCTGGGCGAGGACAATCCAAGTTCCAAATCACTTAAGGTTTTTTTAATCAGTTGAATCGCAACAGATGTCACTTCGCGTTTATAAACACTCGCTTTGCTGGCTTTTCGAAGAGGGAAATTCTGCGTCCCCCAAATATCACCGGCATCCATTTCGCTATCCGCCAACAGTAGCGTTACGCCCCATTCATCACTGCCTTCGCTAATGGCCCAATCAAGAGAAGAAGGGCCACGGTCTCCCTCTATGCCAGGATGAACAATCAGACATAAATTATTCCGGCAAATTGAGTCTGGGATTCTCTGAGTTAAAAATGGGCACAAAATCACTTCAGGACAAAAACGCTCAACCTGATCATGCAAAATGTTTTCATTCAAATCATAATGCTGCTCGATCTCATGCCCTAAGTGCTGAAGCTCACCCAACAATCGCTGAGCCAAACCGGAAAAGGCTGTTGATAAAATCAAAACTCTCATACGTTAAACTCCATTATTTTTACATTCCCTATTTGAACGCGCCATAAATTGCTTATACCGCATGGAGTTTATCCGGTGCAACGCCTTCTGTTTCATCGTAATCCTCATCATCATCGTCCTCTAATTCTTCATACATACGTTTTTGCAATTGGCTTAATGTCACAATTAATGACAACACCAAAATCAACATCGTGAAACAAAAAATAAATAAACCCAGAGTTATCGGCTCTATTGATGATGCAATATCAATCTCAGCGCCATTGGGCGTCATATTCATCGCGGCCATTCCCGTATAGTGCATACCACAGACCGCAAGTCCCATGATGATTGACGCCCCAAACATCTGCAGATTATTTTTTGTATTAAAAGCAAGCCACAGCGCGGCGGTTGCCGCAACAAGTGCAATCGCTATTGAAATATTGAATAGTGTTGAGTCATACGACATATCTGCCGACATCACCATCGCCTCCATTCCGGTGTAATGCATCGTCGCGACACCCAACCCTGTAATTATTCCCGCAACCAGTAAAACCGCAATCGAGTCGGGCTTTTTACTTAAGATAAAAATACCCAGCGCTACAACAGTCACAGCAACGACTAACGATACAAAAGTTAGGAATGGGTCATAAGCAACCTCCATTGGGGTTTGGTAGGCAATCATTCCAATAAAATGCATCGTCCATATCGCACCACCACCTAACGCAAATGCAGCCGCAATAATCCACCCGTATACTGCGCCGCCTTCTGAACGACGAATTGCCTGCATCAACTGCAAGCCTGTATAAGAACCAAAAACCGAAACAAAATAGGAAAGAGCTACTAAAAAGTAATTGTATGTCGCCTGCATTTCCATAATGATTTCTCCGCCAACTAATATTTTATTTAAATCACACGATAAAAAATAATTAATAACCAACAATAAAATAATTAAACATATTGCCAATCACCAATTAATAATGCGATTCCACTTTAAGATCCAGGCAAATATTTACATTAAAACGCCGAATGAGCGTGTCAACAACAAAAACATTACGTAGATCACACTTTCATAAGTTAGCTTAGAAAATAAATCCATATAGCTCAAAGAATAAATCCACAAAGAATATAAAAACAAATATATTACATATAAATTATTCACATAGCCGTCACGTCTTTAATTATTTATTACCGAAAAACAACATCATATAATTCACATTCGTTTTTTTTAGCGGGCTTATAAATAATCGGTTTACCAAGAACATTGCCTTATACAAAAGCGGACCTAGAATTAACATTGCAATAAATCGAATTGTAATTTTGTGATCACGTTATAGGATGGCGCCAACTTTTTCCATTAACGCCAATCCAGATCAACAGGAAAACTGTATGAATCAGGGCAAGCAAAAAAGCATTAAAAATCAGCGCATATTTCATGTAGGAATTATAGGGGCATCAAATAAGGAAGCCAGCGCCATAAGGAGGATTTTCGCCGTCACTAATTTCAGAAAACGCTGTTACAGCCCAAAGGTTCTCAACTCAGACCAATCGAAAAAAAACAACAACGTCGACTTCTTTTTAATGTGTACAGACAACCCTTTTGAAATTGAAGATTGGCGCCGTTCTCAATACTGCAAGACGCCACCAATATTTTTATCGAGAAACCCAAAACAAAATCTTGGAAAATATCAGCTTTCATCCCCTGTAAACCCTGGGAAGTTTGTTCAGATTCTCGACCACTACACAATTAAAGAGCTCAATTATTTTCCTGAGTTTGAAATTGGATCTGAAGACACTCAAATAGACAAGGTCACCATTTCGGGTCTAAAAATACTTCGTTCAAACCTAAATAGTAATAAGAACCCCAACGACCCCCAACGATCAATTTTAATTGTCGATGATAGTTTAGCGGTGCGCAGGCAAATGAAACTAGAATTTCAATTACGTTCAGACCACCTCGACGTTGCATCAAATGCTGAAGACGCTATTTGCGCTATACAATCCAAACGTTACGATCTAATTTTTTTAGATGTCGTCATGCCAGGAATGGATGGTTACGCGGCATGTAAAAAAATCAAAAAAGATCGTCGCAATCACAATACGCCAGTGGTCCTACTAACCAGTCGCTCGTCCTCTTTTGACAAAATCAAAGGCGCTCTAGCCGGTTGCGACGCATATTTAGTTAAGCCAATTAATCACAATGAATTTGAAGATGTATACGACAGATTTACCCAACACTCAACGCAAGGAGACCGAGCCCATGCCAGCTAGTAAAGTATTAGTGGTCGATGACTCACCCGTAGACTTACAAAACCTAAAAGGTATTGTCGAAGATGGCGGCTATCAAGTGATTACCGCTTCGAATGGCCGAGAGGCTTTCGATAAGGCAAAATCTTACCACCCTGACGTCATTCTAATGGATGTTGTTATGGAGGGTGTTGATGGCTTTCAGGCCTGCCGAAGCATTACGCGAGACACAACAACCAACCAGATACCCATATATTTCGTTACCAGCAAAAACCAACGTGCCGATAGGCTATGGGGCGAATTGCAAGGTGGCAGCGGTATGATAACCAAACCCTACACCGCCGCCCAAATCCTAAGCACAATCGCAGCGGTATAGACCCAGAGGGAAAAGCTATTGTGAGTTCAAATAGCGCTATTGTTAGCAATACTACTGCTCAGTCGTCTCCATCACTCAGCAGTAGTACAGAACAAACGAAAGAAAAATCGGTAGTAGTAATTGCAAAACACTATGGATTTTCGGTCGACGGAATTAATTTTCTGGCGCCAGAGGGGCTCTATTGCGAACTCATATCTGATTTTAAAATCAGCCAACTGCCCAACGCACCTAAACATATGATGGGTTTGATCAATTTAAGGGGGAACCTTATTCCTCTTTATCGTGTATCTGAAACGAAAGAAACCAAACTCGCAGCGACCTACGCGTTCTTAATGGGTGACCCCAAACATGGCGCAGCGTTGTTAATTCACGAAAAGCCTCGCTCGATCACCATCGATGACTCTCACACAAAAACACAAACTAAATCCACCCTACCCTGGCTAGAGGGATGCGTGGAGGAGTGTTTTCGCATCGATACCGTGACATGGAATAAAATCAACATTAAAAATCTGTTTAAAAAACTTGCGAACAAACTGTAACGATGAATTTTAAATAGTGGCATAACGAAGAACTTTTTGACTTCACACAACCTATCCTGAATTTGGATGACATTATCATGACTCTTTTTAAGAATATGCGTATTACCCACAAGATCAGTGGGCTGATGATTGGATTAGTACTGGGATTTATATTGATAGGCATCACCTATTATGTTCAGGTCAACCTAACAGAAAATACAAGAGCGCAAGAAAGGCAAGCCTATAAGTATCAAACCTTTCTGAGTCAGCTAGACGCCCTCAGCCTAAAACTGGGGCTTAGCACACAATCCAAAAGCCCTGACCAATTAGGGAATCCCGAAGAAAAACAGCTGCTTTACGATAATTTAACGAGTAAAATCAATGAAATTAAGGCACTAAATATTCTATCCAGCATGAGTTCGAACAGCGAAACCTTTAATGAAATACAATCCCTATTAGAGCGCCATAAAGAACTTTCCCAGATTCAACTAGAAGAATCAGCAGGAGATATGGCTGAAATTTTCGACCCACTGCTCGACCCATTCTATATGCGCAGCACTATAATCGATGACCCTGAACTCATCGAAATATTAAGCTCAGTCCATACCAAAATTCAGACCTTGACGACGAGTTCCCAAATAGATCTCAGCGCCATTTTAGATAAAACATCCGAACAAGCCCAAATCACCCAGGCGGCTGTGACCGGAATTATTTTCATCGTCGCCATGGGCACAGCAATCGGGATATACCTTCTCTATAAAAGTATCGTTTTCCCTCTCATTCACATGCAAAGTGTGATTCGTCGTATCAACCGAGGAAAAACCAATGCCCGCGTCAAAATTACCGCCAACGATGAACTTGGTGATCTTGGTTCCGCGTTTAACAAATTATTTAATGAGCGAATTACGCAATTGGAACAACAGTCAAAGGAAAATGACCGATTGAACAATTCCATTATCTCGCTTATTAGGGCCTTGGATGCTATCGCGAATAAAGACCTTACGGTAAAAGTCCCCGTCTCGTCAGATATTACCGGTACGATTTCAGACGCCGTTAACCTGCTCACATCAGAAACTGCGCAAACACTTAAAGAAGTCAAAGATGTATCCCACGAAGTTAATAGTGTTTCAAAAACACTGCAGCAACAATCCTCGCTTGTGATGCAATTTGCGGATAATGAACGACGACATATTATCGCGACGAGTAAAGCTCTGAAGGTTCTGTCCAGCACGATGAACGAGATTGCCCAACATTCAGAAGCCGCCAGCAAGTCTGCAGAACAAGCCATTGATAACACCCGCTCGGCTCGTGGAACGGTGAATAAAACGGTTGTCGGTATTCGTGCTATTCGAGAAACCATTTCAGAAACAGAAAAACGAATGAAACGCTTGGGTGATCGTTCCCAAGAAGTATCTGGCATCGTGAATTTGATTAATACCATCGCAGAGCGCACTCACATACTCGCACTCAACGCGAGCATGCATGCCGCATCCGCCGGTGAAGCCGGTAAAGGTTTTGCTGTTGTAGCCGACGAAGTACAGCGCTTGGCAGAAAGTGCGCGCGCCTCAACCGAAGAAATTTCGGCCATGGTCAACAATATGCGAGTCGAAACCGCTGACACCGTCACCATTATGAACACTCTTATTTCACAGGTAGCAGACGGTTCACGTATGGCTGAAGAGGCGGGGCAGCAAATGGAAGCCACCGAGATCACGACCGGACAACTCGTGGAAACGGTCAAACGAATTTCGGCGCAAGCCATTCAACAAGCCGACGTCGCCAATCGTGTTAAAGACCGTACAGCGATTATTCGCGGCTTTACCGACAAGACAGAAAAACAGCTCAAGCAACAACACATATTTACCGAAAGTTTACAGCGCTGCGCTGAAACGCTTGTAGAGAGGGTTAGCGTATTTAACCTGCCCGACAACATAGATGTACCGACACAAAAGAATACCAGCCAGGATGGGCACCCGCCATTGGCTTCCGCGGGATAATCATTTAACAATTCGAGATTAAAGCGCCCTCAAATCTAGGAGTTATCCATAATGCCCGACGAAACGGGGTTAAGCGAAGAGCAGCAAGAAATCATCGGTTTACTCACCGGCGAGATTCAAGAGCTGAGTAATAATGAATGCGCCCGTCTGAATGAGTTAGACGCGCTTCCTGCGACGGGAGACGAATTACCAGACCTTTTGTTTGAGTTGTATAAACAGCTTGAACATATCAGCAATGCTTTGGATATCGCTGGCCTCACAGGGCTTTCGATAACCGGAAAACTCATCTCAGAAAACATCAAAGAGCTTTGCTCTTGCCAAACTGAGGCCTCTCAAGAACAGGTCTCGCTTGCTGCTCAGTGTGGACCACTATTTTTAGCGTATCTCACGACTATAGGCGAAATCCCATCACAGTCTCTAAGCGAGGATGAATCAGAAGAACAGAGCTGTGCAATGTCCCTCATCGAATTTTTGGACAATTCAATTTGGCCAAAGGCACTGTGCGCGGATAAGAAAATAGAAATCACTGAATTATTTCATCTGTCGGGGCTATCGTCTCTCCTTGATGACGAAGTCGATACTACGCCAGAATTCGCCAGCCCTGAAATGTGCTCCCTAGAACTGGATGATGATATCCGTCCCGAGCTATTACAAGGTTTACTCATTGAACTGCCCCAACAGGTTGAGCAGTTTGAAACCTCATTAAATTGTTTTTTAGATACGAGGAATTTTGACGACCTTAATCAAGCACAGCGTATTGCTCACACAATAAAAGGCGCGGCCAATGTTGTATCGGTGAGTGGACTCGCAAACTTAATGCACTTCACTGAAGACCTACTCGAAACAGCGGCAAAACAATGGCAAACTCCACCAGACGGCTTTGATGATTTCTTACAATCTGTCGCAGACGGACTAGCCACCATTACCGAGTTCCTCAATCAGTTTGGCCCCGAGCCTGACAATATCGAAGAGCTCATGAACGAGCTTCTAGCATGGTTGAGGCAAGCTAAACACGGCACTACTATTGACCGAGATAATGATGTTGATATTAGTGCAAAATTTTTCGATCAAGAAAAATCGCTTCGTGATATCGACGCAAACATCAGCAACAATGATTCGGATGAAGGAAGCCACCCAAGTCCGATACATACAACCATTACAGCGTCTGAGGATTTTGAGAATAAAGGAGCCGTCCCAGACAAAAGCGAAAAGTTTTCGCCAGATGTAAAACCTACAACCGAGGTATATAAAAATTCCTTAGCAGAGGAATACAAAGAGCCTTCCTCAGTCGAACAAAAAGAGCTCTCGGACGACGAACAGAAAACCCCCGCGACAGAAGTACCCAAGGAGCCTTCATCTCATAATAATAAAGAGCCATCGGAAAATAGCATAAAAACATATTCCCAAAACATAAGTAAAAAATTCGCCGAATCGGTAGAAAGCACGCCAGAAAAAACACAAATTCAAAAAACATCCACGCTAGAAACTGAAGTGCAAAAAACTCAGACTCATAAGGCACCTGATGCCGCGGAACAAAAGACTGAGATCAAAAACAAAGAAAAAGAGGAAGAAATACAAGCAAGAAAGGCCTCTGACCCGGCCACAGAAAAACCCACCTTACGCAATAGAAAAATCCAGCCACCGGTAGAAAAATCCTCAGTTAGACCGAACGAAGATGACGTGCGCTATATCAACCTACCCAATCATGTCGCCCAAGAGCTACTACGATTGTCCGGTGAAACTCAAATCACCAATAATCAATTTAGCGTACGCGTTGAAAACCTTCAGCACAGCACGCAATTAAGCGATCGTTATCACAAACAAATTAAAACAATGGCAGCAGAGTTCGATGCTCTCGTTCAAACGCAGAGCGCGCTCCGCTCTGCGTCACTCGTCAGCCAAGAGGACCAACTTGACCCCTTAGAAATGGAGCAGTTTAATGAACTGCACAGTTTCTCTCATCAGTTACTCGAACTAACCACCGATTCCTACGAGAGCATTGTTAGTCTAGAAAGCCAGCTGAACGAACTCAGCGCCTTACTGTATTCACAACAGCAATTGAATCATGACAGTCAGCAAATATTGCTGGACATGAACTTACTGCCCGTCAGTACGTTTGCCTCACGATTTTCTCGCTGTGTTCGACAGGCTTGTCGGCTCACTCATAAGTCAGCGAAGCTCGATATTATTGGCGGCCAACTCATGATGGACAGCCATGTACTCAACGCCATTTCTGACCCGATTATGCACATATTGCGCAATGCGGTTGATCACGGTCTTGAGTCCAGCCGAGCAGAGCGAGAGGAAAAAAACAAACCCCCTGAAGGAAAAATCATACTGTCGTTTATGAGTAAAGGCGACACAATTGTTGTGGAGTGCCGAGATGACGGGCGCGGTTTAAATTATGATGCGATTTATCAGACCGCTCTCGATAAAAAACTCATTTCAGTAGACACTAAAAACTCGCCTAAACTGCTCAACCAGATGATATTAATGCCAGGCTTTTCCACGCGCAAAGAAGCGACACAAACTTCCGGACGCGGTATTGGCCTCGACGCAGTAATGGCCAGTGTTCGATCGTTGAAAGGAAACATGAAGATTCAGTCGGATGACAATAAAGGCTGCTGCATTTCCCTCACGGTTCCCTCAAGTATTCTTACCGCCCACGCCATTGTGATCAAAAACAACTACAGGAATGAAACCCAAAGCTTCAGTATATTAGGGCGCGCTGTGGATCAAATTATTTATGTGAGACCCGATCAGATATCCCGTGGAGCCAACGGCCACATGTATCAACATCAAGGAAAAAATATTCCCGTCTATCCGCTCAATGATTTACTCGGATACGGCGCAGGCGACATCAATGCAACCAACGCCCTATTGCTCTGTAAAAAAACAGATGGCGAGCAAGTCTTTATCGCCGTGGAACAAATCGTTGCCAGCCAAGAACTGGTTATTAAGTCGCTCAATGAATACACCTATCTTCCCGAGGGAGTGGTAGGCGCTACCATCCTCGGTGACGGCACCATTTCGCCAGCAATCGATTTGCAGGAACTACCAGGCATGAGCTTGGATCAAGATGCTCTGGTACAACTGCGTAAACGCCGAGAGCAATTTTCTGCTCTGGAAAAAGCCAGTTACAAAGAACCACCTGCGGCCCTCGTTGTCGACGACTCTCTCAGCGCAAGACGCTCACTCGCTCAATTTGTTTCGGATTTAGGAATGGAGGTGTATACCGCCAAAGATGGTTTCGACGCTATTCAGGCGATTGAAGCAAAAAAACCGTCATTGCTGTTAGTCGATTTAGAAATGCCGCGAATGAATGGCTTGGAGCTAACCGCTCACCTGCGTTCGCGAGAAGAGTACAAAGATATTCCCGTCATTATGATTACCTCACGCTCTACTGACCACCATAAAACTTTGGCCAAGAACGCGGGTGTCGACACTTACTTGACAAAACCTTGGTCGGAAGAAGAGTTGATGCGTTGCATTGAAAAGCAAATTGCATAGCCTTTGAAAGCTGTACTGTTGGTGAAAGTAGAGTCATTACAAGTCATACCGCCATCTATGCGACAAACGCTATCAGGCTGCCATAGTAGTGATAAACAGCAACACTTACCGCTAGCAATACAAACAGGCGCTTCACTCGGCCTTTTTGTCGAGGTTTAACCTGACGGGGCGCACGTAATCTTTTTTCTATTTTAAACCCGACAGGGTCCGTTAGGGCTTTGGGAATATCCATCACTTCCAATTGAAAAGTCGTGTTGAGGGATTGAACCGCTCGACTTTTTGATAGGTTAATCATCACGTAATTGCAGTGCTTCGCCAGCTCTAATAGCTCTTCTTTTTTTCGAATATAAAACCCTTCCAAAGGAAAAGGTGTGCCGGACATGGGCTTATCTAATGACGATACAAACATACCAATCGCTAGATCTTCTACCGCTATCATTTTTTTTATTCCAGTAGTCATAACTCACACCTTATTTTTAACGCTTCACGCAGTTTAAATTCAAATTTGTTATCACTACATTTACAATAGCAATTGACGCGCCAACAAGTTTCTTCCACTCTCACGCTAAGGTATTGCGCTTATTAAGCGTTCAAAAGAATATAACAAACAGGTAAGCTCTCACGAAAACCTTGAATGGCGCAAAAATAAACGGAGAAAGGTGGCAAATTTTGTCACTCTCCCGGATACTGCCCTTCAACAAACATCACAAGCTGAATAACTATTACTAAAGAGCATTTAAAACAGCAACTCCCCCACTATCCGACATAAGCGGAAAAATTAATAACCAATCATTAAGAAACCTCAACTATTCTATAGCTAAGCACAGCACTAACCGTACAGACTGGACAATAAGAAAGAACACCCTCTAATGACGATAAAATACAAGAAACCTGTGCCCACAATATTCAGCTTATTTTGGGTTATTCTCGCGCTATCATCACACGCAGAAGAAAAAAAAACCCTAGTCTACGTTCATCCGGAAGTGCCAGTATTAACCCAGGTCGATAAACATGGAAATATATATGACCCCATTAAACAAACGATGTCAGCAGTATTTAAAGAAGCTGGACTAGATTGGGAAGACAGCCCTGTTCCTATTTTTCGCATGTACAGTTACTTACATAAAAAACCAGAATATTTTTCAATACTGGTAAAAACACCGTACATAACCAAGTGCTGCATCACCAGTGAAAACCCAATATTTAGTATGGAACTTGGAGTCTACCGCAAACCCAACACTCCAAAAATCACCAAGGCCGCCTCCCTTTTCGGAAAAGAACTTATCACAATAGAAGGCTACAGTTACGGCACATTAAAACCATTCCTAGCCGATACTGATAACATGATTGAACAAAATCCAGCAAAAAACCACCAATCGGCTTTTTCTATGCTACAGGCTGATCGCGCAAAATATCTTTTAGATTATCGCGGCCCACTAAAAAAAGTCCAAGAAGAAAGACAAAAAAACGGCATTCAATATGATGTGATCGAAATTTTGGATCTGTATTTTATTTTTAACAAAGAATATCCTGATGCGGAAATTCTCGTCCGAGAACTAGAAAAAACGTTTAACGACCTTAAATCTGCCTCTAAGCAATGAAACGAAAAATCGTCCGCAAAGGTCAGTTTGACCGCAACCAACGGACCAGTAAAATCCATATTTCCGAATTGCAGCTGGGCATGTATATATCCAAGCTCGACCGCGACTGGATGGAAACACCGTTTCTTATGCAGGGCTTCCTTGTCGAAACGCTTGACGATATCGAAATACTCGCCGAGCTATGTGAACACGTTTGGATCGACGCCATTTTTGAAGAGTGGACTCAGCCCGTTGAAATGGGCATTAACGGTGAAAAACCACCGGCCTATACCGTACGTTATATCAATAAGATTGCCCCGCAAGAAGAGCATCGCAAAGCCATCGGCATATATAAAGGTGCCCGCAGCAAAACCAAAACTATGCTCGATGAGATTCGCCTCGGCGGTGTCGTCAATACTGAAGAAGCCAAATCCACGGTTGACGATTGCGTCGCCAGCGTATTGCGCAACCCTGATGCACTTATGTGGATGTCCCAAATTCGCACAGAAGATGAGCACTCAGCAGAACATAGTCTGAACGTCTGTATCTTAGCTATTGCGCTGGGGCGTCACCTAGGAATGGATAAACTGGATTTAAAACATCTTGGTTTGTGTGGGTTACTCCACGACTTAGGAACACTTCGTATCGACCCTGAACTGTTAAAAAAGCGAGGCCGTTTTTCTGAACGCGAAGAGAAAATCATGAAGGCCCACCCTATTTATGGACGTAACTTACTGATGGCGTCCCCGGGGGTTTATCATGGCGCTATCGACGTGGCATACAGTCACCACGAACGCATCGACGGCACAGGCTACCCTAGAGGGCTTAAGGCAGCTGGAATTTCACGTTTCACTAAGATTATCACCTTGGTTGATGCCTATGATGATATGACGGTTAATCGTATTTCTGACGAATCGATTACCTGTACAGATGCTTTAAAAATTATTTACCGAAATCGTGGACTGCAATTTGATGAACGCCTGTCTTTGGATTTTATTAAGGCTATTGGCCTGTATCCTCCCGGCAGTATTGTGGAATTGAAAAATGGGACGGTGGCTTTGGTTCTCGAAACCAATCATAAACACCATCACCTTCCTCGAATCATTACGGTATTAAACCCAGCGAAAAAACCTGTCAAAAAGCAGAGGATACTTAACCTGGAACAAATTCATTCGGGCGAGCTGGGAAAGCCGTATTTAATTAAGTGCGTTCATCGCGATGGGGCTTTTGATTTATTTATTAGAGAATTTCAGGAAATGGGGCTGATGTTTTGTCATTAAGATTAATGGATGGGGGGATGAGGACGGGAGACGGGAGACGGGAGACGGGAGACGGGAAATAATAGCGGCATCCAATAAAAAAGACCCAGCAAGCTGCTGAGCCTTTTTTATTTTTGTGTCCTGCAGAAAAGAGCTTTACTACAACCCTTCTCTTTTCATAAATGCGCCGATATGCGCCGTCATTTGCTCTTGCTCTACAGCACAACCATAATGACCCCAGATAGATTCCAAAATTTTCACTTCGGCTTGGCCCGGTTTAGCAGCATTCAAAAGATCTGCAACTTCATGCGCCCAATGTGGAGCAAACTCACGGTCAGTATCAACGTTCATAAGCAAAACTGGACATTGAATTTGTTGCACGCCTTTTTCATAGCTACCCGCCAATCGACCCAAGTCATGCGTGTTGACTGCTGCAATAAATTTAATCATGCAATTTGGATCGCGCTTCATCCAATCAACATCAGAAGTTCCGGTCAAATAGTTCAACACGGCATCGCTACGTTGCTGCTGCGAATCAGGCCCTTCAGGAACGGAATCCCAAGCGATTTGATTGGTGAGTTTTTCATGGAAGTAGTAAATTTTCATCGCCTGAGAAACTAAGCGAGTAGAGTACAACTCTGCACCTTCATTGTACCAACCACCTTGAAAACCGGGGTCCATTTTTAAGGCATTGATCATAAAGTGGTGCATCATCATGCCGTCTGCCGTCATACGGCCAGAAGTAGCAACAGGGATCGCCGCACCAACAAAGTCAGGGTAGAGAGAAGCCATTTGCAAGGTTTGCAATGAGCCGGTCGAAAGCCCAGACATAATATGCAGTTTTTCAATGCCCATTTCTTCTAGAAAGGCTTTTTGATACCGGACAGTATCGACAAGGCTAATATCTGGGAATAATGGGCCAAAACGGCAACCTGTTTTGGGATTGATCGTGTTCGGAGCGGTAGAGCCAAAGCCTATGCCTAAAGAACAAGAACATAGAATACGGTATTTATCAGTGTCATAAACTTTGCCTGAACCGACTAAACCATCCCACCAACCCGCCTTGGGGTCATCTTCAGAGTATTTACCAGCCGCATGTGCGGGAGACAAGCCTCCGTGAGCCAATAAAATAACCGGGCCATTGGGGTTGCCGTACTCTTCATACACGACTTCAGGCTTATCAAAGGTATAACCGGATTCGGTGGTAAAAGGCTTACTCAGGTTAATAAACTTTTTTTCAACTATCATGACTAACTCCTAAAATGTACGCGTTTATTCTGGTTATTTGATCGATCTCATTGTCGATCTTCTCATTACTTTGTTGGCTCTCTATCAATCTTCTGGGTGATAACTAAGCCCCCCCAAAAAAACAGCTATTGAGCAAATTAAAACATCTAGTCTTGGCAGATTTTCTTAAAGCCTGCGGCAATAAACGGCACCATGCATTTGTACGCCATATCAAGGTCATTCGATGAAACGACGCCATCAGACAAGCGGTCAATCCGGCCTGTGCGGGTGAAGGTCAGTGAAATCGCACCGGAGAAATAGTTGTACCCCCAATAGATATGCTCTTCGCTAGCATTTGGTAGTGCCTTTTTAAGCGCTTTGATAAACCGCTGAACAAGCGGGTCAAAGTGCTTTGTCATCATTGTTTGGCCCCAAACCGGCGAGTTATTAATATAGGCAACTAAGGCCATATAGTTATGCCAGCCGGGATCACCCGTTTGCTCCTCTAATTCGCCAGGATTTAAGGGGCGAATAAAGGCTTCAATAATAGCTTCAACATCAGGGCCGTCAGGGCCTGCTTCAACCTCACAGCGAGTCAAGCGCTCTAACCTAAGAGTGTTTAGAACGTCCGCTCGACGGAAAAATACGGCATCGAACAAATCACGTTTTTTACCGTAGTGGTAACTGGCTAAAGCCACATCGACCTGCGCGGCATGCGCTATTTGCCTAATGGTGACGCCATCATAGCCATGAGTCGCGAATAGCGCTTCAGCGGCATCCAATATTCGCTCTCGCTTACTAGGGTTTTGCTCTAACCCCAATTCACCCAGATTGTTGATCATCGATTAATCCTGTTGTTCTATAGCTCGTATTTTATGAGTACGCATATAACAGCTCACGTATCTGCTTTTGGCTGTCTATCGTAGTAGCACCCACCATTCTATCGTAAATATTGTTTTGACGATTAGAAATACGACGAATACAGGAATTATCAACACCTGTTGAAACCCAATAATAACTCAACGCTTGTTTAATTTCACCACCTACGCAACCTCAATGATAGTAGACCAAAGTAGGCTCCTATTTTTGAAGCCTACCGAAACACATCAAAAGTCCGAATATGGCTTCAGTACTGATACTTCTGGCGATATAGATTATCAACGAAGCCCCCACAGTATTACTCTGGATAAAATTGTGCGGGATAGTGTTCAGCCTAGCTAGTGCCCGTCCGGAAATGACTCGTCGCGAGGGGAAATAAAAATTCTTAGATTTGCGTCACTACATGTGTGCGTTTGCTTATTGCAAACAACTACATGTAGTGACGCTAAGATGAGTGTTTATATTTTTCCGTACGACTGCAAGGATGAAGGAGATAGAACAACGCAGGAGCAGTTGTCGAGTAGAGTCCCATTTCCGGATGGACACTAGCTAGTGCCCATCCAGA
>JAWSUY010000083.1:0-7050 GCA_033852175.1 Agarilytica sp.
TGACTCGGGGATCCGAAGATAAACATTTCAGGGCTAGGGCTTTGAGTGGGGCGCTTTTTGATGCCGACCAGCAATCCGTTGCTTGCATAAACGCGGTTGGCCTGTTCACTGTCGTATGCAGCTAAGCAAGGGTCGTCAATACCACCGAAACTACAATTAGCTAGGATGTCGTGCCGCTTATCGAACTCCGTGACTACCGAGACCTCATACCTGTCTTGTAAATTCATGCCCACTCCGGGCAAGTCTATGCACTGCTTGATACCGTGTTCTTTCAGTAAGCCAGCAGGCCCAATACCTGATAACTGGAGTAATTGCGGGCTATTAAATGCCCCGCCAGCAAGAATGACCTCGTGACGCGCTCGAATTACTTGACGCCTACCAGGGAGTGTTGCTGTATTCCTATCCCGAGCCAACGGATCCGCTCGATACAAGTGGGATCCTGTAAGTGTTTCCACGCCTGCGGCACGGCGTTTACCAGAGGCCCCGTGCTCTGTCATCAACACTTTTGTCGCCAAAGTCTCTGTGAATATTTTGAGCTTTGAGGGAAAGCGAGTTTGAGCTTCTTTTAGCCGCTCTCGGGTACCGTATCGACGCCCGTCTCGGGTAGTTTGTGGCACCATAAATAGTCCCTCAAGATGAGGGTTCGCATTTGGATCAAGACCAAATTTGTTGAGAGTGTCGATATGCCCAGGATTAAAGTTTGGCAGCATCTGAAAGAGCCGTGAAGGCGTACCCGTTTCTAGGGTGGCTGCCGTGATCACACGAGACAATGTGTGATCTTTGAGTAATAGTGCAGGTGAAGTCTGCTCTATAGGTAACCATTCCCTTACTTTTTTCTCGTAGCGTTGCATAAATGATGGAGACCAGCTTTTGTCGTGACTGACATCGCTGATGTGCTGCCAATCACGTGGTTCAGGTAGCAAGGCCAACATTGCATGGTGTGCAGTGCAGCCGCCTAGGGTAGATGCACGAGGGTAGAGCATGCCCCCTTTGTCATTGACATATCGACGCCCATGTAAATTACGTGCGGTGTAATGTTGCACGTAGAAATTCCAGTTATATGTTGGATCCTCCGATGATTTCAAATGAAATGCTGGGATGCGGTAATTATCGCTTTCGTGCTGTCCCCCGGCTTCAATAACAGCAACACTGAAACCGGCCTCTAAAAGTCTGACCGCGACAACTGCACCGGCGGCTGAGCCAACCACCACGAAGTCAAAAATATCTTCAATCGTCGGCGTCGGAGGGGCTGAATACGTCGAGTGGCAATACGCTGAAGCAACTGAACCTAGTGATAGTAGAAATTGGCGACGATTACGGGGCATTAGAATAAGCCATCCTTTTTTCCGTATACTTTGAAAGCAGAAGTGCTAGAGCAAAACAAGCGGCGGAGAACAATAATTCACCGGTACTATAGGAGGTTCCCAGCACAATGTATTTAGTGAAAATTGGAGAAACTATTAGAGTCACACCGGCCACCATTGAGAGATTAGAGTGAAGTATCACGCCCCAATAACAACAAAATATACCCGAGAAAGACAACATCAGTGCTGGGGGAGAAGTTGCCACGGTTATTCCTTGGCAAATCGAATGAATTAAATAAGTGGAAACCACGGTCAAATATATAAGAGCTAATATTCCTTGACCGTTGGTTTTGCCTTGAGCGAATAGGCAAATTGAGAATGCAACAATGATGGTGGTGGTTAGTAAGCTATATGTCCAGGCTGGTTGTTGCATAGTGAGTGAAAAGAGAGCGCTCCAAGTTGTGGAAATCGACAGTGCCAATAATACAATGGTAAATAGCAGGAAAGAAATAAGCAGGCCAGTTTTACCTAAATCATAATATCTTTTATCTCCTATGCATTGAAGGAAAACACCCAAAGCAGCTAACAATAGAAATGCGGCCAACGTCCAGCAGATATGATCACGCGAAAGTTGTAATGGAAAATGTTGTTCATTTAGGAAATCATAGCCAACAAAATTGACTAATATAACTATATTGAACATCAGAATGGAAAACTGGTCCCTCCATGCTGGCGTTCTAGCTATCACCGTAGCGCAAAGGGCAATCGCCGGAATTGAATGTAGTAGACTATATCCATATAAAAACTGGGAATACATCCATGCCAGTATAGAGACCTGTGTGAGTAACAGCGGTGCTCTCGACGTTCCTAGGAAACTAAGTATAATTCCTCCAAGTGCCCAAAAGTAGAATGACTGGGGTATAAAATCCACCACGCCTAGCTGCAGTAACAGAGCCGAAGAACTGAATATATAGTTAATAGTGCACCAAGAAAAAAGTCGGTTCGACAGATTTCTTCGCCCGGAGAAACGGAAAAATATCGCACTCAATAGTAATGCGAAATTGGTCGAAACCAACAAGCTTGTCACTACCCATGAAGGGATTTTATTAAGATGTTCGGATACCAAAGATACTGTCAAGAGTACAAAAATTGCGATTATTGTCTGCGACAAGATATTACTCTGACTATTTTCTTCTTCTCTTGCGATTGGTGCGCTTGTCGCTCTTTGTAGGTAATGAAGAATAGGAGAAAGTGATCGAATCAGTCGAAGTGAAAGCGATCGGCTTAAACGTTTTAAACAAAAATACTGTGGGTGCTCGATCACAGCGTCAGTACCACTGTACATAAAACAGCCATAGTCCCGACAATCACACCAGCCACGGCTTCAACCAAAGTGTGCCCTACATGTTCTTCGAATTTCTGAGCGCTGCGTTCATTTGGGGGTTGGCAGACTCCATTGAGGTTGTTAATTGACACTGCGTGCAGTCCGACTTCAAAACGCACGCCTATTGCATCTCGAATTGTAATGATTCCATATGCAAACGCCACCAGTGTTGTAGAATTTAGGCCTTCCTCAAGTAGTAAGGCGAGGGCGAGGGCTGTAACAAATGCAGAATGGGATGAAGGCATACCACCTTGTGAAAATAGTAACTGTGAGAAATTACTATTTCCGTTTTTGTGAAAATTGATGACGAACTTTAGAATCTGAGAAATTAGCCAAGCAATGCTACACGTTAAGAGAACTCGAGCTACAACTGGATCCATGCTGTTAACAATCCTGCTATCTGGGAAACGTGGTTGTATACTGGCTATCATTTATCACGAATTGGTCACAGTATAATTGCGAAAAAATCACGAAAGATGGGTTGCTGTAGCCTGCATTGAATGCAGTTGCTGTGCGCCAGGTAGCATAAATCGGTGAACTATCGAATCGTGTTTTGACGCCAGAACTTCGTGATCTAAGGACGAATTCAAAGTTGCCATGTTTGTAGGCTATTTGAAAAGTTTGTTGTTGATCTAATTTGGAAATAGCTAATTCGAAGCAAACTGCGGGTGCCAAAATCTTGGCCGTTAGGTGGGGATTGATCAGCGCGGCAGATATATTCTCGTTTCGTTGTAGCCTTATTTCTTTCAGAATTGAGCTGTATTTAACCTTATGTGGAGGGCGTTTTGGCAGGATTTATCGGCGAAGCCATATACGTGATTCAATGGATTCCCGCCAATTAACTCGCTGCTCAAGTAATGCCTTGGTGGCTTCAATGATGCGCTGCGGCGGAACTCCAAAGAAATATACTTTCTGAATTCATTTTTCCGGCTCTACGATTTGATACATTTGGTCGGTTTTCGGTTTTCGGTTTTCGGTTTTATAGCGCGATAGCGCAGCCTTTCAAAAGCAAAGTGGCAGAGTATATTATGCCCTTGTCCCTTGTCCCTTGTCTTTGAATGTTAGTGTCCAGTATCAAATAGGCTAACTCATTCAGTTCACGAATGAATTTGGATGGTTCCGGCGTTCTTGTTGCAAAATGTCATGATTCATTATGCAGACATGGAAGAGTGGAATATGGTGCACATTGATAAGAAATATTTCTTGGTTGAGACTGTTTTGTTGCTCGCCGCACTTGCGGGGTGCCATGGCATTACTGGTGTAACACCTGGTGAGGCCGCATTAGAGACCAAATTGCCAAAAGTGAATTCTACAATGCCTGAAAATGGTGAAAATCATGTTGGGATTGAGGTCAACCTTAAGGCAACATTTAGCCATCCAATTTCTTTGGCCAGCGTAGACAGTGCACAATTCACCTTGCATCTTATGGGCGCCAATATACCGGCGAGCGTTACTTTTGACGGCACCACGGCAGTATTAAGCCCCGATAGCGCTCTTATCCCGTCAATGCATTATACGGCATATCTTAATAATGGCATTGTCGATAATGATGGTGTACCACTCGTGCAATACCAATGGGATTTCTACACGGAAGGTAACGGTTGGAGCCCTGTTGAACAACTTGACCTAGCCGGAATTGGCAACGCTGATGACCCCCAGATTAGCACAGGCGTTGACGGTATTGCGTTGGCAGTGTGGTCCCAAAATGATGGTGCACACGAGACGATTTATTCGAATTATTACACGAATGACATTGGTTGGGGCGTTGCTGAATCTATTGGCGTTGTTGGCGCGGGAGCGGGGCTCGATCCGCAAATTGACATTGATGAGTCAGGCAACGCCTTAGTTGTATTTGCCAAGCTCATCGATCCAGGTACGGAAGGAGAACACAGAAATATCTACTCAGCTCGTTACTCTGCCACAACGGGCTGGGGGGCTGCTGAACGAATCGACACGGGTCAGTCTGGAACTACGTTCGGTCATAGAATCAGCAGTGATGCAGCAGGCAACGCATTTGCAATTTGGTCTGAACAAGTAGGTTCGCGCGATAGCATATATTCTAATAGATACACGGTAGGTACTGGGTGGGGAGCCGCACAACTGATCGAGTCGGACGATACTTACAACGCGTACAGTCCTCAAATTAGTGTCGATGCTGCAGGCAACGCGATCGCTGTCTGGGCCCAGAGAATTGGATCGTGGGCCAGTATTTACGCCAACCGCTTCTCAGTCGGCACCGGTTGGGCTGCCGCCGAGTTGATTGAGTTGGGCGACGCTGGGTCAGCGGAAGACCCACAGATTAGCGTCGATGCTGCAGGTAACGCTGTAGTTGTGTGGACTCAATTTGATGGAGTTAAAGATAGCATCTTTGCCAATCATTACTCGGTCGGAACCGGGTGGGGCACTGCTGAATTAATTGAATTGGATGATTTTGGAAACGCAGATGTTCCTCAAATCAGTGGTGATGGTGACGGCAATGTACTAGCCGTTTGGCATCAGTATGATGGGCCTCATAGAAGTGTCTACGCCAATCGTTACGCTGTAGCCGGTGGTTGGGGGGGGGCAGAGCTAATAGAATCCGGCGATGCTGACCATGCAAGAAATCCCGAAATTGGATTAGATATGGAGGGTAATGGGCTGGCTGTGTGGTACCAAGATGATGGAGACAAGTATGGAATATACATGAATCGTTACGATGCCAATATTGGGTGGGGTGCCGCCGAACAGATCGAGTTTGATGGGGGTGATTCGTATCACCCAAAAATTAGTGTCGATAACAATGGAGATGCCTTAGTGGTGTGGACTCTAGAGGGCTTAGGGTTTGACAAGATCAAATCAGCACGGTTTGAAGCCAATGTAGTTGCGCAGTAAAATACGGTGTGAGGAACAATCTAAATATAATTGATAGTTACTTGGCACCGCGCTAATTGTGTCAAAGGAAAAATGATGATTTGCACAAAAAAACGGCTGCCAGATGCCAGCTTATCCAGATTTATAGGTGGGTTGAATTATTCTGTGTAACTGCGGATGTTGTATCGCTTGTCTAAAGAAATCATAAGGTGATTCGGCGCCGGCTTCCAGTTTCAGATAGGCATGATCCACATCTCTCAGGCGGCCACGTGCGCCATTTCAATGGGGAGCAAACTACATTTTTGACTGCCCGCGAGTCATGCCGACCATTGATTCAATCGTGATGATTGTGTAAATGAAACGGCGAACGTCATGAGGGTACACATACGGTGTTTTGAGATTCAACCCGTTAGACTGCCACGATTTGCTGATCTAGAGATAGCGCTGAAATATGGATTCGACAAAGCATTCTAGCTTGAATAATCCGCCTTATACATTGCTGGAGAAGGATAGAAACGCTTGAAATCAGCAGCGATGGCCGTGTGGCATCGTCAAGACTCTTACTTCATCGAGTTGCACACCGTGTGCGGAAGCACAGTAGGGGCTGGGTGTATGGGAGCGCAACCTGTGCGGTGTGTAGCTCTGTTTCAGAGCTTCGTATCTTGGTTTTCACTATATGCTACGAATTTTTAACCAGTTTATTACGATATAACATAATAAAGAAAGTTAATATAATCATTTTTTCTATATCTGAAAAAATGCCCAGCCCAACTTGAATAGGGTGACCTAAGTTATTTGGCTGGTTTCCACCTTGTTTCCTTTTATTTACGGTGTATATAACTGATTGAATTTCTGAACTATTCGGTGTGTTTGTGTTGCTGAAGATATACTGTTGAAAAGCGGTTGTATAAAATGATTCGTTCTCTGCTAATGCACCAACTACGCCTGCGATGCTATTAAGCTGCAAAGCGGAAATGGCATGGCCGTTTGAGTTTCCATGAATGTCTTCTACAACCTCTGCTATTCCGAATTCTGAGTTCGAGTTATCTATAACAAGTTGCAGCTCTGCAGCTGTCGGGGCGGTAAAGTTAACGTACATTCCGAGTTGCATAGCCAGTGTATATCGCGTCTCGTATTCAGTTAGAGCGCCTTTTACACCATGTATACTATTTAACTGATTGGCTGTGACGATACGTTCGTTAATATTGCCCGCTATATCTTCCGCAGCTTCTACCAGGTAGTACAGACTGCACGCTGATAGGTTTGGCTCGGAGACTGCTACAGGGCTCTCAGTTAGACTCGCCGTCGTGGTCATAAGACCTGATAAGATCGCAGTATATTCTAGCGGACAGCCGTTAGTATCGGAGGCCAGAAAACTAACACTGAGTTCCTCTTCAGATTCCATGCGAGTACCTGCCGGAAACTCTAAAACCCCATCTTGAGAAATCACATGGGCATCCGTAACTCCACAAGACTCAATTAGGGATTCGGTAAACGCTGGCCCTCCAACAC
>JAWSUY010000030.1:0-129447 GCA_033852175.1 Agarilytica sp.
CCGTCACCCGTCATCCGTCATCCGTCATCCGTCATCCGTCATCCGTCATCCGTCATCCGTCATCCGTCATCCGTCATCCGTCATCCGTCATCCGTCATCCGTCATCCGTCATCCGTCATCCGTCATCAATCCAGTATTGCCGTTACACCAATTGAGTACGCCCTTTTTTCATCTATAAACTTAAGCGCCGACCGCTCAAAAGAAGCCCCTAAAAGAAAGTTCTTTTGGGATGCTACGGTCAACCCGGTCCCCTTGTCGTACTTCACACCAACACTTTCCGGAAAGTCGTATGCAATGACATCGTCTCTTTCGACGCCAACCGTAACGGGAAACGTCAAACGCTGTACGCCTGCTTCTTTTACCTGAAGCAACGGCCCCTGCCATATAACAATAAACCGATCATCTATTGGCCGTAAAATATTGACGCTGAACTGAGTCGCCTGTTCAAATACGCCATGAATTCCGATGAGCGTCCCGCTCTTGGGAATGGGGTTCGCTAAATCGACCAGAACCAAAGTATCGATATCCATTTTTGTTCGATCAACGAGTTCCTCGCCAATAAAATCCAACAAATTACTCTGCACCAAAAACTTACGATACTGATCAATCATGGATTGCGTAAAACGACGCGTCTGCGCCCTAAGAACCAATGACTCTTCGGTGCGACTGTCTTTTTCAGTATCCAATATCGTCATCACACGCTTCAACTCGGTATTGTCAGCGGCCATGATGTGATGCTCTGAACTCAAGTTACCAATCTGCTGATTAGCTGTCGCCAACTGCGCCTTCAATTCGGCATTCGCGTCTTTAAGCTGCTGAACTTGGGGCGTACTTTGGCAAGCCATTACCAGAGTACAGACACCAACGACTATCATGTGACGCAACATAACGATTCCTATTATTGTGATTATTCTTTTGAAATTTTGAAAACTGGAGATAATGATTACACTGCCAAAACCAAACAACTAACAATCAAGAGCAATGACACTGAACCGCACCACGCCGACAGACCAGAACAATCATCATTCGCTGGATACATTTGAGCCAAGAGTCTTTACTCACTTAAATGTTTATATCCATACACGCCTCATTTTTCACAAGGAATGAGGCGTGTGAGGATATAAACGTTAAGTAATGACGAGAGACAATCCTGAACTCTTATTTTACCTGGAATAAGGTGGAATTCAATGTTTCGGGACCGAGGCGCATTTCAACGGAATAACTGCCGGTGGGGAAACCTACCACAGGCCGGTCAATGCGAAAGGTAGATTCACCCGCCTCACCTTGCACGACCACTGGAACTTGCGCTATTTGAGTGAGCCTCAAACCATCCAACAATACTGCCTGCAATACTGTTGTTACGCTTTGAAAATTCTCATATCGGAAACCCAAATAAATACTGCGATCAGCGTCAAATATATCGGGAAAACTCCCCGCCAAACTACCAATTGGCTCCCCCCGAATTAACATCCCCTCAACGCGCGGCTCAACGTTTAGAACCTTTTCGCCGATGACTTCATCCAAAGCCAAGGATAGGGATTTGATCCGTTGATTCCCCCCAAACTCTCTCAAGGGGGCACGCATAAGTGACTTTGCTCGAATAAACTCTTCATTACCCACGAGCAACCAAACCTTTGCTGACAAGGCATCGACCACACGATCAAGCCCTTCACGGGCACTGTTATTCTGCGGGTCCAGCTTCAATACAGCCTGGCAATCATGAAAAGCGCCTTTACTACGTGGCATAAATAGATGACCTTTGCGAATTTTATTGTCAGCATTTTTTAACAAGGTGGCTATTTCTTTCTGTCGACTGAAGATCGAAGAAATTTGGTCAACCAGTGCTTTTGCGTCACGGTTTCCCCTGTCTAGCTGTAACGACTTTTTTGCCGAAGCTAAAGCGGACTTCAAATTATTAGCTTTATATTTGTTTTGTGCTGCAGTAAATAATTTTTTAGAGATCTGTTTTTTTCCAAATATAGCGTCTTTATTTTGGGGGTCCAAGCTAAGTACTTTTTCATACATATCGAGAGCATTGCGCCCAGCAGGTTTCGTTAAGTTGTTTTGTTTGTAGTAGGCTTGCCCATCTAAGACTAAAGACATCACTTTTTTTCGTGTATTAGCAACAGATTTTATTTCGCGATAGACGTGTGTTTTGACCTCAGGAAAAAGCGACTTAAGCTGCTCCATTCGTTTATCCAAGGTGGCGGATGAGCCGTTTTTCCTTGCGTAAGTATATAGCTTTTCAGTTTCTTTCTTTTTCAGCTGATCAAAATCAGCGTTAATCGCAGCATCTTGGTCAACTAAAGAAATGGCTTCACGATAGGCTCCAACCAACGAGCTCAAATATATCGCATCACCGACATAACTCTCGTCTAGCCGAGCAATCTTTGCCTTTAACCCCGACACTTCGGCTGACGATAGTTGATTTTTAGGTTTAGTATGGCTCCCTGCTTGACCGCCAGCGGTGATATCTTTTTGCTGCTGAGAGTCTATAGCTCCACCCTCAACACCAATCTCTCCCCCTGAACTTGAACGCTCGATTTTCCCAACAGCCAAAGTATCAAGCGGCTCGGATGAGGGGCTTGGGTCTTTTGGCGAAACACCTACAATATCCGAGGCTTCTCCTGTAGAACGAATAACCGATTCTTGAGACCTCGTCTCGCGGTTACTGTTTTTATCTCCTGCTAGCCCCGTCGCGACATACGCTTCCTCAGTAAATTGTAACGAATTCGTGACCTTGTCGATGATTGGCTGAACCAGCTCTGGCTTTTTGAAATATACAAAAACGGCAATAACTGACAGTACAAAAATTCCGGCAATAAAACCTGGTAAGATTGACGGACGTTCCGAGATAATATCCAGCTCGTCATGGACGTAGGAAACATATGCTTGAGCCTCAGCAACATCATCGTCCTCAAGTTCGAAAGTCTCAGAGCCCTCATCATGAAAGGGGCTAACGGTCTGCACGGTTGTGTGTTCGCTATCAACATGGTTTGCAAAGCCAACCGTATGTTCAAGCACATCCAGATCCAAATGATCCAAATCGGCCATCAGTTCTTTGGCGCTCTGATAGCGTTTATCAACATTCTTCGCCATCATTCGATTGACGATGGGTTGCAACGACTCATATAGCGCCGGTAACCGAGGAATTGGCTCTGTTATATGTTTGATACCGATACCAACTGCAGACTCGGCATCAAAAGGGACATGCCCAGCAAGGATGTAATATAAAACCACCCCCAAACTGTAAATATCAGAACGATGGTCGACCACTTTACCCTTGGCCTGCTCGGGACTCATGTAGTGCGGTGTACCAATAGCGGTCCCCGCTTGGGTCACTTGAGTATCCGATTCTGCTGCTCTCGCGATGCCAAAATCCATCAATACAGCACGACCATCCGAGGAATGGAACATGATATTTTCTGGTTTTATATCGCGATGTATATAGCCCTTTGATCCGGCATAATCCAAGGCTTTAGCGATATCATAAATGGTGCGGATTTTTTGCCGGATATTCAGCCCGAAGACGACATGTTTTAAATCCTGGCCATCGATGTACTCCATAGAAAGGAAGCAAGCGCCTTCGTGCATACCCACATCGTGTACGGTAACGATATTGGGGTGCACCAACTTACTGACTATTTTTGCTTCACGGAAAAATCGTTGGGCGAAGTTGGAGTCTTCAGCGAGTGCTTTTGACATGATTTTAAGCGCAACTTCACGTTCAAATACATCTTGAATTGCCAGGTAAACCTTCGCCATTCCACCCCGACCGAGGATGCGAAGTATTTTGTAACCTGGAATTTCTAGCGACATTAAGAGGTACCAGCCGTATAGGCCTATTTACACCGGAGTTTATGGGCAGTTGGCGCTTAAGTGCACTGATCGCACCGGGAACCGGCCGACACAACCGCAAGCATGATCATAGCGTAAAAGAGGTCATGGAGAGTAGCCGTTCACGACACTATGGCGCCATTTAGCACATTCATAAATCAGTAGAATGCGGCCAACGAAGAGTATACCGAGAATTTAAGCCTATATTATAGATAGCCAAGGAACCTCCTTGTATAGGATTACGATCTTCCAGGTTTTCGACCAAAACACACCCAAACAAAAACGCCAGCAGATGTGCTGACGTTTTTAATTTTACTGAGATCCACTTTAAACGCAGAACTTACGGGAAAGAGGCTATCGAGAACATCAAATCTACATTTGAGATTGAAGATAGTTCTGCAGACCTACTCTCTTGATCAAACCCAATTGCTGCTCCAGCCAATAGGTATGATCCATTTCTGTATCATCGAGAAGTTCAACCAGCATGGAACGCGTTACAAAATCCTTTTCATCTTCACACAGTTTGATCGCATCTTTTAATCCATTTCCTACTGCTATTTCGACATCAAGGTCGCTTTGCAGCATTGCAGGAACATCTGCACCAATATTGAGTCCATCTCGATCGGCCATATTAGGTCGACCTTCTAGAAATAAAATTCGCTCGATCAACTTTTTAGCGTGACCTTTTTCATCGTCAAATTCATGAGCGATACGCTCATGCAGCTTACTCAGGCCCCAGTCAGCATACATTTCAGAGTGGATAAAATACTGATCCATAGCGGCAAGTTCATACGCCAACAATCCGTTAAGCGCCGAGATAACATTATTACTACCTTTCATAACACCCTCTCCCTTAGACTTTAGACTGCAAATAATTTTGCATGCCCACATTGGTCATTTGATACTGTTGAATTTCTAGCCAATCAACAAAGCCTTCTTCATACTCGAGAATTTCATTTAAGATTTCACGACTCACAAAATCTTTATGCTGCTCACATAAGGCGATCGTATCTTTGAGCTGCTTCACTTGCTCTATTTGAAACTTCATATCACAGGTAATCATTTCTTCTGTGTGCTCACCGATCATAAGCGGTAGAAGCTGCTGTAAGTTGGGAAGCCCCTCTAAAAACAAAATGCGCTCGATCAAAGTATCCGACTGCTTCATGTCTTTAATTGATTTTTTAAAGCACGCTGAATTTAACTCATCGAAGCCCCAGTTTTTGTGCATTCTCGCATGAAGAAAATACCGATTAATCGATGTTAATTCGGTGGTCAGCACTGCGTTTAAAGCGCTAAGAATGGAACTGTCGGACTGCATGGTGTTTTGCCTCGGTTACTGAAAACTAATATTAAACGACAAATAATGGCAAACAGTGTAACCAATAAATTTAAAATTGCAAAAAGTCCTTATATTTCAAATGGATACAGAATGAAAACGATTTCGATTTAGGTGCTCATTTATATCCCCCCCTTACAAAGCGCCAGGAAAATTCTGAGCACGCACGAGGACAATAAAAACCCCAACTTAACCAGCTGATGGTTTGTGTCACAAACTTTTTATAAAGACAATATGAGCGCCTAACATTCCCCCACCCCTCAACCTTACCCAAGATCCACCGAGCGCCATTACACACAACAAATACAGACATTCACCTTGCAGGCCATCATACGCACCCCATTAATATGCATCTCTACAACTTCGCTCAAACTGTTATGGCTTTTGAATATTTGGCACCATCGTTACCACTAACATTTCTATGATCGTCAATATCCGTCTTTTCTATAGAAGCTAGCATGCAAAGCCAGATTAATTTAGCAACGCAATATGTGCTGCATTCCCAAAGACCTATTTCCGCGCAACCAAAATGATTTTAGCGCCGAAGCCATCCATCAGCTGACGAACATGCTCAGTAAGCATTTAATTTTCTGGAAAACGCTAAGAAGAAACCGATATATTATTTTACTGAACTCGAAACACCCACTCTTACCAAAAGTCAAAACCGACCTAAACGATGCGAATTTGTTTCACCTTCTTTTTATATGAACCCGAGACAGATCGTTACGTCTCAATTAAAATGACTGAAATAAATACCCCTTCAATATACGGTGCAATAATCGAGATAGGCGGGAATAGTCTATTACTATCAAGTTTTTAACCTTTTTCAAAAAACAAACTCACAAGAACGCTCTACTCGCGCCACAGAACGAAATATTTATTGCCCGCCCAGCTCTTATTCCACATACGTGTAAGCGTTCTATACACGACAATAGTTTGTTTACCACGCTGATTTATTTTTTATGACAATAATTTTTAAGTTTTTCTATTTTCCCTTTCCACGAAGCTATACCAAAGTCTAATATCTTATTTTACTCCTACAGCGTGGATTTTTATCGACGAATAGCATTAGAGGGAAACTTAGGTGACACTTCTTTTATTCTTGTGTCAGCAACTGATGAACCAAAAATCCAGGTTATAGCATTACGACTGGAGAATATTTGGCGCGTTTAAAACTAAAAAAAAATAAAGGGGTGGAATATCAACGTGTTAGCAATTGTCACCGGAATTCACGTTTCGTTTTTTATCAAAAAATTTGATTGTAAGATTGCCAAAAAGCTTTATTATTCCGCATTCAGCGCTAGCCACACACAAATAGATTTTGTTGAAATATATGACCAACGCGTTAACTTCCTTGGCTACACTCCCTAAAACTCTACCGTTTATGAATCAATAGTTACATCATGCAATACCGCCTAAGCAAAAAGCATAATGAAGATTGGAAAAAGCCGCCTGACTGCCTTCTTAGCTATCACCTTCAGCGTGCTCTAAATGATTATTTTGAGGAGTTCAAACTACCTATATGCTCAGGTTATTCGGCTCGCGTGGTGGATGTGCTTACCCAAAGAATTGAGAGGTTTAATTCGTTAAGCGTAGCTGAGATAGCAACTGACTTAAAAGTGACAACACACACACTTCACCGCCGTTTAACATCTGAAGGCTGTGCTTTTCAACATCTTTATGATCAAGTAAGGCGTCACTACGCTTTTTATATGCTGGTAAATCGCACGCCAATTTCCCGCATTATCGAAGCACTTCAATACACAAGTAAAGACAGCTTTGAAATTTCATTCATTCGCTGGACGGGGCTTGAACCCAAAGCCTTTCAACGCCTTTTTTGTGCCGTCATTTCGGAAAACGAAACACCTGACAAATAGCAAGTAACCCACCTGATACGCATATATATTATTGTGATACATAGCGATTAAGGAAGTGGCATTTTGCTTGGGCGCTTCTACAATATATTTTCAAGCTAACCACATCATCACGATCAAAATACAATCAAAAATAATTTAAGCTAAAACGCACCCTTAAAGCACGCTATAAAGCCAAAAGATAAGGACTCATAAAAAGAGTCACTACACTCGCCAAGCGGCCATATTGAGCGATAACGAAAGTCGCTTCACACTAAGCCATGAGAATCCGCAATCAAATAGCTCACCACCGTGAGCAACAGTAAGACCCCAACAATTATCCCAAGCAGCACAAGCGGCTTAAAGGGTTCTCTCGATATACGATTCACGTCACTATTAAGGTATTCATCTACTTTTTTTTGGTCTTCTGGGTACAGTTCTGGCACGACTTACACTCTTTTCCGCTAAATTTTCGAGGAGATCTAACACTTCCCCGGCTTCAGCTAGTGTAAAACAGAGGAAAGGTATTGTAACAATCCAAGCATCTAACCTTCCATCACCGATGGCAAAAACGAACAAATATGACGCTATAGAGCACTTTCACTGAACAAACAAACCACTCTCAATGCCAGCAACGGCCTGAGATACAGCTGTTTTTTCGCACATGCAGCAAAACGAAAGCAGTAATCTGTGACACGACGATTTCTTTGGATGTGAACCCATCAAAATACAGCACAACCCCTATGTACAGATGCTTGTGTAGGTTGTTTCAAGCAATGAGGGTGTTTATACTGCCCCCACTCAACGTACGTCCAATATTGGACGGAAAACGACTACATCGATAGATTTATTCGATTCATAGGTTCCCGTTCATGCGGAACTGCACGTAGTTTAAACAAAACTAATCTGGCTGAAAGATGCCATATATAGAGGGGTTACTTTGCATGGCAGGGTTCAATAAAGTCGTCGATACCTTTGAAGAGGCAATGGCAGGTCTTGAAGACAATATGACTATCATAGCTGGAGGCTTTGGTGTTTGTGGTGTTCAAGCAGGGCTAATCGAGCAGATCAAAAAAATGGGCGTTAAAGGCCTAACGATTGCGTCTAACAACTGCGGCCTAGAAACCTACGGTTTAGGCATTTTGTTGGAAAACCAACAGATCAAAAAGATGATCGCTTCTTACGTGGGCGAGAACGCTCTTTTCGCAAAACAAATGCTGGAAGGCTCTCTTGAGGTTGAACTTACCCCCCAAGGAACTCTTGCTGAAAAAATGCGTGCTGGCGGTGCTGGCATTCCGGCATTCTACACGGCAACAGGCTATGGAACTGCTGTTGCGGAAGGCAAAGAAACAAAAGAATTTGACGGTCGCATGTACGTACTAGAAGAGGCGCTAAAAGGCGACTTCGCACTTGTTCGTGCTTGGAAAGCCGACACTATGGGTAACTTGGTTTACCACAACACCCAACGCAACTTTAACCCTATGGCCGCTACTGCAGGAAAAATCACTGTCGTAGAAGTTGATGAAATTGTTGAACCCGGCGAGCTAGATCCAGCCGACATCCATACGCCAGGCATTTATGTAAACCGCCTGATCAAAACGCAGCACGACAAACCCATTGAATTTCGTACTACTCGCGAAGCGTAACTCATTCAACATTTTTAGGAGAATTCAGCATGGCATTAACACGTGATCAAGTTGCGCAGCGAGTTGCACAAGAATTACAAGATGGCTACTACGTAAACCTCGGTATCGGCATTCCAACATTGGTTGCCAACTATGTACCTGAAGGCAAAGAGGTTATGTTCCAATCTGAAAACGGCTTGTTGGGCATGGGCCCCTTTCCGACAGAAGACGAAGTAGACCCCGATATGATTAACGCCGGTAAACAAACTGTAACGGCTGTTACGGGCGCGTCGATTTTTTCATCTGCTGACAGTTTCGCAATGATTCGCGGCGGCCATATCGATTTGACTGTACTGGGCGCATTTGAGATTGATATTGAAGGTAACATCGCTTCTTGGATGATACCCAAAAAGCTTATAAAAGGTATGGGCGGCGCGATGGATCTTGTTGCTGGCGCAGCGAATATAATCGTAACTCTGACTCATGCAGACAAGCATGGAAATTCTAAGCTTTTGCAAAAATGCACACTGCCTTTAACTGGCGTTGGCTGCATCAGCAAAGTGGTTACCGATCTTGCTTACATCGAAATTGAAGGCGGAAAGTTCCACCTTAAAGAACGTGCTCCAGGTGTTTCTGTTGAAGAAATCATTGAGAAGACTGCAGGCGAGCTTGTCGTTGAAGGTGATATACCTGAAATGAAATTTAGCTAGAAGTAAACGTAGTCTACGCTTTTAGATAGAGTATTCTTTCTATCTAAAAGCATTGTTAGCGCTTAAGCGTTAACAACTGCAAGAAGCAGAGGCTATACGAGTATGAGTGCTGATAAAGTTGCCATCATAACGGGCTCGACCAGCGGTATTGGTTTGGCTTCAGCTGAAGTCTTGGCAGCCCAAGGCATTCATATTGCTCTGCACGGCTTAATGCCGGAAGAAGAAGGAAATAAACTCGCTGAGGATATGGCTCAGCAGTACGGCATCAAAACATTATTCGATAGCGCCAACTTAACCAACACTCAAGCAATTAAGTCCTTTATGCAACGCGTGCACAAAGAGCTTGGCCGCATTGACATTCTTGTTAACAATGCAGGCATTCAACACACAGAAACACTCGAAGATTTCCCCAATGAAAAATGGGACGCAATCATATCCATTAATTTGAGCGCCGTTTTTCACACTTCCAAATATGCTATCCCTATTATGCGAGCCCAAGGCTGGGGCCGTATTATCAATATTGCATCGGTTCACGGCCTAGTTGGCTCTGTCAAAAAGGCAGCATATGTTGCCGCCAAGCATGGCGTTGTGGGTCTCACCAAAGTTATTGCGCTGGAAAATGCCGAGCACAAAATCACGGCTAATTCGATCTGCCCTGGATGGGTAGACACATCAATTTTACAAGCCCAAATTGAAATACTGGCAGAACAAAATAACGAGAGCTACGAAGATGCTAAACGCAATCTCGTAAAAGCAAAGCAGCCCGTCCCAGAGATGGCGAGCCCAAAAATGATTGGCGAATTAATTTCATTCTTGTGCAGTGACAATGCCTGCAATATAACCGGAGCGGCGCTTCCTGTTGAAGGCGGCTGGACGGCGCAATAAGCTTAAAAACAAAACGTTTAATCTAAAACGCCACTCAGTTACAACAACTGGGTGGCGTTTTTATTGTGACTTACTATTTGGTTGTTAAGAGCGCCTTAAAAAAAGTCATCCTTCATTGCCATTGTTGTCTCTGGTCCGGCTTTAACCTTCCCGTTTAACGCATGGATTTGAGGTAATAATTTTGCAAAATAAAACTCAGCCGTAGCAATTTTTGCTGTGCTAAAGTCTTGCTGCCCTTCATATTTATAGGCCGCAAAAGCCATCGCCGCCCACATATGGGCATAGGCTACGTAACCAAACAAATCTAGGTAATCAACAGCAGCAGCGCCACCCGCATGGGGATCTTGAGCAGCAAAAGCTAATACGGCTTCGGTGGCTTCCTGCAATACCGATACAGCATCATTTAATTGCGCCAGCATTCCCGACATTCTTGGTTCACTGGACGCCTCCTCAACAAACGCCTCTATATCTTGGCGGTAGCAAGCCAACAAAGATCCACCGCTAGCTATGGTTTTTCGCCCAATAAGATCCATGGCCTGAATACCATTGGTCCCTTCATAAATTTGAGTAATGCGAATATCTCGAACATGCTGCTCTTGGCCCCACTCACGAATATAACCGTGACCACCCAATACTTGCTGCCCATGTATAGCCGTTTGCAAAGCCATGTCGGTCATAAAGGATTTGGATACTGGCGTTAACAACTCCACCATTTTTTTTGCATGGTCTTTTTCTTCCCCACTGCCAAACTTGGCAATATCCAACCATTGAGCGGTATACAAATAGAACGCTCGACTACCTTCATTCATTGCGCGCATCGTCATTAACATGCGTCGAACATCTGCATGCACAAGTAAATTGTCCGCGTCTTTATCGGGCGATTTTACCCCCCCAGCACTTCTGCCCTGACGTCTTTCGCGCGCGTATCCAACAGCCGTTTGATAAGATGCTTCAGCAACCCCAACGCCTTGAATACCCACTGCTAAACGTTCGTAGTTCATCATCGTGAACATACAGGCCAAACCTTTATTGGGTTCGCCAACAAGCCAGCCTTTCGAATCATCAAAATTCATGACGCAGGTTGCGGAGCCTTTTATGCCCATTTTTTTCTCAAGCGAACCACAGCTAACACCATTGGTGTCGCCCAAACTGCCATCTTCATTCGACAAAAACTTAGGAGCTAAAAATAAGGAAATACCACGCGACCCGGCAGGTGCATCTGGCAGCTTCGCCAAAACGAGATGGACGATATTTTCAGCCATATCGTGCTCACCCCAGGTGATGAAAATTTTCGTGCCGGTAATCTGATAGCTGCCATCATCATTAGGTATAGCTTTGGTTTTAATTAAACCCAAATCTGTTCCACAATGCGGTTCAGTTAAGCCCATAGCGCCTGACCACTTACCGCTATACATATTGGGGAGGTAAGCTTGTTTCAATTCATCGCTGGCATGGGCATTCATCGCTAATGCGGCCCCTGCGGTCAACATAGGCGCCAAGCCGAAGGAGACATTGGAACCCTGTACCATCTCTTCTATGGGCGCTACTAGCGTTTTTGGCATTCCCATGCCGTCGTATTCAGGATTCCCGCCCAACGCGCCCCAGCCGCCTTCACAGTAGGTTTGGTAAGCTTGTTTGAAGCCGGGAGGAGCAGTCACGCCATCTGACGACCATTTACAGCCATGTTCATCGCCTTCGCGATTGATCGGTGCGAGCTCTTGCTCACACAGTTTCGCCGCCTCTTCTAAAATTGCATCTGAGGTATCGAAATCTAAATCGGGAATATTGAGCCGCTGCCATAATGTATCGACCTTAAACACTTCTTTCATTGCGAAACGAATGTCGTCTAAAGGTACTTTGTATTCTGCCATGCTAGGGTCCTTATATCGGGTGTCGCCGAGACTGAAATGACTAAAACGCTTGTATGAATTATAGGGCAGCAATCATAGTGCGTATTTAGCGTCATTCACTAACATAATGCGTTGTTCTATATGGCAAAATTAACAGGTAGGCGCTACACAAGGAATGTAATGAGGAGTATCGCGAAATAAAAAGGAGTTTAAACGGTTTGACTCACGAAAGAGCCCACACGCTGGCTATCCGCATTAGCCACGGCGAGAATTTTATCAACGGAAGCGTTGCTTCCCAAACCACTAATTTGAGTCGAGGATTTTTCGTCCGTAATTTCATCACTAAGGCCGTCAGGACTTTCCGTTTCAGCTGCTTTGGCTTCAGCATCATCGTCTAGAGTATTTGAGCCTTCGGCTTTACGCTCAGCTTGCTCGGTTTCACGCGCAAGTTCGGCGTCCGCAATACGGATAGCCAGTATTTCTGAACGAGCATCTGATTCAAGCCGAGTTGCGCTAGCCGCCACACTGCGGTCTTGAGGGGATGGATTTGCTGGTGCTAACGCGGAACGCCGCACGGTTTGTGCTTTTTGAATTGTTGCTTCGGGTGTTGCGGCGCGACCTGAATCTATTGAGACTTCACCACTAACGGCGTAACTCACACCGTCTGGGCCTCGCTCAAACTGAAAACTCGGAGCTCCTGCGAATTGCCCACCAACGGATGCGTGAGCTTGCTCATGCGCTCGGACTTCTCGATCTCTCACAGCCAGCTCACTGACCTGCCGCTGCTCGTGCAAAAGCTGCTGCTTATCATGCTCGCGCTCAATTCGGGCTTTACGGTCTATTAGTTTATTAACCTCAACTTGCTCTCTGTTCGAGTCTGCTCGCGATTCATCGCGCTTAATTTCTTGATCAGAAATTGCCGGCTCATCAGCGACTAAGCGCTCACGCGATCGTATTGAGGTACGTACGGGGCTTTCAAGGGTTTCAACGGGTTTAATCGATGAGTTTTGCAGATACGCATCCGCTGACTGGGACGAATTTCGCCCAAGCGGAAGGGGCTGCGAACTGGGTTGTGCAGCTGAATTGAGAGAATTAAGTGAGTTTGAAACAATCACTTCATTTTTAGCAGAGCTTACCTAACATCAATAATCACTTACCCGGATTATCGATCGTCTCTCCGCTCCTCCTCTATGGGGATATACAAGGGTTGAGGCTCTTGGGATTCAACGCCCATTAACCACCGAAAAAATTCTACCATTAAATCAAGATTCAACATCAATCAGACTTCCTAGGGTTTTACTGGCAACCGCAACCACTTTTGCATTTGCGGTAAAAATTTGTTCTTGTCGCATAAGTTCAATCAAAGGCTCTTCAATTCCGCGCTGACTGCTTTCTTGAGATTCTTCAACTGGCGAGATGACGGTCGGTAGCTCGGGACGTGCGGCTTCCTCTGGACGCTCACGGATATTCGCGCGTGCGATCTCATTTGCAGACTTCTGCATTTCACGTTGGCTTGTCTGCAAACCTCGCACACCTTCGTTCATCACCGAACTAAGCATTATAACTTCCTAACTAACCTTAAGAACGGATGCAACAGGCTCAATACCATCGCAACCACCACAACTTACCTTTCTCATTACCACCTTAAGTCTACGCTGTATCTGAGCAAAAAACAGCCATAATGGCGTCGAAAAGTATGAGGATATAAGACTATTTGGTGTTAATGAGGAGGGCTTTCAAGCAGTTTGCTTATATCAAGATGTTTAGACGCTTCTTGGGGCGTTATATCTTTTTGGAAAGGTACGCTTCCCAGTAAGGGGAAAGGGAAACGTTGTAATAGCGTTGCGATGTTGGCGTCCGCTTCGAGCATATCGGGATCTAAGATGTTGGCGACCCAGCCAGCGATAGGCAGTTTGTCACGTGCGATTGCCTCTGCGCTCAACATAGCGTGATTAAGGCAACCCAAACGTATGCCCACCACCAGCACCACGGGTAACGCGAGCAAGATTGGAATGTCGGCCATGGTCTCTCTGGCATTAAGCGGTACACGCCAACCACCAGCGCCCTCAACAAGACATAAATCCCATTTCACCATCATCGCGCCGCGGCAGATGCCCGCAACTCGATCGGCAGATAGCCGCCGATTAACATTTGCGGCGGCCAGATGAGGGGCAATGGGGGCTTCTAAGGCGATGGGGTTAAGCTGCTGATAAGGCAAAGTGACGCTGCTAAATTTGTCTAAAATTAGTGCGTCGTCATTGCGTAACTCTCCGTCAATCAGAGTGCAGCCTGCAGCCACAGGTTTAAGTGCTAAGGTTTCTAGTCCGCGTTGGCTGGCCTGATGAAGCAGAGCTGCCGTAATTAAGGTTTTCCCCACTGATGTATCGGTACCGGCGATAAAAAATTTTGCTTTGCCCATTAACTGACTCTCACATAAAAATACATCACGTCATATGTTGCAGGAAGGCTCCCTGCATCACGGTAGGTCTCATAGGCATTCGCCATACATTGAAAACTTCTGCGCGTGCTTAGGCCTTTCTTTTTACCTGCATTGACATTGTGAGCGCCGATATCTTTTAGATCTCTCATCAAGCTAAATACGGTGTCGTAGCGCAAAATTTCATTACTCTGTTGCGCCAGTTCTATAGAGAAACCAGCGGCTTCTAATTTTTGCAGAATAGTCTGCTGGCTGACAAACTGATTGACGTGAACAAACGAATCCGTCTCTCGCCAAGATTCTTTTAGTTCGGTTAATGTCTTCGGCCCCAAGGTTGAAAATAAAAACCAGCCATCTTTTTTAAGGCTGCTTTTAACCTGCTGAAAAAGCTGGTCGAGATTTTCGCTCCACTGAATACTCAAACTCGACACGATGCCGTCAAAAGCATTGGGTTTTATCGGTAGATTTTCAAAATCCGCACAAATCAAACTTGCTGGACTTTCTTCATATTTGTTTTGGCAGTATTGCAACATTCCACTGGCGATATCTAAACCCACTATATTCGTATTTTGAGGCCGAATCAGGTCCATGCAAAAACCGGTTCCGCAACCTAAATCACATAGGTCACCACTGTAATCTTCTCTTAATTTTAATAACTTGCTCGCCACTTTGGCCTGCATATGAGCAACTTTCTCGTAGCGTTGAGCGGCATAGCTAAAGGATAACGCGACGAGTTTTTTGTCGCATTGATACGGATTATCACCCTGTTTAATTGAATTTTTAAGCGCTTGAGCAATTTGTTCTGCCTGGGTGATGTGCGGTGCATGCCCTGCATCGCTGACTAACAAATTTTGGCTGCACATACGGCTATCGGTAAACTGCTCTCTCACAGCTGAAGGCACCAAGGCATCATTTTCACCAAAAATAGCGAGATGGGGCGTATTCATATTTTGAAGTATTTCGCGATTATCAATTTGATTTAACCAATGTAAGGTTGCACTCCAATTGCGTTCATTATCATCATTGATTAGACATGGGTTTTGAACGCTGTGATTTTTTAACACTTTTCGATGGCGATCGCCACGCCCCTGCAAGGAGCTAAAGCCTTTCAAAATTGATTCTGGGTTTTCCCGAAAGCCATCCAAAAAGCTTTGGTAGACGCTAGGATCGCAGGCGTTTTCCCAGCCTTCTGAGACGACAAATTTTGCATTGGAGGCAATCGTCGTTAATGATAAAAATCTATCGGGATGGCGCTTCACTAATTGTGCCGCAACCATTCCCCCCAGAGACCAACCGACAAGATGTGACTTTTTGGGAAGACTTTGCTCAACCAGCTCAAATAGGCGATCTAAATCTACTGCATCACTTTTTTCATTTAAGCCAAAGCCGGGTAAATCAATCAGCAAGCATTCAAAATCATCTTCCAGATAGACTAACAATGGATTCCAACATCGGCTATCACTCCCCCAGCCATGTAAAAAAACAAGAGGCGCGGAGGGTGATAGTTTTTGACCACGTCGAGTGAGCTGTAACCCCACGTTTTTTGTTTCAGCAGTCGGTTTTTGAAGATTAAGCTCCATTAGTTAATCACCTCAGCCAACGCACTCACCAAGGATTCGATTTGGGACTTGCTATGCTCTGCTGTCAGAGTAATCCGTAAACGGGCGCTTCCTTTAGGTACTGTAGGCAGTCGGATAGCGGTAACCCAAAAGCCCTTTTCCTCCAAAGCGAGTGAAGCATCCAAAGTTTTTTGAGAGTCGCCCAATATAATCGGCTGAATCGGCGTGGATGATTCCATTAAATTCAAACCTGCTGCCGCGCAGGCTTCCCGGAAATGTACGATAAGCAGACGAAGTCGTTCTCGCCTTTCGGGCTCCGCTTTTATCAGCTGCAAACTCATGCGAGCAGCCGCTGCAACGGCTGGCGGTAATGCCGTTGTGTAAATATACGAACGCGAAAATTGAATTAGAGTTTCAGCAAGCGCTTCACTGCCCGCAACAAACGCGCCGAAAGCCCCAAGAGCTTTACCGAGGGTGCCCATCAAAATTGGGGCTTCTGACTCTTGCAATCCAAAGTGCTCTAAACTGCCGCCACCGTTTTGTCCAATGCAACCTAAGCCATGAGCATCGTCCACCATCAACCAAGCATCATGTTTTTTTGCCAAGCGAGACAAAGCTGGTAAATCCGCAAAATTACCGTCCATGCTAAACACGCCATCAACAGCGATCAGTTTTCGTCTGCCGTTGTGCTGCGTTAATTGCTGGTCAAGATGCTCGATATTATTGTGCTTGTAACGAATAAATTTCGCTGATGAGAGCAAACCGCCATCTAATAATGAAGCATGATTGAGTCGGTCCTGATAGATAACATCTTGCCTAGACGTTAAGGCATTGATGACACCAAGGTTGGCCATATAACCGGTTGAAAACAGAACGGCTCGCGCCCTACCGGTAAAATCCGCCAGCTCTTCTTCTAATGCATGATGTTCATAGGAATGGCCGCAGACAAGATGAGATGCGCCACTACCAACACCATATTTATTCGCGGCATTTTTAAAGGCTTCAACCACTTTTGGGTGGTTAGCCAAACCCAAGTAGTCATTACTGCAAAACGATAGGAGGGAGCGCTCACCTTTTTGCCGCAAAATTTGCTGCGGCGAATGAACCGCGACTCGCTGCCGGTATAACGATTGCTCGCGACGCTCATCTAACGCCGCTTGCAGAGTCAAATCTAAACCATTCGGCATCTATCGACCCCACCAGCTAACATTCCGAACATCCTTCATTAGCCAGCACTTGCGTCGTAAAAGACTGCGTCCATTGACGATTTTTCTGCTTGCGCTGAAAGGTTTTCGGCAAGCTGATCATCCGTTTCTGCAGCTCTATATGGTTCTGGTGAAATACCCAAACGATTGAGTAAAGCCATATCTTTATTTTTCGTAGGGTTTGCCGTGGTGAGTAATTTCTCACCGTAAAAAATTGAGTTTGCTCCAGCGAAAAAGGCCATCGCTTGCATTTGTTCATTCATTTCTTCACGTCCGGCAGACAGTCGTACGTGGGACTTCGCCATTAATATTCGAGCAACGGCGATGGTGCGAATAAATTCAAAAGGGTCGAGATCATCGACCTCATCTAGGGGTGTACCTGCAACTTTAACTAACATATTGATCGGGACTGACTCTGGCTGAGCAGGCATATTAGCGAGTTGCAGAAGTAAACCCACACGGTCTTTTTGCCCTTCTCCCATCCCAACAATGCCACCACTGCATACCTTCATCCCGGCACCACGTACGTTGCCCAAAGTATTCAGCCGGTCTTCATAAGTTCGCGTTGTAATAATATCGCCATAATATTCGGGGGAAGTGTCTAGGTTATGGTTGTAATAATCGAGACCGGCATTAGACAATTCTTGCGCTTGGCCTTCGCTTAACATCCCCAGAGTCATGCAGGTTTCCATTCCTAACGCTTTAACTTCTTTGACCATATCCAAAACGTAAGGCATATCTTTCGCTTTTGGCGAACGCCAAGCGGCGCCCATGCAAAAACGTGTCGCGCCACCGGCTTTTGCCGCTTTAGCCTCTTCTAATACTTTCTCGACCGCCATTAGCTTTTCACGTTCTAGCCCTGTGTCATAGCGAGCACTCTGGGGGCAGTAGGCGCAATCTTCAGGACATGCGCCAGTTTTAACGGAGCATAAGGTCGAAATTTGCACTTCGTTTGGGTTGAAATTCTGGCGATGAACACTATGCGCCTGAAAGAGCAGGTCGTTGAATGGCAAGTCAAAAAGAGCCTGAACCTCTGGTCGTGTCCAGTCATTTCTTGTGACATTATCTGCATTCATTGTTTGTAACCTTTATTAATGATCTTTCTAGTAGTTCGCGATCTAGCAGTTCGCTTTCTGATAATGATCTATCGCTTTCAATACCATGATTGACATGGTTTTCTTGGTGTACGCACCATACATCTGATGCGATACTTTAATAAGTTACGAAGAGAGTTGTCAACCAAAAATGGACTTACAGGTTTACAAGTATGCTTAAGCTCAGTATAGCCGAGCGTTTAAAACAGGCCATCCCCCCACTTTTTAACGCTTTTTTACCCGAAACTTGCCACTTATGCTCTGGATCTTCCACCTCAAAGCTCTGCAAGCGCTGCTATGAGAGCCTCCCAAAGAATAACAAAGCCAGCTGTTCTATCTGCGATTTACCTCTATTACTCTCTGATTCGATCCTCTGCCACGACTGCATGCAGAAACCACCAAGTTTTGACCTCGCGCTGTGTGCATGGCGCTACGAAGCCCCGATCAATCAACTCATAACCAGTATTAAAGAGAAACACGGTCATTTTTGGATACCAACCCTAAGCCAACCTCTATTACGTAAAATACAAAGATGTTACATCCACACGGGCCGCTCTCATCAACCGCCGCACTCCCAGACTGCTAGAGAAAGCAGTATGGGGCCTCTTTATTCTCTCCCCGACATTCTGGTTCCAATCCCCATTCATTGGACCAGCAAGGTGGTCAGAGGCTACAACCAAAGCCAGTTAATCGCACAACACTTAGCTTCCCAGGTAAAACGGCCAGTGAAATCAGTTCTGCAAAAACGAATTCGCACACCCGCACAAAAAGGACTGACTCGGCTGCAACGGCAGAGAAATTTACAATCAGGCTTTGTTTGCAAACAAACAGTAGAAGGGAAGCACATTGCGTTGATTGATGATGTCATGACAACCGGAGCAACAGCTGAAGCAGCCTCTCAATTGCTTAGGCAGCATGGAGCCATGCGCGTGGATATATGGGCCCTCGCCAGAACCCCGAAAGCCTAGACTGCGTACCTACCCTATGAGGAGTATTTCCTCTACGTTCATTTTCGCACTTCTCACGCACCACATCCCCCAAACCCAGCAAATGACATTGTTGCTATACTGCTCATTTTTTGGGGAAGAAATTTTGGATCAAGCCGATTACTCACGCCTAAGCCCAGATTTAGTATTAGACGCCATTGAGAGCATTGGCTTTCTGTCAGACGCACGTGTACTGACCCTTAACAGTTATGAAAATCGTGTGTATCAAATCGGTATTGAAGACGCGGAGCCGTTGATCGCTAAATTTTACCGGCCTGGCCGCTGGAGTAACGACCAAATTCTAGAAGAGCATCAATTTGCTTTCGAACTAGTCGAGCAGGAAATCCCTGTCATTGCCCCGATAATTAAAGAAGGGAAGAGTCTTTTTGAATATGAAAACTATCGTTTTGCTCTGTATGACCGACGTGGTGGGCATGCTCCTGAATTAGAAAATTTGGACACTCTTTATACCTTAGGGCAGCAGTTGGGGCGCATTCACGCAATAGGCCAAATTAAGCCTTTCCAATATCGCCCTACTATTAGCATTAAGAGTTTCGCCGTTGAAAGTCGCAACTATATACTCGAACAAAATCTCATACCGAGTTCTTTAGTGGAGGCTTATACCTCCCTCACGCAACACTTGTTAGAAAAAATAGAATCCCTATACAACGAGTCTCAGTACCGCACTATTAGGCTCCACGGTGATTGCCACCCTGGCAATGTCCTCGTCCGCGACAATAACTTACATATTGTCGATCTCGACGATGCCCGTAACGGCCCCGCTATACAAGATTTATGGATGCTGTTGAGCGGGGATCGAGCTCAGAAAACTTCCCAACTGTCGGCGATTCTAGAGGGATATGAAGAGTTTTGTGAATTTGAAAATAAGGAGATTCGCCTGATTGAGGTGTTTAGATCCATGCGTATGTTGCATTATTGTGGCTGGCTAGCTAAGCGCTGGAGCGACCCCGCTTTTCCTATGGCCTTCCCTTGGTTTAACACGGAAAACTATTGGGCAAGTCATATTTTAGAGTTACGTGAACAGTTGGCAGCTCTTGACGAGCCGCCACTTGCACTCCAATAACGCCCTACAAATTGTGTATGAATACAAATTAGTGCTCATTCACAAAACCCGGAAATCGTCGAATAATTTTACACTCTCGCATTCTACATCTTTGTCCCTCCAACATTTTGAGAGCAATAGAAGATAAGCCTTGAACTTTTTAGTCGCATCGGTTTTATCGATTTAACGCATGCACACAACCTTAACCGTTGACGCAATAAGCTTCTTTTTTGCACCATAATTAACCATTAGCAAACGTCGATTTCCGCCGAAAACATAAACACCCCTCTCCGATGTCGACCTGATTTACAAAACCAGCCCATTTCCCCCTTTCATTGACCAATGTTACTTGCCAGACCTTATCAGGACTTGGCTGGCACCCTTTTAGCTTTACACCACTCAACAAGAACAAACACTAATTTGTATTTGGGTTTTCGGGGTTAACATGACTAAATTACCATTTATTATTTCATTCTCTGCATTGATATTTTTAGTTGCACCAACGCATACCTCTGCAGAAATAGCGGATATTGAACCGTCCTTTCATGGCGTGATTCATCCAGAAAAATCGATATCAAATTCCAGCCTAGATACCGCATTATCTAATCACGGCCTTGACCAAATGGGCCATGGTTTTTTAGTCCTCAGTATTGTTGCTTTTCTCGCGTTGCGGAAAAGATAAAACTCGGCCCCTATTCATATTTCTGAAGCGAGACTCATCCAAAAATTTCTGAATCTTTATGATGCTGCTCTTACAGCATTGTTCTTTCGCCTGCGCTACCGCCAAAAAATCATTTACCTTTTTATCAATAATTCCTATATAACCGGCAAACGTTTTAATTGCGTTTGAAACCTTATTCTTTCATTCTTGTCATCTATTAAAGCAAGTGAGCTCTCAGGGCCAAACTTTTATCATAAACACGATTAACGAGAGCCATTTATAATGAACAAAAAAAATAGCATTATTGTACTCAGCATACTATTGATCGGCGTCGCTGCCCTTGTATTACTGCGAGGGGTCTTAGTTAAAGAGGAACCCGTTAAACCAGCTCCATTTTCTACGTCTACACCAGAGCCTCACGCCACCCAAACACCAGGACCTACTATTGGCCCCGAACAGGCAATACAACCAACGATAACGCCTAAACCGCAGCCTACAGCGCCACCGCTCAATGACAGCGACGCCCATATACAATCTCGACTCGGTAGCACCCCAAAAGGAACAGAGCTTCTTTCCTTTCTCACCGACGAAGAGATTGTACGAAAAATTGTACGAGCAGTGTATGGTTTAAGTGAAGGCAGAATAGTTAAAGAATACCGCCCCATCACATCACCAGAAAAGCGATTTTCGACAATTAAAATTGGGCAGCAAACTGAAGACAGCCAACAGGAGCTTTACCGAATATCTCAAGATAACTACGCCCGCTACGAAAAATATATCGCCTTATTGGCTGCGGTTAACAGCCCGTATATGATCACGCTGTATCAGTTTTATTTGCCAACATTTGAAACTGCCTACCAAGAACTGGGCGTTCCCCTGGGGGATTTTCATCACTCACTGATAAAAGCCGTAAACCTACTGATAAGTACCCCGGACTCACTCGACGACCTATTACTTGTAAGACCCAGCGTTATGTACAAATATTCCGACCCCTCACTCGAAAAACTCCCGTCAGCTCATAAGCTGATGCTAAGAATGGGACAGAAAAATAGAGTCGCACTAAAATTAGAGTTGCACGTTCTGAAAGAGCGGCTGGAACAGCTTATACTGGAGTGAAATTGAGAATACTTAAACCTGCCCATCAGAGAAACTAGAGGTTATACATTATTTCAATAAGCTATGCGGGCGTTTTGCAGAATGCCCAATTAAGCCTTAACGCCGTAACTGTCAAGAAACAGAGCTCGCATTAAGATTAATTTTTTATGACTGAATTCTATAGCTGAGCTCACTAGACTGAAGGGGCTAGGATTGAAGGCGCTAAGATTGAACCACCTATGATTGAAGTCTAGTGAGCTCAACAGGCCGCCGAAGCGCCCACTCACTATTCAACAACCAATTGACGGTATTCGCTACGCTGCTGGGGCGAGCAATATGATACCCCTGCACGATGTCACAATTTAGGGATTCTAAAAGCTCTAAGGTCTTTTGATCTTCTAAGCCTTCGGCTACTACAACAAAACCCAGATCGTGACACATATTGATGGTTGTTCTAACAATTGTCTCATCGTCTTTATTATTCACAATATCTCCGACAAATGATCGATCGATTTTTATCTCTTGAACAGGAAGCCTTCGAATGTAAGAAAGAGACGAATGCCCAGTACCGAAATCATCAATAGAAAGCCTAATGTTTGCATCGTGCAATGCGTTCAGAACTTTAAGCGCACCTTCTGGATCAATCATTGCGGCCGTCTCTGTAACCTCTAAAATCAGTCGGCTTGGCGCAATACCGTCTTCGCCCAGCATTTCACATACTTGTCGGCTGAAGCTTTGCTCTCGCAAATTTAATGCCGAAATATTCACTGATACAAATGCGTCGCAAGACAGCTCATCTAGCTGTCTACAAAATTTAGCCGCCCTTTTTATCACCCAAGCCGTCAGCGGTTTCATCAAACCCGTTTTTTCTGCCATCGGAATAAATTCATCTGGAGGCACTACTCCAAATTCGTGATGCGTCCAACGTAGCAAGCCTTCAAACCCGCACACGTATTTCCCCGTCAAATGAACTTGAGGCTGAAAATGAAGCTCTAGGCCATCATGTTCCAACGCAGTTCTTAGCTCCGTCATCAACGTCAATCGTTTAGGGCTATATGGATTCATGGCTGGCTCATAAACCGCTATTGGTGAAACTCTCTGATCCGCTTTATCAAAGGCGACGAAGGCTTGCCGGAGTAAAATTTGAGGGTCCACATCATCGCCATCAAAACTACAGCCAACCAAAAAATTCAATTCCAATGCAAGGCCCATAAATTCAAGCGGCTCGGCCATTCGTCTAACCAAACTTTCCACTTCATCTAACATGTCATTTTTATTCGTATTGGCCAAACAAAAACAAAAACTAACGCCTTCTATGTGCGCCACAAGACTGACATCGTTTTTCTTTTCTTCTATCGTTAAACAGTCTGATGATTTTGAGACGACCGTGTTGATCTGCTCTCCTATTCGACGTAATAATACATCGGCATTTCGATGCCCAAGGGTCTTATTCACATCGTCAAAACGGCGAATATGCAATAGCACGACGAGCAAGTGATTACCCGACTCTTTCTGCGCTTCAAAATGATGACGAACAGATTTTTCAAACAGTAATCGATTGGGCATGCCCGTTATCTCATGATGGCTTGCAGAATACACCAATTGAGTTTCAACATTTCGACGTTTATGAATTTCGTCAACATACTCTTGCTGAGCTTTCATTCGAGCATCTCGCTCAGAGTTGAATCGCGCAGCCAGAGCCAAGGAAAACAGCAACGTTTGCACCCCTGTACTCAACTGCAGGCCATATTCGACAAAGAAACTGCTACCGATCAATCCCAGCCTATTTAATACAGAGCTAGTTGCACCAATAAGAATGGCTACCCAAGCAATCGTATACAAACGAGCGCTACTGCTACCCTCCCCCCAACAACTCACCCCAGCAGCCATAGCGCTTACGGCAATGGGTAACATCAGGATGACCGACATTCTCGTTGAAAGGTTATAAGGCAATATAATGGCGCCAATCATACTCAGCATCGCAATAACGATAAAACTCGACAACAACCTTGACCAAAATTTACTGTGCTGAGGCAGCTGCAAAAAGCGAATTGTAAACACGCATATCGAAACCTGACTAAGCGGTACAATCAGCAAAATAAGCAGTTCATGGAAGCGAGGGTACTCAGATAATACATATTGGTAGGTGTATCCAAATAGACTTGCCATCAACACGCCGATACACGACACAAAAAACACATATGAGATAAATGAGCTGTCGCGCATGAGGAAAAACAGCATAAGATTAAACGCTGCCATGATGAGTAACACACCCAAATACAAAAAATTAATTGCGTTTGCACTAGCATCTTCAGCAAAGAACCTACGCTCATCCCATAAGGCTAACGGCACCTGTAGGGCCCCTTCAGTTTGCACCCTAAGGTACAAAAAATGTTCTTGTTCACTTGAAAATTCGAGAGGAAATAAAAAATATCGATGATCTATCGGGCGATGATCAAAAGGCAAACCATCCCCGGTAGCGTAGGAGTGCGTCAATTGGTTAGCCGAAAAAAGATAAACCGATATCGTATCAAGTAATGGATACGACACCGCTAACAACCTTGGGATCGCCGCACGAGATAAGTTCACCAATTTAATTTTGAACCAATGCACCTCATCTGTGTAGCCAAAATTGATAGCGCCATCAAATCTAACCCAATCTTGATCAGGAACCTGATTCACCTCAAACGCACTGAGAGAAGAGCTCTCTACCATGTAGCTGATATCGCTGTCGATGACCTTATGTTTTTGAGTTCTCAGCACTTCCTCCGCTAAGACCCCAAAGCTACAGAAAATGATAGAAACCCCAATTAAAATACGACCGAATCTAGACAGCGAAATTACACGCCGCTCTCGACTCCGCTCGGGTTTCTTTGCGGAAGAGAGATGGAAATTACTCGAGAACACCACGATACGTCAGAAGGTACACTCCCCTATGCCTCGGAGGCACAGTCATTAAGATGAAAACAAGGCGATAGTACAAGACTTAGCTTTAAAGCAGCCCCTAAGAGTGTAGCCTGCGACATGGGCTCTCGCCACCTGACGGCATTTCCTTTACAGTAATTTTTTATGCGTGATCAAACTGTCCTATATCACAAAAAACCACGTTCTCTTACTTCGAACTTGTTAGTGCCCTGATGGTCTATCTGTTATACGCTGGCGTTATAAAAAATACGCTGTAAAGAAAAAACGAAATTTAAAATTTATGACAAACACCCCATATACTGAAAAACAAATCGATATACCTACCGCAACCCCACGGCCAAACAGCCCATGACTCTACAGCTTTCATTCAAAGTCATTTTACTCGCTTCATTTCTGTGGTTAGGTTTATCGACGCCCAATGGCTTTGCAGATTCCAAGAGAACACTGCATCAGGCAAAGTACGAAGGTGAGTTCGATAATTTCAATATTGATATGACAAGAACGTTAGTACACCTTGGCGGCGACCAATATAAACTGGAGACTAAAACAAAAAACCTCTTCGGCTCCATCACAGAAAAAGAGATTTTCTTATGGCCTAGTCAAAAAGTTATTCAACCTGTCAGCTACCGCTACGAACAGAATATTTTTGGAATAAAGAAGAAAAGAAAAATAAAATACGATTGGACGAATCTAACGGCAACCAGTGAATATAAGAAAAAAAAGAAGACCGTTTCGATAGCTAACGGAGTATTAGGCCCAATGACTTACCAGCTAATGATACAAGTCGACCTCCTCACCGAGAGCAAGAAATTTGAATATTCATTTGTCGACCGAGGAAAATTGAAAACATACACGTTTGCCGATAATGGCATAGAAAGCATTGCCTACAAAAACGTAACGATTGAAAAGGCTGTGAAATTGACACGAAAAAACGAGGGCCATAAGAAAAAAACCAGCATATGGTTCGACACAGAAAACAATTTCACGCTATCATCGATCAAACAGATGAAGAATAATGACATTCACATTCTATTTATTACTTCAAGCCATTCCTTTCATCCATTAATTGACACGCCTTTGTCTACTCTTGCTCCCCCGGCCTCCCCAACATTAAAAGAACAATAAAGCCAAACGACCATTATCCATTAAAACGTTCCATACAAACCCAAACCGTAAAAGGCATTAAATCGATCGTAAATTTGATAGCCATTAAACTCTAGCGTCAAGCCAAATCGTTTAAATATTTTGTAATTCACACCAAAACCCAGGCTAGCACCAAACCGATCCGTAGTAATTTCACGAGACGTCTGATTAACAAGTGTTATCTTACGAACCCCCTCCCAATAAATACCACCAAATCGTCCATACAAAGAAAGATTTCGACGCATCGGCCATTTCGCTACATAGGACACTTCGTAAGCCGAAAGAGAAAGCGTATCACTATCCTCATCAACATCGTCCAAGCCATCAGCCGTGCCAACCTCGTAATCACCAAGATCTATATAGGCCACTTCAAAAGAAAACGTTTTGGATACAGAATTCCCCAAATAAATTCGCATTCCAGTGTCGCCTTCAAAATCTGCTGGGTCGTCTTCATCACCAATATAGTTTGAATCCGTGACGCCATAAGTCGCCCCAAGATATACCTGAGCAAAAGATTCAGCACTGACAAGCATTACAGCAAGTATCAAAGCAATCGCTTTAATAGTTTTCATTCTTGACTCCAATCTATCTTATTTCCACATTGTTTTATCGTACAAAACACAGAAGCTGAAATCACTCTCATTGAGTTGATACCACATGAACGTGCATACCCCCTGGCTCACCATCAGCATCTCCATCCACGTACTGCCCATCTAAACCCAGCAAAGCGGAATGCGATGGGTTGTTCAGCTGTAACTCAATCGATTCGAAGGCAATAGGAGGAGCTGATTGATAGCGAACTAATAATTGATTCTCGATGACCTCTACAGTGGTAAATTCGGCTTCACCCAGGATACGCAAATCGCCTTGAATAAAGTAAATCAAGGCGCTGCCTTCTGAGATTGAAGCCGGATCTACTGGAGAGCTCAGGTTAATCGTGTAAGAAATTGTTGCGGGCCCGAATTGAACTTTATTCAATAGTACTTGAGAACTGCCACCAGTCGACTCTGCTGCGCCAGAGCTAATCCAGCTTCGAATCATATTGATTTGGCTAACAGGAAGCGCATCCGCACCCCCTGCTGGCATTCTCGCCCCTAAAATACCCATCGCCGCTTCTAGCTTCATAATGATATAACTGTCATCGGGATTGCCGGGCACCACTCGTATAAAATCAGTTCCATCGGCAGACTCGACATCCACAAGATTACTGAGACTCATAGCAACTGAAGACAAATTCAAATTTCCACTATTAGGAGAAGCCTCTAGATGGCAACCCGAAACTGCGCAGGTTGGGGTAAAAATAGCCGTTTGAATCTCCGCTAGCGTTGCCGCAGGGAGCGGGGTTGGAGACGCTGTGGGGATTGGAGTAGCCGTCGCGGTTACTTCCGGTGTAACTGTTGGAGTCGGTGTCGGAGTTGGCGTCGGAGTTGGCGCAGGAGTAGCCGGGCGATCACTAAATGCATCTTCGGTATCTTGACCGCCACAAGCAAATACGCCAGTACAGACCAATAGAATAAACGCCACACGAATAGCGGGCACAGAAAAAGATATCATATGTCTCTCCACAACGGGTTGAAATGGACGAGATACGAACCTGTATACGATAAAGTCCCGGCCAAAAACACTGTTTTTTATTTATATAGTTCGTTTTCGCCGTACTTAATTTCCAGTGATCGTCTCTCTGCTTTTTTTAAGCCTTTCACCACTAGACCATAGGAGCGATCGATCATACGCTCGATTTCACCATTGGGAATCGAGCCATCAAGAATCACTGTATTCCAGTGCTTCTTATTCATATGGTAACCCGGAATGACCGCATCGAACACATCTCTAAGCGCTAAAGCTTCATCTGGATCACACTTTAAATTCATGTGAACGACACCACCTGATTGAACCGCATACGTAGCGAACATTTTTTGAACCACTTTCATAACCAAACAATCGGGGCCAAAGGGATAATCTTCGATGGCTTCGGGCTTACGGCACAGATAGTCTTTGAATTTTTCTTTCACTTTTAGGTCTCTAACGTTAACCTTAATTACTCTTTAGTATTAAACCTGCTCGGAGCAAATATGCAAGCAGAAGCATCAACGCCAGTTCTTAAGAAAAAAGATCCAATATGGCAAACCATCCTCCAAGAAGCACGAGAAGAATCCGAGAAAGAACCGGCACTTGCCAGTTATATTCACGCAACAATTCTCAACCACGACACCCTGGAAGGTGCTCTGAGCTTTTTGTTAGCGAACAAATTGGCTAACCCTGCAATTTCAGCTCTTCAAATCAGAGAGATTATAGAAGACGCGATCATTCGTGATGACTGCATCAGCCTCTCGGTAAGAGCCGACATTAAAGCCATATATGATCGTGATTCCGCCTGCGGCTCATACATGCTCCCCTTCCTCTACTATAAAGGTTTCCACGCCCTGCAGTGCTACCGAATTAGCCATTGCTTATGGAGCCGGGGCCGACGATCGATGGCAAGCTTTTTCCAAAGCACTATCGCCGAGACATTTGCTGTGGACATCCACCCGGCAGCCAGCATAGGAAAAGGCATAATGCTCGACCATGCAACCGGCATCGTGATTGGTGAAACCGCCGTTGTCGGTGATGACGTGTCGATTATGCAGGCTGTAACGTTAGGCGGAACCGGAAACGAAGCGGGTGATCGCCACCCTAAAATTGGTAAAGGCTGCTTACTTAGCGCCGGAGCCAAAATATTGGGAAACATCAAGATTGGAGAGGGTGTAAAAGTTGGAGCAGGCAGTGTGGTTCTTAACGATGTGGCGCCGCATACAACCGTCGTCGGTGTTCCCGCACGCGCTGTAGGCATTCCGTTATCAGATTCACCTGCACTCGAAATGAATCATTGCATCAGCGCTGACTGCAAAGGCTCCGACCCAGAAACCTAAGCCATTGGCACCCGCTACAGTTAAAACCAAGAGATTCAAACCGCGCGACCAAACAAGTGTGGTTTGAATCAATTGAGCATAAGACCTTATCCAACGTAACGCAGGCATGTTTCGCTGCTGGCATTTGTCCCTTTACGCTTACAAGCGAGCAAGAGGAAACGTCATCACTTGATCAATACTTTTTACGCCCAACATCCCCATCAATAAGCGATCAACCCCGAGTGCTATACCGGCACACTCCGGCAACCCCGACGCCAAAGCCGACATAAAATTTTCGTCGATATCTGGTAGAGGTAAACCGTTTTGCCGACGAACACTAAGGTCTTGCTCGAAACGATTCCGCTGAACACCAGAGTCTGTCAATTCCCAATACCCATTTGCCAATTCCAAGCCCTTCCAAAAGACTTCAAAGCGTTTTGCGACTTCGACGCCTTGGTCGTCAGTTGCAACTTTTGCCAACGCACATTGGCACGCAGGGTAGTCGTATACGAAGGTAAGTTGTTGTAGCTCAGGCTCCACAAGATGGCTGAAGAGTAGATCTAGCCACGTATTCTTGTCGCTCTCATCCCAAGAGATATCCAAGTGAGATTTTGCCACAGACGCCAGTTTATCTGCGCTCGCTTCATGAGGGTCCACTCCGACATATGATTCAAACGCCGCTCGATAGGAGATTCGGCTAACTCCCTCACCTCCCTCAACTATCGCTAGTTGTCGAAATAACGCTTCCACCTCATCCATCAACTCGATATCTCTAAAGCCTTCACGATACCATTCCAACATGGTGAATTCGGGGTTATGACGCGGGCCAGATTCATCATTTCGAACGGCTTTGCCCAGGTAATATATTGAGCCCGAACCGCCAGCCAGCAAGCGCTTCATGAAAAATTCAGGCGATGTTTGAAGGTAGTAATCGTGCCCGGATATCTGAGCAATAGGGGCACTCAGGTGAACGTCCGTCACTGTACTTCGGCCAAGAAGCGGTACATCCACCTCGATAACGTCGCTAGCGGCGAAAAAGGCACGAATATCAGCGAGCAACTGCCCACGACTTACGATGACCTGTCGATCGACAGAAGATTGCCACATAGAAGTATTAGTGCGGGCGCTCGCCCGCATCCATCAATGGTTCGAACTTAAGACTTACTAGCACGACCTAAATATTCACCAGTACGGGTGTCTACTCGAATTATTTCACCTTGGCTCAGGAATAAAGGCACCTTCACTACGGCTCCAGTCGCTAATGTCGCAGGCTTGGTTCCGCCCTGAGCCGTATCACCTTTAAGGCCGGGATCAGTTTCTACAATTTCAAGCTCAACATGATTGGGGGGCAATATAGCCAAAGGGTTACCGTTGTATAAGGTGACAACAATAATATCTTGCTCTCTTAACCACTTTGCGTTGTCACCTACAGCATTAACGTCCGCTTGATGCTGTTCAAAAGTATCGGGCTCCATAAAGTGCCAGAATTCACCGTCAGTGTAGAGATACTCCATTTCAGTATCCATTACATCGGCACCTTCCAGGGATTCACCAGATTTAAAGGTTCTTTCCCAGGTACGGCCAGTTTTTAAGTTTTTTAGCCGAACACGACTAAAGGCTTGGCCCTTACCAGGCTTAACCAATTCATTCTCAACGATGGCGCAGGGGTCACCATCAAGCATTACTTTCAAACCGCTCTTAAATTCATTGGTAGAATAAGCCATTGTATCCTCAAAACATTTTCTTGGTAAAAAAGGCGCACATGATACCCCGAACTATCCCCACATGGCAGAGTAAAAGTTGGCAAGAAGAGCTAGCCGATATTGTCACCGATCCAGCGGAGCTGATTTCGATGCTCAAGTTGGACGACAAATACCTAAATGAGGCGAAGCAGGCCTGCCTTGCGTTCCCTTTACGTGCGACTCGCTCCTACATCAAACGCATCAAACCGGGAGATATCAACGATCCTCTGCTGAAGCAGATCCTTCCGCTGGGCACTGAGCTAGACGATATCCCAGGTTACACCCTCGACCCACTGATGGAGGCCGATTTCACACCAACACCGGGACTCATCCACAAATATAAAGGACGCGTATTACTTGTAGCGGCTAACCAGTGTGCGATTAATTGCCGATATTGCTTTCGGAGACACTTTGACTATCAAAGCCACAATCTTTCTCAAGAGCAATGGGGAAATAGCCTGCGCTACATAGAGAATAATTTGGACATTGAGGAAGTGATTCTCAGCGGTGGCGATCCACTCTCAGCCTCAGACAAAAAAATCGAATGGTTAGTCGATCGGCTGGCGTCATTTTCCCACATCACAAGACTTAGAATTCATACTCGCCTTCCTATCGTTGCGCCGTCACGAGTCACTGACAAGTTAATGGCAATATTGACCAAAACACGACTTCAATCTGTCATCGTTGTGCACATTAATCACCCTCAAGAAATCGATAATGAAGTAACTGCCACACTCCAAAAAATTAATGCGTCTGCGATAACACTGTTAAATCAATCTGTGTTGCTCAAAGGTGTCAATGACAACGAAAACACTCTGACAGAACTGAGTAAAACTTTATTTCGGCAAGGAGTTTTACCCTATTATCTCCATTTATTAGACAAAGTTGTCGGCACCGCACACTTTGATGTTGAAGAGGCTCACGCCAGCTCGCTATATAAAGCGTTACTTGCTAATCTACCGGGGTATTTGGTACCAAAACTAGTGAAAGAGGCGCCAAACGCCCCCTCAAAAGTTCCTGTCATCTAAACTCAAGATATTGATACACAAAAAACCAATACACAGTAAACCAAATCCAAAACAGACAACTCACATTGACTTCAACTCAACCCATACTATTGTTTTGTACAATTGAATTTGTACCGCTAAATGGAGACCCAACTATTGGCGCTCATCCATTGTTAAGGATTTCAGAAGATTAAGATGAAGAATAGTATCAAGCCAAGCCAGTTGCTGGCGTCGATTAAGCTTCCAGCGCAAGAGACATCACGTCTATCCTTTTGCGGTAGTGGTAAAGCCAGCGTTGTCCGTGATTGGGTCGATAACCTTCAAGCAACGAAGGTGATGAAAACCAGTGGCATTCTTTACAACGCTGTACCGGAAATTTCTCGCCTTAAAACCGACTATAACAATCGCTTTGAGATACTCGAATACCTAAGACCGAGCATTCAATATTCTATATTGGGTCTACAGAAAACGTTCCTCAATCAATCGTTGATTATGCCCCCGGAAGCGCAAAAAGCCGTTATTGTCGCCCAATCATTGCAAAAAAACATGATCGATGGTTACTTAGCCTGCGTTATGCAAATCGCCGAAAAAGGCAAGGCTAGCAAAGCCACATTTGACCTGTTAAGCAAAGCGATCCACCGGGCCATTAGCGGTATTGGCTTGTTATTTTTTCGCAACTACCAAATTTACGCCCAGACACCAGCTAGCCTTTGGTCCACAGTTAATATCCTCTATCAAGTCGCGTCTTACTACAGCCTCACGGACGTCCAAATTGTGGACCCTAGCCTTAGACATGCGCGCTCACTGTCCATCACCAATGTTTACACCCGTATATTGATGATGGCGTCGGCCAAAACAAATCAGATTAGCCAATCGGATATTGAATCTGCCTTTGCAGTGTTTGAACAATGGAGCCCGGCTGTTACGATCAAAAACGACCTCAGTGATGACCTAGAGAACTTTTTTGCGGTCAATCTCCTCAGTAGCCAAGGTCCGATCTATAAATCTAAAATTGCTGACCGTGACCAAGGCCTCTTTATTGAGCTCGAATTTAAACCCCTCCTGAGCCTACTATCTAAGCAGTCCTTTAATGCCGAAGACATTGTCAGCACTGGCAACTCAATCAAAGTGCCTAAAGATTTTCCGGAATCATTATTGAGACACTTACTCGATACGTGGAGCAATGTTGCTCAGCGGAAATTTGACAGAAGAGCAACAGAGTCAATAGCTGAAGTCTGCGTCGGCTTATCAGATTGCCATTACTTTATCTGCAATGGTCAAGATTTTGATTATTTTTTACAAAGTTCAGGCTCAGAAGCTCAACAGAAAATATCACGCTTTTCGCAGGGCATTACTCCCGCTTCGCATTTAAATGATTATCAAAACAGCTGCACCCCAGTGCACCGGGTGAAAATTCAAAATGTTAGTGCCGCTGGTTACTGCCTACTCTGGCATGAAGATATTTCTTCTAAGGTAAGCGCTGGAGAGGTCATTGGAATCAAAGAGGTGGGAAAGAGGACGTGGGGAGTTGGTATTATTCGCTGGGTGAGACAGCTCAAGAACGCCTCCCAACTCGGCATTCAATTATTATCAAACAACGCAAAGCCATACGCCATTGCTCAAACTTACGATATGGGCGGTTACTCTGAGTATATGCGCGCACTGTTTCTACCACCCAGCAAGTTTGGCCAAGGCAACCCGACCCTTCTAACGGCCTCGGCACCCTTCCAAGAATTTGATAAAGTTAAGATAATCGACGGAGAAAAAGAATCGACCGCAAAACTAGATCGCGTGGTATTCTTCACGAAGAGTGCCCAGCAGTTTCGTTTTAGACGACTCGACAGTGGCCCCACCCAAATAGCAAGCAATACCAGTGAAGCAAACAACGAAAGTAATGCCATAAAAAACGCAAACGACGCCGATAATTTCGACTCGTCATGGGACTGACCAAAACCCTGGCGGGGTCTAAACTAATATCAGTAACCCAAACAATAATCCCCTGGAAACCCAAGCACTTAGATAATGCCAACAACGAGTAATAGCGCGACCCGACTTCTCATTCTTAACGATTCGCGGTCCGAAGCCGAACGTCTAATCAGTATGCTGCACAACGCTGGACGTCCTGTGCGCGCCCAGCATGTTGAAAGTATCGAGGTGCTGGACAAGCTGCTACAAGAAAAAGTTTGGGATCTCATGATCGGCGCTGAGTCGACAACCAGCGTTACGCCATCCGACGCAATAAAACTCATTAAGCGACTTAACAAAGATATTCCGGTCATTTTACAAGCGGGTGAAGAAGGCCATCAAACAATCGTCAAAGGAATGAAACTCGGTGCCGCAGATGTGGTAACTATCGATGAGGACCAACACCTCCTTTACGTTATCCAACGTGAGCTAACCAATCGTACAGAACGAGAAAAGCGTCGTTTTTCCGAGCGTCGTTTCAACGAAATTTCTCGCAGAAACCAACAGTTGCTAGATAGCTCACGTGACGCCATTGCTTTTGTTCAAGACGGGATGTTCCTGTACGCGAACGACTCTTTTTCCGAACTTCTTGAATACGAAACGCGCGATGATCTCGAATGTATGCCCGTTATCGATATTGTTAGCGAGAAACATCAAGGCGACGTCAAAAAATTCCTGAAAGACTTTATGATTAAAGGTAGTGATATTGACGCTACCGAACTCAAATTCACCGCGTTATTACACGATGAAAGCGACAAGCCGATTAGGATTGAGGTTAGAAAAACTAACTACGAAGAAGAAGCCTGCATTCAATTCCTAGTACGCGCAAAGACAGTCGGTAGTGAAGAGCTTGAAGCACAGCTTGAAGAAATAAAAAACAAAGATATCGCAAGCGGCCTATTTAATAAAAACTACCTTATCGAAGTGCTGGAAAAAACCGTAGACGCCGCTGTCAGCAAACAGTACAACAGCGCGTTATTCCATATTGGTGTCGAAAACTTTCTTGAAACAATACAGAAAAAGTTAGGCGTATCTTCCGTAGATGCAGTCATTGGATCAATTGCAACATTTACGCAATCGATAACGAAAAAAGAAGAGACACTCTGCCGCTTTGGCGAAGATAGCTTGATATTGGTTGTGCCTAAAATTAGCGCCACCAAAGCCCTAGAACGCGCAGAAGTATTCTGCCAAGAACTTCGTGATCATATTGTCGATATTGAAGGCGCTACGATTCAATTTAATTACCATATTGGCGTATCTCTAGTAGCAGAAACTACGGCAAACAGTGACATCCCTATCGATCACGCAGTAAAAGCGCTGGAATTAGTTCGCACGGTAGCAAAACAAGACGCTGCCGTAGTAGCAAAAATTTATGAACCTGAGTCGAAAAAGCAAACAAAGCTCGATATCGAATCAATGGTGCAAGCCGCCCTCAGCACTGGTCGTTTTAAATTATTATTCCAGCCGATTTTAAGCTTGCGCGGCTCAAACAGAGAACACTACGAAGTACTTATGCGCATGGTGGATTCTGAAGGAAATCAAATTTCGCCCAATGAATTTTTAAGTACCGCAGCTAAAATAGGTGCGACCACCAAGCTAGATCGCTGGGTCATATTAGAATCCATCAAAATTCTCTCTGTGCATCGTACAAAAGGCAACAATACACAGTTAATTGTCAATCTGAGCCGTGAGTCTATGCTTGATGCGACCTTAACGCCCTGGCTGGCTGTTGCCTTTAAAGCCGCGAATCTACCCGCTGACTCAGTAGTTTTTCAGCTTCAGGAAATAGATATAAACGACCACCTTAATGTCGCCAGCACATTCACTAAGCAGCTTAAGGAGATCGGCTGTGAATGCAGTATTAGCCATTTTGGCTGCGCCTTGAATCCATTCAACGCATTGAAGAATATACAAGTATCTTACGTCAAAGTTGACGGCTCTTTCACTCAAGACCTACAGAATAACTCCAACGACGAACAGTCACTCAATGAACTCGTCAGCGAATTACATCAAAGTGATAAAATTACAATCGTTCCCTTTGTTGAGAACGCGGGTGTCCTGTCTAAATTGTGGCAATCTGGCGTCCACTATATTCAAGGGTATTACTTGCAAGAACCATCAGACCAGATGGATTACGACTTTGATATGGAAAGCTAGCGTTAATGCTTGCCCATAAAACGGGGCGTAGCGAGAGTTAATTTAAAACATTAGATTTGCACAGCTTAATATGTGGGCATAGTTATTTCTAGCAACTATACCAGACTAGAAATAGCGTTCTAAATCCTCTGGCAGTAGTGCTCCATTTATTCATAAGCACTAACTAGTGCTTCATTTCTCGATCGCGAAAACCCATAAGATATAGGATCGCATCCAAACCTAAATTGGATATCGACTGCTTCGCTTCCGCTTTCACCAAGGGTTTTGCACGAAAGGCTATGCCCAGGCCAGCAATGCTTAGCATCGGCAAGTCATTAGCGCCATCGCCCACAGCAACAACCTGCTCCAAACTGATATTCTCTCGTTCAGCCAACTCACGAAGCAATTCAGCTTTTCTCTCTCCGTTAACAACTCGCCCCGTAACATTACCAGTGACAACGCCATCGACAATTTCAAGAGCGTTAGAGTATACGTAGTCCACACCTAACTTCTTTTGTAAATGTCTTCCGAAGTACTCAAAGCCACCCGATAAAATCGCTGTTTTGTAACCCAGCTTTTTCAGGTTGGCGAATAAGGTTTCCGCACCTTCGGTTAACGGAAGCCTATCCGCGATACCCGCTAATACGTCTTCACTCAGGCCTTTCAATAGAGCCATTCGGCGGCGAAAGCTTTCATCAAAATCCAGTTCCCCCATCATTGCAGCTTCGGTAATGGCCGCCACCTCCTCCCCAACACCCGCTGCTTTAGCGAGCTCATCAATCACTTCAGTCTCGATTAGTGTCGAATCCATGTCGAAGCACACCAACCGGCGAGTACGCCGATACATATTGTCTTCTTGGAATGCGATATCAATATCAAAGGACGAGGCTAATTTAGCCAGCTCAGCTCGTAATACAGAAGTGTCCAAAGTGTGCCCCCGCGCCGAAAACTCAACGCAGGCCTTTGTTCGATCATCGCTGGAATCAAGTGAAACACGGCCAGAAAGGCGACTAATATTGTCGATATTCAATCCGTTTTCAGAGATCACGCGTGCCAGAGCAGAAATATGCTGAGCTGAGATTTGTCGAGCCAATAGCGTCACAATATGACGAGGCTTACCTTGCTGGCCCACCCACTCAGCGTAGTTCTCTTCTTCGATCGGGCGAAATTTAACCTGCATTCCAATAGTATGCATAGCGAACAATATGTCCCGCACAACATCCCCAGAACCTTTCGCACAGGAAAACTCAACCAGCATGCCGAGCGACAAAGTCTCGTGAATTACCGACTGGCCAATATCAAGAATATTGGCATTACTTTTTGATAAAATTTCGCTGACAGTCGAGGTGACAAAGGGACGATCTTGGCCAAATATAGTAATGAGAATGAGTTCGCGCACAGATAACTTCTATTTAGTTTGATAGTAAGTCATTATAACGACTTAGGTTATCCATGGAACCTTTGAATAGGTGACAATGAGCAATGAGTGAATTCGGCAGCTTCGGAATAGAATAATCACACTAAAAAACAGGGATACAAGCCCGATACACACGAGCTAGCGCCCCCACAAACAGAATGCCGCTAAGCTAAAAAGCTCCACCACCTATAAATTCAAGCTAAGTGAACACACTAAAGAAAACCACGTAAAACACGAACAAAACAGCCAACCAATTAACAGCGCTAATAAATAGCTAAGAAATACGCCCTTTGCCTACGCCTATCGCCAACCGCTTCCCGCTTCGACTACGCTTAATACCCACGCTATCGGCTGTATGCGCAGGGGGTTTTATCGCCTGCCTCATGCTCGCACTTATCTTTATCCCCAATACTCGCGCTATAAGCGAAAGCTTTGTCGGAAATTACGGCAGCACTCTTGCCAATATGGCCGCTAAGCAGGCAGTAGATGCAACGTTTAACCATGATCTGGTCCGTTTACAGGTCATATTGCAAGATGTCATCGCCAACCCCCACGCTCACTTAGCAACTATCCATGACGTTGAAAATAATTTACTCGTACAAGCTGGCGACTCTAGAATTCGCCTACCCGACAGCGCTACCTTTACCAGCCCTATTACCCTGCGCGATAGCGTAGCCGGTTATGTTACGGTCACAATAAAAACAGACGAATGGTCGTTGAACTCGGCTATCTTTTTGACAATATCTGTATCAACTTTGCTTTTTGTTTTAGCACTCTGGTCGTTATTTCACAGTAAAGCCATCGTATGGCAATCCCAGACTCAAAACGACGCGCAAAACAAATTAGAAGAACTACCTGAGGCCGCATCCGATACATCCTCATTCGAGGAACCGCTTCACTCTGATGTGTTTGCAATCATTCACATCAAAAATTTGAACGTTCTAAAACAACAACTTAACGGGCAGAGTTTCCGAGATACCATGGGTCGACTGGAAAAAATCATGCGCGATGTGATGGCCCTGTATGGCGGACATCAGTTTCGCCTGACCGAAAACTACTACACCCTCAATTTTCAAGAACGCGAAAGCCGCGGTGAAGCCCTATTTAACGCGAGCTGTACGGCCTACCTCATTTTAGAGTTAGCCGGAATCATCGATAAAGTGCCTCTCGATCTTGCGGCACTGGTATCGGCCAATAAAGAAAATATCGTCCCTGAAAAGCTGCCCTTTGCAGGCCTTATTGTCGAAGAAATTGCAGGGGGAGAAGCCCTAATCAATCGACGTATTACGTTCATGGAGTTGGGGACGGAAGATGGTCGCCAGGTGCTTTCCAGTTTTCGACAACCGTTTCAGAACCTCTTAGAAAACCAACTAAGACAACTGAGTCAAATCCTCTAATTCCCTATTTTTGTTATACGTTTGTGACGATTTGATAAGCAGGCAATGACATGATGCATCTATACAAGCTTTTGGGTGATTTCGACCGCCACTACAAACACTTAGTCCTCTGGGATAGAGAAAACCTCGTTATTGCCGGCGCCTACCGCCTTGGTAAAGGTAAAGGTAAAAAATCTTAGCTTAAATGGGCGCAGAAGGATTTTATACCGGCACCCTATACACCTTCAAACCTGAATTTACACCTTAGCTAGAGCAAAGCATGGAACTGGGAAGAAGCTTAGCAAACCCTGACTCTGGGGAAGAGCCAGCCTCGATTACCTATGGCAGTGCTTAGGCTGCTACCTAGCCCGAAACCCCGACATACGTTATCTGCTCGGACCGGTGAGCATGAGCACCGAATACCCCATAGAACTCATGGACATGCTGGCCTACCACTATCATCCTTGCCCTGGTCAACTGGCGAGTGCATACCGCCCTTACATTCTTAGCGAGGCAAAAACCTGCGAACTTGACCAATTATTTGCTAATAAGGAATCTGAAGAAGCCTTCGACTTTATGCAGAAGAATTTCATCTCAATGGGCTATAAGCTAAGCTACCCATACTATTCAAGTAATACGCCGCAATTTTCTAAAAAGGCGACTTTCAAAATATCGTATTCAGTGTCGACCCTGATTTTGGCGACTACCTCGACAGCCTTTGCCTCGCTGCCCCCCTAAATTAAAGGCAAGCAAACGTAAACGCTGTATTGACGACAAGAAACTCCGTAAGGACTAGAACTGTTGACGATCACACATCCACCATTATGACCTTGCAAGCATAAGCACCCTAACCCACTATAAACACGCAATAACTCCAGCACCGCCCCTACAAACAGCCCAGACTTCGCCTATTATTAATAGTATTCATCCTTAACCGGAGTACCGTATGAGCGAAGGTTCTATAAAGGCCTCTCTTAACAAACTAAGAGAGCAACTTAACAACAGCACATCTGTTGATGCAGAAACCCTGGAAATTGCTCAAAAACTAGAAGCGGACATTCGACTTATTTTGGACAAAGATGCAGACATTAATAACATTGACTCCTCCGTCGATATCGCAATGTCGCTAGAGGCTCGCTTTGAATCAGAGCACCCGGTCGCTGCCGGTATCGTACGAGAACTTATTAACGCACTACACAAAATGGGCATATAGAACGTAAAATCTTCTCACTCAGACCAACAAGAATGTTTCCGGTTTCGCTCTTTATTTTCTAGTTTTTTATTTTCACTTTTTTGAACAGCACATAGGTAGCACCGTAGCTACCATGATGTTTTTGAGCGGTATGAAAAGCCAAAACCTGATCAAGTTCCGGCAACCAATGCGCAACGCAACTTTTTAACAGCGCAGGCTTATCTCGCCCCTCGCCCTTACCATGAGTAATTAATGCGGCTCGAATATCGTGACCAACGCAATCGGTTACAAAGCGATAGATTTCCTCACGCGCCTGGTCGACCGTCAACCGATGTAAATCAAGTCGCGCATCGAAAGGATACTTCCCTAAACGCAACTTTTTAAACACGCCGTGCTGAACCCCCGCTTTGCAATAAGAAATCACCGCCAATGGTTCAACCATATCTAGCGGTTCGCTCGTCAACGGGTCTTCCGGACCCCTCTCTTCACTTTCAGCCGCTCGACGGCGAATCTCTTTATTTACACCGGAATCACGCTCTTTCTGAAGCGCCACTCTACTTTCGGCATTGATAGGCTCCACGTCATCGCCTAACAATTGCTCAAACACATCTTCGGTCATTATCATTCAACAATTTTGTAACAGGGTATATATTCTTGCGTTGGAATCTTCATTCGCTTTTGCGCAACAAAAGATTTCAACAACTCACCTAAGGGAGCAAGTATTTCTTTATCGCCATGAATTTCATACGGGCCTTTTTCGGCAACAGCACGAATACCATGTTCTTTTACATTGCCGTCAACGATCCCGGAAAAAGCACGTCGCAAGTTTGCCGCAAGATGATACGTTTCTTGGTCCTTATGTAAATCCAATTTGGCCATATTATTATGGTCCGGACTAAAAGGCTGCTGCAATTCTCGATCAATTTTCAAGATCCAATTATAATAGTAAGCATCTTTCGATTGTCTACGATAGCTTCTCACTAGTTCCATGTGTTTTTTCATTTTCTGGGCAACCAAAACTGGATCATCTACTACAATTTCATATTTTGATTGAGCCTCTTTCCCTAAAGAAGTACCGATAAATTCATTTATTTGATCGAAATAATCTCTCGATGATTTGGGGCCAGTAAAGATTAAGGGGAACGGAATGTTTTTATTGTCAGGGTGTAACAAAATACCCAGGATATAAAGAATTTCTTCTGCCGTACCAGCACCGCCAGGAAATACAACAATGCCATGCCCTGTACGCACAAATGCTTCCAAGCGTTTTTCAATATCCGGCATAATAACCAGTTCATTCACAATCGGGTTAGGCGATTCAGCGGCAATAATTCCAGGTTCGGTAATACCAACATAGCGCCCTTGAAAACGCATTTTCGCATGACCAAATGTTGCGCCCTTCATTGGGCCTTTCATCGCACCAGGACCACACCCAGTGCAAATATTCATCCCCCTTAAACCCATTTGATAACCAACTTCTTTAGAGTAATCATATTCCACTTCGTTTATTGAGTGCCCGCCCCAACAAACAACCACATTGACATCACCATTCGTTTTTAATAGACCCGCATTACGTACAATGTGAAATACGCCATTGGTAATACCATCTGTCTTTGAAAAATCAATGTCGCGATTTTCTTGTAACTCATTATTAATGTATACGATATCCCGTAGCACCGAGAACAAATGCTCTCGAATTCCGGTAATCATTGTACCGTCTACAAATGCAGTATCTGGCGCATTCTGAATATCCAACTTAATTCCACGTTCCTGCTGGATAACGCTAACAGAAAAGTCAGAATATTTTTCTAACACTTCTTTTGTGTCGTCAGTTTCTGCCCCTGTATTTAATACAGCCAAAGCACAGCGACGAAAATTTTCGTAAATTTCTGAATCTTTTGTTTCAACTAGACGAGTCACTTCTATATGAGAAAGCACATCAAGGGATTCTTTTGGCGTGACTTTTGCGGATATTTTCCCGTTCACAGTCTTTTTCCTTTTATTAATTTCAATACCTATAACTTTGGAACATGCTTATATGTAGTAAGCATAACCCTATATTTAAGATTAGACGATTTCTGGCGCCAATGGTTCGTAATAGTGAGGAGATAAGACAGAAGACGACAAAGTTACAGAGCCAAAATCAACTCTGTAACTTTATGAAACAATGAACACCAACTTGATGAAGGCAAAAAATGACAGCTAATTAACGAATAAGTCGATTCGCTATCAGCTCTTCAACAACGGATGGATCGGCCAAAGTTGAAGTATCTCCGAGGTTTTCGAGTTCGTTAGCGCCAATTTTACGCAAAATACGACGCATAATTTTACCCGATCTTGTCTTGGGTAAACCTGGAGCCCACTGAATATAGTCCGGTTTAGCAATCGGGCCAATTTCAGATGCACACAACCCGACCAATTCTTTACGCAGCTCATCACTCGGTTCAACACCGCTCATTAGCGTAACGTAGGCATAGATAGCCTGCCCTTTGATATCGTGAGGGCAGCCAATCACCGCGGCCTCCGCAACATCATCATGCACAACCAAAGCGCTTTCCACCTCTGCGGTACCCATTCGATGCCCCGACACATTCAAAACGTCATCCATGCGACCTGTAATCCAGTAATAACCGTCTGCATCTCGGCGCGCGCCGTCACCTGTAAAGTAATATCCTGGGTACGTACTGAAATAGGTACTAATGAGCCGGTCATGGTCACCGAATATCGTTCTAATCTGGCTCGGCCATGATGATTTAATCACTAGGCTACCTTGTCCTTCACCCTCGATAATATTGGCATTTTCGTCCAGCAGTACAGGTTCGACACCAAAAAATGGGAGGGTGGCCGATCCAGGCTTTAAGGCGGTCGCGCCTGGCAACGGGGTGAGCATATGAGCCCCAGTTTCCGTTTGCCACCACGTATCAACAATTGGGCAACGCTCTTCTCCAACCACCTTGTGATACCACTCCCACGCTTCGGGATTAATCGGCTCGCCGACTGTCCCCAGGATACGCAACGATTGTCGCGACGTAGACTTCACAAAATCATCACCTTTGGCCATTAACGCGCGTAGTGCTGTGGGTGCCGTGTAAAAGATACTCACATTGTGCTTGTCACAAATTTGCCAACAACGTGAAGCATCAGGATACGTAGGCACACCTTCAAACATCAATGTTGTTGCACCATTGGCAAGTGGACCGTATACGATATAACTATGCCCAGTTACCCAACCTACGTCTGCCGTACACCAAAAAACCTCTCCATCTTTGTAATCGAAGGTGTATTTGTGGGTCATTGCGACCTGTAACAAATACCCCCCACATGTATGCAATACGCCTTTTGGCTTACCGGTAGAGCCTGAGGTATATAGAATAAATAACGGGTCTTCTGAATCCATCACTTCAGGCTCACAAGTTGCGGCCATATCCGCAGTGATCTCGTGATACCAGACATCATGAGATTCATCCCAATCGACGTTGCCTTTTGTGTGCTGTACAACAAGCACCGTGTGTACGTTGGGGCATTGTGAGACAGCTTTATCGGCATTTGATTTTAATGCCACTGATTTTCCGCCCCTCACACCTTCATCCGCAGTGATGACGATTTTGCAATCTGAATCCTGGATTCGGTCTTTCAGCGCTTCTGGCGAAAACCCGCCAAACACCACTGAGTGAACAGCGCCGATACGTGCACAAGCCAGCATGGCATAGGTCGCTTCGATGATCATCGGCATATAAATACAAACCCGATCCCCTTTCTGAACGCCGCGTGCTTTTAGCGCATTAGCAAATCGACACACCTCATCGTGCAGCTGTTGATAGGTAACACGTAAATCTTTAGCAGGGTCATCACCTTCCCAAATAATCGCGACTTGTTCAGCTTTGTCTTTCAGATGCCTATCTATACAGTTTTTGGCGACATTTAATTTGCCACCAATAAACCACGCCGCTTCGCCTTTGTGAAAATCAAACTCTCTGACCTTGTCCCACTTTTTATCCCAGTCCAAAAACGTTTCTGCCTGCTCGGCCCAAAACCCTTCTGGATCGTTAATTGAACGTTTGTACAAAGCGGTATAGGCATCCGCATCGATATGTGCAGCTTGTGATACAGACTGCGAAACCGGATAGTTTTTTACCTCAGACATACTCACCCCAATGGTTTTACGTGATCGTGATGTAGAACGGCCAACGAGTTTAATTCGAAAGCAATTATTGATTATTACCGCTTATGATACCCCGACTCTACCGAAGGAGACAGAGGGGGATTTGCAGATGTTAATTAGTGCCCATCTATAAGCAGATGCCTACTGCGATCGTTTTTTGGACGGGGACTAATTAAGAAAAGAAAGCGATGGGGCTGCGCCCATCATATTTAGAAACATGCCAATTAATGAGTACGCTCATTTACCAGCTCAGAATGTCATCCAGTTCAGCAATAGATTCAATAATGATATCAGGGTGAATACCCAGATGAAGATCGCGCTCACGAAACTTACCCGTTTTAACGAGAACAGCTTTTAAATTGGCATCCTGAGCACCTTTGACGTCTGCATGAATATCGTCACCAATCATTATGCATTCAGATGCGTCGCAACCAAGTATATGCAGGCCTTCCTCAAAAAACGTCGGTGATGGTTTGCCAATCACTTCAGCTTTACAACCACTGGCAAATTCTAATGCTTTTACGAACGGAGCGGCATCAAGGTTAAGCCCTTTTTCTTCGGTGTACCAATATCGCGTCATACCTAACGCCACCAGTTTCGGGTGTGGCTCTTCAACTAAACGCCGAAACGCGTGATTAAGTTTTGTGTAATTCCAGTTTGTCCCCAAATCACCCACCACAATAGCTTCGGCAGACTCATTCCCACTCATCGAAACCAGCTCAAAACCCACGAGATCTTCAGTAGTTTCACGCGGCATTAGAACCGCTAAACGTTCAATATTGTGTTCACAAAGCCACTGAGCAGCAGCTACAGCTGGCGTCATAATTTCTTGCGGCTGTACGGAAATACCAAAGCCCGCCAGCTTATCCACAATAGCTTTACGTGGATACGCACTGGAGTTGGTCAAAAATAGATGTGGGAAATTTTGTTCTTGAAGCTTCGTAATCAGCTTATCAGCGCCATCAATCAAATGGTCACCCTGAAATATGGCGCCATCTAGGTCAATAATGATCCCCTTCACCGTAACACCTCGTCAAATTTTGATCAGCTATCAAATTGAGTATAGTGAGAGGATTGGCGTTCTTCCTTGTATAAGACGAAAGAACGCATTTTTTAGAGAATAAAGAAGAGATTTCTCACCGCGAAAAACCGCGGATTTAAGCGACCTGGACGGGAATAGTATTGGTGGTGCGCTCAACAGAGTTGTCTTTTTCCAAATAGACCAAGCGTGGCTTAAAGTTGTCGGCCTCAGATTCTTTCATTTGACCATATGCCGCAATAATTAAACGGTCGCCCACTTGCACCCTACGTGCTGCCGCGCCATTCATCGAAATCGTTTTAGAGCCTGCCTCAGCCAATATGACATACGTAGAAAAGCGCTCACCATTATCAACATCGTATATTTCTATTTTTTCGAACTCGCGCAAACCCGCGAGCTTTACCAAATCAGCATCTATGGCGCATGAACCGTCATACCACAATTCTGCTTGTGTGACGGTTGCCATGTGTAACTTGCCTTTAAGAAGCGTTATTTCCATCATTCAGTCCTCAGCCCAGATAAAACGGGTGATTTACATCATTCTTATGCATTAAAGCTGCACAGAAACATTATCAATTAAACGTGCGCCCTGGGTATACATGGCACCAAGTACGGTGATCTGCTGATCATCGTCTGCGACAGGCTCCAAGGTCTTACTATTACAAATACTCACATAATCCGGTTTAAAACCGGCAGCTTTAATCTGCTGCTTTGCTTCGGACTCAAGTCCTGAGAAGTTCCGAGTTCCCGAACGCAACTCTGCACAAACCCAGGATAACGAAGAATAAAGCTGATTCGCCTTGCTGCGCTCTTCTTCGGTGATAAAACCGTTGCGTGAGCTCATCGCTAAGCCATCTGACTCTCTTACAATATCGCCAGCCACTATTTCAACAGGGATACACAAATCTTCAACCATTCGTCTAATAATGGCGAGCTGCTGAAAGTCCTTGACCCCAAAAACCGCAATATCGGGCTGCACGATGTGAAACAACTTGCTGACAACCGTTGTAACACCTTCGAAATGGCCAGGGCGGCTAGCGCCACATAGTACATCAGCCATTGTCGGCACAATCACCCGAGTCTGAGCATCCATTCCATTCGGGTAAATTTCATGCTCATCCGGACAAAGCAAATAATCACAACCCACGCTGCGAAGCTTTTCGCTATCCCGCTCTAAGGTCCGAGGGTATTTATCCCAGTCTTCATTCAACCCAAACTGCAGCCGGTTCACAAAAATACTGCAAACCACAACATCGGCATGGGTCTGCGCGGTTTTCACCAACGCTAAGTGGGCATCATGAAGGTTACCCATTGTCGGCACAAAACCAACACGTTTACCAGAAGCCCGGGCATCTTTGAGTACTTGCCTAAGACTATCGACCTGATGAAAAACCTGCATTACTTACCCGCATTTACATTCTGAGGTCGCGATAATAATGTGCTGCATCGCAACTCTCAAGTTTAAAAGGATGTTTTTTGATCAGACTGATATGTTTTTTTTATTCAATAAGCGCCAAACAGCAAAGGCAGTGACAGATATAGGCGTTTAATCCATGTTTTGGGAATACTCAGGGGCCAGGTTATCAAAGCGTGTATATTTGCCAATAAAGGCTGCTCTACACGTACCAATTTCACCATTACGCTGCTTACCAATAATCAGCTCCGCAATACCTTTGTCTGGACTATCTTCGTTGTAGTATTCATCGCGATAGATAAATAAAATCACATCAGCATCTTGCTCAATCGCTCCCGATTCCCGCAAATCTGAGTTCATCGGACGCTTATTGGGTCGCTGTTCAACTCCCCGATTAAGCTGCGATAGCGCCACAACCGGACAACTATATTCTTTGGCGAGAGCCTTCATGGAGCGCGAAATTTCGGATATTTCTTGCGTACGCCCTTCAGATCCACCAACGTGCATCAACTGTAAATAGTCGATCATGATAATCGCTGGATCACCGTGCTCACGGGCGATTCTCCGAACCCTGGCACGTATCTCATTGGGGGTAAGCGCCGCGGTATCATCAATAAAGAGCTTTTTGTCTTTTAGTTTGCGCGCCGCCACCTCTAACTTTGGCCAATCTTCCTCAGTAAGTTTACCGTTACGAAGACGCCCTTGATCGATTCGTCCGATGGAGGACAGCATTCTCATCACGAGCGCATCCGCCGGCATCTCCATACTGAACACAAGAGACGGCTTATCTTGAGTCATCACCGACGCTTCAATAAAGTTGAGCGCTAGAGCTGTTTTCCCCATTGACGGCCTTGCTGCCAGAACAATAAGCTCTCCAGGCTGCCAGCCCGATGTTTTCTCATCCAACTCCGTAATTCCACTGCTTAAGCCAGTGATATCACTACCAGAACGAAAGAGTACGTCAATCTTTTCAACAGCTTGTTTGAGCAGTGTATTAACCCCCTCAAAACCGCCTTCTTTTGGGCGCTCCTCGGAGATCTGAAGCACACTCCGCTCTGCCAGCTGAAGCAGGTCATCAGAAGCCAAAGCGCCAGGGTTGTAGCTAGCACGACTTATTTCTGTAGCAGCCGAGATCAACTGTCGAAGAGTCGCTCTCTCGCGCACAATTTTTGCGTAAGCAACAACGTTAGCACTACTGGGAACTTGGGTAGCTAAATCGGCGATATAGTCCAAACCACCAACGTCGCTGAGCTCATTACGGTGGCTAAGCTCTTCAGATACTGTAATGACGTCAATCGGCTGCTCTCGCTCGATCAAATCAGCCATTATCGAAAATATCTTGCCGTGGCCGGCCTTAAAAAAGTCGCCTTCAGACAGTACTTCGGAAACTGAATCATACTGCGTGGCATCGCGCAGTAGCCCGCCTATAACGGACTGTTCGGCCTCAAAGGAGTGGGGCAAAACATCAGTGGTAAACGAGTCTTGAAGAGGAGGACTCTCCATTTCAGGGTACTCGTTGGATTCGATATCAGTATCGGACATGAAGGTTAAATGCCTGGCTGTTTCTGGGGTGACTGTTTCTGGGGTGACTAGGTTACCGCATATTCTAAAATAAAATTGCGTCTTGGAACGAAAATGGGCGCATAGCCAGAAAAACTCGCTATGCGCCCATCTTTATTCAGATTTTACGTCGCGTTACACAACGTAAATCAATTTTTACTCAGCTTCAATCATCAACTTGATAGTTGTTGTGACATCAACGTGCAATTGCAAGTCGATCTCATACTCACCAAGGTCACGCAAAGTGCCCTGAGGAAGCTTCACTTCAGCTTTTTCAACAGCAACACCAGCTGTGGTAATAGCGTCTGCTATATCGCGCACACCAATAGAACCAAAAAGCTTACCTTCATCACCAGCTTTAGATGTGATAGTAATAGTCACTTCTTCTAGCTCGCGTGAACGTATTTCAGCAGATTCTTTCTTATTCGCCGCTGCTTTTTCGAGCTCAGCTCTACGTTCTTCGAAATCTTTTAGATTGGCTTCATTTGCTGAGCAGGCTTTACCTTGGGGCAACAAGAAGTTACGACCAAAGCCAGGCTTAACATTTACTTTGTCGCCAACGTTACCTAGGTTAGCAACTTTTTCGAGTAGAATAACTTCCATCTCGTATTCCTCACTGTTTATCCGCAGGTATACCTACGGTTTAAATTGAAATTTATTTCTGTAGTTAAAAAATGCATCCGAAACACATATAACCACCACTAAGATGATCGAAATTGGACGCATCAATAAAAACGCTACGTAAAAGGCAGTCACTCCTGCCCGGCCAATACCCGCTCGGTCCAACATGTGGTGCACTAAGCCGAAGCCAACCACCAACATGGGTACCGCGAACAGCATTGCCCAAAACGGATTTTCAGGTCCTGCACTCAAGCCACACAAGTACGCAACTAAGCTTAAAACAGCGAACTGCTTATTCAGCCTCAGGGCGTGAAACTCACTCTTAAAACCACCAGGGTTATAGAGCGAAGCCTGCAGCCATCGCGCCAGTATCAATCCTGGCACAGAGGCCATTTGAAAACTAAACGCTATGCCGCCCGTTATCTGGGCTTTCGTTAACTTCGCTATTTCAGCTAGGAAAACTTCGCTATTAAAACCAGATTCTTGATTTTGTAAGCTTGAGAAAAAATCCGTAAGGTCTGACCTTATCTGAACATCATTGAAGCCGAGTGCCAAACCAAAGCCGGCGCAAAGCAACATATTCACAACAAGAGCGATTGGCCAGGATGCGAAAACTCGTAAAGCTATCGATGTGCAAAGCGTAACCGCGAACACACCTATCGTCACAATAACGATCATATTGCCCACATCACCAAAGACCAGCCCTATAATTGGCGGTACCGATGCTGCAACGGCAATAAGTAAGCCTTCCTGCCACCCTCTACGTAAAGACACTAGGCCTAACGAAGTTTGAGACAGGTACGGAATCCAGCTGCCCAACAGGGCCATCCATATAGCTTGCGCTCGCCCACGCATAATAAACTCAGCAAGCAAGCGCATTAAAATACTCTCTTACTAGTCGTGACTGTCCGTGTATGGCAATAAAGCAATATATCGAGCGCGTTTAACCGCGGTAGCCAATTGGCGTTGATATTTCGCTTTTGTACCCGTGATACGGCTAGGTACGATTTTACCAGTCTCAGAAACATATGCTTTCAACGTATCCAAGTCTTTATAGTCAATTTGCTTCACGCCTTCTGCAGTGAAACGACAAAATTTACGACGACGGAAAAAACGGGCCATGATTATGCCTCCTCACTTTTATCTGCGTTTGCATTAGTACTAGCTTCAGGCTTTGGTGCATCTTCAGCCTTAGGAGCATCTTCAGGTTTAGGTGCCGGTGCACTTTCAGGTCGAGAAGAACCTTCAGACGGACGACGATCGGAACGATGATCGGAACGGTTTTTACGTTCACGATTCTCTTTCTCAGCCTTCATGATGGATGATTCTTCAGTGATAGCCTCATCTGTACGAATAACCAAGTTACGAATAACAGCATCGTTATAACGGAAGTTAGTCGTAAGCTCTTCAAGGGCTTCATTGCCACACTCTACATTCATCAAAACGTAGTGAGCTTTATGGATTTTATTGATTGGATATGCCAATTGACGGCGTCCCCAATCTTCCATACGGTGAACAGTTCCACCTGTAGTAGTAATGGATGAAGTATAGCGTTCAACCATACCTGAGACTTGTTCACTCTGATCAGGGTGGACCAGAAACACAATTTCGTAATGTCGCATCGCGGCTCCTTACGGGTTTCTTAGCTTCCCGGCGTACCGGTAAAGCAAGGAGGTTTTTAGGGCGGCACATTTTATTGCGGGTGAGTAGGAAAAGCAAGTGGCTAATATAAAACGAACGCAGAAAACAACTTAAATCACGCCATTCACGTCACCTAGAGGGGTACATTTACAGAGGAGAGGTACCCAGAACAGTCATTTAAGAGGTGGATCGAACCCCACCAACGATAAACCCAAGACCTATGAAGCGGCGGCCAAGGCCTCAACTCCAGAAGACTCTTGCCCACTAAAAAACCGCCACATTAACTCAGAGATCGGAGGGCCATCAGGAAAGCTATAATCGCCAGGACGCCCGCCATACCAACCATGACCAACACCTTTCAAGAACACCGTCTCAACTAGGTTTGGCTCATGCAGCCGCCCATATCCTGTATGTGTCCATGAAACACCGTTAGACCGATGGTGATCCACCTTATTAACAAACGCCTCACCGAGCCCAAAATAACTGAGCCAAGAGTCACGTAGATTTTTACTCGCCTGAATGCCCACCACTCGATCAGACTCGGAATGCACAATAAATAAAGGCGTTAGCACGCGCTCTTTTGGACCTGCATTTTCCATCAGCGTTACAGTGGTCTCAACGGGGCGATACGTTCTTAAGCTCGCTATCGGCATCGTAACGGCCATAACGCGCTCATGATATGAAACTCCTGCGATAACAGCGGCAGAAGCAAAACGACCGGCATGAACCGTCAGCGCGGCAACAGCCATTCCGGCCCCCGAAGATAAGCCCGCTAAATGCACGCTCCCGAGGTCGACAGAAAACTCACTTGCAACCTCTTTCGCTACACACCAAAGATCTTCGACCTCGCCGCCACCCGCATTAATATGCTCTGGACGCCACCAGCCCCAACAATTACTCATCCGCATATCGCTATAATTGGTCACATAGGGGTACACAAGAATGAAATTATTTTCATCCGCCAAATCATCAAAACCGGAAATAGACTGAATCTCAAGATGGGTTTGATCACAGCCATGCAAAACCATGACAAGGGGCAACTCATCTTCGCCCGTATAACCTTTAGGAAGATAGACGCGATATTGCCTCTGACTACTTCCTGGATGGGCATACACCTTCAACACTCGATCAATATTTTTACCGACCAAATTTACTTTAGGGCTTTCTTTAGAGTTGTCTTTCGGGCACTCGACTGAGTTTTTTTTAGATTGTCGAAGAGATTTAAAAAAGTGTCGAATATTGTTTAGATTCATAAACTGTATCAAAATAGATTACGCGCTCAATAAAACTAATAGAACACAAACCTCTAACAATTGTTTTGTCACTCTCAAACAGCAACCAAACAATGACGAGGACGTCTTAATACAGTTTAGAACCTTTAATTAAATTCCGCCTAAATTTTCCGAAATTCAATTTAAATCAACGACAAACAATTAACCGGAATTTTTCAATTGCCGCTGGCGTAAAGCCTCAAACAATACAACCCCAGTTGCTACAGAAACATTAAGACTCGACACGCTACCCTGCATCGGAATTTTAACCAAAAAATCACAATGTTCTTTTGTTAAGCGACGCATGCCGGAACCTTCGGCGCCTAACACTACAACCCTCGGCCCGGTCAAATCTTCTTCATAAAGAGACGAATCAGCCTCACCGGCAAGCCCTGTAACCCACAAGCCAAGCTCTTGTAATTTTTTAATACAGCGCGCTAGATTTGTTACAGGAATAACAGGAATTGTCTCCACTGCTCCAGAGGCGACTTTCCGAACGGTGTCATTGACGCCAGCTGAATTATCTTTTGGAATCGCTACTGCCATTACGCCAGCGCCATCAGCACTCCGCAAACAAGCCCCCAAATTATGAGGATCCGTTACGCCATCCAAAATAAGAATGAGCGGGTCTTTCTTAGCATCTTTAACCATCTCATAAAGATCCGCCTCCTCTAAGGCTTTACCCCGCTCCACAAGCGCTACAACGCCTTGATGATTGCCCTGGCAAAGAGCATCAAGCTCTTTTTTATCAACAAAATTGACTTTGAGGTTATGGCCTTGAGCTGCATCGGTAACTTTTTGAATCTTTTGGTCTCGACGTCCTTTAAAAACGTAGAGTGCTGTTATTTTATGTGCGGTTGTTTTCAACGCAGCCTGAACTGCGTGAATACCATAAATTTTATCTTGATCGGTCATAGTTTATTCTGGACTTTTTTTAGCAGTACTTTTATTTGAAGAACGCTTAGGTTTCTTTTTTGCAGATGGCGTCTTTTTCGATGCGCCCTGATTGCTCGCTGGCATTTTCCCAGCAGCAGTTTTTTGTTTGGCGCTCTTCTTTTTCTTCTTATTAGGAGCCCTTTTGGCGCCGGACTTAGCTTTTTCCTTAGGCTTAATCGTTTCTTCAGCAGTCGATCCACGCTTCGCTGGCCGCTTACGAACTTTTCGACCACCATCATCAGCCGTTTTTACATCCGGTTTTTTAGATGAGCGGGCAGAAGACTTTTTATTCCCACCGCCTTTACGTCCACCCTTACGATCTGGATTATTTTTAACGCCGACCAATTCAAAGTCAATTTTTCGCTCATCCAAGTTAACTCTCATCACCTGAACACGCAACTCATCCCCAATACGAAAAACACGTCCCGCTCTTTCGCCAACTAGGCGGTGATGTGCCGCTTCGTGACGGTAATAATCCTGAGGAAGGGATGTGATATGCACCAAACCTTCGATATAAATATCACTCAATTCAACAAACAAACCAAATGAAGTCACGGCGCTAATCACACCGCCAAACTCGGAGCCAACATGCTCCTGCAAATACTCACATTTAAGCCAACTCACTACATCTCGCGTCGCCTCATCAGCGCGCCGTTCGGTTGTTGAACAGCTCTCTCCCAGCCCTTCCATATCGCTATTGTTGTAAGGATACGCCTTCGCAAAAGCAACCACAGGAGCTCCGTCGGCGCGCTTTACCTTATTGGTCGCCACATCCGAACGAATAAGCGCTCGAATACCGCGATGCACCAAAAGGTCGGGGTAACGACGAATGGGAGAAGTAAAATGCGCGTAGGCTTCATAAGCTAAACCAAAATGGCCTTTATTCTCGGGCTGATAGCGCGCCTGATTCATGCTTCGTAACATAACGGTCTGAATTAAATGCGCCTCAGGCCTATCCCCTATTTGCGACAACACATCGCGATAATCCTGAGGGGTAATATCACCAGAAGCCTTCATACCCAAGCCCATCTCTTTAAGAAACGCCAATAACATTTCTATTTTTTCTTCACTGGGACTTTCATGGACGCGATATAACGCGGGTATTTTATGAGCCTCTAAAAATTTCGCCGCGCAAACATTTGCCGCCAACATACATTCTTCAATAAGCTTGTGAGCTTCGTTTCGCTCAATGGGCACGATTTTGTCAATTTTGCGGTTCTCATCAAACAGTATCCGCGTTTCATTTGACTCAAAATCAATTGCGCCACGAACTTCCCGCGTCGTGCGCAATTGTAAATACAAGGAATAAAGATCGTCGACATGCTGAACCACTGAACCGTATTCTTGCCGAATAGCGCTTTGAGAGTCTGCCTTTTCCGCTATCATTTTTCCAACTTTCGTATAAGTCAGCCTTGCCTGGGAATGCATGACCGACTCATAAAAGATGTAGCCGCTTATCTTTCCTGCGGCACTGATGGTCATTTCGCACACCATGCATAAGCGATCAGTATGCGGGTTTAGGGAACACAGACCATTCGACAAAACCTCAGGAAGCATCGGCACAACAAAATCGGGAAAGTACACGGAACTACCGCGAACAATGGCCTCTTGATCCAATGGCGTCCCCAGCCCCACATAGTGAGACACATCGGCAATTGCTACATAAAGACGCCAACCACCTGAACGCTTGGGCTCACAATACACGGCGTCATCAAAATCGCGGGCATCCTCACCGTCAATTGTGACAAACGGTAAGTGGCGCAAATCAATACGGTTTTCTTTGTCGCTATCTTTCACATCAGCAGTAAAGTGGCTCGCCTGCTCTTGCACCTCCATGGGCCAGGTATGTGGAACTCCATAGGAACGAATAGCCACATCGATTTCCATACCCGGTGCCATATGATTGCCCAGAATCTCCACAACAGAGCCAGTAGCCTTCCTATATCGATCTGGCTGCTGAATAATTTCTACGACGACAAACTGCCCAGGCTCTGCGTTATTGATGTTTTCCTGAGGAATCATGACATCTTGGTTTTGGCGAGGATTGTCAGGCCGAACGTAGAACGTCCCACCCTGATCAACAAAACGTCCAACCATTTGCGTAGTTTTTCGAACGAGAATTTCGACAATTTTTCCTTCACGCCGCCCTTTAAAGTCTGTACGCCCAGGACTTACCAGAACTTCATCACCATCAAAGACTTTTTGCATTTGCCGATTGGTTAAGTAAATATCAGGAGAGCCGTCCAAAGGGATTAAGAAGCCGAAGCCATCTCGATGACCCTGCACTCTTCCACGCACCAAATCCATTTTACTGATAAGGCAAAATTCTTTTTTGCGGTTAAAGATAAGTTGACCGTCTCTTACCATCGCGCGCAATCGGCGCCTCAACGCTTCTGACTGCTCATCAGAAGCCAGCCCAAGATCAATCAATAATTGAGAAAAATTAAGAGGGCCAGAAGCTTTGGCCAGCAATTCGGAAATTAACTCCCGACTGGGAATGGGGTTTTCATAGGTCGCGGCTTCGCGCTCGGCAAAAGGATCATTTAAGCTTTTTTGTTTCTTTTTTTTCAATCGAATATCCCTTATGGGCCGCGCAACATGTCGCGCCATGAGATAGTTTCACACCCAAATCAGTAATTATTTTTAAAATTATAACGGCAACAAATAAAACCTAACCCCATCGGTGGTCGAGTCTTAATTTATTATAAAGGAAAGCTGCTTGAAAAGGACTCAGAAAAATTTAACTATCCTCCTCACTCATCGTCTGTAAAACATTACCCAAGGTATGTAATTCATCTTGAGAGACAGCAGTAAACTGCAAACCTAACTTAGCGCCACCGTTATCCGCTAAAATCGTATTAAATACAACGCGTGTCTTGGCTCTAATTCGACACATTTTCCCACTATATTTGACATAAAATTCGACACTCATCGGAATACCGTGAGATACCAAGAAAGGAAAGACGACGCCAATGCCGCCTTTCGATACATCCCAAATCCCCACATCGTATACTTCACCCTGATAGGCGACACGACCACGCCAATTAACGGCGAATCGCTGATATTCGCGCCGTTCAGAACTCATTAATGAAATAACATGTTAGGGGTCATGCCCTAATTGTAGTCAACATAGCGGTAAAGTGGCCCGCTATAGCACAATATCTTCTAACTATGACTCACTCACTAACTCACTCGCAGCTATGCTCCACTCAGCATCAACCGCTCTAATCACTCCGCAGCAAAAGGGCTGCGACGCACAATCGTTTCAACTCGATCAGGGCCAGTGGAAACTATATCGATAGGAATACCGGATAGCTCTTCCAAACGCTTAATGTAATTCAGTGCCGCTTCGGGTAATTCTTCTAAAACCTGAATGCCAAAGGTGGTTTCCGTCCATCCTGGCATGGACTCGTATACAGGCTGCACACTCTCCCAACCACTAGCATCAGAAGGAATCCCAACGGTATTCCCGTCAGCGTCATGATAAGCAATACAAATTTTGACCTCTTCTAAACCATCCAAAACGTCGAGCTTAGTCAAACAAATACCCGACATGCTGTTAATGCGAACCGCATGCTTAACGGCTACCGCATCAAACCAACCAGTACGCCTCTTGCGCCCCGTAGTCGCGCCGAATTCATGGCCTTTCACACCGAGGTGTTCGCCAACTGCACAATCTAACTCAGTAGGAAATGGGCCGGAACCAACACGCGTCGTGTAAGCTTTAGTAATCCCCAAAACATAGTCGAGATATAGTGGACCGAAACCAGAACCCGTTGCAGTTCCACCAGCCGTCGTGTTCGATGAAGTCACGAAAGGATATGTACCATGATCAATATCAAGCAATGATCCCTGCGCGCCTTCGAATAAAATACTTTCACCTTTTTCACGTGCGCAATGCAAGTAATCAGACACATCAAGTAATAAAGATTTTATTTGATCGGCAAGCGCCATTGTATCGGAAAGTACTTTGTCAAAATCTAAAGCTTCACAGCCATAGTATTCGGTCAACATGAAGTTGTGAAAATCGAGAACCTCATGAAGCTTAGACGCAAACAATTCAGGCTTGAGAACATCACCTAAACGTATACCCCTGCGCGAGACTTTATCTTCATACGCGGGCCCAATACCTCTACCTGTGGTACCTATTTTTTTACTGCCGCGCTTTATTTCGCGCGCCTGGTCTAGCGCAATATGGCTAGGTAAAATTAATGGACACGAAGGTGATATTCGCAGCCGCTCTTTTACGGGTATGCCTTTTTCCTCTAGCTCAGCCATTTCTTTGAGCAACGCTTCAAGAGAAACGACCACACCATTGCCAATTAAGCAGGTGACGCCCTCACGCAAAATACCGGATGGGATCAAATGTAATACCGTTTTTTCACCTTCTATGACAAGGGTATGACCGGCATTATGACCACCTTGAAAGCGGGCCACTAAGCTCACTTCTTCAGTCAACAGATCGACGATTTTCCCTTTACCTTCGTCACCCCATTGTGACCCTAAAACGACAACATTCTTACCCATTACGATTCACTCAATGCTACTTAACTAAAAAATTGGAAACCGACCGAATTGAAAGACGACAAAAACCAATCTCAACTCGACCGAAACATTCAAAACTCTCAAACAAAACTAGAGTGGTTTAACCGCCCATTGGCCATCTTCGCAAACCAAGCCTCGATCACACAGTTGATAGTCTAACGGCTCCTGCTGACCCGGCATTGCCATAACAACGCGTTCACCATCTTTTCTCAGGTCCTGCACCACCTTCCACTGCGTGTCATCTTCACTTGATATCGCGAAAATACCACAACCGGAAACATCATCCGAAGTATTCACCCGGCATAACATGCTGAGGTCAATATCAAAACCTGTCGCTGAACGAGCACGTCCAAACGCCTCACCCACATGATCATAACGACCACCATTAGCAATAGCGTTACCAACACCCGGGGCGAAGGCACCAAAAACAATGCCCGTGTGGTAGTGATAACCCCTCAACTCACTCAGATCAAAATAAAGTTGAGCCTGGGGGTAACATTTTTCAATATGCTGAGACAGTAATTCTAAATCATTCAGTGCATTAAGAACCGCTTTTGGTGCTCCGGCAAGAGACTCTCTTGCCTGAACCAATACTTTCTTACCGCCGGACAACTTTGGCAGCGCCTGTAAATATGACCGATGCGTTTCATCAGAGACATGAGCCTCTAACCAGCTATCGATTTCGCTGAATGACTTACGCTGAAGTAAGTTAAACAAGGTATTTTCTTGCTCTGAACTTAAACCCGCCATTTCGGCAAGACCACGGAAAATAGCCACATGACCAATATCGATGTATTGTTTTTGTAATTTGGCTAGTACCAGTGTTTCAATTAACAGACTGATCACTTCAATTTCAGCCTGAAGCTCAGCCACTCCGAACATCTCGACTCCGACCTTAAGAGGAGAGCGTGAACTCAGAGGTGATTTGGGCGTTGTATGCAGAACATGCCCGGCGTAACACAATCGGTTAACCCCGGATCGCTTTAGGCTATGCGCGTCCATACGAGCGGCTTGCGGTGTAATATCTGCGCGAATACCTAAGGTTCGACCCGAAAGCTGATCGGTTATCTTAAAGGTGAGTAGATCAATATCTTGACCTGAGCCCGTAAGCAAAGAATCTGTGAATTCAACCATTGGAGGAATTACGTAGTCGTAACCCCAGCGCTCGAACAAATCGACCAATTGACGCCGTAAACCTTCCATCTCACGCGCTTGAGCGGGCAAGACCTCTTCTATGCCGTCAGGCAAAAGCCAACGATCTACTTTACTCATATTTTACTGGACCTTGATTGATCAACTGTAAATGCGTCCCAACACATGGGCACGCGCAGCTCTTTAACTCTGTAATTCGCAATACTTTATTAATCGCTCTAGCGGACTCTCAACTAGCTCAACGACCTACAGTATTATTTGATAAAAAATAACAATGCAGCTCCGATCGCCATACTTGCAAACCCCATAACCCGGAGCTGCCGATCGTTAATAGAAGCCAATATCTCAACGGCTTTACGCCAACGCTGAGGGTATAAGAACGGAAGAAACCCTTCGATCACCAGCAGAAGGCATACGGCCTGGGCAAATACTAGCCACACAATTATAGGCTCCTAAACAGATTGCCTTACAGGGATTATTCTATCTATAGAATAGATATTCTTCTGCGCATAAAAAAACCGGCACCATCAGGGGCCGGTTAATTCATTTTAACGAATTTTAGCGCTGTTAGACAGCCTAATTTCGCTACTTACCTTTAGAGTTGTTCAGATAGCGAAAATAATCACTCTCTGGATCTAACAGCATAATATCTTCTTTACTGCTGAAAGTTGATTTGTATGCAGTCAAACTACGCACAAAGGCATAAAACTCAGGGTCACGCTTATACGCTTTTGCATAGATTGCAGCTGCTTTAGCATCGCCTTCACCACGTAAGAACTCTGAATCACGATAGGCGTTAGCTTTGATAATCGTTTGCTGACGATCGGCATCTGCGCGAATACGCTCAGATTGCTCCTTACCTTTAGCGCGATGCTCTCGGGCTTCTCGCTCACGCTCTGCTCGCATACGACTGTATACAGGCTCACGCACTTCATCGGGAAGATCGATTTTCTTAACTCTTACATCAACAATTTCAACCCCCAAAGAAGTCTGAGTAAACTTATTCAGCTCATCCGCAATATCCAACATAAGTTGATTACGCTCACCACTCACTACGTCTTGCAAAGAACGGTTTGCAAATTCGTTACGCAAACCTTCACTTATACGTTGAGCCAACAAACGCTGAGCACGATCTTCTTCACCATTTGTCGCGGTATAGAACTTACCCACATCAATGATGCGCCACTTCGCATAGGAATCGACCATCATGCTTTTCTTCTCGACGGTTAGGAATCGCTCTGGGCGAGCATCCAGTGTCAAAATACGGGCATCAAACTTACGAATATTATCGACAAAAGGCGCTTTAAAATGAAGGCCAGGCCGCAAATCGTTATCGATGACTTTCCCCAGACGCAACAGCACGCCCCTCTGAAACTCATTCACGACATAGGCCGAATTTGCGGCAATAAAAACTGCTACAACAGAAACAACAAGTAAAAATATAGCTCTAGGAGACATTAGCGACCCTCCCGACGACGGGTACTGGTAGCAATTTCACGACGAAGCTGCTCAACCACTTGATTAACGATAACATCGCGATCTGATGGATTAAGACCGCGGCCATTTCCTGCTGAGGATGAACCTCCCCCCGAATTACTGATGATTTTGTCCAGAGGTAAATACAACATGTTATTACCACCTTCAACGTCCACCATTATTTTGGATGATTTGGACATGACCTCTTCTAAAGCATCAAGGTACAAGCGTTGTCGAGTCACCACGGGAGCCTTTTTATATTCTTCGAGCAGATACTCGAAACGCTGAGCTTCACCATCGGCTTCGGCAATAACTTGCGCTTTATACGCAGTCGCTTCTTCAATCACTCGCTGAGCTCGACCTTTGGCTTCAGGAATCACGCCTCTGGAATACGCCTCTGCTTGGTTTTTATAACGCTCTTCATCTTCCCTCGCCTTAATGACGTCATCAAAGGCTGACTGCACTTCGACTGGCGGGTTAGAATCTTCGATATTCACTTTATCAATCAAGATTCCCGTCTCATAGTCATTCAGGTATTTTTGCAAACGCACCTGAATTTCAACGGCTACCTTGCCCCTTCCCTGAGTCAACACATCATGCATTTCGGTTGAACCCACCACGTGGCGCAACGCACTGTTCGCCGCCTGCCGTAAACTGGATTGCGGGTCACGGACGTTCAAAACAAAATTACGCGCATCGTCAATGACGTATTGAACGGACAATTTAATATCAACAATATTAAGATCCTCGGTCAACATTTGCTCTGTTGTTGTCCAGTTTCTTACCTTAGTCACATTTTCTGTGAATACCGTATCGATCAACGGTGGATTCCAACGAAATCCAGCCCCTTTGGTATCGCTGTAGACACCTAGACGCAACACTACGGCTCGCTCTTGTTCATTCACAACCGCCGCACCCGCAATAAAATAAGCGCAAGCAGCAATAATTAGCACGACCATAACAATGGTGGAATTAATTCCGCCTGATCCGCCCGAACCATTGCTTCCGCCGCCACCGCCGCCAAAAATACCCGACAGTTTCTTTTGCAGGCTTTTCAAAGCTTCGTCTAAATCAGGAGGGCCATCATTGCCACGATTACCACCGCCCCAAGGGTCTTTATTACCAGGCTCGTTCCAAGCCATAGAGTTCTCCAATTGCTGAGTTTTATGTTAACGATATGAAGTTGAATTAGTATTTTTCAAGGAGGGTTAGCCGACGACCTAAACTCCTTCAATGATTGTCATGCTAACAAGCTAATTGCTGAGCAAATAACAACCATGACTAGGGGTGTTCGAACACGCAAAACCTTTTTAGCTGACCAACCTTGTATCTTGAGCATCATCGTCGTTTACACCTAAGGAATCAATGTTTAGATTCTCAGCTGCAAGCAGCTGGGTCAAAACAGACGAGGGTAAGCGAATATCTAATTCACAAGAGCCGTCAGGAAGGTAACTTTCATTTAATACAGCTTTTTGACTATAAAGCCTCGCACGAAAGCTGCCATCCGATACAGACAAACAGATTCGACGCTGAACAATCGTATCGCTAACAAGCTCTGTAACTGCTTGCAGCAATAAATCCAAACCAATATCAGACTGAGCCGAAAGCCATACCGACACGGGCTTTCCATTTTCATCACGATCAATTCGAGGCGGGTAGCCCTCAATTAAATCAATTTTATTGTAGACCAATAGCTGAGGAAGCTCGCTGGCGCCAATTTCACCCAAGACAAGATTCACTTCGTCCACATTCCGTGCGCGTTCTTCATCCACAACATCTATGACATGTAACAACAAATCCGCATTAGCAGCTTCTTCTAAAGTCGCACGAAACGCTTCAACCAAGCGATGCGGCAGGTGGCTAATAAAACCCACTGTATCCGCCAAAATAGCGGTGCCCGCGCCCTCTAGTTCAATCTTTCTCATTGTCGGGTCGAGCGTAGCAAAAAGCTGGTCCTTAACGTAAACACCAGCGCCGGTCAGCGTATTGAACAGCGTTGATTTTCCTGCGTTGGTGTAACCCACAAGAGAAAGCACTGGCAACTCTGCACGTGTTCTGGCTCGCCGACCTTGAGCTCGCTGTTTACGAACTTTGCTTAAGCGCTTATTAATGGATTTAATCCGCTCACGTAATAAACGCCTATCGGTCTCTAGCTGGGTTTCACCCGGGCCACGTAAACCAATCCCGCCCTTTTGGCGCTCCAAGTGAGTCCAACCTCGAATAAGCCGCGTCGACATATGATCGAGCTGTGCGAGTTCAACTTGTAGCTTACCTTCGTGAGTACGTGCGCGCTGAGCAAAAATATCAAGAATTAGGCCGGTACGATCGAGTACACGGCACTTTAAAACCTCTTCAAGATTTCGCTCTTGACTGGGGGAAAGTTCATGATTAAAGATTACCAGTTCGGCGCTATGGCAGTTCACCAACTCGACAAGCTCTTCGAGCTTTCCTTTTCCTATGAAAATACGAGCGTCGGGTGCCTTTCTTTTACCCAGCAGAAAGGCTACCGGGTCACCCCCGGCAGATAGAACCAGATCCTCAAACTCTCGAGGATCATCGGACTGTGCAGTACGTGCAATTTCAAGGTGAACTAAAACTGCCAGCTCACCTGATTCGGGGCGATCAAAAAACAAATAAAACTCCGATCACTCTCCGCCTTCCCCGTCTTCACCCGCTTCCGGGTTCAGCATGGGTACACGCACTGGGCGAGAAGGAACAATGGTTGAAATTGCATGTTTATAAACCATTTGACTCACCGTGTTTTTCAGCAAAACAACAAACTGATCAAACGATTCAACCTGACCTTGTAATTTTATCCCGTTAACAAGATAAATTGAGACCGGAATACGTTCTTTGCGTAAAGCATTTAAGTAAGGGTCTTGTAAGCTGTGCCCTTTTGACATGGGGTGCTCTCCTTATAGGAATAAATAAATAAAACATCCACCGGTTTATCGACAATACTGCGTTCAGAAACAGCTCAACACCGTCACAAACAACAAGGTCTAAAACCTTTCAGGCTCAAATTAAGCCCTAGGGATGCAAGAAATCATAACGAATAACAAATAAACGGGACAAAAGTTCCCGTTTCAAATTCCAACTGATAGAAATTTTCAACATTTCTATCAGGCGGTCTATATTATATGGCTCCTTTCTGAAGAATTTTCAAGATAGTTTCGCTTAATTCATCAATTGAATGAAAATCTCCACTTTGAGCCTGAGTATCGACCCAATTTAGGTCAGTCCATGAGCGTAACCACGTCAATTGGCGTTTGGCCAATTGACGAGTGGCGGCCTTGCCTCGCTCGCGACACTCATTCAAGTCGTAATCTCCGCTGAGATGATCCCACGCCTGACGATAACCAACAGCTCGTATAGCGGGCAGGTCTGAATTAAGATCATCTCGCGCCATTAAGCCGCGCACCTCATCGAGAAACCCTTGCTCTAGCATTTGATCAAAACGCAGCCCTATTCTCTCATGCAACACTTTTCGATCTCGAGGGGATATTGCAAATTGCTTCCAATCATAATCATTGATCGCAGCATTATTCATAACACCATGAAAGCTAGACATGGGCTTACCGCTAATACGATAGACCTCCAGTGCCCGACTAAGACGCTGCGAGTGATTAGGGTGAATCTTTTCTGCCGACACAGGGTCTACTTTCTTCAGCTCTTGATGGACGGTTTCCCAGCCATACAGTTCTGCTTCTTTTTCAATTTCTTTTCTAACCGCTTCATCCGCTGTTGGCATCGGCGATAGCCCTTCAAGCAACGCTTTGAAATAAAGCATGGTGCCACCGACAAGTAGAGGCGTCTTACCGGCGGCAACAATTTTCTCCATTTCAGACCGCGCATCACGACAAAAATCGGCGACTGAATAAGGGTCAGCCGGATCTCGAATATCAATCAGACGATGAGGCGCTCGGGCTAGCTCCTCCCGACTCGGCTTAGCCGAACCTATATCCAGCCCGCAATAAACAAGGGCTGAATCAACGCTGATAATTTCAGCATTGAGTTGCTCACATAGCGCAATTGCGAGATCAGTTTTACCTGCGGCCGTTGGCCCCATCAAGGTAATGGCTAACGGCTTGTTTATTTTTAACGGCTTTTCGCCCAACCGCTGCAACACCTTACTGCCCCCGCATAAACAACTTATCCAGCTCTGCCATGCTCATCTGCGTCCACGTGGGTCGCCCATGATTACATTGCCCACTTCGTTCTGTGGCCTCCATGTCACGCAACAACGCGTTCATTTCTGGCAGGGTCAGTTGACGATTAGCTCTTACCGAACCGTGACAGGCCATTGTCGATAACAAAGCATTAATATTTTCTTCTATGCGCTTACTTGAACCAAATTCAATCAAGTCAGACAAAACGTCTCGCACCAAGTTTTCAACGTCCGATTTATATAGCGCCACAGGAACCTGACGGATAAGTATTGTTTCTGGCCCAGCTCGCTCCAAAACAAAGCCAATACGCGTAAACACTTCAAGGTTATCTTCCGCGCAGTTCGCTTCTTTTTCACTTATCGCTATCGATTGCGGCACCAGTAACGGTTGGGACTGAAGAGACTGTTCTGCAAATTGGCATTTTAGCCGCTCATACGTAATCCGCTCGTGCGCTGCGTGCATATCAACAATGACGAGACCCCCGGTATTTTCCGCTAGGATAAATACGCCTTTCACCTGGGCAATAGCGAAGCCTAAAGGTGGAACCTCAGCGCTGCCTAAATCATCGAGCACTTGTCGTGATTGCGCCGCTCCTCCGCCAACAGGAGGGTTTACCAATGCTGAATAATGCGAAACTTGCTCGCTAACGCTGGCAGAGGGATTGAGAGAGGAATTAGGAGCGGGGTTGAACCCTGAGTTAAATGGAGAAGAACCCTGCGCCCCAGCCCCTTGAGCAGAAGCGCCAAAGCCCATAGAGCCCTGAGAAGGCTCCATTGCCAACGCTGGCTCAGTCGACCCCGCTGACGGAGACGATTCATATATTTCAGAATCGGGCCGAATATCCGCCAAGGCTTTATGAAGGCTGCTAAAGATAAAGTCATGGACGAGGCGACCATCACGAAAACGAACTTCGTGCTTAGTTGGATGCACATTGACATCGACGTTGGCAGGGTCTAAATCAACGTACAGAACAAACGCAGGGTGACGGCCATGATATAGCACATCTTGATAGGCCTGTTTCACCGCGTGCGTTACCAGCCTGTCGCGAATAGCGCGGCCATTAACGTAGAAGTGTTGCATATCAGCCTGGCTACGAGAAAACGTGGGACTCGCTACCCAACCCCATAAACGCATCCCGGCCCGTTCCATTTCGAGAAACAGCGCATTTTCGATAAACGCTGGCCCACAAATGTGAGCCGTTCGACGCTCTTTTTCGGCTTGAGTCGATGCCGGGCGCCAGTTATGAATAATGCGCCCATTATTTTTTAAGGTAAAACCAATTTCAAAACGTGACAAAGCCAAACGCTTGATAATCTCTTCAATTCGATTAAATTCAGTTTTTTCAGTACGCATGAACTTACGCCGCGCTGGCGTATTAAAAAACAGGTCACGAACCTCGACCGTAGACCCCTTGGGATGAGCCGCCGGTGTTATTTGCGTTTCCATGTCACGCCCCTCGGCACACACAGACCAACCACCACTTTCTGGAAGAGTATTACTACTAAGGGTGAGACGGGAAACGGAACTGATACTCGCCAGCGCTTCACCTCGGAAACCTAGCGTTGCGACAGCCTCCAGATCGTCTAATTGCAATATTTTGCTTGTTGCGTGCCGGCTTAACGCTAGCGATAAATCTTCTTTGATGATGCCGCTGCCGTTATCACGTACTCGCATTAATTTCACTCCACCAGCTTCAATTTCGACATCAAGCTGGGTAGCTCCTGCATCGATGCTATTTTCGAGGAGCTCTTTAATGACGGACGCGGGTCTCTCGACAACTTCGCCAGCCGCGATTTGGTTAGCAAGACGAGGGCTGAGTTTTTGAATCTGGGATGTTTGCAAGGTCATCTAATTTTCTGATTTAATTTTTAAAGGTTTTCTCACCGCTGGCAGAGCAACGCATGTTTTGCAGCAACTAATCGAAACAAGGACTGCAGCCAAGACCGCGGTTAAAATGATAGAGAAGTTTATTCATACAACAAAATGGTGACTGACGGCTCTATAGTCCGTAAAACAAGCTCATAAAACAGCTTACGTCGCAGGAATCGTCAACACCTGCCCCACCCGGATAGAGGAGGACTTTAATCGGTTTACACTCTTCAACTCTGTAATGCTTATGCGATACCGCTGAGCAATGCCCGAAAGAGTATCACCCCGCGCAATCTTATATTTGACTTGACCTCCACCCGATTTTTTCCAGGCAACAAATGAGCCTTCAGGCGTATTCACATAAAAATAATCTTTAATGCCTTTTAGTATTGCCTTGGCTAATTTTTTTTGATGACTGCGAGATTTTAGCTTTTTGGCTTCTGCAGGGTTGGTGATAAAGCCCGTCTCCACTAGGATTGAAGGTACGTCTGGAGATTTTAATACAATAAAAGCCGCCTGCTCTACATGACGTTTATGTAACTTGGTAAATCCTCCCATATTTTTCAGCACTCTCCCCCCCACGTCTAAACTACTTGCTAAAGTAGCCGTCATTGATAGGTCAACCAAAACACCGGCTAAAACATCATCTATGCCTACCAAGCTGACGCTGCCAGAACCACCAATCAAATCCGATTCGTTCGCTTTCGACGCTAATATACTCGCCATCTGGCTCGTGGCGCCTTTACGCGATAATGCGAATACCGAAGCCCCTTTAGCCCGAGGATCTTTAAACCCATCCGCATGTATGGAGACAAATAAGTCTGCTCTCATTTTACGTGCGATTTCTCGGCGCTTGGTATTATCAACATAGTAATCACCATTGCGAATGAGCTTGGCTTTGAAGCCGGGCTCCCGGTCAATCGCGACTTTTAAGGCTTTACTAATGGCCAGAACAACAGTTTTTTCATACAGCCGACGCGGACCAATCGAGCCGGGGTCTTCCCCGCCGTGTCCAGCATCAATGGCAATCAGAATGTCTCGTTTAGCAGAAGTTTTTGGGCGCACGTCTTGGACAGTTTTAACTGTTTTCGTTTTACCCTCATAAATATCAATTACGAGCCGGTCCGGCTTTCCTGAATGCTTTTTGAGCACAAAACTACGCGGCTTCGTTTGTTCTGTCATATCAAGCACGATACGCATGCCGGTATCGTTTCGCTTACCAAAACGCATTTTTGCAATGGGCGTATTACTAAAATCTAGGCCAGAAAGGTCGGCTGTGGAGGTACTTTCATCAAGATCAATCACAAGGCGATAAGGCGCTTTTAACCCAAAGAGCTGATGATCTACAGGACCTGAAAGGTCAAAAACAAGCCGGGTGTAATCAGGAGCACGCCAAAGCCTCGCCCCCTCGATAACGGCGGCCAAGGTATTTTGAAGTGATGACATGAGCAGCAAAAATACAACGATTTTTGTCCATGAAGAAGCCGGCTTCAGCCCCTTGATCATTGCAGAAACGATAATAGTGCTACCCCATGTTCTGTGCCGCTTATGACACTTAGCTTACGGCCTTCGCCTTCGGTGTTCAAACTCACCACTAAATCGGCTTCAGGAATATACCCTCGCCCCTGGCAAGGCCATTCAATTAGCGAGACATTTTGACCGACAAAATAATCACGTACACCCATAAACTCTAACTCTTCGGGGTCTCCCAAACGATACAAATCGAAATGATAGACACAAGGTGAGCCCAGTTCATAGGGCTCAACCAATGTATAGGTGGGGCTTTTAACAGGGCCTCTGTGGCCAAAAGCGCTCAGCACCCCCCGACAAAAAGTCGTTTTACCCGCCCCCAACGTTCCTTCCAAATATATAATTGCGCCGGAGACAAGTTGCTGCCCCAAGCGATGCCCTGCGGCAACGGTTGCTTTCTCATCAGGCAAATAGGTAGACCACGACGACATTAATTCGATCCGCTTAATGCTTCGCCATTTAATACGGAACGCAGATGCGGCATTAAATCACTGGCACGAAGACCGTGGATGCCAACCTCTGCAGCACGATCGCCCGCAGCGCCATGCGCGCAAACTCCATTTATCGCCGCATTTTTCAGAGAGTGTTTTTGCGCCAATAACCCAGCAATTACTCCACTGAGCACATCGCCCATTCCAGCCACTGCCATACCGGGATTGCCCACTTGAGCCAAAGACGTCGAATCGCCATCGCAAATAAGGGTGCCAGCACCTTTAAGCACGGCGACACCCCCGAACATTTTTTGTAAAGCTTTTACTGCCGAAAAACGATCAGTTTGAATATCTTGAGTGCTCATCGACAACAAACGTGATGCCTCGCCGGGATGAGGGGTAATAACCCAATTCGAGGAATCATATTCACCAAAGCCTTCTTCCGCCAATAGGCTTAACGCACCGGCATCCATTACTTTTGGCTGCGAACCCTGCAGAGCAAAAACCAACATTTGCTGTGACCATCCGGATTGCCCCAACCCCGGCCCGACAATAACGACATCGGCCTCGTCCATCATGTCTTCCAGTTCTGGCCCGGCCTGAATACCTTTTACCATCGCCTCGGGTAATCTCGCGAGCGCGGCGGCAACATGATCTTTTTGAGTGGCAACGCTAACAAGGCCTGCGCCGGTTCTCATTACAGCCTCAGCGGCAAGAATGGCCGCACCGCCCATACCAAGATCGCCACCGATCACCAACACATGACCAAAATTATTTTTATACGCACTGGGCTTTCGGGAAGTAAGCGCTAACACTGACGAGACCCGTTGAGTCACACCAGCTTCAGAATCTAACTGATCGTAGATCTCTTGAGGTATTCCTAAGTCATCAAAGTAGACATCGCCACTAAAATCTGGCCCATACCCCGTTAACAAACCCTGCTTCACGCCAACAAATGTCATGGTGACGTCTGCCTGAATGGCGTCTTTGTCCGCTGCCCCGGTATCGCCATTTAAGCCAGAAGGAATATCCAATGCGATAACAGGCAGTGAGCATGCGTTTATTTTTTTCGTGCATTCGTTCACGTTTACACGAAGCCCGCCCTGAAAGCCTATCCCCAGCATCGCGTCAACGACGACTGTATTTTCTAATAAGGAGATATCTTTCAAAAAGAAAGCCGATAAGGCCGAGATGGAAAGTCCTTGCGCTAACGCATAGTTTTTGGCTTTTTCTGCATCACCCTCTAGCGTTGACACATCGACTACCGAATACAATTCAACCTGCAGATTACGTTGCGCCGCCAATCCAGCCACAACATAACCATCACCGCCGTTATTACCACCGCCACAAATAATGAGCAGTTTTTGAGCCTCCGGCCAATTTTTTAGAATGCGGTCTAACGCCGCTTTTCCTGCCCGCTTCATCAATACTATTCCGGGAATGTTTGCCTCAGAAATCGCTAGAGAATCGAGCGCACGGGCCTGTTCACAGGAATATAAAACATTGGGAAGACTGTCGGGCATGTAGCTGTAGCTCAATAAGAGGTTTATGAAGCTAAAATTATACGTGAGTTTGAAGCTCAACCCCTAAGGATCGCGTGTGATTCACCGTTTTAAGCCATGAATTTTGACGACATCGTCACCAGTGAGGTTAAAACTATGTGAAGGCTGCAGAGACAACTGGTTTTTCTTGTTCATGCTCGTCAAAATAGCCTCATGAGCAATGACTATCAAAACCTCGCTGACCAAATTAGCCTGTGGGCCCTAGAACTCGGCTTTCAGGCCGCCGGCATTAGCTCCGCTGATGTCTCCGCAGAAGAAGCTCGACTTGAAGCATGGCTGGATGCGAATTATCACGGCAGTATGAGCTGGATGTTAGAAAATAAGGAATTGAGGCTTGCGCCCGATAAACTACTGCCCGGTACAACGCGTGTAATTTCAGCACGCATGGCCTATCTGCCACCAAAAACAGAACAAATTAAGGTTTTGAAATCCCCCGATAAAGCCTATGTCTCTCGCTATGCTCTCGGCCGGGATTACCATAAACTCATTCGTAAACGCATGGCCAAACTCGCAAAAAAAATTGAGGAGTACTGCCAAGAGCATAAACTTTGCGAAGACATCAGCCAGCGAGCATTTGTAGACAGCGCCCCGGTATTAGAGCGACCACTCGCTGAGCAATCAGGGCTCGGGTGGGTGGGTAAGCACACACTACTAATTCACGAGGAAGTCGGAAGTTGGTTCTTTTTAGGTGAGGTTTATACCAATATCCCTCTACCTGTTAATCAGAATATTCAAGAAAACCGCTGTGGCGACTGTAAAGCTTGCCTTCAGGTCTGCCCGACTGACGCCTTCCCCAAGCCATACGTATTGGACGCGAGGCGCTGCATTTCCTATTTAACAATCGAAAATAAAGGCCCGATACCGGAAGAATACAGAGAGGTAATGGGGAACAGAGTATTTGGTTGTGACGATTGCCAGGCTATTTGTCCTTGGAATAAATACGCGAGTTTTACAGAAGAGAACGACTTTCAACCACGGCATAATCTCGAAAATTCGGAGCTTCTAACTCTCTTTAATTGGCCAGAAAAAGATTTCCTGGAAAAGACAGCCGGCTCGCCTATAAGGCGAATTGGCCATATCAATTGGCTACGAAACCTTTCGGTAGGGCTCGGCAATGCACCATCATCTCCAGATATTATTGAGGCTTTAAAAGAAAAAATGGAGATCTACAAAGATCATTGGCTCTGCGAGCATTTGGAATGGGCGTTACAACGCCAACTTCATCCGCCCAAACGAAGGAAAAGAAAGTTGAAAAATAACAATAAGATTGAAACTTCAGATATTTAACGACTGCTGCGGCACTATAGATCGGGCCCCATGAGGTTCCAGCTCTTCTGCCCAAATTAGAGCGCTCGTAACAAGTGATTACTTACTTTAGGCTCATTCAAGACATATGGGGATAAGGAGCACGGTATACACAGGCTTATACCGACACAATCTAATGCCGAACAGCAACTGAGCGCGATGAATCGATGGCTCCGTGCATATCCAGTAAGGCGAATCGTTTTTCACTGCCGTTGGCCACAACAACCATTGGCTGCCCTGCGTCATCACGACGCACAAATGCGAGATGCCAGCCAAAATTCTCCATTTGCTGCACAGAACTAATCTGCTCAGCGCTCAACAATCCGCGTAAATTCAGAGGCACAGCTAACTGCCCAGTGCGCTTGTCAAAATCAACGGCTTTAACCCCTGGCATCACCATGGACTTCTTATGCTCTTCGGTAGTATCACTCACCACGTCAGATGTAGGCTCTTTGTAATAGGACATAATATTCCTCTACTTGGCGTTGTTTTTAAATTATTTTTATAACGCGCTAAGCCGTAAAGGATCGCTCATTTAGAGACTGCTTGTCCAAAACCCCGTAGCGATAAAAACGATATGTTAAAAGATCAAAAAAGCATATGTCCCAGGCTTCCTTTTCCCCCCCTGCTTCATCCTTGCCCCTGTTACCTGAGGCAAAATTTGGAGCTTCATTTGAGACGAAGCTTGGAACTATTCATAAATATCCGTCAACTCGTAGTCAAACGTTAAACGCCCATCTTCGCACCACTCGATATTAGCCTTAACCATGAGCAACACTCGTATCTAGCCTCGGAAGCTGGCCACCGAAACCTTAGTTAGCGATGGGCCAGCGTTATATACACTCACTACATTGAAAAACAGTGTGTCCGGTAATACTTCAGCTCTTCTACCGAATCCTTAATATCGTCGAGCGCCAAATGTGATCCTTTTTTGGTAAAGCCATTCAATATTTCAGGCTTCCAGCGTGCAGCCAATTCCTTAATAGTGCTCACGTCCAAATTACGATAATGAAAGTACTCTTCCAGTTGTGGCATATAGCGAGCCAAAAAGCGCCTATCTTGACCTATGGAGTTCCCACAAATTGGAGATTTTCCCTTCGGGACCCACTCTTCAAGGAATGCTATCGTTTGAGACTCAGCCTCTGCCATCGATACTTTGCTTCCCTTTATTCGCTCAACAAGCCCCGAACCATTGTGCTGCCGAGTGTTCCACTCATCCATTGCATCTAATATTGCGTCGGGCTGATGTATCGCTAATTCAGGTCCGACGGCCAAGGTATTCAAGTCTGGATCGGTCACGATAGTGGCAATCTCGATAATGACATCACGCTCTGGAATTAGGCCTGTCATTTCCAAATCGATCCAAATAAGATTGTTTTCACTGCTAGACATATCAATTTCCTTTAAACTACGCTCTCAAAGGCGCTGCTAGGTTATTCTTGTTTCAATTTTTATGAAATAGTAGCAGTTATTATCCTCTTAAACTCCGGTTTTATACCTTCGTAATTTGCTCTATGGCTAAACGTAAACTGTCACAAAATCAAACGCGTCGCATACGCTCTAAGCAACAAGCTAAAAACGAAAAAGCTATTGCGACACCTGAGACTGATATTGAGTCAGAAGACGATACCCTGGGCGCAGAACAGGAGGGTCGAGTTGTTGCTCATTACGGTACTCAAGTCGATATTGAATTTGGCGATCAGAAAACCATCCGTTGTTTTTTACGCGCGAATCTTGCACCGGTTATTACCGGTGACAGGATCGTTTGGAGGCAAGGGAAAGACAAAGGCGTGGTCGAATCCTGCCAACCTCGCAAGTCTCTACTTAGCCGCCCCGATAGTTACGGAAAACTTAAGCCAGTTGCAGCAAATGTCGATCAAATTATTATCACCGTAGCCCCGCAGCCAGAATTTTTTACCAATCTCATCGACCGCTATTTAGTCGTTGCAGAAATCAATAACATCAAGCCACTGATACTCATCAACAAGGCGGACCTCATTAATGAAACAAATCAATCCGAATTTGATAACTTGCAGAAAAGTTACTCGACCCTTGGATATCGCGTACTAACCGTATCGGCGAAAGATAGTACCAGCCTCGACGAATTGAAAGACCTACTGAAGGGTAATACCAGTATCTTAGTAGGGCAGTCCGGTGTCGGTAAGTCATCGATTTTGCAAACACTGATCCCAGACAAAGAGATTGAAATTGGAGAGCTCTCTAACGCGAAAAGCAAGGGGCGGCATACCACAACGCATTCTCAGCTTTTTCACTTTTCAGACGGTGGTGAATGTATTGATTCACCGGGTATTAGAGAGTTTGGTTTATGGAATTTAAACGCTGCCGATGTTATCGCAGGATTTGTAGAATTACATGACCTAACCAGCACCTGTAAATTCCGTGACTGCTCACACGAGAATGAGCCAAAATGCGCACTTAAAGAGGCCTTAGAAAACGGCACGATTTCCGAGCAACGCTTTACCAATTACAAACGCATTATTGCCTCACTTGATGATGTCCAGATTCAATCATCGCAATAGGAATATTTAGAACATGACAGGTCCAGCACAAGAATTCCCTCTCATTATTCAACCCAAAGATTTTGCACGCACCTTACAAAACAGCGCGAATAATGCGGGCACCCGTATTGTGGACTTATCCTCAGAAGAGAATTTCCTCAACGCTCACATTCCCGGCGCTATTCATTTGTCTTTTAAATCACTCATGCTAGGCCAAGCTCCCGCACCAGGGAAACTCCCAGGAAAAGCTCAGTTAGAAGAAGTCTTTCAGTTTTTGGGGCTTTCCGAAAATACTCACTTTATTGTATGTGACGATGAAGGCGGCGGCTGGGCGGGTCGTTTTATTTGGACTCTTGACGTAATCGGGCACAAACACTATTCCTATATCGACGGAGGAATGATTGCATGGAACGCCGCGAACTTACCGACCGAAAGCGGTAAAAACAAGCAAAACCATCAATCGAAAGAAGCCCCATCAATTACAATTAACCGCAATCCCATTGCCGATCTAGATGTAATTCTTGCCGGTCTGGGAGAAAAACAATTTACCGTTTGGGATGCTAGAAGTCCGCAAGAATATGCAGGCACGCGAGTCGTCTCCACAAAAGGAGGACACATTCCTGGCGCAATTAATGCTGAATGGACAAGTTTGATGGATTCCGAAAACGGCCAGCGTATCAAATCAAACGCTAGAGAGTTATTGGCAGCCATTGGGATCGACGGTACGCTTCCCATCATTACCCACTGCCAAAGCCACCACCGTTCCGGTTTTACATACCTACTCGGTAAGCACCTAGGCTTCAATATTAAAGCCTACGACGGTTCATGGTCGGAATGGGGCAATCACCCAGATACTCCGGTAGAAGTTTAAACACCTCATTCATATTCGCCTCATTTATCAATCAAGAGCTCCACATTGAAAACTATAGTATTTGTCTTCTTACAGTATATTGCCCCCCAACATACAATTTCACGTTTAGCCGGATGGCTTGCTGACAGCAAAATAAACTGGATAAAATCTCTGTTTATTTCCAAATTCATTAACGCATATGGCGTCAATATGGATGAAGCACTCGAAAGTGACCCTGAATCTTATGCCTGCTTTAATGACTTTTTCTGTCGAGCGTTAAAACCGAATGCTAGGCCTATCTGCGATAATGACGACTCGATAACCTGCCCTGCCGATGGCGCTGTTAGCCAATCGGGCCAGATAAAGAATGGACGAATTTTTCAAGCGAAAGGACGGGACTATTCTACTTTAGAGTTAATTGGCGGCAACAAGGAGCTGGCTGAAACTTTTACTCACGGCAGCTTTTCCACGATATATCTATCGCCAAAGGATTATCATCGCCTGCATATGCCTTTAGCCGGAACATTGATATCAATGACACATATCCCTGGCGATTTGTTTTCTGTAAACCCTGCAACTACCGATAACGTTCCACACTTATTCGCACGAAACGAACGCGTTGTTTGTGTGTTCGATACAGAGCTGGGCCCAGTTGCTTTAGTTTTGGTCGGCGCAATGATCGTGGCGTCTGTCGAGACGACTTGGGCGGGACTTGTTGCGCCAGCGGGCAAGCAAGTGTCGACGGTTGATTACAGAGCTGAGCCCATTTCCTTTGAAAAGGGTGATGAGTTTGCACGATTTAAACTTGGCTCAACCATTGTGATGCTATTTCCTGAAAACACCATAGAGTGGAATGACAACTTTAGTGCGGCAAAGGTCGTTCGAATGGGAGAGGGGATCGCTAAGACTATTTCCTAGGCAGTAGAAGACATTAAAAGCCAAATAAGGCTCGCCTAAATGAGCGCGTTTATAGTTGGAAAGTTAAAATTACGGGATAAAAAATTTAACGCGAAAAAACAGGGAGTTTTTTCACTTTTCTTTTGAAAAGATTGAATAAGCCGCTCGATTCAGAGACCTTTTCTTCTATGTATGAATCACGAATTCCGGCAACATCAATATCGAAGGATCCAGGCTCCAGATCTTGAACAATATCAATAAGATCCACTTCGTGCTTAGTCATCTTCCCCGAATCGATCTTGGCTTGACTTATCTTTTCATGCTCTGCAAGGTCGATAATAAACGACTCGTAGATCGGCTGTTTAACCGCGTCAGTCACCACCATGATGATAGGTTTTAAACGCCGTTCAAAATTCTGTTCAACAACGACCGCAACTTCTCCAGTAGAAAGCTCTACAAGAGTACCCGTTGGATATAAACCAATCGCTCGAATAAACTCAATAACTAACTCTTCTTGAAATTCAATACCCCGTTGTTCATATAGTTTTGCTACAGCTTTAGATGGAGACAGTGGTATATCTTGCCCACGAGGGTTGGTTGTCTCATCATAAAACGTCACCATTCCTGCTATTTTTCCAAGAAGCGGTACCTTGTCGCCACGTAAATGACTGGGAAAACCACTTCCATTGACACGCTCGCAATGTGTCTTAACAACGGAAGTCACGCGAGGTTTAACATCTGGAATTTTTCGTAGTATATCGACGCCATAATCTATAAATTTTTCATAGGCCTGCTGCTCTGTAGCGTTGCGATCAGATTTATAAATAATATGCTCAGGAAGTCGAGTTTTGCCGATGTCCTTCAATAAAACACCCATCGCCAAAATATCGAGTTCATTTTTAGGCATGCCGATATGGCGACCAAACAGTATCGCCCAAACAGCGGATCTTACGGAGTGGCTATACGAGTATTCATCCTTATCACGAACACGGCTTAACCAGGTAAATGCATCAGGGCTTCTTAACACGCTATCCACCATGCTACTGGCGACGCGTTTCGTTTCGGCTATGGGGATATTGTTGTGGTCACGCTCAACCTGCTCCATAACATCGCTAACGGCGCTATATACTTGCTGATGAAGCTGCTTAGCCCGACCTATCTCTTGCTCCAATGGCTGGGCCACGGTGTAAGCATTTCGACGAATCTGTAACGGAGCGACGTCGTGGACTCGCGCACGCCGATCAGCACGCTCTTGCTTGCGACGATCCTTAGGTACACGGGCACTGAGCTTTTTGAGGTTTGTTTTGACTGGAGAAGAGCCTTTAACCACATCAATATAGACATGATTACAGTGCACTTTAAGCTCGCGTATCTCATCTAGATCACGAACATAAAATCCTTGCAGAGGGAACGGTGTTTGCGTCCACGGACGATCAAGGCCGGAAACATACATTCCGACCGTAATTTCGCTTACCGCAACTTTTACCTGTTTAATCCCCAACGACTACTTCCTCTTGGCGCCTAAAACAACGCCGATTATTAATATTTAATTATAACCGGTGTTCTTAGCCCTGTAACTATGCGCAGCGACGAGATGCGACGATTTGTTGACCAGGCAACAAATCTCCCTTCATTGTTATAACAGAAAAGAATATAAATCTACTCTGTGTGATATTTCGGCGACAACTCGTGTACCGCGTCGAAAAAAGCGCCGGCATTAGCCGGATCAACTTCAGGCGTAATTCCATGCCCTAAATTGAAGATATGGCCAGAACCATGCCCATATCGTTTAAGTATCTCGCCTACTTCGTGTTTAATACGTGCGGGGCTTGCATATAAAACCGCAGGGTCCATATTGCCCTGTAAGCTAACCGCATTACCTACACGGTCACGAGCAACACCAATATCCGTGGTCCAATCTAAGCCTAAACAATCTACCCCGGTATCAACCATCGGCTCGAGCCATTGACCACCACCTTTGGTAAATAGAATGACAGGGACTTTTCGACCGTCATGCTCCCGAATTAAACCCTGAACAATTTTATTCATGGGAGCCAACGAAAACTCTCGATAGGCATCATGAGACAGTGCACCGCCCCAAGAATCAAAAATTTGTACAGCCTGAGCACCCGCGCGAATCTGAGCATTCAGATAATCCGTTACCGAATCGGCTATTTTATCCAAAAGCAATCGCGCCAATTCAGGCTGATCATAAATTAGTGCTTTGGTACGACGAAAGTCTTTACTAGAGCCGCCTTCAACCATGTAGGTTGCCAAAGTCCAAGGGCTACCCGAAAACCCGATTAGCGGCACACGACCATTAAGCTCTTTTCGAATTGTTTTGACGGCGTTGAGAACATAGCCCAGATCTTTTTCTGCGTTTGTTACGGGCAAAGATTCGATGTCTTCTTTGGTCCGAATCGTCTTTTTAAAACGAGGACCTTCACCCGTTTCAAAATACAAACCCAAACCCATCGCATCAGGAATCGTCAGAATGTCAGAAAATAGGATGGCCGCATCCAGAGGATAGCGCTCAAGAGGCTGTAGAGTGACTTCACATGCTAACTCTGCATTTTTACAGAGCGACATAAAGTCGCCAGCCTTTGCGCGGACTTGCCTATATTCAGGGAGGTAACGACCCGCTTGGCGCATCATCCATACCGGAGTGCGCTCAGTGGGTTGGCGCATCAGCGCACGTAGAAATATATCGTTTTTTAATTCAGACAAGAGATCGCCCTAAACAGTAAATTGGACGTCATATCAGACGTCAGTTTAGACTTCTAAATAATCAAGAATACCTTCAGCAGCTTCTCGCCCTTCCCAGATTGCTGTAACAACAAGATCAGAGCCGCGTACCATATCACCACCCGCAAATACTTTAGAGTTGGTCGTTTGAAATTTGTATTCTTGCTCTTCCGCAGCAATCACGACACCCCAGTCTGCAGTCTTAATATTATGATCTTGAAACCAAGGTTCTGGGCTTGGGCGAAAACCGAAAGCAATCAGAACAATGTCAGCGGGTAAAATTTCTTCACTGCCTTCAATCACTTCTGGGCGGCTTCGACCATTTTCATCTGGCTCACCCATGCGAGTTGAAACAACTTTTACACCTTCAACCGTTTGATCACCGACAATTTCTACTGGCTGGCGGTTATATAAAAATTCTACGCCTTCTTCTTTAGCATTTTGTACTTCACGACGAGATCCCGGCATATTGGCTTCATCTCGACGATAAGCACAAGATACAGACTCAGCCCCCTGACGAATGGACGTCCGGTTACAATCCATTGCCGTATCGCCGCCGCCTAGGACAACAACACGCTTGCCTTCGACTCCGATGAAATCTTCAGGGCTTTTTTCAAAACCAAGGTTCCGATTAACGCTGGAAATCAAAAACGGAAGCGCATCGTGCACGCCGTTAAGATCTTCACCAGGGAACCCACCTTTCATGTAGGTGTAAGTGCCCATACCCATAAAGACAGCATCATAATCTTTCAGCAAAGTTTCCATCGAAATATCTTTGCCAATTTCAGTATTCAGCTGGAATTCCATTCCCATTTCAGTGAACACTTCACGACGACGTGTCATCACCTGCTTTTCCAATTTAAATTCAGGGATACCAAACGTTAACAAACCGCCTATTTCTGGGTATTTATCAAAGACTACCGGTTTAACGCCGTTGCGTACAAGCACATCCGCACAGGCTAAACCTGCAGGACCAGCACCAATAATCGCAACGCGTTTACCTGTAGCCACGACTTTTGACATGTCTGGCTTCCAGCCCATAGCAAAAGCGGTTTCAGTAATATACTTTTCAGCATTGCCGATTGTTACCGCACCAAAACCGTCATTAAGGGTGCAAGATCCCTCACACAAGCGGTCCTGCGGACATACACGGCCACATACTTCTGGAAGCGAGTTTGTACGATGACACAACTCCACAGCCTCCATAATGTTGCCTTCCGAAACAAGCTTGAGCCAGTTTGGAATATAGTTGTGAACAGGGCATTTCCACTCACAGTAAGGGTTACCGCATTCTAAGCAGCGATGCGACTGACTCGCGGCTTCTTCTTGAGAAAAAGGTTGGTATATTTCAACAAACTCAGCTTTACGTGTATCAATGTCTTTCTTTGTTGGATCTACACGGCCAACATCGAGAAACTGAAAGTCATTCTTTAATCGTTCAGTCATAATTACTCCTACTCGCCACGTTTCTGTACGCTATCTAATAGCGTATTCAAATTAGAGGCCTTAGGTCTTACCAACCAAAATTTGCCAACATAATCATCAAATTGATCCAGCAGGGTTTTGCCCCACGCACTTTCTGTCTCTGACACGTATTCTTCAATAACGCTACGAAGATGATTTCGATGCGCTTCCAGCGTTTCAATATTGATGCGATAAATTTCAACCAGCTCATGATTGTATTTGTCGACGAAGGTATTGTCTTCATCTAATACATAAGCAAAACCACCGGTCATACCAGCACCGAAGTTCAATCCGGTATTACCGAGAACAGTCACTATGCCGCCGGTCATATATTCACAGCAGTGATCGCCTGCGCCTTCTACAACAACATGAGCGCCAGAGTTTCGAACACCAAAGCGCTCACCTGCTGTTCCTGCAGCGAATAGTTTTCCTCCCGTCGCGCCGTATAGACAGGTGTTACCAATAATACTGGTTGTATTGGAAGCATAGGTGGAGCCTTGCGGAGGACGAATAACAATTTTACCTCCAGCCATTCCTTTACCCACGTAATCGTTAGCATCGCCATCAAGGTAGAGATGCAAACCACCGGCATTCCAGACACCCAAACTTTGCCCTGCAACACCACGCAACTTGAGTATAAGCGGCTTATCAGCCATACCCTGGTTACCATAACGTTTGGCAATTTCACCGCTTATACGCGCGCCAATAGAACGGTCACAGTTAGTGACGTCAAACTCAAATTCGCCGCCCGTTTTCGCATCTATCGCTGGCAACACTTTTGCTACCATTTCTTCAGCGACTAAGCCTTTATCAAATGGTTCATTTTTTGCTACCTGACAATGCTGAGGTTTCGTTTCAAGAAAGTCATCAGTATGAATAATAGGCTCAAGGTCCAAACCGTTTTGCTGTTCGGTTGACCCGTCAATAATTTCTAACAAATCAACACGGCCAATCAGATCACTTAATTGAGAAACGCCCAATTTCGCCATCCACTCGCGAGTTTCTTCAGCAACAAATATAAAGAAGTTTTTAACCATCTCAACAGTGCCAATATAATGCTGATCTCGCAATTTCTCTTGCTGAGTAGCAACACCCGTTGCACAGTTGTTGAGGTGACAAATACGTAAATACTTACAACCTAGAGCAACCATTGGCGCGGTACCGAAGCCAAAACTTTCTGCTCCGAGTATTGCTGCCTTGATAACATCTAAGCCAGTTTTCAAACCTCCATCCGCTTGCACGCGAACTCGGCCTCGAAGGTCATTTGCCCGTAGCGTTTGATGCGTTTCCGCTAGACCTAATTCCCAAGGCGAACCCGCATAACGAATAGAAGTAAGCGGGCTTGCAGCTGTACCACCGTCGTAGCCAGAAATCGTAATCAAGTCAGCGTAAGCCTTCGCCACACCCGCAGCGATGGTTCCCACACCAGGACGTGAAACCAACTTCACTGAAATGAGAGCACTTGGATTGACTTGTTTTAAATCGTAGATGAGCTGAGCTAAATCTTCGATAGAATAAATATCATGATGGGGAGGCGGAGAAATCAATGTTACTCCAGGAACCGCGTAACGTAATTCCGCAATCAACGCGTTAACTTTACCACCCGGTAATTGTCCACCCTCTCCAGGCTTAGCACCTTGAGCGACTTTAATTTGTAGTACTTCAGCATTCACCAAATAATGTGGCGTTACACCAAAACGACCAGAGGCAATCTGCTTGATTTTGGAAACTTTAGGTGAATTAAAGCGCTTAGGATCTTCACCACCTTCACCACTGTTTGAGCGACCGCCCAAACTATTCATGGCTTCAGCCAATGCTTCATGAGCCTCAGGGCTCAACGCGCCCAATGACATGCCTGCCGAGTCAAAACGGAGCACAATGTCTTCCATCGGTTCTACATCATCAAGTGGAATGGCTTTGACATTGTCTTTTAATTTTAGTAAATCACGAAGGGTCGCAACAGGGCGCTCATTGACCAACGCAGCATAATCTCGCCACGCACTGTAATCACCGCTTTGCACTGCTTTTTGCAGTGTTTGAATGACGTCAGGGTTATACGCGTGATATTCCTGGCCGTGCACATACTTAAGTATGCCGCCTGGAGAAATCTCTTTTCTAGGATTCCACGCTAATTTAGCGAGCTGCTTCTGGTCATTCTCTAGATGCTCGAATGTAGCGCCCTGAATTCGGCTGACGGTTTCTTTAAAAGATAAACCAATAACATCATCACAAAGCCCAATGGCTTCGAAAAGCTGAGCACCACGGTATGACGCTACCGTAGAAATACCCATTTTAGATAAGATTTTTAGCAAACCTTTATCTAAACCTTTTTGATAGTTTTTATAGGCATCGCTGTAATCGAGAAGCAATTCATCCGATTCAATCAATCGATTAATCAGGTAATAACTTAAATAAGGATATACCGCTGTTGCGCCATAACCGATTAAAGTCGCAACTTGATGAGAGTCTCTAGCCGAGCCCGTTTCAACAACGATATTGGCATCACAACGAAGACCCACTTCAATCAAGCGATGATGAACTGCTCCAGTCGCTAATAACGCGTGGATAATCAGTTGACCTTTACGAGTCTTGGCATCACTCAATACAATAATTGTGCAACCCGAACGCACGGCTTCAATAACGCGATCCAGCAGTGTTTCAATCGCGGCCCTAAGGTCAGTAGACTCAGAGTCGTAAGCTAGATCAAAGGATTGCGTTGGATAATCCGCATTATCTAAAGCGAGAAGTGAGCGGAACTTAACCGGAGAAAGAACCGGGCTGGCCAAGATAATGCGCTTAGCGTGAGCCTCAGACTGGTCAAAAACCGAAAGTTCGCGGCCCATACATGTCTCAAGCGACATTACGATAGCTTCGCGTAAAGGGTCAATTGGCGGGTTGGTTACCTGAGCAAACTGTTGACGAAAATAGTCGTACAACGGACGCTGCTTTCTAGACAACACAGCCATTGGCGTATCGTCACCCATCGAGCCAACGGCTTCTTGACCGCTTTCACCCAAGGGCCGAATAACTTGGTCGCATTCTTCAGAGGAAACTTGAAACAACTTCATCGCCGTTTCAACTTCATCTGGCAACATTCCGTTTTCAGGAGAATCTTTAGCTAAGGTCTCTTCAATTCTGACAGCATTTTGTTGCAACCACTTTTGATAAGGCTGACCGCTTTTTAATAACAGGTCGATATCTTTGGTGTTCAGCAATGTACCGGTTTGTGTATCCACCGATAAAATTTCACCAGGCCCAAGACGGCCTTTAGCAACCACATCTTCCGGAGCATAATCGTATACACCGACTTCTGACGCTACAGTAATAAAATCATCTTTGGTTATCACCCATCGAGAAGGGCGTAAACCGTTACGGTCTAAAGTACAAACCGCATAACGACCATCTGTAAGCACTAAACCAGCAGGACCATCCCACGGCTCAATATGCATAGAACTGTATTCATAAAAGGCTTTAAGGTCTTCATCCATTTGCTCAACATTCTGCCAAGCGGGCGGAACCAACATACGTGCAGCGCGATATAGATCCATGCCACCGACAAGCAATAATTCAAGCATGTTATCAAGGCTTGAAGAATCAGAACCCACGCGATTAACGAGAGGTTCAATTGTGTCTAGATTCGGTAACAGGTCACTTTGAAATTTAGGTGTACGAGCAGCCGACCAATTGCGGTTACCAGTAATGGTATTAATCTCACCGTTATGAGCGACTAAGCGGAATGGCTGAGCCAGAGGCCACTTAGGCAATGTATTGGTAGAAAAACGCTGATGGAAAACACAAATCGCTGTTTCGAGTTTTGGATTAGCCAAATCGGTATAAAACGAAGGCAAATCCACCGGCATCATTAAGCCTTTAAAGGACAGCACCTTGCAGCTGAAGCTGGCGATATAAAAATCTTCATCTTTTTCTAAACGTAATTCGGTACGACGACGCGCGTAAAATAACCTTGCATCTAACTGCTGTGCGTCGAGACCATCCGAGTTAATAAGAAGGTGAAACATCTGCGGCACTGAATCAAGGGCAATAGGCCCAAGACAATCGGAATTGGTGGGCACTACTCGCCAAGCGATATTAGTAAGGCCTTCTTTTTCCAGCTCTTCAGTAATAACTTGCTTGGATTGATTCGCCAGTTTTTGATTCTGGCTTAGCATCAACGCGCCAATACCGTAATGATCGCTTAGCGCAAAACCAAGTTCATCTTGAGATACCTGACGGAAAAAACTATCAGGCTTCTGGATAAGCAGACCACAGCCATCACCTGTTTTCCCATCCGCGGCAATACCGCCGCGGTGAGTCATACACGTTAATGCTTCGATAGCGGTTTTCAATAACTTGTGGCTAGTAGACCCTTTTAAATGGGCTACCAAACCAAAACCGCAGTTATCTTTAAATTCGTCTACCCGGTAGAGACCTTTGCTCATAGGCGTTTTCACTCAGTCAAAAAAACGTAAAATGCTCAGGCAGGCCGATCTCAATGAGATGGAACACTTACAAATTGGCGCTTCCATAATGGCGCTGCTGAGGCAAAAAAACCCCTAAAATTGGGGCCTTTGTGTAAATGGGCGCAGAATATTACCCGCTGGACTCTGTAATAGCAAGACCAGCATTTTTGTGCACTAGCATATGAACGATATTTCGGTGATTTAGACGCTAATTTCGTCTAAATGCTTCGATTTCCTCTTGAATAGAAGAAAGTATCCTTGGCCAGGGACCCGCCTTTGCCTGTTCTTTTGGCAAGGAATAACGGCCTTTCAAGGCAGAATCACGAGAAGAATAGACGCCTTGCACTACCACATACCAGCTTTTACCTTCCCGCTTACCTCGGTACATATACAATGTACCCTTGTTCGGCTGCCTCGAGATGTAAGCCTCTAGAGAGGATTTTTTACTCGTCGCAACAACTTGCAAAGTATAAAAACCAGGGTTTTGCGCCATGAGAAATACCTCCTGCTCAGTCCAAACAGAGGTATTAGATACTTCCGACTCAGTCACCACCAACCGAGGAGCTTCCAGCTCAAAAACGCTCTCACTAGGTGGATCCATCGCTTCGATATCCGCCACGACCAATGGAGACGCCGTAATTTCTGACGCTGCTATTGAAGGTCTTGCAGGGGCCGCTACAACAACATTTCGATCCTGAGCAAGCTCAACAGGTGGCTCGTACCCCACCCCAATAGAGCTCTCGAGCTCAACCGTCTCCGCTTCACCTGCAGAAACTACCTCACGCTCTAGGGAAGGCTCATCGACATACTCATCAGCCTCATCATAAAAATCATCTTCAGCCTCCTCCTCGCCAGCACCATCTAATGAACTATCTTCATTTTCAGTTTTTACAGAGGCAGGAGTTGAATCAACTATCGGAGAATCTTCAGCCTCAACTGTATCTCTAATCACTAACGACCATATAAGAATAAGAGCCAATAAAAGAATTGCCGCAATATGGCCAAAAGGTATACCTGATGAAAACAGCTTTCTGGAACCTCCTCCAGCATTCACACCCGAGCCACCATCAACAAGTTTAAGAGCCAGGCCAGGCAAACCTTGCGAATTAGCCCAAAGTTTTTGTACCAAAGAAGAGTTTAAAGAAGACTGTAATCGCGAATCTCTCGATAAAAAATTAGAGAGCTCAGATGGTGAAAAATTCGGAATATCAAATTTATAGACGGGGACATCTAAAATTTGCAAGGCATCTATACGCCGCCCCAAGCCGGACTCAGACAAGAGTATCAGATGCAAACCAGCCTGAGAGTCTGTACCGCCCTGAAGTAGACTAACTAAAGCTCCAACCGCCTGATCATCTAGATGGTGGGCCTCATCAATTAGTAAGACAACAAGCTTTTTATCTTGAGAAAGGGATTGAACAAAATGCCGAAGCTCGGTCAGCATCTCACCAACACTAAGAGATTCGGAGCGAACCAAACCCAAGGCATCGGACAATCGTTCGACACACTCGCCGAGCTCTAAGTCAGCATCCAGCACCAATGAAACAACTTCATGAGCCTGATCTAAGTGCTTTTCGAGTTCCAGAGCAAGAGACGACTTGCCGCTATCCGAAGCTCCCGTCACAACAGACATACCTTCGCCAAAAAACGCAAGGTGCGTCAACTGCTGAACCAGCCCTTTTAAAGATGGCGTATAAAAATACTGATCTTCTATTTCGTGACACGATGTGGACATAACCACCTCGAATTCTGGCTAGATAGCAAAAAAGAAAAAGTTGTGTAAGTCTATCAGACGCCCAGCAAGGTTTCTTGCAATATAGATTCAGAAAAGTCGCTAGTGACGATTGCACTTCCACAAGCCGTCAATAAAACCAAACGCAGGGTCTTATCCAATACTTTTTTATCGACAGACATATACTTAAGGAACGTATCAGGGCTCATTTCTGCAGGAGGATCAATAGGAAGGCCAGCAGCACGAATCAAATCAACGGCCCGGTCAACCACACTTCCGTCAAGCCAACCCAGTTTAGACGACATCCGGCAAGCCATAACCATGCCCGCACCAACAGCTTCGCCATGCAACCATTTACCGTAACCAAGATGAGATTCTATAGCGTGGCCAAAAGTGTGACCTAAATTCAAAATTGCTCGAATACCTCCCTCTCTTTCATCTTGAGCGACAACATCGGCTTTAAGTTGGCATGACCGTTCAATTGCGTAAGAGAGGGCATCAGCATCTCTCGCCATTAGCTTATCAATATTGCCCTCAAGCCATACAAAGAAGTCAAAATCGGCAATCAATCCATACTTGATTACCTCCGCCAAACCCGCTGACAATTCTCGCGCAGGCAAAGAGGCTAAAAGCCCAGTATCAATGACTACGCATTGGGGCTGATGAAAAGCCCCAATCATATTCTTACCTAAAGCGTGATTAACAGCTGTCTTCCCACCCACAGAAGAGTCAACCTGAGCTAGCAGAGTCGTCGGCACTTGAATAAAGCTAACGCCGCGCTGATAACTCGCAGCAGCAAACCCAACCATGTCCCCGACTACACCACCACCCAAGGCAATCAATGTCGTTCTTCTATTGTGCCCAGCGCTTAGCAGGGCATCAAAAATAGTATTAAGGGTCTCTAAATTTTTGTACGACTCACCATCCGGTAGAACAACCTTGGTCAGGGTTTCTGCAAATGACAGACTTTTCTCTAGACGCTCAGAATACAGGGGGTCTACAACGGTATTTGTTACCAGTAAAACCTGACTTCCCGCAACAAAAGGTCTGAACTTTTCAGCATCGTCGAGAATATCGACATTAATATATATTGGATAGCTGCGATCACCCAGCTCCACACACAATTCGGTCATACGATTAGTTAACGTTTATAATTTCTGAAATTCTCTGAACAATGCCTTTAGCACTGCACCCGTCCGTCACTATAACTTCATCAGCAACTTCTCGGTAGATGGGATCCCTTAACTCGACTAATTCTCTAATTTTTTTTTCGGGGTCCGATACTTGCAGGAGCGGTCGTTTCTTATCTTTTTTTGTTCGCTTAATTAGCTGTTCGATACTGGCGCTAAGATAAAAAACTGTACCAATGCGAGATAGCAAAGAGCGGTTTTGCTCTCGCAAAACTATTCCACCGCCCGTCGCGAGTACTGTACCTTTACAGCTCAAAAGGTCGGCAAGAACAGCTGTCTCCCTATCTCGAAAACCTTCCTCCCCTTCAACATCAAAAATCCAAGGTATGTCTGCACCAGACCGGCTTTCGATAATGCTGTCGGTATCAAAAAACTCAAATCCCAACATAGAAGAAAGCTGTCGGCCAATCGTGGACTTTCCCGCCCCCATTGGCCCAACCAAAACTATATTTTGCGACAGTACACTCACCAGCTATTCGACGAAGCTCGAGGACATAATACGAGGGGTAATAAAAATCAAAAGTTCTCTTTTTTCCTCGGTTTTTAAGTCATTTCTAAATAAACGACCCAAAAATGGAATATCGCCTAACAAAGGTATTTTAGTCTGTGAGTTCGTTGACTCTGTTTGATAGATACCTCCAAGAACAATAGTTTCACCATCAGCTACAAGCACTTGCGTCTCCAATTGAGTAATATCCAAAATAGGAATACCACTTGCCTGATCGATACCACTAATCGAATCTTGAGTAATATTGAGATCCATAATCACCCGGTTATCCGGTGTGATCTGAGGTGTAACCTCCAATTTTAACACCGCATCTTTAAAAGCCGTTGTCGTACCACCACTTGCAGACTCTTCTTGGTAAGGTATTTCAGTTCCCGACTCAATAGAGGCCATCTGCTTATCCCCAGTAATGACCTTAGGCTGAGATACGATTTCGGCAAATCCAGCTTGCTGCATTGCGGACAGCTCCAACCCCAATAAAAAGTTCGACGTAATGATATCGAAAGCAACTGAGCCTGCTCGATTAAATACACCTAGATCTACCAAAGTGGCTTGATTTTGCTCAAGAGTCCCGTTGCCAGCAAAAAAATCTTGAGGGGTATTGCCGCCATTATATATACCGTCAAGACTTCCTGTTGATGAATACAGCTTAGCGCCGTCATTAGATGATTCAACCGCGGCCCCAGCAATTCTTGTCCCCAACTCCTTCTTGAAATCTGAATTCGCTATAACTATTCGCGCCTCGATCATTACCTGTCGAATAGGGACGTCAATTTTGTCAATTAGTTTTTTAAAATCCTCAATTTTTTCTTCTGTATCAGTCAAAATTATAGAGTTCGTTCGCTCATCAACAATAGCCTGTCCCCTGACAGAAAGAAGACTGCCAGTTGAACTCGCGCCATTACTTCCTCCATCAGCCCCTTCATCCCCTCCATCCCCACCTAAAAATAACGAAAAAAGCTCTCCCGCATTTGCATAACGAACACGAATATATTCAGTCCTTAACGGAGCCAATTCTTGCAGTTGTTTTTTTGTTTCGATTTCCTGCCGCTCTCTTTCTGCAATTTCAGCAGCCGGAGCGACCATAAGAACATTCCCAATCTGCCTCTGATCTAAACCTTTCGTTTTTAAAACGATATCCAAAGCCTGGTCCCACGGGACGTTATCAAGACGCAAGGTAATACTACCCGTAACCGTATCACTCGCAACAAGATTTAAGTTGGTAAAATCTGCGATCAGCTGAAGTACATTTCTAACGGGAATATTTTGAAAGTTAAGAGAAAGGCGGTCGCCAATATAAGTAAATTGATTTTTTTTGTCTTCAATCTCTTTACTAGTAAGAGGTTTGATATTGATAACATACTCTGTGTCAGCTTGATACGCTAAGTAGTCGTACTCACCTGTCGTCTCGATGGCTATACTGACCCCATCTGAGTTTTGACTAGAAGAAATCATTTTTACCGGAGTCGCAAAGTCGAGCACATCAAGCTTTCGCCTTAACTTTTCAGGTAAATCCGCACCCAAAAACCGAACTTCAATGCCATTCGAAACCTGCTCGACATCTATCTTAATAGAGGGGTCAGTTAAAGAAATAATCACTTTTCCTTCGCCAACCTCTCCACGCCTGAAATCAATATTTTTGACGCCTGAAACACTATCTTTTCTTCCCTGCGCAGAAGCGCCGGAGCTTTCAACATCAACCTCGGATGCACTTTCAGAGGAAACGAATGTTGGGCTGGCATCGTCAGGCTCGACTCCAATTTCCACCACATATTCACTCCCCTCCAGATACGAACGATATGGAACAGAGTTATCCAGATTAACAATAAGGCGCGTGCGCCCGCCGCCCTCCAAGACCATGGCGCTAGTAACGACACCCACGTTCATAACAAATTTCTTTTGCTCCAAAGCATTAGAAATATCATCAAAATCTAAAACAATCCTCGCTGGCTGCTCTATGGAGTAGCCGGTAGGAGCCCCTGGAGGCGTATCAAACTTTAACCTTAACTCCGCCCGCTCACCGGGTAATTCGGCGAATTTTATATCCGAGAGCGTAGCGGCATTCGAAACTAATGCACACAGACATAACCCAATGACACCTAATATTTTTGCTTGTAGCCTAAACATTCTTATTATTCCTACTCTTCGGATAACGCGATTACTCGAGGCCGCTCAACCCAGCCATCGAGACCATCAGATACGATTTCAATTAATTCGATTTTATTTTCGACAGTTTCAATAATTCGGCCGTGGTTTTTGCCTAGAAAATTTCCGGTCTTAACCCAATGAATGGTACCTGAAGGGTCAGATAGCAAAGCCCACAGCACGCCACTTTTTTTCAAATTCCCCACCATTTTAATAGCTCCCAAATCGAAGCTTTCGAGAAATTCACGCGTCCGATTAAAGTCAGGTTTTACATTTGAATTGGACGCTGAAATGATTCGCCTCTTAACCTCTAAAGGACGATCAAAAGGGCTGCGTTGAGCCGCAGCGCTGTAAGCAAATGCCTCATACGGTTTAAAAGACGGTAGCGCTTCGATATTTCCTGACGGTCTAGTTTTCGTATCCTGAATATACAAGCGCAAATCTTGATGCTCTCCACCACTACTGCACCCGACAAGAAAACTAGCTAGAGCAAAAATCACAAAATAAAACTTTAGTATTCTAGCCACACTCTACTCCTGGGGCTTATATCGATAGGTTTTAGCTAAAATATCCATCTTCAGCCCGCTATTCTCTTTGCTCTCTCTCTTTATTGAAAAATCATGCAAAGTTACTATCCGAGGCATACCCGCGATCCCACTAACAAAAGCTCCAAACTCGTGATAACCACCGGCAACACTAATCTTTAACGGCAATTCAATATGGAAGTCAGTAGGCACTTCATTTTGAGGATTTATTGCTTCAATCTCCAAGCGGGATTCGATTGCCTTATCTTCAAGGTCATCGAGCAAGCCCGGCATCTCAATACTGCTTGGCAATCTCGACACCAACGCATTAAGCGTTCCTGACATCTCTTGCATTTGCTTACGGTATCGATCGAGATTAGCCGCCTCGTAGGCTTTCGTTTCAAATGACTGTTTCAATTCACCTTCTTTAGTTTTTACCCTATTGAGTTCGCTCGCTTTATCGTTAACGATAAAAAAATGGCTGGCGAATAAGATAGCGATTGACGCAACAACGCAAAGTAACACCTTTACAGGTATAGGCCAGACCCCAATGCGATCCCAATCAATGTTATTGAAATCGAACTCCTGGATCTGCTCAATATATTTATTCAGATCAGCCATCCGTCCCGTCCTCTTCACCTGGTATGGTTGCAGTTAAACGCAAAGAAAATTTTTGTGCTTGTGGACCCGAACCAGGATCAGCCGAAATAGAAACTATACTCGTATCCGTAAACCAATCAGAGTCCTCTAGCTGGCGCATAAATTCAGAAATCCTATTGTTTGAGTCACTGATACCCTCCACAACAAACTTCTCACCGCTTCTAGATAAAGCAACTAAAAACACGCCATTAGGCATAGCTTTAGCAAACTCATCAAAATAATGGACGATAATAGCCCGGCGCCCCTCAAGGTCTTGAATGACTTGCATTCGATCAAGCAGGGCTTTACGTTCTTTTTTTAGCGTTTTAATTTCTTCAACCTGGCTCTGCAACAATTTAATTTCAGAGTCTAAAATATTATTCCGCGCTTTTTGTTCCGTTATCGCCCCATCTACAGAACGAACCCACACCATAGCAATCAAGGCTGTCACAATACACACGCCGCCGAGCTGAGTAAGAAATTCCTTTTTCTTCTCTTGACGCATTTCCTCCCGCCAAGGTAAGAGATTTATTTGTGCCATTATTGAAAACCCCTCAAAGCTAAACCTGTCGCAATCATCAAAGAAGGTGCATCATTAGTTAGCATCGCTGAATTTACACGAGACGAAATCGACATATTGGCAAAAGGGTTCGCAACGGTCACAGAGGTTCCCAACTTTTCCTCAATCAGACTTGCCAGCCCCTCGAGAGAGGCGACCCCCCCAGCAAGAACAATATGGTCAACATCATTATACTGACTGGATGAAAAGAAAAACTGCAAGGACCTAGTTACCTGCTGAACAACAGCGTCTTTAAAAGGCTCTAACACTTCCGGCTCATAGTCATCAGGTAAACCGCCCTGCTTTTTAGCTAGACCAGCCTCATCAGCGGATAAGCCATAACGGCGCTGAATTTCTTCAGTCAATTGCTTTCCACCGAAAAGCTGCTCTCGGGTGTAAATTGTTTTACCGTCAATTAATACACTAAGGGTTGTCATTGTTGCGCCGATATCTAAAACTGCGACAATTTGCTCTTCTTGATCCTCAAACTGCTCCTGAACAAGAGCAAAGGCCCTCTCCAATGTATAGGCTTCAACATCGACGACTTTAGGGTTGAGATCTGCCATTTCTAAAATACTGGCTCGAGAGTCAACGTTCTCACGTCGACAAGCAGCTAGCAACACCTCCACCTGCTCTGGATTTTTTTCTGAAACACCCTGAATATCGAAGTCGATTGCGACCTCTTCGAGCGGGTAAGGGATATATTGATCAGCCTCAAGAGAGATCTGCATCTCCATAGCCTCATCGCCAAGATCCCCAGGCATTTCAATTAACTTGGTAATCACGGAAGAACCGGCCACAGCCACAGCAGCATCTTTCACTTTCGTCCGACAGCTCTGCACCACAGCTTTGACCACCTGAGCAACAACCTCAGGGTCATTAATGTTTTTTTCAACAACTGCATTTGCAGGCAAAGGCTTAACCGCATAGTTTTCGACCCGGTAACTGTCCCCCTGTCGACTGATTTCCAACATTTTGACAGAGGTAGAACTAATGTCCAACCCAAGTAGTGGTTTTTGTTTTTTATTAAAAATATCTAGGAAACCCATTTTTCTATCTATTTCCGTCACTTAGCTTATCTTTATGTTATAGCACTTTAAGTGTAACCTGCAACACATGCACACATATGTAAAGTGTGAAAAAGATCTTATAATTGCAATTTCCATTAGAAATCGACTCTCTATTCTTAAGCTATATATCAAATGAAACTAAAAAATTCTTTTTTGATCACCATTTTATGGCTATCGCTTCTCGGTTCTGGCGGAACCGCGATGATTATGGCGGGATTTTACCTCTATTTGAGCCCCAAATTACCCCCAGTTGAGTCAATTCGAGAGATTCGACTCGAAACACCACTAAGAATATACACCGCAGACCATAAACTTATTGGTGAATTCGGCGAACGCCGCCGCTACCCAATCAAATACGAAGACATTCCTACAGATTTTATAAACGCACTCATATCGGCTGAAGACGATGATTTTTATTCGCACAATGGCGTATCAGTAAAAGGGCTATTACGGGCAGTCACTCACCTTGTAGCCACAGGACGAAGAGCTTCAGGTGGCAGCACCCTCACCATGCAATTAACCCGTCACGTATTCCTTTCCCTTAAACGAACATTTTCACGTAAATTTAACGAAATATTGCTCGCATTAAGAATCGAAAAAGAACTCAACAAAGAAGAAATTCTCGAACTCTACGTCAACATGATGTTTCTCGGAAAGCGCGCCTACGGTATTGAAGCTGCTGCCGAAGTCTACTACGGCAAAACCATCGGAGATCTAAGCTTAGCCCAACACGCCATGCTCGTTGGCGTATTTAAAGGCCCTTCGACACAAAACCCTATTGCAAACCCAAACAAAGCACGAGCCCGACGAAACTATGTGCTCAGCCGCATGCTGAAACTTGGGCACATCAACCAAGAACGATTTAACGAAGCGTCCTCACAACCCGTAACAGCACGCTACCACGGTAACAAACTCGAGCTTAGCGCGCCCTACGCCTCCGAAATGGCACGTAAAAAAGCCATAAAACTGTTTGGAACAGGTGCTTACTCCCAAGGCTATAGAATCACCACCACAATCGACAGCAAGCTCCAAAACAGAGCTAACAAGGCCATCGTTTCAGGCCTACTTCAATACGACCAAAGGCATGGTTACAGAGGCCCAGAACAGCAACTTGACCTCCTAGATGCGCCAGAAATAGCCCTTACGCCAACCCCAGAAGAAGATAGCGCTGCACTCCCTCCAGCCATGCCAAGAGACTATACTAGCTGGGCAAAAGCCCTGTCAGCAATACCTGATTACTCAGGGCTTTCGGTAGCCGCAGTGATTTCCACAGAAGAAAAAAGCATTACCGTACTGACGAAAAGCGGAATATATGAAATCATTCCCTGGGAGAATGGCTTATCCAGGGCCAGACCATACATAACCGAAAACAAACGCGGTCCCAGCCCGAAAACGACTGCAGACATCATGCAAATCGGAGACGTCATACGCATAAGGAGAGACAAGGACAACAAACCACACCTATCTCAAATACCCGCAGCACAAGCCTCTCTCGTATCCCTCACTCCCGACAATGGCGCAATAAGATCCATTGTTGGCGGGTTTAATTTTAATCACAGCAATTTTAACCGTGCAATTCAAGCCAAGCGCCAACCAGGCTCAAACTTTAAACCTTTTATATATACTGCAGCACTAGAGAACGGACTCACCGCAGCCACAATAATGAACGATGCGCCTATTGTTATTGCCGACAAGCAGCTTGAAAAATACTGGCGCCCCGAAAATTCCAGCAAAAAATTCTACGGACCAACTCGACTTAGAGTGGCTCTTTTTCGTTCGATCAATCTGGTATCAATCCGAGTTCTCGAACGCGTGGGAATCACCAACACCGTAAGAATCTTAGAAAAATTTGGTTTCGACCCAACCCAACTTCCTCACGACCTGTCGCTAGCACTGGGAACACATGCAGTCACCCCTCTCGATATTGCCAGTGGCTATTCAATATTTGCAAACGGAGGATATAAAATTGAACCCTACCTAATACAACGCATAGAAAATTTTGATGGTGACGCCATTTACGATGCTAGCCCAGCAACTGCATGCCGCAAATGCGATACAGAAACAAACCTAAATGTAAATAACCCCACTTCTGCACCCTCAACACACGCAAGCAATACAATCGAGCCGAAAGAGTACGAGATCGATGACATCTTTTCCCTAGGCCTCAACACAAAACGAGCCCTAGGGATAATGACAGCTGAAGACTACCCTAGGGCAACAAAGGTAATATCAGCTCAAGTCGCGTACATCATTGACTCAATGCTAAAAGATGTCGTGAGGAGAGGAACAGGCTACAAAGCATGGAAAAAATTCAAGCGTCCAGACCTCGCGGGCAAGACCGGCACAACAAACGGCCCAGTAGATGCCTGGTTTTCCGGTTACCACCCCAATATCGTTACCAGTACCTGGCTTGGTTTTGACCAAAACCTCCCCCTGGGAAACAGAGAGTACGGGGGATCGGCAGCACTTCCGATTTGGCTCGACTACATGGAACTTGCCCTGGAAAACCAGCCCGTCATAACGAGAGAGCAGCCAGCTGGCATCGTATCTGTGCGCATAACCGCCAAAACAGGCAAGCGCGCGAAAGCCGGAGACCCGAACGCTATTTTTGAAATTTTCAGGAATGAAAATGTACCAGACTTCGATGAATCTGCGGAAATCAACCCACTAAACCCCGAGGAGAGCATCACGGAAGAGTTAGGCTTTTAAAGCCTAACGAACAGACTGCTCAGGCCAGCGCTGTAACTGAGAAAGCCACACCATATATGAATATAAAAAAGGCGTGCAGCAAACAAAACTGAAACACACCCTTAAAACGCAAAAACCCCGACTTTCGCCAGGGTTCTTTACAATAAAAATTTATTGTCTTCTACTTTGCATCTTCTTCGGCTGTAGTAGAGCGTCGCGAGAAACGCTTATTAAAGCGATCAATACGGCCGCCAGTATCTGCAGCTTTTTGCTTACCCGTATAAAAAGGGTGGCAGCTAGAGCATATATCAAGATGCATCTCACCGACCAACGTAGAGCCAGTCTCAATCACATTACCACAACTACAGGTTGCGACCATTTTACCATATTTAGGTTGAATATCAGTTTGCATAAATGCCTCATTTTTCGCAGTGTATCGCCACATGGTCTTGTGCCAAGCACCATACACGATTAATCTATCGGGCTGTAAAAACAGAGGGCGCATACTAGCCCCAAACGATTCTCAGCGCAAGCTTATAGCCAAGCAAGTCGCTCACAAAACAACCTTTCGGCCTTGCATGCTCCAATTTCTTTCAGTAGCACTTCCGGTCCCGATACGAGATACATTTACCTATCGCCACTCGCATTCAGACCCACACAACCCTCGAGCTGAACACGGCATAAAGGTATGCCCCCCCACTATCGGGGCTCGGGTTCGCGTACCTTTTGGGCGGAGAGAGCTCATCGGCATTATCACAGCTGTTGAAACCACATGCGATATCCCCAACGAAAAACTAAAAGATATATTAGAGATAATCGACGATACAGCCCTCATCCCCGAAGAACTACTATCTCTCTGCATCTGGGCATCCAGTTACTACCACCACTCGCTCGGCGAGGCTCTTAGCGCCGCAACCCCTCAAAGGTTCAGAGATGGAAAAGCCCCCACTACAGCCAAGGCTTACATACACACACAAGAAGGCAAAGGCCTCCCGGAAAATGGATTGGCGAGAGCAAAAAAACAGCAGGACATCCACCAACACCTACTCAAACACAAAAGCCTGGCCGATTCAGACCTAGGTTTGCACGACTTTTCCAAGGCCACGATAAAGGCTTTAATGGAAAAAAACATTATCACCAGCAGAGCCCTAGATCCAGAACTCGATAAAAGTGCAGCCGAGCCATCAGATATACTAAGAGAATCCGCCAAACCACCAAACGATGAGCAAAGCAAAGCCCTCACAACCATTCGTTACCATGAATACAACTGCTACCTCCTGCAAGGCACTACCGGTAGTGGCAAAACAGAAGTGTACTTACAAACCATTGCCCGCATCCTGCAGGCAGGGCAACAAGCTTTAGTTTTAATTCCTGAAATAGGCCTATCCCCCCAGACTATCGCTCGCTTTAGGGAACGCTTTAACACGCCAATAGTAGAGCTGCATTCAAATATCGCAGAGGGACTTCGCGCTCAAAACTGGCAGGATGCCAAAAGCGGAAAGGCAAAAATAATAATCGGAACCCGCCTGGCATCCCTGACACCGTTTAGAGATCTCGGCATTATTATTATCGATGAGGAGCACGACCAATCCTACAAACAGCAAGACGGCTTTAAATATTCCGCGCGAGACCTCTGCATATATAGAGCCCACACCCAAAACATCCCCATTATACTAGGATCTGCCACCCCTTCATTGGAAAGCCTTCATAACGCAAATACGGGTAAGTATAAAAAACTCGTCATGCGCCAAAGAGCTGGGAGCGCCAAACCTCCCGCCATCACAATAATTGACTTAAAAAACCAAAGAACAGAATCGGGACTGAGCCAACAATCACTTGAGCACATACACAGAACCATCAAGCAAAACGAACAAGCCCTTATCTTTTTGAATCGTCGAGGCTACGCACCGGTATTAGTTTGTCATAGCTGTGGATGGAATGCTCAATGCCAATCCTGCGATGCTCAGATGACACTGCACCAACAACCGCGCCACTTACTCTGTCACTACTGTGAACGCCGAAAACCTATACCAAACTCATGCCCGAACTGTGGCCACTTCGAACTACAAACATCAGGCTACGGGACAGAGCAGCTGGAGAAAACCCTATCCGCACTATTCCCACAAACAGAAGTTATTCGCGTCGACAGAGATTCAACCCAAAGGAAAAACAGCTTTGAACAAAAGCTTCAAATAGCAACCGAAAACAAAGCCTGTATTTTTGTTGGGACTCAAATGCTAGCCAAAGGACACCATCTCCCCAACCTCACACTCGTAATTGTATTAGATGCGGATCAAGGATTAATGAGCCCTGATTTTCGCGGGCTAGAAATGATGGGACAATTAATTACACAGGTAGCAGGACGCGCGGGAAGGGAAAATAAACTAGGCCATGTTCTAGTGCAAAGTCACAGACCTGACCACCCCCTACTTAACTTACTGCTAGATCAGGGATACAACAGTTATGCAAAACAGCTGTTACATATTCGTCAAAGCGCCCTACTTCCACCCTTTCAATACGCAGCCACGTTTAAGGCTGAAAGTAAGCGGGCTGAAAGCTGTATAGAATTTTTAAATATTGTGCGCGCCTCACTCCAAGGCGCAGGCGCCTCAGAACTGCTGAAAACCATAGGGCCAATTCCAGCATCGCAAGAGAAGATAAATAATAAATACCGCTATAGTTACAGCGTTTTCTGCCCTTCAAGACAGCGACTACAAAACATCTTAGCTAAAGCAATAAAAGAAATAGACCAGCTAGCTCTTTCCAAAAGAACACGCTGGTCATTAACAGTAGACCCCAGCTCTTTGTGACAACGATCCATGAGGAGCCCACTGAAACGCCAAAACATCTCACCCACACCACCATTTATTACCTTAATATAATGGGCAGCATTAGCAGCCTCGTTTTCACATAACCCCAAAAGTGCCGATTCCTTCTGCCTTTATCTGATGTAGCATTGTTCGATATTATTTTAATAATCACTAGAGAGGAAATTTATGGTTATAGGCAATCTGGGTTCATAAACACAACCCCTCACACCTAAAACCCTGGCAGCCCATATTCAAAATAATCTCAAGGATCAAACCATCCCAGACAGCCATTTCATCAACCCCTATCTTATTGAATTTGAGCATCGCATCTTGAAGTTTGCTAAGTTCTATCTTTAACATACTCTCCACCCCGGCCATCGCCTTCAGGGATTTCTCAGCTCTTGCTTTCCATTAATAAATAGCATGCCCCCTCTACGCAATTACATTATTACTTAGGGCGGTCGGTAGATCACGAGTTTTTAAAACTATATATTAGTGTCAAGCTCTTGCCATTCACAAGCAGTTAACGTCTAATTAACAACCGGAACAACTAAGGATGGCGCCCCTCTTACAGAGATGCTTCATCTCCGCTAGCTCATGCAAAGCTACACATTAGCCAAAGCACTAGAAGCACACAAACACTATCGATACTCTTGGCACTTTAGCCATTCGACATGGATATGGATATGGATATGGACATGATGATTAAAAACACGAATTTGCACCAAACCACACTAATGTTAACTTCACTTTTGCTTGCTGCATGCGGCGGCTCGGGAATATCTCCAACTTCCAACGATCAACCAGAGAACGGAGAAGAGCCTGAAACATTGACCAATAGCGTTGGTGGTAATTTAGCGCCTATAGCCGATGCCGGCCCCAATCAAACTGCATCAGCAAGCGAGCCCGTAACACTTGACGGACGCGCTTCAAGCGACCCAGAAGGTCAGCCGCTAAATTACAGATGGACCCAAATATCCGGTGCTCCCGAGCTGACCTTAAGCAGCAACACTGACGCTCAACCCAGCTTCGTAGCACCCAGCATGCCGAGGGACACTTCAATAACATTTCAACTGGCTGTTGGTGACGGTGTTAATTATGTAAAGGTGGATAACGTTGTAATTCTTGTGCTTGAAGATGAATCTATCGTCGTTGACGAGAGCTATACAGATACCGAATACACGCTTACCCAAGTTATCAGTGGAGGACCCTGGCAATTTGGACAACAAGCTTCAGGTATGGCCGTGAATGGTCAAGATCAAGTGTTTTTGGCCAACGGGGACACATTATGGATGATTGATGGCGAAACTATAAGCATATACCTAGGGCCTGATGATGGAGATTTTAATTTTTACGATATAGATTTTGATGAAGCTGGCCTGATGTATCTCTTGGACGGCTTTCAAGGAGATATCCTAACTTCCTCAGAAGCTGGATCTGTGGACATCTACCGACAAGCGGGTGCAGATAGACTTACATTCTCAAACTTCATGGGAGTTGCTGACCCAAGCCAGGTATTAATAACTCATCGCGACGGCCTGAGCTCTGTCAATGGAGCAGACGCGCTGCTAGTCCATGGGGATACAGCATTTCATGGTTCTACAGATTGTGCTACAGAAGATATTGCCGTTCAACGTTCGGGGGCATTTATCTACAACCCTGGCTGTAACGGAAGTCCTTTCGTTGTGGGCAATACTGTCGATGATGCTCCTAGAGTATTTAATTTAAATGGTTTTGGGCTGGAAGATGGCGCCCCTGATTGTGTAACAAGAGACCCGGCTGGGGGTTTTTTTGCAGTAGTTGACTACTTCTTCGAAAACACCCAACAACTTGTACATATGGATGAAGAAGCAACAGAATCCAGCGGCTGGCAATTCGCACTAACATCACCCAGCCTGGATCAAGTCGAAAGTCAAAATGAAGAAACATTTGCATTTCATTATTGCGCAATCGCCGCCTCCTCCTCTGGAAAAATATTTTATCAAACCCTCTCACAACTATGGGTACTTACCCCCCGGGAAACCCAATAAATATGTCGCTCCGCCAACTTAACGATTATGCTTTTTACGCATTAGGGAGGCCCAACAACCACGGCTTACCCTACTATTGAACAACCCCAGATGTAATGCCTCGTTTACCAGTAAAGGAATAATTCGAGGCACAGCCCCACCCCACTTAAACATTCTGCTGTCTCGGCATATTCAGCGATTTCGGCGTAAGTGCAGTACTGCAGTCACCCTACCAACGGGACAATAAACTAGAAAAATTTACCTCACAGCCTCAACTAAGTATTTCAACTCTCCCAATGACCACCTGCATGGCGTCAAAAACTGCTCTCGCTTTCAGACATATTGTTTTTATGGGTCCACCAACAGAGCAGAAATCCTGTCAAACACTGTAGATTTTGCCGAATCAAAACACTTTTAATACAACATTGTATTGCGCACAATTCGACGCCCCCCCCCCAACAAAGTAATCAGGAAGGAGATTAAATCTATCAGCAGAGGACTCGGCCAAAAAGGTTGCATTCATGACCATTACTGCCACACAAAAGAAACAAACTATACCAACCAGGAATTAGAAAAACACCTCATAACCGCTTGGGTGACTATTTTTCAAATCTTCCAGTTACACAAAATCATTAACAGACACTACAATTAAGAACAATTGCCTCCAGGACAATTTAGCAACCTCAACCGGATACTAGTCGAAATAAACGTAGAACTCTCTCCGAGACATAGATTCACATCCTCAACCACACAGGGGCCATCCCACACTCCATTACCAAGGACATCAAAGGCCTCATTTCCATTTGCATCAAGAAAAAACTCACCGACGCCATAAGAACCATTCTCATCCTCATCTACGTACACCTCCCCCAAGTCTACAAATGCTTCGCCAATGTCATAAATATTATTTCCATTAACATCTTCAAACTCTTCTGCACCACTTGCGTATGCAAGAACCGTCACAATACGACCATCCACACTCCCCTCTGTAGTCGACCAAGTTAACGAACACTCACCGCCTGACATTTCGCAAGTAGAAGGCTCCACCAATCCAGTCTCAGGAGAAACAATGGTAGCTCGCGAACCATCCCGAACTTTATGACCAAACTGATCAACGGCCGCCATTGACAAGGTCACGTCAAACCCGACCAAATCGGCAGCTTTAAAAACATCAAATGCTCCAAACGCATCATTAAATACAATATCATCGCTCAACTCTATTGCGAACGAGAATGAGGAAGCTATAAAGGTACTGGTCGAAACTTGAATTTCATCCGATACCGCGCGGATATCTCTCCCACTAAGAGTTGCAGTAACATGAAGAGCAACGGCAACAGTCCCACTTTGAACAGCAACAGATACAACCCCTGAGGTATTACTCGTACCACTATCAGAAAGTATACGCGCCCCCCCCACCTCCGAACTTATTTCAAAACCCACCGACTCTCCACTCAAAGACTGCCCCTCAAGATCAGCAACTTTAAAGCTAATAACACTAATCTCCTCCCCCCCCTGACCTTTTAGAGTCAACTCATCAAATGTTTGAGACTCAAATGAAATTGTAGCGCTATCATCAGCAACCCCGGAATCTCCAGGCGCCGCAGGCGCGCCACCACACCCCACAACAAGCGTTATTGACGCAGTCAATATTATTTTTAAGAATTTAAGCTCGAAGCCCATATTTTCACCAGTTAAGCAGGTCCAGATGTTTAAACATCCCTTAAGGAATTCTGATGCATTACCAACAAGACTACTTCAAGTCTAAAATGCATGCACTCGACCTCGATAATAGCTTAGAAAACCCCGCTAAGCCAATAAAACGTATGGAAAAATCCAAATATGAGCATCACTTTGTGATATCCTCGGCTGATCGGTCCAGGCAGCATTTTTGAGCCCAAATCAGTCGTCAAATCCAGACATTCAAACCCCATATGGCACGTCACAGTCACCCACAAGCAAGCAGAGCCAAAGAGCCATCAAGGGTTCCTGCATGGGTGTGGCTATTTACTGGTGCAATACTCGGTGCGTTCGTCATGTTTCTACTGCATTTATCAGAAACATCGCCCACACAAAAATCGGAATCAAAACCGGACCAAGCAAAGAAAGAAGAAAAACAAAAACCGCGCTTTGATTTTTACGAGCTGCTCAAAGACGCAGACATTCCCATATTAAGCAGCCCTCGACCTAAAAACGAAAACACTGCAAAACCAAGCCCTACTGTCGAATTCCTTTTGCAAGTTGCATCTTTTAAGTCTCTGCCAGACGCAGAGCAACTGAGAGCAGAATTAGTACTGCTCAATCTCGAGGCCTATACTGAGCGCGCCAAAATTCGCAACGGCGAGACCTGGAATCGCGTATTGGTTGGCCCATTCACATCAAAATCAAAGCTATCCAAAGCTCGCTCAATCTTATTGAGCAACCATCATGAAGCCCTCGTTTTAAAGCGAAAACCCTAAAGCCGCGGCTTGAATTTGGCTCAGCAAACCCCACCTAGACAGAACTGACTAGCATTGACGGCGTTTCTGTCACAAAAGAACTTTCTAAGGACATCTCGTGGAACAATATCGAGGCACTACCATCCTCTCCGTACGCAGAGGCAATCATGTTGTGATTGGCGGTGACGGCCAAGTATCGCTCGGCAACACCATTATGAAAGGCAATGCCTGTAAAGTACGACGCCTCTACAAAGGTCAAGTTATCGCAGGCTTTGCTGGCGGTACAGCTGACGCATTTACACTTTTCGAGCGCTTTGAAAGTAAGCTAGAAGCCCACGGCGGGCAACTGGTTCGTGCTGCCGTTGAGCTGGCTAAAGAATGGCGAACGGACAGAGCATTACGAAAACTTGAAGCCTTACTGGCTGTTGCCAATAAAGATGCATCTTTAATCATCACTGGTAACGGAGATGTTATCCAACCCGAAGATGACTTAATCGCTATTGGTTCCGGCGGCGCATTTGCTCAGTCTGCTGCAAAAGCCCTAATGGAAAATACAGATCTGTCCGCTCGCGACGTTGTGGAGAAATCACTCTCTATCGCAGGCGACATCTGCGTTTACACCAACCACAATTTCACCATTGAAGAGCTTGGGCAATAGCCGAACCTTCTAGACTTATTTTTGCGAGAAAACCTCATGTCACAAATGACACCCCGTGAAATCGTACACGAGCTGGACAAACATATCGTCGGACAGGGAGCGGCTAAGAAAGCTGTCGCTATCGCCCTACGCAATCGCTGGAGAAGAATGCAGCTTGACGAAAACCTGCGCAGCGAAATAACCCCAAAAAACATTTTAATGATAGGCCCTACCGGCGTCGGCAAAACAGAAATCGCACGACGATTAGCTAAATTAGCTAATGCCCCGTTTATTAAAATCGAAGCGACTAAGTTTACTGAAGTGGGCTACGTTGGCCGCGACGTTGAATCGATCATCCGCGACCTAATCGACAGCGCGATAAAACTGTACCGTGAGCAGGAAGTAATAAAAGTCGAGCACCGTGCACAAGAAGCGGCAGAAGAGCGTATCTTGGATGCCCTTCTACCTCCCGCGCGCGGCGAAGAGGTGGATCACGAGTCTTCAACACGCCAGATATTCCGCAAGAAACTCCGCGAAGGTGATCTCGACGACAAAGAAGTTGAGCTTGATCTTGCCGCAACACCTGTAGGCGTAGAAATCATGGCGCCTCCCGGCATGGAAGACATGACCAATCAGCTGCAAGGTATGTTTTCTAACATGTCTTCAGGAAAGACCAAGAAAACTAAATTACCGGTTAAAAAAGCGCTGAAAAAAGTCCTCGACGAAGAAGCTCAAAAGCTGATTAACGAAGACGATATTAAGGCCCGCGCTATTGAAGCCACAGAACAAAACGGAATTGTGTTTTTGGATGAAATCGACAAGGTCAGCAAACGCCAAGGCGCGTCTGGTGGCGATGTTTCCCGAGAAGGTGTCCAACGTGATTTGCTGCCCCTCATTGAAGGCTGCACCATAAGTACCAAACACGGCATGATCAAAACCGACCATATTTTGTTTATCGCCTCAGGCGCTTTCCACTTAAGCAAACCTTCTGACCTCATCCCCGAACTGCAAGGTCGCCTACCTATTCGCGTGGAACTGGAAGCGCTTACTCCATCGGATTTCGAACGCATTTTAACGGAGCCGGACGCCTCCCTAACAGAACAGCATCAAGCTCTTTTAGGCGCTGAAGGTCTTTCAATCAAATTTACCGAAGACGGCATTCGAAAAATTGCAGAAACTGCCTTTCATGTGAACGAAAGCACAGAGAATATCGGTGCTCGCCGCCTCCATACCGTACTTGAAAAGCTACTAGAAGACGTATCATTTGACGCAGATTCATCCGATAAAGACCTCGTTATCGATGCAGACTTCGTCGAATCGCAGCTTGGCGAACTGTCCAAAAATGAAGATCTAAGTCGGTTTATTCTCTAGAGATCAACATGCGAGATGAAGCCCCCAAAAAAATAAAGTTTCATCGCCAATCTCAAATACTAGAGGTGGAATTCAGCGCTGCGTGTTATTCGCTCAGCGCTGAATATCTTCGCGTTTTTTCGCCTTCAGCAGAAGTTAAAGGTCACGGACCTGGACAAGAAGTTTTGCAGCTCGATAAAGCTGAAGTATCGATCACCTCGATCGAAGCCCAGGGCAATTACGCAATCAAACTAATTTTCAGCGACAAGCATGATTCCGGCATTTACACCTGGTCATATTTGCGAACACTCGGCAAAGAACATGAAGAGAACTGGAAGGACTATTTACAAAAAGTGGCCGAGCACGAGCTCACCAAAGACCTCAGCCCCATAAAGTGGATGACTCCCAAGTCTAAACCCGCCCCAAACCTATAACCTCACGCACCGTTATCATTCGCGCAGCTACCCCACCACATCAAACCTTTCTTATCTAAATCCCCTCACCACACTGGACCCCTCATTAATTGAGTGAGCTCCAGCGAGCGCCCACCCACAATCGGCCAGAGTATGATTAGAACCTCCGCCCCTTACGCGCTACAATAGCGCCAATTTTACTCAGCATCGAGACGCGTCATGTCAGAAAAGAATACGACCCACTTTGGGTATGAGCAGGTTAATACCGACGAAAAAGCAGGCCGTGTTGCCGGTGTTTTCCACTCCGTTGCAGCAAAATACGACATTATGAACGACTTAATGTCCGCTGGCGCTCACCGAATCTGGAAGCGTTTCACTATCGAGCTGTCAGGCGTTAGACCGGGCAATACTGTTCTCGATATCGCTGGAGGCACAGGCGACTTAAGCCGTAAATTTTCTGAACTTGTCGGCGACAAAGGCCGAGTTGTTTTGGCTGATATAAACGATTCAATGCTGAATGTCGGGCGCGATAAATTAACGGATCTTGGCGTAGCCGGGAATATCAGCTTCGCTCAAGCGGATGCTCAGTACCTGCCCTTTCCTGACAACACTTTTGACTGCATCACCATTGCTTTTGGGCTGCGAAACGTCACAGATAAAGATCTCGCATTACGTTCAATGCTCAGAGTACTAAAACCCGGTGGCCGCTTACTCGTATTAGAGTTCTCAAAACCCAGCAATCCATTATTCGCAAAAATATACGATACGTACTCGTTTTCTATACTGCCAAAAATCGGGAAATTGATTGCGAATGATGAGGACAGCTACCGCTATCTCGCAGAAAGCATTCGCATGCATCCCGATCAAGAGACCCTTAAATCCATGATGGATAATGCGGGATTTTCTCAGACTAAATATTACAATATGACGGGCGGTGCAGTTGCCGTACACAAAGGGTACAAACCCTAAATGTTGAACGATCCAAGCATTAGTACAGCCATAGGGCTTATTCTGGAAAAAAGCCTGAATACAGCCCTTCGATACGACCCAGCTACGCGCGTCAAACTGCAGACCCTAAACAGCAAAATTGTAAAACTGTCCTGTCACTCACCGAATATTGAACTTACTTTTTTTATTACTGACGAAGAAATTCGCGTCAGCGCTATCGACGACGCTAACGACGCCGACGTCATCATTTCTGGAGAAGCTTCAGAATTTCTTAGTCTTCTAGGGCAATCAACGTATTCCCTCAGTGATTTAAACATCGAGATTTCCGGTAAGGTTAGCCTCCTCAACCAGATACAAACGATTCTATCTGACGTAGAAATAGACTGGGAAGAACCTCTCACCGAAATTCTCGGTGTCGTTCCTGGCCACGCACTCGCGGAGTCTCTCCGCAGCTCTTTCAGCTGGGTGAAAAAACAAAGCAACAGCGTGAAACAAGCCATTCCCGAACTCTTAACTGAAGAGCTCAGAGCCGTACCATCAGAAACTGAGCTCAATCATTTCTACCAAGAAGTCGACCAGCTTAGTTCTGCAAGCCAACGAATCGATGCTCGTATTCAGCGCATAAAACAAACCCTCGTAACAAAACAAATTTAAGAAGCCGCTCGTGTCTACATTTTTCAGAATTATCATCATCATTCACACTATCGGCCGCTACCGCTTAGACAAGCTGCTAGAACCGCATCAGATAGCGAAAAAATTTAAGCCACTTTTTATCGTATTTTGGTTTTATCCAAACAACACCGAAAATAGAGGAAAGCGTTTAAGGCACGCCTTAGAAGAACTCGGCCCTATCTTTGTAAAATTCGGACAACTGCTTTCTACCCGGCCTGATGTCATGCCCGAAGACATGGTCTCCGAACTTAACCACTTACAAGATAACGTCGCCGCTTTTGATAACGATATTTTTAAAACACTAGTAGAAGAAGCTCTAGGCAACTCAATTGAAGAACTTTTTAACAACTATGAAGATGCCCCGCTAGCCTCCGCATCCGTAGCGCAAGTCCATACAGCAGAATTAAAGAACGGCGATCAGGTTATTATCAAAGCCATTCGACCTGGCATCGAAAAAACTATCAAAACCGACACTCAACTGCTCTTATTCATCGCCAAATTAGTAGAGCGCGTTAGCGCAGAGGGGCGCAGGCTCCGCCCAGTAGAAGTTGTAGAAGATTACCGCAATACGATTTTCGACGAATTGAACCTATCATTAGAAGCCGCCAACGCATCTCAACTTAGAAGAAACTTCGAAGATTCAGGCCAGCTTTACGTACCCCGCGTATATTGGGACTACTGCAAGCCAAACGTCATGGTAATGGAGAGAATCTACGGCCTTCCTGTAACCAACATGGAAGACTTAGAAAATCAAAACACCAATATGAAATTGTTAGCCGAACGCGGTGTAGAAATCTTCTTCACCCAAGTATTCGAGCACAACTTTTTTCATGCGGACATGCACCCAGGCAATGTTTTTGTCTCCAAAGAGAACCCAGAGAACCCTAGCTATATCGCCGTCGACATGGCGATCATCGGGTCACTAACTCGCGAAGATCAATATTATTTAGCCCGAAATTTATTGGCCATGTTCCGCCGAGACTATCGCCAAGTAGCAGAACTTCACGTCAGCAGCGGATGGGTACCTAAAGGGACTTCCGTGAGCGGTTTTGAAGCGGCCATCCGCTCGGTTTGCGAACCTATATTTGAAAAGCCACTGAAAGAGATCTCATTTGGCGAAGCCCTTATTACGATATTCAGAACCGCTCGACGCTACAACATGCAGGTTCAACCGCAATTAGTTTTATTACAGAAAACGCTTCTCAATATTGAAGGGCTTGGTCGACAGCTGTATCCCGAACTCAACCTATGGGATACCGCACATCCCTTTTTAGAGAGATGGATCAAACAACGCTATCACCCAAAAAATCTATTAAAAGAGTTTCGTTATTACGCTCCCGAATGGCTAGAGAAACTCCCTGAGATTCCTCAGCTAGTGTTAAATACGCTAGAAACTGTAAAGAACCAACAGAACGACTCTGGAAACAATTTAATCGTAGAAAGAATACTTAAACAACAGCAAAGAAAACGAAATTTAACAAAAGTCATCGGCGTCAGCCTTATGGCCGCAGGGATTTATCTAGGTTTTCTAGACAGCGACCAAGCAGTGGCCAGCCTTACCCTCATCTCGGCATCCTTTTTACTGTTACTGCTGAACTAGAAGTAACAGCCTAACAAAACCGCCTATACGGCATTTTCGCTATCCGGTTTTCAATAAACAAGTTTGACGCATAAATAGCAGAACAAAGGGAAAACTAGCGACGCTGAAGCCAGCGCCTTAGTTATTTGGAGTGGCTACTGGATAAAAGCATTCTATTTTGCACTCAACGCCAGCCAAGCAACAGCAAAACTCACTGCAAAATAATCGTTGGTTTCAACCAGAGGGCTATCCTCAAAAGTAGCGCCAGCCAAGTTGTCGTAACGCACACTTAAGCCAAACCAAAAATCGCCACGCCGTCGGCTCATACTGGTTTTAAAATAATAGCCACTGAAACCACCATCAGCAGCGTATGCAGGCCTTAAGTCGGTTACATACCGAGATTCAACGCTGTAATAATAATCGTGATAGCTCTCGGAACCAAAAAGCGCACCAATACTCGCACGCGCATTCCACCCGCCAAACAAGCTGGGCTCTACATAGGTAAAGCGGGGGTTAAAATTATAACCACGAAAGTGCAGACCCTGCTCTCCCACTGTAAACACACCTCGAACAGGAAGCCTCAACTGCCAACCGCTACTGAAATCCTCTCCGGAAAGATTAATATTAACGGAAGGGCCTAACTCAAATGCGGATTCCAGCTCAGACATACCTTCTCGCAACTCATTATCATCAGAGCTACCGTTCAAGGCCATTTCACCACTAAGATTCACCTCCACCCGATCGTTCGATAAAAACTCACCTCGCAACCCCTTACGATCCGCCTTAATAAAATCACCACGATAAACGAGAAAAGGAAAAGGGTAAGCCTGCACCTGACGCTCTTTAGAGCCACGGTAGTCGTATAACGCCTGTCCACCAAACCCGACCCCAAGCTCCCATTTTGGTGGTTTTTCCGCAAAGGAGAACACGGGAAGAAACATGAGAACCAAAAACAAACGGGCAATTTTCATACGATCATTTTCACAACAAGTAGAAACAACATCCTCACATACGAGGGCGATTGAGGAGTCTAACAGATGACTAAGAAAGACGGGCATAACCAACCAACCCACCCAAGCCTAAAGCCTGAGACAGGCAAACGTACGGGTATAAAGTCAATTTCTGCTGAATACAGAGAGTAAGCAGGCAGTATTTCAAATGTCATAAACCGAGGCAGGGTCAGGTGAAACTTATGGCGTAAAAACAACTGCGGCTTACAGAGCTAGAAAGCTACTCATAATTGATCCGTAACCCAGAATTACGATGGTGAGATAGGCTACCCATATTACACAGTCGGCCAGATTTGGGCTGAGCTACAACGCTTTAAACAGCCGCCAGTTGAGGATTATAGCGTAGAAAGTAACGTGAACTTACAGGGTTAATATTGAGCAAAAACCCATATGGGGACTCCATTCCCCAAACAATATGGACGACTAGATTAGATCTGGTCTAGCCTAGGCAGCTTTAGCTTTTACAGCCGTACCGGTAGCAACAACCATCATCATGGCTGATTCGCCCCTAGAGATTTCACTGTATTCCAGTTTCACCTCGACAACGGTGTTAGCCCCCAATAAAAATGCTTCTTTTTTAATTTCATCAAGAACCATTTTTCGAGCATCTTTCAAAGCATTAGGAGAGGAAGCATACTCTGCACGAGAAAAGCCTTTGCGTTTTGAAAGGTCACTCTGCACCGCATCGGTACCAATAACACATTCAGAAGTAACCAAATCTAAGCGCTTTTCGATGTTCAAATTTCTTGCCGTTTCAGTTGTCAGGACAACCGACTCGTATTGACCAGGAAGCACAGAGTACTGAGTTTTTTTCATATTGCCCACCGCTACAGCTTCGGCCTCAACTTTTGCCTCAACCTCAACCGATACCATAGCATCACTAAACGGCACTTCTTGAACCTCAGCTTTGGCTGCAATTTTAGCGGCTCTCACCTCACCAATTTTTTCTTTCAAGCTAACAACATTGCTTTCATTGTTAGCAGCAACGATACCCTCTTTAGCCGCCGCTACTTTATCAAGTCCTTCCTCGCCAACCGCAACTGTCGCAGAACATGGCTCAGAGACAACTGAAACGGCCTGAACAGGCACATCATCGAAATTTAACGCAATATCCAAGCTCTCATCGACATCGGGACGAGCCTCGACATTATCGAAACATACCACCTCAACGACCGCCATTGACTCTACATCCTCTTCGAGATAAAGGTCAAAATCCTCGTCTTGACCAAGAGTAGCCTCAGCCTTATCAGTAGATGAGTCATAGCCCACTATAGACTCGTCAACACCACTTACATCAACATCATTCAGCTCTGCAGGCTCTACAGACTGCTCTTCAAGAATATTAACAGCCAAAGGTTCACGTTCAGATACAGCCAACCCACTATTTTCAAATACTTCATCAACAGTTCCGACAACATCATCATCCGCGCTGATAAACTGTTTTTGCGACTGGACTGACTCATCGAGAGAAAGGCGTGCTTGTGCAATATCACGCTGTAAACCCACCTCGTCAGCCTTAGACGAGATCAACTTATTTGCAGCTGTTCGCTTGTCATCTTGCAGTGTTGAGCAATGAGGGCATTGATTGGGCTTGCGATAAACGCCGCCGTTCATCGGCTGATGACAGCTAACACATACGCTATTAATCATGAATCCACCTGTATATTGAAGTGCGCACTAAAGTGGCGTCATTATATTCAAGAGTTACGGAGTTTGTTGTGGCAATGTCAAAATACGCGAATCAGATCACTTGCAATACGTGACGAAATACCAATTTTTGAAAAATATTTCGCGCAAAAAAATAAGCAAAAAAAAACCGCGAACAAAGTCGCGGTTTTTTGAACTGCACAATCTAAACTGTGCTTACATTTTTAGAGCTACTCAGCGCTTGAATCAGTCGCAGTTTCTTCAGGAGCTGCAGGCTTGTCAAGAAGCTCTTTAATTGAAAGCTTAATGCGGCCACGCTGATCAACATCCATACAAAGAACATCAAGTTCTTGACCAACTTCCAAATAGTCCTCAACTTTCTGCACACGCTCATGCGCAATTTGAGAAATATGAACTAAGCCATCTTTTCCTGGCAAGAAGTTAATAAATGCACCAAAATCAACGATTCGAACAACTTTACCTTTGTAGGTTGTACCCACTTCAGCTTCAGCGGTAATCTCTTCAACTCGGTTAATTGCAGCCTGCAAACCTTCACCACTAGCAGCGTAGATTTTAACAGTACCGTCATCATCAATATCGATAGACGCGCCAGTCTCTTCAGTAATAGAACGGATAGTTGCGCCGCCTTTACCGATGATGTCGCGAATTTTATCAGGGTGAACTTTTAGAGTGTGGTACTGAGGAGCAGTATCGCTAAGCTCTTTACGAGGAGCCGCGATCACTTGATTCATCTCACTAAGAATGTGCAAACGAGCACTCAAAGCTTGCTCAAGTGCTTGCTCCATAATGTCTTCAGTGATTCCTTCAATTTTGATATCCATCTGCAATGCAGTAATACCGTTTGAAGTACCCGCAACTTTAAAGTCCATATCGCCTAAGTGATCTTCATCACCTAAGATATCGGTCAAAATAGCGTAACCTTCGTCTTCTTTAATCAAGCCCATCGCGATACCCGCAACAGGTGCTTTGATCGGTACGCCAGCATCCATCAACGCCAAGCTGCTACCACAAACAGAAGCCATTGAGCTTGAACCGTTTGACTCAGTAATTTCACTTACAAGACGAATCGTGTACGGGAACTCTTCTTGATTTGGCAATACCGCAGCGATACTACGACGAGCCAACCGACCATGGCCAATTTCACGACGATTGGTAGAGCCCATACGACCACACTCACCTACAGAATAAGGAGGGAAGTTGTAGTGCAACATAAACGGATCACGACGCTCACCTTCAAGGGCATCGATAATTTGAGAATCACGTGCAGAACCTAAAGTTGCAACAACTAAGGCTTGAGTTTCGCCACGAGTAAACAACGCTGAACCGTGTACACGAGGTAAAACACCCGCTTCAACCTGTAACGGACGAACCGTTTTAGTATCGCGGCCATCAATACGCGCTTCACCCGCAACAACGCGTGAACGTACAATTTTCTTTTCAATTTTACCGAAAACAGTTTTCACTTCATCAGCAGAAAATTCAGACTCTTCCGTTACTAGCTGTGCAACCGCTTGGCCACGAAGTTCAGAAAGGCGATCATAACGTTTAGCTTTATCAGTAATGCGGTATGCAACACCAATTGAATCTTCGTAGTCGTTCTTAACTGCAGAAACCAGCGTCTCATTAAAAACAGGAGCTTGCCATTCCCAACGCTGTTTGCCAGCGTCTTTCACTAGCTCATCAATCGCATGAATAACCGATTGCATTTCTTGGTGAGCGTATAACACAGCGCCCAACATAATATCTTCTGGTAACTCATTCGCTTCTGACTCAACCATCAGTACAGCGTCTTTTGTACCAGCAACAACCATATCCAACTCAGATTCAGCCAACACTGAATAGCGAGGATTCAAAAGGTAGCCTTCATCTTCGGTATAACCGACACGAGCGCCGCCAATTGGGCCGTTAAATGGAATACCTGAAATAGACAACGCAGCAGATGTACCGATCATTGCAGCGATATCTGGATCTTCATTTTTATCCGCAGAGATAACCGTACAGATAACTTGCACTTCGCATAAGTAATCTTTCGGAAAAAGAGGACGAATAGGTCGATCGATCAAACGAGAGGTCAACGTCTCTTTTTCGCTTGGGCGTGCTTCACGCTTGAAAAATCCACCAGGGATCTTACCAGCAGCGTAAGCCTTTTCGACGTAATGAACAGACAAGGGGAAAAAACCTTGACCTGGAGTGGCTTCTTTCTTGCCAACAACTGTACACATTACAGTTGACTTACCTAATGTAACAATAACTGAACCAGTCGCTTGACGAGCTACACGCCCAGTTTCAAGAGTGACGGTGTCATTACCATATTGAAATTTTTTGATTATTGGATTCACTTTTTTATCCTTCTTTTTGCTGGAGCCCCATTGCCCCAAGCAAGTTTTCATTTGCGTTTAGTTATTCACTAAACAGGTTTTACTTTTAATATAACGACTAGAAAATCTTTACTGGTACGCAATAGAAGCAACTGAAGAGATCAAACAAACAGACTCGTCTAAGTTTCTACTACCCACCAAAAACTGTCTCAAATGCGTATTCAGAAAGAATGGAATGCGATGAACGCAAAAATAAAAATGCCCGCATAATGCGGGCAGTTTTTTTAGCGGCGCAAGCCCAACTTTTTAATGAGCGAGGCATAACGAGTACCGTCTTTGCCTTTAAGGTAATCCAACAACTTACGACGTTGGTTAACCATGCGAATCAAACCGCGACGAGAGTGATGATCTTGCTTATGATCAGCAAAATGGCCTTGAAGCTTGTTGATGTTTGCGGTCAACAAAGCAACTTGAACCTCGGGAGAACCCGTATCGCCTTCAACACGTTGATGCTCTTTTAAAATAGTTTCTTTTTCTGGTGCACTAAGTGCCATAACATTTTCCTCGATTACATTGAATATGCATGAAGAACATGATTTACGACCGCTCTACATAAGAACAATCGCGACTATCAGCTCTCCTAATTACGGCCTACCCGTGCATATTTACAGGTAGGTCATGAGGACAAACCTCAATTCTTGAGTCACCCGCCAAAACAACAAGCCTCAGCGAGTCAAAATTCTTTGTTTCTTACTTAAGATGCCACCAACCGCTTAGGTGCTATACGACCATCTTCGGTGACCTCTCCCAAGCCTAAAAATTCATCCAGGCCACGGAAGACGCGCACTGTATCACCTTCTTCTGCAATGCGGTAGACCTGGGTATCCATAACAGCCTGCCCACGAAGAAAATAGAACGCACTGTCGTCTTCAAGTGATAATTTGGGAAATATCGTGACCGGCGAGTCGACACTGAGCAGCTTACAGTCCAGATCTTCAGCCATTCCTTCACCCCGATCTGACTCAAGGGATTCAAGCGTTTGGGCATCTGCGATAACATAATCACCAGCTTGAGTCCGACGCAATTCACATACGTGAGCGCCAACTCCCAAATCTCGACCTAAATCTTCCGCCAAACTGCGAACATAAGTACCTTTACTGCAAGAAATACGGACCTTTACAGAAGCTTCAGCACCAGGCGCAAACTCTAACAACTCATATGTATGTATCGTGACCGGACGTGCCTCACGCTCCACCTCGATACCCGCTCTGGCCAACTTATACAAAGGCCGACCATCTTTCTTGAGAGCAGAATACATAGGAGGGATTTGCTTAATGTCACCGAGATAAGGCGCCATCGATGCTAATACTTGCCCCTCGGTCAACGCCGCAGGATCTGACTCAACTAAGACCTTACCGTCAGAATCTCCCGTATCGGTCGTTTGACCAAAACGAAAAACACTCTCGTAAGTTTTATCTGAATCGAGTAAATATTGAGAAAATTTGGTTGCCTCACCAAAACAAATAGGTAACACACCCGTCGCTAGAGGATCTAACGCACCAGTGTGACCAGCTTTGGAGGCAAAAAAGAGCCTTTTGGCTTTCTGCACAACATCACTCGACGTCATACCGGCAGCCTTATCAATGAGGATCACACCATTAACTGGCCGCCCAAACTTACGTCGTCGCCCCACCAATCACCCCTCGTCGTCGGGATGATGAGCGCGATCAGAAGAAAGGGCTTTGTCGATAAGGTCTGTCATTTTCTGACCACGAACAACCGACTTATCAAATAGAAACAACAAACGTGGCGTTGTACGGATTTTGATATCCTTTGCCACCATTCCACGAATAAAGCTTGAAGCCTTATTCAGTACCTCCACCTTAATGGTATCTTCCTCTTCGCTATCCTGACCCACAAAAGTCACATACAGCTTAGCAAGAGCCAAATCTTTCGATACCGCTACCGCATTGATATTGACCATACCCAAACGAGGATCTCTAACCTCTGACTGGATAATTTGAGCCACACTCCGCTGGATAGCGTCAGCGACTCGATCCGAGCGTTTAAATTCTCTTGGCATTAATCACTCTTTATATTGTTAAAGTCTATTTTTCTTCTGCTAATATTTCTGGAGTTCCGCGCGTTACAACGAACGCGCCACCTCTTTAACATCAAAGACTTCGATTTGATCGCCGACTTTTACGTCGTAATTTTTAACGCCGATACCACACTCGGTACCATTACGCACATCACCAACATCATCTTTAAAGCGACGCAAGGACTCTAGCTCACCCTCATAAATAACAATATCATCTCTCAATACACGAATAGGCTTGTTACGGTAAACCGTACCCTCTATCACCATACAGCCAGCAACCTGACCAAATTTCGGCGAACGGAACACGTCACGGACATCAGCAATACCAATAATCTCTTCGACTCGCTCAGGATCAAGCATACCGCTAAGCGCATCTCTCACTTCATCAATAAGCTGATAGATAATGCTGTAATAACGAATTTCAATGGATTCTTTTTCTGCAATCTTACGCGCAGAACCAGCAGCACGAACGTTAAAGCCAATAACAATCGCACCTGATGTCAACGCAAGGTTAACGTCATTTTCGGTAATACCACCAACGCCGCTTGCAATAATATTCACCTGCACTTCATCATTGCCTATTTCATTCAATGCTGACTGAATCGCCTCAAGAGAACCGCGCACATCAGCTTTTAATACAACTGGCAGAATCTTAACTTCATCCTTACCAAGACCAGCAAACATGTTTTCAAGTTTTGCTACTTGTTGTCGCTGCTGACGCTCATTGCGCTCTTTCTCGCTACGGAACTGAACAACTTCGCGCGCCTTTTTCTCATCAGGCACAACAACAAATTCGTCACCGGCATTCGGCGCAGAATCTAAACCCAGAATCTCGACCGGCATCGAAGGCCCAGCATCCGTAGTCTTCTTACCCGTTTCATCCGTCATAGCACGAACACGACCAAAACTTTGACCAGCAAGAATAATATCGCCCGACTTCAGGTGTCCGTTTTGAACTAAAACAGTCGCAACCACACCACGCCCTTTATCAATACGAGCTTCGACAACCACACCGGCAGCAGGAACATCCACAGGCGCTTTGAGTTCTAATAATTCAGACTGTAACGCAACAGCTTCCAACAGCGCCTCGATACCTTCGCCCGTGATAGCGGATACAGGAATGAATTGCGTATCGCCACCCCAATCATCAGGAATAACATCTTTAGCCGCTAATTCATTTTTAACCCGATCAGGGTCAGCAGATTCTTTATCGATCTTATTGATCGCAACAACAATCGGAACACCCGCTGCACGCGCATGCTGAACAGCTTCTTCAGTCTGGGGCATAACACCATCGTCTGCCGCAACAACCAAAATAACAATATCCGTACATTGCGCACCACGAGCACGCATAGCAGTAAACGCCGCATGCCCAGGAGTATCAAGGAAAGTAAGTTCACCGTGGTCAGTATGCACACGATAGGCACCAATATGCTGGGTAATACCACCCGCCTCGCCATCAGTTACCTTAGCCTTACGAATATAATCAAGTAGAGACGTTTTACCGTGATCAACATGACCCATTACCGTAACGATTGGCGCCCGAGAAACCACACTCGCATCTTCTTGCGAGAATATTTCTTTCAGCTCGTCTTCCACAGCATCAGCACTAACCAATACAACGTTATGACCGAGCTCTTCAATCACAAGCTGTGCAGTGTCTCTGTCTATCGACTGATTCATTGTCGCCATCGTACCCAGCTTCATAAGCTGCTTGATAACAACGCCGGCTTTAACATTCATTTGCCCAGCAAGATCAGAAACAGTAATTTCTTCCAACAACTCAACGGTACTAATAATCTTATCCGTCGGACGTTTAAAGCCATGCTTATTCGACACTTTAATCGAACGCTTCACATGAGTACTGCCAAGTCTTCGCTTCCTCTTAGAGGTGTGAATGACTTCATCAATCTCACTTTTATCTTCAACATAATCCAAAGCTGAAGCACCTTTCTTAGGCCCTGCAACTTTTTTAACGGCCTTTCCAGCTGTCTTTCTGTGCTTCGCTTTATCGTTGTCGCTTTCTTTATCGTCCGACTCTACGCCACCACCAGGGAGTTTCGCTTTCTTCAGATGCTTATGGCGCTCATCTTCTTTCGCAGGAGCAGCCTTATCAGGAGCAGCCTTAGCCGCAGGCTTAACATCAGCGTTACGCTTTTCAACTTTTTCTTTTCTGGCTTTCTCAGTTTTTGCTTCTTCCGATCGACGAGCCAAAATCGCTTTTTGCCGCAACTCTTCTGCATCACAGGCAAAGCTTGTACGCGTTGGAGGAGCTACTTTGACATCAGCTTTCGGCGCGTCTTCAACCGACTCATCTTCAATAGGAGCAGCAACAACCTCAGGAACCACAACTTCGACCTCGACCTCGACCTCCGGCTCAGGCACTTCAACTACCACCGGCTCCACAACCACTTCTTCAACAGCAGAAACTTGATCATCCAAGTCTTCCTGCGGCTCAGCGGCATCACGCTTAACATAAGTACGTTTCTTTCTAACCTCAACATTCACGGTTTTCCGTGAACTGCCAGAACCCGTCTTAAGCGTAGAAGTCGTCTTACGCTTTAAGGTTATTTTTTTAGGCGATACAGCAGTAGCGCCATGGCTGGTTTTTAAAAACGACAATAACGTTTGCTTCTCTACATCAGAAACAACGTCATCAGCATTTTGATGGGACAACCCAGCCTGCTTCATTTGGGTCAAAATACGATCCACAGAAGCGCCTACTGAGGTGGCGAGTTCACTTACTGTTACATCAGCCATAATTTATTCAGGTTCCCGAAAGATAACTTTCTATTTTCTAACTCTTAATCTTAATTTACACGCTCATGATTTATTCTTCTGCAAACCATGGTTCACGCGCTTTCAATATCAGCACACCGGCACGCTCTGTATCCATACCGTCCACTTCCATCAACTCATCGACAGATTGCTCTGCAAGATCTTCCATAGAACAAATGCCGCGAGCGGCCATAAGATTGGCCAAGGCATCGTCCATACCTTCCATTGTCAGCAAGTCTTCTTGAGGAGTCGTGTCGCCTGCAGATTCTTCCTTCGCTAAAGCCTGAGTAAGCAACGCATCTTTCGCTCGGCTACGTAACTCATTGGCAATATCCTCATCAAAACCTTCGATTGCCAAAAATTCCTCCATAGGAACATAAGCAACCTCTTCCAAGGTTGTGAAACCCTCATCAACCAACACACCCGCAGTATCTTCATCGACATCCAAGTGCTCAATAAACACGTCGATAGAACTACCCGCTTCAGTTTCCTGCTTAGCGTTCCAGTCATCAATACTCATGACGCTGATCTGCCAACCCGTAAGCTCAGATGCTAAACGTACATTTTGACCGCCGCGACCAATCGCCTGGGCCAAGTTATCGGGGTCGACAGCCAAATCCATAGAATTTGTTTCTTCATCAACCACAATAGATTCAATTTCGGCTGGCGCCATCGCATTAATAACGTATTGAGCAGGATTATCATCCCACAACACAATATCAATTCGCTCATTACCCAGCTCATTCGAAACTGCCTGAACACGAGATCCGCGCATACCAACACATGCGCCAACAGGATCCATACGCCCATCATTCGTAGAGACAGAGATTTTTGCACGCGAACCAGGGTCCCGTGCAGAACCTCTTAAGACAATAACCTCTTCCGAAATCTCAGGAACTTCGATTTTAAACAACTCAACCAACATTTCAGGACAAGAGCGACTTAAAAATAACTGAGGGCCACGCGTCTCAGGCCGAACATCAACCAACAATGCACGAACCCGATCATTCATACGAAACACTTCACGACCAACTAACTCTTCGCGAGGCAACAAAGCTTCTGTATTACCACCAAGATCAACAATAATGTTATCTCGCGTGACTTTTTTAACCGTGGCAGAAATTAACTCACCAATTCGGTCCTTATACTGCTCAACAACCTGAGCACGCTCAGCTTCACGAACTTTCTGAACAATAACCTGCTTCGCTGTTTGCGCCGCTATTCGGCAAAAATCAACATTGTCCACAGTCTCTTCGTGAACATCGCCAACATTAAGGCTTGCATCAACTTCGGCAGCTTCTTCAGTTGTAAACTGCGTACCAAGCTCAGCCAAGACATCATCAGCCATCACTTCCCAGCGACGAGTCGTTGTATAGTCGCCCGTTTCACGATCAATAGAGACCTGAATGTTAGCATCTTCGTCGTAGCGTTTTTTCGCAGCAGTGGCCAAAGCCACTTCAATCGCCTGAAAAATAACTTCCCGGTCGACACCTTTCTCATTCGAAACAGCATCTGCGACCAGTAATATCTCTTTTTTCATTGGTTGCCTCTAAATCCTAAAACGTGGGAACAACATTTGCCCGATCAATCAATTCGTAAGGAAGAATGTATTCCTCATTATCCACCTCTAAAATAACCTCATCACCCTCAATCCCTTTGAGAAGGCCAGAAAACTTTTTACGCCCTTCAAAAGCCATGCGCAACTTAATATCGACACGCTGACCAACAAACTCTTTATATTGCACCAACTTAAATAGACGACAATCCATTCCAGGAGAAGACACTTCCAAGGTGTATTCAGAACGAATCGGATCCTCTACATCCAAGATGCTCGCCACCTGGCGACTCACCGCTTCGCAATCCACGATCAATATTCCATCTTTTTTGTCGATGTAAATCCGCAACAAGGTCTGCTTACCTTGAACAAAATACTCCAAACCCCAAAGCTCACAACCCAACGCACTTACCGCGGGCTCAATAATGTTCTCAAGTTCAGTCTGTATGCCTGCCATTAAATCTCACCAGAAACAAAAAATGGGCTCAAAGCCCATTTCACACACCGCCCTAGCGATGATGCAAGAAGCTCAAGACCCAAACTGAATGGAATCTTAACCCTCAGATACTAAAAAACCCCAAACCGGGGTCAATCGTTACGCAAATACAAACAAGCAAGCGCAACACTACGCTGACCGTATGATATACCAAATCGCACAAAGGATGAAGTTCGCTAGCGACACTGAGCAAGATAATTTATTAGCTCAATCTAGCTCATAGCGGGATAATGAACTATCCGCGCCAATATCATAAGGCTACGATTAAATCAGGCCGATCTAACCACCTTCGACAGCTAAATTCAAAAGCTGAATTTAGCGCCTAAGCCCCCATTTAAAAAACAAGAACTTTCTGAATAATTGGTAGCGGGGGCTGGATTTGGACTGAACAGACTTTTTATAGCCCGCAATATCACCACCGAAAACCAGACGTTACTTTCAAACTCTGAGGGAGCCCGTCCTGATTAGGGCGCGGATTGTAACAGCACCAACCTCCGAAGTTCAATATAAATCAAGCCAACTCAATAAATTCTGCGGTAATCCAATCATACTCAGGGTTCACGATGGCCACATGAAAGCAAAAAAAAGCACCTATAGCTCATATAAGTGCTTTTTAATATGGTGCCCAAGGCCGGACTTGAACTATGTAACTTTTCTCTTTTATTTCAATGACTTATTTTTGTTATACGTAATTTTTGGGTAGTTCCAAAAGTTTGCACACGAGCTTTGATTCTACGCTACGAGTTACAGCGCAAGAGCAATCTAACGAGCCAGCCCCTTGTATGCAATGGCACCTGACTATCTTACAGGGGTTCTCCTAGGCCGCCCCGCTTACATGAGCGTCCGTAACCATAAAACATCCGCGATTCCTTTATGACATCTGCCCACCAATATTAGCTATCGACTAAAGACTAGAAAAAGCATGGTCGCGGGTTGTTCGAAACCCCTAATTTAGCTTAAATTAGGAATTCGCCATAGACAGGATCGACCATATATGTCTTGGTTATTCCGCTACAGACTGTCTTGGTTATTTCATTAAAAAGCCCGCGAATGCGGGCTTCATATTAAACAAAATCAATCTCTTTTAGCTTATCCTGAAGCCAGTGAACACCATCTCCTTTTGGGTTCCTACTTATAAGGTCCTTCAAACTATCAGCTCTAGGAGCAATAGCCAGACACTCCAATGCAACAGCGATAGCTTCTTGTGCTCCACGCTCTTCTGGCACACTTATTTCAGAGTTTGAAAGAGTCTGATCATAAAGTTTCAACAACAACTTCCAAAGCTCTTCGTCATTAGAAAGGTCAGAAACTGCCAATGACCGTACTAATCCAGCTAGGATTTTGGGGTGATGCTCAACCTTTAAATGACTTATCAAAATAGGCACTGCACCTAAATAATCATTATCAGAATTTACAAAATCCCAAACCGATTTAACTCGATAACCAGCTAAATTTAGCTCAGAAACTAACTCGTTTTCATCTTCAGCACAAATACTTTCCAAACTAGCATTTTTTTCATCTTGTTCTTTTTTCTTATCAAGATACTTTTTATTGCTTGCCAATTCAGCCATCAGCTCAGCAGCCGTCTTGCCCATACTATTTTGCTCCAGGGATGAACTTTAAATTAATAACACCGTTTTCTATCGCTTGGGAGAGCGGGCCACTTAATTTCGTTGACGGCCTTACATACAAGTCATATTTCAAACCTTGTTGTTTTGCGATATCAGCAAAATCCCTCAACTGCTTCGTGTAGCTCAATGATTTCACATTCTTAACTTCAGAAAGTGTGGTACTGGTAACACCATCAGGAATTCTATTCCTACCATTAATTGAGAACTTTTGCTTCTTACCAATGTCATAGGCAGCACTAACAGCATCTTCGCCTGCACGACCTATTTGGCCTGCTGTCTTCCCCCTCCCAAACCACTTAAACAATTTTACAGACTTTAACCACCCCCCAAGCAAATTTAACGGATCAGATGGATCCGAAATAAACGACCCCACCCCAACAGCCCAAGAACAAATAACAGGACAAGCAACTGCCCCCGCCCCTAATGTAACAATTATTGACGAAGCGGGACTAATCGTCATATCTACAGCAAACGGCTCAGGACTAGACGCCCCATCTATAGTGTAATAAAGAGCCTGCACCTCCATAATATTACCAATATCTTGGCCAATCACATCACCATCATAAATTATTGGATCCGACTCATATCCACTAGGATCAACAAAACTCAACGGATTATTAAATACATAAGAATAACGATTATAACTCTGAGTATTATTCGGCGCCTGCACCAAAGGGTCTGGCGTCAAAAACCGCCCTATCACAGGATCATACACACGACCATTCATATGAATAAGCCCAACCCCATCGATGTGCTCATGATCGGTAAACCCACGACTACTATCAGGCACGTAACTCTCACCTAACTCACTACCAGACCAATCTTGAGACAAACGCTCACCCCAAGGGCTGAACCCCATCCATTCTGAAGTCGTACTGATGAAGCTAATATTCTCGCCAGTTTCGGCAACAATAGAGCTGAGGTGATCACGATGCAAATAAACGAAGTAATCATCATTGATCAAACCAGTTTCAATCACATAACGCGCATAGTCACCAATATAATGAATATGCTGTGTGTCGTCATTCGATCGATTGATTTCGTAAAAACCCAGACCAATGTATGTCGTATCTTTGCCATTACTGTCTTTACGAGCGATACGGTTTTTATTCGCGTCATAGGTAAACGAAGCCCAGTTATTACCCTTAGAGAAATAGGAAGGCTTACCAAAAGCAGTATATGAAATCGAACGTCCGCCGCCCGACAACATTTGTCCAGCATCATCATATTCGTAATTAGACCCATCATAACGAGACACTGCATGTGGACGGCCAGAAGCGTAAGCGTAGTCACTGACGCCATCTTTGCTTCGTATATTACCCAAAACGTCGTAAGTAAAATCCGTATCGGATTCGCTACAGGAGCCAATACGAGCCGCCTTAATACGATTCATACTATCGTAACAAAATGATTCCGTGATACCAAATTTATGATCAATTCGATAATTTAGATTCCCTAAGGACGAAAAATCGTACTCATGATCTTGAACGGTATAGCCATCGCCATTTACACGAGCGTTGATAGTTTCGATAGCGCCAGTATTCGGATCAAAAGTCTGGTCTGAAACAACCGAATTTCCGTATTCAAACTGCGTAAAATTACCACGAGCATCCATGGTATTGGACCGCCACAACAACGAGCCATCAAGCTTTTCTGTTCGGTTCAAATATCCGTACGCATTATATTCGTTTTGGTACGTGAACCCAGTTGGATATGTTAGGCCTTTAATTCGCTGAAAATTATCATAGTGCGTATGCGTTACATAAGAAACGCCATCAATCGTTACAGTAACGTCTTCTTGCAAACTCAATGACGTAAATGAATATTCCTCATTGTAGATACCACCATCAGAATCGAAACCCCGAAGCGAACCAAGCATCCCCAATCCATGTAACTTATTATCAAATACCCACTGGTGAGTTTGAGCCGAAGTCGTATCCGCATCATCCGTTCGACTTACAACACGATCAAGCTCATCATAACTGTAACGAGTGACCGTACCGTTCGCATCGATTTCTTTAGCAACTAAACCAAGAGGGTTAAGCGTATAAGACATGAAGCCCGCATCTGGATCATCAAGGCTTGTACGGCGTCCAAGCAAGTCATAGCCAATAGAAACTTGCGTTGAATCATCTTCATTAACTGTCGTAGTTGTTAGGTCGCCAAAATGATTATACTCATACGTTAATTTTGTTTCAGCAGCATCTTCGGCCTCAACATCCCAGCCAGCCATATTTACCGTCACTTTACGGGACTGTCCGTCACGATTAGTGATTGTTTTTTTCAGACCAGCATAAATAATATTCGACGAGCTAGAGTCAGCAAATGTGGTAGAAGTATTACGACCCAGCAAATCATAGACAAATGCTGTTTCCGCCGCAGTTTCCGAAGCAAAGAAAGGCGCTGAACTTGCAGTAACCCGTCCCACCAAATCATAGGTTTTATACGTATATATAAATTCGCCATCAATACTTTTAGTTCGAGAACCAACCTCTCGATCGAAGACATCAAAATAAACCCGAGAAGCCGCTTGCCCCGTTGTTTTTGTCGTCACGTAATAGAAGGCGGAATCGTTATAAGAAAAGCAGCTATCACATAACTTATATTGATAAGACGTCGTAATATCACCCGGCGCGAGCGCACTAACTACACGGCCATAATTGTCAAAATCAAACGTGGTTTCGAGATTATTTAAAGATATCGAGGAAACAATATTCCCAAACTTAGGTTCCACTTTAGACGTTACGTCTTGCTGAAGCGGGTTCGTAATAACTGTTGTCAATTCGGCATTTTCTGAATAGCTTTCACTCAGAGCGCTGATTCGTGAACCTCCGTAATCTAAACCATCATTCGCCTCTGACAGCCATGATTGAGTCGTAGAGCTTCGTGTTCCAAACGCATTGTAGTCATATGTTGTCGCTAAACGTAAATCTTCATTATCTGGCTCTATGGTTTCCGTTTCGAGCTGTCCCAAGGTGTTATAAGTGTAGGATTTAACTCGAATACCCGCAGAGACATCAAATTCAACATCTAAAGAAAACGCACCAACATAACCAAGCATCTCAACTTTTTTAGGTAACCCTAACAGCCATTCCCCAGAGACTCGATCTTCATAACTGCTTACTTTAATTGCAGAATAGATTGCAGAAGCTGACTTACCGAGCTCATCACAGGCAATATCTCGCTTGTGGAGTCTTAGCCCACTACTGCTATAGTCTACATCGCCCTCAGCCCCCTCATTCACTTTTAATAATGATGAATCTCCCGATATCGCGCATGTACTCAACGACGCTCCAGCATCTCCCGATTTCGTCAACCCGATTTTTTGACCGCCAATATCCCAGGTTTCTGTAACCGTTTCATATAAATATGAAAAATAGTGAGGGCTCGGACTAGCATCAGGCAAAGAAGGTAAGGGGACTGATTCTATCGGGGGTGTTTCTAGCGTAGGCTTGTTATACGCTAGAGTAAGAGCGGATAATCGGTCAGCATCATCTAAATATATGCGACTTTTCCAGCTATAAAGAGAGCGAGAGATGAGGTTTTCAGAATCAGAATCGCCAACATTATTATAAACTCTAACACTTTTTAGTAACCCAGAAAAATCGACATCGTCCGATGCTTCCTGATTAAATACTCGCTCAGTCCTCACGTAATCTAACGAAGAGTCAACGCCATGATCCCCGCCCCCGAAAACAAAAAAGTCTACGGTCGGGTATAAGGTTTCAACCACACTCTCAAAGCTTCTAGGCCCCCAAGGAACAACGCTTCTTAAATAGTTTTTATATTGAAAAGTTCTTGTAGGCAACCCTTCACTAGTAATCTGATCCACCAACATTAATGAAGCCGATCGAGTAACAACATTTTTAAAGGCACTGCCATCTTGATTTATGCCATCCGCTGTATTGGAACCATCCCCGGTATAAATTTCAGAATTGGATAATCGAGAATAATAAACAGAAGTGTCATTTAGACCAACAGTATTATTATGGCTATCCGAAACTCCCATAATTAGACGAGGAGAAATATTCAAAAACCTAACATAGGTATCTCCAGAAATCTCATATACGCCATCTCTATTGACATCAACGGGGAACAGAGGTGATGTATGATAACCCGTCTCAGGTAACACCCCCGTAAACTGATTATCTTCATCCTTATTATTTAGACCAAAAAACCTAGTGAACGAGTCAAACTTTCTCAACTTTAAAAAACCTTCTGAACCAGAACATGTTGAGAGTGCAACATATCCTGCAGCAGCGTACTTTTCAGCAGTTTCTCTATATTTTCTAGCCAACAGATCTTTACATCCATCTCGATTTATATCCACAAAAGTAATACTTTGAGAGGCAACCCGCACCCTATTATTTTCGCCATTTACAGGAGCATTAAGATGAACGATTCGATCTTCTGTCAGCTCGATAATAGGTAACCATGGCTCCTCTGGCAAAAATCCTCTACCGCTATTAAGCTGAACATTCAGAAAGTTTTCATCAAATGAAAGCCAATCAGGTAAACCGTCGCCATTCAAATCTGAAAGGTATGTCAATCCATTTATAGATTCGTTTGGAATCCACTTATTCTGCGAAGCAAAAAAACCGTCCCCTATATTTTCAAGCACTTGAGTATAATTAACACCATCCTTAATCCCGCATATTTGATCATGATCACAGGCAACAAAATCGAGAAGACCATCACCATTCATATCAACAAAAGAGCTTACGGGCATGGCGGCAAAGGGCTGCCCCGGAATAAGATTACCTTTATCCCAAGATTCCTCATATGCGGGCCACCACTCATCCCAGTCACTAAATCCTCCATTTCCATTATTTAACCTTACCTGTATACCAAGCTCAAAGTGCATTACGATAAGGTCGGTAAGCCCATCCCCATTTATATCAAAAAACCGCTTACTGAATCTTTTATCTGTTCCGAAATGAAGTCCTGGATCCGCCCATACCTCATAAACAAACCCCGAGCCTGTAGACCGAAGAACTCTTACGCTATGCTTATAGCCATCCTCCCGCTTCCCATCGGTATAAACGAGGTCATCAAATCCATCTCCGTTTATATCCATAATTTGTGGACGAACTGAAAATTCGACATCGTCCGCAGGAATAATCAACCAAGGAGTTGAGTCCTCAGGATCATCTACAGATACTTTATCTATCTGCCACTTGGCAGGAGTTATTGTTGTTTCTACAGCCCAAAGTTCCCCATCATAACTTATTACCTCGTCATGAAAAGTCATCTTCAGGGTATCCAGCTCTCCATCGCCATCAAAATCTCCCACACCAAAATACAGTTTATCTACGTGGCCAGTTTCCGCTATCTCCTCAGGCGCCGCAGGCCACTCAAATTTCTTTTTTGCGTCACAAAGATAGACAGACGAAGAAACAAGACATTTTTCAATAGATACAAGCTGGCTAACCGTGGGTAATTCGCCGCCGGAATCAGGAGCATACTCTAGCCTAAACGCAGACATTACCTCATCGTTCTGTGACACTTCTATAGAGGTTAAGCGGACATGCTCTAATACAAACTCACCACCAATATAATACTCTCGCTTATCTGGTCGATCGCCATAATGAAACGATACGCTCTTTTGAAGATCCACCGCACCATTTTTCCCATAAGAAATCGATGAAAGATACTGGACTCTTTCCTCTACCTGATCAGAAGCAGAATCTATAACCGAATCCTGAACCCAGTGATATACATAACTCATGTGGTTACCAGATAGATCTTCTACCCTGTTAAGGTGCCAATATCTGCGAGCCTCATCTCTCCCAGATATCGAGCCATCATATTTTTTTGCATACACTTCGTTACCATATGTAAAGGTTGACCCATTGGGGTATTCAACCGTCCAATAATCCGGGTCACTCGCCGTACCGCCATGACTAACAATCCTCGAAAATGTTTCTTTTTCTGTTCTAAATTTTCGGTCTGCGACCTCAACTAATCGACTCCCATCGATACAAAATTTAAAATGATCGCCAGTTTGAATTCCACTAACATAGCCATCACGAACAAGGTCTGCCTTACAACGTCCAATACCAGACGCACCTGTTTTTAAGTTCCAACCCCAACCAACAATTCCGTTACCAGCATGGCTGTTATAGCTTAGAGACACCTTTGGCTGTATGCCGTTAATTCCAGGAGAAACAGGTATAGGAACCTCAATATTAAAAGCACCATTTTTACCAACAAAACTATTTGATTTAATTAAACCCGGATAGTCATCTTCTGAAAGATCATCATCAACTGGATCAACCGCCGCCTTGTTCAAAGTAGGCACAGAAATAACTGTTGCAACTATTAAAGGTTGCTCCAGAGCGCCCCCATCAAGCGAGAAGTCATAAATAATCGAAGGAGATGTAAAGTTGAGATCCAAGACCCCATCACCATTCACATCAATAAGCGACACTATATCGCTAGACTTAGTTAATGTACTAACATCAACACTCTCATCAACAACGGGGTCCAAATAAAGTGGTGATTGGGCATCAAGGGACTCAATCAGAAAGCTCGGCTCATCCGACGAGATAAATAGGGGCACAGAAATATCCCCGTGAAGCAAGACGAAGATGTCAGGAACTTTTAGGTAGACATCATTTATACCGTCCCCATTAACATCCCCAATATACACTTCGTATTCAGCACCACGAAACTCAATAGCGTTTGCCTGAAGCGAACACACCCCAAGAACCAGCGCAACGAAACTGCGTAAAAACCGACTAGCCATATTACCCCCAAGCCCTTTGAAGACCTGATTATTGTAAAAATTGATGATTTTTTATTTGAGGAAATCGCCGTCCGTAGAGATGGGGATAACCTTTTCTTTTTATTTGTTTTCAATCTCGTAGATTTTAACCTACGTTTTAATTATTAAATGTAGACACGTTAAAAATCGCAGAATTTTCTAGAACTAAGCGAGCCCTAACGTCGTTTTAACGGGCGGCCTGCTGCGAAGCAGCGTTTAGGCCGTCCAGCCCGCAGGGCGAGCGTTGAAAACCTTGTTATAAATTTTACTTAATAATTTGTGTGGAATTTGGTATCTCTTTATTTGATGATGCCTCTCCACATGTATTCACATTAAAGAACCTTAACTTCACCTGTTCTTGTGACATCAATGCTGACTGCACGATAGTCAATCTTACCTTAGCGGCATCATCGTCAAAGCGACCCAAGCGATAATCAACATCACCAATACGAACAATCACATAGGCTTCTTGATTTCCATACTCACCCATTTTTACTGCAGATGGAACACCTGTACAATCAGTTGCTGAAAACACATTTCCAGCGCCTAGCATTAACAAGCAAACAATTATTTTTTTCATATTATGTAATTTCTAGAACCTTATCGCCAACATTTGGCGAATTTTGGTTGTTGCTTGGTCTTTTTCAAGCGACGACCAAAATGTCGCTAAGATGTTTTTGTTAAGTTCTAGTGGGTACGTGCAATTATAAAATTACCACTATCATCTCTTTCAAACTCGGAACCCTCGGGCTTGCCTAAAAACTCAATAATATCCCGATCATAATTTGCAATTGTATTTAGCTTATACACTTCGTGATTTTTATTATTTGCCATATATTCGTCATCTTCGTCGCCGGCAAAAAACCTCCAACCACTATCCATTTCATTATTTTGCTTATCTCTATACATATACTGAACTCGGCAGCCATCAACTGTAATTCTATCTGTAGCTAAACAACCAAGCCCTGACGCTAGCCCCGGAACAATATCTTCCGATTTAATTTTAAATACTTTGCTCATAACTTATTACAATACTAAAGTGAACTTAACGCCAAGCTCACCAGAGCCAAAAGTGCCGTATTTTTTTGTTTAAAATGGAGCGTAGCGTAATACAAAAAAATGCGTCGCTTTTGGCTTCTGCGTGAAGCTTTTTGTTATGTTTTTGTTGCACCGCACTTGATAGATCTTCCGTTTAAAGTTTAAACTTGAGACTTAGGTCGCAAGCTACTTGCTACGAAATTACTTAGTACCGTACGCCACTAATGATACATTTAGTGTTTACTCCGGACGGCTCAGTAAGATCCAACCTCAAGCTGGTGTCAGTGGTTTTGGCTGTAAGAAACATTGAGAAAATCATTTTTCCTTTTTCCGTTCCTGCATTTAGATAGTGCCATGTACCATTACATTTATTCTCGCCGAAGCCTACTACTTCAGACACTACAATCATAAACCCAGTACCTTCTTCAGGCCCAATAGCGAGAATTTCGTTAATCTTAATTGCCGAGGTCCAGTCTGCGAACGCGCTGGATGTGATTAATAATAGAGCTGACAGAAAAATAAACTTCATAGATTCTTCCTTCCGAATTGATAGAACAGTAATGGTAGGAACTCCAA
>JAWSUY010000031.1:0-4133 GCA_033852175.1 Agarilytica sp.
TGGGTTGGTTCGGCGCTTACGCAATACGCACGTATTATTGAGGTTAACGAATGCTGAAGTGTCTGATGAAGTTCGGCTAAAGTTGTTCATAAAATTATGACTTTATCATGCGTTGGTTGAGGGTTGAACTTGAGGTTTGGATCTTAGCTTGTTGCGTGAGCTGTGGAGCCAGGCGCAATATTATGGCCAGAAAAGAATCACTGACCAACAAACAAGACACTCACGACTAGAAATAAATCAGGAGTGAGGCGTTTCTATTATTCGTAATTTATTGAATAACTTTTAAACTCAGGATTCTAGCGTCCAGCGCCATATAAGCGTCAAATCGAATTAAATTATCGGTTTTTGAACGTAAGAATTCACCACCGTTAGCGGCAACGATAATTTTCTTGAATAAAATATTGAGCAGCGCTAATGGAGTATCACGGCACACTCAGAAAGACCTGGAGCTCTCACAAAGCCTAATTTTTTTGCCGCAATTTTGAGTGTCTCTTTGTCGCCGACTAGCCCTTTAAAACGACTTTCAAACTTGGTGATTAAGGTGCGCCAGGTTTCACTATCAATATCCAGCCGATTTAAAATTGATGGTAACGATGTGTTGATGCTGCCCGTTTATTCTCTCGAATCAGGCTTCCGCTCCAGTCGACCAAATTTAAATAGTCCTGCAAACAAATTAAACAGACACCCACGATAACAACTTTCCCATCAGACTCCATTCTTTAGAGTGGGTGTCTTGTTTATTTTCGTTGTTTATTCTCTTATCACACCCAACAGCGTTAACGAATTCAGCATCTACATATAAATTCCAACCCGCACGCCCATCCTTATTACGCATGAAATATTTTTCAAGGTCGAGTCGAGTCAAAGTGACCTGACAACTCGGTAGTGACAACGTTATCGTATCAATCCCCCCTGGAAAAGGTTCTTTTTCTGATGACCGCTCATATTCATATAGAAAACCAGCTGAATTCACATCAATCGTATAACGATCACCCCACACCGATGACATAAATGCACGGTAATGAATATTGTTGGGTGTTTCATTGAATATGACTACCGCCGCACGAGTAGTCGTGGGCCCTAAAACGCCAGCACATGACTGAAGCCCCAGAAGTACAATGATGACCAACATATTATTGAGTTTAATATTCATAATCTGCATTCTACCCTAAGAACTCCACATCACTCATCCAAATCAATCTTTTCACATCAACTTCACTAGCAATTGTACGTAGATTTACATTTATAGGAGCCACTATATTTTTAGTGCTATCGTAATACTTCATAAGATCAATTTCCCCCGTCATAGGGTAGCCCGGAGTGGCCGCTTTAACATTTTGAGGAACAACATGCGTTGATCCTTTATGCCCCCACGACAAAACTAGTCCACCAAAATAATCCAAGACCGAATGACCAAACTCATGGGCTGAAGTTTTTTTGAATGCCGCATCAGCTAAACTGGCCTGCCCCAGATAAAAACCCTGATTGTAAATAAAAGTTGCATCTATAAACCCACTGTTGTGAGAACGAGCATAATTACTACCTTTATGCAGTTTTAAGTCTGCACCAATCGATCCATGCTTTCGGTGGACCGCAGTTACAAACACATTAAAGCGAACACCAGACACAACAACTTTCCTACTCCAATAGTCACCTATACCGACGGAGGCCAACTGCTTTAACCGAGAAAATATTTTTGCATCAAGAGAACCTCCCTGAAAATCTAGATACACCGTAACATTTATTGTTTTCGACGTAATGTTCACACTTGAGCCAGCCCACTGGCATCGATGCTCTCCCGACACGGCTTGCCTTCTGGCGCTTTTACCATGCCCAATTTTGATATACTTTTTATTCGGAGACCCAATATCTTGGTGTATTGCGGCGTGAAAATCAGACTTAGTTAAGACAGACGAAGTAATTGTGGCCATTTTAGATTGCGTTCCATTATGTTGCTATGTATCCAGAAAACTGCCCCCAAGAAGGAATGCAGTTTTTCTCGCATATTAACAAAGTAGAAATAAAAGTAATTGAAGAGCGTCACAAAATAGTTATTTCCCCTATAACTTAAGGAGCTCTATTGTTAGAGGGCTTAAAGTCCCTACCCCGTTTATTTCATATATACACCACAGCCCAGCAATACGGAAAGCGACATCGATACCACACATCAAGACCCTTTTTTAGAGTGCCTTGTTTATTTTGTTGTTAAGCCTTGATAACTTCCGCCAATATATTACAGAACAAAGCCCCCTGCTCAATAGCATCATCCAAAGCTTTATGCGTGTGAGGTAAATCATCAAACCAACGCTTTGGCATTCTCCGTTTCGACGCGTCTCTGTAAGTACTCTTTAACCCAACCATAGCTAAGGTCTTAATATCGAGCGCAGAATGTGAAAACGGTGATTCGCCAGTAAAATTTATGAGATACCAGTAAATAAACATAAAATCATAAGAAGCGGGATAACCAACAAATACGGGCTTTCCTGGAAGGCCTTTTAGCCATGCGACATAATCGGTCATTGCTTGCTTTGGCGCTTGAAGGTCGGTCCTGCAAGCTTTCCATGCTTCTGGTTGCGTACGCCACCACTTTTCTGTTTCCGGGTGTGCGCTTGCTCCTTCTATTGTCTCTAAGTTGGCCTCAAAGGTAGCAATCAATTTTTTATCACGAGTATAAACTGCAGAACCAAAACTCAACATTGAATGTGGACCAGGTATGGGACCATCAGCCTCTACATCCGTACTAACATACAATTCTTGCTTCACACCCATTCCTATGTGGACTTAATAGTGATCGGGAGACAGCTTAAACATCCCCTCGATTATTTGAACCAAATTAAACGGACGCCCACGATAACAGCTTGCCCCCGCCTCAAACAACTGTATAGAATACCAGTATCGATCGCGGAATGACGAAGATGCCAAAACCCCGAAAACACCTAATTTCTCTCGATGCAACACCCCACTACCACTGAGTATCACGCTGTGTTCGCCGAACATACCTATGTGGTTTTGATCGGCTAACCAACACAAGCTACGAACACCCACGGCAATGGATTGAAGACCGTATTCACTTCTTGGCACAAGTCTTTGCAATCGACGTCAGCGCATATGCAGTGATGAGCAATCACACCCACCTTTGCCTGCACATCAACAAAGCAAAAAACTTAGCGTGGAGTGACATGGAAGTTTGCCAACACTGGCATCAGATTTATAAAGGCACAGACCTTACGCAAAAATATCTGAGAAATGAGCCACTTGGCGAAACTGAACTTATGGCTATACGCCTACGACTGGATAAATGGCGTTTACAACTATGTGATATTAGTTGGTTTATGCGTGCATTAAATGAACCCATCGCGAGACAAGCGAACGCCGAAGAAAATTGCACCGGAAAATTCTGGGAAGGGCGATTTAAGTCACAAGCCTTATTAGACGAAAAATCCCTTATCGCGTGTATGGCCTACATTGACTTAAACCCAGTTCGCGCCAAGATGGCACCAACACCCGAAGAGTCCATTCACACTTCCGTAAAGCTCCGTTACGACACACTTAACGATAACGCATCACCAGAGCAGCCCGAATGCCTAATGCCCTTCGTCGGTAATCCACGAGAACCCATGCCCCAAGGACTGCCCTTTCACCTAAAAGATTATTTAAGTTTGGTCGACTGGAGCGGAAAGATAATTCGTGAAGGGAAAAGAGGACGCATCAATCAAGCCCTTCCCCCGATATTAGATCGCTTAGATATAGAGCCAGAAACATGGCTGATTTTAGTCACTAAATTTGAAAGCCTATTTAAGAGCCTTGTCGGCGCGAAAGAAGTACTGAAGGCAGCGGCCCGGAAACTCGGATTTAAACGGACACCGGGCCTCGCGAACTGCTCGGCGTTACTGCATTAGCAACAAACGCTCCTCTCCTCAAAAATTCACTTTCCTAACGAATACCCTGGCATTGTCACGCCTGTCATTTGAGTTTTACAGGGTATTTCCAATACATCCGTAGATATTTATTAATCAAGCTCAAAACTGCCCCGGAAAAGCAGAACAATTACGGCCCTGCCGACCTTCTCAGTTTCTATTTTTTAGAGTGACTGATGAGATGGACGCTCCCCAGTGCTACCGGCGTCAGAATGC
>JAWSUY010000032.1:0-55872 GCA_033852175.1 Agarilytica sp.
CAACCTATCCTTATTCGTTATATATCTTTATTTGTTGCTGCGCATGAGGTGTAAACTCAGTATATACGACTAGCAGTAAACATCACGATGAGCGGCTTTGATCGGTAGCTAGCCTATTATAGGGTGCGTAATGGGGCTGAAATGATTGAACTTTGCTCGACTGTTTCGTCAGGTGCATTTGTTGAATAGGCCAAATTTGAATCGTAACGACCTCTATTGCTACAACGATATTAAAGCCGGCATTGAGGTGAATCGCCAGTTATAGGTGAGCTTTATTCCTTCTGAAGTGTTTAAGAGGGGAGGCTAATCAAAATAACGATGATTTAGTATTGGTCAATCATTGAGCCAAGGAAGCTTGTTGTCAGGCTCTATACCGTGATTGAATGGGGCTTAGCTCTGCTCTAAAGCCCTTAGGCTATGATTTTAATATGGATACTATTGATGAAAAAACGGACAGGGATGGCCCCTAAATCAGTAAAGGTGGCGGCTGGAGGGGACGAAAACGTTATCGCTAGAGTCAATGGTAACGATATTCGGGAGTCGGATCTGTCGGCCTATATCGACTACAGGCGGATTATCGTTTACAACGCAGAGGAAAAACGCCGGGTTTTGGAGCAATACCTTTCTCACGAAGCGTTGGCGTATGCTATCGAAAGAACATGCAGAGCCAATAAAAAATTGGCAACAACTGAGTCTGGTGAAATTGCAAAAGAAACTATCATTAATCGATATTTTGACGACTTTCTGAAAGAAGAAATAACCGATGAGGCTGTAGCTCGGTATTACCATCGTAATCTCAAACAGTACGAAATTAAAAAACTTCATGTTGCACATATTTTATTTCGGCTCAATAGCAACATAGCGGGCTATCAGCGTCGTGCAATTTTTACTTCTGCGGAGGAGGCTTATTCAAAAATTAAAGCGGGTATGGCGTTCGGTAAACTAGCAGAGCTATATTCCGAAGGTGGTACTTCGTCTGAGAATGGTGGCGATTTAGGTTGGTTGGAGGAAGGCTGTATTCATGAAAAATTTAGTGAGACTGCCTTTTCACTTGATCTCGGGGAAACTAGCAAGCCTATTGAAACACCCTATGGTTACCACATCATAAAAATCATTGAGGGAGTCAAAATTACACGTAAGAATTTTGGCGAAGTAAAGAAAGATGTTCGTATTCGTTTACGCAATATCGCTCAAGATAACGAGCGCAAGCGTTTACTCGAAACTGTTACGATTGAAGTGGGGAAAGAGCAGAAACGACCTACTTACTGAACACACGTCACGCAAGAAACGAGTACATGCCGCCCGGTATGCTCGCTACGAATTGGGCGAGGGTGTTTGTCTCTGCGACTCATCGATTTATATAATATATTTTCTTTTAAAATGGTTTTGCGTTCATGCGCCGCAGGGTATATGTGTTGATTTAAACCGCCTTCTGCGATGAATGATGACGTATCTTTTAATACCGAATGAACATGGAGTAATTCATGTAGTAGGGCATCGGCAGGTGAGGCGACACAGAACGGTACTTTCGCTGAGCACTTATCATAAAATTTCAATTTTGCCCCGGAACGTGGATCAAAATACACAACAACTTCCTTTACCTGTAATCGTGATCCTTTGACGTCAGTTTGGAAGGTGTGTGGGGAGTATTTTAGCGCCCAATTGGTTTGCGCTATGGAATCAATTAAGTTGATCGCTTCTGGGTGTCTGGAGTAATAATCGGCAAGTGACTTTAAATCGGCAGCAATGGAGGCCGGGTCGTCAGGTTGTCCATCGAAATGATAGGCCAATATCGACTGAATGCGTTTACTTTCTTCTTTGTTATAAGGTGTTTCGTCTGTCGAAAGGTAATCTTGGGTTGGCTTATGGGCAATATCTACGTTGAGTAAACTTGATTTCGGAATCATGTTTAGCGTTGTTTTCTGAGAGATAACATCTGTATGGTCTGCGAATACTGATGCTGCATTAACGCCTAAAGCTAAAAAAATAATGGGCAACAGTTTTTTTCTACGTTCGTGATTGCTCGTGTCATTAGGGGTACGTCTGTCTGGCTTAAGTTGAAAGCTGTGTTGCTTTGCAAATGATTTGAGCTGTTCAAAATAACTCGGATCCCGCTCTTCTAATCTAGGGCAGTGGATGTAGTGGCGAATACCATCAATGACACAAGAGTGAATGGGGTGAACGGAGGCGTTGGTGTTACGCTCTGGGAACAACGACTGACAAATATCAGTCCATGTTTCTAGTGTCGTAACTTTTTTGGTTAGAGGTTTTTTGAAGTTGCTCATCTGCGTGAACACCAAGTCGCCTGCGTTAATATAAACATAGCAGTTTGAGTGTTTAGGCGACGGACGATTTGGTTAGTAGGCGGGGCAGATTCAGTAGATACTGTTATAAGTTACTACCGTTATTTCAAAATATGCTTGAGCATCAATGGCTTGTGAAGATTGGAGTGCCTTTTGCCTATTTACAGTGATTTGGGTCTTTATTGCCGCTTATAGCTCATTTATCTAAATAGCTTGGGGCATTAGGTGTTACAGGCTCAAAAATATCGCCAAATAGGCTGTGAAGGGTAAGTTTTTGTTGGGTTTTCTTATCCTCTGTTACGTCTTGCCAGGGCACTACGTAGAGAATCTTGGGCAATTCGGTATTCCCTTTAATGATAGTGGTATCGAGTTCAATCTTATCTTCTGCTACTGCGCTAATCGAGGTGATTAGCGCTAGCATAGGGAGGACTGAGCGGTAGGCTAGGGTTTTAGTAGGGCTCATCTTTGGTTTCACCTTAGTCCTGCTCTAGGGAGTATTTGAGCTGGTCTAGCCAGTCTTTTACGTCTTGGTCATCGGGCACAAGTGCCAGGTAATTTGAATAGTAGGTATAGGCCTTTGGAATGTCCTGAAAGTAGATATCGTAAAGTAGGGCGACATTATAGTGCGCATTGGCCAAGCCCTTATTAAGCGTTACAGCCAGTAGGTATTCTGTTTCAGCTTTACGGTATCGTTTTTGTTCTATTGCAATTAAGCCCAGTACGTTATGAAGATCAGCAACCGTATTGTTCGTTTTAAGGGCTTGCTCTGCAACCGATGCTGCATTATCAAGTCGGCCTAAGGACAGGTAGCTCGATGCCAAGTTAATTTTTACGCCGACATTGAAGGGGTATTTCTTATCGAGCTTTTGCAGAGGCTTTAGTGCTTTTTTAAAATCGCCGTTATCGATGTGATCGAGGGCTTTGTGATAATAATTTTGGTCGAGATCGGACAGTCCGATACCTTTCGTGCGTGACGGCTTTGTATCGGTTGCGGTGGATTGTTTTCCAGGGCTTTCACAACCGGAAAACAGTACTGCACTAATGAGCAGTACACAGATTAACGGGACTTGTTTTTGCGAGAGTCTTATCACTGAATTAACCTCTGTAAGCGCTCAATTTCCCACGGCGTTTGTATCTCACGGGGAAAAGATTTTCGAGTTGTTTAAAGCTGCGATCGATCCACTGGTCATGGGTATTGTCTCGCGTTCTTGCCATGTTGGTTTCATAAAACTCAATGGCTTTCTCTTCAAATGGGTAGGCTTGATCTTCTAACAAAATTTCATACTGTTCGAGCTCGTCATCGCTGAGTGATTTGGGACGCTCTGAGCTGAGTAATGATTCACTAAACTGAAGGTAAATTTCGCCGATGGCGTTGGTGGCTTCCGTCGTGATTTCTTGTACTCCGTATGATGACGCTTGCCCATAGAGCTTAACTGAGGCTTGCATGGCCGTCTTTTTGAGCTTCAAGTTTTTTGCAATAGGCTCGACAAGTTTGCGACGTGTAAACTCAGTGTTTCTTTGATGAGCGAGTTCAAGCGTAGTTGTCGATGCGATAAAGGATGTTCGATCTGTTTTTACCCGCTTCGTGGCTTTTTGATCGACGGTACGAATTCGCGTCTGCCAAAAATAACGTTTCTGAGTTTCGCCTTTTTGTTTGTAGAGTTCTGTTAGCGCAAACATTGCTTCGAGGTTTTGTGCATAAGGTGTTTTATAGGCATGCGCGTAATCACGGTAGGCCCTTATTGCCGCATCGGTATTATTTTTGTTGCGATAGAGCTGAGCCGCTTGCCAAAGTGCAGCCATTTTAACTTCGAGGTTGTTTTCAAGTTTGGCAATTTTTTCAAACTCTTGAGCGGCTTTTCCTTTTTGATCTGAATTCAAATAGGCGACAGAGAGCTTTTTCGAAATATCATTTTTACGTTTGTGTTTGGGGTAGAGCGCTTGAAACTGCTTAATTAATACAACCGCTTGATTCCACGCTTGCCCTTGCATAGACATTGCAATCGCGTCATATAAGCCTGTAGCTGCAAGTTTCGATTTTGGTGCAATACGAACAATTCGCGTAAAGTGATTGAGAGCAGCGTCTTGAGCCTTATCTTTTTGTGCGAGTTCACCTTGTCGGTATATGGCGAGAGCTAAGCTTTCTTTAATTTCATTGGCGGCTTTACGTTTGGTATAGCTGGAATCTAAAAGCTCTAAGTAAACCGCTTCTGCGTCTGCGTATTGCTTTTGTGCAAGATAGGCACGTGCTTTAAGTTTGTCAGCATTGAAGTGGGTGAGTGCACTAGCAGTGTCAGGAATGAAGTTGGCAATGTCGATGGCTTTGGAGTAGCGCTTGGCAATAAAAGCGCGTTGCGCTGCATTGGTAGCGATTGGAGCCGAGCGTTTGTCTGTGGGGTATAGCTCGACAAAAAGTTGTGAATACGCGAGATGTTTGTCGAGCCATTGAGTCGCTTCTTTAGCCGACTTGGCGCTATCCATTAACTCGCTCGTTAATACGATGCTAGTGTAGGCAGCTTTTTTGTCGAGAATAATTTGGTCGTCGAATGCCGCTAGCGAGAAGTACTTAAGTGCGCCCTGTTTTTTCTTTGCACTTAATAGCAATTCTGCATAAAGCGAATATACATTGTCTTTGTTAGAGTATGCGCTGAAGTGGCTGAGGTAGCGTGAATACCATTGGTTGGCTTGTTCGAAATCGCTTGCTTTACGTTTTTTCTGATAGCGTGCGTGGAAGTATGAACTGACTTGAGTCAGATATTCTCGTAAGTGTTGCTGCGCAACTTTATAGGTTTCGCCTTTTTCGGCGTTTTTCCAATAAGCAGCTTGGGGTTGATAGCGCGTGTAAAAATTTTCAATTGAGCTATAAAGTCGCGAGGTGAACCCGCCTTTTCTCCATGCGGCAATAATTTTCTGTTCTGCGGTGGGGGTGTTTTTAGATGAGGGGTGCGATGCCGTGTATTCTTCTAACACTGAAGCGGCATCGGAATATCGTTCTTGTTTTATGAAAATATCACTAACAGTGGTATAGGTTTCATAAATGTAAGGGAATTTCTTGTTATCGATGAAATATTGTTGAATTGATACTTGATCGAGCTGGTGTGTGAATGCGAGGCCGAGTGCTCGAAAATATTCATCAAACTGCGATTTGTCCGACGGCGTTAATGTGTTGTACGCTTCAAACTCGTGGAATTCAATAGAGTTAACATAGTCATCGACGGCTTCTAAATACAGCTGTTGTTTATATCGTGTCCATCCGCGTTTGAATAGGGATTTCTCATAAAACTTTTCACTGCCGGGTGTTAAGACAACCTCGGTGTAGGAGTCTTCTGCAGTAATGTAATCCCCTCGAACGAAGGACCTTTCGGCTATTCGAAATTGAGCCTCGGGGTAGTAAAGCGAGCGTTTATAGTGTTTGGCAAGCTTTACGAGAGTGTTGATGGCTGTTTCATATTCGCCTGCTCGGTCATAAGCTTGCGCAAGCTGATACAGGACTTTGTCATTGCTCTTGGCTTTTGGGTAGTCTCGCAAGGTGGTTTCTAGCAAGGTGATTGTACGCTGCAGTGACTGTTTAATTTGAGCGTCTTGTGAAACGTTGGTGTCTTGTTCTGAATCTGCGTCTAGTGAGTCACTTAATTCGAGTTCGAGCTGTGCTAGTCGCGTCAGTGCTTTTTGGCGAGACGTGTCATTTGAGGAAGCGCTTTCAACGTAACTGCGATAGGCTTTCCTGACTTCCTCTTGCGTGCGCTTTTCTATTTTCTTTTTTTCAGTCGTTGTTTTTTTTCGACTTCTTTCTTTTGATGAATAGTCGATGTCCGCTAAAGTTGGTCCAGAAGATACCTCGTCCGTGGAACTGCACGAAATAAGAACGCCGCTCAGCACAAGCAGTGTTATGAGCGTGTGCGATACGACGCTGTTTTTTATAAAAATTTTAAGGTGCATCATAGAGTTTAGCTAATCCATATTGTGATTGGCTTAAATAGCTTTTTAAATTGTCTGCTTTTTCTTGGGTACTACGAACCCACTCGGCGGACAGTGCTCGATTGAGCTTTAATTTAAGGGTCTGTATTTTTTTCTGTGTACTCACTCGGCTGCTTTGAGCGTCTAGCTCATGAAGCATTCGATGTGTTTTTTTTGCTATGTCCGAAAGACTTGCCAGTTCCGCATCGTTTAACGGTAATTTGGGATTTGCTTCTCGTATAGATACAGAGGCTTCTAACTCTCGAGCTTTTATTTCATAGAAGACGACGGCTTCAGAATAACCTGCTGCGGCTTGGTCTAGCTCTCCCATGCGGTTTTGAGTGTAGGGAACGAGTAAGTACGACTCAAGGGACGATACATCTTCTTGCTCGTTGCTTTGTAAATGTTTGAATGCGTTGATAGCCCCGGGGTAATCTTTTTGGGATATTGCACATAAACCAATGCCGTGTAGAGCGCGGTTCATATAGCGGCTGTCTAAGCCCACTTTACGAAAAGTTTTTCGCGCATTCCGATAAAACTCATGCTGAAGTTGCGAGTATCCGAGTACCAAAAGAAGCCTGTTATTAATCTCTTTTAATTCTTCGGGTGGTTTTTGTAATAGAGCGTCGGCTATGGCAATTTCTGCATCGGTCCACCAGCCCTGTCTGATATAGCCAATGGCCATATTTAAACGACTATGCCCGTAATAGTCCGAAGTGCTTTCAATTTTTTCGTATATCTTCAAGGCTTTTCGGTGCTGCTTTTTACGCTGCAATGATATGCCAAAAATGAGTGTTGCGTAGTCCCGCTCGTTTTGGGTGAGAGGTTTGCTGGATTCGATAGCTGTCAGGTGTTCAATCGATTTTTTTAAGTTGTCGTGCGAAAAATAATATTCTGCCAACAGGTAATTAGTTTTTGATTGGGTGCGGTAACGCCCATTTCTTAAGGCTTCGTTGGCGAGTTCTTGTGCACTTTTCCAAATATTATGGTTGAGAAGCTGAGCCAAGAAAATCGGCATTTCTCGGCTATCGATATGTTTTTTAATTAGGGGGAAGTTCGCCAGAATAACGGCGTTGGCGAGGGCGTGCTGTTCATTTTTTGCCAGTTTCACCACTGCTTTTTTTAAGTCGGAGACGGAGCGCTTTATATAAAAGGTACCTTTTAGCTCTCTAGCGGCTTCCTTGTAGTACATATGGGCGAGCGCAGAAGTTTCACGATGAAGTGCATCGAATTCCGTGCTTTTTTGCGGATTGGCTTGTGAGAGCGTGCTGAAAGTTAAAATCAGCATTGCGATGGATAAAATCGATTTTGGCCAATGCGAATTGGGTCGCTTAGTCATTAATGTGTACGCCGAGCTTATGCTTAATAAACGGTCAAAGATTGAGGTGCGGGTAATGTAACATCGAGTACCGTGTCTGTCCATGCGGCACGGTACTCCACTTTGTTACGACAAAAACGAATTAGTGCCCGTCCAGCAATGGCTCGTCGCGAGGGGAAATAAAAACACTCAGATTTTCACTACTACATGTGGGCGTTTGCTTATTGTAAATAACCACATGTAGTTGTGAAAAGATGAGTGTTTATATTTTTCCGTAGCAGAGCCCTATTTCTGGATGGGCACGAATTAGCTAAAGTTATAGCTAAACACGCCTTCTTCATCAACAGAGATGTGAATTTTATTGATTTCCTCACTGCTCGCCATTTTAGCTAAGCACTCAGTTGCGAGAGCTGGTAGCACGGTGCGAGTTAGTATGTTTTCAATGTTTCGAGCGCCAGTTTCAACCGCTTGGCTACGACCCACGATATGCAGAAGGACGTCTTCATCGTAAGAAAATTCTGCTCCGTAGTGTTCCTTAACGCGTTTCTCGATTTTGTTCATATTAAGCTGACAAATCTTCATCAAATTCTCATCATCCAAGGGGTAAAACGGGATGACAGTTGTACGGCCAAGGAAGGCAGGTTTGAAGTAATTCAAAAGATGAGGCTTGAAGTTTTCGAGTAAGGTTTCAGGGTCCGGCAATTCATCTGAAGCAGCAATCATTGCACGCAGATGTTCTTCGGCAGCATTCGAGGTCATGATAATAACGGTGTTTTTGAAGTCGATGTCTCGGCCTTCTCCGTCTTTTATCGTGCCTTTATCGAATAGGTTGTAGAAAATATCTTGTACACCTGGGTGGGCTTTTTCCATTTCGTCCAATAAAATAACGCTGTATGGCTTACGTCGTACAGCTTCGGTAAGTACGCCGCCTTCCCCGAAGCCAACGTAACCGGGAGGCGAACCGAGTAACATTGAGACTTTATGTTCTTCTTTAAATTCTGACATGTTAATAACGGTAATGTTTTGCTCGCCGCCGTATAAAATATCCGCCAGAGCCAATGCTGTTTCTGTTTTACCTACACCGCTAGAGCCCACCATAAAAAACACGCCAATGGGTTTACGTGGGTCGGTTAAGCCTGCTCGTGAAGTTCGTATACTTTGCGCAATAGCTTCTAAGGCGTGGGGTTGGCCAATAACGCGCTCCCCCATGCGATCCTGTAGTTTTAAAATAGAGTCGATTTCATCGGATACCATTTTACCGACGGGAATACCTGTCCAGTTAGCAACGACTTCTGCTATTGCTTGGCTATCGACATTGACTTGAATCATGGATGTTTCTTTCTGTACACCCTCAAGCTCTTTCATCAAAGCGTGTAATTGAGTTTTGATGCTTTCTCTTGCTTCATCGTCTAAGGTTGCGGGCGCGTCGTGTTTTGCGAGTTCTTCTTCAGACATTCTTTGCGCATGAAAATCGTCTTCGATTTGGCCTTGCAAGTCATGGATCTTTTTAACTAAGACCTTCTCTTCGTCCCATTGGGCTTCTTGTGTAACTAAATGTGTTTCGAGGGAGGCTTTCTCTTCGATTAATTCAGCAATTCGATCTTCACAGGTGCCCAAGGTTGCATTTTCGCGTTCGAGTGAAGTAATGGTCGTTTCACACTGTGTAATGCGTCGACGTGTATCTTCAACTTGTGCCGGTGTTGCGCTTTGGCTTAAGGAAACTCGGGCGCATGCTGTATCGAGTAAACTTACGGATTTATCCGGCAATTGCCGGGCCGTAATGTAGCGACTGGATAGTTTAACCGAATCGACGATGGCTTCATCCATAATACGAACCCGATGATGGGTTTGCAGCATGACAGATATTGCGCGCATCATCTCGATGCCTTTTTCAATGCTAGGTTCTTCGATTTTTACTACTTGGAAGCGGCGGGTAAGAGCAGGGTCGCGTTCGAAATATTTTTTGTATTCGGCCCATGTAGTGGCGGCAATAGTACGTAATTCGCCACGGGCTAGTGCGGGTTTTAATAAGTTAGCGGCATCACCTTGGCCTTCTTTACCGCCAGCACCGATAAGCGTATGCGCTTCATCGATAAACATGATTATTGGCTCGGGAGAGGCTTTTACCTCGGCGATCACAGCTTTAAGTCTGCTTTCAAATTCGCCTTTTACACTAGCTCCGGCTTGTAATAGCCCAAGGTCTAAGCTTCGAATGACGACGCCGCGTAACGGCTCTGGTACATCGCCTGAAACGATACGAAGGGCAAAGCCTTCGACTACAGCAGTTTTGCCCACACCGGCTTCGCCAGTAAGGATGGGGTTGTTTTGTCGGCGACGGATGAGGATGTCGATAATTTGTCGAATCTCTTCATCTCTTCCAAGAACCGCATCGATTTTACCTTGCTTGGCAGCTTCGGTTAAGTTGATTGTATATTTGTCGAGAGAAGGGCACTTGCTCGGAGCGCCGGGAGTGGCTTGTCCTGATTCGCTCGCAACGCTGCTACCGCCGCCAGGGCTTGAAGATTCTGCAGTTGTTCCCACAATTGAGCGTACGACGTCGCGCAAAGATTCAGGGGGTATTTTACTGAGTTCGCCAGAGGTGATACCTGTAGAGCGGCTGAGGTTTTCGTCTAGCAATAGCGCAGCTAATAAGTGGGCTGAAGTCGCAGTGTTATGCCCGTATTCTATAGAGGCCAGCATCCACGCATTTTTTGCAATATCAACAATGGTGGGCGAAAGCGATGGTGCACGAGAATTGCCGGATTTAATACCGTCTAATTCACTGTTAATTTCTTGTGCAAATTTACCCAGATCAATATCGAACTTCTCCAGAACAGCTTGTAGGTCGCTGTCTTGGATTTCGAAAATCTTTAAAATCCAATGTTCGATTTCCACGTTGTAGTGAGTACGTGAAACACATAAACCGGCAGCGCCTTCCAGGGCAAGACGACAGGGTTCATTTAATCTTCCTACTAAAGATTTAAGATCGATGTTGATCATAACGGGTCCTTATTTTTGTTGGTAGTGTTAAGTTTTTTCGATGACACCAAGATTTCAAGGCGATCATCTTTCTCTGTGTTTGTTTTGGGCTTGCCAGATAGCCAAGCATTCCACGCAAGAGTGGGGGGGTTATCTTTGTCGAGATTAACCTTATTCGGTACGTCATTGCGATCGACTTCAATCATAAAGTCAAAATCATTTTCCATTCCCATATAACTGTCGACCATCTCGTTAAGTGCCTGAAGAGCGCCAGTACCGGGGGCAAACTTATGAAACTGATCTTTGTTAAGCGGGCCGATTTTTACTCGAGATTTCCCTTGGGCAAACCATCCCTTTTTACCCAGCATTGCTGATTTTCCTAAGCAAGCATTTTGTCCTTTTTTATTGCCTTTTGATGGTAGGCGCGTTCGAACGTCATCGATGAGCTCTTGCCACTGCCCGATAAAGCCCTCAAGCTTTACTGGTACTCCAAAGTAATGTTCAACCATTTGTTCGAGGCCAGCAGAGGTTTTGACTTGCTGTGTAAATAGGCCGCTAAAATAAATAAGAGATTCGTCTCTCAGTGTTTGTCTGTTACGTAAGCTATCATTGCCTAAACCAAGTAAACTTAGCAGAGACTGGGTGTGCGTACAGGATTTTGTTTTGTTCGCTTGATGGAGCTTACTTCGTTCGTACTCTAGAGGAAGCCGATACTTCGCCGATGCTTGAAAAAAGAGAGAGGTTGTTCTGTGATTAAATAAATTGAAAAACTCTGCCAAAGAATGGTCTTTCAGTTTTAGGCGCTGCAATATTAATTCGGAGTAATGAAAGGGCATGATGCCCATTGATCCGGTTAACCCTAAAAAGTTAACCACCATTTTCCATTGCTGGCGTTCTTTATTGAGCGTGATTTCGCCTATTTCGGATGACGGGAAACCCAAGTTAGTTTCAGCGTTAAAGCGTACGACTTCTCTTAGTGGAGGAGAAAATCGAGCAACGGGGTGATCAACGGAGCTGTTTTTTTCTTCAAGTTGTAGTGGCGTTTTTGCGAACACAGCCGCACGCTCGAGCAGGCGTACAGCTTGCACGAAAGAAAAATCTTCTGGATTGGCGAGGAGCCGCTCAATTACAGAAGGACGCGTTCGCCGGCTCGTGGTGGGCATTTTTTCAAATAACCTTCTTTGTTGTTAATTTTGACTAAAACTCGTGTAAACGAATTGATCGAGCAGTAAAGCGCAAAAAAATGTTCAAGAACACTTGCATATAAGTAGCTACTACTGCCGGTTAGCATGGCGTCATTTAACGTGATTTCAACTTCAATGCCTCTACACATGGTTGCGTGACCATCGATATTAAGAGGCGCGCTAATTTGACGAGCATTGACGGATAATATTGATTCAACAAGGCCCTTAGTAACGGATGAATCTTGAAAATCGTATAAGCGTAAAATTTCTTTTAGAGATTCTGTGGCACTTTCTCCTCCGGTAAGAGAAAGATGGTTAAGGTTTAGGTGTGAAATTAATCGCCAGCGCGCGTTATTCCGTAATGGTGGCCGTATTGTTTTTGACGGTTGAGTAATAAAGCGGATTTTTTCACATGGGGGCGCATTATCTACACATTGCAGTTTGGGGTGTTCAAGATTGTAAGGTAGCTTTGCCGGTTGATCACGATTACTGCAGGTAAGGCTAAGGCTGAGTGTCCGATCGTCGGGACTGTTTGGATTAAACTCTAAATCCACAAGGCTTAGGAATACGTCGGTACCGTCATCACGTTCTTGGTATCCCAATTTTGCACTGCGACGAGAAGCCATCCAATAGGCGTGATTTTCATTGTCTTTATGTTCGTGTTTTAAACCATAAAACGGTAAAAAGTCTCTGCTTTCCCCAGACGGCATTGAAGCTTTTACTCTATCAACTGAGTAAACTTCGAATCCTGAGGGTCTTCTTGCGTCTGGAATTATCTGATACTCAGTATCTGTGTGGTCTAAGCGAATGGGGTCTGCTCTTTGGTCAAATAAATTAATGGCCGTTCCGCAGCCGAGTGCGAAATGCGCTTCATTAATATTATGTTCTAATTCAACATCTGTGGCATTGATGTAGACGTAGATGTCGAGCTTCCCTTCAGTGTCTTCAGGTATGTGTTTTTTTAAGTCTTTAAAATCCACAAACATAAACTTTTCTGGAAATACAAAAAACTCTGTTAATAATCGATAGCCAATAAACGAAGATGGAGGATAGGGGAGCAGCCCTTCTTCTTTATTGAAACCCACTTCCTGGATTGTATCTGCTCCAAGGTGGACCGGAGGTGAACCTTGGTCTGGAGCGGATAAAACTATTCCCGCACATTGACTCAGCATGTACTGGTACAGAGGATGAACGTGTTGAGACTGACCTCGAAGATAAAAACGCAGGTCATCTAGACCAATCTCCGGAAATGTAATTTCTGGAGAAAAGGTTTCCAGTGAAATTTTTAATACGCTTCCTGCTCCTTTCATTTTGGCAGAGCCTGGAGTCGTAAAAGGGCGCCCCATTAGTTGAGCACTCGATACTCTTATCGGGTATAGATCGATATCGCTACAAAGCGTAAAGCGGCAATGTTCACCCTGAAAATGTTCTGTCTCGATTAATGAATTCCGTTCGACGCTAAATTTTGACTGTAACTGTTCTTTGTCGGGCGTAAATTGCGTAATACCCATTGATGGAATAGGGCGTTGGTAGTGTGGAAATACAACGCCCAAAATGGCGTCACTTAGTTCAGGGAAATCATCATCAAGTTTGTGTTGAATTCGAGCATTTAAATAAGCAAAGCCTTCTATCAAACGAGAGACGTGGGGGTCTTCAATGGTATCGGTATTGATACCAAGTCGCCCCGCAATTTTAGGGTGTTCTTTTGAAAATTCAGAGCCCATTTGACGGATGAACGTCAGCTCTTTTTCATAATACGGTAGTAATTCATCAGCCATGGTGTGATTCTTCCACTTTCACTGTTCGTGATACCGGTTCAAGTATGGAGTCAAATACGACGACTTCCGGCGCTGGATCAGCATAGAGTGTCGCGTTTACTCGAAAACGTAAGGTTCTGTCCACTTTGTCTTGGTTGTCTACAAATGCCACTCGGACAGATTTGAATCTCGGCTCGTACTCTCGAATAATTCTTTCGAGTAAGCGTATAAATTCAATTTTACGATCGTTATCAGTAATATTGATAGTAGCCAGGTCGGGCAAGCCATAATTGAGTAGCGAGCTTTCGAGTTGTTTGCAATTGCTGGGCGGTTCTAGCATGCGATAACGAGTATTGAGTAAGTTCTCCAAATCTCGTCGTACGCTACTGCGTAAATCTCTCAATTGCTGATGGCGGTTCTTTTCTACTTCGACATTTATATGCGGTTCTTCATCAAACAGTCGATCGAGTATTGAGGGGCGCAGGTTCTTCTTTTTATCGATTCTTGCCATAATTATTTCGACTGCACCAATTCCGTTACAAGCTCTAGTTCAGAGACCATTTGGTCGATTTGATAATGGGGGACAACGCGAATTGAGCACAGGTACTGCCCTGGTTTTTCGGGGTGCTCCTTAACATCTACACTGGATTCTAATATGGGATAACGTGCTTGATCTTCCCAGGCGAGATCCTTTCTTCCTGAGGTATATTTTATAAGCCAGTCACGTAACAATTGTTCACAGTCTTCAGCACTAACAAATGAGCCGACTTTATCTCGGATCATGACTTTAATGTAATGGGCAATTCTAGACCCGCACAGTACGTGTTGTAGCATCGACGATAGCTTCGCATTGACCACGCTGGAGCTTGTAGCAGAAGACTGGAGTTTGGGTTTTTGAATGGATTGGTTATTGTAAAACGCCAGAAATGGCGTGTCGTAACATTGGCATAGAGGGGCAAACCCAAGGCTGCTTAGTTCGCGTTCTGTTGTATCTGTAATAACAACGTTAGTGGACGGTTTATAAGCGACGTCGTGTGAATCTGTTTCAAAAGAGTCAACGGGAAGATTTGTTAATAACCCCCCCCCAACTTGGTTACGAGGAACACCTCGTATATGACCGAACCAACCGACGCTCGCAAATTCTCGAATCAATATCGCGCCGAAACCGTATGCGGCGTTGCCCCATAACGAATTTGAACCACTTTGGTGTTTGACTTTTTCATAAAAGAACAAGCCTTTGTATATCCCTGGTTTAGTCCGATAAGGTTTTCGCATCAAAATTCTTGGGACTGTAAGCCCTATGAAGCGTGCGTCGGGCTTGTCTCTTAACGATCTCCAGGGAATATATTCTTCTTGGCGAAAAACACTGTGTAGGTCAATGGGTGATCCAAAGGAGGAAAAATCGTCTAAGCCAAAGAGCCTGCTTGAAGCACCCGAGATAAAAGGTGCAAATGAAGCTGCAGCAACATCACACAGCCCCTTAAGTGTAGCGATGTCATCGTAGGGGTGATCTTTCGAGGGCCTGTGGCAAATTTCGTAATCACCTATTAATACTCCGTATGGCTCTCCGCCAGGGGATCCGTATTCGTCGCTGTAAATTTTTATAAAGAGCTGGCTTTGGTCAAACTCCATTGCACGGTCAATATCCCGAACAATTTCTGCCCAGGAGATATCTAAAATTTTTATTTTAAGGTTTTTTACACCTTCAGCTTGAACAGCCAGGTACCAGAGTCCCCGCCATCCAGATTCCAGTTTTTGAAATCTGGGGTGGTGAATAATTGCGTTTAATTGGTCATTAATAGCATGATCAATTTCACTAACTCTACGATCGAGGGCTAACAACACATCTTGAGCTGATTTTAATTGCTCTATGTTTTCGTGTTCTTCTATCCAATATTGAATCGCTTTTGAATCATCATTTTCTTGCAAAAATTCTGACAAGTCCGTGATATAAGGAGATGTTTCACACAAGGCATCAAGCCCTGCTGAAAGTGACGCAGGCTCAGCTTGAGCATTGGAATGAGTCTGAATTGATGTCACCGGGTATTCCAAAGACGGTAAATAACGAGGAAATAAAAGGGGGCAAAGCCCCCCTGTATATTCTTATGAACTTTAGGTCTATCCCGCTTTGGGAATATTAGCAACCAAGCGCAAAGACGCAGTAAGTTCTTCCATTTGAAGCCAAGGGCGCATCCAAGCTATCGCGTTGTATACACCGGGCTGTCCTGGTACTTCTTTCACTTCCACACGAGCTTCGGCAAGTGGGTAGCGAGCTTTCATGTCAGCACTTGCGCCAGGAGAGGCGTTTACATACTGATTAATCCATGAATTCAACCATTCTTCAGCATCGCTGGCTTCTAAAAATGAGCCAATCTTGTCTCGAGCCATCACTTTAAGGAAGTGAGCAATACGAGATGTTGCCATGATGTATGGAAGGCGGGCTGAAATTGCCGCGTTTGCAGAAGCATCAAGGTCGTTGAACGTTTTTGGTTTTTGCGTGGTTTGGGCACCAAAGAACACAGCATAATCCGTGTTTTTATAATGACAAAGGGGCAAAAATCCAAGGTTACTTAACTCTGCTTCTCGTCTATCAGTGATGCCGATTTCAGTTGGACATTTTTGATCGATATCACCGTCGTCGCTGACGAAAGAGTGGCTAGGTAATCCTTCGACTTTTCCGCCGCCTTCCGCACCGCGAATACTGGTACACCATCCATACTCAGTGTATGCCTGAGATAGGGTAGTACCCATAGAGTAGGCTGCATTCATCCAGCAATATGAATCATGAGAATTTTCGATGTGGTTGCCATCGGCATCCTGATCGGCTTCTTCGAAGTTAAAAGCGTCAATGGGTTTGGTTGCTTCACCATAAGGAACTCGTGCCAAAGTACGAGGCATCGTCAATGTTACAAAGCGTGAGTCGTCGCTGTCTCGGAAAGCACGCCATTGAGAATATTCAGCAGAATCAAAAATCTTTTCTAAGTCGCGAGGTTTAGATAGCTCAGTGTAGCTATCGAAGCCAAACATGCTAGGAGCTGCTGCAGCAACGAAAGGGCAGAAGCCGGCTGCGGCAACATTCGACATTTTTGAAAGTAACGAAATGTCATTTGGTTGTGCAGAAAACTCGAAGTCGCCGATAAGGGCTGCATAAGGTTCGCCACCAGCGATACCGAATTCACTTTCATAGATTTTCTTGAATATTTGACTTTGGTCAAATTCGACGGCTTTTTCTAAGTCTCGAGTTAGTTCTTTCTTAGTTATGTTCATCATACGGATCTTCATATCGGCGCCAGTGGCCGAGTTTGATACCAGGTGATGTATTCCGCGCCACGAGCCTTCGAGTTTTTGAAATTTCTCGTGGTGCATTATGGTTTTTAGCTGCTTAGATAAAACGTCATCTAGTGCCGCGATAGCACCGTTGATGGTACGAGCTAAGTTGCTGTCCCAAGTGATGGTTCCTTTCATCGCCTCTGTTGTCAGGGTTTTGAGCAGGTCTTCTGTCTCGTCTTTAGGCGTCTGTTTTGTTGCTACGATCGCTTGATCAAGGAAGCTAACTTCTTGAGCTTCTGCATCTTGAGTTTCTGACTGCTGCTGTTCGTTACTCATCTTTGCTGTCTCCATCTTTGCTTTCATCGCCGTCTACACCAAGCTCACTCGATAAGCTCGCTAGCGCGTCTGTATTGCTGAGAACTTTTTCAAGAATCATTTCTAAGTCTTCAGAGCGATCTGCCTTTGTTAATAAGTCGCGTAGCTTATTCCGTGTTTCCATGAGCTTTTTCAATGGCGCGATTTGATCAACTAGTTTGTGAGGCTCAAAGCTTTCCATATTTTTGAAATCTAACTCAACAGCCATGTCTGTGCCGTTGTTTTCAAGTGTGTTTTCAACTTTGATATCTAGCTTAGGATTGATGTTACCCATTAGCTCGTTAAAGTTATCGCTATCAATTTGCGAAAACTTTCTATCCTTAAGTGCTTTTTTACCTTCCGTATTATCTCCGGAATAGTCGCCCAGGACGCCCATAACAAACGGCAGTTCTTTTTCAACTGTTAGCCCATTGGCTTCTAAATCATAGGTAATGTGAACGCGAGGCTTTCGCACACGCTTTAACTTGTCATGGATACTCTCGGACATTGTCCCTTCCTCGTTTTGTATTAAATTTAGTGATAACGTTTGGTTATTTTATTTGTAATGTAAATCTATTGGGGCTTAATAAAAATTTACTAGTATTCTTCGTTGTTTTCGACGCCAGTAAGTTCGCTGTATCGCTCTCTAGACGAGGTGTCGGGTATAAGTTCACCGATAAGTTCAGCCAGAGGCATATTTCCCCATTTTACTGCTTTTTGAAGCACATAGGAAACGGGGGAGTGAGGCTCTGTTTTTCGGAAAAAGTCAGCAATCTCGATTAATTGTTTAAAGGCATCTTCACGAGTTGCAATAGGCCCTTTTGTCTTAGCTTTTAGTGATGATGTTGCGCCACCTTCGTTTTCGCTTTCTTCGTTTTCGATCTCTTCGGCGATCTCCTCGGAGGGTAGCATAAGGCTTCCAATATGCTTAATGGTTCCTAGGCATACGTCAAGAGTCGTCACAATTGTTCGCGTGGGGGGGGCGTCATCGAGACCGCAAAGTTCATCGAGTTTAACCCCGATAGTTTTAAATAGGTCGATGCTCTCGCTTAAGTCGTCGAAAATATTAGGATAGAAGTCAGCTGACGATCCTGCCACTGACTTCTCAATATCGGTCGTGTCAAAACCTAAGCTTTCTATTTTCGCTTTGCGAGCGGGTTCATCTTTTGCTTTTTGAATATCGAGGGATTGTTGGTATTGCCAAAGGCTGAAAGGGCCCGGGTCTCTACCCTCAGTAAGGTGAACTTTTCGTATAGGTGCTATTAATACGCCTTCAGCTCCTTCCCCATTAAGACCTGAAATACAGGAAACGCGAGTTTCTATTCCGTACTCATCAGGCATTGGGTGTAAATCTTCCCAAAAGTTTTCGATCAAACCTTGAATTAGCCGAAAAGAGTCACGTAAGCCCCGAAATCCGTGTCGTCGAAGCACTGCTTCGCTATACCAGCTGGCGACTTCTAGGTCTTTTGATTGATCTCGAATAATTTCGGGTGCTATTTCGATAACGCGTTCCCAGTGCTGCATAGCTTGAAGGCTGTCGCCATCATGAATGCTTTGCCGTTCGGCGGCTCTTGCGAGGTTGCGTTCGTTTTTAATGATTTGATAGAGCGAGCTTGCAGAAGGGTCTTCTCGCGCGTCGACGCCTGTTGGCGCGTCACCGGGAATCGGCTGTAACAAACTGTCGATATCAATTAAGTCTGGACTGGCCATATTTTTCTACCCTAGGCATGACTACTGTTTAATCCTTGAAACCAGAATGGCAAATTGCTTATATTTCCGGGACGAATCTTTTATTTGTCTGAGACATGTATTTTGCGCGTCTTATGCGGAAAGTATCTTAGCGTAATATTTTTGTTGTTTTACGCGTCACTTCACGCTTTTTAGGTACAAAATTACTGTGAGTGTGACGCTGTTCCAATTTTTCCATAAAACTAGCACAACTTTTTGCAGAGTGTAACTCTAGTATTACGATTTTATTTGCAAAAACTTCTTTTTTTTCAATTGCCCACCGCGATTTGGTGATAGGTTACTTTAAAAAGATATGATAATTCTTTGACGTGGTTCATGACTGAGTAAATTGTGCGTAAGATACCTTTGAACCGGGCTCGTAGCGATAATATACTACGGCCCCAGCAGCGATTTCACCTAAAGGTGTTTTTGCGTGACAAATATGACGTTATTAAACCATCAGGATGATTGCTAAATGGCACTAAACTTATCGATTGTAAAATCTCCAGCGGGCGTGACGCTGGCCTCCTCGCAAAAATTATTTAGCGAGCAGGGGGGGACGATTGGTCGTGGTGATGGTAACGATTGGGTGCTAAGTGACCCCGACCGATTTTTATCGTCTCGTCATTGCAGCTTTGGGTTTGAGAACGGCCAATTTTACTTGACCGATACAAGCACGAACGGCACGTTTATAAATGGTGCGCCAGAGCCGATAGGTAAGGGCGGGAAAATTCCAATTAATGATGGTGACAGCATCGAGCTAGGTGATTATCAGTTTCGCATTGGTTTGGAGGCTGATGTGGCCATGCCAAATGACCCTTTTGCCTCCCCTGAGCCAGCAGCCCCAGCCGCAGACGTCTTTTCTAATGCAGGCTCTTCTGCGGACATTTTTTCAAATAACGATCCGTTTTCTGCGCTGGAACCAAGCCCGTCGCCAATTAATGACCCCTTTGCTAGCCAGGGCTTTGAGACCTCTTCAGACCTTTCGTTGAACCCAGATTCCGAGTCGGTAGACCCTTTGGCAGCACTTGATCAAGCAGGAGGTTCTGAATTTCAAGAACCTTCCAGTAGTTTGCAGAATCACGGCCTGAGCGATGGTTTTGGGGCCGAAATACCTTCCGACGACATATTCTCTAGCCCTGGGGTTAGCAATGATGTTTTTGACAGTCCAAGTATGGGAGATGGAGCTGATGTGATTGGTCAGGCTGTGAATTGGCCTGACAGTAGCAGCGATAATCTTATCCCTGATGATTGGGATGATGATTTACTTGGCGGAAGCTCCCTAGAGCCTGCAGCCCCCGCGCTACTATCTGCTAATCCCGCGCCTACCCCTACGCCCATCCCGCTGCCGAGAGCGGATCGCAGCCAAGACCTTGCTGGTGCTCGCCGGTCGTTGCCGTTAACCGAGCCACCTAAAAGAGCTCAAATGCCGGAACCTTCTTTGTTGGAGGAGCGTCAACCTGAACGTGTGGATACCTTTGCTCCTAGATCTAATCCTGAACCTGCCAGAGAGAGAGCAATACCGAAACAGCGCCCGTCTCCAGAGCATAGAGAAGAGCCTCGAGCTCAACAATCGAGTGTATCCGGTGATATAGGAAAAGCTTTGTTGGATGGTTTAGGTTTGGGTGGTCGAGAGTTGAGCCGAACGGAAGTTGATAATATATATGTTGTGCTTGGCGAGCTTATGCCAGTCATTATTAATGGGATGATGCAAGTTCTGCGCTCGCGAGCCAGTATTAAAAATGAATTCCGGATGAATGTGACCACTATCCAGCCAATCGAAAATAACCCGTTAAAATTTTCTGCTAATGCGCAAGAAGCCATAGAAAACATGTTTTTACGCAATAGCGATGCTTATATGGGACCAAAGCAGGCTTTTCAAGAAGGCTTTGATGGGGTCGGTGAGCATCAGGTGGCGATAATCGCAGGCATTCGTGCAGCATTTAAGAGTATGATGGATCGTTTTGACCCGGAGCAGTTAGAGCGACAGTTTGACAAGCAAAATAAAGGTGTCGTATTGCCCGGTATGCAAAGAAACAAATACTGGAAAAGTTATAACGAATACTACACCGGCTTTGTAGATAACATGGAAAACTCGTTTCAATATTTATTTGGTGACGAGTTTGTGCAAGCTTACGAAGACCAATTAAGGCGTTTAGCCTTTGAAAGAAAACAAAAACAAAAACAAAATTTGGATTAAGTTAAAGGGGGTTATTATGTTCAAGGGCAATTTTGTAGTAAAAACACTGTTGTTGTTAAGTGTTATCGTGATGATTACTGGGTGTGAGACAGTGAACCATAGGTTGGGCGCTGCTCTGAATTTGGATACCGATTTGAAGCTGGAAATATATGCAGACAAGTATATAAATCCTGACGAGCAGGATCAATCTTCGCCCGTCTATATTCGTTTCTATGAATTGACGAGTGAAAAATTGTTTGAAAACGCTGATTTCATCGACCTGTTCGAGAGAGATAAAGAAATATTAGGCAACACTTTCATTGCCAGGACGATGTTGAAAAGAATTGTCCCATCCACTCTAAGAACCGAGCGTTTTGTTCTATCAGAAGATACTCGCTACATTGCCTTGTTTGCTGAGTTTTACCGCTATAAAGATGCAAAGACAATGATATTTTTCCCCGTGACTTCTAGTAACGTTGTACGTAATTCTATTCGTATTAATGTTAAAGGAAACACAATTTCCTTGGCCCCTGGGAAATAAGTAACTTTTCGTTTAACGGACAACCCATTGCCATTGAAAGGCAGATCCCCCATCGAGGGAGACAACAGGAATTTTCTCTATGTCATTAGATAGTAAAGTCGTATGGTCGGAGGGCATGTTTCTAAGCCCTCAGCATTTTCAACAGCAGGAACGTTATATAGAGCGTTATGTAAACGGAAAGTGTGATGCCTACGGTGCTTATGGTTGGGGTGTTAGTGAGTTCGAAATTGACCAACAGCTATTAAAACTCGGCAAACTTTCAGTCATTAGTGCGAAAGGGGTGTTTCCTGACGGGACGCCTTTCAGCGTTCCTGACTTGAATGATCCCCCTCCGGTAATCGAATTAGGCGCAAATTTACATGACGTTGTTGTTTCTATTGCGATTCCTGTTCGTCGGCCGGGAGCTATTGATGTCTTAAGTGAAGAGAACACTCAAGGCCTTGCACGCTATTATCTATCGGCTATGCAAATACGCGATGTTACGGAAGAGGGCAGTGAGAATCTTAATGTTGATGTTGCGAAACTAAGAACCAAGCTTCTGTTGGATACGGATGACCTGAGTGGCTATACAAGTGTTGGTGTTTTAAAAATATCGGAAACTCGAGAAGACAAAGACATTATTCTTGATGATCAATATATTCCCACCTGTTTAGATATTAATGTATCCAGTCGCTTGTCTGGTTTTATGACGGAATTAGTGGGTTTGTTGCGGCATCGTGCTGACTCTATTGCGGGACGTCTAGCGGACGCTAGTCGTGGAGGTACGGCTGAGATAGCAGATTATATGATGTTGCAATTGATTAACCGAATTGAGCCTTACGCGAATCACTTGTCGACAATACAAGGTTTGCACCCTCTTGAAATGTATGCCGAAACCATTCAAATGGTGGGAGAGCTATCTACTTTTGTCGCTAAAAACAAGAGGCCTCCTGAGTTCGCGCGATACCTACATGATGATTTAACCAAAACGTTTGTACCAATGATGGCTGGCTTGCGTAAGTGTTTGGCTATGGTTTATGAGCAGACCGCCGTATCGATGCCGTTAGTTGAGAAAAAGTTCGGTATACGAGTTTCAGAGATTACCGATCGAAGCATGTTGGCGACTGGAATGTTTATTCTGGCTGTTCGTGCTGATGTTGCGGAAGAGGTTATACGCAGTCGATTCCCTGCTCAAATCAAAATCGGTCCAGTGGAACGTATACGGCAATTGGTCAATGCCGCTATGCCGGGTATTCAGCTTAAGCCTTTGCCGGTTGCGCCTCGTCAAATCCCTTTCCGTTCTGGATACTGTTATTTTGAACTCGAAAAAAATAGTACTTTTTGGAAGGAACTGCAAACTTCAGGTGGATTCGCTTTACATATCGGTGGCGATTTTCCTGGGCTGGAACTTGAATTTTGGGCGATTCGTCAATAACGAAAATAAACGGATAGAGGTTGGAGTAGCATATGTCTTCGGATGAATCAGATAAAACCGTATTTAAACCCGCTGTACGTGGAGGCCTGGATCAAGGCTCCATGAGGCCCATGCCAGGAGGGCGTGGACCGGGTGGCGCAGCAAGACCTCAGCCTGGAGGTGGTGCGGATCGCACAAGAGCGCCTTCAACCCGCGCGATGCCCGCAGTGGATACTGAATCGGCATATTTTAGAGTCACGCGAGGTCTCAATCCTTTAGTTAATGCATCATCTTCACTTATCGCTGTATTCGAAAAAACACGAGGATCGATGAACCATCCTGACATAGGCGGTTTGCACCAACGATTAACGGGTGAAATCCGTGAATTTGAAAGCCGTTTACGTGACCAGGGTATACCTCCTGAAATTGTATTATCTGCTCGCTATGTTATGTGCTCTGTTCTTGATGAGACCGTACTCAATACGCCCTGGGGAAGTGAGAGTGCCTGGGCTCAGCGGACGTTGTTAAGTGTTTTTCATAATGAGACGTCAGGTGGTGAGAAGTTCTTTCTTATTTTGGACCGCATGCGCCAGTCTCCTTCAGAAAACATTAATATGATTGAGTTGATGTACATTTGTTTGAGTCTAGGGTTTGAAGGAAAGTACCGACTTAGTGATCGAGGGCGAGATGCGATCGAGCAAATCAGAGATGAATTATTTTCGATTATTCGCAGTCATCGAGGAGATTATGAGCGTAATTTAGCGAACAAATGGCAAGGTTTAGGCGGGTCACGTAACTCTCTAGCACAATATATTCCCATGTGGGTCATTGTGGTGGTGGTGGTGTCTCTGTTGTTTTTCAGCTTTTCGGGATTTCGCTGGTGGTTGTATAAAACATCCACTCCGGTTGCCGAAGAGCTTAATGCGATTACGTTACTTGCAGAAGAAGAAATGCAGGGCGAAGAAGACGATAAGAAAGAATAGACAGGGATTGATACGAGCTAACTTATGAAAAAAATCTTGGGCTTTTTACTGCACCCCATCACTATCTCAGTGTTTGGGCTTATATTGATATCACTGCTTGTTTGGTACGGTGGGCCGCACATCAAGTTTGGTGAAGATAACTCAGCGCCGTTGGCAGATGCAACCATTCGCCTTGTGGTTATTATGGTTGTTTTGGTTCTATGGGGGCTGAATAATTTACGCATCCAATTAAAGGCCAATAAAAGTAACAAAGACCTGGTTGAAGGTTTGGAAGAGAGTCAGGCTTCTTTAGAGCAAAATGCAGAATCGGGTAAAGCCTCAGAAGAAATACAGCAACTTAATGAACGCTTTAATCAGGCGCTGTCCACACTAAAGAGCTTAAAGTTCAGTGGTTCTGGCCGTAAAAAAGCTTTATATGAATTGCCTTGGTATATTATCGTTGGCCCCCCCGGTTCGGGAAAAACAACAGCGCTTGTCAACTCAGGGTTAGAGTTCCCGCTGGCAGAACAGTTTGGCAAAGGCGCCTTGCAAGGCGTTGGTGGAACACGGAATTGTGATTGGTGGTTTACCAACTCTGCAGTTCTAATCGATACCGCCGGGCGTTACACGACACAAGACAGTCACCGTGTAGTGGATAGCTCTGCATGGGAAGGTTTTTTAACCTTATTAAAGAAAAATCGCCGCCGCCGTCCAATTAATGGAGCCATCGTTTCGATCAGTTTGCAGGACCTTTTGACTCAAACAGAGGAAGAGAGAGTTCAGCACGCGAAAACGATCCGCTTGCGTTTAGATGAGTTAATGGAAAAGCTTGAAATACGTTTTCCAGTCTACCTCATGTTTACCAAAGTCGATCTTGTTTCGGGTTTTCGTGAGTTTTTTGAAGACTTGGGTAAAGAAGAGCGCGATCAAGTCTGGGGTGTTTCCTTACCCAACGCTCCAAAGCCAATGCAAGGCCCTGATTTTAATTACTTCACAAGTGAATTTGGTCAGCTAATTGATCGCTTGTACAGCCGTGTTTTGTGGCGGGTACATCAAGAACGAAATGTTCAGCGACGAGCCAGTATTTATGACTTTCCTCAGCAGATGGAAAATTTAAAAGGTATCGCGGATTCTTTTGTCCGGCAAACCTTTGTTAAAAACCGCTACAAGTTTCAGCCCTACTTGCGTGGCGTTTACTTTTCGAGTGGAACGCAAGATGGCACTCCTATCGATCGGTTGATGAGCGCCATCTCAGCGAACTTTGGTTTTTCGCGTGAAAGTAGCCAGTCCTCGAGTCAACAGGGTCGCAGTTATTTCCTTACTCGGTTATTTCAGGAAGTTATTTTCCCTGAATCTGAATTGGTGGGCAGTAATACACGTTATGAAGCGTTAATGCGCTGGGGGCAGCGAGGGGCCATCATTGGTCTTGGGGTCGTCAGTATTCTTGTGGTACTGGCGTGGACTGCTAGTTTAGGCCAACATAAAAAGTTCATGACGGATGTCAGTGAGTTTGTTGGTGAATTTAATGTCGGCAATGCTCGTGTCAGCCCTTGGAATAAAGATATTCGTACCGTATTACCGCCGCTTAATGCATTGGCAAAAGCGAGCATCGTTTACGATCAAGAAGAGCATCCCTGGCTGTCAGGAATTGGACTGTATGATGGACGTGTTGACCAAGAAGCCAATATGGCTTACGACGTCTATCTTGAGAAATTATTCTTGCCTCGCATTATTCAAATCCTTGAAGGTGAGCTGGAGAAAGGTCATAGCGGCGGCGACCTTTACAATACTTTCCGTCTTTATATGACTCTGAACAAGCGCGATAAATTCCAACCAGAGTTGCTGAACACTTGGTTTAAGGATCGTTGGGACGTGAAATATCAGGGGGAAGCGACGCGCAGACAAGAGCTGGCAATGCATTTGAATTCCTTGCTGTCGTTGGCATTAGACCCTGTTGAATTAAACCCCCGAATTGTACGTCAAACTCGCAAGCTATTACTTCAGGTGCCGGTTGCTGAGCGTGTCTATGCGCGGATCAAAACCAACCCTATTTATATGCAAGAGGTAAATCTGCTGAATTTACTGGGAGAGTCCTCTACGACCACATTTAAAATTAATTCGTCAGTGAAAAAAGCATTGTCTATGCCTGTGCTATTTACGATAGACGGGTATGAAAATGTTGATTTTTCAGATGGTTCAGAACTGTTATCCGACGTTGTGAATGAGCGCTGGGTTCTTGATGATGATGATTCAAAACGTGTGGATTTTATTACAGACGATTTGGATGATCTAAGTAAGCGCGTAAAAGAGCATTACTATGAGGATTACATTACCCACTGGGTGAAGGTGTATAAAAGCCTTGATGTGGCGCCATTCAAAAATTTGTCGCATGCAAACGATGTATTAATGAGTATTACTGACCCTGTATATTCACCGTTACGTACCGCGCTCGAACTAGGCGTTGCAAATACGCAGCTCACAGAGCCTATGGCTGCAGCTGAACTGGCTTCAGAGCATGGCCGAGGCCGAGTCGGGAGGCTTGGCCGTTTGGCCAATTTAGCTGCTGGTATCCGTGATACCACCAAAGTGGATAAGCGGTTTAAAGACCTACACGTGCTAATGCGTGAATCGTCACAGGGTGCTACTTCGTTTGACACTTGGGTAAAACGTATTCAGCAAATGCAAGATTTCTTGGCTGAAATATCAATGTCGCCTGATCCCGGTAAAAAGGCTTTTGAAATTGCTCGAGATCGCTATAAAAATAGCGCTGCAAATCCCATTGCATCGCTAAAAAATTACGCTAAAAATGCACCAGAACCTCTTGAGCGTTGGTTAACCGATATTGCTGATGAAACTTGGCGTGTAGTGATGATTACTGCGAATCAATATGTGAACGCCCAGTGGAAGAGCCAGGTATATGAACCTTACAAGGAAGGCTTGGCTGGTCGTTACCCGTTGAACCGTCGTACTTCAGACGAGCTCGCGCTATATGATTTTATCGAGTTTTTTAAACCTTCTGGTACAGTTGATACGTTTTATGATGAGTATATAAAATCGTTTATTAATCCTAATAATAACTGGTCCAATCGTGTTGTAGACAACTACAGTATTGGTTTTTCCTCATCATCAATGAAGCAAGTGCGTAAAGCTCTGCAGATCAAAAATGCGTATTTCAGATCGAATCCCGAGTCGCCAGTTATTAACGTAGAATTAAGACCTTTCAGTATGAGTTCAACACATGCTCGTTTCTCTTTAGATGTCGCTGAAACTCGCCTTACTTATAATCACGGACCTAAATTTTGGAAGTCAGTCTCTTGGTCGGGTGAAGATGAAGGTAAGCGAATTCGTGTCGCAATTGAAGATCTCAACGGTAGCCTTCACCAGCAATCGTTTACGGGCCCTTGGGCATGGTTTCGCTTGATGGACGCGTCTAACATTCAAAGAACCAGTAAATCCAATGTCTACCGCATCACATTCTCCACGGGAGATGGCGGAAGCGAGCACTCTATTATTTACGAGGGCAAGACGAAGAGTATTAATCATCCGTTAAGCAATAGCCTACTGACATCATTTAAAGCGCCGGAGTCACTTTAATGAACCAAAACCTAACAGGGTTATTTGGCAAACTACCGGCTCATGGTGATTTTATATACCGTGATTTGCCGACAAGCTTTATTAGTGTCTGGGACGAATGGCTACAAGGTTATGTGGCCAGTGGGCGAGAGCAGTTAGGTGAGAATTGGCTAGAGTTGTATTTAATTAGCCCCATATGGCGTTTTGCTTTTTCTGAGGGCGTGATAGACGGTAATGTTTGGGCTGGAATAATGCTGCCAAGTGTGGATAGGGTCGGTCGATATTTTCCTTTTTCAGTCGTGACTAAATTACCTGCAGCTACAAACCCCGTAGACTTTATTACGACACGCCGTAATTGGTATAAGTCTATGGAAGATGTTGCGCTTAACGCTTTAGATGGCCAGCTTGGTATCGATGATCTAGTGGAAGAGCTTAACGACAGCTTTCCGATGAAGAACGATACCTATATTCGGGGTGCAAATATCGAGACACCGTCTAGAATGCTGGTTAAAACTACTAGTTCAGAGCAGTCCCCAAGTGCCGTATTGCCCTATATGCTAGATGCCTGTTTATCCAACTCACTCCAAAGTTACAGTGTTTGGAGTACTACAGGTTCCGAGATGATTGATCCGTGTGTTTTCGTGAATAAGGGGCTTCCTTCCCTTGGCGGCGTTGCTGCCATGCTGGATGGCCGCTGGCAAGATTGGCGGTGGCAACTTCCCTTTAACTTGAAGGCAGAATAGAAGCAGAATTTATAGTGACAGATACTACTTATAGACGCCCGGTTGCGTGGAATAGCTTTTCGCTTTCTGATGTGGGTTGCGTGCGCGAAGTTAACGAAGATTCTCTTATTGAATCGCCAATAAAACAAATATGGGCTGTTGCCGATGGTATGGGCGGTCACCAAGTGGGTGATGTCGCCAGTAAAAAAGTTATAGAGCTTCTTGAAAGTATTCATGGTTATCGAAATTTAAGTGACTATATTGATGAGGTCGAGGATGCATTACTTAATGCTAATCAGTCACTTATTGATTGTGCCAAGGAAATGTTTGACTCTCAAACGATGGGCAGCACAGTGGTTTGTTTGATTGTAAAAGAGAATGTTGGCGTTGCAATGTGGGTTGGCGATTCTCGGTTGTACCGCTATCGTAATCACCAGCTTCAGCAACTTACTCGTGACCATAGCCAGGTGGAAGAAATGGTACAGATGGGGCTAATTACCTCGGAAGAAGCGGAGGTTCACCCAAATAAAAACGTTATTACACGTGCCGTGGGTGTAGAAGAAGATTTATTTGTCGATATCAATGTATTCAGTACGCAGATAGGCGACACCTTTTTGTTGTGCAGTGACGGTTTGTATAATTCTGTTTCTAAAGAGGATGTTGAATATATGCTAAGTCATCGAGATGCTGAAGCTTGTGCTCTGGACTTGATGAAAACATCGCTGGAAAATGGAGCCGATGACAATGTTTCACTAATCGTCATAAAAGGAGAACCGGGGAAAATAAACCAATGATTGAGGTTGGTTTTTTCTTTGATGCTACTACAGACCATAATAAGAAGCTGTAAACATGTCTGACGACGATAAAACACGCATTAATTTGCCGGGTGTAACATCCAATAGTAAAAGTGATAAGAATGCACTCAGTGATGATGGTGATAAAACACGAATGTCCAACGGGGAAGAAAAGCGAAGGCTTGATGCCCAAAAGAAGGCTCGCGAGCTAGAAAAAAGACTTGCCGCTATTTCCGCAAAGAAAAAGTCAAAGCTTCAAAAACCTGACTCTGTTGCGCCTGTAAATTCAGATAAAACCCAATTTGATCCTCGGAACAGATCTGAGGATTCCTCCGCTCGTGAGGATGATAAAACACGTATACAAGATAAACCGCTAGCGCCTTCTGTCAGCGATAAAACGAGAACTCAATCTCGAGACGATAGTCTCGGTATCGTGGATTCTTTTGAGGGTGGCAGCGATACCGGCGACAAAACAACATTTAAACCGAAAAAGGCAGCAGGGAAAAGCGCTGCTCCCTCTGATGAAACCGCTATAAGTGAGCTACCTATACCTGCACCTAAAGCCGGAGCGGGAAGCGAGCTGGATAGGTCTCAGTACCTGAAGGATGGACATGAACTCCTTAAAAATAGGTTTGTTTTCGAGGAAGTGCTCGGCGCAGGTGGTATGGGGGTGGTGTATAAAGCGAAAGACTTGCTGAAAGTTGAGGCCCAAGACAAAAACCCATACGTTGCGATCAAAGTTCTGAGTGATGACTTCAAAACTCATCCCGAAGCGTTTATAGCGCTTCAGCGTGAATCCAGAAAAACACAAAGCATTGCTCATCCCAATATTGTGAATGTGTACGATTTTGACCGTGATGGTGAAACGGTTTTTATGACCATGGAGTATCTAGACGGATCACCTCTTGACGCATTGATTAGTCGATACAAAACAACCGGGTTACCAGAAGAAGACGCCTGGAAGGTTTTAGAGGGAATTAGTGCAGCACTGATACATGCCCATGCACAAAAAATTATTCATTCTGATTTTAAACCTGGAAATATCTTTGTTGTCGGGAATAATATAGGTAAAGTTTTTGATTTTGGTATTGCGAGGGCGGTTGCAAAAGCTGAAGTTTTCGAAGAAAGCGTTGATGATAAAACAGTTTTTGACGCAGGGAACCTAGGTGCACTAACACCAGCATACGCGAGCTTGGAAATGTTGGAGGGCAAAACACCTGATGTGCGTGACGATATATTTGCCCTCGGTTGCATAGCCTATGAAATGTTTACGGGCTGTCACCCGTATAATCGTGTGCATGCTGATGAAGCCATGCGGCAAAAAATCAAACCTAAACGTATCCCGAATATAACTAAGCGTCAGTGGAAAGTGATAGAAAAGGCTCTGGCCTTTAAGCGCGAAGACCGCATTGAATCCGTTGCTGAATTTTGGCGGCAGCTCACGCATAAGAAAAGCTCAGGAGTGTTAATCGCTGGCGTTCTAATGGTGTTGCTGACAGCTGGTTCTATATTGACCTATCAGAATTATTTTGGGCCAAAAGAAAACACTTTCTCTGAAGATGATATTCGGAGTGAAATTGAACGTAAGCTTTTCATAGAGCAAAATAAACGAGAGCTGGAAGAGCTGCTTTTATCCCTCGAATTTACATCTTCGTGGGAGCGTAAATTAGCCAATACGGTTAGTAATCTTGAAAAACTTCTGGGGAAAGAAAGTTTGTGGTTGCCAGAGCAAAGGTTACGGGTATTCAATGTGTATTTTGATCAAGTTATTTCACTCATAGCGAGTGAGGAATTTGATCGCGCGCGGGCCATCTTGAAAAGTGCGAGCAATTATTCGGATGAGGAAGAAAAGTTAGCTGTGATTTTGAAGCAGATTGACGAAGCTCAAAAGTTTGTAGCTATTCGTAAAGAGAAAGAGAGAAAAGCAAAACATAAAACAGCCAGTCAAAAGCAAGAAATTGCAAAGAAAAATAAAGTTCAAAAAGAAAAGAACGAAGCATTCGATGTCGCATTGAAGACTGTTACCAATCAGCTCCAATGCCGCAGTAGTATGAATATCCGGGACGTAAATATTGCAATTACAAAGTTGCGCTCTCTAAATCCTGGGCGTTACCGGAAAGCTGAAAATACAATTGTTAAGTCACTTTCTGCATGCATTCGGAAAATAGGGAGGTCTTTTCCTGAGCGGGCAGAAGAGTTTAAAAAGAGAGCGTTGCGTATTTTTCCTGGAAATAAAGTCGTTGCTAGAATAAAAATTGAACCAAAGGATCCTTGCGATAAGTCGCTTGCTGGTCTAGGCGCGCGCGGTAGTCGTGCTATTTGTCGAGACACTCTTAAAAGTGAAGGGGAATCCTTTGGTAAAGGTCCTGCTCTGGTTGTAATTCCCGAAAAAGGAAGCTTAAAGACTTTTGCTATTGGAAAATATGAAGTCACGATTGGCGATTTTAACCGGTTCTGTGAACATAGCGAAAAATGCAGCGTTCGAGAAGGGCGCAGTTCGAAAATGCCAATTACTAAGGTAGATGTAGAGCTATTCAATCAATATTTGGATTGGCTCAGCCGCAAAAGTAAACGTGCATATCGTCTACCAACCAAATCTGAATGGGTATATGCGGCTAGAGCGAATAGTTCAAAGTTAGATTCGAACAGGAACTGCCGGCTCGATTCGCGAGGAATCAAGAAGGGGGGTGTGTTGATCAAGGCTTCAAGCGGTCAGCAAAATGCATGGGGCCTTATTAATTACTTGGGTAATGCAAGGGAACTGGTGTACGATCGAGATGAGTATTTTGTGTTAGGTGGGTCTTATGAAACAGCGATTGAGGAGTGTGTCGTTACCAAAAGTGTTGATCATAGCGGTAAAGCAGATAAATACACTGGGTATCGCGTTCTCAGGGAAATCGATTTAAGGGATTAATAGACCACCATGACTGCAAAAAGTTATTCTGTTTTACTAAGAGAGCTCTCAAAATCCCATTATAATCATCAAATAAATTTTGAAGATTATCGAGCTAAACGCAGGGAAATACTGAATAAAGTTGACCTTTCATTTAACAGGTGTTCAGCAGTTGAAACTTCGCCAATAGATGAAACAGGTGATAATACGGTTAGAAACAGATCGAAAGGACACGAAAATCCGGAAAATGATTTGCGGCTAGGCGATACTTTAACAATGCCAGCTATCAACATTCCTGGTGAATTAAAGAGCAAAATATAGTCATAATTTTCGTTGCTACGAAAGGTACAAGTGTTCAAACGCGGTGCGTTTAAAGTGAAATCTGTTGCATTCCATCGTGTTGAATCGGGATATGCTTGAATAATATGGAACAGTCAAAAGACAATTATCCAAAAAGTAGAGAGTCAAGCGGTAGATAGCCAAAAGACAATCTAAAGAAAGTTAAAAGTTAAAAGATAGACAGTTAAAAGGTAACGAGGCAAAGGTATGGTTCTTATAGAGTTTTTTCAATCAGGCGGGCCGTTTATGTACGCCATCATGACAGTCATGGCTGTAGGCTTAGCGATTGCGCTTGAGCGTTTCTTGTATATTACGCGAACCCAGGGGCGAACGAATAAAGTTTGGAAAAAGCTCGCGCCAATGCTGCAAGCAAAAGACTATGAACGCGCCTATTCTGCGGTTCAAACAATTAAATCGCCGCTGGCTACAGTCTTGCAATACGGATTCGCTCGGCACAAGGCTCAAGCAAAACGAGATTTGATCGATGCATCAATGGAAGAGGGGATCATGGAAGTAACCCCTGAACTTGAGGAGCGTACTCACTACTTGGCAACATTGGCAAATATTGCGACGTTACTGGGGTTGCTAGGAACCATTATCGGCCTGATCCAAGCGTTTACCGCTGTTGCCTCAGCGGACCCAGCTGAAAAAGCAGATTTGTTATCGGCAAGTATTTCTGTTGCGATGAATACCACCGCATTTGGTTTGACGGCTGCAATTCCCCTTATTCTTATTCATTCCTATTTGGCGACTAAAACGGCGCGTTTGGTTGATAACTTAGAGATGGCCGCAGTCAAATGCCTCAACTTGATTTGTGATGAGTAAGCTAGCGCAATGAAACTTGGGCGCAAACGCAATAAACTGGAAGAGACCGTGGAGCTTAATATCACGGCTTTCTTGAATTTAATGGTGATACTGGTTCCATTTCTTCTCATAACTGCTGTTTTTTCACGTATGACAGTATTGGAGTTGAATTTGCCCGCGCTGGACGCTAAAGCAAAAGAAAACCCTAACCAAGAAATAAAACTGCAATTGCAAGCCGTTATCTCGCAAGACTTACTGATTGTAAGGGATGCAAATTTGGGTGAGTTTAGGCGTATCGCATTGACTGAAAACGGCGAAAGAGTCCAAGATTTTCAGCGGAAAGTTTGGAAGCCTTTGAGTGAAATACTCATTGAGTTGAAATCCCGTTTTCCAGAAGAGCAGAGCATTGCATTATTACTTGAGCGTGATGTGAGTTATAAAATGATGATAGAAGTCATGGACCACGTTCGGGCAACCGATATTGTAATAGCCGCGACGTTAGAATCTGTAGAGCTTTTTCCTTCAGTTTCAGTAGGCGATGCTGGAGAAACTGCTTCTGAAGAGAGTTCTGAGCTTCCTGTAGCGGAGGGGCAGTAATGTTAGAAGTTTCACGTCGTGCTCGCCGTATGCATCGGCATCATAAGTTAACCAAGGGGGCGTCACTCAACCTCGTCTCCTTGATGGACATTTTCACAATTCTTGTATTCTTCTTATTGGTTAACTCGTCAAGTTCTCAGCAATTGCCGAGCAATAAAGATCTTACACTGCCATCATCGACAACAAAAAAAGCCCCAGAAGAAATGTTAGTGATCGCCATCACTAAAAGTGATGTGTTGGTGCAGGGCCGGAAAGTGGCAGAAGTGAAAGACCTTGTCGGCGATGGAAAAGACGATATACCGAGTTTGAAAAAGGAACTGGATTTTTTATCGGGCTCTCAACCGAAACGGCAAGGCGGAAGACGCATCACTATAATGGGAGATGAAAATATCCCTTATGATTTAGTGCGCAAAATACTCACCACATGCCAGCAAGCTAATTATACCAACATTGCATTTGCGGCTACGCAAGTGGCAAACAAGACCCCGTAGTGGTATTTGATTTATGACCGCACGTAATTACACATCGCTCGCAACGGCTTGGGTTCCTGATAGCCAGGAAAAAAAGCCATTTTATATTATTGTTGCGATAATTCTATCCTTAGCGTTGCTGGGTTCTTTGCTTGTCTCGTCTATTGACGTTCCGCTTAAAGAAAGACAGCCGCGTTCGGCAGTTCCAGAGCGCGTTGCTAAATTCATAACAAAAAAGAAAAAAATTGCACCCCCGACTCCCGTTCCTACTCCTAAAGCAACACCGAAACCGATCCCCACCCCTAAACCGAAGGTGATTCGAAAAAAAGAAAAGGAAGCTGAGAAGAAAAAGCCTCTGACAAAAATAGAAAAGAAAGCTCGGGATAAAGCCTCAAAAAGTGGATTGCTCGCGCTAACCAGTGAACTTGCTGACTTAATGGATACGAGCGATGTTAGCGTTCTTCTAGGTTCAAAAACGAAGAAGACATCTGCAAGCGCTTTGAAAACGGCGGGCGTAAGCAGTGATATCCTAACGTCAGAAGCAAGCCAAGGAAGTGGAGGCGTCAGCACTTCTGATTATGTTGGCAGTGTGGGGTCGACGAGGCTTTCTCAGCGTGAAGTAGCCCTAGTGAAACAGTCCCTACTGAAGGGGGACGATGTTGAAAGCGACGATCCATCAGCTAAGGTGCGCACAGGAAATATTCGTACTGAGGAAGAAGTGAGCATTGTCTTTGACCAAAACAAAGGTAAATTGTTTTCTATCTACAATAGAGAGCGTCGCAAAAAACCTGGTTTGAAAGGATTGTTGGTGCTTGAAGTGACAATCTCTCCTGAAGGTAAAGTAACGAATGTGAGAATTGCCTCAAGCGAGCTGAATGATCCTTCTTTGGAGCGGCGTATCGTTGCCAGGGTTAAGCAGTTTAAGTTCAAGCCGAAACAAGTTGAGGCTGTGACGGTGACCTTCCCAATTGAGTTTTTACCTTCCTAATCACGACTGTAAATACCAGGTAATAAAAAAGCTTCTGCCGCAAGACAGAAGCCTTTCCATATCGTGTCTATTAAGGTCCGCTACCCGCTCTAGAGCTTCCCTTTTCCTCTCACATAGACATTGTATAGCTTGCGAAAGTGGTGGGGCGGTAGCCCCGTCCATCTCTTGAATGCGTTGATTAAGCCAGTTCTATCGCTGAAATCCAGCATCGAGAACATGTCCTCTACCTTTTTCCCGTCTATAAGTAACTGAATGGCGTAATGTTGGCGAACTTGATCTCGCAAATAAGTGAAACTAGTACCTTCTTGTGAAAGGTGGTTTTGCAGTGTGCGAGTGGGTAGCCCCAATTCTTCGGCAATAGACGCAATTTCTAGGGTCGTCTTTCCTAGTCGCCAAATTAGAGACATCATTACCTTGCTCGTCCAGCCGTACACCATGGGTAGTTTAGCGCGGTCGATATGATGGGTAATAATGCGGTGATAGTGTTTTTCTATTTCCTTGAAATCAGTGCTTTCGAGATCTAACTCGCTGCCGGAAGGATGCTCTGGATCCGACATAAATGGGCTCCTTGTTGGTACTTTTAGTGTGAAGTTGATTATAACCTGAATAACGAGGTATTACAGGGTTGTATGGCGCCATACTCGACGTAGTTCCGAAATCGCTTTTATTAATACAGAAAGCTTGATAAACATGCGGAATAGAGGGGCGTTTCAGTTGGAAGAGGTCTTGAGCTGTGTGACGTTGGAGTGGAGGGCTTGAGCGATGTTAGACCATCTGGAAGTGAGGTTGAAGATGTATACGGTTGAGTAGCGAGGAAAAATTAAAGTTGAAAAGGATACACTATATGCCAGTTATTTCTTGAGCTTGCCCCCGGAGGGTCAGGTTCTGGATACGAGTGACGCATAACGTATCCTTTTCAATGGTACTTAATCTATGACGACAAACTTAACTAGGAATTACGTTTGTTGCACATGGGCCTTTCTGGCCTTGGCCTACTTCAAATTCTACTGCTTGACCATCATTAAGTGTAGCGTATCCGCCACCATTTTTGATTTCAGAGTGGTGAACGAATAGGTCTTTTCCACCGTCTTCTGGTGTAATGAATCCGAAACCTTTATCCGCGTTGAACCACTTTACTGTGCCTTTACTCATACTACCCTCTTTAAACTTAAATATTCAAATGTTTGCAGTTTCCTGCGCAAGCATTATAACTGTCCAAAATCGATGAAATCAATTAACTCGATCGGTTTTAGGTGAGTTAATTTCATTTGAGGGCATATGTTTGTCCGAATGTCGCCTATTTCGTGAAATTTTAAGTTTTGCGGAGGCACTTTTCAGCATGCAGGCCCTCATGTTGGGCTTGGAAGGCGTCGGAAATCATTAAAAATATGGGAGTGATTCACCCCTAAGCTCCGCAGGGTGGCGCCTAAAGGTTAAGTCACTTGAATGAATTACCATTTCGGGGGGATATCTCTGACAACTTGCCCATCAAATAATGGGCAAGTTGTCAGCATTTTTGGTGGCGTTAAGAGCCGTCAGTGATCACGATGAGGCGTATAGCTGACAGGTGCAATTGACTGTGCTTTGTGAGCGCTTCCACAACCTTGTCAGACATTTTCTGAATCAGCTCAATTTCAGACGTGTCAGATTGTTGGTTTCGTTTGTTGAGTTGCTGAAGGCGCTGAATCTCAAGATCGTAATAGCGAAGGGCTTTTGTCTTCGCGTCTTCAATAATATTGATTTTTTTGCTTTCCGCAAAATCTTCACACTTTTTAAACCATTGGGGTATCTCATCCTTTTGAGACTGGATGATTTCCCTGCCAATGTGCCGTTTTACATCTTGAAGGGCATTTTGCAGCGATTCCTCAGGCAGCAATTCAGTGAAGTCGTTATCACTGATGTCGAGGGCCAGAGATCGAACGCTCATAGAGCTCAAAAAAGGGCGGCAGGCCGCACCGTGTGCAGACTGAATGAGCAGATCAAAGCAGGCTTCAAGCAGGCAGTGCCCTGCTGGAAGCTGTCTGCTAGTCAGCATTGCTACAGCGGCGGACCCCAATTCGGAATAATGTAACAAGTCCCAAAGCCCGATAATAAGGGGCGAGTCCCAGCCGATAAACTTAATGTCTTCGCGTTGATTCGCGGCATCACGGCTAAATGTTATCTCAGCACCTTCTGGTGGTAGCCCTGGGAGAGCTGAAATGAGCATCTTATCGGATGGGATAACGCTATAAACATCATTTTGCGTTTCTTCAAAATTAAACTGTAAGAGTTCGCTTGCGGTTTCTATGAGCTTTTGGGGGGAGGAACTTTCAAACGCCTCAATTTTGTCGCGAAGGTTATTGGCTGCTGGTTGCCGACAACTGTTCATTTCGAGGAGAGCATCACGTCCGTGTTTAATATCCTCTCTAAGCGCGACCAAACGTTCGCGGGCTTCAGTAATAATGACCTTATTTGTCAGAGACCCTTGAAGTAGATGCCAGTATGCGTCGTGAATATTACTTGCAGCAGGGTTCTGCTGTTCAATACATTCTAAGGTCGTGTGAAACCATTGAAATTGAATGTGAGTAGCCGATCCGCTGGCAAATGGGATATGAATCTGCACATCGTTCGCTTGGCCGATACGATCAAGTCGGCCAATGCGCTGTTCCAGCAGGTCCGGGTGCTCGGGTAGGTCTAGGCATACCAAGTGAGAGCAGAACTGGAAATTGCGACCTTCACTTCCGATTTCTGAACAGATAAGCAAACGAGCGCCATTATCCTCGTCAGAAAAATACGCCGCAGCACGATCTCGTTCAATAAGATCCTGCTGTTCATGGAATACCGCAGGATCAAACCCGTGTTTTTTCCAAAGGTAGTTTTCACAATCAAATACATTGTCGATATTGTGGCATATCACCAGCACTTTCTCATCGCCGTGTTTTTTAAGCCATTGGGCTAACCACTCGTACTTACTTTCCCAGTCGTCTTTTTCGATAAGCGAGGGCATAACCCGTCTAATAGGGAACCCTTCCGTAGCCGATCGTACATTTCGAAATACTACTCGTCCGACACCGTGGCTATCGAGCAATTGAGAGATTAGCGCGTCATCAGTGTCACTCTCAGCGAGGTCAAGCTGATATTCATCGATGATTTTATTGCGACTATCGGGTAGCTGCTTAATATCCTGATTAAGCTGAATATAGCGTTCTTCTTGAGCAACAAACTGGTCAAAATCCGGAAATTTTGCAGGATCTAATAAGTTAAGGCGCGCAAAGTGACTTTCAACCCCCAGTTGTTCGGGCGTGGCGCTGAGTAAGATCAAGTGTTTTATCGTTTTGGCGAGTTCAGACAAGCTGGCGAACTCATCACTTTCAGGGGTCAGGTGATGAGCTTCATCGATAATAATTAAGTCAAAATTAGCCTGGCTAATCGACTCGAGGTTTTTACCGAATATATCGTGCGGAACAATATGAATTTGCCCGCTTTCGAAATCGTGGTCCTCCCCTTTATAGAGGTCTGCCGTGAGAGAAAAGCGACGTACCAACTCAATGAGCCATTGGACTTGCAGTGCATTAGGAACCACGACTATTGCGCGTTCAATACGTTCCTGCTTAATTAAGCGCGATAAAATCATACCAGCTTCAATCGTTTTGCCCAGCCCAACTTCATCCGCAAGCAGTACGCGTACATTTTGGTGTTCGCAAGCATTCCACGCCACATAGAGCTGATGAGGGATTAGTGTCGCGCGAATACCGAGCAAGCCGTTGAGGCGGGATTGCCATAATTGAGAGACAGCCTCACTGAGCTCTCGCTTAAAATGAAACCAGCGAGGCTTATCGAGCTGGCCAGTCATCAAGCGCATAAAGGGTTGGTTGAGCTGAATTTCAGAAGAAAGGGCAGTTTCAGGAACGATACGTGAATCAGCCAGCTCGTAAAAATTCAAGCCACTCTGGTTATGAACTGTAACAATGGTCGAACTTTTGCCATCGTTTGTTTTTATTTCGTCATCAACGGCAAATACAATTCGCGTCAATGGCGCCTGGTCAATTGCGTACGTACGTTCGCATTCAGCCTGCTCAAAAAATATTTTGACGCGGCGCCCTTCAATTTCCAGTACGAGCCCGAGGCCCAGTTCAGGTTCGGAATCAACAACCCAGCGTTGCCCTTGTACAAATTCATTCATAGTTTGTGTGGTGTCTTTAATGAGTTACTTCGATTAGCCATCAGTGCTGTCGGTTAACCTTAGGGTGGTTTGGTGGTATTCGCCGTTCAGGTATATTCTTAGCGGCGCAAAGCGTCTGTCTCTAACGCGGTGATGTTACTGCGGCATGCCTAAAAACTGTAGACTAAAGTAAGCGCGGTTTCGGTATCGCTGTGCTTTCTGTCGACAGGAACTTCAGAGTTATAATCAATAGTATAAGAGGCTCTGAGGGCCAGTGAAGCAATAAGTTGAGCGGTAATGGAAGTAACCGATTTCGTTTTTGTATTCTTGTCGTTACTTGTAGCGAAGTTACTGCTAAATGTTTGCGTAAACTTTGAGTTTTCACTCAATTGATAGAGATATTCCGCAGAGACCCGAATAACGAAGGTTTCGTCGCTTTCGTAAGTGTTACTGTCGGCATCTGTGTCCTCTTGTTTCTCCGATGTCATACCCGGTCCAATATTGTAGGACAAATAAGAATTGTCACGGGTAAAAAGCCTGTTTGAGAACCCCAGGGCGATCGTGTATTGATAGTCAAAACCACTGAAACGGTTTCTATCGTATTCACCGTAGATGAATAAAGCCGCATACTCTTTGTTGAGAATATAGTCGCCTTTGGCCGAGCCAAAATACTTTTCCGCCGTTGTTCGGTCTTCTTTAATGAACGTGCCGCTGCCGTCATCCACTTCGATTTCGTCGCGCTTATAAAGACCTTCTAATAAGTAATGATTGCGCCAGTGAGTGAACTCTTGCTTGACGTCGATTTTACTTTTGAATGACTGGGTTTTGGTGTTGCCCGTCGTGCTTATGATGCCGAGCTCTAATTCTGTTGAGATTGGCTTCTTTTCTGCTGCAAATGTAGAGCCTGTAAGGGTCGCTAATAGCGCGGCGGCGCAAAGTTTGTTCATTAAATAGCCTTGTAAAATCCTGAAACATCATGGGCCAGCCTGCGAGATACTGTCGAAGGCTAGCTGCTTTTCGCTGGAGGCGAATAATATAGAATTATTTAAAGAATTTTGAGAGGCAATGCTTAAAAGAATGCAAATATTTCACATAAGGGTTAGGGCATTCAATGATAGAGACCGTGATGTTGTCTTTGCCGCCGTGGTCGAGGGCGCTATTGATGAGGGCATCGGTTGCTGTTTGGGTATTGTTGGATTGCGCTAAAATATCCGCGATGTCGTTGTCGCGGACAGCATCGCTAAGACCGTCACTGCAAAGAATAATCCACTCGCCTTTTTGCCACTTACCATCGGCAGTGTCGACCGAGACGGATTCGAGCTCTATTGACCCCAAGCACTGAGTGATAATGTTTTTTTCTGGGTGAGTATCAAGCTCTTCCGCACTGATAGCTCCAGTTTGGTAGAGCATCTGCACATAGGAGTGGTCGACAGTAATTTGCTTAAGAGGTTGATCGTCAAAAGGGGACCATAAATAGGCTCGGCTATCGCCAACCCAGGCAATTTCGTAATCGTGCCCGTCGGTTTGCAGTGCGACAACAGTGGAACCCATTCCCTGGCCGCCATGGCCATTTGCTGCAGCGCTTAATACTTCCCTGTGACTCGACTGAACAGCTTCGGTGAGTCCTGCGCCGTTATTCACTTCTTTACTGATTGTTTCTGAGACTATAGCGCTCGCAACTTCACCGGCAGCGTGGCCACCCATACCATCGGCAACAACCCACAGCCCGAGATCGGGGCAGCTCAGATAACTATCTTCGTTGTTGTTTCTTTGTAAGCCTACATCTGTAGAAGCGCTATATCGCCAAAAGTGCATATGCCTGGGTTTCAATCGATCGATTACATAACTTAGACTAAACTAAAATCTACGATAAGTCGCTAATTCGGTACAACTTTCTTGGTACTAATCACCATTTTATGTCGTACCATTGTGATTAAGGTGACATTGTTTATAAAAACCACTATCGTTCGAAATTATCTTCGGTTTATTTTTAACAGGGTAGCGACTTATGCTGCAATTGCGAAACAAAAGCTCGGCGAAAGGCCCCTTATGGCTAGTCGAAAAAAAATACACGCTGGGCAGTGGTAGTGCCTGTGAATTAAAAATAGTGAGTGCTGGCGTCGAATCTCAGCATGCCGAGTTACATATTAACGGTGATGTTGTGCAAGTGCTTAATTTGGTTGGTGGCACAGCGTTGAGTATTAATGGGCAGGCAGTGAGCGACAAAGCGCAACTAAAACCCGGGGACATATTAAAACTGGGTGGTGAAGAGCTAGAGCTTCTCGACCCAAAAGCGTCGAAGCCCGTCAAAAAACTTTCGGAAAATATAAATCGGGGGTGGGCCTTAAAAGCGTTAAATACAGCCCTGGCCGACAAACATTTTCCGTTAACAGGAGTACATACAATAGGTCGTTCTCAAGAGTGTGAGATCAGTTTGGGCGTTGTTCATCTTTCGCGCAAACACGCAAAAATTTCGGTTACCGATGCCGGATTGCAGATCGAAGACCTGAGCTCTTCCAACGGAACCTACGTGAATAGCAAAAAGGTTGGTTCAGCGCTTGCGATTGCCGGTGACGAAATTAGTTTTGATACGCTTCGTTTTCGCGTGATTGGGCCAATTATCGACGAAGATAAAACCACCGTTCGGCCTTCTAGTGATGGTAACCTCACGACTATTCGTCCGGCACTTAATATACCCGGAGCACATAATAGCCATGGCGCAGGGCATGGAAAATCAAGATCTAAAGCTCGCCCAGGAACGCATGCATCTAAAAAACACGCTAAGGTTGCGCCTAAAGTGGCCCCAGTGGTTGATAAGGCGGAGGAAACAAAAAGTAGCGGAGTCGCCTTGGTCGGGATCGCAATTTTAATCGGAGCGGCAGCGGCATGGTTTTTTCTAAAATAATAACCGCACGATTGAATGATAAAGCGAAAATAGGGCGCTAACTAACGATGTAATGGCGGCTGAGTATCTCAGCCGCTGTTTTATCCCCTCAAAACACCTCCCTATATAAGCAATTCGTATTTAAGTTTTCCTGCCAGACGCCGATGATTGATTAAATAGATCAACTTCGGAGGCTGGGGTCATGGTTTCTATCCCTCAAAATGGACTCGCGGCGAGTTTTACGTACTCCTACCAGCAAGAACGTTCGGCGGAGCTTATCGCTGTCAATACTGACAGCGGAGAACAAAGTAGAGTTTCGGTTTCAGCTTCTCAGTCGGTAACGATTACCGGCCAAATAGAGCGAAACTTGACCTACGCGCCAAATGGGGTTGAGAAATACCAGGCAATCGCTGATGCTCCCCCCAAGTCGCAAGCCGCCAATAATATTCTGAGCTTTATATCGCTGCGTTTACAGCAAGACGCTGCCGATGGCGCCACAGGAGAAGAATTAATCTCGCGGTTACAGGCCGGCTACGAAGGTTTTATGAAGGGCTATGGCGAAGCGTACGAGCAATTAGTGGGTACGGGGTTATTGTCGCCTGAAGTCGAGAGTGTTATTAAGTTAACAAAAGAACTGGTTTTGGCTGGCATAGAGTCGTTGGCTGAAAAATACGGTATTGAATCGCCTATTACTGGGGCGACAGTAACAGAGAGTGGCGGGGCAGGTACTGGAGAAACCGTGGCGCAGTTGTCGAGTGCGTTAGCACCGGTAACTCTTGACCCTCAAGCGACTTTTGCAAAATTCGCCAATCAACTGATAAGGCCGGGAGCAGAATTAGAAACCTTACTGAATTCAACCACGATAAATTATGAAGCATTGGAAAAGCGAGACTTTTCTTTTTCCCTTGTGACTAAAGACGGCGATACCGTAAATATAAGCGCTTCCTCCTCTAGAGGTGAGCGTGGTGGTCGGGGAGAAGCCGAACGCTATGGAAGCAGTGGCTTTGATATTCAAGTTGACGGAGAGTTGGACGAGGACGAGTTGAAGGCAATTAATCATTTGCTGGAACAGGTTGGGTCTTTATCGGAGTCATTTTTCGAATGGAATATCGAAGAGGCGTTTGAAATGGCACTGGAGATCGGTTTTGATGAAACCGAAATCGCCAGTTTTTCATTAAACCTACGGCAAGAACTCACAACCGTGGTCGAATCGACATACTCCGGTATTCAGGATGAATTTAAACCCCACGAAGGCAAGCTAGGATCGTTTAAAGAAAACTATGATCTTGCGCAGAAAGACAGCAGTATTTCTCGATTAATGAATTTTGTGAAAATGTTGCAAGAGCTTGCCTATAACGCAGATGAAATGGGCGTTAAGCGCTCGGATATTTCTCGCGTCGCAGGGGAAGTTGCTGATGCTAATTCAGGTTCAGATCACGACGGCAAAAAACTAGAATCTTTTGTCGATAAAATGTTGAAGAACTTTTCATAAAAATCGCAGGTCAGTTAATCAGAATTCCACTAGATGGAACTGAACTAGCGGGAGCCAAACAAGAGCTGAGCTAAACAAGACTGAGCCAAGCCAGTATAGACCCACCTAAAGGAGCTCTAGCATGAATTCTTTAGCAATCATGTAAAGAGTCAAGTAGCGCTAGGGCACTCTGGCTCGCACGCCTATTGAAGCCGCTATTTATTCGTTATTAACGCAGCAGATTGTGTCAGAATGAATGTTACGCTCAACCTTGCTTTTGCATTTTATATAAATGCATATCTAACCTTAAATTATCCATTCAAAATTACACAATAAAATGATTGTTTTATACAGCACACTTGGCTGCCACCTTTGTGACGAAGCCATAGCGATTATTCACCCACTACTAAAACAGGATGAAACCTGCACCGTCGTCGATATTGCTGAAGAAGATGCATTGGTGGAGTCGTACGGAACCAGAATACCCGTTGTAAAGCATGAGCGTTCAGGTGGTGAGATAGGTTGGCCGTTTACGGCTGATGAATTTGTGGTGTGGTTGGAACAGCAACATTGGATAGAGCGATAACGTGTGGCGTGGAGACGGAACCTGAATAGGATCGTTTTATATTTCAGGTGGGATAGTTTTATATTTTAGAAAAGCTCAACTTCATCACCGTCACTGTCTTCCAGTGCGTGTGCAAAATGATGATTATAAACATCTAAGGCTTCTTTCACACTAGCGCCGCGCATTAGGTATTCAAACATAATGCGTTCAGCTTCCATGGTATAGCTGGCTTTGATTTGTTCCTGTACCGATTTCCAGGAGTCTTTCTCCGTTACATGTGACTTATCTTCGAGCAGAATAGAAACTTTTTCAAGGCTTCGGGCAACGTGATCAACGCGCTGGCACACGCGGTCGTAAAACTGAAATGCTTCAATAGCCTTAGAAATGTTGACTTGAATTTCGTCAGCAGTCTGCGTAACTTCTTGTTTAAATTCACCGAGTTCTTGCGTGTCCGTCAAATTCTGAACGTGTGAAGCAACGTCGCGCGTATGACTGGCCAAATGCGTAAAACTACTGGTTAACGTATCAACAGAGGTGTTGGCTTCCGACATAGTTGTCTCTATTTGACACACAGCTAAATAGAGCATGTTGACGGTTTCAGATATGTGCGACCAGTTATTTGGCTGTGGATCGCCCTGAGGGGTACCTTGATCACTCATGTAGCTTTCCTATCAAAGAGATACGGGCTGCTTTGTAGTCCGTTTTTAGTATGGCACAACTCCAGGCCCCTCGCTGGCTGAGTTTGCGTTTTTATGATCATGGATTCGCCCCTGCCTGAGTTAGCTCATTAGCGGTAATAAAATCACGTTCCTGGCCCAATTGATGAGCGTATATAACCGAAAATGCCAATATATTTTGAACATAACCTCGAGTTTCTTTAAAGGGGATTGTCTCAATCCAAACGTCAAAGGGTAGAGCGAGAGAGGTCTTCTTGATCCACGTGTTCACGCGGTGCGGCCCTGCGTTATAAGCGGCTGCAGCAAGAATACGATTACCGTTATATTTACCGAGTAGTTCGTTTAAATAGCGACTGCCCAGCTGAATATTGTATTCCGGGTCATAGAGGAAGCTATCGCGGTGTTTTATCCCGCTCTTGCGGGCAGTTTGGCGAGCGGTGCTCGGCATAAGTTGCATTAAGCCCCTAGCACCTGCAGAAGAGCGCGCATTTGTCGCGAAGGCACTTTCCTGGCGAGCGATGGCGTAGATTAACGTCGTCTCTACAGTTGAAATGCTCGAAGCCTTTTCAACCGTGTCCCTATATGCCAGAGGAAAGCGAACATCGAGGTCATCCCACATATTGCCGCGAATCATCGCGTGGATACCTTTGTTGTACCAGCCCCATTGGCGGGCGATATGCCCGGCAGCTGCAAGTTCACGGCTCGACATGTGATTCGTTGCGAACTGCCATTCTGCACGGGCTTCTTCCGCATTACCTTTGAGCCAGAGTTCTTTTGCTCTTTGTATAGCAGGTTTATTCTGAACAACCAGGCGAGTGCTGAGCATAACCATGCTGGGTTTGTGGCCGAGGGTGTAGCCAATATCCAGTTTGTCGGATGCTAAAAAACCGTAGAAACTGCGTTGTTTCGCTAGGGTTTTGTAAATGTTAATGCTGTTTTGCTTATCCTCAGCACGGCCAATTTCATCTTGCGCTCTAGCTTTCCAATACTGCCAGCGATTAATTGCACGGGCCTCATCATCCAAATAAGCAAGCCACTGTATGACCTTTTCAAATTGCTCGTTTCTGAGAGCCTCCCTTAGCAAGCGCTCCACAACATCTTGTTGCCGCAATTCCTGAGAGTTATTGATTAAAGACTCGGCTTTTTCAGTAAAACCTTTGTATGTGAGTTGCTTGACCAAATAAATCTTAGTGTCCGTGCTGATATCCTTCGGAAACAACTGCTGAGCTTCGTAGCGTTCCCAGTGTTTAAGGGCTTGCTTTGGGTCGATACGAGAGAAGCGCTTAATGCCATGAGAAATAATCTGCTGAGACTTAAGGGATTGCTCTGAAAATCGTCGATGCTGCTTAATACGGCCAGGGTAGGCGTGTACGCCAAGATACTCGTTTGCATACGCCTTATATTGTTTGCCCATCAAGCCGGATACATATCGCGCTAAGCTACGTTTCCCGTTGACCATCGCATTATGAAAGCGTGTCCAGGCAATATCATCGTCTAGCCCGCCTTGCTTGCGCCATTTTTTAAACAGAGGGTCGCAGGCTTTTGGGTGCGACTTGCCGCCCACCCACAGTTCTGCGACGTCACTCATAGTCGTTTTGTCCCCCGTCGCTAATCGAGCAGACAGGCGGTGACAGAGCAGACCTTTTTGTTGGATGTCAGGCCGGTCATACGCCAAGTAATCGTCCCAGCGACGTTTCATTGCTAAACTGTGCAGCAGCTGTTCACGTAAGCGATATTCGAGAAAGGTTCCTTTGTTGGTTTCGAGAAAGCGATTGATGTCAGTAAAATCAAATTGGTAGAGATTTTGTTTAATCTGAGAATAATCAAGATAAGGAATGAGTGGGTAGTCGCCTAATAAGGCATAATGCGCATCGAATTTTGCCGTATCATCCTGCTTTAAGGCACTTTTTGCTAATTCGTAATGATATCGCTGATCGCTAAGTGAGGAATCGTTCGGTTTAGGTGTAAACCATTGAGCGTCTGGAGAGAGCGCGTGTGCCAGGCCAGCACAGCCGCATATCGATATAGCGCTTATTAGGCGGAGACCGCACTTTATTCTCCGAGCTCGCCGCATCATAGTGGAACGAGAAAATATCATCATGCAAGTATCATAGTGGACAGCGTTAAACTCAATATGATCGTATCTATTCATTGTTGACGATAACCTAGACAAATGCCACTGAGTAGACAGCATAAGCCGCGCTTTTCTCATTCTATTTCATGTCAATATGAGTAAGAATCTACAGGCGTCGATTATTTATAACGATATGTGAGAACATATTCAATTAAGTTGTACTTGTGCCCAGGCTAAGAATGCCGAGGGCCGAGTTAAATTGTAGTTAAAAGATGCAGTTGCAAATAGTCAAATGCAGTTAAAGCGTTCTTTAATAGATCTCTTATTAAACCCCCAATATACCCTGAGTAAGTAATGCCCTTAATTAAAGTTTCCAGTCTCAACCTCCATTACGGAGAACAAATTTTATTCGATAATGTCGCTTTTCAGCTAGACCCAGGTGATCGCCTTTGTGTTATTGGTCGCAATGGCGCGGGAAAGTCCACCCTACTTAAAATTATACTGGGTGAAGCAAACCCCGATAGTGGCGAGGTTTGGAAGGGGCCAACCGTGGCAGTTGCCAGCCTTTCTCAGGATTTACCCGAGCAAAGTGATATTTCCGTATACGACTTCGTGGCTGCTGGCGTACCGGAGGTCGTAAAGGACCTTGCCGCATATGATCTAGCCGTCGAAAACAACGAACTGGATCGCCTTGAAGCCATTCAACACAGAATTGAAAGCAACGATGGCTGGAATCTGAATAATCGTATCGAGCAGGTTCTAACGCGTTTAGAGCTAGATGCAAATGCCCGCTTAAGCGAACTTTCGGGGGGGTGGCGACGAAGGGTTTCCTTGGCTCAGGCCCTCGTTGTTGAACCCGATGTTCTACTTTTAGATGAGCCCACCAACCACCTCGACATCGCTGCGATCCAATGGCTTGAAGAACAGCTGAAGGTTTTCCCCGGCGCGATCGTGTTCATTACCCATGATCGGGCATTTTTACAAAACGTAGCCAATAAAATTGCCGAGTTAGATCGTGGTCAACTTACCCTTTGGGATGGTGGTTACACGAGCTTTTTAGAGTTTAAAGAACAGCAGCTCGAAACCGAAGCCAAACACGCGGCCTTATTTGATAAGCGTTTAGCGCAAGAAGAGGTCTGGATCCGTCAAGGTATTAAAGCGCGACGAACCCGTAATGAAGGCCGGGTTAGGGCACTTGAAAAAATGCGTAAACAACGCTCCGATCGACTCGAGAGACCCAAAAACGTCAAAATGGAACACGGTGGAGAAGTCGCTTCAGGCAAACTGGTTGCCGAACTTTCCAACGTGCATTTCTCATGGGATGACAAAGTTATTGTCGATAGCTTCAGCACGACCATCATGCGCGGTGACAAGATAGGTTTGTTGGGGCCGAACGGTGTAGGTAAAAGCACCTTACTGAAGATTATTATTGGTCAGCTAGAGCCCCAGAAAGGGACTGTGCGACAGGGGACCAAACTTTCGGTTGCCTATTTTGACCAACTTCGAGATCAGTTGGACTTAGAAAAAAGCGCCATCGACAACGTCTCCGAAGGTGGCGATTTTATTGAGATCAATGGGCGCTCCAAGCACATCATGAGCTACCTGCAAGACTTCCTCTTTTCGGGCGAGCGTGCGCGAACGCCGATTAAGTCACTATCTGGCGGAGAAAGAAACCGGATCTTGTTAGCCAAACTTTTCAGCAAGCCCAGTAACTTGCTGATTATGGATGAGCCAACAAACGACCTAGATGCTGAAACACTAGAATTGCTCGAAGAGCTACTGGTGCAATTCGACGGTACCTTGTTATTAGTGAGCCATGACAGAAGCTTTCTCGACAACGTTGTGGCCAGCACAATAGCTTTCGAGGGTAACGGTAAGCTGCGCGAATATATGGGCGGCTACAGCGACTGGAAGCGTCAAGGCGGCATATGGCCTTCGAACACGCTTAAGAAGGGCACAGCTGAGAACGAATCGAAGACGCAAGCATCCACTAACGATGGCAGCGTAACGTCGGCAGGCTCCGAGAAAAAAGAGAAAAAACTCAGCTATAAACTCCAGCGAGAACTCGAAAGTTTACCCGCTGAATTAGATAAGCTGGAAAAAGAACTGAGCGCGCTACAAGAAACCGTATCGTCCCCAGAGTTCTACCAGCAAGATCAGAAAAAGGTCGATAAAGCACTCGCCAAAATGGCCCATAAAGAAGAACTGCTAAGCGAAAAATTCGAACGCTGGGAAAGCCTAGATAGCATGCAAAGCGAATAACATAAGCCTTGGATTCCCCCTTGAAGTTCAGGGGGAAGCCATTAGGCTATTCCGTACCCCGTACCCCGTACCCCGTACCCCGTACCCCGTACCCCGTACCCCGTACCCCGTACCCCGTACCCCGTACCCCGTACCCCGTACCCTGCTTCCGGTCTCCAGCCCCCCGTTTCCGGTTTCCAGTCTCCCGTCCCCCGTCTTTTCACACCCTAATCGCCAACACATCACACTGCGCGCCACGAATGATTCCGTTAGCCGTGTTGCCAAATAATGCCGCCAAACCATGCCTTCCATGACTACCGACAATAATAAGGTCAGCCTTTCGTTCAAGCGCTACCGCGTGTAACTCGTCAGCAGTTAAGCCAATGCAGATAATTTGATTCTCTTCGGGGATCTTTAAGGGCGAGGCGATTTGATCGAGTCGCTTTTTGACCTTTGCCTCCATGACCTTTTGCGCCTCAGACAAATCGATGGGCAAATCTCCACCAAAAGCAAAAGTGAGCGGTTCAAACACATGAGCAACACTCAACTTTGCGCCACAGACATTGGCCAGCGCCGCAGACTTACTTAAAATTGCATCGCATTCATCAGACAAATCCAAACCAACAAGTATGTGCGAATATGTGCTCATAGCGTTATGTACTCATAGAAAAATAAGTTTCCATCGATTATAACCAAACACTTAGCCTTCGATAAGACCTGAAAGCTAAAAGCGAGAGCCAGGAATTAGGGTTGAATAGTCAATGCAGACTGTCAAACTAAGACTTAAAACCAAGCGCTAATATTACGAGTTAAGACCAAAGAGACATATTTTGTCGTGGTAGAATAACCCCACTATCGGCTACTTTGTTTGAATTATCAATCTCAAAATGGGATTTCAAAAAAGTGTAGCCGCGCGTTTAATTGGGCCTTAACGCGCCCTAATTAGTGCCCATCCGGAAATAGGGCTCTGCTGCGATCGAATTTAAAACGCCATTTTCACACCACAAGATATAGTTGTTTGGAATAACCAAACGCCTATATCTTGTGATGCAAAACTGACAGTTTAAATTCGTTCTCGCAACGAGCCATTTCTGGACAGGCACTAATTAATAATCGTAATTTTGGGGTTTTATATGTGGGTGACCTGGTTATTCGTTTTTTTTGCTATAGCGATGGTTGTAGGGCCGATAATGATGCTTCGTCCTTCGCCGAGCGTCAGCAAGCTGGCAAATATGAGAACCCGCGCAGGCCAGAAAGGCATTAGCGTGAGAATGCCTAGCCGCGAAAAGAACGGGCCAGGGACACAGGGGCGAGGGCTGTTGGGAGCAGTATATTCGCTAGCGCTCACACCAGTGTTACGTAAACAGAGTGATGGGCTTGGCGATTGGTGTCTAAGGCGTCAGAGCCATGATCATGATATTCACTTTCACAAACAGTGGGACTGGGAGGGTAAAGGGAAAGTACCCGATGCGCTTAAGCCCGCCCTTATCCAACAGTTAGATAAACTGCCGGATAGTATAGAAATGCTAGAGTTCAACATTACGGGCATGGGGGTGCTTTGGGATGAGAGATGCCGTGGGGCCGAGCCTGACACCGCTGTTGATGCGATACATGCGCTGCTGCAATCCTTGATAGAGACATTGGAGTCCGCTTAGTCGTTCACCGAGACAAACTAGGTTTGCTGGCTTGGGCTTTTAGGCTTGCTTCGCGTTATCCGGCGAGCCTGAATCACCTTCAGGGTTATACAGCGTTTCAGACATAATATTCGTCGATAGCGCTTTGCGTTTATTATTCAGAATTTCCCCTAACTCAAAAATAATTTGATTCTGGCGTTCGTCCTTATGGCCCGACTCCGTGGCGACCTCGATAGCTTTGCGGTAATACGCGGAGGCGCGCAATGTATCTCCACGATTAACCGCTTTATGCCCTTGGCCAACGTTACTGGATATTTTAATCATAAAGTCTGCCCAGCTGAGATCCCTGAGCATTACGTCCATCTCTGCGGTCTGAATTTGCCCTCCGGCTTGCCGTTTGCGAATAATGTGTGCTGCTTCGGTTAGGGCGTAGTGGCTTCTCGCAATGGCTGCATCACTTTCCATCAATCTAAAAATTTTGACTTCCCTTCCTGGTCTTGATAGCTCCTCTGCGCGTTGGCGGACACCCTCCAAGTTCATTGAGTAGTAGGCATTGAGCGGCGACAGGGCAATCATTTTTTCCAGTAACTCGATGGTTTCTTCGTTAATAGCAATCGAAACTTTGGGGTTTTCAACTAAGGTTTCTAGCTGAGCAGTAAGCTCTTCAAGCTCAGTTGTTCGACGCTTCATCTGCCCGAGTTTTTGCTTAACCAGGCGCGATCGAAGTTGGCGACGATTCATTAAACTCACGAAAAAAAGCGAGATAGACGTGAGAATAAGAAATATTATAATCAATGCGATACTAGACATATCATCACAGGCCGTCTTTAGTTAACAGCATTGAACTCATCTGTTGAACGATAAAATAGTGAGGTCAATACTACCGGTAAGTGGACACTTTGTAATAAATGTTGCTAGCGGGCCGAACTCCCGAATGGGAGCGATCGACAACAGGGGCTAATTTCACTGTTGTGATTGCTGCCCACAGGTCCATCTTTCGGGGGGTTGCCGAGATTTTGAGGCCGTATCCGAGACTCAAAAACGGGCCTCTACGCGAGAGGGCTCTTCCTTTAATATTAGAAGGTTTTTACCGCTTTAGAAGGATTGCTTTTCCAGTCATTTCAGGACGAATAAAAACGAATAAAAACAAAGGCTTAACGGCTTTTACATTTAGGCCGTTGTAGGCGTCGGTTGAAGAAAGTGATTCTGCTCAGAAAAAGTACAAGTTTCATCGTGGCACTTGACCTTGAACGAACAAGGCCTTATATATGCGCTGCATTACATTTGTGTAGCGCGAAAAGAGCGTTGCACACAGTTTAAACAAGTTAACAATAAGAGAAGCGGTTTATGGGGAAATCACTCGTCATAGTGGAGTCACCTGCCAAGGCAAAAACGATAAATAAATACCTCGGCAAAGATTTTATTGTGAAGTCCAGCGTTGGTCACATACGTGATTTGCCCACAAGCGGGTCTGGCAAGCAGAAGGTTGATCGCAAAGAAGCGGCTCGCAAAGCTGCGATTACGCGGAAATTATCACCCGACGAAAAAGCCAAGTACAAAAAACGCAAATCGAAAGAACAGCTTATCAGCCGTATGGGGATAGACCCCGACAATGACTGGGCTGCAACATACGAGATACTTCCCAACAAAGAAAAAGTTGTTAACGAACTCAAAAAACTGGCCGACGATGCCGACACCATCTATCTTGCGACGGATTTGGATAGAGAGGGAGAAGCGATAGCGTGGCACCTACGTGAAGCAATTGGTGGTGATGACAGCCGATACCGGCGCGTGGTCTTTAACGAGATTACCAAAACAGCCATTCAAGAAGCTTTTGAATCCCCCGGCTATATCGATCTAGATCGCGTACATGCCCAGCAGGCACGACGTTTTCTTGATCGAGTAGTGGGTTATATGGTTTCCCCGCTTTTGTGGGAAAAAGTCGCCAAAGGCTTATCCGCTGGCCGTGTTCAGTCCGTAGCCGTAAGGCTTGTCTCGGACAGAGAAGGCGAGATCCGTGCGTTTGTTCCAGAAGAGTTCTGGAACATAAACACATTACTCGAATCGCAAAAAAGCGAGCAAGCAAAATACGAAGTTAAAAAGCTCAATGGTGAGAGCTTCCGACCAACCAACGAAGAGCAAGCCTCTGCAGCGGTTAAGAGCTTAAATTCCGCGACCTACACGGTTTCAAAGCGTGAAGATAAGCCAACCTCCTCAAAGCCAAACGCACCGTTTATCACCTCTACCTTGCAGCAAGCCGCGTCAACGCGACTGGGTTTTGGCGTTAAGAAAACCATGATGATGGCCCAGCGTTTGTACGAAGCAGGCTACATCACCTACATGCGTACAGATTCGACCAACTTAAGCAAAGAAGCCGTCGAAAACTGCCGAGGTTTTGTTGAAGAAGAGTTTGGTAAAAAATACCTACCCGAAACGGCAAACGTATACTCCAGCAAAGAGGGCGCACAAGAAGCGCATGAGGCGATTAGACCCTCAGACGTAACCTGTAAGCCAGCCCATCTTGCAAAAATGGAGCGCGACGCCGAACGTTTATACACCCTAATTTGGCAGCAATTTATTGCCTGCCAAATGATGCCCGCTAAGTTTACCAGCACATCGATTATCGTTACTGCCGGTGACTTTGAGCTGAGAGCAAAAGGGCGAGTGATTCGCTTCGACGGCTATCAAAAAGTCATGCCGCCACCCGCGAAAAAAGAAGAAGACGCAATACTGCCGGACGTAAAAGTCGGAGAAGTCTTAAAGCTTAACGAAATTCAGCCAAACCAGCATTTTACCAAGCCTATTGCGCGCTTTACTGAAGCCTCATTGGTGAAGGAGCTCGAAAAGCGGGGAATTGGCCGACCATCAACATATGCAGCCATTATTTCAACGATCCAAGATCGCGGCTACGTACACGTCGAAAACAAGCGCTTTTACTCCAATAAAATGGGCGACATCATCACCGAGCGTCTTGTTGAGAGCTTTGAAGAGCTAATGGATTTTGGCTTTACTGCGAATATGGAGCTTTCACTCGATGTGGTGGCAGGCGGTAAAAAAGACTGGATTGAATTGCTCAACGAGTTTTATGAAGGTTTTTCTGAAACCCTTCTCAAAGCGAAAGACCCCGAAACCGGCATGCGCCGCAATGAGCCCGTAGAAACAGACATTTCTTGCAGCAAGTGCGAACGCAATATGCAAATTCGTACAGGCAGCACGGGCGTATTTATGGGGTGCTCAGGTTATGCACTTCCGCCCAAAGAGCGCTGCAAGAGTACCATGAACTTAGTTTCTGGCGACGAAGCCGTTAACGTTGACGATGATGATGAAGCAGAATCCAAGCTGCTCATACAAAAGCGTCGATGCTCGATTTGTAATACCTCAATGGACAGCTATCTCGTTGATGAAACGCGCAAGCTTCACATTTGTGGTCGCAACCCAGACTGTAGCGGCTACGAAGTCGAAATGGGCACCTTTAAGATCAAAGGTTATGAAGGCCCCATTATTGAGTGTGATAAATGCAGCGCAGACATGCAGCTCCTAACAGGCCGATTCGGCAAGTACTTTGGCTGTACAACCGAAACCTGCAAAAATACACGCAAACTACTCAGAAGCGGCGAAGCGGCTCCCCCCAAAATGGACCCTATTCAAATGCCCGAGTTAGAGTGTTTGAAGGTGGATGATCACTACGTATTGCGAGATGGCGCAGCAGGCTTATTTCTGGCCGCCAGCCAATTTCCGAAAAACCGTGAAACGCGTGCGCCTAAGGTGAAAGAAATACTCACCGTAAAAGACGTGCTTGATCCAAAATATGCCCACTTGCTAAAAGCCCCCAGTGAAGATGCTGATGGTCGCGATACCGTTATTCGATACAGTCGTAAAACCAAAGAACAGTACGTTCAAACGGAAGAAGAAGGGAAAGCGACTGGCTGGAAAGCATTTTATGACGGCAAAAAATGGCAGATCACAGTGCCTAAGCCCAAAGTAACAAAAGTGAAAGTGGCTAAGCCGAAAGCGACAAAGGAAAAGAAGGAAAAAGCGAAAAAGGAAACCAAAGCCAGCGCTAAAAAGAAAGAGGCATGATGACAGCTGCTGAACCCCAGCAGTTTCTTCGGCAGCAACTCAGCTATGCCAAGCTTCTTCTCGACCGCTTAGGTCAAGAAGAAGCGATACCCGCGAAGCGTGCAATCCTTCAAAGTGTACTGTTTGGGCTCAACGTGGGCTTGTCTCAGTACTTCTCCTCTTTGTTTTCAGCCGCTCTCTCAGGCTCCAGTCCGGTGAGTTTAGCTCAGCTCTCGAGTCAAAAAATGAGCTCAGAGGGTAGCGGGTTGCAACAGGAGTTTAATGTCTTAATGGAGGAGGGCGCTTGGTTGAGGGCTTTTTCCGATACAGTAGATTCCCTACCGTTCCTTCCAAAGCAGTGGAACAGCAAGCCAAAAGCATCAACTCAAATACAAATAATCGCCTCCAGCTCTGATTCGAGTGGGCGAGAGCATTGGACTCGGCTTGATAAGGCCGTGCTGCTTGAATGGTTAGGCAGTATGGACGAACTACTGGAAAGGCACACTTCCGCAAGTCAGGAATATTGACCCCCACTTCACAGCTTTCAACTAGTTTCCCAAAACGACACTTTTTTACAGAGACCTGCAAGCATTCTTGCAACTCTGGTGTTAGACTCAAATTGTTTTTGACCAGAACAGTTATTCAACATGTCCACACTCTTTGAAATAATCGAACTCCCTAACGGAGAAATAGCACTTTGCCGAGCTGATGACGAAGAGTCAGGCGAGCCTCTGGTATCTATTCGTTTCTCATCCGAATCCCTCTACTTTTTGAACGATGCCAAAATCGACATTGCCAAAGCGATGATAGAAGCCGGATTAGAAGCCGCAGGTGATATCCAAGAAGTAAGAGAAGAAGATCCTTCCGCGTCCAGCGTAGAACACACCGTCCACTAGCTTATAAGCCTTTCCGAAGCAAAAGTCCTTGCTATAACACAAACCGCACATAAACTATTTCCCGTACCCCGTACCCCGTACCCCGTACCCCGTACCCCGTACCCCGTACCTGATGTGGCTTAATG
>JAWSUY010000033.1:0-164777 GCA_033852175.1 Agarilytica sp.
GGGTTAAACCAAGCCAAACAGAAAACTCCCGACCACTGCTAAATTGCTCGCCGTATTTAATTGCGCTATATATGGGTGTTGCGTTAATAACACCAATTCCTGGAATAGTTAAGAGTAATTGGCATGCAGGGGTTTGTTCGGCAATGCTTTGTAGTGTTGTGTAAACGGCATCAATGTGATCTGTATGACTATAATATTCGTCCGCTATTTGATTGAGTTGGGTTTTAATCAGTGGGGATAAATCACTATTTGATGGTTGGCTGGCTTCTCGTAATAAAAGACAAAATGCCTTGTGTCCCAGTGGCGCAATAATTCCGTACTCACTGAGCAATCCTCGAGTTTGATTGATGAGACCTGTACGGTGGGATACATGTCTTTCCCTGATACGGTGTAGGCATTGTATATCTTGTTGTTCGATTGTCTTAACGGGAACTGCAATGATGTTAGGCCTGCGAGCCGCTTCGGAGATGGCAACAGCATCATTTCTGTCGCTCTTGTTGCCTCGTACAAATGGTTTTACGTGTTGGGCTGGAAGTAACTTCACTGTATGGCCCATGGATTCGAATAGGCGAGCCCAGTAATGGCTGGAATAACACGCTTCCATAGCGACTTCAGTTGGCGGCTGGTTAACCATAAACTCTGCCAGCTCTTTCCGTTTTTGTTGCTTATTGAAAACAATCTTTTGTTGTCGTGTTGTGCCACAAACTTGAAAAACATTCTTTGCCAAATCGATCGAAATTAAATTATGCTTAGCCATGGTGGGCGCTCCTCTAATTGAACTGAAAAGTGTTGTAATGCACGGTCAGTTTGGCGCATTCTGACGCCGGTAGCACTGGGGAGCGTCCATCTCATCAGGCATCGTTGCTCATCGATCAAAAAGCAACAGCACGACCGTCGATGGACGAGTCCAGCTGAGCCCACCGGTGCCTTGGATTCAATTGCGCGGGTATTGGTTAAGCCATATAGGGTTTCTGGTAGATGTAGAATTAACTGTCGAAGCGACAAAGGATGGTATAACGCTGAGGCCTCAGCATGGGCAATATGTACGGCGCTTAATAAAATTCACCTATGAGAGTTTATTGAGGGTTTTTAGCGGTGGCGTGTTTCAACCTATAGTACCGGTATTCTGATGGCCGTTTGGTGCAAGTCTCAAAATTAACTAAGGAGAGTAATGTATGATCATTTTTTGGAGAGGGCTGGGAATTTTAGTCCCAATAATTGTAATAGCTGTGTTCATTGGTTTACCTATGGGCGTAACTTCTATTCTGGGCAGTAGTCCTTTGTCTGGTAGTGAGATGATACTGGTATCGACAGGTGTTTCAGCGGCTTTGATTGTATTGCTGGGTTATTGGATGAATTACAAAACTCGGGTTGTCGAAACAGATAGCCATACAGGGAAGGTGTTTAAATCTCCATCGCACACGTTTTTCTTTATTCCTATTGAGTATTGGGCGGTGATTCTTGTTTTGTTGGTTGCTGCGTTAGAGTATGCCTCTACAAAATAATTTTTTGGGTTTTCCTTGCTCGAAAAAACTAATGCCTTGCTAGGGTTTTGAATAAATAAATTTAATCAAGCAATCAGCGAGTCTAGATATTATAAATGCATATTCATAAAAACGCCTTGATTACCAATCAGGGCGTTTTACTTTTCAATCATGAGAAATTCGGAATATTTACTACTCCCTTTATCCAAGTTTCAATGGGTTTTCTTCCCAAGGCGCTTTAAAAAACTCTTCAATAAACGATGCGACAATCGCCGTGTGATCTGAATATTTCCAATTTGGATTGTTATCCTTTTCAATCAGTAAGGCACGAATCCCTTCTGAAAACTCACTAAACCGTACGATATTAGTTGATAACAACATTTCAGAATGAAAAACGTCGGAAAGAGTTTTCCCTTTTGAACGCGTTAGCTGTTGGTCAATAATCAGAGCGCTTAACGGTGAGCCGTTTCTAAGTGAGTTCTGAGCTTTGAGTAGCCATCGATCCTCGGTGGTATAAGCCAAAAAGTTTTCGATAACCGAATGAATGTTAGGTTCTGAGAAAACCCCCTGAATGCAGTCGGCATGTTGGTCTAGGTTACTCTGCATACCCAGAGGCTTAGACTGTTTGCTTAGCGCGTTTAAAATTTCATTAACCGAAGCGGTATTGTCTTCTCTGTTAACTGACCAATTTACGCTAACTAATTGCGATAGGAGTGCGTCGAATTTGTTTCTCTCGATGTAGTCCGTGCCGAGTTCCGATGATAAGCAATCTTTCGCGTTCAGCATGGCTCCTGTCAGCCCCAAAAAACGACCTATGGGTTCAGGCAATTGGTTTAAAAAGTAACTGGCCCCCACATCCGGGTAAAGACCTATGGTAATTTCAGGCATTGCAATTCGGGATGTTTCGGTAACGATACGGAACTCGCCGCCCATAAAAATCCCCAGCCCTCCGCCCATCACAATTCCGTCGCCCCACACAATGACGGGTTTATTGTAGGTGTGCAGGCTATGGTCCATTTTATATTCACTGGCAAAAAACGCTTCGGTGTATTCGCAAGGACCACCGGGGGGGTTCTGCATGTCGTGGTACATGGCCTGAATATCACCGCCAGCGCAAAATGCTTTTTCCCCTGCACCATCTATGAGTACGCATTGGATGTTATCGTCTGCGCCCCATTTGTCGAGTGTCTCTTGAATAGCATTTGCCATTTCGAGAGAAAGGGCGTTTAACGCTTTAGGATTGTTCAGGGTGATGCGGCCAATCGCGTGGTTGTTTTGGCCGGGGATGATTTGGATTTCAATTTTTTCGCTTGGCATTGTGAATCTCTATTTGTGTCGGCGTAACGCGCGGAGGTTTTATTTGTATGGACCTAGCGGATGTCTTTTTAGATAGTGCCTGTTTAGACTGTATCTTTTTATATCGTTTTTTAGATGGCTTTTTTGAATAATCGCTACGGCATAATTCGTGTTCTGGATTGATAAGCTTTTAATAAAAAGAAAAGGCCTATGGCTGCCGCGACATGTTTCAAACTGTGGCCACTGATTTGGCTCAGTGCGTCGAAAACAGCTTTGTCAAAATACTCTAAACCTTTTGCCAGCATATAGCCGCACATTAACAGCCAGTATCCTTTTGTTTGTGTAAATGTCGGTTTAAATAGAATCATTATGAGTGGAATGATGACCAGGGGTAAAAACTGGACCAAGGCATAGGGTCTAAGGTCGCCGTTGCCATTGTTTTCTGTCATTCGCCAATACAATACGGAGAGAAGGCCCACAGCGATTAATGGCCAAAGTAATAGCTTGCCAAGTGGTACTGAGATGTACTCCGCGATAATAATCGAGAAGAGGGCCATAAATGCAATGGTCATCGGAACCCTATCCCACACGAGAGAATGATTACTGGGCACGATGTGATAATAACCGGAGCCGAAAGCGACGAGAGACGCGCCGAAAAAAAGCATGATGTAGGAGGTTTTGAGCGGGCTAACTATTTGTATGCTGGGAGAGCTATCGGTATCGCGGTGGCGATATAGGCTGAATAAGCCCAGTATGCCGACCACCAGAAAGGGAAGGTTAGACAGTACATTCCAAAAGTTTGGCAGATTAAAGATAGTGCGCTGGTCTTCAAAAAGATGGTAGGCCGGGTCTTGAGGAATCGGTGGAAGGAAAAATACCCCGATCAATGCCGCAAGTGATAGCAGTGGGATGCTGACTTTACCGATGAACTGTTTGTTTATTGTCATGTCGTGGCTGTCATTTGTTATGGGTTTGTTTGTGAGAATTACAGCGGCGCTGGGTTAATCATAACGGTTGCCCTATGAGATTGTCACTGCCTAGCATTGGGGCCGTCTGGCGGTCTGTTGCAGAACCAATGTACAGGCTTCTGTGCTGATATCTACCTTGAGACGTGTATCGAAACCGACAGAGAGCGGAGGGGGCAGATAGGCAGGTAGGTAGAGGAGGGGAGCATAAACATTCTTCGCAGCCTGCTTGGTGAGTTCAGGATGCTGTTGGGATGTAGATTATCCCTAACGACTGGTGTTTTGACGGCTAAAGCGACATTTTGGATTATGCGACAGCTTTACTTGAACCCTGCTCCGCTGCTCCCATTCTCAGTGCTTTTATAAGCTATGCTTTGTCTAATGGAGCGTTGATTTATACGTGAAATCATAGGCTTTGAGGTTGTTTTGCTACCCATGTATTCTCCTAAATATGATCAGTTTGTTGGCCGGGTTATTTGTTGCCAAAACCGGCAATTGTCGATTGCCGCCTGATGAATTTCTTACACCGCTTGAAAGTGAGAGCTCTGAACCTTTCTATCGCAAAGAAACTGGTTATTTTTCTGGTTTTCCTGATCACGCTATCGGTTTTGGGTAGTAGCTATTACAGCTATCAGAGCCAGCTGTCGAATATTGATAAAACATTGGGGTTGAACCTTGAACATATGGCAAGGGCTGGCGTGCATCTTATTCCTCGCGAAGAGCATGGTCTTATCATTGATGCCTATTTGAATGAGGAGGAGGGAATTGACGAAGCCGCGCATTTTAAAACCGTTCAAAACTCTTTGCGGTTGATTAAAAAGGAGAATGAGTTAAGTACAGATGTGTATACGGTTATTAGTTTGGCTCATAGTCCCGACTACATGATTTTTATGGCGATGAGTAACGACGAGACCTATGTCGGAAATGCAATGGCTCTGCATCCTTTGGTAGCGCAAGTATTTGCAAGTGGTCAGTCGGCGCACAGTCATTTATACGAAGACGCAGAGGGTGCTTGGGTTTCAGGTTTTGCGGCAATAAAAGACACTGACGGAAATGTGGATGCGGTGTTGGAGCTGGATTACCGAGCAGATGAAGAAGTTGCTGAAGCCCAACGATTTCTCTTTCAGCGGATATTTATAGCGCCGGTTATCGCGACGACTATTTCATTGCTTATTGCTTTCCTTTTTGGTTCCCATTTAACACGGCCCTTACGTCGCTTAGCGTCAGCAGCGGAGAAGGTCAGTTCTGGCATTTATGATTTTGATATTCGGGAGAAAGTAGGGAAAGATGAAGTGGGTATTCTGGTTGATTCCTTTCGGCATATGGTGGATCAGTTAGAGTTCGATCGGAAGATGATCTCGGACTATACCGACAACTTAGAGGAAATGGTCAATGACCGCACGCAAAAATTACAAGACAGTAAGGACAAAATTGAATTCGCCCACAATGAACTTAAACTAAAGCAGCGGCAATTGGTGCAGTCAGAAAAAATGGCGTCTTTGGGGGTTATTGCTGCGGGAGTGGCTCATGAGATCAATAACCCTGTTGCGTATATTCTTAGTAACCTAAATGTCTTGCGGGACTATTTTAACATTTACCGTCAATTGAATATTTTACATGAGCAGTTGATGAACGCCGCAATCGAAAATGATGTTAAAGGGATGATTCGGTTGGAACAGGAAATATCAGAATTTTGTGAGCGAGAGCAAGTGCGTGAAATTACTATGGACTTGGAAAGTGCAATTAATGACAGTATGGACGGTGCTAACCGGGTTAAAGATATTGTCTTAAACTTAAAAGCGTTTTCTAGAGTGGATCAGCCAGACAAGTCGATGGCCAATATTAATGAATGTTTGCAGTCAACGGTTAAGGTGGTGTGGAATGAGGTTAAATATCATTGCACGCTAAAAGAAGAGTATGGGGAGATCCCTGATATTGAATGCTTTCCTGGGGAATTGAATCAAGTCTTTCTTAATATTATTGTAAACGCGAGCCAAGCGATTTCCGGTAAGGGAGATATTTTACTGAAAACAAGCACTGACGGAGAAAATATTTATATCGCAATATCTGATTCGGGGCAAGGAATGCCGGAGGAGGAGATCGATAAGTTGTTTGATCCTTTTTTTACCACCAAAGATGTTGGGCAGGGAACGGGGTTGGGGCTATCAGTGTCCTACGATATTATTCAAAAGCATAATGGTCAAATTTCAGTCGAAAGTGAGTTGGGGATTGGAACGACTTTTACCGTCTGTCTGCCAGTTTAAATTAGAGCGTTTTGCTCAACTCGTTATACATCATTAGAGCGCCGCCAATAAGCGGAATGACGGTATAGGCGATGATGTGAATTGCCATCCCTTTTTTGCGTCCCCAATATAGCTTCATGGGTTCTAACTTGTCGAAATGTTTAGGGAAAAACTGTCTAGCGATAAGTGTATAAACCGAAAAAGCTACAAGTGTTGCACCTATCATGCAGTCAAAGGTGATACTCATATTCTTTGTCTATCTCTTAGCGTGTTAAGTAATTGTGGTGGCGTCTAAATCCTGGTTGTGCGGATTTATACACGTTATCTTGTGTTTTCCTGGGCATTATACAAATTTAACAAAATAGGTCTATCTAAGTTTCTATTTTATTTTGTAGATTAAAAAATGTTCTGTTTGGGAAAGGTTTTTACTCATACGGCGCAAGCTTATGTATGGTCGGCTAGATGGTGACTTACTGTGCTTTAACCGGAGATACAAAATACCAAACTAACGATAGGAGAAATATAATGAGTGATGAAACCATAGATGTTCTCCAGCCACTGTTATAGGGCTGTAAAATTTGAACATCTTTGACGTAGATGGTTTCACAGGCGTGGTTGCCGGTGTCTTTTCGGGTGGTGCTGGTATTGCGTGACCCGCCTTGGTTGTTGCTGTAATTGGATAGCCAGCCTTGAATTTTTATTTGGTCTCCAATCTTAATGTCTTGCAGTTTATCTCGTATGAAACGCTCATTGCTGAGTAGGTGATTGTTGGATATTTGAAACATGTCAAAGCTGTTCCAGGCCTGGGTATCGTTTGTCTTTACATTGCATGTAAATTGTCCGTTCCAGAAGTCGAGCTTGTGTAATTCTGCGGTGAGCACATTTTGTCCCCATACGACACAAACGTCAGCAATGTTTAAGTGGTCATTCCACAACTTATGCAAACCGAATTTACTGTTGTGGTGGCGGTAAGATACAACCAGTCCGTAAAGCTCATATTCGTATTGGGGTTGGATTTGGTAGCTGATATTGTCGACGGTGATAGAAAATTCGGGTTCATTGGTTTGTATTTGTATGGGCTCCGGTCCTAGGGCTTTGAGTGCGTCTATATCTTCGGCAAGATTATCGCGATTCCAAAAGCTGATGAGCAAGATGATAAAGCTAATGGGCAGTATAATTTTTGAAATCACAGATTTGTTCTCATCGCGTTATGCTTCGTTAGGCCTATTGTTCAATATAGTTGGAAATTTCGATTAGGTTCTCATCAGGATCTCGAAAATAAAGAGAAACAATCGGGCCTTTAGCGCCCGTACGATTTACCGGGCCTTCAATGATATTGATGCCGAGTGCTTTCAGTGTTTCTGTGGCTTTAGCGATAGGGGTGTCGATAATAAAGCAGAGGTCGGCACTTCCGCATTGGACATTACCTGCTTTAGGTTCAAACTCATGACCTAATTGATGTAAGTTTATTTTTTGTTGGCCAAATGCGAGTGCTACGCGATTGTCTCCAAAAACGATCTTTTCCATCCCCATAACCTTTGTATAAAAGTTGATCGTGTTTGGGATGTCTTTAACGGTTAGGACAATATGGTCAATACGGCTAACGCTTATCATGAGCTTCCTTTAACTGTGATATTTCGATGGGTAATTGTAATCGACAAAGCGACGTTCCAAGCGAATGGCCTTCATAAAGGGAATCAACCGGCATGTTCTTTTAGTGTCCAAAGGACAGCATTTTTAATAATGATGGCCTTTCATGGTAGTTGGCGGTTTTTAAAAACCGCAATACGTTAATGCCACTGATCGAAAATCTTGAATAATTCACATTGGCGGTAACCGCCCGTAACCAGTTCCCCGTTTTCCGTAACCAGTTCCCCGTAACCCGCCCCTATTTCCCTTCCCGAATAATTTATCGCTCAAACTTTCCGTTTTTCAAGAAATTCAAAACTTGTTGTATGACATTTTTATTTGCCATCATAAATGTGTGCGTTACCGGGAGTGTGAGGTGATCATCCATTCCATCGATTTTGGTGCGCTCAACGGAGACTTTTCCGTCATCTTTACCGGGAATTAGTCGGGATAGAATTAAATTAACACTGCGATTTCCCGCGATAATACCGACATTAAAATTAACCGCGCCGAGACTGTTGGGAATGCTCGTTTTAGCTGTACCTAACTGCAAACCGGCTTTGCCATTTAGGAAGGAAAACCCCGGTGCGTTGTGAAGTTTGTCGATAACTTCACTTCCTTGGTTGGGGGGGCCGAGCATAACCGTGTGTTTCAAATTGGGGATGGTGGCTTGGCTGAGGTATTGTCGCAATAATATCCCCCCCAGTGAGTGGGTAACAAAATGAACAGGCTGAGACGCCTCACATTTTTCGAGCGCGGGCGCAATGGCCGTTTTAGAGAGAAATTCTATCGTGTGTTGACGAGAATCATAATCAACGTTTTCGACTTGATAGCCTTCTTTTTTCAAACTGTTTTCAAGGGAGGACATTGAGCTACTTGATCGTGCGAGACCGTGGAGTAAAACGACGCATTCAGCATGGCTAAAGGAGGATGAAAAGCAAGATGAAAAACAAGTGAGTACGAGGGCCAGTGTGCGTGGGAGTTTCATAATTTCTTTCAAAGTTAAATCGTTGTGAGTGCTTTACGCAGTGCAGAAGGGAGTATACGTGACTTTGACGTCTAGGTTTTTAGATATTCAGCGTTTCGGGAGCTGCTGAATCCCCTTGCTTGTGAAGACTGAGGTGTTTGATGACCTATGGCGGATGTAGTGGCAGGTGTGAGAGGCATGGTGAGTGACGTGGAGATATATGTGGATACAGACGTGAGACATATATGAATAGAGAAGCATGAATGAGCCGAGAGAGCATGAACTTATCTGGCGGTAACGAACATAGAACCAGAAGGGTTAACTATATTACATGCCCATGGTCATTAACATAATAGCCAAAACGGTGCCGAGAACGGGGATGACGATGGTCAGTAAGGCCATCGGAACATAGGCGCTTTTGTGGGTCTCTCCGCATATCACACGGATGGTGGTGACGACATAACCATTATGAGGAAGGGTGTCCAGCGCGCCGGATGAGATGGCGGTAATGCGATGTAAGTGCTCAGGGTTCACACCGCTATCCAAATAGTGAGGGGCTAGCTCGGGGAGGGCTATCGTTTGCCCGCCAGAGGCCGATCCGGTGAGGCCTGCTACGGCGGTGATGGCGAACGCGGCACCAATCAATGCACTACCTTCCATGTTCGTCATCGCATCGACCACCATGATGAATGCGGGGGAGAGTTTGGCAACTGCGCCAAAGCCAACGACAGCAGAAGTATTGCCAATAGCAAGTAATGCACCGTAAGTACCTTCACTGAGTATGCCTGAAGGGTTACGAATAAATTTACAGTTGATTGCGGCAAGTGTTAAGCAGCCGGCGAGTAAGGCCACAATGAGGGCGTTTTCTTGTAGCGTTTTGTGCGTCACAAATGAGGTTGCGAGGACCATAAGTAAGGGGATTAAGCCTGTGATGGCGTGGGGAAGTTCGGTGGATTCTAACGAGCAAGAGGTGGATACGCCCCTGTCCGACAATTTTGATAACTCTTTTTCTGTTAGCAGCGACATGGTTTTTTTACACTCTGCTGATTCTGCACCCGAATAGGTTACCTGAGTTCCGAAACCTTCCCCATTTTCTTGAGCGCGTTTGATCATGTACTGTAGCCACATATAGCCTGTAACGGCCATAAACATGGCAACAACAAGGCTGACTTCCCATGCGGCATAAGGGGTGGTGCCGAGGTATTTTGTTGGAATCCAGTTTTGGATTTCAGGAGATCCAGCTGATGTCATCGTAAACGTGACGGAGCCAAATGCTAATGCAGCGGGGATTAATCGATGAGGAATATTCGCGTCGTGAAAAAGGCTTAGGGCCATAGGGTAAACCGAGAACGCGACGATAAAAACACTGACACCGCCATAGGTAAGAACGGCACATGCGGTTACCACGGCCAGTGCAGCACGATTTCGGCCCATTTTATCGACGACCCAATGAGCAAGGCTATCTGCAGCGCCGGTGCCTTCCATCAATTTACCGAATAGGCTGCCGAGTAAAAACATAAAAAACCAAGAGCGAATAAAGTCGGAAAACCCTGCCATGTAGCCTTTGACAAAGTTATCGGTGCCTATGGTATCGAATATCGTTATGTCGCCAGTAAGTGCGACGATAATGGCGCAGATGGGGCCGGCGATAAATAGGTTCATACCCCGTAAAGCAAAATAGATGAGCAGGCCTAAGCCGCCGATGAGTCCAACCATACTGAGAATCATAGGGGGTATTTCTCTTTAAGGGTGAAGCCAAGGGCTGTGTACTTGAGATCCATGATTTGAGACCGATTGAGTTTTGATAACGAGGTAAATATCACGGCAGTTGCAGTATTAAGCGTAGTTTCTTTTGATGGCATTACAATAAATGGGTGGGGGCGGGCGGGTGATAAGGCGGGGGACGGGAGGGACGGGGGACGGGGGTGACGGAAAAGACAGGAGACGGGATGATGTGGGGGCGGTAAAATTTTCGATTAAGCGAAAGTGAAAAAACGCTGTAAGCGACAATACATTTAGTTAACGGGTAAATAGAAGGATAAAGACCTGCAAATTCACAGGTCTATTGGGCGAAGTCGTTTGAATGTTACAAACCTAAATTCATCAAAATGATTGCGAGGATCACGCCGAGGGTGGGTACTGCAATGCTTAGTGCGGCGACGGCCATGTAAGAATGTTTGTGCGTTTCACCACATATAACGCGAATGGTGGTAACTACATATCCGTTGTGAGGAAGTGAGTCGAGTGCGCCAGAAGATATGGCGGTTATACGGTGTAAGTGTTCTGGGTCCATGCCGGCATCGAGGTAGTGAGGCGCTAGTTCTGGCAGTACGATGGTTTGTCCGCCTGACGCGGAACCTGTAAGTCCGGCAACAGTGGTGATGGCGAGCGCGGCTCCCACCAGTGAACTACCTTCCATGCTGGTCATGGTATCCACGATTAGACCAAATGCCGGAGACAGTTTAGCGACTGAGCCAAAGCCTACAACGGCGGATGTATTACCGATGGCGAGAAGAGCACCGTATGTGCCTTCACTCATTACTTTTTGCATATTCGTAATATAACGATAGTTGATTGCGGCAAGGGTAAGGCAGCCAGTAAGCAAAGCGACGATAAGGGCATTTTCAAGTAGGGTTTTATGGGTTAAATAGGATGTTGCCAAAACCATTAGCAAAGGAATAAAAGCTGAGACCGGATGTGGCAGGCCTTCTTTTTTTGGCTGCAGCTTTTCTTCGTTAATATCCATATGACCTTTAGCGGCAATAACTGCGGCTTGCTCGCTGTTGGTTCCGAAGCCTTCACCTCTTGCAGCGGCGCGCGAGATAATCGCGTTAAGCCATACAAAACCAAGGATGGCCATAAATACGGCTACGATGGCGCTAACTTCCCAGGCAGCGAAAGGAGTGGTGCCCAAATATTTAGTGGGAATCCAGTTTTGAATTTCGGGTGACCCGGCTGACGTCATGGTAAAGGTAACCGAGCCGAATGCCAGTGTGGCAGGAATGAGTCGATGGGGAATATTGGCATCACGAAATAAACTCAGCGCCATCGGGTAGACTGAAAACGCCACGATAAAAACACTGACGCCTCCGTAGGTGAGAAGTGCGCATGCTGTTACCACTGCAAAGGCGGCATGTTTGCGGCCCATTTTACTGACGACAAAGTGTGCCAAACTGTCGGCTGCACCGGTTTCTTCCATTAATTTACCGAATAAACTGCCGAGTAAAAACATAAAGAACCAAGCGCCAATAAAGCTGGCAAAACCGGCCATGTAGCCTTTTACGAAACTGTCAGTGCCGGAAGTGTCAAAAACAATAATATTGCCTGTCAGTGCAACCAGTAGCGCACAGATAGGTGCGGCGATAAATAAATTCATACCGCGTAACGCTAGGTAAATGAGCAGCAGCAAACCGCCAACGAGTCCAATCATGCTCAGTATCATAAGTCCGTACACCTTCTGTCAGAGTCTGTGGGGGTGCTATGCGAGTGTAGAGGCCAGTGGGGGTGGCCAAATCAGGGCTAGGTTCGATGTTTCATGTGTTATTTTAATTGTCGGATTTCGTTGCGGGTGAGCGTTTACTTTTGTGAGGTGTTACCGCAGAAAATATCAAAATACCCGTTTTTTCACTTCTAGCCTTACTAAGCGTAGTTTCTTTTTATAACATTACAAACTAATGCCAGCGTTTTAGGTTTCTACAGTCATGGTTTGTTGCTCTATTTACAGTACGTTTCACCATTGGCATGTCGGAACGTTTTTTTAACCGCGATTTTTGTTGGGGTCGATGGCGATGGGAAACGGATTGAAAAGTATTTAGGGACGTTAATGGTCAATTGAAGAGGGTAAAGTCAGGGCGTGATTGTTGCCAGAATATCGTTTGTAGTGCCATGTAATATTAACGTGATATCAAGATTCGGTTAAATTAAACCCTTATAATTCCTGTTTTATGACGCTTACAAATTCAGAAAAATGTTCTTTAAATAACGGAAATACTGTGCGTACCGTATTGGTGTCCTTCGCTTTACCGGCAAGTTCAATCTGTAGGGCGAGGCGCCGAACTCTAAGGCCGCTAATATTGGCGGCGACGCCTTTAATGCCATGAGCCTCTACACCTATTGTTAGGTAGTCGTTCTCTTCTATAGCGGTTTCCAACCTTTTGACAGATTTGGGGATATCGTTAATAAAGAGTGTTATGAGCTTGATGATGGTGTCCTGCTTGTTGTTGAGTCTTTTCCACATGGCATCTTTGTCCCATATCAAAAGGTCGAGAAGTCTCTGCTCTGATTCGTTTTCATGTTGGTCTTCAGATGTAGCTTCGCCCTCAGATTTTCCATCTAAGAGCCATTGGAGCATTTTGTTTTTCAAAAAACTGGGGTCAATGGGTTTTGAGGTGTAGTCATTCATTCCCGATGCGAGGCACTTTTCTTTATCGCCCTTCATCGCGTTGGCTGTCATCGCGATAATGGGTATTTCACGATAGAGGCTGCCGGCCTTGCCTTGTCGGATGTTTCTCGTTGTTTCATAGCCGTCCATTTCCGGCATTTGACAATCCATAAGAATGAGTTGGTACGGGGCTATCTTTTCCCGTTGACGAAGTGAAGTTAACGCTTCTAAACCATTGGTTGTTACATCGCATCGAATCCCAAGTCCACCCAACATGCTAATGGCCACTTCTTGGTTAATGATATTGTCTTCCACCAGTAATACTCTTGCGCCTTCAAGGGGGTTTTTTGTTAATTCACTTGGTGTTTCTTGGGGAGCTGTCGTTAAGTGTCTTCCGGTGGGCTTCGCTAAGCTGTCCATGTTTCCGGAGAGCTGGAGGTCCAGTGTCTGATGGTTTCTGAGCGTGAGTGGCAGTATTGAAAATAGGTCACGAGTTGTCGTCGGTTTTGGAAAGTATGCAGAAAAACCTTGGCTGGCATAAAACTGGGCGTCGTCTTTTGACGAAATAGGGGTCATCAATACCAAGGGAATATTGTCGTAATTCCTATCTTCACGAATTGTTGCGCCAAGAGCTATTCCGTCCTGGTCGAGCATATACATATCAATCAAAATTAGTTTAAGGGGCGGATTATCCCCATTGTATTCATAGTGGGGTTTCTGATTTTCAGTGTGTTGCTGATGCAACACTTTCAGCGCGGTCGAAGCGTCATTAGCTTCGCTTACAATGGCTCCCCAATGTTCCAATTGATGTCTTAGCGCCTCGCGCGTTTTGGTATTGTCATCAATAACAAGGATTCCTTTACCGGTAATATCCACGCACGCATGTACTATTTGTGATGCGTCACTTTTATATAGCGTGATGCTAAATGTAAAAGTACTGCCTTTGCTCTCTTCACTTACAATATTCACTTCTCCGTCCATGAGTTCACAAAGCTGCCGAACTATGGCAAGCCCTAAACCAGTTCCGCCGTATTTTCGGGTTGTTGATGCATCTGCTTGGGAAAATGAATCGAATAACAATGACTGTTTTTTAAGGGGTATTCCTATTCCAGTGTCTTCAATGCAGCAAGTGAAAATAACTTGCCTATTGTTACTGTTTTTTAATTTTGCTCGTATAATAACTTCTCCCTCATCCGTAAACTTTATCGCGTTACTGACAAGGTTGGTCATGATTTGTCGCAGTCGTCCTGGGTCTCCTTTTACTATGGAGTGTTCGACTTCAGTAATATCCAATATAAGTTCTAGGTTTTTGTCTTGAGCTTGAATGGCCATCGCTTCGGCGAAATCGCCTAAATAATCTCTAAGATTGAAATCAAGGCATTCTAAGGTGAGTTTTCCTGCCTCAACTTTGGAAAAGTCTAGAATGTTATTGATGATTGATAGCAAGGATTCAGCGCTCGATTGTGCAATTACTGCTTTTCTTTTTTGTTCAACCGACAGCTCTGTTTCCAGTAGTAAGCCCAGCATTCCCAGTACGCCATTCATGGGGGTGCGAATTTCGTGACTCATACTGGCGAGAAAGTCACTTTTGGCGATGGCGGCTTGCTCTGCGGATTGCTTGGCTTGAATAAGATCATTTTCGACTTTCTTTAAGTCGCTTATATCAGAACCGTAAATGTTGACTGAGGCTCCCTTGGGGTCACTAATGTACTTCAGCGTCAGTAATATAACGGTGTCATCAAATGTCTCTTCAAAACGAAAGATACTTTTGCTGACCAATACCGTTTGAATGGCATCATGCCAATCTTTAGGGGCGAAATCACCTAGAAAAATTTTCAGTTTTCTGAGGATTTTTAGGCCCGCAGGATTGGCAAATAGGATCTTATTGGATTGGGATATCTTGAGCACTATGCTTGGGTTTTCGAGTGCAAAGCGGGCGACACGCTGATATTCATGTTCAAGTTTTTTACGTTTGCTGATATCGTTTCGTATGGCAATATAGCTTTCCGGTTTGCCTCCTTTCATAACCGGGACAATCGTGGTGTATACCCAATACAAATGCCCGTCTTTTGCTTTGTTGCATAAATCGCCCTGCCAAACATCACCCTTTGAAATGGTGTCGTACATTTCTTTAAAAAATTCCGGTTCGTGGGTCTCCGAGTTTAAAATTCTGTGATTTTGACCGATTAACTCCTCAATGCTATAGCCGCTAATCTGAGCAAATTTCTCATTGGCAAAGGTGATTGTACCGTCTATATCGGTTGCGGCAACAATAGCATGTTGGTCGAGTACAAACTTATGATTGGCCAGATCATCTAAGGCTTCTTGAGAGCGAAAGGCGCTGTCTTCCAGTTGGCTGACATGGCGGCGGCGAACTTTTAACATGAGGTTAAACGATTTTGCCAAGCGTCCGATTTCATCTGATGATTGGCTCTCGATATCTTGAGATAAATCGCCGTTCATCATCGCTTCCGTCGACTTAACTAATTTTAAAATGGGGGAGGTTAAGCGATGGGAAAAGTACAGCGCAAACATCGAGGCGAGTAGCGCAATGATAAAGCCGGTGATGGCGAATTCCATTTTGAGACGATGGACCGAGGAGAAGGCTTCGTCGGTATCAATTTTAACGACAATTCCCCACTGTAACTCGGGTATGTGACGCCATGCGGCCAAAATGTCATTGCCCTTATAGTCGGTAGAGAGCCCCGAACCTTTTTCGCCGTTGAGCGCTTTTTCCAATATGGGCGCAGCATCCGATCCCATTGCAAACTGAAGGTTGAATGCCGCATCGGGGTCGCTCCTCAACGGCGCAATAATGAGTGCGGTATTGCCGACTTGTTTCCCAAAAACAATCTCGCCGGTTTGCTTTAGCGCCGTGTAGTCGGAAGCCAAGTGGTAGTAGTCATTACTGTTGAGCTGCGTGGCCAATACCCCAAGGAGTTTGTCGCCGTTAAATACTGGGGCGGTAATAAATGCGCTATGTGTTTCTTTTCCGTAAGCGTTTGCGTTGTTTGTGCGTTCGACCTGACCTTGAACAATTGGACCCTGCCACTGAGATGGTGCAAACGGTTTGAATTGGGAAACCTGAGTCTCTAAAAGCCTGGCGGATTTTTTAAAACTCATGGCCAATTGACTGGATTGGTAAGGGCCGTTATAGAGGTTGCTCGCAAAAGATGACTCGTTACGGACGCTAAATACGATGTCACCATTTTCTGAGATTAAAAAAAGCTCGTAACCATTTAAGCGTTCTTTTAATTGCTGTAAATAGGCGCCGTATTTTTTATTTTTTAAGCGGTAGTCTTCGCTGTTGTGACCCTGTTTAAAGGCGATTGTAAATTGACTAAGTGCTTCAGCGATAATGGGCTGCGTTGCCGACAACATGATGGCCTGTTCTTTCTGTTGAATATAGGCATAAATATGAGCGACTTTTTCTTCAACCACACTGTTGAGCGCAGCTTCGACTTCTTTCTTTATCGAGTCAGAGCTGTTTTTGAAGGCGATAATCGACAATGCTCCAACTGAAAATAGCGTAACTACTAAAAATGCAATGAGCATTCGGGTACGAATATTCACGAGCTATGGGTCTCCCGCTTGGGGGATTGTTTTTCGGAGACGGTTTTCTCTGCCGGTGCAATGTTTTGGGTGTTAGTGGCAGGATGGCTTGTCGTGGGTTGAATCACGGTCGGAATCGTAAAGCGGTTGTGTGTGACCGGCGCTGCCCAGCTGTTTCCCCAATTCAAATAGAGTTGGTTGAGATACTGGTGCCAGGACTGTTGTGTGCGGTAAGGAGGGTAGGGCAGTGGGCGAATGGGCTGAGATTGTTGAGAGACAATCTTAAATTGGCCGTTGGCTTGTACCTGTCCGATGTAAGAGGGTTTCCAAAGATGATTGTTAATCGAGCTAATGGTGACTTTGCCTTCTGGAGCGAGGAATGATTCGCCTTTGAGCGCTTCCCTGACCCTGGCAGTAGACGTCGAGCCTGCGCCTTTAACGGCTTTAGCCCATAAGTGAACGCCCAAATACCCGGCTTCCATCGAGGCGTTAGTGGTTCGCGTGGCACCATATTTTTGTTTGAAACTGTCAACGAAGCGTTTGTTTTCGGGGGTCTCTAAGCTTTGAAAGTAAGTCCAAGCGCTGTAGTGACCGGTCATGGCTTTTACATCCATATGCTGTAATTCATCTTCGGCAATACTGAAGGACATAACGGAGGTGTCGATCTTTTTGCTTTTAAGTGCCGCGAAGAAGGCAATATTGCTGTCACCGTTTATCGTATTTAGTACGATGTCTGGCTGGCTCTGCTTGATGGCATCCGTCAGCTCATCGACATTTTTGCTGCCGAGCAATAGATAGTGCTCCCCGACAACTTCGGCCCCGAGCGCGGCAATCTGTTTTTTCATCAAGGTATTGGCCGTCCGAGGGAAAACGTAATCGGAACCGACTAAAAATATGCGTTTGCCTAAGGTCTCTACGCTCCATTGGACGGCGGGTGAAAGCTGTTGGTTGGGCGCTGCACCGGTGTAGATGATGTTGGGGGATTGCTCCAGACCTTCGTATTGAACCGGGTAAAAGAGCAGGTGATTGAGCTTTTCGACCACAGGTTTGACCATTTTTCGACTGGCGGAGGTCCAGCAGCCAAAAATAACACTGACCTGCTCGCCCGTGATGAGTTGTTCTGCTCCTTGAGCGAAAGTTGGCCAGTCGGATTTTCCGTCGAGTATTACGGCTTCGATGGGGCGCCCGAGTAAGCCGCCAGCCTCATTGATTTCATCGATGGCCATGAGCGTTGCATCAACAACGGATTTTTCGCTGATGGCCATGGTGCCGGTTAGTGAGTGCAGTATGCCAACCTTGATGGGCTGGAGAGATGTCCGTTCGCAGGCGCTTAACCACAGGCACAGGAAGACCCACACTGCGATGAGCTGCATAGCTATTCGCCGGGATCGTTGTGTCACTGCCGTGTTGGTATCGTGGGCTTTATTCACTGTCCATTTGCTTTATTTAGTCGTTATCAGCCAGCTAGGTGTGGTTGAGTTCGTGCCCATCCAGAAATAGGTCTCTACTCGGCAACTGCTCCTGAGCTGCTCTGCGTTCTCGCAACGAGCCATTTCTGGACAGGCACTAGCTTAAGTGTAGCTCCTAGATTCGGGAAATAAATGCAGATTTTGTGATCTACTTAAAGAGGGCGAAAGGCGGTATCAGGCAGGAAAACCGATGGAATATGTGTGAGAATTAGCCCCTGTGACGTATTATCCAATTTTTAAAGCAAAACAATCGACGAAGCCCAATGATTACACTGGAAACCATAGAGGACGAATACCAAAAAGCGCTTGATGAGTGCGGTGGCGTTATTCCTTTCGATAAATGGTCGATTCGGGCGAAGGCAATTAAATTAACACGGCACAAAACCAAATATGGGATTGCCACCAGTCGCGGTGAAGTGTTCGTGAGCCAGGCTTTTATTAATACGACAGCTATCAACAAGTTGCGTAATACTTTACGACATGAGCTGGCGCATTTGGCCGTGGGTTTGGCGCATGGCCACAATCGTATATTTAAGCAGTGCGCTCGCGATTTTGGCGCGATGAATGCTGTTGATCCTGCAGAAATTCAGGCTATGGACAAGGCTATTGGTTACAAGTGGCAGTTGCTTGCCCATTTAGTGAATGGACACACTGTGGATATGGGGCGAGTACATCGACGACATAAAAAATACGCTGCTTATATTCCTCGGCGCAGGGTATTCATGACGATAAAAGATGTGGTCGTGCAGCGGTTTGAATACGTAGCGGCTTAAAATTCGGAAGAATATATGACCTAGCTGTCAACGTTGTCTTATCGGCGCTATTAGTGAATTTGTTATTGCGATGATAGAAGTTCTAGCACCGTATACCTCTGTTATTCAACTGCCAGCACGTAAAAACCCGCCAATAGCGGCGGGTTCGTATATGGGTAATTTTATTCTATTTTAATTGGTATTGCAGTTCGTTGCCAAACTCCAGTTTCCGGGGGAAGTCTCCTCTAAGATAACCACCTTATTCGCATCGTTAATGGTACTGCCGAGATAGCTTGCAGTCCCTGTTGCATAAAAAAGCGTGTACTGCTCATAAGCGCGGTTAGCGATGAGGTGATCGGATAAGGTCGATTCAAAACATGCGCCGCCCTCCAGCACGTTGACCGTTCGCGAAATTTCAGTAGCGGCATTCCCTGCTGCATCGGATACATTATACGTCAGCGTAAATACACCTGTACTTGACGTGTCGACAGAACCTGCGGTCGTAATGTTCGCGGATATATCACCATCGACATTATCATTCGCCGTTGCGCCGGGATCGATAAAGGTCGATCCAATGGTTACGTTCATAGGTGAGCTACCATTTAATGTCATCACAGGTGGCGTGGTATCAATAACCGAGCAAGTTCCCAATTCAAAATAGCCCGGCGCTGTTTCGACTAGTGCTGTCGAGGCACTGGCGGAAGTGCCCATATCATCATCTGAGCCATTGGCAATATAGGTGGTTGTGCCGCCAAAACAGAAAGTGCCGTAGCAGGTTTGCCCAACGATATGCGTTGTTGCTCGCCCGAAAGCGACATGATCACTATTGCTTGAGGTATAGCATGCTTGTGGAAGGGAAATTTCAAACGTGCGCGTTTCGATTGAACTCGTGTTTCCGGCGGCATCTGAAACACTGATTTGAACCTCATGAATGCCTACCGAAAGATCTGTAAAGCTGATAGTCCATTGGCCTGAGTTTAAATCAGAATATAGTTGCGGTGTTCCGCTATCTAGTGTTACTGATAATTGATTGAGGTCAGCGTCGGCGTCGTTTGCGTTAATAATGAATTCAGCAGTGAGGTCGTCGGTGCTAATTTCAAAAGACGCTATGACTGGAGCAACACCAGCAAGAACATCGATAGACAATGTTTGGCGAGCGCTTTCTAAACCATTCGTATCACTGGCGTAAATGATAATCGTATTATTCCCATCGACAAGATCATTAATGTTGGCGCTCCATTGTGCGCTTGCGCTCATGCTGAACCAATCCAATTCATTGACCTTTATCCAGATACTTTGTAAATCGTCATTTGAATCAAAAGCTTCGCCAGAGATGCTCGCTGTATGTCCATTTAAAACATAGGCAACATTGCTGATTGTCGGAGCTGATGGTTGATTCAATGTGATTTCAACCAAAAATAAATCACTGACATGTCCCGAATTGTCCGTTGCTTGGATTTCAAATTGATAATTACCGTTAAGGTATGTGCCGAGGTCGAAGTGCCAATATGCACGTTCATTGTGAGCGGCTGTGAGCCAGGTTGATGAACCCACTTCACGCAATTGAACGCTGGCTATATCCATTGCACCGTCTAAGTCGAGGGCGTTAATGCTCAGTATGGTTGTCGAAAGTGTATCGTCATAATAGTGATACGCATTTTCTATGGAGGGAGTGAAATTTTCATCAACGATTGTGACAACCTGTTCGCAAAGGCCTTCTAAATTGACACGATCAACCACTCGACCCTGAATTGTAAATTCACCAAATCCGGGGATTGGTATTTCTCCAACGGTAAGCGGGTGGGGCCAGGTTTGCAGCCACTCGCTTTGCGAGGCTTCTTTAGCATACATACGTTGTTGGTCGCCGTTAATATCTGAAGTGAGCATGTAGTAGCGCAGTACGCCCTGCTGTTTGACGATGTCTGTAAATTCGCACGATGGCGCTTCATCAACTGTCGGGTAGATAACGTGATGAGTGACTGTGCCACAGGCGTTTTGCAGGTCAGTAGAATCTGTCGCGCGGGTTTCGATCGTTAACTCGCTGCCGTCGGTATAGATTTCGGGTAGGCGAAAGGACCAGTTTTCTCTGTAATTAGCTTCAGCGTAATCTACCAGAGTTGTCCATGGGCTTCCGTTAATGCGATATTCAATTAAAACACCGCTGTAATTATTGTCATCAACAAACCCGTACAAATCAATTTCACCAGCCACAGCTGATGTGGAGGGAATTGCACCCGCAAAAACACATACAGGTGCTTCTGCTGCAAGAATGTCGACCGATACGCTTACAACATTACTCAATTGGTTTGCGCTATCTATTCCATACATATAAATTGTGTGTGAACCGATTGCGATATTGTTAACTTCAAGGGTCCAATAACTGTTGGCCACTGGGTAAGGCGTCCACGTCCCTTCGCCAGGAATTCCTGCTCCATCAACTTGGTAAAATATCGCCGTTACGGGATTGTCGCTGTTGGTCGATCGTAAGTAAATCGAAGCTTTCTGGTCATTTACGCGAAAAGAGTTTTGTTGAATGACAGGAGGTGTTTCCAATTCAAAAGAAAATGTTTGGGTGAAAGTAAACTGTTCGCCAGTTGTATCGGTAGTGCGGATATCAATATTGATATCACCGTAATTCAAAACGGGTATGTCGACAGTAAATGTTGAATTTTGAATTGTGGCCGATATCCAATTCGCTTCGCCAGAAGGTTTAAACTCGACAGAGACTATGTCATCACTATTCGCGTCGAAGACTTCACCGTCAATACGTAAGGCGCCCGGTGTAATCGTTGCGTTAAGATTTTGAACCTCTGGAGCAAAAGCCGCTTCTGTAAGGGGAGTACAGTTTGTGTCAGTTGTGAAATACCCGGGAGACTGCTCTAACAAGGTTGAACTGAGAAAACCGTAGGAACCTAAACTATCATCGGAGCCAACTGCGTAATACGTTGTCGTCGGGAAAAATCCACCGGAAGTTTGCGTGTAGGCGCGGCCAGCTGAGACGTGTTGGTCATTGGTGGCGGTTGTTTCGTTACATGAAGCTACAACGTGGGGAAAATACCCTGCTATTTCTGCTGCGCGAACACGCAGGACTCGAGCGTTATCATACGTTTCTGGATCGCCAAGAGGGATATCATTGTACGTAATGGCGGGAGTTGAAAAATACGGTATACGGGGGCAGGAAAGGCCGGAGCAGGGATATGCCATGACGCTACGCCAGTATGGTTCATAAATAGTGTTTTGTAAGCCGTAGCCAAAAGAATAACGTGAATTACTGCCGTTGGCGCGGTCATGCATTGCGCCGAAATTATGGCCGAGTTCATGTATTGGAGTGTAAGAGCTCATGCAGCTATTGGAGGTTACGCTAAAAGTACTGGTAAGCTGGGTATCAACATAGGCGATGCCGCAATAATCATGAGCATCTGAAACTAACATCACCATATCGGCGCCGACGCTTTCTCGAATACCGTGGATCTCATCCATATCGCCGTCGTCAATATTTTTGAGCGCGCTAAGGCTTGTACTCATGCTGTCGGTTTCTTCGTAATCGCTGTAGTGAGTGCCGACCCATTGTAAGCGCGTATGTATAAGGGAGTTTTCCAGCACATCGTTACCGGTGACGAGGGATAATTCGATTAATCCCTGAACGTCGTTTACTGCGGCTTGGGTTGCGGGTGTTACCACAAACATAATGTCGATGGTGTACGGATTCGCGACTGACGCGGGTGACTCTCCGTCTATGCGGTTGCCATAAACCGGAGCGGCTGCAGCTGCTTCCATTACAGAACCTTCATCCATTACAGCATCGCCGCTGTTATCAAATTCTTCTGGGGCTGAACTCACCATGACCTGACCGCCAGCGCCGTCAGGAAAAATTTGAATGATTTCATTAGGCGTATGAATCGTACCGGTTATTTGACCATTCACTTCAACAAAATATGCGCGGCCTTTAATGCCTGTTGTTAAGCCATAAGGGTCGAGGTAAACAACATCACCTATCCAGTTTTGACCGTTAAGACGGTTGGCTTCAATTTTTTCTTTTATGGCATAAAAGTTTTCTAAGCCGGGAAGTTCAATTTTAAAATCGGGTAAGTTGAACAGTTTCAGCGGGTCAATATTGATGGTGCTTGCCGATTTGTTCATCATCATTTGTATGCTTGATGGGGCAGAGCTAGGCAGTGTGATGACTTGGGTATTAATTTGTTGAGATTCTATTCTCGCCAAAAGATTTTCCATTGGGGTTTCGGCGTATGTCGCGGATGAGAATATCGCGAAACTGACGGCTGTACGGGTCAGCCATTGATTAAATTTCTTCATTGTTTTTACCTCTCCTAAGTTGCGACCATCCATAAACAGGTGTCTGCGTTGGCTAAATTAAAATGACTGTCCTCACTTCACCCACAGAGTTGTTTGCAAATTAGCAAACGCCTCCTATCAAGTAGCGTAAATTTGTCTATTTAATTTTTCCCTTGTTACGATCCTATTTTTGGCCGGGCACTAACTATCATTAAATATGATCAACAATTTATGTTGTCATTTTTTTGCCAGCGATTTTCGAAGGGCACAGGAAAGCCTGAGCTGCCCAGCGATAAAGCGGCAACGGGTTGTTTTTAACGAACTGTTTTTTGTGCTTATCGTTTTGACGTAAAAACGAATGCGCACGGGGTCTACGCTTTTTAATGTCGAAGCGTTTTCTTATTTAGGCAGGTTTTTATTTTTGGCTAGATGAAAAACTGATGAACTACACCGATATTTCATTAGTACAGCTGATTTGCGCGCAATATACCATATCGAAATAAGCGATTTGTTGATTGTGGCGACATTTTGTTCAATATTTTTGTTTTATGCGACATAATTGATCGTTATAACTCATGTTTGGTTGAGTTTTGAGCACGTTGAGTGTTTGATCGCTGGTTTGGGTGAGTCAGTAGTGGGATATTGGAGGCCCAACTACAAGAGTGTGATTGATATAGGGGGGGAATCGTTTGGAAATAACGGCTTGGGAGTAAAAAGAAGTAAAGTATGCAGCGTAACCTAGAGTTATCTAATGCGTGCGGGCTGGGGAGGTTGCATACAGCGGGAGCCATGAAGCCCGATAGGAAAAAGCCGCGAATATCGCGGCTCGTTATCGACGTCAGTGTTTATTCGTAAGTAATGGTGAGTATAGGTTCTTGATTGGGTTCGACAGGAAAGTTAGCGCCAACTTCTCCGCTGTTAAAATTGATCGCGATATTCGCAGGGTTGCTGATCAATGAAATCGCAATTTGAGTTTGGCCAAATGGATTGATGTGATCGGTAAGATTAATTCCGAAATCACCGAACCATCCTAGGTTAAGGGCTTCGTCGTCTAGAACTGCTGCGGGTACTGCGTAATAATCCAAAGCGGTAATCGTTGTCGAACCGCCAAAGCCAAATGGACCTGCAACCTCAATTTTTAAATTTCCGTAAGTGTACTCGAATACGTCACTAACACTCATGCCGGCAGGAAGGTCAGAAAAAGTTATCCGCGCGTCAGCGTAAAGAATAGTTTTGCTTGAATCTACTTGTGTTGTGTCAAAGGTTATGATGGCTTTGTGGTTGTTTGGGAAAAACACACCAGTGCTACCAATTGTGAGCTTGTTGCTAAATACATCCACGGCCCAAGATGAATTAACATCTCCGTCTAGGGCTGGGGTTGACGGAATGTGGTCGTAGGAGCCTGCATTGCTCGCAATTGAGAATGCACTGCACGCTAAAAAACCTACTGGTAATAGAATGGACTTAAAATTCATTGTTACTTCTCCGTGGAGTTTTGTTGGTGTTAAAACTAAAATAAAGTTTATTGAATGTGCAAATTTTGTTTGCAGGTGAATTGTATATTCGTATGTTTGTTGTGAATAATTAAAATATCGAATAAAGGATATCGATATTTCATATGACAGTTTTGATGATAGAGGCCAAGTTGATGATGGTTTTGTTTTTTTGTTAAGGTGGGTATGCTTTGTATGGGAAATCGTTTTATTCGTTTTTGTTGCGAGATAGGAAAGCGTTGATTTTTTGTAGTATTGGATGTTGCTGGTATGAGCTATTTGCTTTGTTTCTGTTGGGGGTATATTTTCTGATAGTTAAAAGTAAAGCCGCTTAAAAAGCGGCTTTTAATGGATTGTAAAATGTTATTTGTATGAAACTTCTAAGGTGGGTTGGCCATTATAATAATATGGGTGGCCGCCATCGGTGTCGCTGCTAATAAAATTGATTGCGATGTTTTCCGGATTGTTTATCAAGGATATCGCAACTTGGGTATAACCGTTGAGATTGATGTGCCCGGTCAGATCAAGGATGGGCTGACCTAAAAAACCAATCTGAAAAGCTTCCGGTGCTAGTGTCACTAAGGGGAGTGAGTAGTAATCTAAACCTGTAATTGTGTAAGATCCACCGAATCCGAAAGGAGCGGCGACTTCAATTTTGATGTTGTCTTCTATGTATTCTGCAAGGCCGCTGTAATCTGTTCCGTTTGGAACTGCGTAATGAAGCCTTACTAAGGCGTCTCGAATTTCTTGGCCGCCAGGCACTGCCGTTGTGTCAAATGTTAGAATCGTTTTGTGGGTGTTGGGAAAAAAGACTCCTGTGCTACCGATGGTTAGTTCATCGCTAAGGGTGTCTACTACCCAAGAAGAATTTACGTCGCCGTCCAAATAGGCTATTGATGGTGTCACGGTTGTTGCTGGAGGGGCAGCATTGACGACGCCACAAAATACAGACAGGCCTAAAGGGATTAGCATTGATTTAAGTTTCATTATTGGTTTTCCATGATGGTTTAATCGTTGTTAAATAGTGTTTTGATGAAAGTTATTTTTACAAATAAGTGGATATTTGTGCGGAGATTATAGGTTTGGCATGAGCGGGTTAGATAATTGAAAAATTGAATAGGGGTTATCGGGAAATCGAATGTTTAATGACGGGAGACGGGAGACGGGAGACGGGAGACGGGAGACGGGAGACGGGAGACGGGAGACGGGAGACGGGAGACGGGAGACGGGAGACGAATAAAAGGTAACGGGTAACGGGTAACGGGAAACGGGAAATGGGAAATGGGTAACGGGTAACGGGAAACGGGAAATGGGAAATGGGTAACGGGTAAAAGCAGTAAGGGCGGGTTACTTTTTTTACGGGCACAAAAAACCCGCCAAAAAAGCGGGTTTATTTTTTTGTTGGCTCAGGTAGTTTTACCTGAGTTTAGTTATTCGCTCTAACTAAATTGTACGTTCTAACTTAGTTGCACGATCCTACGGAATCCCAATTACCTGGAGACGTTTCTTCAAGTGACGCGATTGTATTGGCATCTGTGTAAGTACTGCCAAGGTAAGTTGCGGTGCCTGTGGAGTAGTACAACGAGTACTGCGTGTAAGCTCGGCCAGCAGTCGTGTGGTCTGCCAACGTTGACGTAAAGCAGCTGCTTGCAGCAACAACATTCACTGTTCGTGAAATTTGAGTCGCAGCGTTACCGGCTGTATCTGACACGTTGTAATTCAGTACATAGCTTCCAATAACTGCAGTGTTTACCGAGCCAGAAACGACGATGTTTGATGTGATGTCACCATCAATGTTGTCGCTTGCAGTAGCGCCAGGATCAATGAAACTACCGCCAACATTTACTGACATTGTTGAGCTGCCGATTAGCGTTATAACCGGTGCAACTGCATCGCTAGTGACATTAACTGTGCGCGTTACTTGGCTAGCTGCGTTACCTGCAGCATCACTGACGTCGTAAGTTAATTGATAACTACCTGCGACGGCAGTATTCACGGAACCGTTAACGGTAATATTTGCACTGATGTCACCATCAACGTTATCTGTTGCTGTCGCGCCAGGGTCAGCAAAACTACCGCCGACATTCACTGCCATTGTGGCATTGCCGTTTAACGTAATAACCGGGACAACAGTATCGTTTTCAACATTCACTGTACGCGAGGCTTGAATAGCAGCATTACCAGCGGCATCATTGACGTTGTAGGTCAATTGATAGCTACCAGCAACGGCAGTATTCACTGAACCGCTAACTGTGATATTTGCACTGATGTTGCCATCAACGTTATCACTTGCGGTCGCGCCGGGGTCAACGAATGTTGACCCGATTGTCACGCTCATGGGTGAGCTGCCGTTGAGTGTAATAATCGGTGCGGTGGTATCCACGGTTGAACAGGTGCCGATTTCAAAGTAACCCGAAGAGGTTTCGTCGAGGTCGATACTTGCACTTGCACTGGTTCCCATGTCGTTATCAGAGCCGTTGGCAAAGTAAGTTTCAGTGCCGCCAAAGCAGTAGGTGCCGTAGCAGGTTTGGCCAACAATTTGCGTGTAGGCTCTGCTGGCAGAAACGTGGTCGGCGTTGCTTGCTGTGAAGCAAGTTTGTGGGGGTTCAATGTTGAAATTGAACACTATGTCTCCGGTTTGGTTGCCTACAGTGTCTTCAGCCTTGATGATGACCTGGTGAGCACCTTCCGAAAGGTTAGAAATGGTGATACCCCAATAGCCATTATTAAAGTCCGTGTAATAACGAGCTTCAATTCCATCAATGAAGGCTATGAGTCGTCGAAGGTTATCATCTGCGTCTGTGGCGTGGGCAGCGATTTGTATTGAGTGGTCACTTGAGTCTATGGTCAAATTGGTGCTGACCATTACTGGGGCGACACCTGGATCAAAATCAATCGTCAATGTTTGATGCGCGCTTTCCAGTCCATCGGTGTCAGTCAGATAGACTTCAATAGTATTTGTACCGTCTACGAGGTTCTGTACCCATGCCCCCCAGCTTGCTGAAGCAGCAAAGCTGAATGGTGCATTGTCATTGAGCTTGAAGAAAACTTTGTCTAGATTACCGTTTTCATCAACAGCGTCTCCACTGACGATGGCGCTACGACCATTTAATTCATAGCTTAGGTTGCTAAGCAGTGGAGCGATAGGACGATCAACGTAAAGTTGGAAGTTGACGGTATCACTGACATGGCCAGCTGCGTCGGTTGCACGAGCCTCATAGTTAAACGTTCCGTTAGCCAATAAGCCAATATCGTACTGCCAGTGTCTGTCGTCATTTCGGGTGGCAGAAAGCCAAGTCGTTGAACCTATTTCTCGTACTTGAACAGAGGTGACGTCTAGGTTCCAGTCCCAGTCGATTGCAGTTATTGAGGCAATTGCAGTATTGAGGTCACCGTCAAAATAGCCATAAGCGCCGTCGATAACGGGGGCATAACCTTCGTTCGCAAGTGTTACCGTCTTCTCACAGAAACCTTCTAGGCCAGTGGCATCAACTACGCGGCCTTGTATAGTAAATTCACCGTAGCCGGGAATGTCTATAGAGCCAACAGTGAGAACTGCTGGCCACGAACTACTCCAGTCGGCTTGGGATGCTTCTTTCGCGTAGATTTGCGCCTGATTTCCGTTGGCGTCAGAAGTCATTATAAAATAACGTAAATAACCTTTGTCTTTCGAAATTTCAGTGAATTCGCAACTCGGTGCTTCGTCACCTACTGGGTATGCAACAGTATAAGCAATGGTTCCACAGTTGGTTTGCAAGCCTGTTGAATCGGTGGCTCGCGTATCGATGTTAATGGTACTGCCGTTGGCGTGTGTTTGCGTGAGGCTAGTCGTCCAGGTTATACGATTTTGCAATTGGGTGAAGGTTGTAATCGTTGCCCATGATCCGCCGTCTAATCGGTATTCTAGGTGAACGTCACCCTGGTTGGCATCTTCAGCATAGCCATGGATGTCCAATTCCCCTGGCTGGCCAGAGTATCTTGGGGCGGCGCCAGCAAAGGTACATATTGGTGCCTGTGCCGAAGGGATGGTAAGGCTTGTGCTTAGCACATCACTGTACTGGTTACTTTCGTCCACAGCAAAAAAGTGAATTGTATGGGCGCCAACGGCTACGGTTGGAATTTCAATTGTCCAGTAGGTGTCTGGTAGGAGGAAAGAATCCCAGGTACCTTGGGTCGGATCTCCCGCACCGTCAACCTGATAGCGAATCTCGGTAACAGCATTATCTGGATCGTTGTGCGTACCTCTGATTATTGCTGTTTGATCAGCAAAAAGTGTTTCGCGGTGCTCAATAGTGGGCGGTTCCCCAGTTTCTAAGCTAAAAGTTTGTGTAATCGAAAATGACTCGCCCGTAGCGTCGGTCGCACGAATATCTACATCAATATCACCAACGACAGCGATCGCTATTTCAACTGCAAAGTCGCTGTTGGTGATTGTGCCGTTAATCCAGTTTGTTTCGGAGATAAGTTTTGCTTCTACCGAGACAATATCATCACCATTTGCATCAAAAACTTCGCCTTCTATACGTACACCACCAAAAATAACGGTGGTTTGAAGGTTTTGCATTTCAGGTGGGAAAGGTGTCTCGCCAGAGCTAGCGCAGCTCGTTTTGGTAAAGTATCCCGCAGGCTCTTCTGCCAAGGTGTTTGATGAAAAACTGTAAGTGCCCAGAGCGTCAGCTGAACCCACTGCGTAGTATGTCGTGGTTGGGAATATTCCGCCGGAAGATTCTGTGTAAGCACGACCTGCAGTGACATGGTCTCCGTTAGAGGAGGTATGTTCAGTACAATAAGCGACTTCAGCGGCATTAAAGCCTGCGACTTCTGCGACGCGAACACGCAATACACGAGCGTTATCACGTGTTTCTACGTCGCCAAGAGGGAGATCATTATAGGTGAGCGCTGGCGTTGAAAAATACGGTGCGCGGGCGCAATAGAGGCCGTCACAGGGATAGCTCATTACGGTACGCCAGTAGGGTTCTACGTCATCAATTTGTAAACCATAGCCAAAGCTGTACTCATAGTTGTAGGCGTTATTGGTATCATGGTGGGCGCCGAAATTATGGCCGAGTTCGTGTATAGGGGTGTAAGCGCTCATGCATCCGTGACTGACGACGCTAAATGCATATGTTGTATCTGCATCGAGGTAGGCTATTCCACAATAGTCTGTAGTATTCGAAATGGTCAGTACCAAATCGGCACCGAGTGTTTCACGTATGCCGTGAACCTCATCCATATGGCCGTCACTTGGATCTTTCATGTCGTGAAGCGTTGGGGACATTGAGTCGGTTTCTTGGTAGTTAGGTGTGTAGTGAGTCCCCACCCAACGCAAGCGCGCAGGAATTAACGAGTTTGTGAGCACGTCGTTACTTGTAACCAATGAAAGTTCGATTAAAGATTGAATATCGGCAACAGCGGCAGCTGTGGCTGGTGTTACGACAAACATTATGTCGACGGTGTAAGGATTTGCCATCGTTGCTGGTGATTCACCATCGATACGACCGCCGATGATCGGGGCCGCTGCAGCGCCTTGAGATTGTGCACCGCTTTCGTCTTGGACGGGTTCTCCTTCAGGGGCAAAATCATCTGGATCTGAGCTGATTATTACCTGACCACCTGCGCCGTCTGGGAAGATTTGAATAATTTTGTCTGCGGTATGAATCACACCGGTAATGTCACCATTTTTTTCAACAAAATAGGCTCGCCCTTGAACGCCGGTTTCAAAGCCATAAGGGTCGAGGAAAAACACATCTCCGGTCCAGTTACGGCCGTTAAAGCGGTTGTTTTGAACCTTTTCTTTGATGGCGTATAGGTTGTCTAAACCGGGCAGTTCAATTTTGAAATCTGGAAGGTCGAACAAGCCTAGTGGATCTAGGTTGATTGCCGTTGCTGGTTTACCCATATACATTTGTACGGTAGATGGGGCGCTGGTGGGCAGGGTCATTACCTGAGTGTTAAATTGTTGGGCTTGAACGCGAGTCATAAAAGCTTCGATAGGCGTTTCTGAATATGCGCCAGAGGATTGCATGGCGACGCCGAGTACGGCCCCAGCCAACCAGTGGTTAAATTTGTTCATTGATAAAGTACCTTTGATCTAAAAACGAGTAAGCAGGAAGCCTTTCGTTTTGGTAATACCGCCTAATTACAGGCGCGCAGAAGGTCTGAGCTGCCCGCAGTTACGCGGCAACGGGTTGTGTATGTGTAAGTGTGATTTGCGTGTGTCGGTTTTTAAAAACTCTTGTGCACGCGAAATGGGCGTTCTAACTGCCTATTTAAAGGTTTGAAAGGTGCGCTTCCATTTGGGTCGGTTTTTATTGTTGTGGAGTGAAATATTACGTCGCTCTACGGCGATTTATATTTCTTTAGATTAGTTAGTCTTTTTTTAATATACCATATGGAAATATGGTTTTGTTGAATATGGCGCCACCCAGGGGTAAGCATCTTTAAATGGCTTGATTGGTTTCCAAAATATTATTTTGTCGTCGTTATGATTTATATGGGGCTCGAAAAAAGCGATTTTTACATTTTCAGGATGAAAAATCCGCCAGTGTTGGTGGGCTTTATTTTCAATTATTTTTGTCTTAGGTTTTGATTAGAGACTTTCTTTGTTGATTGATATTTGGCATGGCGATAGCCTGATTTCCCCGTGCCTGCGTTCAATAAGGTGTTGGCCCCAGTGTGCTGAGTATTTTCGAATGGTCTCGCGAGCACGATAAATTTGAATGTTGAGATGATTGTTGTCAATCTTCATATTGTTGAGTAGTAGATCGTTGTTCATCGATCCCTGTTCTTGTTGTGAGGCTGTAATCTTCTAGCTGGTGGCGGGCCATTTCGAATAGTAGGTGGTGGTGCTTTTTGTGGCCGAGGTCACTGACCTTGCCGTCTGCCTTTAACTAAGGTTTGAATGTGTTTTTCGTTGCGGCTTACATTGGGATGGTTAAGAGCATGTTGCGCCGCCATGAGTTCCCAAAAGGAGCTTAAGTGTTTCGTTATCCTTTTAAATACGCTGGCACAATTCAAACATTAATTGACGTAACCATATAACGCCGGGTTCATTGTGGACGCGCTCGGTCCAAAACTGGCTAATGGTTGCGGGCCCGAAATCCAGCGGAAGCTTCATCATTTTTATGGGGTATATATCCCGAAATGCCAGCGCTACTCGTAACGGGCAAGTGGCAATATGGTCACTTTTGGCGACGATTGCTGGAAGTGATAGAAAGCTGGATACTTGTAGGGAGATTGTTCGCTGCAAATTATGCTTTTTTAATAAGAGGTCTATCTGCGTGCTGTGGGTATGTCTCGGAGTGAAAATTATGTGGGGCAGGGAGGCGAAATCATCCAAACTAAATTGGTCCTTTGCGCGGGGGTGAGTGTTTCTTATAAGAACAATAAAATCTTCTTCGAATAGCCGTTGCTTACGATAGCTGTCACCTAAGAAAGGGATGTTACCGATGGCTAGGTCTAGCTTTCCTCGATCAAACAATTCGCTTATATTTCCTCCGTCGATGGGCCATACATTGATTCGAATGTTAGGTGCTGATGAGGCAATCCATTCCATGAGTTTTGGTAGTAGCAAAAAATCACAGTAATCACTCATGGCGATATTGAAGGTACGCTTTGCCGAGCGGTATTTGAAGTCGCTTTTTTTATTGAGGCTGGTTTGAATTAGATCGAAGGCTTTGTCAATGGGCTCGGCTAATTCATGAGCGCGTGGTGTAGCTGTAACGCCGCGTGAATTTCGGACGAATAATGGGTCATCCAGCATCTTTCTGAGACGATTGAGGGCATTGCTTGTTGCGGGTTGGCTTAACCCCAGTCGATCAGCCGCGCGGGAGATGTTCTGCTCTTTGTATATGGCTGAGAATACGTTTAATAGGTTGAGGTCAATGTCTTTGATATTCATAGGCTGAATATCATATATGGGATTTGCTTGATTGGCTAATACGTTGTTGCGCCATATGCTGCCTAAGTATCAATAATCTAGACGAGTGGGGCTCTTATGTTTTCTCAGCTAACACGACAGCAGCGTGTGCAGTTTATGTTGATTGTTTCAGTGGCGATGCTCTATTTCTGTTCCTCTTCAATGATGCTGTACTTGCCAAAATTTATATTATATTTGGGCGGCAATGAGCAACAGGTGGGATGGTATTTAGGGGTGAGTTTATTGGCCATGTTGGTGGTCACTCCATTTGTCGGTGCCATGTCGGATAAATGGGGTTCTAAGCCACTCGTTATCTCTGGGTTAATGACTTATGCCGTTGCGACGTATGCGCACTGCTTTTTGGATTCGTTGGGTTTTGGAATGTGGTTTTGGCGATTTGTCCAAGGCTTGGGTCATGCGTTTGTTTTTGCGCCCTTATTCGCGGCTGCGGCCAGGGTTGTACCAGCAAATTACAGAGCCGCTGGTATTGGTTATTTTACCGTGTGCATTCAGATTGGTAATACCGTTGGCAGTTTTATTGGTGAATTCAGTTTTTCTGAGTGGTCGTATCAAACTCTATTTATCATCTCAACCATTATTGGGTTGTTGGCAATGGTGGTGATGACGTTTGTCAGCGATGTTGAAAACAACGTTAATCTTGATGTTGCGGATAAAGCTCAATCGGCTTCAAAGCCTGCTCAATTTGTGGGGTATTTGGGAATTCTTTTGCTTCTAGGAAGTTGCTTTGGCGTAGCGCTGCAATATATGCCGATATATTTTGATTTTATGTTGCGTGAGCATTGGATTGATAAGCCGATTACGAATATCTGCTTTATGACGTCGACGTTATTGACTGTTGCTGCTGTTCGTTTATTGATGGGGTCGTTAACGGATGGAAAATACAGAGGCCGGATCTTGATGGTTTGTCACACTGTCTTGGTTTTGACGCTGCTGGGAATGACTGGGATTCGTAGTGATTCATCCTCTTTGTTCGTGTCTATAATTTTTGGTTTGTCTTATGGTCTTTTATACCCAGCGGTTAATGCAAAATTAATGGCGATGGTTCCAGCGGGGGATCATGGGAAAATATCCGGTTTGTTAACCATGATATACGAACTGGGTTTTCGTGGCGTGCCGATGATATTGGGGTCGGTGATACTCTATGTTAGTTATACCGTTATGTTTTATATGCTTGCGCTTGGATATTTCCTGGCAGTATGTTTTTTGCTGTACACCAAACTTCAGGATCGGCAGTGGGTGGCTCGTTTAGAAATTATAGAGGGCTAGATAGTGGCGCTAATTATTGCCTGTCTAGACGTGACTCGTCTCGAGAGGAAATGAAAGTGAATAGGCTTTCGCCACAATATGTGTGCACAAACTATTTTTTCTCGATGTTGATTGTCTGGCCCAGCTTGTAAATCTGGAATATCGACATGATGTGGGGGTTTGCATTAATAAGCTTAAGTTCTGCGCCTTCGCTAAAGTTTTTTCGTAAAGAAAAAAGACCTCCGAGGGCGCTGCTGTCGATGTGTGTGCACTCTGCAAAATCGATGACGACTTGGTAGCCTTGCTCTAGCAGAACTTTTATTTCTTTATAGCTTGTGTAGCAGCCTGGAAAGGCAAAAACTTTATCGACGAGTACGTAGTATAGGTTACTGCTATTCGGCGAGCGGGTAATCTCCATCACGCGGTCCTTACTGAGTTGTAGCTAGCTTGATGCTGCATATGCGCATGAATTGCATTTCCCAAAAGCTTGGAGGCAGACCGTTTATATCGACCAAGGAGGTATTGGTCACATATAAAGGTTATAGTCTGTTTTCACTATATGTGCTGCTTTTCAAGTGTTTGAGTTATGCGCTAGGTCTTGCAATGTTTTATGTGTACGGCCAAAAAGGGATCCGGTGAACACGCTATTGTTCTGGGTTCTTAGCGCAATGCACTGACGATTACTTGAGGGTAATCGAATGACTCGGGAGACAAAGTCGGGTGGTTGCCTGGTTGCCTGGTTGCGGTTGCAGACTCTAGTCGTCGTGTTACCGCGTGCGTGTCACGTTGGGTCTGTTTGTGCCCTGTGTAACGAGTCGCCAATATGGATCAGTCTTCGACCTATGTCTAGTGAGTTTGTTATATAGTCACGAGTGGGCGTAAAGTGGCGTCTATAATTGTTTTTGGCTGGGTTAAACCCTCTGTTTTTTGAAAATTATGATGCGAATTTTTGCCGTTTCTGACATTCATGTGGATTATGAAGTAAATGCTCAATGGGTCGCGAGCCTTTCTTTTGAGGAGTATACGGAAGATGTTCTGATTTTGGCTGGTGATGTCAGCGACTCTATCGCACGTTTAAGTGCCTGCTTTCAGCAATTAACGAGAAAGTTTCGTCACGTATTTTTTGTGCCGGGAAATCATGACCTATGGGTGACTAAGCAAGGTCCTGAATGTTCGTTGAAAAAGTTTGATCAAGTGATGAGTCTGGCCGAAGCTTGCGGTGTTGTGACCCACCATGCCCGTGTCGGCCCTTATATCATTGCGCCACTTTTTTCATGGTACGACTATTCTTTTGGTGAACCGAATGACTATATTAAAATGGCGTGGATGGATTTTAAAAAATGCCGGTGGCCTAGTGCCTTGGCACACCCCAAAGATATATCCGAATATTTTCTCGATTTAAATCGCTCGGGCAGCCTTAGTCTTAATGCTAGCGTTAAAGGTTGTGAAGGAGCTGCGGTTGGTGAAGTGCTTGAGGAGGAGGGGGCGAAAGTGGGTAGTGAAAAAATTATTTCATTTTCACACTTTCTACCGCGTATTGATTTGATGCCCGATTATATTCCCGAAAAATTTCAAGAGCTTTATCCTGTGTTAGGAAGTGCGGCGATTGATAAAGTATTGAGGGAATTGCAGCCAATAATCCATGTGTATGGTCATAGCCATTTGAATCGCAATATTAAAATTGATGGCGTTCGATATATCAATAATGCTTTTGGTTACCCTGGAGAAGAGCGTATTAGCCGTAAGCGCTTGGTTAATATTCTTGATGGGGAGTCTTAGCCGGTCGTTTTGTTCTTAATCAAAATGGGTGCTTTGGAATAGGTTTTGAATTTTACGCTTTGAAGGTGATTGTGGTAAAACCTGGCTGATTAAATCTATCTTGAGGGGTTAGGGAGTTAGAGCTAATTGAGATGTTGCTTTGGTAATATATTTTTCCCAGGAATCGCTGGCAAACACCGGTTTTGCTAACCAAAAACCTTGAGATGAGTCGCAGCCTATGTTCTGGACGATAGTCGATAATTCTTCGTTTTCAATGCCTTCTGCCACAACTTTCAAATCGAGTTGGTGGCCGAGAGCCGTTATAGCTTCCACTATTTTTTTGTTCTTTTTATTTTTTTCCCAATTTAAAAAGAAGCGTTGATCAATTTTAAGTTGACTGCAGGGTAGGTCTGCTAAATATTCCATTGAGCTGTAACCGGTGCCAAAATCATCAATGGCGATGATCACTCCTTTTTCGGAAATCCCAAGTAAGACCTCTTTCGTTAATTCTGCGTGCTGCATAAGGTGGGTTTCGGTGATTTCGAGAATTAAGTCCTCTGGGTTTATATTGTATTTTTTTATCATTTCAAATAAATATTCGATAATGACATGGTTGTGGCAAAGATTGGCAGGCATGTTAATCGCCATTTTTAGGGCTGGCATGCTTCCTTTCCAACGTTTTAATTGGCCAATGGCCTGATCGAACAACCATTGGTGATAGGGTATCGCCATAGAGCCCTGATGAATTAAATGTACGATATCTTCAGTTTGAATATCTTCGCCATTGTGATTCCAGCGTACGAGCGCTTCAACAGAATTACATCGATTGGATTTCACATCAAAAATGGGTTGATAAGCCAGTTTTACTTCTCCCGCTTGAAGTGCCGCCGGAAGGTTTTTGCTGAGTTCAGATTTTCGTTGCCATTGGGTGCGGTTGAGTTTCGAAAATTTAACGTATTGTGATCGTCCTTGTTCTTTAGCTTTATACAAGGCTGTGTCGACCTGCTTCAAAAGTTCATTGTGGTCATTCGCGGTTTCTGGGAAGTTGGCTAAGCCAATAGAAGGGTAAACGTACAAAACAATATTATCTAAATGAATAGGTCGGGGGATATGTTTTAGCAGCTTCTGAGCAACGTAATGTCCTTCGTGTGACGCGGCATTTGGAAGTAGTACAAGAAATTCATCTCCGCCTAGCCTGGCGACACTATCTGAATGTCGAACGCATTCCCGAATCCTTTCTGCCACTATGCGTAAAATTTTATCTCCAGCATCATGACCGTGTGTATCATTGATTTGTTTGAAATAATCGATATCAAGGGAAATTAGGCTCAAAGTTCTATCGTAACGCTTGGCTTCATTTACTGTTTGTTCCAGGCGATTCATAAATAACGAGCGATTTAATAGGCCCGTCAGTGAGTCGTAGTGGGCCATCTGTTTGAGCTGTTTTTGCAGTGAAAAAGTGCGCATCGCATTTTTTAATGTGTGCAAAAAACTAGAGTGAGAGAGTTCACTCTTTATGATGTAATCTTGTACGCCCATTTGCATCAGGTCCAATGCAAGTCGTTCATGGCCTGGATCGGTACTTAAAACTATCGGGAAATCGGGGCGGCGAAGGTTTTTACTGAGTGCCACCAGCAGCTCTTTAACGTTTCCATCTTGAAGTTTTTGATCGACAATACAGCATTGCGGGCAGTTATCTGCGAAATATTCGAGGGCTTTGGATATGTCAGTGATCAGAAGGGTGTCGGCAAAAATCTTCTTTTTACCTTCCAGCATGCTGAGGTAGTAATCGTAGTCTTGGGGGTTGCTATCGATGATCACGAGGTGATTGTTATGATTCATATGCTGGCAGTCTTGCTCTTGGGTGACGGTTGTTGATCCGTTTGAGCTGACAGATAACCAAATGTTATCTGAGCGTATTTTTAACTGTATTCGCTAGCGCTCGCAGATAAGTAGGCTCCTACTGAGAGCAAATTAAAGATGCTATCTTTACACCGCTAGATGTTGTTGCTTGGCGTGGCCAAGCCTCGATTTCTGGGGTGTACTCCGGGCATTTTAATTCACTCTGGCTACGAGCCATTTCCGGGCGGGCACTGGCTAGTGCCCATCAATTGTACTGTAAGCTAAAGTGGGTCCCATCATTATCGATTCTTGTTGCGTAATCAAGCCCTTCAAAAGAAAACTGGTACAGGGTTCTGCTTCTGGATGAAAACGCCGTCGTTGCCGCTCTTGGGGATCGGTTACAATGCACGTTCTGTCGGTTTTGGGGGCTGAGTGCGTGAATTGACGTATCGCTAACAGTTGAGAATTTATCTGTTGTTTTAGTGTGGGGTGTTTGAGTATTGCCGTAGTGAATTAAAAACATCAGTTTTACATTTGATTGCTTGGGAATGTAACGACTTTAAGAGGGTTGGTTTTTTTGGATGCTGTAGCTTTATTGCCGTGGTTGATGTGTGCCGTAATCTTGTTTGTGGGTTGCTGCCTTCAAGCCGCTTTGGGGTTCGGAGTGGCCGTTTTGGGTGCGCCAGTTATTATATTGCTGGAGCCTTCTTGGGTGCCGTATGTCCTGACGTCTACGGCTTTATTATTAAGCGGGATAAATGCTTGGTATCAGCGGAGCGATATTCATCTGGGAACAATTGTGCCGGCAATGCTGGCGAGAATCCCTGGCACTGTGATTGGCACCTGGCTCTTGGTTAGTATTAGCGTGTTGTGGTTGCATGTGTTTGTTGCTGTATCCGTTTTGATTGCGGTGATGGTGAGTATCTCGACTGTGCGTTTTGAGGCTACTCCTGCTCGGCTTTCATGGGCGGGCTTGCTCAGTGGTTTTATGGGGACAACAACATCGATCGGTGGCCCACCAATAGCTATGGTTATGCAGTATGGCGATCCCGCGAGTGTGCGTGCGAACCTCAGCTTTTATTTTGCTTTTAGTTGCGTCGTGAGTCTGGGGAGCTATGCCGTAGCGGGATTGTTAAATGGTCATATTCTATTGCTTTGTCTGAGCTTTACGCCGTCGGCAATATTGGGCTTTGTGGTAGGGAAGAGATTACAGGCCTGGGTCGATAAGGATCGATTCAGGCCCATTTTGCTGGTTTTATGCGTGGTCGCCAGCGTTATTTCACTTATTGGAGTAGCGGCTGCGTTGCTATCCGGTTCAGGCTTCCTCTGATGAATAGGATTTTCTTTATTCGCTTATAGCGGGCTGGAGCTCTATTGAATCGTTATTTTTGCGCACTGAAACTGTATGCCGCTGTCAGTTCCTAATCCTCCATTTCGCGGTTTATGGCCAGGGGGCCCCACGCTTGGCAGGTTGGCATAACCTCTATATTGTTAATGTTGACGTGCTCTGGAACACTCGTAGTCCAAAATACTATATCGGCAATATCCTCAGCAAGAAGAGGCTTCGTGTTTTCATAAACATCATCGGCCTTTTGTTGGTCGCCTTTTAGGCGCGTCAGTGAAAAGTTAGTATTGGCTAAGCCTGGTTCAATATTCGACACGCGAATTTGCTTGCCCAAAACATCCGAACGCAGTGAGCGTGAAAACTGCTGAACAAAGGCTTTAGTGCCGCCGTAGGCGTTACAGCCTGGGTAGGGCCATGATGCCGCTATCGAGCCAATATTGACGATGTGACCGCGATTACGCGTGACCATCAGGGGGAGAACTTTACGTGTAATGCGTACTAAGCCTTTTATGTTGGTATCGATCATTGTTTCCCAGTCATCGAGGCTGGCTTCTTGTGCCGATTGGGTGCCGAGGGCTAGCCCTGCATTATTGATTAAAATATCAAACTCACGAAAATCAGTGGGGATGCCATCGAAAAAGTGTTCAATTGAATCTTTGTAGCGGACGTCCAGTGGTGCAAAAGCCACTTTGCTTGGGTCCGGCATTTGACGTTGAAGTTCGACCAGTTTTGCGACATTCCTTGCGCCCATCACGACTTTATAGCCATTGGCTGCGTATTTTTTTGCGCAGGCTTCGCCAAAGCCAGAAGATGCGCCAGTAATTAATACGGTTTTTGTCATGGTTATCTCCTTAGTTTATTAAGGGGCGATTCTAAACTATATCTGGGGTGGTGTGGGTCTGGATCAGGGGCGGAGTGGGTCTGGATCAGGGGCGGAGTGGGTCTGGATCAGGGGCGGAGTGGGTTTGGGGTTGGCGGGTAATAAATAGTGGAAGGGTTGGTTCGTGGTTGCTGTGCCGGAAGGGGTCTTTGGCTTTTCCAGTCTACGTATAATTATTTTCTAGGGGAGTGTGAAAATGGTGGGCCTTCCCAGACTCGAACTGGGGACCTGCCGATTATGAGTCGGATGCTCTAACCAACTGAGCTAAAGGCCCATTTTCACAAAATGGAATCACTTTACGTGTTAAGAGTTAACGGGGCGTAAAGTAAGTGGCTGGCTTAAATCAGCGGCGCGATTATAGTGCGCCGCTGTTTTGAATTCCAGCGCTTTTACTGATTGTTATTGTTGGTTCCGTCGTCTAAGAATCCACGGAGGTGGTCTGAACGAGAAGGATGACGAAGTTTGCGCAGTGCTTTCGCTTCAATTTGACGAATACGTTCACGAGTTACGTCGAATTGTTTGCCTACTTCTTCCAATGTATGGTCCGTATTCATATCAATGCCGAAGCGCATACGCAGAACTTTAGCTTCGCGAGCAGTTAAGCCTGCGAGAACCGAGCGAGTAGACTCTTGCAAGCCTTGCGATGTTGCGGATTCGACAGGTGATGTGATGGCCACGTCTTCAATAAAGTCACCAAGATGCGTGTCTTCATCGTCGCCAATAGGAGTTTCCATCGAGATGGGTTCTTTAGCGATTTTAAGGACTTTACGAATCTTGTCTTCTGGCATTTCCATGCGTTCGCCAAGTTCTTCTGGCGTTGGCTCGCGGCCCATTTCTTGAAGCATTTGACGAGAGATGCGATTAAGTTTGTTAATCGTCTCTATCATGTGCACAGGAATACGGATGGTACGCGCTTGGTCAGCAATGGAACGTGTAATTGCTTGGCGAATCCACCATGTGGCGTAGGTCGAAAATTTGTAACCACGGCGGTATTCAAATTTATCAACGGCCTTCATCAAGCCAATATTGCCTTCTTGAATGAGGTCGAGGAATTGTAAACCACGGTTGGTGTATTTTTTCGCGATGGAAATTACCAATCGTAGGTTAGCTTCAACCATTTCTTTCTTGGCGCGACGAGCCTTGGCTTCTCCGATCGACATACGTCGATTGATTTCTTTTACCACGGCTAGCTCAAGACCGGTATTGCCTTGAACATACTTAAGTTTACGTTGGCTACGAAGAATATCTTCTTGTAGGGGGCGTAGGGAGTCTGAATAGTCGCGTTTTTTTGCGATAATTTCTGGAATCCAGTTTTCGTTGGTCTCATTCCCTGGGAACTCTTTGACGAAGGTCTTGCGTGGCATACCTGCGTGTCGAGCACAAAGGCGCATAATTGCGCGCTCTTCAGCGCGAACTTTGCCGAGGTTTTCTCGCGCAATGTTATATATTGGGTCAAATTGACGTGGAGGCAATTTAAAGAATTTGAATACGTCTCCAAGCTCTTCTAGAGATTTGTCGGCTTGTTTGCTTTCGCGCCCATGCTTCTCTATGCACTCTATTGACGCGATGAGAACTACGCGAAGCGCTTCGAAGCGCTCTTTCGCATATTCAGGGTCGATACCTGTGTTTGTATCGTCGTCATCGTCATCGCTTTTATCGGCTGACTTATCCACGGGAGCTGGAGGGGTGACATTTTCAGCTGGGTCTAACCAACCGCCAATAACGTCGCTTAAGCGGCGTTCGCCCTTTTCGATGAGGTCGAACTCATCCATGATGCGCTGAACTGTATTTGGCCAATAAGCCAGTGCGTGCATCAATTCGCGGATACCTTCTTCGATGCGTTTTGCAATGGCTATTTCACCTTCTCGGGTGAGTAGCTCGACAGTGCCCATCTCACGCATATACATGCGTACTGGGTCGGTCGTGCGGCCGGCTTCAGTTTCAACTGCGGCTAATGCCGCTGCCGCTTCTGCCGCTGCGATATCATCAGTGGTTTGGGTGTCGGATGCGGACAATAATAGCTCGTCAGCATCTGGCGCCACTTCGTAGACGCGGATACCCATGTCGTTGATCATCTGAATGATGTCTTCGACTTGATCCGGATCCGAAATATCATCGGGAAGGTGATCGTTTACCTCATCGTACGTAAGGTAACCTTGTTCTCTACCTCGGTTGATGAGTTCTTTAATTCGAGACTGTTTTTTCTGACCCTGGTCGCTCATTAAGCTTCCTGTAGCGTTATGAAAGTGTGAAATTTTGCAAGCGCGCGATTATATCGGGATATGGTGCCGCTCGCTATAAATTCAAGCCGAAACTGCGGCTTTTTATGAAGAATTCTGTGCCGAAGGGGCGGTTTTAGGATCGAGAGAGTTCGATTAGGCGTTTCTTTTGCTCTGAGCTTAGGTTTTTGAGACCTATAGCCTTTAGTGTGCTGAGTTCTTGTTGGTGGTTGCGTTGGCTGTGGTTTTCGCTCAGCGTCTCTAGCGTTGAGCTCAATTCGCTCAGTGAATCATAGGTGTTGATTGTTTTGGCCGTACTTAAAAGCTGGTTGGCCATGAGTTTGGCCAGTTTTTGTTGTTGTTTGATTCCTTTTGCCCCACCCCAGAAGCCAAGAATGTTGTTGAAGTTGCTGTTGGGGCGCTTTTGAAGATAATTAATGACTTCACTTAGGCAGAGAAGGTCGGGGTCGTTGCCTGCTTCTATTTGTGGTGGCGTTTCTAGCTTGCTTAGAAGGCTTGGATCTTCGAGTAGGATGATCGTCGCATGTTCTGCTGCAGACAGTTCTACTGTGGGTTTCCGTTGGGGTCTTAGGTTGAGCTGGGTTGGTGGTCGATTTGCGTACCCGGACTGGTCGTCTGCTGGGGGGATTTGGTCTGGATACGGCTCTGGGTAGGGGGCGTTCTGGTACCCTGGGTCACTATCAGTTGTGTTGTTTCGACTCGGCTCATTTTCTAGCTGCGTTTCATTTGCTGCGTGAGACTGTTCCTTTGGCTGAGGCTGTATCTGGGCTTTAGTTTCTAAGTTGGGCTGAGGTGCGCTCTTCGGCTGAGGCTCGCTCCCTGGCCGAAGCTCTTTTCGGGGTTGAGGCTCTCTTTTTGGCTGAGCCTCTAAAAGTAAAATCTTTTCATTTTGAAGTTCGTCCAGTACTTCGCGCGATAGGCCCGTGCGTCGTGCTAGGTTGTCGAACATGAGTTCCCTGAATATGCCTTGCGGGAGTTTTGCGATGAGTGGCGCTGCCGTTTTACTAAAGCGGGCTCTGCCGTCCATGCTTTTGATGTCTATGCCTTCGGCGGCGACATCAAATAGAAATTCTTCAAGAGGGATGGATAGGCCGGTTTGTTCGATAAAGCGATCGCGTCCTATTTGTCTCACGAGGCTGTCGGGATCTTGCCCTTCGGCTAAAAACAGAAACTTGATTTGCCTGCCATCCTCCATGGAGGATAGTGAGTTGGTAAATGCTCGCAGTGCCGCTTTGCGCCCTGCGTTGTCGCCATCAAAGCAAAATATTATCTCGCTAACATAGCGAAAGGCGAGTTTTAGGTGGTCTTCGCCGCAGGCGGTTCCCAGTGTAGCAACGGCGTTACGTATGTCGAATTGGGCCAGCGCGATGACGTCCATGTAGCCTTCCACAACGATAAGGCTGCTCAGGTCTCGCTGTTTGCAGGCTTCGTAAAGCCCATATAGTTCTTGGCTTTTGTGGAATACATCTGTTTCTGGGGAGTTTAAGTATTTGGGTTTGTCGTCCCCAAGTACTCGCCCGCCAAATCCAATGACGCGCCCGCGTGTATCCCGAATCGGAAAGGTGATGCGGTAGCGAAATCGGTCGTACTTTTTGTTTTCTTCTTCTTTGTGGATCACCAGGCCGGAGTCTATTAGTAGTGACTCGGACTCATTGTTTTTGCCTAAGGATGAAAGCAGGTTGTCCCTGCCTGGCGGGGCGAAGCCGATACCGAAATCCTTTGCGATTTGTCCGGATAAGCCGCGACCTTTCAAATATTTGACGGCGTTGTGCTTTTGCGGGTGAGTTTTGAGCTTGTCCTGGTAAAATTCGCTGGCGGCTTCTAGTGTGTCGAAGAGTTTTCTTCTGCGGAAATCCTGTTTGGCGAACTCGACATTTTGTTCGCGAGGGACCTCCATGCCTGCGGTTTTGGCGAGAGATTCAACGGCTTCTATAAAGCCCTCTCGCTCGTACTCCATGACAAAGCCAAGGGCATTGCCGGAGGCGCCACAGCCAAAGCAATAATAGAATTGCTTATCTGGGCTAACGGTAAACGAGGGGGTTTTTTCTTGATGAAAGGGGCAGCATGCCGCGTAATTCTTGCCCGTCTTCTTGAGCTTAACGCGACTGTCGACGATATTGACGATGTCTAGTCGAGAAAGTAGATCGTCGATAAAGGTTTGGGGTATGCGGCTCATCGACTTAGTGTACAGCGCCCTACAATAGCTGAGAAGGGCGTGTTAGCCGAGCTGAGCTTTAACGATTTTACTGATTTCACCCATGTCCGCGCGGCCTTGGACTTGCGGTTTGACGATGGCCATAACTTTGCCCATGTCTTTCATGGATTCTGCGCCACTTTCCGTAACTGCCTCTTTAACAATGCTTGCAATCTCTTCTGTAGAGAGAGAAGCGGGCAGGAAGGTTTGGATTACGCCGATTTCGAAAGCTTCTATCTCAGCGAGATCGACCCGATCTGCATCGCGATATTGTTTTTCGGAATCCTTGCGCTGTTTAACGAGCCTGTCGAGGAGTTCTAAAATACGGGCGTCGTCGAGCTCGATGCGCTCATCGACTTCGATGCGCTTGAATTCAGACATTACCATGCGTAGAACGATAAGCGCTGGCTTATCTTTCGCGCGCATGGCTGTCTTTACAGCCGCAGAAACGGTGCTTTTTATTTCGCTAGCCATTGGTTATCCAAAGGTCAGAAGTGGTTTAAGTCGCGAATTTCAGCTTATTTGAGCGCTAACTTTCGCGAACCCGAAATCAATAAAGGCGTTGGAATTTTCTGTTTTCACGTTGTACTTTTTTCGCGTGACGCTTAACAGCTGCTGCTGCTTTACGTTTACGTACAGATGTTGGCTTTTCATAAAATTCACGACGACGAACTTCTGCCAAAATTCCTGCTTTTTCACATGAGCGCTTGAAACGACGCAATGCAACATCAAAAGGTTCGTTTTCTTTCAGTTTAACTGAAGGCATATTGCTACCTGATCCGAGGTTCAAAAAAATGTAATTGGGGCTGAGATCTTAACGTTTTAGCTTAGCTTATACCGTGCAGCTGAGCTTCAGTTTAGGTCCTTTGCTTATACGCTACTTATTATAGTAGGCCCAAAATTAGGGTGCGAGATTCTAACCATATCACTTGGTAGCTGCAAGTGATTTATCGGAGATAAATGCTCTTCTGATGAGGGGGCGGGCTTATATAGCGGTTTTCACGTGTTTCTGCCGTTGAAAAAGTGCTATTGTCCCGATTTTTCAGGGCTGTCTAATATAGAGGCTGTGAAAACCTACTCGCTCAATCAGAGGCTATAAATAAGCATTATGCGTGTACTGGGTATTGAAACTTCATGTGATGAAACCGGTGTTGCCATCTATGATAGCGAGCATGGGTTAATAGGGGACGAACTCTATAGCCAAATCGCACTGCACAGTGAATATGGTGGCGTTGTACCTGAACTCGCGTCTCGTGATCATGTACGTAAATTGTTGCCGATGATTGATCAGCTACTTCACAGCTGTGATTCGGTTGGGAAGATCGATGGGATTGCTTATACCAGCGGTCCAGGCTTAATCGGCGCTTTGCTCGTGGGGGCCTGCGTTGGCCGATCTCTCGCATATGCTTGGGGCTGTCCTAGTATTAATGTTCATCACATGGAGGGGCATTTACTGGCACCGTTACTTGAGCCAGAACCGCCCAAATTCCCTTTTGTCGCGTTGCTTGTGTCTGGGGGGCATACTCAGTTGGTCGAAGTTCAAGCGATAGGTGAATATACCTTACTTGGTGAGTCTTTAGATGACGCCGCTGGGGAAGCCTTTGATAAAGCAGCCAAAATGATGGATTTGGATTATCCCGGTGGCCCCAATATTGCTCGAATGGCGGAAAAAGGGGATAGCAAGCGCTTCACATTCCCTCGGCCTATGACTAACCGTCCTGGCTTGGATTTTAGTTTTAGCGGTTTAAAAACATTTACGCTTAACACTATTACAAAGCACGCTGAAGCTAATGGGTTGCCAGACGACCAAACCTGTGCGGATATTGCGACGGCTTTTCAGGAGGCGGTGGTGGATACCTTGGTGATTAAATGCCGTCGAGCGCTTAAACAGTGCAATATGAACACCCTCGTGATCGCGGGTGGGGTAAGTGCAAATAAGCGTTTGCGGGAAAGGCTAGAAGCTGCTTTGGCTAAGGAGAATAAAGAAGTTTTTTATGCGCGGCCAGAGTTTTGCACTGACAATGGGGCGATGATTGCCTACGCTGGCTGCCAGCGTTTGGTTGCAGGGCTATCTGCAGGTTTAAGTATTGATGTTAAGCCTCGCTGGCCTCTTGATACTTTGCCTTCGTTGAAGCAAATGCAGAATAAGGCCGTGTAGGACTTACTTAAAATATAACTAAGGCAGTGGTTGAGGAAGTATTGGCGTGGATAAAATATTCATTCAAGATTTAAGCGTGTATGCCATTGTTGGTATTTATGATTGGGAGCGGCAAGTGCCGCAGCAGTTATTGCTTTCTATTGAATTGGCATGTGATATCTCGAAGGCCGCTGCGACGCAGAATTTGGAAGACTCCGTGAATTATGCGGCTGTAGCTGAAAGATTGGAGGGCTTCATTGTTGAGTCTCAATTTATGTTGCTTGAAACCTTGGCCGAGCAATCAGTGGCGATGATCATGAAAGAGTTTTCGACGCCGTGGGTAAAATTTCGCTGTCAAAAAACACAGGTCATGAAAAACGCTAAGGCTGTAGGTGTTGAAATTGTTCGCGGATCTCAAAAAGTTAACTCTTCTGGAATCGAGTCGTAATTCGTCGTGACTAAAATATTGTTGGGTATAGGCAGTAACATTAATCGCGAAGAAAATATTCGCAGCGGTTTGGAGGTGTTGCCGAAATTTATTAGTGGTCTGCGTGTCTCCCCTATTTATGAAAGCCCTGCCTACGGTTTTAGCGGCGACAATTTTTTCAACTTGGCTGTTTCTGGCCATACGGATAGCAGTTTGAGTGAGTTGATTCATCTCTTGCGTGAGGTGGAGTTTTCCCATGGTCGTGAAAAAAATGCGAGTAAATTTTCTTCACGACAACTTGATATTGATATTTTAATGTACGGAATGGAGGTGGGTGATTTTTTTGGTGTCACCTTACCTCGTGATGAAATTCTTACTCGGGCCTATGTTCTTAAGCCTGTCGCTGATCTTGAGCCCGATTATTGCCATCCGCTATCCAATAAATGTTTTCGTGATTTATGGATGGCGTTTGATGGCGATAAAAAGAACCTGTGGCAAAGTGATTTTCAATAGTAAATCACTTTGCAGAGATCATTCCTTTTCTATTTTAAAAATCATAGTCATTCATTTATTTTGCTTGATACTTTTTAAGCCGCTCTATTCTCTCATTCGAAATGGCTTCTCCGATATCCTTTCCTTTTATCCCTTTATTGATAAACGGTTGCGCGGAAATTGAGTGAATGCTCTCTAGAGCTTTTAGCAAGAAAGGCATTTGAGGGAATTCTTTGTTCGGATTCTGACCTTGGTGGTAGGCGTGACATGCGATGAGAAAACTTTCAAATCGTTCCGGCCTGCGAAAGGCGTCGCAGTTACTAAAGAAATCCAAAAGCTCGTTTGCGGAGAGATGTGCGGCCTTGCTGACTATATGATGAAAGTTTGTTACTAAACTGGTAATCGCTCTTGTCTCTTTGGGTGTGTTGAGGCGATCGAAAAACCTAGCAAGATCACTTTTGTGAGTCGCAGGATTCATGATGGAGAAGTCGTGTAGCATTGCGGCTATTCGTATGTTGCAGTCATCACTAATCGTTGCCGATGCGACAAGGGCGTTGATTGCTTTATTACTACTTGCTTCTGTAGATTCTAAACTCGTTTTTTTACTTTCCGTTAAAAGCGGGCGTATTTCAGGTGTGATCACCGCTAGGGCTCCACATTGATCTAATACATCAATAAACACTTCAGGAGAGCGTTCGCATATTGCGCGCGAAAACTCTTTCCAAACGCGTTCAGCTACTAAGTGACTCGCTTCTCCGTTTTCGACCATAGCTCTCATTAATTGTAGGGTGGTATCAGCCACCCGAAAACCCAAGTGATGATAGCGTGCGGCGAATCTAGCCGTTCTTAAAATTCTTACAGGGTCTTCTCGAAAGGCATCGGAGACATGGCGTAGGAGTTTTTTCTCTATATCGATTTGACCATGGTAGGGGTCAATGTATTCGCCGTCATCCGATTTTGCGATTGCATTAATCGTTAGGTCTCGGCGCATCAAGTCTTGCTCTAGTGTGATATTAGGCGCAGCGTTAAAGGTAAAACCTTGATACCCATGACCTGATTTTCGTTCCGTTCTCGCAAGGGCGTACTCCTCTTTTGTTTTTGGGTGGAGGAAGACGGGGAAGTCTTTACCTACAGGGGTAAATCCTTTTTCTCGCATTTGTTCGGGGCTGGAGCCGACGACGACGTAATCGAACTCATCAGTAGGGTACCCGAGTAGTTCGTCACGGACGGCGCCGCCAACTAAATAAACTTGCATAGACTTATTGACCTTTAAGGTTGTATCAGCGACACTCTTGGTCGGTTTTCGAGCTAACAAAGATGTGGTGGTAAATATATGTACTGCAATATCTACTACAGTAGCCATTAAATATAGAGTTTAAGCTGACTCAGCACAAATAGAAAATGATGATGAACTTTTCAATTTTAAAATCAAGTTATTGCCCGGCGAAGCGCTTTGCGCTTGCGTGGGCGTTATGTGTGCGAGGTTTTGCAGCGGCTTGGTGATTGCTAGTTAGTATTTTAGTTTACCAAAAAGGCCGCAGCTAAAAACTGCGGCCTTTTTTGTTTTTGGGCTACGAGAAAGATGATCTCTTTTTTGATGGTCTATCTGCGACATAAAAAAGAGGAGGGTTGGAAATGAAAGTGGGTATGGCGTATCTCAGCGTAGTCATTATATGGGCAACAACACCGCTTGCTATCAAGTGGAGTAATAGTAGCGTGACTTTTGTTAGCGCGGTTACGACTCGGGTGTTGTTTGCGTTAGTTATCTCTTTGATTCTACTGGCTATTTTACGTCGTCCTCTGATTAAGAAGTCCAGTGATTGGCTGGCTTACTTTGCTGGGCTTGTGGGTGCTTTCCCCAATATGCTTTTGATATATTGGTCAGCTCAATATATTCCCTCTGGTCTTGCAGCTGTAATCTTCGGGCTGTATCCATTTGCGGTCGGGTTATTTTCGTTTCTAATTATGAAGGAAAATATATTTAACCTGAGGAGAGTGCTCGCTATAGGTATGGCGGTTATAGGTTTAGGTGTAATTAACCTGGATCAGTTTGCTATTGGTGGTAATGCTCTCTTAGGTGTGCTTGGCGTTGCTCTGGCGACGGTGTTTTTTGGTTTGAGTTCGGTGTGGGTAAAGCATGTTGGGCAGGGCATTGACCCTCTGCGGCAATCGGCTGGCGTGTTGACGTTAGCTGCGCCGTTAGTCGTTCTAAGTTGGTTTATTTTTGATGGTGAAATTCCTGTTGTCTGGGATTTTCGTTCAATAGTGGGGCTTAGTTATTCGACTGTAGCGGGTTCTGTTCTCGGGAGTGTCTTGTTCTTTTATGTCTTAGGGCATTGCAATGTATCTTCGGTGGGCCTAATTACGTTTATTACGCCCATTGTTGCTCTGTTGATTGGGGCTCTGGTGGAAGGTGAGCAGTTTTCTGTCTCGACAGTCGTCGGCTGTGTTTTGGTGGTTATATCGCTCGGCGTGTACCAAGATGCGCTCACTTTATGGCGACGTTACTGGAGGGGGTTGGTTGCTTCAAAGCACGCTCTGTCAAAGTAGCGCTGTTTGTATGTGGCGCTGCTGGTAGTGGTATTAGGCGCACGGATTTAGACCGTTTTCGATAACGTTCTTGGGTTGTTAGGGTTTTGCTTCTGTTACTGGTGGGCATGAAAAGCTTTGCTTGATCTCTTCATCTTCAAGGGAATGAAGATGAACGTCGAATCCCCACAAACGATGAACATGTTTAAGCACTTCTTCAGCATTTTTAGGCTCGAGGGGGCGACGATTGTAGCGTGCATGGCGAAGTGTCAGGGAGCGGTCACCCCGTACATCCACATTGAAGGCTTGAATGTTTGGCTCACGATTGCCGAGGTTGTACTGAGCGGCCAGAGTTTCGCGTACGATTGCGTAGCCTCGATCATCATGAATTGCGCTGACTTCAATATCTTTGCAAGTGTCGTCATCGACAATGGTGAAGAGTTTAAGGTCTCGCATGAGTTTTGGTGAAAGAAACTGAAGGATAAAACTTTCGTCTTTGAAGTTCCGCATCGCAAAATCGAGTGTAACCTTCCAGTCTGTTCCTGCTATATCGGGAAACCACTGCTTGTCTTCATCGCTTGGATTTTCACAGATGCGTTTAATGTCTTGCATCATATGAAAGCCGAGGGTGTAAGGGTTTATATCTGAAAAATGTTGGCTGTTGTAGGGGGGTTGATATATAACGCCGCTGTGGGACTGCATAAACTCCAACATAAAACCATCGGTGACTAAACCGCGGTCATACATGGTGTTTAATAAAAAATGATGCCAAAAGCAGGCCCAGCCTTCATTCATAACCTGTGTTTGTCGCTGGGGGTAAAAATACTGGGCAATTTTGCGAACGATGCGAATTACTTCCCGCTGCCAAGGTTCGAGCAGGGGGGCGTTTTTTTCAAAAAAGTATAACAAGTTTTCCTGGGGTTCTTCAGGGTAGTGTAACGTTTCTCTTTCTTTGTTTTCTTTATCGCTGGGCGGTATTGTCCGCCAAAGGTCGTTCACTTGTTTTTGCAGGTATATTTCACGTTCTTTTTGTCGTTCTATTTCTTCCGCTGGGGAAATAGGGTAAGGGCGTTTGTATCGGTCTACGCCATAGTTCATTAAAGCATGGCAGGAGTCCAGTATCGCTTCTACAGCGTCGACACCATTTCGCTCTTCGCATTCAGCGATGTAGTTTTTGGCAAATACTAGGTAATCAATAATTGAGGAGGCATCTGTCCAGGTGCGAAAGAGGTAGTTGTTTTTAAAAAAAGAATTGTGGCCATAGCAGGCATGCGCAATAACCAATGCTTGCATGGTCATCGTATTTTCTTCCATTAAATACGATATGCAGGGATCGGAATTGATAACAATTTCATAAGCCAGGCCCATTTGACCACGCTTGTACGATTGCTCAACGCTTAGGAATTGCTTTCCGTATGACCAGTGATTGTATCCAAGGGGCATACCCACAGAAGAGTAGGCGTCCATCATTTGTTCGGAGCTAATGACTTCAATCTGATTGGGGTAGGTGTCTAACCCGAACTCTTCAGCAATTGCTGCGATTTCGTTGTTGTATGTTTCGAGTAATTCGAATGTCCATTCTGAACCTGTTGATAGAGGTTGTCTTTTACTCATACGGGCTTCTTCTTCTGGAAGAGTTGACGAAATACAGGGTAAATATCGGATGAATCTACTAACTGCTTCATCGCAAATGTGTCGGGAAAATCTTCGAGCACTTTTCCGTAAGATTGCCATAGCGCTTGATGGTCACGGGAAGTGATTTCGACGTAAGAAAAATACTGCAGTTTTTGTAGGATGCGTTCTGTTAATAGCTTATAGCACACGGCTGAGTCATCATTCCAGTTGTCGCCATCTGAAGCTTGGGCTCCGTATATGTTCCATTGGCTTGGTGGGTAGCGCTCTTGCAGGATTTCATCCATAAGATATAGCGCGCTTGAAACAATCGTTCCACCGGTTTCACGACTGTAAAAGAACTCTTCTTCGTTGACCTCTTTTGCACTGGTGTGGTGGCGAATAAATACGACTTCGGTGTGCTCGTAATTTCGCTGTAAAAACAAATACAGCAACAAAAAGAATCGTTTAGCGATATCTTTTGTGTTTTGGTCCATCGACCCAGAGACGTCCATTATGCAAAATACGACTGCTCGAGAGTGGGGCACAGGGTGTTTGACGTGTAGATTGTATTTTAAATCGAAATCGTCAATCCAGGGTACGCGTTTGATGGTTGTTTCGAGCGAAGATATTTGGCTTATTAGGTCATGTTTATCCTTGAGATCTATTTCGCTTTCATCTTTTTCTTCATGCTCTTCATTTTCTAGGCTTAATAGCTCTTCTTTCAGCGCTTTAAGCTTGCGTTTTTTCTTTCCTGTTAACGCTATTCGTCTTAAGTTAGCTGAGCGGAGTGAGCGAATAATGTTTATTTTTCCGGGACTTCCTTCGTTGCTGATGCCAGCTCGACGCATTTCAAAATCGTTGATGCCTGACAGTTGGCGTTTAACGAGGTTAGGCAGCTCCAAATCTTCGAACATAAACTCAAGAAATTCTTCTTGAGTAATTTGAAATACAAATTCATCCATGCCTTCGCCGGAATCACTTGCGCCGGAACCTCCCGGGCCGCCACCTGCACCACCTTCAGGCCTTGGAATATGATCTCCTGCTGAAAATTGATCATTGCCGGGCAGAACTCGAGTATTGAGTCCTCCTTTGCCGTGTTGGAATACTGGCTCGTTGAGATTACGGCTGGGGATACTGATTTTCTCCCCTTTGTCCATATCCATAATAGAGCGCTTATCTACGGCATCAGATACCGCTTTTTTTATGTGGTCACGATAACGTCTAAGAAAACGTTGACGATTGACCGTACTTTTTTTCTTAGAGTTTAGACGCCGGTCGATAATATAGTGCACGTATCACCTATTGAAATGTCCAAAAATAATCAAGGGGATTTCACCCTTTACTGCGGCTATATATTGCTTGCCTTGTTACACCTACTGCGATTTTCTTACGCGTAGATACCACTCGGAAAGTAGCCGTACTTGTTTTTCTGTGTAACCGCGTTCGACCATTCGTTCAACGAAATCTTGATGCTTTTTCATGTCATCGTGAGAGGATTTTGTGTTGAATGAAATGACAGGTAGTAGGTCTTCGGTGTTTGAGAACATTTTCTTCTCAATTACGATGCGTAGCTTCTCGTAGCTGTTCCAGAGTGGGTTATTGCCAGCATTGTTGGCTCTGGCACGTAGTACGAAATTTACAATCTCATTTCGGAAGTCTTTGGGGTTGCTAATGCCTGCGGGCTTCTCGATTTTTTCGAGCTCTTCATTTAATGCCGCACGATCCAAAATTTCGCCAGTCTCTGGGTCACGATACTCTTGATCCTGAATCCAAAAGTCGGCGTATGTGACATAACGGTCGAATATGTTTTGTCCGTATTCAGAATAGGATTCTAAATAAGCTGTTTGAATTTCTTTACCGATAAACTCAACATAGCGTGGCGCCAAATATTCTTTGATAAACGATAGATAGCGATCGCGGATTTCTTCTTGGTATTGCTCTTGTTCGATTTGCTGTTCAAGAACGTACAGAAGATGGACTGGGTTTGCTGAAATTTCTGTTGGGTCAAAGTTAAACACTTTCGATAATATTTTAAATGCGAAACGTGTTGAGAGTCCATCCATTCCTTCATCGACGCCAGCGGCATCTTTGTATTCGTGCAATGACTTCGCTTTGGGGTCGGTATCTTTCAGATTGCGACCATCGTAAACGCCCATTTTTGAATATTGGTTGGAATTTTCTGGCGCTTTAATTCTTGAAAGTACGGTAAATTGGGCCAACATTTTTAATGTGTCTGGCGCGCAAGGTGAAGCTTTAAGTGAGCTGTTCTGTATAAGCTTTTCGTAAATATGAATTTCTTCGGACACTCGGAGGCAATATGGGACTTTGACGATGTAAACTCGGTCAATAAACGCTTCGTTGTTTTTGTTGTTTTTGAACGTTTGCCATTCGGCTTCATTGGAGTGAGCCAATACGGTTCCTTCGAAAGGTATGGCGCCAAGCCCTTCGGTACTATTAAAGTTGCCTTCTTGTGTGGCTGTGAGCAATGGGTGGAGTACTTTGATAGGAGCTTTAAACATCTCCACAAATTCCATTAGTCCTTGGTTGGCTCGGCAAAGGCCACCAGAAAAACTGTAGGCGTCTGGATCGTTTTGTGGGAAATCTTCTAGTTTTCTAATGTCGACTTTTCCGACGAGAGAGGAAATGTCTTGATTGTTTTCGTCACCAGGCTCGGTTTTAGTGATCGCGATCTGGTCAAGTATGGAAGGGAAAACTTTAATGACTTTAAATTTGCTGATATCTCCGCCAAATTCATGTAGACGTTTTGCTGCCCATGGCGACATGATTGTGGTGACATATCGAGTGGGTATCCCATAGTCTTCTTCGAGTATTTTTGCGTCCTCATTCGGGTCGAACAAGCCGAGAGGGGATTCGAATACTGGTGATCCTTCTATGCAGTAAATGGGTTCCTTCTCCATTAATGCCTTTAGCTTTTCTGCAAGAGAAGACTTACCGCCGCCAACGGGGCCGAGCAAATAAAGTATTTGTTTCTTTTCTTCCAGACCCTGGGCTGCGTGTTTGAAGAAAGAAACAATTTGTTGGATGGCCTCTTCCATGCCGTAAAAATCTTTGAAGACTTGGTAGCGTTTGATGATTTTGTTGGAAAAAATACGACTAAGTCGAGTGTCTTTTGAGGTGTCTACAAGTTCAGGTTCACCAATCGATTTTAACATCCGCTCAGCTGATGATGCATATACGGAGGGGTCCTCCTTGCAGAGTTTCAGGTATTCCTGAATACTTATAACTTCCTGCTGCGTGGATTCGTACCTTTGTTGATAGTGACTGAAAATTGTCATTTTTTGTCTCCAAAATACGCTTCTACTTCACGCTAGCGTATGTAATGCCCAGAAGAAGGATCGTCGCTCTAGAATACATCTACAGTAGCCATGCTGGGATGCTGCAATACTTAAAAACGACATGTCCGGCTTTACTATTTCATCATTAACCTTATTACGCTTCTTACTATTAAGAATAGACCTTTGAACGTCATGCGACGAATAAATTCATGTGAATGTGACAAATTTCTGTCTATTCACAAAATAAAAACCTATTCAAGATACGAGCCATTATGCTTCTTAGCGCTAAAAGAACCATTTTTTGATGTAAAGGTAATCAATTAAAAAACAATATGCTGCACCTGCGTTTTTTTGGAATTAATTAACGCGATAAATGACGGGAATATCAATAAATGTTGATAGAAGAATTTGCTTGTTAAATTAGCTTTAACATAACGCGATGATGGGAATGTGTTTTGTCTGAGTGCTTTTATTTTTGTGCTGAGGGGCGGGAGGGGCGGGAGGGGCGTCACTAAAAAGATGGTGCCCGGGATCTTTTAGTTAAATTTTAGGCGCCGCAAGAATGAGAAAAAGATATGCCGTCGTCCAATCGTAAGAGGGTAAGTGAGCCGCCCCAGACGCAGCCACTGTCCAATGCGACAAAGTTAGCAATTCCGGTGTTGCTTTGCAGTGAAGCCCAGTGACCAAATAAAATCTTATCTTTGGCGCATTTATGATGTTCATAGTCGAACCACGGGGAAAACCCTTCCGGTGCTGTATCGGGTGCAGTTTTGGTCTTCAGGTCAAGGCGACCTTTGGGATCACAAAAGCGCATACGGGTAAGATAATTTGTGATGATGCGTAAACGATCTGTACCGCTTAAGTCATGGCTCCATTGTTCTGGTGAATTACCGTACATCTGGCTGAAGAAATTATCGGAGAGGTTTGAGCGTAGTATTTGATGAACTTCAGCCGCGTATTCTATTGCCTCGTCTACAGCCCATATAGGTGGAATGCCGGCGTGGACCATTGTAAAACCGAGGATTTTATCGCGATGAATAAGGGGTTGCTGCTGTAACCATGTTAATAATTCATCTCGATCTTCGGCTTCTAGAATGGGCGTAAGTGTATCTTTTGGGTTAAGACGTTTGTGGCCAGCGGCTACAGCCAACAAATGTAGGTCATGGTTACCCAATACAACCTGTTTGTTGGGGAGGCTTTTGATGAACCTGAGAGTGGATAGGCTGTCTGGACCTCGGTTGACGAGGTCGCCGACAACCCAAAGACAGTCTTCAGCGGGGCTGAAGTCTACCAGGGCGAGCAGTGCGTGTAAGTCGTCGATACAGCCTTGGATGTCACCAACTGCGTATGTTGCCATGGGGAGCTTCTCTTGGGGACTCTCTGTGGGCTCGGAGTGTCTGGTTTAGTGCATTGCTCCGGGTTGAATAAGGGCAAAATGGGGTATATCTGTTAAGAATTCATCCCCAGATTCCGTTTGCATAGTATAGCTACCCGTCATAATGCCTGTGTTGGTCTCCATTACGACGCCGCTGGTATAACAATAGCTTTCACCGGGTTTGATCGTAGGCTGTTTTCCAATGACACCTAGCCCTTGAACCTCCTGAACTCCATCATTGGCATCCGTGATAATCCAGTGGCGACTGATCAATTGAGCCGGTGATGAGCCATTGTTGGTGATGTTGATGGTGTAGGAATAGACGAATTGCGCGTTATCAGGGTCCGATTGCTCAGCGATATATTGTGTTTGTACTTCGATGTCGACTTTGTTCATGGTATGGGCTCTTCACCCCAAAGGGCATTACAGAATTCGATAAACGATTGGACGCTAATGGCTTCCGCGCGGAGGCTTAAATCGAGGCCGACGCGTTCGGCTTCTTCATCAGAGACGATGGTCTTTAGGCCATTCCGCAGGGTTTTTCTTCGCTGCTGAAAGGCTTGTCTCACGAATTTATCGAGGTTCTTTAAGTTCTTAGCCGGAAACGGCAGCGTCAGATGAGGCGTGAGGCGAGCGACTGCGGAATTTACCTTCGGCGCGGGTTCAAAGCTTTCTGGCGGCACTTCAATTAGCGACTCAATGGCGCAATGGTATTGCGCCATAATGCTTAATCGCCCGTAATTCCTATTGCCTGGCCCTGCAACGAGTCGGTTAACGACTTCTTTTTGCAGCATAAAGTGCATGTCTCGCACGATGGATTTAATTTCCAATAGGCGAAATATGAGAGCGGTTGAGATGTTGTAAGGTAAGTTTCCAACAATTCTCAGCTTGGGTTGCTCTGCTGACGTAAGCGCTTGGTAATCAAATTTTAGCGCGTCTTGCTGGTGAATCTTAAAATCCCGGAATTTGGCAAACTGCGCTAGGAGAACCGGCATTAAGTCTCGGTCAAGCTCGATAACCTGCAAGTTGGGTACTAGGGCTAATAAGGGACCTGTGATAGCGCCTTGCCCGGGTCCAATCTCAACCACAGTGTCTTCAGGTTTAGGGCCAACGGCTCGTACGATATTGCTGATAATACTTTGGTCGATGAGAAAATTCTGACCAAAGCGTTTGCGGGCTTTGTGGCCGCTGGGTGTGTGTTTACTGGCCATTATTTTTTACCAATGAATGGGCTATATGAATAGCTTCGAGCAGGCTACCAAGGTTTGCTTGTCCTTTGCCTGCTAAATCGAGGGCTGTTCCATGATCGACTGAGGTGCGAACAAAGGGTAGCCCTAGTGTTATGTTGACAGATTTACCAAAACCCAGATGTTTGAGCACCGGTAAGCCTTGATCGTGATACATCGCAAGAACAGCATCCGCTGTTTTTAGGTAATGTGGTGTAAAAAGAGTATCGGCTGGAAGCGGGCCAATGAGTTCAACGTCTTCATCATCAAAGGATGACAGTACGGGAATGATGGTTTCAATCTCTTCACTACCCAAGTGCCCACCTTCTCCCGCGTGAGGGTTTAAACCCGCTACGAGAATTCGTGGTTTATCGATGCGGAATTTTTCTTTGAGCTCAGCAATCAAAATGCGGGTGACTTCGTGAAGGCTCTCATACGTGAGTGCGTCAGATACGTCTTTTAATGGCAGGTGAGTGGTTGCCAGAGCAACGCGCAGCCCTTTTGTCGCGAGCATCATAACGACTTTGGGGGTATTGCTTCGGTCTGCAAAAAATTCAGTGTGTCCGCTAAAAGGAATGCCGGCGTCGTTAATAACACTTTTTTGTACTGGACCGGTAATAACCGCATCGGCTTTTTTATCTATACATAAGTCGGCGGCAAGTGTTAGCGTTTTGAGAACATATTCGGCATTGCGTGTGTCGAGCTTGCCTGGCGTACTATCCGCCGCGAGCTTTACGGGTAGAACGTTAAGAACGCCTTGCTCGTTGCTGCAAGGAGAATCAATATCATCGAGTATATGAAGGTCTAAGGCTTTACCAATGAGAGCTGCTCGCGATAGCAACAGCTCTGGATCAGCGATGGCGATCAATGGAGCAGCATAAAATGTATGGCATGCCTGTACGCACAACTCCGGACCTATGCCTGCGGGTTCACCGGGAGTGAGTAATAACTTTGGCACGGCCATTAGCTATATTTTTTTCTCAATAAAGGCTTCGTCGCGCATTTCTTGGATCCAGAGCTGAACCTCATCTTCGAAGCGTCGACTCATGAGTACGTTACGTGCCTTTTGGCGAATAGCCTGTTCAGTCATATCTTCGTTACGGCGATCTTCGATGTACATAATGTGCCAACCAAAGCGCGACTTAAAGGGTTTGCTGATCTCGCCGATATCGGTGGTCGCCATGGTGCGTTCAAAGCTCGGTACGAATTGACCTGGAGATGACCAGCCAAGGTCTCCTCCAGCAAGTTTTGACGCAATATCTTCAGAGTGCTCTTTAGCGAGAACATCGAATTCCGCACCATCAATGACGGATTGACGAATTTCTGCGAGTTTGGCTTCCGCTTGTTTATCGTCCAAAATGGCCGACGTCTTGAGCAAAATATGGCGAACTTTAGTTTGGTTAACGATCTGCTTTGTTTCGCCGCGCTTACCGTTGAGTTTTAATATGTGAAAGCCCGCACCACTTTTGGCTGGTTTTGAAATTTCGCCTTGGTTTAATGTTGGGGCTATTTCTGCAAAAAGCGTTGGAAGGTCAGTTGATTTACGCCATCCCATATCGCCGCCTTTGAGGGCTAAGGGGCCATTGGATTCAGCGAGAGCAACTTCTTCAAATTTTGCTCCTGACAGTAGCTTTTTGTATATGCGCTGAGCTTTTTCTTCAACCACTTTTGGGACTGAGCTGGAAGATTGAGCAATCAGGATATGACTTAGGTGATAATCTGGAGATATCCAAAATTTAGCGTCAGCTGAATTGAGGAAATTGTCGATATCTTGCTCTGAAATTTTAATTCGTGATCGTACCAGCCCCTGACTGAGGTTCTGCATGATCAGTTGTTTTTCAATTTGATTCCTAAAGGCGCTAAAGCTACTGCCTTCTCGTTCAAGTTGTTGTTCAAGCTGCTTCTCTGTCCAGCCTTGGTTATGCATGATATTTTGAATTGCAGCAATGATCTCTTGATCGCTCGCTTTAACGCGATAGCGTTTAGCGGCAGTTAGCTGCAAGGTTTCATTGATGAGTTGCTCTAAAATCTGCTGACGTAAAATGTCCGCAGGGGGCAAACGCATGCCTCCTGCTTGGGCACGGGTGCTGGTTTCTTTAACTCGACTGTCTAATTCCGTTTGCGTGATCACTTCTTGATCGACGGTCGCGATAATTTTATCGAGTATTTCTATAGTGGCAGTAGCGGGATAGCTAATGGATATGAGTATGGCGGCAAGGGCAAGAGATTTACGCATTCTATGACAACATGTTGTTAGTGAAGTAATTGTTCTCGGGATTCATAGCCAAAGATACCATCGTTTAAAATGGAGTTAACTTTAGCGCCAGAGCCTCCAAGGCCTTTAAAGTGCACTTCAAAGAAGATGCCTTGATCGTACTGCGCGTCTTTATCGACGACGAGGTTGGCTATATTACTGTCTAGCCAGCGTCTCGCCAAGATCCGGAAGCGATAACAGCAATCGTTGTATTCGAATCCAAAAAAGGTTTCGAGTTCCTGATTGTTTTGAAAATCATAATTGGCTCGCCCCATCAGTGTCCATTGGTTTCCAACAGGGTAGGTAAAGGATAGGTCAATTTGATCGATTTCTTTAGACGCAAGATCGTCTGATATATTGATATTCGAATCTCTCAGGTAGGAATATGAGATGTTAAAGAGCTTTCTGTAGTCGTTAGATGCAAAGTGTACGCCGGTCGAACCTCGGTTCACTGTCTTGAGTTTAGTATCGTAGATCACTCCGCCAAAAAACTGAGCCTGATTACTGAGGCTGACGTTGAATTCAGTGGCAAATTCAGAGTTTGCAGTGCTATCGTCTTCGGTACTGATACCGAATAGGGATACGCTCCTGTCGCGAAAGTGATAAATTTTTCCGGCGCTTAGGCTAAATATTTCTTCGTCGGTGCTATTACTTCTCCAACGAGTGGTAAGCCCTAAGGTTACTTGGTGGGCATCATCTAGCCTGTCGCTGCCAATAAAGCGCGAATCTCGATAAAGTTGGCCGTAGGCAAAGGTACGTTCTGATGTATCGAAGTTTACGTGTAGGTTGTCACCGTCATCTGTTATTCCGAGATTGAACAATGCGGAGTGATCCGTCAGCCTTCTATAGAGGTAGTACGCACGTGGCTCTATTGTTTGAGTAAAGTCTCCCGGGCTGTGTTCGAACACAAGTCCAAGGTCTAAAGACGCTTGAGGCGTTGATAGGTCAAAATCCCGCTCTGTACCATCGATGATATATTGGTGATCATCAATTTGGTAGCTTAGCGCTTTATAGCCAACCTCTGGAACAAAAAAGCCCCAGGTCGCGCGTTTTTCCCAGCGAACACGGTAATCGGTGTTGAGCCGAGCTCCTGTTAGCTGGGTACTAAGGCTCTTGCGATGCTTAAATTGGGTGTACTGATTGTCGATGGAGAGTATCCAGTCGTTGAAATTGTAACGGCCGTTTACGTCAATTTGAGGAAGTTTCCGGTAAGGAGCCTGGATATCTAAAAGCAGTACTTGTTGTGTCTGAGCTACGGTCGAAACCTTCCAGTGATCAAATTGGTAGCCAACTTCCAAAGATTGGTCCAAGAATGTTTGATTCGCCACAGTTAGTGATGATGTCCCTAAGTCTCGAAAGTAGTCCTCGTCACTGGCGCGTGTAAAGTCAGCCCGTGTATACCAGCCTTTGGTGTCGCCAGAATTTTGTTTGAATTGTACTAACCAGCGGGCTGAGCCTTTATGGGGTCTTACTTGTTCTGCGGTGATTGGATCCTCGATTGAGTCGTCGGTTGGGTCGTCGACAATCTTGTCCAAGTCTTTATCACTACTGCCTCCGTCGTCGGGGAGGTAAGTAAAGCCGCTTTCAGCACGCATCCATGAATTTAAGTAACGGGTTTCGAATTCAATCATGGTGCCGCGCCCAGAAATAAAGCGCGGCGTAAATGTAGCGTCGTAGTTTGGGGCTAGGTTCCAGTAGTAGGGAACAGAGAAGTCGATTCCGCCATCGTCGCTGCTACTCATGGAGGGGAATAGAAACCCTGTCTGGCGTGTGTCACCGACAGGAAAGGTAATGTAGGGCAGATAAAAGACGGGGACTGAGCCGATTTTTAGTTTTACGTTTTTGCCGGTTCCCTGATTGGTGGCCCTGTCGACGGTAATTTTTTCACCTTCTAGAACCCAAGATTCATTGCCGGGTTCGCAACTTGTGACATGGCCATTGTTTAATTCGATTTTTGAGGCAGAAGTTTGTTTAACCGACTCTGCTCCACCACGTACCTGTTGCTCCTTTAAGACGAAGGTTGCTTCATTAAAGCTAGCTTGGTGTTGAGTGGTACTGATTTCGGCGTATTCGCCTTGAATCAGCATGCCGGGCTGACGGATGATGACGTTGCCTTGCAGTGTTGCTCTATCGGTATCGCGTTCGTAGGTCATTTTATTTGCCGATATTGAACGGCTGCCCTGGGATACAACGACGTCACCATAGAGCGTGGCCTCGTTGCCTTCAACGATGGACGCGCTGTTCGATTCTACGATCAAGTCTAAATCGTCCAGTGAGGCTGAGGCTTGGTTACTGGCGTCCTGTTTACTTTCGACGTATATGCCGTGACAGCCTGGGGGTATTTTCTTTTGTTGGTCTGGAGGTAACTGATCGCGAGACAACCAACCAAAAGGGGATTGAGCCGCTGTATTTAACAGGTACGCATCATCCGTCTCCAGCATTTCTGAAAATGCGGGTAGAGGTGAAATACAAAGACTTAATACGGCGAGAGACAGCAGTTTGCGCAGCGATTTATGAGGTGAGTCATTTTCAGCTGCACAGTCTCTGGCGAAAAAAATCGGTTTGAGCTGTGCAAAGCTCTTGTGCATACTGATGTTCCGATACAATCACGATACTGACGAAGGCGACGATTATAGTGCTAACGCTAGGTAAAATGAAAACTTGTCTTACTAATATTTTACAAACGTTTAATAGATTTGTTTATGAACGTTACTTTTTATCGCATATCGAACACAAGGGAGGTGAATATTGTGGGTTTTGAAGCCGAGCTAAAACAGTGGGTAGCTGCTCAAATTATTGCTATTGAACCAGGGTTTACATGTGAAAATATGCGCTGGAAAGTCTTGTCTGGTGATGCTGGGTTTCGTAAATATTTTCGTGTGCAGCATAGTGGCTGTAATTTGTTGGCTGTTTTTGCTCCACCTGAGACGGAAAATAATCTCGCGTTTTTGACAATTGCTGAGTTTTTACTCGGTCAATGCGTGCGTGTGCCGAAAATTGTTGCTCACGATATAAGCAAAGGTTTTTTTCTTATAGAAGATCTTGGTGAAACCTTGTACCTAGACCACCTGGATGCAGAATCTGTTGACGTAATGTATGGCGAGGCATTGCTGGAACTCATACAAATGCAGTTGTCTCCGGCTGATGAGGAGGTGTTTCCTGTCTATGATCGAGAAAAGCTGTTGGTAGAAATGGAATTATTCCCCCAGTGGTTTGTGGGCACGATGCTGGGGCATGAGTTGACCAAAGATGAACGTAAGATGCTCGATGACTGTTTTGAGGTTTTGACCGTTAGTGCGGAAGAGCAAGCACAAGTGTTGGTCCACCGGGATTATCATTCACGCAATATTGTGTATGGCCAAAATGGTGTGCCGGGTGTTATTGATTTTCAGGATGCAGTTATTGGCCCCTTTACCTACGATGTAGCCTCTCTTTTAAGGGATTGCTACATTGAATGGCCTCAAGAGGAGGTTGAAAAGTGGTTATTTGCTTACGGCAATATGGCAGCTGATGCGGGGGTGATGCCTTCAGTTTCTCAAGAGTGTTTATTGCGTTGGTTTGATCTGATGGGTTTACAGCGACACATAAAAGTTTTGGGGATATTTGCTCGGCTATCGTTGCGTGACGGCAAGCATGGCTATCTAGATGATTTACCGTTGGTAGTGAAATATGTTCGCTCGGTGAGCGGCCGGTATGAGGAGTTGAAGCCTTTTTCTTCTTGGTTTGAAGACGTTTTAGTGCCGCTTATTGACCAGCAGGGTTGGTCTAGTCGCTTAAACAATAGCCGCGTTAATAGTAATTGAGGAATATATGACAAGGTTAGATAAAGCCTTTATTTTGGCGGCAGGCCGGGGCGAACGTATGCGTCCGCTGACCGACCGCTTACCTAAGCCCCTACTTTCTGTAGGCGCGGAAACCTTGCTTGATCGACAAATTACGAAACTTGTTGCTGCCGGTATTCGAGAGATCATTATAAATACAGCTTATTTAGGGCATTTAATAGTTGAACATGTTGGCGATGGCTCTCAATTTGGGGCTTCCGTAAAATTTTCCCACGAGCCAGCGGCGTTGGAAACCGCTGGGGCGATCGCGCACGCATCTAGTTTGCTGGGTGAGGATCCTTTTTTACTCGTTAACGGGGATGTGTGGATGGATTTGGATTTCGGTGACTTTCTCAGTCGTATGTCTAGGGTGCAGGATGGCGGCGGTCATTTAGTTTTTGTTGATAACCCAGCCCATAAAAGATCCGGAGATTTTGCTCTAGACAATGGGCGAGTCCGGGTGCCGGATGCGTCCCTAGATAGCTATACCTTCAGTGGTGTTAGTATTTTGTCCCCTTCCTTAATTACTGAATACCCCAAATGTCGTGAAGCCTTTCCCCTGCGTGAAGTATTTGATTGGGCGATCGCGAAGAATCGATTGTCGGGAGAGCTTTATTGTGGCTATTGGCTGGACGTTGGTACTCCCGAGCGATTGGATTTGTTGCGATCGCATGTATTGTCTGGCTAATATTGTGCTAATACATTAAAAATGTGTTGGCTGCGAAACTCTGAGTCGGAGACCTTTCCTTAAATGCTATTGATCGATCTTTATTTTGCAGTGTAACTATTTCCGTTCAATTTCTACTCCTTTCGCATGTTTGTTCAAAAAACCTCGAATTCTTCGCGTAAGACGGTTTTCAGATGATTCATCTGCGTCAGTTGGACGTAAAACTTTTAACTGATAGTAGTGGACTATTCCTTTTGCCCGTGCAGCCTTTGTCCGCTGACGCGTCTCTACGTCGTCTAAGAAATGATTCCCGTAATAGAGATCCAAAATGGGAAGGTTGGGGTCATTAAAAAAGTGATTTAATGTCTTGTTACTTAGAGGGATTTGATTTCTTGCGCTGACCATTACGACGGCTCTAATTGGGCGCTGGATTTTACCCGAACTCATTCCCGGTGCATTTTGACCGGAAGTTAAATCATCAATATATTTCATCGTTCGTGTTGCTCCTAGCCCGTGTCCGACAATGACAATGTTGTATTGGCCCTGGGCTTTCAAAAAGGAAATGGCTGAGGTGATTCGGCTATCACTTTCATTTTCTGGGTTGATCTTAGGGCTGGATTTCATGGTTGTAGCTGGTGTTTTTACGGCGGGCTGCGTTACTTTTGGACTGTTATTATCTGGTTTTTCCGTTGGCCGGGGTGGAACTGTGCTGTGAGCAACAGGAGGAAGATTAATGGCGAGAGTGGCCCAGCCGTGATGGCTGAGGTTGTTTCGTATAGCATTGATTTCGTATGGCTCATCAACGGATTGACCTTCTCCGTGGAGAATCAAAACGGCTCCAAATGGGTTGCCGGTTTTGTCTGCTTGCCACAAGGCGAGGAACTTTTCGCCGTTAGCCTCCAGCCATTCTATATCTTGGTCTTCCATTTCGTTAGTGAGGAGGTCTAACGATTTACTCTCCATGTTTATTGAGGTTTGGGCTTGAGCGGCTTGTTCTGTACCCATCGAATTATTCGTATTTTGGGCGAATACAGGGTTCCAAGCCAGTAGAAGGAGTAAATAGAGTTGTGAAAAGGTGATCAAATGATTCATTGCTATGCTCACATCAAGTAAAATGACTAACTTTTAAATCCAGGGTAAAGGTAAATTACATGTCGACTCCTAACGAATTTAAAATCGCGCCTTCTATATTATCGGCCGATTTCGCTCAACTTGGAGCAGAAGTTGACGCGGTGCTTGAAGCTGGTGCCGATATTGTCCATTTTGATGTAATGGACAACCATTATGTACCTAATCTTACCATTGGCCCTATGGTTTGTTCTGCTCTCAGAAAATACGGTGTTACAGCACCAATAGACGTACATTTAATGGTTGAGCCAGTTGATGACTTGATTGTTCAATTTGCTGAAGCAGGTGCGACCTACATTACGTTTCATCCAGAAGCTTCTCGTCATGTTGATCGGTCAATTAAACTTATCCGGGAATACGGCTGCAAGCCCGGTATGGTGCTAAACCCTGCTAGCCCGCTCAGTCATGTTGAACACGTATTGGATCAGCTGGACATGCTATTGCTGATGTCGGTTAACCCAGGCTTTGGCGGACAGAAATTTTTGCCGTATGTCTTGGATAAAGTTGCGGCGGCGAGACAAATGATTGACGTGAAAGGGCTTTCAACTCGCTTGGAGATAGACGGCGGTGTAACGCTTGATAATATCGAAGAGATTGGTAAAGCGGGGGCGGATACCTTTGTTGCGGGCTCTGCAATCTTTGGTGCTGAGAGTTACAAACAAGTGATTTCAACCATGAAAGAAACTTTAATGTCGATTAAATCATAGCGACTCCTTTAACCTTGAGGTTTCGGCTCATCTGAGCAGGTATAAAAGCGTCTGTGATTTCTCTGTTTTAAAACGGGACGTCTCATAATGTAGCGTTCCTCAATAATAGCGATTTTTAATTTCTCAACTCTTGGGTAATAGGGCTAAAAAAACATAATGGAAACACGCGAAAAACACTCTTCCAAGGATGTAAATCTGACGTTACTTAGCGAGCAGCAAATCGCCAAAATGTCCGAAGTGCATAATTTCAGTGGTGCCGAATTAGACAATCTTAAGATTTTGCACGAAGACACTGAGAATGAAAAAATTCTAAAGGTTTTTCGTGAGTTACGCACGCAGGTCTATGCGCGTTCGGAGGGAGAAAATTTTGTCTGCATGGTGACCTCTGTATCACCCCGTGGAGGGGCATCTTACACTGCGAGTAATTTAGCAGCGGCGATAGCGCTCGACAAATCTAAAACTTCAGTGGTAGTGGACTGCAATTTTTATTCCCCTTCTGTTGACGGACTCCTAAGTGCTGAAGCAAACCTCGGGTTAACCGATTATCTCTCAATCCAAGAAATGGGCATCGAGTTTATTTTATACGCGTCTGGAGTTAAGAGGATGCGTATTGTGCCAGCAGGTAAAAATACCCATGGAGCAACCGAAAAACTGTCATCTAGTAAAATGGCATCTTTTTTACGTGAGCTAAAGTCACGTTATCCAGACCGTTATATTATTATCGATAGTCCTTCTGTCGGTGATTTTTCTGCAGACGCACGAATTTTGGCGCAGTTATGCGATTTTGTGGTTTTAGTGGTGCCGTATGGGAAGGTTAATGAGGAAGAAGTAAAAGCCAGTATCGATATTCTTGGGGAAGATCGAATTGCTGGCCTTGTCTTTAATAATGTATAAGACCTAATAACTAATGGTTTTAGACTTACTGTTGTGGTTTGTCTATTCGTTGGCAACAGTAATGTTGTATTTTTTCATCAGGTCATAAAGTGTTGGACGGGTGACGCCGAGTAGTTTCGACGTTGCAGAAATATTATACTCGGTCATCGTGAGCGCTCGCAATATGGCTGCTCGCTCTGCGTTATATCTAACTTCTCGAAGATTTAAGCTGAGAGCCCCCTCAGAAACGAGCCCTAGATCCTCTGATGCAATAAGCTTTTCGTCGCACATTACAACACTTCGCTTAACGCGGTTTTCCATCTCGCGAATATTCCCTGGCCAGTCATAGGCTTCTATCGCCTCAACAGCCTCAGGTGTAAAGCCTTGAATACTTTCGTTGTTTTGCTCGATAAAGCGGCGTAAAAAATGGCGGGCCAGTAATAGTTTATCGCCTTGGCGTTCGCGGAGCGGTGGAATATCAATTTCCATTTCGCAAATGCGGTAATACAGATCTTCTCTAAATGAGCCTTCTGCCACCATTTCTTTAAGGTTTTTGTTGGTTGCACAAACAACACGAACATCGACCGGAATTTCTTCTCGACCGCCGACACGCTCAATGATCCGTTCTTGTAGAAAGCGCAATAATTTTGCTTGTAAGAGAAGCGGCATGTCCCCAATTTCGTCGAGGAAAAGAGTGCCGCCCTGAGCCGTTTCGACTTTGCCGACTGTTCGCTTACTTGCTCCAGTAAAGGCGCCTTTTTCATAACCGAACAGCTCGCTTTCCATTAGGTTTTCGGGCACTGCTGCGCAGTTAATCGCGACCATTCGCTTGTTTTTACGTGGGCTTAAATCATGAAGTGCTCGCGCCAGAACTTCTTTACCTGTGCCACTCTCTCCAGTGATCGTGCACGTCACATCTGAAGGGGCGAGCTTTTCGATAGTACGGCATATTTTTAATATCTTGGGGTCGCAGGCAATTATGCCATCGAGAGGTGATTGCTGTTGTTCTTGAATAAGTCGGTGTTGTTTTTCTAAATTAAAAATATGATAAGCGCGTTGCAATATTAGATCTAGGGTTTCTGGGTTTACCGGCTTTTGGTAAAAATCGTAGGCACCCATAGCCACGGCTCGCACCGCATTTTCATAATCAGCATTACCGGTCATGACGATGATTTTAGTGGAGGGGGACAGGTTTGAAATTTCTCGAATACAGCGAAAACCTTCATCTACTCCTTCGTCATCTGGTGGTAGCCCAAGGTCTTGGAGGACGATGGGGGGTTCGTGCAGGCGGATCGCAGCTACGGCATCTTCGCGGTTACTGGCGATGATGACTTCGTATTGATCGAAATGCCAGCGCAATTGGCTTTGAAGCCCAATGTCATCTTCAACAATTAAGAGTTTTTCTTTATTTGATTTACTCATAGCGGTTTTCTGAAATGATCCATAAATGTGTCAAAAAGCACTGGCTAATGCAGGGAAAGTGAGTATAAACGTGGAACCCTCACCAAGCGAGCTTTCTACTTTGATGTTGCCATTAATACTCTGAATATACTCTCTGGCTTGATAGACTCCAACTCCCATTCCTTGTCCTGACTTTGTGGTTTCGAAGGGCTTGAAGAGTTTGGTATGGATAAACTCAGTGCTCATTCCTGAGCCATTATCTTCGATTATCACAGTGACGGTATTGGCATCCAGATTTGTACTTATATCGACAAACCCGTGATTGGACGTTGCGTCCTGCGCGTTGTGGATAATATGGGTGAACACCATAACCAAACTGTCGAAATCTGCTTTTACCTTAATATCTTCGTTGAAGGGTACGAGCGTTGGTGCCGGCTGACGTTTTTGGCAACGCTTAATTGTCTCAATAAAGACGTCTTTTAAATTGAGCGTTTTTATCTCCTCATCTTCATTTTCGCTACGCTGGAGCTTCCTTAATAGATTGTTCATTCTATCGACGGAGTTTTTGATGGTTTGTATCGCGTCTTCGATAAAAGCAGGGTTGTCTTTGTGCTTTTCTGCATTCTTTACAACTAGAGATTGCTGTGCAATCAAGTTTTTTAAATCGTGCATAACAAAAGCAGAGAGCTTGTTAAATGCGTCAAATTGTCGAGATTCGGCAAGAAGCTCCGCTTGTTCGTGCCGAGCTATGTAGCTGGCAATTTGTCGACCAATGGTTTTCGCGAGATCTAAATCTTCCCAGCTTATTGGCATGTGCTCTTTATTTGATGTAAGAACCATAAAGCCGACCAAGTCTTGCTCTGTGAGTAGAGGGAAGACTAGCCAAGCATCTGCGTTATTCGCCATCCAAGGAGGGAGGTCTTGGTTGTTATGGTTAAGGTCATGACTGGGAGAGTTGGGCGTAAATATCCATTCATTTCTTAACCCTTCGCAGAAGGGACTTGTTTCTGGCTCGAAGGCTTCAGAAATATCAAACTGCGTATGAATTTGCCTGACAGGTACCAGTACTTTTGAACGCTTCAACCAAAGAGCTCCACCATCACAATCAAATAAATCGCATGCGACACTAATAACACGTGATGTGGTGTCGGCAGGGGACGTAGGTTGTGATAATTGATTGATGAACTTAAGCCACTCGTTACGATAGTCGTATTTGTAGCTAAACAGGTGTTTATTGATTGTTACGCTGAGGTTTTTACGCAGTTTAGATGACGAAAATACAAAACCTATAAAAAAGAGCCCTGAGAAGGATAACAATGTATAAATCACTGTGCCCCAGTCCCCTCCGTACAACTGTACATAGTACCCGCCGATGGATAGCGTAGTGAGGAGGGCGCCGGCTAATGTCAACGAGGTGGTGTAAAAAATAACAGGCCGAGAGAATGTCAGCTTGGCTGCTTGTTGGCTTGGTTGAGCCATGATTGCCACACCGAGGACTAGTAATAAGCTCGCAGCCATTGAGACTGCCGCGCGTGCTTGCCATAAATCAGAATCAAGCTTAGAGAAAACCAGGTGTTGGGTAAACAGGTAGGCATCGAATACAAATATTATCGAAAGAGCCAGGCATAGAAGTTTATAAAAACGGTATTGGGCATTGTTGCGGTATAGTTGCTCTAGGCTTAATAGATTCAGGACTGAGAATGCGATGCCTTGCCATATTATAATTTTTTGTTCGAACGCAGCCATCGTTCCCGTTTTATAATGAAAGAGTGCTGCTCCGAACCCTACGGCACAGACCGCGTAAATCCCCAGTTTAAAAGATTTGGGCAGGCGTTTAACGCAAATTTTTTCGGTTGTGAGGTTTATGGCGATTAGCCAGAGTATGTAGTGAGCGGACTCTACGAGTAACAATAAACTGAGCCCGTCTTGCGATAGCCAATTTTGTGTTGCTGTGGTCAGTAACCAGCAGGTATGCCCAAGGGCAGCTAGGGCCATTACCCACAGCATTCGTTTTTTGGATGCTTGGTATATGAATGCTATGGTGAGGACGAGAGATAATATAGAGGCGCTGAAAAAAGCAACCTCGGTTACACTGCTAAATTCCATAGGTCCACTAGATTCTGGTGACTGTGGCTAGAGTATAACTAAGGGCGACGGCTATTCACAGTACTCACGCAGGGACTGATCGGCAGGACAGAGCCGCTGGGTTAAGCGCTAGACTGCACTACTTTCTCATAAGGTTGAGGTGTTTTGAAAATGGTTTTCTGGGGGCGCTCATTTTGAACGCTACTCAAAATTTATTGGGCCTCTTTTCAGAGGCTTGCGAGCAATAGCGGTTTATTAGGCTTCTTGGAAGTGAGAAATAATCCCGTCAAGAATGCGATCGAAAACCGGGGTGCTATTAAGAACTTTTGCTTTCTTAAACTGCATATCGTAAGCCAGTTCACGTCTAGAGCGTTGTAAGGTCTTAAAGCCAAAGCGATTAACGAACAAGTAGGTGTCGGCATCAATTTTCTTGCTGAGTTTACAGCGGTTTATTTTGCCGTTTTCTTCTTGAAACTCTATCCAAGCACCTTCTTGAATCTCTTTTGCCTCAATATAGAATTTGCTGGAAAGCTCTTCGTATTTTGATTGTTGACGCTCTAGAGCGGTCATTTCATCCCACGTCTTTTCAACGCCGTCGGCTTTGCCTAAATTCTCTTTTTGATTTTGATCAAGTTTACGAAATTCAACGTCTTGAGCCCCATGTTTTTCGACGATAGAGTCAATGGTGTTTTCAATTTGTTCTATTCGGCTTGCACGTGTTGCAGAGTTGTCGATTGCCAGCTCAAGCCCTTTTTCTATACGGCCTAAAATCTCGGGTTTCAATCGTTGAGCGCGGGCTTTGGAGCGTTCATCGTTATGCGATTTACACAGCCATACTAAATCTGAGACTAATTGCTCATTTTCCACCCAAAGCGCGCCTTCTTTTCCTTCTTTAATGAAGGTGATAACGAGAACTTGTAGCCAGGTGTTTGTAAGGAATTCGCTGATAGGAGATGGTAGCTTTTCGTCTTTTAACTTTTCGAAAAGTGTTGTTTGCGCGAAGGATTTTGCATTTCGAATTTTCGCTTTGCCCATTTCTGTTTGGGCTGTACGATTTTCTACTATTGAAGATTTTCGGGATTCTTTTCGTAATAAGTCCTCAAGCCCTGATTGTATATCTGCAAATATACTGGCATCCAAGGAATATTGACGGTTGATGGTTTGTACGCCATCTACGATCGCTCGATAGAGGGGGTCTCTCTCCAAGGCTTTACTTTCATCGAATTGAATGCCAGCTTTGGTGATGGTATTAATGAGCAGGCGCGCAGGATGATCATTGTTTGATAAGAAGTTTCTGTCTTTTAAGGCTACTTTAAGTATTGGGATTTGAAGTCGGCATACCAATGATTGCACTATCAATGGCAAATCTTGGTCTTCCAATATTTTATCGAAAAACATCGCCACGAGATTGATGGTGTCTTCGTCTGTTTGTCCGAGAGAGTTAGGCGTCGTTGGGTTATTTTTGGCTAACAATTCGTTAACTAGATCTCGCAGGACCACTTTTGGCTCAGATCGAGCAATTTTATGGTCAACAACAGGTTGTTTTGATGTGAGGCTAGAAGCCAAATCTGTTGTTGCTAAAGCAGGGCCCGGGTTGCTTGAGTAGGAGTAATAAGGCGCCTTAGCATGCCCTGTTCCTCGAATGGCTGACATGAGTGATGCAAGCATTTCTGGAGAGAGCGAAATAGTACGTTCGCTATGTGGGTGAGCTGTGCCGTGGGATGGTGTCCTTGTATCGATAGCTGGAGTCGATTGGGTATCCGATAGATCTTGTGCGGCCGGTCTTGTCTGGGTCGCGTTTTTAATAAGGTTCTTGGGGACCTTTGGCAGAATACCCGTTTCAATGAGCAGTTGGTTCGCGTCGGAATATATATGCCCGAGCTGTTTCAGCATGTGTTTTTCAAATAGCTTGAACAGAATAAGCCGGGTTTTGATGCTGATTTTTAGGTTGTCGTTACACGATTGTACAAATGCTTTTGCAATTTGACAGGGGTCGAGAGGGTTGTTGTCCTCTGTTACGGTGGCTTGCAAAAGTAGGTGGTCGAGGCGAATAGACAGTTCATAAATGTCAGTTTTATAGGATTCTCGCGCTCGGCTCGACATGTTTTTAAGCGCGAGCTCCATTTCGAGATCATCGCCTTCAACGATTGAAAGATTAACCTCTTCATTGGGGTTGGGAGACTGTGTTTTTGGTGCGAATCGAGCGGGAGTTACTAGGCTTTCAAAATCTGAGCTAAGTTTTTGTAAAAAACTACTGATTAGACCTTCTTTTTTGACTCGAATCTCGCGCATGGATTCGAAATAAAGATTTTGCTCATTATTGCTAGACGCGCGTTTTGAAAGCTCGTAAAAAAGATCATCTGTCGCCGAAAACATGTGTTCCATCAGTTGCCGGCTAGAGCTAAGCGAATTGTCTTCGATGTGTTTTAACACACCAGGAGAACTCACTCGTTTCGTTTCAGTATTACCCTTTACCAGCTCTAAGTGGCTGGTTGGATTTTCAGTAGCCATTAACGTTATAACTCTAGTTTGTATCGTGCAGATCGCATGCCGCTATCGCTTGGTTTTTGCGCGATTTAATAAGAAACTTAAATCTATCAGGTACTGGTGCAAAATTTGTACCGTTGATGGAGTATTTACGCAACTAGTGCGCTCAGTTTGTTACCTTGGGGTACGAAAGTAACATAAGTGCTGGTCGATGAATATGCTCTGTGGCTCAAGCTGTGCCTATAAGTCGCTATATTCGTCCATAAAATCATGCTGGCGTCTTATGCCGCTTTATTATAAGTGAGGCTAGTGAGTAAAAAGCTTGATCTAAGCGGTTCTGTAAAAAAAGTCGACAGATTTTTCCTGGTTTGATGAAATATAATTCAGCTTTGGTTGCGGCTCATCACCTCACGGTTATAATGCTCCAAACCTGATATTCCGGAATTGTTATGTTGTTGATGATCGATAACTATGACTCGTTTACGTACAACATCGTGCAGTATTTGAGGGAGTTGGGGGCTGAAGTACGCCTTGTTCGAAACGATGAGATTACGCCTTCATATATCGACACCATTAGACCGGATAAAATTGTGCTTTCCCCTGGCCCTGGTACGCCGGAGGATGCTGGCATTTCGCTGGCAGTAGTGAGAAATTTTTCCAGCAGCATTCCTATTTTGGGGGTTTGCCTTGGTCATCAGTGTTTGGCTCAGGCCTATGGTGGCAAGGTGATATTGGCCGGCAGCGTAATGCATGGAAAGACATCTAAGGTGCATCATGATTCCAAGGGGCTGTTTCAACAGATTGACAGTCCATTTTTAGCCACTCGTTATCATTCCCTTGTTGTTGATGGGCAAAGCCTGCCTTCACAGCTTGAGATAACTGCTTGGACTGAAAAAGAATCCGGGAAAACTGATGAAATTATGGGACTGCGTCACCGGCAGTATCCATCCTTCGGTGTTCAATTCCACCCTGAGTCTATCTTGAGTGAAAGTGGTCACCAGCTACTTAAAAATTTTGTAGATCTTTAACGTTATTAAATTTAAAGAGAATCATATGAATATTCGTGATGCTTTGTCCAAAGTTGTAGAAAAGCAAGATCTTGAGCAGGTTGAAATGCATGCTGTAATGAAGGAAATCATGACTGGAGAGGCAACTCCTGCGCAAGTGGGCGCGTTTCTCGTTGCCTTGAGAATGAAGGGGGAGACGATAGATGAAGTCAGCGGAGCTGCCCAGGTAATGCGAGAGCTCGCAACTCCCGTGTCTATTGATGTTGAATTTATGGTGGATACCTGCGGAACTGGTGGTGATGGGGCAAACTTATTCAACGTATCCACTGCTTCGGCCTTTGTTGTGGCTGCTGCAGGTGGGCATGTGGCGAAACATGGTAATCGCTCTGTATCCAGCTCTACCGGTAGTGCTGATGTGTTAGAGCAAGCGGGTGTGAATTTGTCTGCAACTCCAGAGCAAGTTGCTCGAGCTGTTGAGCACGTTGGTGTGGGTTTTATGTTTGCTCCTGCGCATCACGGAGCTATGAAGCATGCGATTGGGCCTCGGCGTGAGCTAGGATTGCGCACCATTTTTAATATGTTAGGCCCTATCACTAATCCGGCCGGCGTAAAGCGTCAGGTGCTGGGGGTTTTTGATCGAGACCTTTGCCGTCCTATGGCAGAAGTTTTACAGCGATTGGGGAGCCAGCATGTGATGGTGGTTCATGCAGAAGATGGGCTTGATGAAATTTCAGTTGCGTCGTCGACGTTTGTTGCGGAGTTGCGTGATGGCGAGATACAAGAGTATAAAATTGACCCCCAGGATTATTCCTTGGCTCACGCTGACTTGTCTGGCTTAAGTGTGGATAGCGCCGAGCAATCACTGAATCTAATTGATGGCGTATTTTCTAAGCGAGAAGGACCGGACTTTGAAAAGGCTCGAGATATTGTGGCGATTAATGCTGGTGCCGCGATTTATGTTTCAGGCCTTACTGATTCACTAGCGAATGGTATTTCAATGGCTGAAGATGCTATTGGCAGTGGAGCAGCAAAAGAAAAACTGAAAGAACTTATAGAATTTACATCCGTAGCGAATTAATTGAGAGAGACAGTTGTGACGGGAACACCGGATATATTAAAAAAAATTATCGCGCGTAAGCATGAAGAGATTGCGGAACGCAAAAACCAAAATAGCTTGTCAGCGCTTAAGTCTGCTTCAGTGGGGCTTGAGCCCGGACGTGGTTTTGTTAAGGCTATAGAGAATAAAATTGAGCAAGGCTTGCCTGCGGTTATTGCCGAGGTTAAAAAAGCATCGCCGAGTAAAGGTGTCATCCGCGAAGATTTTAATGCACCCGAAATTGCCAAAAGTTATGAGGCGGGTGGGGCTGCGTGCTTATCGGTATTAACGGATGTTGATTTTTTCCAGGGGGCTGATGAATATTTGCAGCGCTCACGTGAAGCCGTTAGTTTGCCTGTGATACGAAAAGACTTTATGGTTGATGAATACCAGATATATGAATCTAAAGTGCTAGGGGCCGATTGTATTTTGTTAATTGTTGCTGCATTAGATAAAACACAGTTAATTGATCTCAATGAGGTTGCTCTCGAAATCGGGTTGGACGTGTTAGTTGAGGTACATAACCAAAGCGAGTTAGATTTGGCTTTGGAGCTTCCAAACCGTTTGTTAGGAATCAATAATCGAGATTTGCATAGCTTTGAAGTTAGCTTGGACACGACGTTATCGCTTATGACCAATATTCCTGATGATAAAATTATTATAACGGAAAGCGGTATTCACGGCCAGCAGGATGTTGAGCTGATGCGTAAGAATAATGTGAATGGGTTTTTAGTTGGGGAGTCGTTTATGAGGCACCCCGATCCGGGCGCCAAGCTTAGAGAGCTATTCTTTTAGAAAAATATAAATTGATTTTTGTGGGAGGCTAAGATTTTGCGTTGACCGATATTCTTTTGGGGAAATCGGTTAACGTGTTCCGTATACCACCATAGTTTTTCCTTTTACGGAAACTAAACCCTGGTCTTCTAGGGTTTTCAGAACTCGACCTACCATCTCGCGGGAGCAGCCTACAATTCGACCAATTTCTTGGCGGGTGATTTTAATCTGCATTCCGTCTGGATGAGTCATTGCGTCAGGCTCTTTACACAGGTCCAGCAATGTTCTTGCGACCCTGCCTGTTACATCCAAGAAGGCTAAATCACCAACTTTCCGGGTTGTATTCCTGAGTCGTCTCGCCATTTGGGAGCCGAGTGAGAACAAGAACTCTGGGTGCAATTCGGAAATTTCATTAAACTTGGTGTATGAAATTTCGCCGATTTCACATTCGCATTTAGCTCTCACCCATGCGCTTCGATTGTCTTGTTCGTCAAACAAGCCCATTTCACCGAAAAAATCACCATCGTTAAGGTAGGCGACAATCATCTCTCGGCCTTCTTCGTCTTCAATTAAGACGGTGACCGAACCTTTGATTATGTAATAGAGCGAGTCACTTTTGTCTCCTGCGTATATAAGCGTGCTTTTTGCAGGGTAGCGACGTCTATGGCAATGACTTAGAAATTCGTCTGCGTTTTCGATATGGCGAGTAAGTGAAACAGGAACCAATGTAGAAACCTCTATTATTAGAATTCATCCGTCTACTGTTCGAGTATAACCCCTAAGAGAGATAATGCACCACACCCCTCTGTATTATTTGCGAGATGGATTAGCATTAGTAAAAACTCCGAGCTGTGTTAATCTCCTCGAATTAGACAGATACAGTCATTGGGGTTCAGTATGCAAGCAATAGTTAGTTGGTTAGACGGAGTGTCATTTGAGGGGAAGTCGGGCAGTGGTCACTCAGTCATCATGGATGGTCCACCTGATCATGGAGGGCAAAACAAAGGTGTTAGACCAATGGAAATGCTTTTGCTGGGGCTTGGCGGCTGTGCTTCCTTTGATGTTATGTCGATATTGCAAAAGTCTCGGCAAAAAGTTACCGACTGCAAGGTTGAATTAGGCGCCGAAAGAGCTGATGCCGTGCCTTCTGTGTTTAATAAAATCAGTATGAAGTTTATTGTATCTGGTGACGGTCTGAAGGAGTCGCAGGTGGCTCGTGCTGTTAAGTTATCGGCAGAGAAGTATTGTTCAGCTTCCATTATGTTCGAAAAAGCGGGTGTTGAGCTGATTCACAGTTATGAGATTGTTGGCGTTTAGCCGTTCTCTAATTGTTATTTCTTTAATGTGTTGCCTCCTACGTTGATGTAGAGGCAGCTCGTCTTTTTTCTCTATTTCTCTTTTCTCTCTATCTTTTCTCTGATTAGGTCAAATCCTGTAGGCCAGCTCGGTCATTACTTTAGACATTGCTGACATTCCCGACTTGATTGGAGCGGGGAAGTTGTAGCCTCCGGCTTGGAGTGCCATATGACCGTGCCTCTCTTCATCAATCAGCATTTGCTCTACGATGGCTTTTGATTCTAAATCTGTTTCCGGTAGGCTTTTTAGGTGGTGAGACAGGTGTTTGCATACCTGTTCTTCGGTTGCGGCAACAAAGCCCAAGCTTACTTTATCGCTGATGAGGCCCGCTGTTGCTCCAATGCCAAACGAGAGAGAATACCAAATCGGGTTGAGTAAGCTGGGACGGCTATTGAGGTTTTCGAGTCTTTTTTCGCACCAAACCAAGTGATCAATTTCTTCTTCGGCAGCGTGGGCCATCTCTTGCCGAATTTCCGGTAGCTTTGCTGTGAGGGCTTGTCCTTGGTAGAGCGCTTGGGCGCAGACTTCCCCTGTATGGTTAACCCGCATAAGCCCAGCGGAATGTTTTGACTCTGTTTCGCTTAGCGTAGTCTTTTCTGAGCTTTCAGCTTTGGGAGTGGGCCGTTTTGCGTGGTTGGCTCGTGTAGAAAGGCTTCTTAATGCAGTGTCGATACCGCATATTGCTAGGTCAATGAAGCTTAAATGTCGTTCTGTTTGTTTTGTCATGGTATTGCTTAGGTCTGTGGACTTAAATAAAGTGATAGCTACAGCTAACTAGTGCCCATCCCGAAATAGGCCCTGCTGCGGATAAATAAAAACGCTCATCTTTGCACCACCACATGTAGTTGTTTGCAATAAGCAAACGCCCACATGTGGTGACGCAAATCTAAGAGCTTTTATTGCCCCTCGCGACGAGCCATTTCTGGACGGGCACTAACTATTGGTATTTTCGCACATGAATAATAATGACTTAAGACTAATACTCAATGCAAAGGTTTCGTTGGTTGTAATTGAAACATATGATGAGTTGAGAGCGCTTTCGCTCTTAGAGAGCTTGTTTCAATACGAAAAGATTCCTGCTTGGCGTTGGTCTGTAACCGAGGGTTTATCCAGTTTGGGTTTTGGGCTGAGCCTAAATGCTAAAGAATCGCTTGTCGAGCCTGAGTCTGTGCTTAAGCATATTAAAAGCTGCGAAGAAAAAAGCGCTTTTGTGTTGTGTGATTTCCACCCATTTCTGGACGAAGCAAAAAATGTTCGCTTTTTAAAGGATATTGTTTTTAGCCTCGCTGGCCATAAAGTCGTTTTGGTCAGTCATCAACTCTCTCTTCCTCCAGAACTTTCTCGTTACGCCGCTTCCGTGAGTCTTTCGATGCCATCAGAAGATGAGATTTTGGCAATTATTCGAGAGGAGGCTAGGGTGTGGGCAGGCAGTAACAACAAGTCGAGAATTAAAACCGATAGTCTTACTTTGCAGAAGCTCGTCGGGAACCTGAAGGGCTTGCCTCATCAAGATGTGAGACGCTTGGCTCATGGGGCAATAGCCGATGATGGCGCGATTACTGAGTCGGATTTGCCAGAGCTGGCTCGTCGTAAGTTTGAACTTATGGATATGGAAGGCGTGCTTCACTTCGAGTTTAGCTCCGCACATTTACGTGAAGTCGGCGGCTTAAATACGCTAAAAAAATGGTTGGAAGATCGTCGGCATATGGTCACCAAGGATACTGACGCTGGCGGGGGTAAGCATTTGGATGCGCCAAAAGGGGTTTTACTCTTTGGCGTTCAGGGCGGAGGGAAGAGTTTAGCCGCAAAATCGATTGCGGGGGTTTGGGGCTTACCGCTTTTGAGGCTGGACATGGGCGCCTTGTTTAATAAGTATGTTGGCGAAACTGAGAAAAATTTACGTGAGGCCTTGAAGCTAGCGGACCTGATGTCACCCTGCGTACTGTGGATGGATGAAGTTGAAAAAGGCATGTCTCAGGAAGGTTCTGATAATGCCACTAGTAAACGTTTGTTAGGGACATTATTGACGTGGATGTCAGAGCGAAAGAGCAAAGTGTTTTTAGTGGCGACGAGCAATGATATCAGCGTTCTACCTCCTGAGCTGATGCGTAAAGGCCGCTTTGATGAAATCTTTTTTGTCGATTTACCCGATCAAATAACACGTACGATGATATTTAGAATTCATTTGAAAAGGCGCGGCTTAGAGCTAGAATGTTTTGATCTTGGCGTACTTGCTGATGTGACGGAAGGGTTTACTGGTGCTGAGATTGAGCAGGCCGTTGTGAGCGCAACATATTCAGCGTCAGCTCGTGAAGAAGCGGTTACCCAAACTCATGTTGCAAACGCTATCCATAAAACTCAGCCATTGTCCGTTGTAATGGCTGAGCGCATCAATGAATTACGCAGTTGGGCTAAGGAGCGAGCGGTATTTGCTAATTAGTGCCTAGCCAGGCTTCTCTTTCTGAGTCGGCACTCATTAGCTTTTCTAGCGGAGTTGGTGGGCAAGCTAGCTGGCTTCGCGAGCAATAGCCCTGTATGCAATGTCTTTTCTGTAGAAAAGAGCATCCCAGTCAATAGTCTCTGCTAGCGCATAAGCATTTTGTTGCGCTTCAGTAATCGACTCCCCTAAAGCTGTTGCGCAAAGTACACGCCCACCACTAGTGACGACATTCTCACCGTCGAGCTTTGTGCCAGCATGAAAGATTTTTGCGTTAGGACTTTCTTGATCACCACCGAGCCCAGAGATGACCTTACCTTTTTCGTAGATAGCGGGGTAACCGCCCGCCGCTAGAACAATGCCAACAGCAGGACGCTCATCCCATTTTGCATTTGTTTTATCAAGACTTCCATCAATTGCCGCTAAGCACAATTCTGATAAGTCTGACTGTAGGCGCATCATAATAGGTTGCGTTTCTGGGTCTCCGAAACGGCAGTTGTATTCGATAACTCTGGGGGTTCCATCGTTATCGATCATTAGCCCTGCATACAAAAAGCCTGTGTAATCATTTCCTTCGGATTTCATACCTTCAATCGTTGGAATGATGACTTCTTTCATTACGCGTTCGTAAACTTCTGGGGTTACAACGGGAGCGGGAGAGTATGCCCCCATTCCGCCCGTGTTTGGCCCAGTATCTCCGTCGCCAACCCGTTTATGATCTTGGCTCGTGGCCATTGGCAATACGTTATCACCGTCGGCAATGACGATAAAACTTGCCTCTTCGCCCGCTAGAAATTCCTCAACCACGACACGACAACCTGCCTCGCCAAAGACATTGCCCGATAGCATATCTTCGATAGCGCTTTCGGCCGTTGCCAAGTTTTCAGCGACAATGACGCCTTTACCAGCGGCTAAACCATCGGCCTTGATGACGATGGGAGCACCGACTTTACGTACGTAGTCTAGGGCGTCGTTAACATCTGTGAAGGTCTGGTAAGCCCCGGTGGGAATATTGTGACGAACACAAAAATCCTTCGTAAAGGATTTCGAGCCTTCTAGTTGAGCGGCACCTTTCGATGGCCCAAAACATTTGAGCTTACGTTCATTAAAGTAATTAACGATACCTTCAACCAAAGGGGCTTCGGGCCCGACAATGGTAAGCTCGACATTATTCTTTTCTGCAAAATCCGCTAATCCGGAGAAATCCATAACATCAATTGCTAGGTTTTCTAATTTCGCTTCTAGAGCTGTACCCGCATTTCCGGGGGCAACAAAGACCGTTTCAACGGCCTCGTTTTGCGCCGCTTTCCAAGCTAGGGCGTGTTCGCGACCGCCGCTGCCTATCACAAGTATTTTCATGATGATATTTACCTTAACTTAGTGCTTAGTGACGGAAATGACGCATGCCGGTGAATACCATGGCGATTCCATGCTCGTCTGCTGCTGCGATGACTTCTTCATCACGCATCGAGCCGCCGGGCTGAATAACTGCACTAATTCCTGCTGCTGCCGCGTTATCTAAGCCGTCGCGAAACGGAAAGAAAGCATCAGATGCCATTACGGAGCCTTGGACCTCTAAGCCTGCATGCTCTGCTTTAATCCCGGCGATACGAGCTGAGTTGATGCGGCTCATTTGGCCTGCGCCGACACCAATTGTTTGCCCGTCTTTTGCGTAGATAATGGCATTGGATTTGACCATTTTGCCGACTTTCCATGCGAAGAGAAGGTCTTGCAACTGGGCATCTGTTGGCGCGACTTTGGTAACAACTTTTAAGTCTTCGAGAGTGATGGAGCCTTGATCACTGTCTTGCACGAGTAGACCGCCGTTAACGCGCTTGTAGTCAAGCTTCGGTGCCGTGTCTTTTTTCCATGATCCGCACTCAAGCAAGCGAACGTTCTTTTTCGCTTCGACGATAGAAATGGCTTCTGTTGATATAGACGGAGCGATAATGACTTCAACAAATTGCTTATCGACAATGGCTTGGGCTGTAGCAGCGTCAAGTTCACCGTTGAAAGCGATAATTCCGCCGAATGAAGACTCGGGGTCAGTTGCAAATGCTTTCTCGTATGCTTCCAGCAGTGTTTCGGCTTGAGCGACGCCACAAGGGTTCGCATGCTTAACGATGACACAGGTTGGGGCTGTAAATTGTTTTACGGTTTCTAACGCAGCATCTGTATCTGCAATATTGTTGAACGAGAGGGCTTTGCCTTGAATTTGCTTGGCGGTTGCGACGCTTGCTTCAGAAAGCGTACTTTCCACATAAAATGCCGCGTTTTGATGAGGGTTTTCACCGTAGCGAAGCGTTTGCTTCTTCTCGAACTGGAGGTTAAATGTACGAGCGAAATTTTCGTCGCCTTGCTTAACTTTTTTACCCAGATAATTCGCAATGGCACCGTCATAGGATGAGGTGTGCTCAAATGCTTTAACCGATAAGTCGAAACGTGTTGATAGGGCAAGCGCACCTGTATGCTCGGTCATTTCTTCTATGACGGTCATATAGTCGGACGCATTGACGACAATTGCAACGTCGTTATAGTTTTTAGCCGCTGCACGAACCATTGTCGGGCCACCAATATCAATGTTTTCAATGGCAGTGGCTAAGTCACAATCTGGGTTGGCAATGGTATTTTCAAATGGGTAAAGATTCACGACAACCATGTCAATTTCTTGAATGTCATGAGCTTTCATGATTTCGTCGTCGGTGCCGCGACGACCTAAAATTCCACCGTGAACTTTAGGGTGCAAAGTCTTAACTCGTCCGTCCATCATCTCAGGAAAACCGGTGTAGTCTGAGATCTCGATGGCTGGGATGCCGCTTTCTTTCAGTAAGCGAAATGTGCCGCCGGTAGATAGAATTTCGATATCCAGCGCGGTTAGTTGCTGAGCGAATTCTACAATGCCCGTTTTGTCTGAGACGCTAATAAGAGCGCGTTTGACTCTGACTAATTTTTCAGTCGATGTCATTTTTTGAAAATTCCTGCAGTGACTTATTCGGAATGAGAAGGTTTGGTTCAGAATAAGAAGGTTTGGATTTAAGTGTTTAGCTGAGTTTTCGATGCGGTCGAAAGTCTCAGCTAACCACGTACACGACACATAGAGAGCCGTGGATAACTATGATTGAACAGACTTTGATCTACGAATAGACCAAGTCGATTGCAATTGAACTAATATGGTGCCGCAAATACGGGCTGCGAAATTGTGCAGCCTCATAGGGTGTTACAAACTATAGTAAGCCGTATTGCTTCAACTTTTTGCGCAATGTGCCTCGGTTTAAGCCGAGAACATTTGCTGCTTTAGTTTGGTTGTGGCGAGTATATTTCATCACAACTTCAAGCATAGGAGCTTCTACTTCAGCCTGTACCATCTCGTAGACATCAGTTACATCCTGTCCATCGAGGTGTTGAAAGTAATTGCTTACGGCTTTTTCTACGCAATCGCGAAGAGATTGGTCTTGTGGAGCGCTATAAGAATCTTGGCCTGGTGCCTGTTGTTGTGAGCCAAGTTCTTTGGTGCGATCATTTAGAAGCGTATCCGCAGTGTTCATGCTACTTTTTCCTCGTTTTGGTGTGGCCGTTTAAGTAAAGATTGGACGGCATCTAATTGTGATTGAATGGTGTTTAGTTTATAAAAGTCTTGAATGCTGGTAACGGTATTGCCGAGATGTTGTTGGCAGTACCATGCAAAGTGTTTTCGTGCGATACGAACCCCTTTGACGTCACCATAATGTTTGTATAGGTCCTTAAAGTGCTCCTCCATGATTTGTATTATTGTGTGTTCCTTCGGTAGTGGTCCAGAAACCCCCTGGTCCAAAAAATTTGATACTTGAGTAAAAAGCCAAGGGTTGCCAAAAGAGGCTCTTCCCAGCATTACAGCTTTTGCTTTTGTGTAATCCAGCACGAACTTTGCTTTTTCTGGAGAATTTATGTCTCCATTAGCGATAACTGGAATAGACACATTGCGAACAATCTTGGCAATGTTGTCGTATTCCGCTTCTCCGTGGAATCGGCAAGCTCGCGTTCTGCCATGAACTGCGATTGCTGCTATACCTGCATTCTCCGCTATTTTGGCGATCGTCACGCCATTGCGGTTGTCTGTATCCCAGCCTGTTCGCGTTTTTAGCGTGACGGGTACATCAACACCTTGAACAACGCTGGCTAGTATTTCTGCTACAAGCTTTTCATCTTTGAGTAATGCTGAACCCGCGAGCTTTTTGCAGACTTTTTTGGCTGGGCATCCCATATTAATATCAATAATTTGAGCGCCCAATGACACAGCATGTTGTGCAGCTTGCGCCATAAGAGCCGGGTCCGAACCGGCAATTTGAACACTATTGGGAATTTTGCTGGATTTGTCATTCACCAGGCGGCAGAGGCTCTTGCTACTGTTCCACAACGTAACATCGCTCGTGATCATTTCGGATGTGGTTAAACCTGCCCCTAATTTTTGGCAGATTTTTCGAAATGGTAAGTCAGTTACACCAGCCATAGGGGCTAAAAGCACCTGGCTATCGATGGCGTAAGGCCCAATGGTAAACAAAAAACACTCCCCAATTTGATGTACAGCACGGTCAACACTGAAAAAGCTCAAATTTAATCAGTCTTGGATCAACATTCCCTAGACTTTATAGTCTCTAACCACTCACTAGTTGGTCATTTTAGGTCAGTTTGTTAGCTGATTTAATGCTTGGGTCCCCACCCAAAAACGGTCGCTATAATAACGTGTGTTTTCGTCTTTTGGAATGTATATTTTAAGCAGATTGATCAAAAAGTTAACAATTTTATAAAAATATGACACAGTACATACTGTTCAGCTGTAAATATTGGAATAAGTAATAATGATTGAAGCGATATTGGCTCAATGGGGGTGTAATGACCTATTTGAGTGCATTCCGATTAGTTGACGATAAGGATTTTATACCCGGTTGCTTCTTCACCTGGGTCGGCGATTTCGATAGCAATGTGGATAGGTTGCAATTTGGGCATGTTTTTTCGGCCTGAAAGCTCCCCCCCTAGGTATTCGCTGGGAGTTAGGCGGCGAGCGGAAACCACTTTATCGCGACTGTCTGTAAATACGACGTCGAGAACAGGGAAGGTTTGTTCAAATTGAGCCGTATTTTGAATAACGGCATCGACAATCAGTGCATTTGGAACTTTGGGGTGAGATCTTACTATTAAGTTCGCTGAGCGAATTTTACTTCTATCGATGAGCTCCGGAAGCGTGCAGGAAAATGACTGGCATATCTGTGCGTAATAACCGCGGTAGGGCTCTATAAGGCTGAGAGTCGGCATTTTTATCCAGGCAATTTGCCCTAGTAAAATTACACCGGCGAGAAGAGATAGACAGGCCCAAAAGGTGCGAGACTGCCAAAATTTAGTTTGTCCGTGCCAGTCAAACTCTACCGGTTCGGGTTCAATGGCGGAGAGATAGTCGGTTCCAGTCGATGAGAGTGGTTGAGCGTAAACCTGTGAATTATCAGAATAGTCGAACTCTTCGACTTCTACATCATCATATTCGTTAAATAGATCTTTGGCTGTTTGAGATGATGATTGTTCTGTTTTCTCTTCGATGATCTGGAAGCTATTTTGACGGAATTCACTGGGCGTTTCTTCTTGGTAGGAGTGGCTTTCGTCTGACTGAGGGCTTTCTTCTGTTGACGGTTCGGGTTGTTCTGCTTCTGGTTCATCGTCGTTTAGGAGGTCAAGTGCCCAAGATTCGTCTTGGGGGACGTCATCGTCATCATCATCGTGAAGCGCTTCACGCTCGAAAAGATTAAATTCTGACTCGACGGAGTCGGCACCGGCAAACATTCCATCGTCAAACTGGTCCAGTGAATCATCGATCTTGGCCGTGGTTATAGTGCCGATTTCCATTGTGTCGCTTATTAAAACGTCATCATCTTCGAAGGTGATTTCCTCCTCATGAGTTTTTTCTTCTTGAGAATGAATAAGGTGCTTTTTTGCGTCAAATACGGAGAGGCATGACCCGCATCTTACCGAGCCTTTGGCGGAGCTTAGGTGTGCGTCCGATATGCGAAATGATGTTGCGCATTTGGGGCAGCGAGTAACATTGTCAGCCATTAAGAGCCGTTCCTAGGTTTGGTGCCGGTAATACAGAGCCAGTTTTCTTGCTCGTCGATACAGTCAATATTAATCACTGTTGAATAGGCGTCAACAATTGCTTGTTTCTGAATGCTGAGTATCCCTGAAAGACAGATTTTACCGCCTGGCTTTATTAAAGCTGTTAACGTCGGCGCTAACTCGACAAGAGGGCCTGCGAGAATGTTTGCAAAGACAAAGTCTACCTCTTTAGCGGGGCTCTTGTTTGGAAAATAAACGGGGAAGCGTTCAGGGCTAAGTTTGTTTCGCTTTATGTTTTCCACTGTTGCGATGAGTGCTTGGGGGTCTATATCAACTCCGCTAACCGTGTGAGCGCCAAGAAGTAGGGCGGCAATGCCGAGTATTCCTGAGCCGCAGCCATAATCGATAACACTTTGATCTTGCAGGTTCTGCTCCGCTATCCATTTTAAGCATAAAAATGTGGTTGGGTGGGTGCCGGTACCGAATGCGAGCCCGGGGTCTAGCATTAAATTGACAGCATTGGGGTTGGGCGTTTCACACCAGCTTGGGCAAATCCAAAAATTATCTGAACATTGTATGGGCTTGAAATGCTTCATCCATTCTCGTTGCCAGTCCTTATCTTCCAGTATGTGCCATTGGCATGCGGCGGCGTTTTCGCCACAGCGGATCAATATTTGATTGAGTGTCGATTCGGTGTTGATGTCGGCTTCAAAAAGCCCCGTTACACGAGTCTCACTCCAAAGAGGAACTTCACCTAATGCGGGTTCGAAAATGGGTTCGTCGGCATTGTCTTCAAATGTAACTGAAAGCGCGCCATATGATTCCATCGATGATTCGACACTGGGTGCGTTACTAGGATTTGTGTTAATTCTGAGTTGTAACCATGGCATAGGCGAGAGGGTATCGGAGAAATTGTGGCTCGCTATGAGCCACGGTGTTTGTAAGTTACAGGCCGAGTTTCTTTTCTAGGTAGTGGATATTGACTCCACCCTCAACAAAGCCCTTGTCTGTGACGAGGTCTTTTTGCAACTCTGTGTTGGTTTTAATCCCGTCAATAGCAAGCTCATCTAGCGCCACGCTCATTTTTTTCAGTGCGGTTTTACGATCGTCAGCATGAGTAATGATTTTAGCAATCATCGAATCGTAATATGGAGGGACTGTATAGCCACCGTATAAATGAGAGTCAACACGCACGCCAAGGCCGCCAGGGGAGTGAAATTTGTCGACTCGTCCAGGGCAAGGCATGAAGGTTACTGGATCTTCGGCATTGATTCGGCATTCGAATGCGTGGCCGTTGAGCACGATATCTTCTTGTTTTAGGCTGAGTTTATTCCCCGAGCAGACGCTGATCTGTTCTTTGATGAGGTCGATACCGGTGATCATTTCAGTAACCGGGTGCTCTACTTGAATACGCGTGTTCATTTCGATAAAACAGAACTGCTCGTTTTCATACAGAAACTCAAATGTTCCGGCACCTTTGTAACCAATTTTGTTGCAGGCATTGATACACGAAGTATAAACTTCTTGACGAACATGGTCGGGGATTCCCGGAGCTGGTGCTTCTTCCAATACTTTTTGATGGCGGCGTTGTAAAGAGCAGTCGCGATCGAACAGGTGAACAGTGTTCCCTTGACCGTCGGACATAATCTGCACTTCAACATGGCGAGGGTTCTGAAGGTATTTCTCCATGTAAACCGTCGGGTCACCAAAAGCTGCTGCAGCTTCTGTTTGAGTGATTTGGATGGATTGCCATAATGATTCAGCGTCATGAACAACACGCATGCCGCGTCCACCACCACCGGATGCCGCTTTGATTATTACTGGGTAGCCAATAGTGGCTGCGCAATCTTGGCACGCTTGCTCGTTGTCCGGTACTGGGCCATCGGAGCCGGGAACAGTCGGAACGCCAGCTTTCTTCATGGCTTCAATTGCCGATACTTTATCGCCCATTAAGCGAATAACGTCGGGGTCTGGGCCTATGAAAGTGAAACCGCTTTTTTGTACTTGCTCAGCAAAGTCAGCATTTTCTGCTAGGAACCCGTAGCCTGGATGAACGGCGACGGCATCTGTAATTTCCATTGCCGCGATAATCGCAGGAACATTTAAGTAGCTATCGGTCGATGCGTTTGGGCCGATACATATGGACTCGTCAGCGAGCCGTACGTGCTTTAGGTTTTTGTCCGCTTTTGAGTAGACCGCAACCGTTTTTATGTCCAGTTCTTTGCATGCGCGAAGGATGCGCAGGGCAATCTCGCCACGGTTAGCGATGAGTATTTTATCAAACATGATTAACCCCTTGTGCCTTAGGCAATTCTCACGAGTGGTTGGTCAAATTCGACTGCTTCGCCATCTTTGATAAGAATAGCTTCGATAACGCCCGCTTTATCGCTTTCGATTTGGTTCATCATTTTCATTGCTTCAATGATGCAAATGGGGTCTCCCACTTTGACTGTTTGCCCGACTTCAGCAAAGGCAGCTGCACCGGGACTTGGCGCAGAGTAAAAGGTGCCAACCATAGGTGAGTCTACGGTGTGACCGCTAATAACTTCAGGCTCTACTGCAGTTTGTGGGGCGGCAGGAGCGGGGGCAGTAGGAACTGCTTGAGCAGGCGTAGCAAGAGGGTTAATCGCTACGTTAGCAGCGGGGCCGCCACGGCTAATACGTACTGATTCTTCGCCTTCTTTAATTTCTAGCTCGGATACGTTTGATTCTTCTAGAAGCTCGATAAGCTTTTTAATTTTACGAATGTCCATTACATACTCACTATTATGGTCGGTGTAATTGTTTTAATTATTTTGTTCGTTGTCTTTTAGGTGGTGCAGAGCGGCGTTTAGAGCAAGCGCATAGCTCTGAGGGCCAAGACCACAAATAACACCCTGTGCGATGTCAGAAAAGTAGGAATGTTTTCGAAATTCTTCTCGAGCATGCACATTGGATAGATGGCACTCGATAAAAGGTATTTCGACGGCGATAAGCGCATCGCGTAAGGCAACGCTAGAGTGTGTGAAACCCGCAGGATTGATAATAATGAAATTAATGCCTTCAGTACGCGCATCGTGAATTCTATCGATGAGTTCATACTCTGCGTTACTTTGTAAAATCTGAATATGATGACCTGTTTCAAAGCACGCGGTGCTTAATTGAGTATTGATGTCTTCTAAGGTGGTATGTCCGTAGATTTCAGGTTCTCGAGTTCCCAGCAAGTTAAGGTTTGGGCCGTGAAGAACCAAAATAGTTGCCATGGGAGAAAGCCTCAATCAAATTGGATATCATGAAATATATCTTTCTGTAGCAGGCTTATATTAAACGGCTGAGAAAGATGCCAGGCAAGGCGTAAAACGCGGCATGCCTCAGCTGACAGAAGAAGCAAGATTGTGCCCAATTTGCTGGGCACTGTCTATAGAAAAGGTGGAAATTGGCGGAATTCACCGAAGTTCGAAGAAGTTTAGATGAGTTTTACTTGATTGCCTTGGTCATTGACTCGATTACAAGGGATTTGGTGAGAACTTGAGGCAACACTTCGGGGGCAGTGTTTTTAGACGCGGGGTACATAAGGTAGAGAGGAACTCCGCTACGTCCGAATTGCTCTAATAGATCCGAAATATCAGGGTCAGCATTGGTCCAATCTCCCTGAAGCATGACAATGTCATTCAATAGTGCAAACTTAATAACATCTTCGGTATTGAGCGCAATTCGTTCGTTGAATTTGCAGGTAATGCACCAATCTGCCGTCAGGTCGATAAAAACTGGGGTTCCTTCTTGTCTTAACTGTTCAAGTTTTAGTGGGCTGTAGGCTTCCCATAAACCGTTTTCGTTTTCGTTAAACGTTTCCACTGTCCAGCCGATATAACCGGCTGCAATAATACTGATGGTTGCCAATCCTCTGGTAAAGGTTTTACCTCCAGAGCTTTGAGTGCGTTGCTGGGTTAGCCAGATACCAAAACTGATGAGGACTGCTCCACTCAGTACCGCCATAGCGCCTGCTCCCGAAGTTTGATTGGCGAGTACCCAGAGCAGCCATACTGCCGTGAGGTAAAGAGGAAATGCTAGAACTTGTTTCAGTGTTTCCATCCACTGCCCTGGAGCCGGAAGGTTTCGCGCGAGGAATGGGCTATAGCTCAGTAAAATAAAGGGCAGTGCCATGCCAAAGCCCAGTGCCGCAAAAATCGATAGGGCGATGTAGGCTGGTTGGGTTATTGCGAAGCCAAGAGCTGTGGCCATAAAAGGCGCTGTGCACGGGCTTGCGACTAGCGCAGCTAAAACACCGGTAAAAAATGAGGATTTCAGACCTTCTCCAGCGGTAAGAGATTGACCCGCGCCCATCATGCTCGTACCAAGGTAAAACATTCCGGACAGGCTTAAGCCCATAACAAAAAATAAGTAGGCCATAAATGCGACGAAGCCCGGTTGTTGCAACTGAAAGCCCCACCCAAGAGATTCTCCTGCGTCTCGCGCGATTAAGATTACGCTTGCAGCTAATACAAATGAGCCAACAACACCTGCGGTGTATGCCCAGCCGTGCATTCTTTGTTTGCTTGGACTTATGTTTTTCGATGACGCTAGGCTAAGAGCTTTGAGGGATAACACGGGGAACACGCAAGGCATAAGGTTCAATATGAGCCCGCCTAATATGGCTCCGAGAATCACGAAAGGAATGAAGGGAGCTTCTTCTGATTGAGGCGCTAAGTCCTTACTTTCGTTTAGTTGACTGCTTGAATCCTGCTGGGGAGCCATTGTCGCGGCGTTGGTTTCTAGAATGTTGCCATCTTCAGTTATTGTGAAATATTGGCTGCGCGGAGGGTAGCAAAGCCCAGCATCTGCACAGCCCTGAGAGCTGACCTTGAGCTCGTATGGGGGGGGTAGCGTAGTAAGTCCGCTGACACTGGTGGCCTCATAATAGACTTCGACTTCCTTTTGAAAGATTTCATCAAACTTTTTCTTACCGGGAGAAAAAGACAGCTCTACCTTTTCGGAAATGTTCTTATTTCGTACTTCTAACTTAAATTGGTGTTGGAACAGGTAGTACCCTGGTTGGATGCTCCACGCGAAGGTCCATTTATCTGTGGAGCGTGTAGGCACCACTTGGTAGGCTTCGTCGACCTTCAGGAATTCGGGTTCTGACTGAGACGAAAAAAGCCCTCCTGAATTGCTTGTTTCAATAGTGGAGGCTGCAGATGCCAAGGCACTAAAGCTAAGGGTGGAGGCTACAAGGGACAAAATAAAAACTAATCTACGCATAATATCGTCTTTGTTTTAAGCTATGACTATTCAAATCTCGATAGTGAGCTGTCAATCCTATCAAGCCTAGCTGAAAGTTCAAATCAATGTTGTGGGTCAGTATACCCGGTGGGCTATAGAGCTGAAGGGGTGAGGAAAGTTCAGCTTGATTGTTTTTGCTGGGTGAAAAGCCTAGTTTTGCATGTATTCATTGAGGGGATCGCTTACAATTCTGAGGAGGAGTCCTTGGCTGTAATTTGACGACGATTGTCGTCAGGAACTGGCCTGCAGCATCTCTGACTTAATGCTTCAGCTCATTATCATACGTAGTGCCCTTGCTGTATCTGGCATGAAGTACCTTTGATATAGTTAACACGATAATATAACAATGAAACATATGCCGACGGACTCTTCTTTTCAACGCGTTATTTTGCGGTCAATATTATTGCTTGCCGTATTTTTCTGCTTTAGCGGGTGCAAAACGAATATACAAGACCAATCTGTTTTAGAGCAAAGATCCGAGAATCAAGTAGGGCGTTACCAGTATCGGAACAAGTCTTCGGGTGAAAAAACAGCAGGTGTTAAATTCACGGTAGAGCGGCGACTTCTTATTCAAGCAGAAAAAGCCTTTCGCCTAGGGCGATACACGACACCTCAGCATGATAATGCTTATGATAAATTTCATTCGGTACTTTTGATAAACCCGGGAAGTTCAGGCGCTCGCTCGGGTTTGCAGGCGATTTTGTTGCGGTATGCTGAGTTAGTACGAGGTTCCTTGCAAAATGGACGTTTGGGCGCTGCCAGTGCGTATCTTAATCAGGCGGAATTGTTTTATCCTGCGAATCCCTTGTTGATGGATCTTAAAAAGGACCTTCGTGTCGCAAAAAAAAATCAGCCTGCGGAGGTGTTTGTGGCAAAGGGAACTTCATCTAAGCATGAGGAGTTTAATTTGCCTCTGGATGAGCTGAGTGATAGGTCAACTGTAGTCACTCAAATACTGTCGAGTATCGCTTTGCGAGTAAAAGAGACGGATGAGAGTATTTTGATATTTGCTCGAAATGATAAAGAGGGGCGTTGGATTTATAAGCAGTTGAGGCTGTCTGCTTCTGGCTATCGAGTGAGAGGTGATATCCGCATCAGTAAGGCGCCAAAAGTCCGTATTCTTCCTCCTCTTTGAGCGGTATTCGGGTTGGGAGTTATGCTAAATCACGATCTATACCATAAACTTAGTGCTAGTCCCCATCCATAAACAAGCGCCTACTGTGAATGAATTTAACGCGTCATTTTTACACCAAAGGATATCGTTGTTTGGCATGACGAAATGCCCATATCTTGTGGTGCAAACCTGATATTTTGAATATTGTTCTCGCTACGACTCTGTTTATGGACAGGCACGAGCTACGCTCAGCATATGCTGAAGCGGTTTAATCCTGATTACGAGCGTTGGCTCTTGGATTTGCCGATAAATATTCCCCAAATATGAAGGTTGTTCTTTGCATATGAGTTTGTTTCGAAGGCTGATGCTTTCTATTGTCCTGTTAGTGTTAGTGCTGTTGGCCGCTAATGCTTTTGTCAGCATCTATAATGCACAAACATACTTCTCTGATCAGTTGAGTGTCGTAGCGGAAGATACGGCTACATCACTTGGTTTAACGCTTTCTCATGCAGCGCAAAGCGATGATCTTGCGCAAATCAATTCTATGATTGATGTGATTTTTGACCGAGGCTATTACCGAGATATTGCCTACAAAAATTTTGACGGTGACGCTCTTGTGTCTCGCCATCGGGAGGTTGTTGTTGAGGGTGTGCCAGACTGGTTTATCTCCCTTATACCTATTGAAGCGAACCAAGGGCAAGCTGAGGTATTGTCTGGCTGGATGCGTCTGGGTGTTATTGAGGTGGATATTCATCCTGGCTATGCTTACCGCGATTTGTGGCGAGTGGTGTATCAGCAAGTGTGGCTATTTTTATTTGCGACGGCGCTGAGCTGGCTTTTGGCCGGATTGGGCTTAAAGCTCTTGTTACGCCCTTTGCTATACGTTGAGCGTCAAGCAGAAGCCATTTGCCGTAAAGAGTTTCCAATTCAAAGCAAGCTGCCTAATACGCCGGAGTTGAAGCGTATGGTGTTAGCTATGAATCGTATGGTTCAAAAAATACAAGCGATGTTTGCTCAGCAAGTTGAGCTGACAGAAACGTTGAGACGAGAAAGCCACATGGACGCGTTGACAGAGCTGCCAAACCGAAAGGAGTTTGACGCAAGGCTGAATGCGTGGATGAAATCGGAGGTCGGAGGAGCGCCTTCCATCCTTTTCTTATTGCATATTCAGGGCTTGGATCGCGTGAATGACACGCTTGGACGCGACCAGGGCGATAGCTTAGTGATGGATGTAGCGGGAGTAATGCAGAGTTCACTAGAAGAGTGGCCTGATATGATTCCTTCTCGGCGCTCAGGTGGCGATTTCAGTGTTTTTCTTCCGGGTGTTTTAGAAAATGAAGTTATTCCTATTCTTGAAGAGCTCAAGCAGAAAATGGCGGATCTAGACAGTTTTACTGTCGATTTGAGTGGCCTTGACGACCCTGTATCGTTTGAATTTGGTGTCTCTTCGACTCAAAGTGCGTGTGATGGAATGCGCTTGTTAAGTGCTGCGGATATTAGTATGCGCGAAATGTCGGTGGCAGAAGGTTCTGAATGGAGGATCCACTCAGTAGAAGATAAGTCTGAAGATATCCGACCTGCAGGGGAGTGGAGGCAATATTTGCAAAGCGCGTTAAGTAGCCACTCTCTTATTTTGCATTATCAACCCGTGATGTCAGCCGATGGAACTTCGGTTATTCACTACGAAAGTTACGCCCGTATTCAAGACGAGGGTAAGTTGCTTAATGCCGGGGTTTTTTGGCCTTTGGTAGAGCGGTATGGTTTTGCTGATCAAATGGACCGCGCTATTGTTGCGTTGGTGTTAAGAAAAATCTCATCATCTGACAATGTACAATTTTGCGTTAATCTATCGCCTCAAGCGCTGACGAACGAGCCTTTTCAAACTTGGTTATTGAGAACGTTAGCTGAATTCAGCGATTGCACGAGTCGTTTGACTCTAGAGTTACCCGAAAAAGTACTGCGATTACCGTTATCCAAAATAAAGTCCTTCGTTGACTCGTTAAAGCGTTTTGGCGTCTTGGTTTCGTTAGACCATTTTGGTGTTACGCCGTCTTCATTGGGCGTTTTGCAAAGCTTGTCGTTTGACTGCGTTAAAATTGATCGACGGTTCACTCTGGATATTGATGCTCATACGGAGAATCGTTTTTATATCAAATCTCTTTTACAGATTGCTCAGAGTTGTGATGTTAGGGTCATTGCTGAAGGGATAGAAGATGATCGGGATTGGCAGGTTCTTTTGGGCTTGGGTATTGACGGCGGCCAAGGTTATTTATTCGCTCCTCCATCTGAGGAAATCGGGTAATTGCGCTTTTACATTGAATGCGTATGATAGTCTTCTGAACATGGCGCGATATGCCATTAAGCTAAAATAACGAATGATTTTACCCATAGAAATGAAGTGTAATCGCCTATTTACAGTCTCTATTTTTTTACTGATTAGTCTTTTTTGTACTTCATGTACGCAAGAAGAGATTCCGGCCGAGGTACCTGCAGTCCAGGTTCCCGTATTGGTAAAAAACTTATTTATGTTCGAGTTGCCGCCGAATCGAACGACGGCGGCCGTATATGCACGAATTACCAATAATTCGGATGTAACGCAGCCGCTAAATTATATTCACTCGCCTTTGGCTGAGAATATTCAAGTACACCGTAATTTTTATGAAAACGGCATGATGCAAATGCGCCCTGTCAAAAAGTTAAGCTTATCTTCGGGAGAAACGCTCAATTTAGAACCTGGCGGTTTTCACTTAATGGTATTTGGTTTATATGACCCACTAAAAGCGGGTGATACGTTTGAGATAACGTTTGAATTTGAAACGGGCCATGTGCTGACCACTCAAGTTGAAGTTCGATCTCAAGGATGAAGGATTAGGAAGTTTATGTCTGTAATTACCGATAAATTTGGCGCTATTTGGCAATCTCTTGTCCAAAGAACAAATGACGCTAAAGGCGATTTGAAAGAGTCTAATCTTTGGATAAAGGTCGCTTTTATAGTGGTCGGGCTGTACTTGCTTGTATCTTTGGTCTTTGCTTTCGTATGGAGCTCCGAACCTGACGTTTTTTCTGTTCGTGAGCGTGCTTTAGTCGAAGTAAATCAAGATAGCAGCAAGTTAGTGACTGGCGTATATACCACGTCAGCCTTGATTCATGTTGTTGAGACAATGCTGAATAAGCCTGGAGGCTATCTTACCAACGATGTCACACTTCCCGGATTATGGCTGGATAATGTACCGAATTGGGAATACGGTGTTCTTATTCAAGTTCGTGATTTATCTAAAGCGATGCGGGAAGCTTTTAGTCGCTCGCAATCTCAGTCGCTAGAAGATACTTACCTTGCTAATGCAGAGCCTCAATTTAATTTTAGTAACAACAGTTGGCTGCTACCGCAAACGGAATCCGAGTATAAAAAGGGCGTAGAGTATTTGCGTTTCTACCTTAGGGATCTTTCGGAACCTGCGTCTGGGTCCACTCAGTTCTACGCTAGAGCGGATAACCTACGGTATTGGTTAAGTACCGTTGAAACTCGCCTTGGCGCGTTATCTCAAGTTTTGAGTGCTAGCGTGGGCAGGAAGCGCCTAAATACGGATTCCGTTCATCAATCAACGGCAACCCCACATGACACTATTGTTAAAACGCCTTGGCTTGAGATCGATGACAATTTTTATTTTGCGCGTGGTAGTACTTGGGCATTGATTCATTTTTTGAAAGCGGCGGAGATTGATTTTGTTTCTGTGTTAGAAAAAAAGGGTGCCTTGGTTGGCTTGCAGCAAATAATACGGGAGCTGGAGGCAACTCAACAGCCTATTCATAGCCCAATGATTTTAAACGGAGATGGTTTTGGTGTTTTGGCGAATCATTCTTTAGTTATGGCGTCTTACATTTCTCGAGCCAATGCAGCCTTAATTGATTTGCGCGATCTTTTGTCGCGAGGGTAAAGGCGAGGTCATTTAACTGGCAGGTCACCCTGTAATGAAGAGATTAAGCGCTTTAAAAAAAGCGCTTAAAGCGGGTATAAAACTACATACTTTTTATAATCTCAGCGTGCTGCTCTGCACGTAGACGTGGACCAAACTGCGACACGACCACCGAGGCAGCTTTGCTAGCCAATTTACCTGCTGTCTCATAGTCTTGACCTTGCGTTAATGCATACAAAAAAGCGCCAGCGAACATATCTCCCGCTCCATTTGTATCTACCGCTTTTACTGCGTGAGGGGCAATGCTGTACTCTTTTTCTCCATCGAAAACTAAAGCACCTTTTGATCCTAGTGTTATCGCAAAGGATTTTGCAATGGATTTTAGGGCTTCGCTGGCGGCTTCTACTGTTGAGGTTTTGGTAAAGGCTTGAGCTTCGTCTTCATTACAAAACAGCAAATCAACGCCTTCGCCAATGATGTCAGATAGGCCATCGTGAAAAAACTGCACCATCGCGGGGTCAGACAAGCTGAAGGCTGTTTTTACGCCGAGTTCTTGCGCCAGTTCGCGCAGTTTTTTGGCTGCTGGGCGTCCTGTTTCAGAAGTCACGAGGTATCCTTCAATGTAGGCGTATTCGGAAGCTTTTAACGCATCTAGGTCAATATCATCAATGGAAAGTGTTTCACTAATGCCCAAGAAGGTATTCATTGTGCGTTCGGCATCGGGGGTGATTAAAACCAAACACTTGCCAGTGGTGCCTTCTGCAGAGCCATTATTCGTATGAAACTTAACCTTTGCATCACTTAAGTCTTTAAGATAAAACGCGCCATTGTCGTCGCTAGCAACTTTGCAGCTGTAGAAGGTCGATGCACCGAAGTAGCTTGCGGCTATAATGCTGTTTGCAGCTGAGCCACCGCTAGCTCGTTTCGAAGCGATCAAGTGCTCGCTGAGCTGTTCCATTAGTTCTTTCTGGCGATCTTGATCGACAAGTGTCATGACGCCTTTATCAATGTTAAATGATTCGAGGTCTTTATCAGTAATTTCGATTTCGGTGTCGACCAGTGCGGCGCCGATACCGTATATATTGTAGTTGCTCATAGGTTCTGTTCTTACGTGGATGTTGTTGATGTTGGGTGGAATTCTCCACTCTTTGATGTTTGTTACTGCGAAAGGTGTTCTTTTGATAGTAAAGAAGGCAAAATTGTACTCAATATTGCCCAGAAAAGGCTATATTTGGAAGGACCCTGGGGGGGAATTAACGGGAATAGCGTGATTTATTTTACTTGTTGAGCTGATTTGCGTTGGATTTGACGGACGATGAGCAGATAGTGATCGTTGGGTTTTGCTCTGTCGCTTGCAACAAGCTTGTTAACGTCGTGTACATGAGCCGAAAGGCTGGGACATTGTTGGGATTTTATTAGGCATTATGTCAAAATTCATAAAAGACGAAGAAGGCAATTCAAACTCATACGCACCGGTATTGTTGCCTTTGTCGAATGCAGCTGTTGTATCTCACTTAAAGGCTTGTCAGAAGCTGTCGGTTAACCATGCTCAAACAGGATTTATTAAGTTTGTTGCCGCATTTGACCATGCATTGGAAAGTGAGATTCAGAAGGCGCACTCAAACCAAGAAGCGGTGGATTTGGATGGTGTTCAACGCGCATTTCGCAGTAAACAAGCTGAATTTGAGCGCTATTATTGTGGCTATCTTTCAGAAGGCTTCGTTAAGTTTAAAAAACGGAAGTTGAATACGATGGTTGGCAGTGACGTTAACCCCTCCGAAAATGATTTAGAGCTATTGGGTAATGAAGACTTGGAAGAGGCGATTGCGATAACCTCTCTTACTCAGAGGGCTGATGGTTATTTTGCCGAACCTCTTTGGGCGCTCAATCAGCGTTTTGCAGTACTGAACGGTGGCGTACATGTTACAGAGTCCAGCAATCCTGCCGCACCAATTCAGTTATGCGAGTCCTTACGGCGAGCTCTTAAGTGTTTGCCTTTTAGCAATAAAGTGAAGACTCTCGCCTATAAAGTATTTGATAAGTATCTGTTAAAAGTATCTGGAAATATTACAGAGGATATTAATCAGTATTTGAAAGCTCAGGGCATTCTGCCGCATCTACGATATGCCGCTCCGTCGGGTAAAGTGCCAGAATCGTATTTGTCTGAGGACGGTGATGATTCAGAAGAGGGTATCGATGAAAATGCAATGCCATCTCACGATGAAAATTTGTCTCCAGAAGATTATCAAAATGAATTGCTGGGGGCTATTCGGAATTTGCAAGATCAGTTAGGAACACCGGTAGCTCCACATCAGTCTTCTGGTGCGATCACCGTTAGTGAATCACAGTTGGTTGATGCCTTACAGTTTTTACAGCATCAGCCTCAGGCAACACCGGGATTTTTTCAAGGGAACCAGCCTGTTATACCTGCGAATATTGACAGCGTCGTTGAGCAGTTAAAAGAAGTTATCAAATCCGATGATGATGGCGAAGTTCAGCAAGGCGACATGAAGACTATTGACCTTGTCGGGATGTTGTTTGAATTCATGTTAAACGATGAGAACTTACCTGACCGAGTAAAAGCGTTACTCAGTTATTTGCACACACCGTTTTTAAAAATAGCGTTTATCGATCTTGGTTTTTTTGAGAAAAGTGATCACCCTGCTCGCCTACTTTTGAATAGTTTGGCTGAGGCAGGCTCCCGCTGGGTCGGCAATGATGGAACTCAGCAGTACGATATTTATGAAAAAATAAAAGCAGTCGTTGAAGACGTCCAGAAAGAATTTGATAACGACGTTAAAGTGATTACAACCTTACTCTTGGAGTTTAACGGGTACACGAAAAATATTACACGACGACAGGAGTTAATGGAAAAGCGGGCAACCGAAAAAGCTCAAGGAGAAGAAAAACTGCGTGAGGTGAAGTTGCGGGTTAATGATGAAATTCGAAAGCGTACGCACAATCGAGAGCTTCCATCGGCGTTGTTGCTATTTTTACTGCAGCCTTGGTCTGATTACCTCAGTTTTGCATTGTTACGTTATGGGGATAATTCAGACAAGTGGGCTAGGGCTCTTGCGTTGGTGGATGATGTTTTATGGTGTATTCGGCCTAAAACTAAAAACGAAGACAAAGTTCGTCAGATAGAAATGCACGATGTGATTTTATCAAGTATCCAAGCGGGTTTTGACACCATAGGTTTTGATCAGGCGAAAAGTAAAAAGCTAATCGATGCCGTGACTTCATTAATGAAACTTGCGATGCAAAGCAAACGAGCGGAACCAGCTCCTGCTCCGATGCGACAAAAGTTGGAGCAGATTGCCGCTGAAAAAGCGGGTACATCACCTGCAAGTGATGATGTGGCGACACCCGAAGAATCGCAGATGGTTGAAAAACTTAAAGTTATTGAGTTTGGCACTTGGTTTGAATTTAAAGGCGGCCGCCGGCTGAAAATTGCGTGGTATAACGCTCGGACGTCGCACTATATGTTAGTCGACCAGATGGGCAAGCGTGTGGATATGATCTCGGGCCTCGATATGTCGAGACAAATGATTAAGGGGACCGCCAAAATTATTTCGGGTAGCTCTAAACCTTTCTTTGAGAGAGCACTTGAGAATATTTTCCACAAATTGAACGAAAAGGCCGAAGCGACAAAGGCTGCGGGAGATGCCCACCTTGCCAAACACGAATGAACATCGTCGCTTAGAGCGAAAAGAGATTGACCGTCATATTGCGGTGAAAAACGCACTACTGGACAGTGATGTGGGACGCATCGTAAATCTTCATGAAGATGGCTTTATGATTATTGGTGATGGAGACATTCGAGCAGATTGTTTGTATCAACTTGTGCTGGTTCTGAATGAGGAGGTTGATGGTCGCGCACGTTTCTCTGTCGGTGCGGAATGTTTGTGGCTAAAAGAAACGGATAGCGGTACCCAGTATTGGGCAGGGTTCCATATTATGGATATATCAGAGCACGACCGCGCTCTTATTTCTAAAATTACCGTATAAAAAGCTAATTATATGAAAGCGCTTTTTATACGGTTTTGTTACGCATGACTTTCTTGCGTGCTTTAGTTTTTATTGGAACTATTTGTTCAGCGTTCTGAACACCTTCTCGGCTATTGCAATCGTATTTTCTATATCTTCATCACTGTGTGCCGTCGACATAAATCCAGCTTCGTAAGCCGCAGGGGCAAGGTAAATACCGTTTTCAAGCATCCCGTGAAAGAACGCATTGAATCGTTCAGTGTTGCAGTTCATTACTTGCTGGAAGTTTGAAATAGAGGTTTCTTCAGTAAAAAACCCGCCCCACATCGATCCCACGTGATTTGTCGTGAATGGTATACCCGCTAGAGACGCTACACGTTCAAGACCTTCACATAGTTGAGTTGTTTTTGAAAATAGATTTTCGTAAACCGAAGGGTTTTCGAGCTGCTTGAGTGTCTCTAAGCCAGCGGCCATTGCAACGGGGTTTCCCGAAAGTGTACCGGCTTGGTATACCGGCCCTTCTGGTGCAATGAAATCCATAATATCTTTCCGTCCTCCAAATGCACCAACAGGCATGCCGCCTCCAATAACTTTACCTAAGGTCGTAATGTCTGGATTTATGCCATAGTGCCCTTGAGCACCTTGTAGGCCGATTCGAAAGCCCGTCATGACCTCATCTAAAATGAGCAGTGCGCCAGATTGAGTGCAAGATGTCCTGAGCGTTTCTAAAAACCCTGGCAGGGGTGGAATACAGTTCATATTCCCTGCAATGGGTTCAACGATGACTGCAGCAATGGAATCCCCCATCTTTTTGAAGAGTTCTTCAACTTGGCTGATATTGTTATACGTGAGGGTTATTGTGTGTTGGGCTAAACATTCTGGTACGCCAGGAGAGCTGGGAATGCCGAGTGTGAGAGCGCCGCTCCCCGCTTTAATTAACAGTGAGTCGGAATGTCCGTGATAGCAGCCTTCAAATTTAACAATTTTATCTCGGCCAGTAAATCCACGAGCTAAGCGTATAGCGCTCATTGTCGCTTCCGTTCCGGAACTGACAAAGCGGATTTTTTCTATACTGGGAATAATGCTTGTGAGCTTTTCTGCTAATTCTGTTTCTATCTCTGTGGGTGCGCCAAAGCTTAAACCTTTATCTATTTTTGTTTTGACTGCCTCTATTACAGCCGGGTTTGCGTGCCCTAAAATCATGGGTCCCCAGGACAATACGTAGTCAATATATTGTTTGTCTTCCGTATCGTAGAGGTAGGGGCCTTTTGCCCTATCAATAAATAGGGGGTCGCCACCTACAGCTTTAAATGCTCTAACAGGTGAATTGACTCCGCCGGGTATAACCTTTTTGGCGCGATTAAAGTGTTTGGTATTGTTCGACATATTGTTTTTCTTGGTATTTGAAAGTTGAAGAAATCGTTTGGCTGCGGAATTAACGGCAACGATGATTTTCCCTTTTCAAGGGTTCATCGATCCCGTGAATTGATTAAATAAGCGATTGTTAGTAAAGAGGAATTATTGCCAATTTACGCAACAAATTAACGGGGTTAAATTAGACTGTTTAATGGGTGTAGTGTGACGTTTTTTTTTCATCACTTGTCTTGATGTTTTTGTCTGCCCAGTGGAATCGGTGAGGGGTCTTGCGCCCAAACCCCATTTCTCGGGACGCACGCATAGCTTGTCGTGTAAAATTTTGGGCTTGCTCAATGGCCTGAGATTGATGAAATCCATGGCCTAAATACGTTGCGAGGGCCATAGACAGTGTGGCGCTCGAGCCGTGGCAGTTGGCAGATTCTTGCTCCCACGTATATTCTTTGATGAGGCCTTTTGAGTCAAAAACGCTACTCTGGAAACCCTGAGTTTGTGTCCCTGTTCCCGTAATAACAACTGTGTCGCAACCTGTGGAAATAATTGCGTGGGCGGTGGTGTCTACCGTATCGGTTTCACAGGCTATTGCTCGTGCTTCATACAATGAAAAGCTGGCGATGTTGGATTGTGGAAGAATAAGATTTGAATAGGCTTCTTTTAATTCTCTGTGTTCATCATTAGATTCTTCTAAAAAATATAGTGAGGGCTGAGTGACAACGGGAATATTTTCACAGTCTTGAAGTATGGAGTGTATGGCTTCCGCAATTGGGAGGGAACCTAAAAAACCGATGTTAATAGCCTGCACGTCCATATTTTCTAATACAGAACGAGCTTGCTCAATAATAATTGTCGGGTCGATGGATATCATTTCGGTATCCGGTGCAGCCCCAGATGCGCATAGCGCGGTCATTACCGGCGCGCAGTGGCAACCTAAGCTTGCTGCTGTCTCTATGTTGGCTTGAATTCCGCCTGCGCCGGAAGGATCTAAAACAGAAAACGAAAGGATAACGGGAGGGTTGGCGCTGGAGAACGTCATAGCTCTGCTCTTTTTCTTTGAATGGTTTATGGCCTTTGGTAAACGTCAAATGCCGTTCGTTTGTCATTCATTTAGTGTTTTGTCGGTCTGCTTCGAGTTTAGCACAGGGGCTTATTCTATGGTTATAGAGCTTCTTCAAAGTGGCTGTTTTACAACCACCAGTATAACAATAGCGACCAATAGAATAACGGGGAATTCGTTAAACCACCGAAAGAAAATGTGGGATTTGTCCACTTCATTACGCTGAAATTTTTTAACAAAATTACCGCACATAAAATGGTAGCCAACTAACACGAAGACTAGGCAAAGTTTAATCCAAAACCAGATAGTTCCACAGTAATAGTTCCAGTTGAAGCTGGCAAGAGAGCCGCCGAGAAGAATTGTTGCAATCATGGATGGAGTGCCGATAGCGCGGTAGAGCTTTTTTTCCATGGTGCAGAAGCGCTCTTTACTGGCGTCATCATCAGACATAATGTGATACACGAATAAGCGGGGTAAGTAAAAAAGCATTGCAAACCAGCAGGTTACGGCAACGATATGAAAGGCTTTAATCCACAGCATTTCTAAACTCCTCAGGCTTGTAATAATTTTCGATTGCAGTGAAGGTAAGAATACCTTTTATGTCGCCAGAATAAGGGGTTCTTACGCCAGAAACATATAGCATCTCAGTGCTTTCATGATTAAGGCCCTGCATGGCTTCGTACAGCGTGGCTGATTCGTGAATCGCACTTACACGGAAGGTTCGGCTGGGGATCTCAAGCAGGTTTATCTCTTTACTTTCTCGCCCTCTCCCCGCCTCTTCAGACGTTGCCTCTGCTTCTTTTGGTTCTGTTGAATCGTCAGGTTCGACTACCTCAAGGGTCGAAAGGTAGTTTGCTAAATCTGCTGCCCGCATAGCATAGGAGTACCGCTCATTTTCATCGGTAATAATGAGCCACATTGGGCGATTCGCTAGAATGGCTCTGCCGTCACTAACTGAGATTGCTTGCTTGGTAATGACAAAGCGAGTGTCCATTACGCTGCGGACTCCTGAGCGCTTTAGCGCTTGTTTTGCTGGGCCAAAATCCAGAGGTCGATTACTGTGTCGAAGCTGCTCGACAAAAATATTTTGCACTTTGAATAATTGGCGAGTGGTTACGCAAGCAACAACAATAACGAGCATTGCAGGGAATATAATATTAGGGTTGTAGCTTAGCTCCAATACCGTTACGAGTGCCGTGAGGGGGGCGTTTAAAACTGCCGCCATCATGCCCGCCATACCCATCATCACGTAAAAGCGTGGGTGAGCCCCAAGTTCTGGGAAAAAGTATGCGGCGGCAAAGCCCAGAAAGCCACCGACACACGCACCAACGACCAATAATGGACCTATCAGTCCCCCAGGAACCCCTAGGCCTATAATTACCGGGGTGACCAGTAGTTTTACGATGGCAATTAATGCCAGAGTGCTCAACACATACTTCCCTTCAATAGCATGATTAATGGTGTCGTAGCCTTGGCCCATTATTTCAGGGACCCAAATGACAGCAACACTTGTCAGGGCGCAGGCTACTATCAAGCGTTTAATTAACGAATGATGTTGAAATTTCATGGCAAATATATTCAGGCGAATATATAAACCCGCACAGATCGCGATGAAAAAACCAACAACCACCATAAAAGGAATTTCGTAAAGGCTTGAAATGTTGGTATCGCCAACGGTTAAAAATCCGGTGTCATTGAGGACCGCTTTACTTACAACCGCGCCCATCACCGACGCCAGCATTACAGGCATAAAGCCAACAATGGTGTACTCCAGGGCAAGTATCTCCATTGCAAAGATAACTCCAGTCATTGGTGTGTTAAAGGATGAAGATATGGCCGCGGCTACTCCACAACCTACAAGAGTCTGAATGCTATTGTTGGGAAGCCTGAGCCATTGAGCAAATTGACTGGCGGCACCTGCGCCTAAATGGACGACAGGGCCTTCTCGTCCTACCGGTTGACCGCTCGCAAGGCATATTGCTGCACCAACAAACTGAATGCACCAATTTTTAAAGGGGAGTTTCGCTTGGTGGTTATGCATTCTATCGAGGACGTGGCTGATACTGCTGCTTCTGTCTTTCTCTGAAAAGAACGATAGAAACGTGATCAATAAAACCGAGCCTCCTATTATGAGCAGAATACGAAATGTCACCGACAGAGATTCAAAGTTTTCGTCATGATCAGGCAAAAAGAATGTAAGCGGAAGGTCAATAATCAAGCGGAACGTAACAATAATAGCTCCAGTCAGCAGCCCCACGAAAAGCCCGAGCAAGGTTAATTGTGGTAACGCATCAATATAAGATAGGGAGTGCCTAAATTCTGTGAGCTTTGAGGTGATAAAAGAGGATATAATTTTTTTAATTGAGCTTGGTGTCATGAGCTTGGAGTATTTTTTTTGATAAAACGTCTCTATTATACTCCCCGTGAGTTTTATTGTCTGTTGGAGCAAATGTTGTGATTAAGGTTGGTATAGTTGGTGGGACTGGGTACACAGGTGTTGAGTTGCTTAGATTGTTGGCTGGCCATCCAGAGGCTCGTGTGGAGGTGATTACCTCTAGAGCAGAAGCGGGTAAGCAAGTCTCAGATTTGTTTCCTAACCTTCGTGGCCATTACGACCTTGTTTTTTCTGAGCCAAAAGTTGAGGCTCTGTTGGCGTGCGACCTTGTTTTTTTTGCGACACCACATGGTGTTGCTCAAAATATGATGCCGACCTTGATTCAAGGCGGTGCTCGAGTGATCGATCTTTCAGCCGATTTCCGTATTAAAGATATCTCAACATGGGAACATTGGTACGGGCAAACCCATCAATGTCCAGAATTGGCCGCAACAGCAGTCTACGGTTTGCCGGAAGTAAACCGTGAACAGATTAAAGACGCACAATTAATCGCCTGCCCGGGTTGTTACCCAACATCTGTGCAATTGGGATTGCTGCCTTTGTTGGAGAATAATTTGGTTGACGCTGGGCAGCTGATTGCTAATTCGGCTTCGGGAGCCAGTGGAGCAGGTCGTCAGGCGAACTCCAATTTTATATTGGCGGAAACTGGAGAGTCGTTTCAGGCTTATGCTGCGGGTGGGCACAGGCATTTACCCGAAATTGAACAAGGTTTGCGCGCAATGCAGCCAAAAGGTGCGGAGCAAGCTCAAATCACATTCGTTCCTCATTTATTGCCAACTATTCGCGGTATACATTCAACCTTATATGCCAAACTAAAAGGTGATGGCGCTCATTTGCAGTCTCTATTTGAAGAGCGTTATGCTGAAGAACCTTTTGTTGATGTATTGCCAGCAGGCATGTTCCCGCAAACACGAACGGTTAAGACGACAAATATGTGTAGAATATCTGTAGTTGAGCCTCAGTCGCGTGGCACAGTTGTCGTAATGTCTGTGATTGACAACTTGACGAAGGGCGCATCCGGTCAAGGTATTCAAAATATGAATATCATGTTTGGATTAAATGAAACTTGCGGCTTAACAAGCCCTGCAGCTCTCCCTTAACTATTAGGTAGGGGGCAGATAGAGCTGACGGTGTAGATATGGGTGTTAGTAAACTATGGCGATTGTAAAAGGCTCGAAGCAGTGTCGAGTAAAGGTTGTTGAAGACCGCCCGTTATTTCGTTGGACTATCTTGGTTGCGTGTCTTGGGCTAGCGGTATTGGCTGTATTTGTGAGCCATCAACGCGGCTTTTCAAGCGGTATGGAGAATCAAGAGGCTGCGCTTAAAGAGTTGGCTCGATATGAGGGCCAATTGGTTGCAAGTCAAAAGCGCGAAAAGGAATTGGAGCAAAAAGTCGCCAATCACTCCATGGGTGCGGAAGTTGATCGAAAAGCGAATGAATCTGTGCGGCAGGAAGTAATAGTCTTGAAAGAGGAGATTGCTGTCTTGACTGAAGAGAATAGCTTTTACCGGGGGTTGATGGCCCCGACAAAAAATAAGCGGGGTCTTTCTTTCGGAGCGGTTGAACTGAGTCAATCAGATCGTCCGAGAACATACAGCTATAAAGTGGTAATGCAGCAGTTAGCGACTAATCACAACTTATTAAACGGTACGCTGTTATGTAAAGTGGTGGGCAGAGCGGATGGGGTGGATGTGGAATACAATCTCAACCAGCTTTCCAGTCAGCTTAAGACTGATGTTATCAAATTAAGGTTTAAATATTTTCAGACAGTTGAAGGCCAGTTGCAATTACCGGAAGGTTTTGAGCCGTTAAGGATTGAGTTGGTCGCAAAATCTACAGGTAAAAACCCTGTCACTGTCGAAAAACGATTCGGTTGGTTAGTTGAGGAGGTTTTATAAATGTTTGGTGGTAAAAAGAACGATCAGTTTGCGAGTGGCGGTCATACATTATTTGATCATGCGGTTGAAATTCATGGCTCGATTACATTTGCGGGCAATTTGGATGTTCAGGGTAAGGTTGTCGGCAATATTATGGCTGCAGAAGGCTGCGATGCATTAGTGCGGGTGCTTGCAAAAGGCGCAGTCGAAGGGGAGATTAGATCTTCACGGGTTATTATTAATGGCACTGTAATTGGGGATATATACTCGACTAAGCACCTGGAGCTGGCTGCTAATGCTGTCGTAAATGGCAATGTTCATTACAGTGTTATCGAAATGGTAAAAGGAGCTGAAGTGAATGGGAGCCTTATCCATGTGGCCGACCCCTCAAAAAAACAACGGCCTCAGCCTGCTTCAGTGGGGGCACAAGAGCAAGAGTCTCACGTTAGCGAAGTCAGCTAGTGCCCGTCCATAAGGCGACTGCTCGGCAACTGTTTCTGCGTTTCTTTCTGCATCGTTGCAGTCGTGCGAACGAATTTAAAACGCCATTTTTACGCCACAGGATACCGTTGTTTGGAACGACCAAGCGCCTTTATCTTGCGGTGTAAATCTGACATTCTAAAACCTGTTTCACTGCGAGCCATTTCTGGACAGGCACTGGTTAGCTTGCTTCTCTGTGGAGGGTGAAATCAGTAAATTATAGAATAGTTGACTAATTTGCTGGGTTAATCGGATAATGCCCCGTACTGACTTAATTGTATCGAGCTATATCTAATTATGACCTCTAATACCGACGCGCCTGCGGGCGAGCCCCAAACATTCATTCCAGAGCCGATTCATATTACTGACAGCGCCTTCGCTAAAGTTAAGTCGTTGATCGATGAAGAGGGGAATGAAGAATTAAAATTTCGTGTTTATGTGACGGGTGGCGGTTGTTCTGGATTTCAGTATGGTTTCGCATTTGATGAGGCTTTCGCCGAAGATGACGCACAAATCGAGCGTGATGGCGTCACGGTTGTGATTGACGCAATGAGTTACCCCTACTTGGTTGGTTCTGAACTTCATTACGAAGAAGGGCTGCAGGGATCTAAATTCAAAATCGAGAACCCCAACGCGAGCTCTACATGCGGTTGCGGTTCCTCTTTTTCTATCTAGTTTATGTCGCTTAAAATTCGCATTGTTGCGAGCGCGGCACTCTTTCTGGTATTGGTTTTAATATCCGTGTTAATGGGGTATCAGTTTAACTCCGTTTCACAGAAAGACGATTATGGTTCTGATCAGCATTCAGATATACCGGCTTCCAGTGATCAATATGCTATTTCAGGTAACCAACTCGCTCAGCTTACCCAAAACGCGCTTGAGCCCGCAAATGGCTATTTAGCGCGCATTTTTCTTAACTCTCCTGACGATGTTAAAAGTGCATTGCTGCGTGCCGAAGAGTTATATCAGCGTGGCGACGTTTCTGTGGGTGATGAGCCTTTGGCTTTTGTGCTACATGGCCCAGAAGTGCAAATTTTCTTTAAAGACAATTACTCGAAGTATAGCTCTATCGTCGATTTGGCTGCCAAGCTGTCTGCGTTCAAAGTGGTGGACATTAAAGTCTGTAAGACGCGCTTAGGCGTTTTGGGGCAATCGGATGAGGTTTTGCCGCCATTTGTCGAAACTGTGCCTTTTGGTCCAGTGGAAGTTGAGCGCCTATTGATGGAAGAGCAATACGTCTATTTTTAGGCTCTTTTATTTTTGTCTGAAGTTGTTGCGACGGGAAGGTTAAGGTCGTTTCGCTTTCCTATTGTTGGAACTCTATTGCAAAAAAACTTGTTCCCTCGGAATAGATTGAGTATGGTTCGCGCTGGAGTTGGCCAGGCAATCGCGCTGGGGTCCGTTAAACGATCACTGCGAGGAAAGTCCGGGCTCCATAGGGCAGAACGCCAGGTAACCCCTGGGGGGTGCGAACCTACGGAAAGTGCAGCAGAAAGTATACCGCCTGCCATAGAGCAATCTTTGGTCGGTAAGGGTGAAAAGGTGCGGTAAGAGCGCACCGCGCAACTGGTAACAGCTTGTGGCGATGGTAAACCCCGTTCGGAGCAAGACCAAATAGGAATCCTATGGCGCGGCCCGCGCTGGATTCGGGTAGGTCGCTTGAAGCCAGTGGTGACGCTGGCTCCAGATGAATGATTGTCCACGACAGAACCCGGCTTATCGGCCAACTCCATTTTTATCTCATCTATATTCGTATATGAGTCAGTTAACCTTCACTTCTAATACCAAAAAAATCTTTTTCTTAATGTTGTTTCTAGGATAGGTCGCTATCGTCTTGTATTCGTTCGTTTTTTTCTACTTGAATATCCTGCTGTAATCCCTCTTTCTCGAAAAACCTCTAGTTTTCAATGGCTTACGGCACTTTTCCTGCGGTCAATTCCTTGACTTTGTTTGCTGGTGAAATATAGTGTGCAATAGTGGTGTAAAGTGGTTTTTTGTGGGTAATAGTGGAAAGAGACATGGTTTTGGTGGTGAATTAAGGTGTATCAAGGTAGTCATTCGATAAATATGGACGCCAAAGGGCGTATCGCGGTGCCAGCAAAGCATCGAGATGTCCTGGCGTCTACCTGTGGAGGTCGTATTGTGATGACGGCTCATACACAGGATAAGTGTGTTCTGGTCTATCCAGAATCCGAATGGCAAAACATCCTCCCCAAAATCGAAGCCCTTCCTACCTTCAATCGTGCGGCACTTCGTGCGCAACGATTACTCATTGGTTACGCATGCACCTTGGAGCTTGACTCTAATGGACGCGTGCTAGTGCCACCTACCTTACGCGATTATGCAAATTTAGAAAAAAAACTCATGCTTGTAGGTTTAGGAAAAAAGTTTGAGTTGTGGAATGAAGACTCGTGGTTGTCGAGTATCGCCGAAGGTGATGACGATGACGCTCTACCTGAAGAAATGATGTCCCTCTCTCTATAGAAGAACCGGTATGACAGAAGTAAAACATTATTCGGTTCTTTTGCAGGAATCGATCGACGGCTTATTAGCTAGTGATGGCGCCAATAACGGCGTTTTTGTTGATGGAACATTTGGTCGGGGCGGGCATAGTCGCGCACTTCTAGCCCGTCTAGGTGAATCATCGAAATTGATAGGTTTTGATAAAGACCCGGAAGCAGTTGCTATGGGTGAAGCGCTCCAGAAAGAAGATAGCCGATTTACGATGGTTCATTCGTCGTTTGCGGATATGAAGGCCCAGTTGTCGGATTTAGGCTTTGAGCAGATAGATGGTGTGCTTTTGGATTTGGGGGTGTCATCGCCGCAGTTAGATGAGGCGGATCGAGGTTTCAGCTTTATGAAAGATGGGCCTTTAGATATGCGCATGGACAACAGTCAGGGGCAAACAGCTGCTGAATGGATTGCGGAAGCGGAAACCAGCGAAATAGCTACCGTATTGAAAGAGTACGGAGAGGAGCGGTTCGGAAAGCGTATTGCCGCTGCTATTGTTGAGGCTCGAGAAGAAAAGCCGATAACTCGCACTCTGGAACTTTCAGAAATTGTAACGGCAGCGAATCCCAAATGGGAAAAGACCAAGCATCCCGCAACAAGAGCTTTTCAGGGAATACGTATTTTTATTAATCGTGAACTAGACGACTTGTCGTCGACACTAGGGGATGTGGTGCAACTGCTAAAGCCCTCAGGTCGAATTGCGGTGATCAGTTTTCATTCCTTGGAAGATCGGATTGTTAAGCGTTTTTTTCGCGAGCAATCTCGGGGGAAAGATCTTCCAATGAGTATTCCGGTAACGGAGAGCATGTTAGATAAAAAACTAAAAATATTGGGTAAGCCATTTAAAGCGAGTGAAGCAGAGCTAGAAGAAAATATCCGGTCGAGAAGTGCAGTGATGAGAATTGCTGAACGTTTGTGATCCAGCTGTGTTGATGGAGTGTTCTGAAAATGGTGTTAGAGGTAAACGTTACGAGTCAGAGAAAGTGTTCCGGAAAAATTCTGGTGTCACTATTATTGGTTTCGTTGTGGCTTTCGAGTGTTGGCTCGGCAATAGGTGTGGTGTATTCGACCTACGAGTCACGAAAGGCGACACAAGAGCTTGAAGAGTTGCGGCGAGAAGCTAGCGGATTAAGGGTGATTTCGGGGCAGTATTTATTAGAAGAGAGTTCCTTGTCGGCGTACTCCCGAGTGGAGCAAGTCGCGCTAGGGGATTTGAATATGGTACTTCCTAAAACAGAAAAAACGGTATTGGTATTTAGAAAGTGAAGTTTTTGAAGTCAATGTCAGCGTGGCGATTTTATTTTGTAGTGTCTGTACTTGCAGCTCTACCGCTTACTCTTGCTTGGCATTTGGCAAATCTTCAAGTAATACCTGGGAACGAACGAGATTTCCGATTTTTACAAAGTGCAGGTGAAGCACGTACTGTACGTAAAGAAAAAATTAAAGCCTATCGTGGTGTTATTACAGACCGAAATGGTGAGTTGCTGGCTGTAAGTACTCCGGTTAAATCTATTTTTGTAAATCCTCAGAAAATTAAGCCAGAGCAAATCAAAAAAATCGCCTCTGCAGTTGGTGTGACGCATGCTGAGCTGAAAAAACGCTTGAAAAAATATAAAAATAAACAATTTATGTATTTGACGCGGCAATTAGCACCATATAAAGCCGACAATATTTTAAAGAACCGCTTTGCCGGCGTATATGCTGAGGATGGTTTTCGCCGATATTACCCTTCAGGGGAGGTAGCTGCTCATGTTGTAGGTTTTACGGATATTAATGATTCGGGTCAAGAGGGCGTTGAGCTCGGGTTTGATCAATGGTTGGCGGGCGAACAAGGTTCCAAACGGGTCATAAAAGATCGAAAGGGGCATGTTGTTAAAGATCTTGGATTAGTCAAATCGCCAAAATCGGGAAGTGACTTGCGCTTAACCTTGGATTTACGTCTTCAATACCTTGCTCATAAAGAGCTGAAAAGAGCGATTGCTGCCATGGGAGCAAAATCGGGATCAGTTGTGTTGATGGCCGCTCAAACTGGCGAAATTTTGGCAATGGTTAACCAGCCATCGTACAACCCTAATAATCGGGCAAAGGTAAAAGCTCGACAATTAAGAAATCGTGCTTTTACCGATATTTTTGAACCCGGTTCCACAATGAAGCCCTTCACTGTGATGGCTGCTTTGGAGACTGGACGGTTTTCGCCTAGTTACACCATCGATACGAATCCAGGCCATATATTTGTGGGCGGTAAGTTAATACCTGATCCGGTTAATTATGGCGTTATGGATTTGACTAAAATACTGGTTAAATCGAGCCAGGTTGGAATTAGCAAACTCGCCTTAAAAATGAATCCCAACACTATTCGTGACATGTACTTTCGGGCGGGCTTAGGGCAAAGCATCGGTGCCGGATTTCCTGGCGAAAGCGTAGGCTCGCTGCCGAATCGCGAGAAGTGGCACCCCATTGAGTTAGCAACGTTTGCTTACGGTTATGGTTTGAGTGTTAACGCTGTTCAGTTAGCGCAGGCCTATACCGTGATCGCGTCAGGAGGGGGATTTCATTCCGCCACTTTAATTCAGCAGGAAGAAATTGTTCCTGCGAAGCAGGTCATTAGTAAAAAAATAGCCGCTCAAATGACGCAGATGTTAAAAAAGGTCGTGTTGCCAGGAGGAACTGCCAGTCGAGCGAAAATAGAAGATTATGCTGTAGCAGGAAAAACCGGTACTGCGCATAAGGTGGGTTCTTCCGGATACGCTGATGACAAATATATTGCGGTGTTTGCAGGTTTTGCACCAGCAGATAACCCCGAGATTGTAGCTGTTGTTGTTATAAATGAGCCTCCTGCGGATGGAGGCTATTCTGGTGGTAAAGCTGCAGCTCCAGTGTTCGCGAGTGTAGTTGAACGAGCATTGAAGGTTTTACGTGTCCCGCCCAAGCTTAGTAATACTGCAGCGCAGATCGCGGCGGCAAACCCTGCAGCTAATGGGGAGGTGAGTTATGGGCGTTTATAATTACCCCCCCAAAGAGTTAGTGAAAGTTTTACCTGGGAATTATGTTGGGAAACTATCGGATCAACTGCTCATTAATGATATTCAAATCGATAGCCGTAGAGTGTCTCCTGGTGCCTTGTTTATTGCGCTAAAAGGCAGTATTGACAACGGGCAGCAATATATTTCCGGTGCCGTTGAGAATGGAGCTGTGGCTGTCTTAGTTGAAAGTGATTTCATCCCCTCTGTAGCGAATATAGAAATCCCTGTTATTGGCGTGGATAATTTAAAAGCCTGTTTGGGCGAAATAGCACAAAAGTTTTTTGGAAGCTCATCGGAAAGTTTGTTTGTCTGCGGAATTACAGGCACAAATGGGAAAAGCAGTATTGTTTCGTTTGTTGCTCAGCTGGATGCACTACTTGGCGGAAAAGCTGCAACCATAGGAACGCTTGGTTACGGCATTATTAATAGTACGTTTATAGAAACGGGCATGACAACGCCTGATGTGGTGAGTTGCCACCGTATTCTATTTGAGCTAGCTAATGATGATATTCAGAGTGTGGCGATGGAGGTTTCATCTCACGGTATTGATCAAAAGCGTATCAATAATATTTATTTTGATGTAGGCGTTATTTCAAATATCACTCGAGATCATTTGGACTATCATGGGTCATTTAAAGAATATGCACGGATTAAAAAATCATTTTTATTATCTTCTCAGTGCAAAACGGCCATCATCAATCTAGACGATAAAGAATGTGCTGTACTCGCCGAAGAAATGGCCGAGCAAAACAAGCACTTTATTGGCTACGGTATTGAATCTCCGCATGCAGATGTTCAGGGAAACATCAAATCTTATACTGATACAGGAGTGGTAGCGCACATCGAGTCTCCTTGGGGGGAGGCCGATGTGCTGGTGCCATTAATAGGAGCGTTTAATTTCAGTAATTTGCTTGCTGCGATTTGTGTTAATTGCCAGTCCGGTAAAAATTTCGATGCCTTAATTGAGGTTATTCCTGATATTCATGCGGTAGAAGGCCGTACGCAGGAAGTCTCAGTCGAAGGCGGCTTAGAATTGCCTCGCGTCTATATCGATTTTGCTCATACACCGGATGCATTAGAAAAAGTATTAAAAGCCCTGAAGCTTCATGCGAATAAAAATTTGTGGGTAGTGTTTGGGTGTGGCGGTGATCGTGATCGCGGCAAGCGCTCCCAGATGGGAAAAATAGCAGCCGCTTATGCCGATCGCATTATATTGACGTCGGATAATCCGAGAACGGAAGACCCTGAGTTAATTCTCGCCGATATTTTAAGCGGAGTTCCTGAGAATTCTCCGGTAGAAAAAATAGTCGAACGGAAGTTGGCGATTTCTATGGCGGTGGGAAGTAGCGATAAAAATGATGTGGTCTTGATAGCCGGAAAAGGGCACGAAAGTTATCAAATTGTTGATCGTGAAAAACTGCCTTTTAGCGATTGTGTCGTCGCAAAAAAAGCACTAGAGCAGCGTCGTGATGCCTTCGGAGCGATGAAATGAAATTGTCATCACTCGTAGAGAAAGAAATAGGGCGTCTAATCGGACCGGACTGTGAGTTCGCATTGCTTTCTACCGATACTCGATCGATAAAGAACGGTGAGCTATTTGTTGCTTTGAAAGGTGATAATTTTGACGCACACGATATGATTGAAGTGGCTAACGAGTATGGAGCGTGTGCACTGGTTGTCGAGCGAGAATTAGAAACATCGTTACCTCAGCTAATTGTGGACAATACAACGCATGCGTTAGGCGATATATCTGCAGAATATCGAAAAGCCTTTAATGGCAAAGTAATTGCGATTACCGGAAGTAGCGGAAAAACGACAGTAAAAGGTATGTTGGAATCTATCTGCAGTGAAGCGGGTAATTGTTTAGCAACGCATGGTAATTTTAATAACTATATTGGTGTGCCGTTAACTCTGGCTCGTCTAAATAATAGTTTTGACTATGCCGTTATTGAGGCTGGAACGAGTAATGCCGGTGAAATTCAATATCTTACCGGCTTGATTCAACCACACGTTGCGATTATTACGAATGTTCAGCCAGCCCATATAAGTGGTTTTGGCAGCTTACGCGCGGTCGCAGTAGAAAAGACTGCGATTTATGGCGGCGATAAAGGTAAGTCGATCGCCATTGTTAATTTGGACGATGAAAATATTCGTGCTTTCGATTCTCAGCTTGATAGTCGTCAAGTAATTGGTTTTACAATTCAGGACCGTGTTCCAGACACATCCGGTTTAGCATTGAATGGTTCCGTATACGTAAGTCGTTCTAGTGTTGACGACATGGGCCGAGCGTCCTTTTTGGCCAATATCGACGATCAAGAACTCGAGGTGTCGTTGGCGGTGTTAGGAACGCACAATGTGGCAAATGCATTGTCTGCCATTGCTGCCGCTAAGGCCGTAGGCATTGAGCTTGCTGACATTAAACGTGGTTTAGAGTGTTTCACTGGTGCGCCAGGCCGAATGCAGGTCAGTACGGGAATCAATGGTATGACCTTGGTTAACGATACTTACAACGCTAACCCCGGTTCTGTAAAAGCGGCGATAGATTTCCTTGGCGGCTTTGATCAATCGGTTCTTGTTTGTGGGGATATGGGAGAACTTGGTAACGATTCTGAGTCTTTTCATAAAGAGATTGGCCGTTACGCCAAAAGTAAAAAAGTAAAAAAGGTGTTTACGGTTGGAAAAACATCAATCGATATTTCAAATTCGTTTGGTGACGGGGAACATTTCTCAAGCAAAGCAGCGTTGATCGAAGCTTTGCTACCGTTAATGAATAATAAAAGTATAGTTTTAGTGAAGGGTTCTCGTAGTTCGACAATGGAAACAGTTGTTCACGCACTCAGCGCTGAGGGGGAGAGGTAATGCTTCTTTGGTTGGCCGATTATTTACAGCAATATGTAGGCGCATTTGGCGTTTTCAAATATTTAACTTTCCGTGGCATTCTTGGAATGCTAACGGCTCTTGGGATTTCATTACTTATGGGACCATGGGTAATTCGAAAACTCAATGAGCTTCAAATAGGGCAAACGATTCGTTCAGATGGTCCAGAAAGTCATTTGAGTAAATCCGGCACTCCGACAATGGGCGGAACGTTGATTCTGTTCGCGATTTTGCTTTCTACATTGTTGTGGTCAGATTTGAGTAATCGTTATGTGCTTATCGTTATGTTTGTGACCTTTTCCTTCGGCTTGATTGGTTGGGTAGATGACTACCGAAAAGTTGTTGAGAAAAACACCAAAGGCCTACCCGCAAAGTGGAAGTACTTTTGGCAGTCATTTATTAGCTTAGGTGTGGCGGTGGTACTCTTTAATACCGCGAATATTCCTGCGGAAACGGAATTGATTATTCCTTTCTTTAAAGATGTTGCATTGGATTTAGGCTTAGCCTACATCGTTCTAACGTATTTCATGATTACCGGCTTCAGTAATGCCGTGAACTTGACTGATGGGCTGGATGGTTTAGCTATCATGCCTACGGTTATGGTGGGTTCGGCGTTGGGGATTATTGCTTACTTGGTGGGCAACTTTAATTTTGCCAATTATTTACATATTCCGTTTATTCCCGGTGCTGGAGAGTTGGTTGTTTATTGTGGTGCATTAGCCGGAGCCGGACTTGGGTTTTTGTGGTTTAACACATATCCCGCGCAAGTTTTTATGGGTGACGTTGGCGCGTTGGCATTAGGTGCGGCCCTCGGTGTTATTGCCGTTATCGTTCGTCATGAGTTCGTATTTATCATCATGTCCGGCGTTTTTGTAATGGAAACCGTATCAGTAATTTTGCAAGTTGCTTCGTTTAAGCTAACAGGGCGGCGCATTTTTAGAATGGCGCCACTGCATCATCATTTTGAATTGAAAGGCTGGCCAGAGCCTCGCGTTATCGTTCGGTTTTGGATTATTACGGTAATGCTCGTGTTGTTTGGATTGGCAACCCTGAAGTTAAGATAGATCGATACTATTGGGTTGGTCAGATCGCATTAGCGTAAGTACAAAAAAGAAACACAAAGAAAATACAGTAAGAACTAAGAGTTAGAAAATTGGCTTTATCAGAAAACCATAAAAGTTATTCTTTGATTGTCGGCATGGGCGCGACAGGGTTTTCTATTGCTCAATTTTTGTCAGATAAAGGCCAGAAATTTCATGTTTTCGACACTCGTTCGTCATCTAATATGCAACCGCAGTTTAAGGAGTGTTTTCCTGACGCTGAGCAGTACTTTGAGAAAATAGACCGTGCAGTGATAGATGGCGCCGATGAAATTTATCTCAGTCCTGGTGTGCCAAGAGATGAGGCGGTATTAGCCTCCTCAATAGCGTCTGGAAAATCGGTTGTGGGTGATATCGAGTTATTTCTACGGCAGGCTAAAAAACCCGTGATCGGAATTACTGGGTCAAATGGCAAGTCAACGGTGACAACTTTAGTGGGCCTAGCCGCAGAAAAAGCTGGTCTGAAGATTGGGGTTGGTGGCAATATTGGTACACCTGCTCTCGAGTTGTTAAGGGAAGATGTCGATCTGTTCGTATTGGAATTGTCGAGCTTTCAGTTAGAAAGTACCCTGGCTCCGAATCTTCATGTGGCCTGTAATTTGAATGTCTCAGAAGATCATATGGATCGTTATGATGATTTGCAGCATTACGCTTCCACTAAAAAACAAATATTTATTGGTGCTTCTCATACCATATATAACCTCGACGATTCATTAACGCTTCCGCCTGAAGCTGAAGTGGGTACGCGAAGCGGTTTTGGGCTGAATCTAGGGCTTGAGAAAAATGAGCGACAATATTCATTTCGCCCAGAAAACGGCTGGTTAGAAATTGACGGAGATCGTTTACTGCACAAGGACGAAATAAAGATAAAGGGAAAACATAATATCTGTAACGCGCTGGCGCTATTTGCTATTGCGGATGCTGCTGGTGTAAGTCGTGATGCCTGTAAACATGTTTTAGCTGAGTTTGAAGGTCTTCCTCATCGTTGCGAATATGTCGCGGGGCAGAACGGCGTTACCTATATCAATGACTCTAAGGCAACCAATGTCGGCGCAACAAAAGCGGCAATCGAAGGTTTGGCTTTCGAGTTTAAAAACATCGTATTGATTGCAGGTGGAGAAGGGAAGGGAGCCGAATTTAATGAATTGGGCGAATGTATTAATGAAACCGTTGGTACAGTTGTTTTATTTGGAAAAGACCGTGATCAAATCGCAAAACTATTAGCCTCACATGTTTTAGTTGTTCTTGTTGATAACATGACTGACGCGGTGCGTTCAGCAAAAGCTCAAGCAAAAAAAGGTGATCTGGTACTTTTATCTCCAGCGTGTGCAAGCTTCGATATGTTTTCGAACTTTGAGCATCGTGGGCAAACCTTCATTGATGCCGTCAACGGTGGATCTGGTCAGTGAATATTACATTGCCTAATCCTCAGCTAGCTAAGCTTGATTATACCTTTTTAGCCGCTTTTGCTGCATTGATTAGTGTCGGGCTAGTTTTAGTTGCCTCTAGTTCTCTGGACTTTTCTGAAGTTCGTTACGGCGATGCTTGGCTAATGTTGCGAAAACAATGCATCTTTTTGATGATGGGGCTGTCGGTAGGCCTTGTCATGTTATTCATTCCTTTGGCCGTATGGGAAAAATATTCAGGCGTATTTCTGTGTTTAGCCATATTGTTTTTACTTGCTGTATTGATTCCTGGTGTGGGCAAGGTCGTAAACGGTAGTCGTCGTTGGTTACCGATGGGTATATTCTCTATGCAGGCTTCGGAGCTTGCAAAGATTTGCCTCGTTCTATTTTTTGCGAGTTACCTAGTGCGTCGAAACCAAGAAGTTCGGGAAAGTTGGTCGGCATTTTTCGTCATGATCTCCGTGATTGGCTTTATCGTTATCTTGCTATTATTAGAGCCTGATTTTGGAAGTTCCGTGGTGCTAGCGGTTACCCTCGGTAGCATGATGTTTGTTGCTGGTGTTCCAATAATACGTTTTTTGCTAGTTGCTTGTATGGCAGTAGCTGCCTTTGGCTCGATGGCAATTTTTTCTCCATATCGCTGGGAAAGGTTGGTCGCGTTTATGGATCCTTGGTCACGCCAATTTGATAGCGGATACCAATTGGTTCAGTCCCTTATTGCATTTGGTAGAGGTGAATGGTTTGGTTTGGGCTTGGGGAATAGTTTGCAAAAACTGTTCTTTTTACCTGAGGCTCATACGGATTTTATTTTCGCCATTTTTGCAGAAGAGTTTGGTTTGATTGGTGCATTGCTGCTGATCGGACTGTTTGTGTTTTTTCTGACTAAAATATTTCTCTTATCTCGACGCGCTATTGATGACGGTAAACCCTTCGGTGGCTACCTCAGCTTTGGTATCGCAGTGATGCTGTCGGTGCAAACTTTTATCAATATGGGAGTTGCTTCTGGATTATTGCCAACGAAAGGTTTGACTCTGCCGCTAATCAGTTATGGCGGCAGTAGCCTGTTGGTGACACTGGCGTTGATCGCTTTGGTTTTACGTGTGAATTGGGAGCTCGGCGATGGAAAGTAAGTCGATCCTCATCATGGCCGGAGGTACTGGTGGGCATATATTTCCTGGGCTAGCGCTAGCAAAAGAAATGCAGGCACGTGGTCATAAAGTTACGTGGTTGGGCACTAAAGCCGGGATGGAATCTACCTTGGTGCCAAAGGAAAATATTGATATCCACTACATTCCTGTAAAAGGAGTGCGAGGTAAGGGGATTAAAACGTTATTTCTAGCTCCATGGAACATCGTATCTTCGGTGATGTCTGCATCGAAAGTCATTGCCTCGGTAAAACCGAACGTGGTTGTAGGCTTGGGTGGTTTTGTTGCCGGACCAGGTGGCGTCGCAGCAAAATTGAAATGTAAGCCTCTTGTGATTCATGAACAAAATGCAGTGGCAGGTACAACCAATAAATTATTGGCAAAAATTGCTGATAAAGTTTTAACGGCATTCCCCTGTGGTTTAACGCGTGAAATTTGCATCGGGAACCCCGTTAGAAAAGAAATTAGTGAATTACCATCGCCTGAACAACGAATGAAGAGCCGCACGGCAAAGACTAATGTGCTGATTATCGGTGGTAGCAGAGGTGCGTTGGCTGTAAATAAACTTGTGCCTAAAGCATTTGCTTTATTGCAGTATGCTGGTGATTTGAATATATGGCACCAGGCGGGTGCAGATAAAGTTGATGCAACGGTCGATCAGTACGAGACAGTAAAAGTAACGGCGCGAGTGGAAGCTTTTATCGATGATATGGCCGAAGCCTTAGCTTGGGCTGATGTTGTGATCTGTCGGGCGGGTGCATTAACCGTTTCGGAATTAGCAGTGGTGGGTTTGGGTGCTGTATTAATCCCATACCCTTATGCGATAGATGATCACCAGACGGAAAATGCAAAATATTTGGCGGATAATGGTGCAGCAATCGTTCGTCAGCAAAAAGATTTGAGCGCAGAGAGTTTGGCGAGATTACTAAAAGAATTTATTTTTGATAGAGCGAAGTTATTGAGCATGGCAAGTCAGGCAAAATTATTGGCAAAACCTAACGCAGTGAATGATTTTGCGGATTACTGTGAGGGCATTGCACATGTCTAACTCGACAATTCACAATGTGCCGGAAATGCGTCGTATTAAAACAATACATTTTGTAGGCATTGGCGGTGCAGGTATGTGCGGAATAGCCGAAGTTCTATTGAATCAAGGTTACTCGATTACAGGTTCAGACTTAAGAGAGTCTGAAGTGACAAGGCGCTTATCGAAATTAGGTGCGAAGGTATATATAGGCCATCACGCGAGTAATGTTCGTCATGCCGATGTGGTAGTGAATTCCAGTGCAGTGCAAAGTGGAAATCCAGAAATTATCGAAGCGAAAAGCCTGCGTACGCCGATAGTTCGTCGGGCGGAAATGCTGGGTGAATTGATGCGTTATCGGCATGGTATAGCCGTTGCGGGAACCCATGGAAAAACCACAACAACGAGTTTAATTGCATCAGTGCTTGCTGCGGGGAAGAAAGATCCGACTTTTGTGATTGGCGGCCTGTTAAACAGTGCGGGTACCAATGCACGTTTAGGTGAGAGTGAATATTTGGTAGCAGAAGCCGACGAAAGTGATGCTTCCTTTTTACACCTTCAGCCGATGGTAACCGTGATAACAAATATTGAAGCGGATCATATGGATACTTATGGTGGTGACTTCTCAAAACTTAAACAGACGTTTGTCGAGTTTGTTCATAACTTACCATTTTATGGTGTGGCAGTTGTTTGCGGTGATGATCCTGTAATTCAGGAAATTGTCCCCGAATTATCGCGTTCCATTGTTACTTACGGCTTCGGGGACGATAACGATTTTCAAGCTTATGATGTAGAGCAAAAAGCTTCTAGCTTGACCTTTAAAGTTAAGCGGCCAGATGGAAAGCCAATACTTGAGCTGAGCCTTAATATGCCCGGTCGTCACAATGTATTGAATGCAACGGCAACAGTCGCGGTTGCGACGGACGAGGGTGTAAGTGATGAGGCGATTAAGCAAGGGCTAAATGACTTCGAAGGTGTTGGGCGACGTTTTCAGATCTATGGTGAGTACGCCCTAGGCGAGAGTGAGCAAGATACTGTTATGTTGGTAGACGACTATGGTCACCATCCAACAGAAGTCGGGGTTACCATTCAAGCAGTACGCGATGGTTGGCCAAAGCGTCGTTTGGTCATGGTTTATCAGCCTCACCGCTATAGCCGGACTCGCGATTTATATGAAGATTTTGTAGAGGTTTTATCTTCGGTAGACCAGTTAATTTTACTCGAAGTTTATTCAGCTGGTGAAGAACCGATTCAGGGGGCTGATAGTCGCCATTTGAGTCGTACTATTCGAAATCGAGGTCATGTCGACCCTATATTTGTTGAAGGTATTGCGGGTGTTCCTGCAGTTGTGAGTGACATTATAAAACCGGGGGATATTCTCATTACGCAAGGCGCAGGGAATGTCGGCATTTTGGCAAAAGAATTAGCGAAAAGAAAATTACGTTAGAAATGATGAACAGTACGTCCTACGAAAAAGTATTCAACGATTCGCTTAACCGCTTGGGTAAAGTTGCGGTTTTATTGGGCGGCGTTTCTGCTGAGCGTGAAATTTCACTGCAAAGTGGACAGGCGGTCTTGGCGAGCTTGATTGAATGTGGTGTAGATGCTTTTGGCGTTGATATTCAGGGAAATGTCATTCAGCAGTTAGATGCTATTGAGTGTGACAGGGCCTTTATTGCTTTACATGGTGTCGGTGGTGAAGATGGAAAAATTCAAGCCATTCTTGAGAGTATGGGCATTCCCTATACCGGAAGTGATGTCGCATCTTCGGCGCTGGCCCTGAATAAAATAAGAACAAAGTTGGTGTGGAAGGGCGTTAACTTACCGACACCTAAATTTGAGGTGTTGAGCAAAGAAACGGATTATTCGGCTGTATTAGCCGCGTTGGGAGGCAATTGTTTTATTAAACCAGCCTCAGAAGGTTCCAGTTTGGGAATGCGGCGGGTGAGTTCTGAAGAGGAAATGAAAAGCGCTTACGAATATGCGGTTCAATTCGACGCTGAGATTATTGCAGAGCAAACGATCAGCGGTCGTGAGTTTACCGTCAGCATCTTAAATGGAAAGGCGTTACCTTCTATTGAGTTGAGAGCCAAAAATGATTTTTATGATTTTGACGCAAAGTATATTTCTGACGAAACGGAATATGTTTGCCCTGGGAACTTAGAGCCTAAGGCAGAGCAAGAGATACAAGAATATGCATTAGAAGCCTTTAATGTCTTGGGGTGCAAAGGTTGGGGGCGAGTCGATTTTATGCAAAACGAGAGCGGGCAGTTCTATTTGCTGGAAGCGAATACAGTGCCTGGTATGACAAGTCATAGCTTGGTGCCAATGGCCGCGAAAGCCGTGGGTTTGAGTTTTGGTGAATTGTTAACTGAAATACTCGTTTCGACACTTGATAGTGACGCGCAATAATGACACGTCGTAACTTAAAAGACATGAAGCGGCCTGCCAAGAAGGCGACTGATAAGAAAAAGTTAGCAAAGAAAACACAGCAAAAAAAAGGTGCTGTGCGTAGTGCGACAGAACATGACGGTGGTAAGCAGATTAAGTGGGGGAGGTTTGTACTAATAGCTGTCCTATTCACTGTGAGTGTAGCGGGCTTAACGCAAGTTAAATGGCAGGAAATCTATCAAAAAACCTACCAAGTGACAAATAGACCATTGGCGAGTATTAAAATTTCAGGGGAGTTTCGATTTGTATCCCGGGTAGAGCTGGAAGAGCTAATTTCTTCGCAGCTGGATGGTAGTTTCGTCGATCTCAACCTTCAAGAGGTGAAATCAGCGATAGAGAATAACCCCTGGGTTGAAAGCGTATTAGTTGAGCGCATATGGCCGGATAGCCTTAAATTGAAGATCGAGGAGCACTATCCTATTGCGCGATGGAATGATAACGGTTTTATTAATAGAGCTGGACGTTTGATAAAAGTGGAGTCAAATGAGGTTTTGGTCGATTTACCTCTGTTGTCCGGTAAAGACGAAAACAGTAATGAACTGTCGAAAAACTATTTTTTCTTCAGCGAATCGCTAAAAAGAAGCGGGCTAAAAATTAGTGCGCTAAGCGTAGATAACAAAATGTCTTGGTCCCTTTATTTAGATCAGGGTTTTGAATTGGTTTTCGGTCGAGAAGATGTTCAGTCAAAACTCGAAAATTTTAAGTTTGTATTTAAAGCACATTTGGGGAGAAAAATAAATCAGATTGACCGCGTAGATTTACGCTATGAAAAAGGACTGGCAGTGAAGTGGAAGGAAAACTCAGCGTTCGTAGCAGTGAGTCCAGGTCAGTAGGGTTATATATTTTGGGGGTGAAGCAATGGTAAGTTCGACTGGAAGTAGAATGATTGTAGGTTTAGATATCGGCACATCGAAAGTAGTGGCGATAGTAGGAGATATTTCGCCTGAGGGGGACCTTTCGATTGTAGGCCTTGGATCGCATAAATCTGTGGGGCTTAAAAAAGGTGTCGTGGTTAATATTGAATCGACGGTGCAATCGATTCAACGCGCGATTGAAGAAGCGGAATTGATGGCCGGTTGCCAAATTCATTCGGTATATGTCGGAATCGCTGGTAGTCACATTCGCAGCCTCAATTCTCACGGTATTGTTGCGATTAAAGATCGTGAAGTTTATACACAAGATTTGGATCGCGTGATTGATGCGGCTCAAGCGGTAGCGATTCCTGCCGATCAGAGAATCCTGCATATTTTGCCTCAAGAATATCTAATCGATGAGCAAGATGGCGTTAAAGAACCCTTAGGTATGTCGGGCGTTCGGCTGGAAGCAAAAGTGCATTTAGTGACATGTGCGGTAAACGCAGCGCAAAACATCGAAAAATGTATACGTCGCTGTGGCCTAGATGTTGAAGATATTATTTTAGAACAGCTTTCTTCAAGTTATGCCGTTTTGACTGATGACGAAAAAGAATTGGGTGTGTGCTTAGTGGATATAGGTGGAGGTACGACCGATATTGCTATTTTCACCGAGGGCGCGATACGACATACCGGAGTAATTCCTATTGCTGGTGATCAAGTCACTAACGATATTGCTATGGCATTGCGCACGCCCACACAACACGCAGAAGAAATTAAAATTCGCTATGCGTGTGCACTGGCAAAATTGACCGGTATAGAAGAAACCATAAAGGTTCCTAGCGTGGGTGATCGCCCATCACGAGACCTTTCACGTCAAGCGTTAGCTGAAGTTGTTGAGCCACGCTATGACGAACTCTTTACTTTGGTTCAAGCCGAACTTCGACGAAGTGGGTTTGAAGATTTAATAGCAGCGGGAATTGTATTAACAGGAGGCACGTCAAAAATGGAAGGCGCTGTAGAGTTGGCAGAAGAGATTTTTCATATGCCGGTTCGCTTAGGTGCGCCACAAAATATTCAAGGACTCAAAGATATTGTGAATAACCCCATATATTCAACCGGCGTTGGCTTGTTGTTGTATGGGAAAGACAGCGGCACAACAAAAGCCTACGCAAATGAAGGTGATGATGGCGTTGTTTCAAAAATTAAATCATGGTTCAGAAGAAATTTCTGAGTAAAAGTTTTCATCGGGGAAAAAGAGGAAGTCGTAATGTTTGAGTTAGTTGATAACATTCCACAAAATGCAGTAATTAAAGTCATTGGTATTGGTGGCGGTGGTGGTAATGCCGTTAAACACATGATTTCGAATTCTATTGAAGGGGTCGATTTCATTTGTGCAAACACAGATGCTCAAGCACTAACGGACATTGATGTCCAAACAGTTATCCAGTTGGGTAGCGGTATTACCAAAGGTTTAGGCGCAGGCGCTAATCCTGAAATCGGTCGCCAAGCGGCTATGGAAGATAAAGATCGTATCGCTGAGATATTGGCGGGTTCAGACATGGTCTTTATTACCGCCGGTATGGGTGGTGGTACAGGAACGGGTGGCGCACCAGTTGTAGCAGAAGTGGCCAGAGAGTTGGGCATTCTTACTGTTGCCGTTGTTACTAAACCATTCCCCTTCGAAGGTCGAAAAAGAATGGCTTTGGCAGAAGAAGGTATTAAGCAATTACAAGACCGAGTGGATTCACTAATTACGATTCCTAACGAGAAGTTACTTGCTGTGCTGGGTAAAACAACCAGTTTGTTGGATGCTTTTAAATCCGCTAATGATGTATTGCTTGGTGCCGTTCAAGGTATTGCGGATCTTATTATTCGTCCCGGCATGATCAATGTCGATTTCGCGGATGTTCGTACTGTTATGTCAGAAATGGGCATGGCTATGATGGGAAGTGGACATGCAACTGGTGAAAACCGAGCGCGTGAAGCGGCTGAAGCTGCAATTCGCAGCCCGTTATTAGAAGACGTTAATTTAGAAGGCGCTCGTGGAATTTTGGTGAATATCACCGCTGGCATCGATTTGTCCTTAGGTGAATTTTCCGAAGTGGGTGACACCATTGAAGAATTCGCTTCTGCTGATGCAACTGTGGTTGTTGGGACCGTTATCGAGCCTGATATGGTTGATGAAATTCGCGTAACAGTTGTTGCAACGGGTTTAGGAGGTTCTGGTGAGCATCGTCAAAAAACAGAGACAAAGGTTGTGGTTGATAACACACGAAACCTAGGCGCTAAGCCAGATTACGCGGCATTGGATCGCCCACCAGCGCTACGAGCGAAAAAGCCAGCGGTTTCTGGTGGCTCAGTAGCAGAGCCTGCAGATCGCGATATGGAATACTTGGATATTCCTGCGTTTTTGCGTAAGCAAGCCGACTAAACCTTTTTATTCCCTATTGGCCGTTTCTGAGTTTCAGGGCGGCAATCCGGACTGACATTTATCATGAGTGTTAGGTCGAGACGATAGCGAATAAAGGCTAAAGCAATTAGCAAAACCCCCGAGGCCCCGCTCGGGGGACTTAGTCGACCAAATTTGGTTGTCAGTGATTGGGGGCATAGTTTTGCTGTTTGACTGATGTAAGAGCAGAACTTTGTAAATAATGCTGAGTCAGACCTTAGTACTGCAGAGTAGACCTCTGAAAGTACAAATAAAGCGAAGCAAAGAATGCTAGCTGAGCGGATATCTGAATATAAGCAGAGAGACTATTCCGTACCGTTAGCGACTTGCAAAACGTGACGCACTACTGTTCAATGCGTGACCAGCATTGTTCTGATAGCTGCATCTGTTAATATGCGCGCCCCAAACGCCGTGTATACACGCGACATGGGCATACAATCAACATAGAGATTCACCGGTATGATCAAGCAACGCACCTTGAAGAATGAAATTCGCGCCACTGGCGTCGGTTTACATACCGGTCAAAAAATCTATTTGACCTTGCGTCCAGCGCCAATTGACCATGGAATAGTATTCCGTCGGGTCGACCTAGATCCCGTTGTCGAAATTTACGCAAGAGCTGAAAACGTGGGTGATACGACGCTTTCAACGACTCTAATGAAAGACGGTGTTCGTGTATCAACAGTCGAGCATTTACTTTCTGCGATGGCTGGGATGGGCATTGATAATGCCATCGTCGATGTTAGTGCAGACGAAGTCCCCATTATGGACGGCAGTGCTGGCCCTTTCGTTTTCCTGATTCAATCTGCAGGTATTCAAGAGCAAAAAGCAGCTAAAACGTTTATCCGCATCAAGAAAAAAATAACAATAAAGGAAGGCGATAAAGAAGCGACCTTTCTTCCTTACGACGGTTTTAAAGTCAGTTTTAGTATCGACTTTGATCACCCCGTATTTAAAGACCGAAAATTAGATGCAATGGTCGATTTTTCGAGTACATCTTTCGTCAAGGAAGTTTCACGAGCTCGTACCTTTGGTTTTATGCATGAAGTTGAGTACCTGCGTTCGAAGGGGCTTGCTAAAGGCGGAAGCGTTGATAATGCCATTATCGTGGATAAGTATCGCATTCTTAACGAAGATGGCCTTCGGTATGACGATGAGTTTGTGAAGCACAAAATCTTAGATGCAATTGGCGACCTATATCTTTTAGGTAATAGCCTGATAGGCGAATATCGCGCTCATAAATCAGGGCATGCTCTTAATAATCGGTCGTTACGCGAACTGATTAAGAACACTGACGCATGGGAGTTTGTCACCTTCGAAGAAGAAAAATCGCCCATTTCGTATATTCAAGCGTTAGCTGCTACAGCATAACGTTTGATTCTCTCAATACTTTGTTGTGACCTGTAAAGCCTTCCGACATTGTGGTTGGTGTTTTACAATTTTTTGTGCCATGATCTTGCGCTTAGACCACTTGGGTGACACAGGGGGCGATTAGCCTGTCATCTGCATAAAAAAACTTCCAAATAGAATAATTGTGTCTTTGGCTCAAAACGGGATCTTTTGTGCTTATTTCGAGTTGTTACTATACTTAGTGACACCTTGGTTAAAAGATTGTCGTTATCGACTTGGCTAAATGAAAGTAATTGTTATCAGCAAGCGTCACGGTAGCACCCGAAGTTTTACTTTGGGCGGGTTATCACGCGCACTTCTTTCGGTCTGCTTACTTGGCGTTCCTGTCGCCGCCTATTATATTCATCAAGAACTCCTCAAAAACGATAATTCAATTAACATTGAAGTCGTACAAGCGTGGATTTCTGCTCTCAATGAGCAAGAGCAAGAAGTTGAAGATGCGAAACAAGAAACTGAGCGTTCAGTCGCTGCGCTAACCTTACGCGTTGCAGAGCTTCAGGCTCGCTTAGTCCGTTTGGACGCCTTAGGCGAACGCCTGACAACAATGGCCAAACTGGATAATGGTGAGTTCGACTTTAGCCGGGTTCCCGCACTGGGTGGTCCGGAACATAGCCTTGATGAGCCGCGTCAGGAATTCGTTGGCGGAGGAGAGTTTAAGTCTGTACTAGATCAGCTCGGGGCAAAGATTGAAGATCGCCAACAGCAGTTGGATACTTTGGAAGCTTTGTTAGCTAAGCGTAAATTACAAAGCGATGTATTCCTTGCCGGTCGACCCATCAAGAAAGGCTGGATGTCATCGAAATTTGGACGAAGAAGTGATCCTTTTACCGGGCGCATTGCTTGGCATCAAGGCGTCGATTTCGCGGGTAAAGACGGTTCTGATATCGTATCCGTTGCTGCAGGTGTGGTTACCTGGTCTTCCGAACGTTATGGCTATGGCCAGCTGATTGAAATTAATCACGGCAATGGCTTCAGTACGCGATATGCGCATTGTAAAAAGAACCTAGTTAAGGTCGGCGATGTCGTCAAAAAAGGCCAGATTGTTGCGTTAATGGGCTCAAGTGGTCGATCCACTGGTCCTCATGTTCATTTTGAAGTATATAAGCACGGACGTGCAGTAGATCCTTCTACCTATATTCATCGGGCAAGCCGCTGAATCCTCCTATATAATTCTGTCCCCCCAACACCCCCATTTTAAACCTTACGTGTGGTGAATTTTTCACCTATATGGACCATTTATGTTAGGAAAAATAATTAAAGTACTTTTTGGCTCAAAAAATGATCGAGAGCTTAAGAGAATGCGCATTGTTGCAGTCAAAATTAACGAACTCGAGCCTTCATTTGAAGCGCTTGATGATGACGGGTTGAAGCAAAAAACTGTTGAGTTTCGTGAGCGTCACAAAAAGGGTGAAACGTTAGATCAACTATTGCCTGAAGCGTTTGCGGCTGTCCGAGAAGCCAGTAAGCGGGCAATGGGAATGCGTCATTTTGACGTGCAAATGCTGGGGGGAATGACCCTGCACGAAGGCCGAATTTCAGAAATGCGTACGGGTGAAGGTAAGACACTTATGTCGACCCTCGCCGCTTATCTTAATGCGATTCCTGACAACGGGGTCCATATCGTAACCGTGAACGATTACCTCGCGTCACGTGATGCCAATTGGATGAAGCCTCTCTATGAAGCGCTAGGTATATCTGTAGGCGTAATTGCTTCAATGCAGGACGGTGCCGGTAAGGCTCAGGCCTATGAAGCGGATATTACTTACGGCACGAATAACGAATTTGGTTTTGATTTCTTGCGCGACAACATGGCTTTGCGCAAAGAAGACCGCATGCAGCGCTCTTTAAGTTTTGCTGTTATTGATGAAGTGGATTCTATTTTAATCGATGAAGCAAGAACGCCGCTGATTATTTCCGGCGCAACTGAAGATAGCTCTGAGCTTTATCGAACGATGAATAAAATTATTCCATCGTTGGTTGAGCAGCCGCCATTACCTGAGGGTGAGGAAGAGGTTGAAGTTACGGGTCATTACACTATAGATGAAAAAGTTCGCTCAATTGAGTTAACCGAGCCTGGACATGAGCTGGTAGAAGATTGGTTGCTCAAAAATGGATTGTTAAAAGAAAACGAAAGCCTTTATTCAGCCGGTAATTTAAGTCTCCTTCATCATGTTCTTTCCGCATTGAAAGCCCATAAACTCTTCAGTCGAGACGTTGAATACATACTACAGGATGGTCAGGTTGTTTTGATCGACGAGCATACGGGCCGAACAATGTCGGGTCGTCGTCTGTCCGAAGGTTTGCACCAAGCTTTGGAGGCAAAAGAAGGCGTTTCGATTCAGTCAGAAAGCCAAACCTTAGCGTCGACAACCTTTCAAAACTTTTTCCGTATGTACGATAAGTTATCGGGAATGACGGGTACAGCTGATACGGAAGCTTTTGAGTTTAAACAAATTTACAGCTTAGACGTTGTGGTTATTCCGCCGAATAAAGATATTGCTAGGCAAGATCTAAATGACCTGATTTATTTAAATGTAGAAGATAAATACGACGCAATTATTGACGATATTAATGAGTTTCGTAAAAAGAATGCACCTGTGCTCGTTGGTACCGCGTCAGTAGAAACTTCCGAAGATATGTCTGCGCGATTGACCAAGGCCAATATTAAACACGAAGTGTTGAATGCGAAACAGCACGAACGCGAAGCCGATATTATTGCTGAAGCCGGGCGTCCTGGCGCCGTCACGATTGCGACCAACATGGCTGGGCGAGGAACGGATATTGTACTCGGTGGAAACTGGGAAGCCGAAATAGCTGCACTAACTGACCCTAGCCAAGAGCAGATTGATGCCATTAAAGCGGATTGGTCAGAACGTAATGCGACTGTCCTTGAAGCTGGGGGCTTGCACATTATCGGAACCGAGCGTCACGAATCTCGTCGTATTGATAATCAACTCCGTGGTCGTGCAGGGCGACAGGGTGATCCAGGTTTATCCCGCTTTTATCTATCCCTAGAAGATAACTTAATGCGAATATTTGCTTCTGAGCGAGTCAGAAGCTTTATGCAAGCGATGGGGATGGAAAAAGGCGAAGCGATTGAGCACCGTATGGTGACCAATGCAATTGAAAAAGCCCAGCGTAAAGTAGAAGCGCGTAACTTTGATTACCGTAAACAATTACTTGAATACGATGATGTTGCCAACAACCAGAGAACGGTTATTTATTCTCAGCGCCGTGAATTGCTTGAACTAGATGATATTGAAAACGCAATCGGCGGTATCCGAGAAGAAGTGATTGACTCCGTTATTTCAAGTTACATCCCACCGCAAAGTATTGAAGAACAGTGGAATATTGCGGGTCTAGAAAAGTTTCTAGAAACAGAATACGGACTGAAGCTAGAAGTGCAGAAGTGGTTGGATGAAGACGACAATCTGCATGAGGAGCCTTTACGCGCAAAACTAGGCGCAGAATTTGAAGCGTATTATCTCTCAAAAGCAGAGCGTATTGGTCCGGTAATTCGTTCCCTAGAAAAACAAGTAATGCTTCAAGTGCTCGACACATTATGGAAAGAGCACCTTCAAAATATGGACTATTTACGTCAAGGCATTGGCTTGCGAGCTTACGCCCAGCGTAATCCTAAGCAAGAATACAAGCGTGAATCTTTTGAGTTATTTCAAAAGTTATTGGATAACCTTAAAGATGAAGTCACGCGTATTTTGTTTAGGGTTGAGCCTATGACAGAGGAAGAGATGGAGGCGATAGATCGTCGCCGACGCGAAGCTGCAGAAAGACAAGAGCTTGATTTACAACACGAAGAAGTCTCAGCGCTTTCTAATGATCAGGCTGGTTCCCCGCAAGAAAGAGACGACTCGGCAAACACCGAAAAGCCCTATGTGCGATCGGGGAAGAAGGTTGGCCGTAATGATCCCTGTCCATGTGGTTCAGAGAAAAAGTTTAAAGCCTGTCACGGTAAGTTAAATTAGGCTTTGGCCAATTGATCTGAAAGTCGGGCTAAGAATAAGCTTAGGCTAGGATTTTGATGTTGCGCTTCAGAGGGCTAATTTAGTAGCCAGAATTAGAAACAAAGGTTAGATAAGATGTCGGTTTTTAGCCGCGAGTGGCAAGATTTACCAGCTATTAAAGGCCTGAGCTTGGGCGTGGCTGCAGCCGGTATTAAATATCCAGATCGAAACGATTTGGGTGTTATGTGTTTTGCTGAAGGCTCTACAGTTGCTGGCGTCTTTACGCAGAATACCTTTGCTGCAGCGCCTGTCGCCATCTGTAGAAAACATCTGCAAGACAGCGCGATTCGCGGACTGGTTGTCAATTCAGGTAATGCCAACGCCTGTACTGGGGACGGTGGGGCTGTGGCAGCTTTGCGTTCCTGCCAAGCATTTGCCCAAATTGCAAATATTGAAGCCCGTCAAGTTCTGCCTTTTTCGACGGGCGTCATAGGCGAACCTTTGCCTATCGATAAAATTGAATCTGCTTTACCGGCTGCGATTGAGAGCTCAAAGGAAGATGGCTGGCGATTATTCGCAGAAGCGATTATGACCACCGACACCCGCCCCAAAGGCGCGTCAGCGACAATCGAGCATCAAGGTCTAACGGTTTCGATCAGTGGCGTTGCAAAAGGCTCGGGTATGATTAATCCCAAGATGGCAACCATGCTGGCCTATATCGCTACCGACGCAGCAGTGGATCAAAGCATCCTCGATACACTTTCTAAACGTGCAGCAAACAAATCCTTCAACCGTATAACGATAGATGGCGATACCTCGACGAATGACTCCTGTATTTTAATCGCAACGGGAAAAGCGAGTACATCCAAAATTACCGATGAAGCCGACCCATTTCTAAAGCTTTTGTCTGACGCCATTGTTGGGGTCTACCAGTCTCTAGCTAAGCAAATCGTTGACGACGGTGAAGGCGCTACAAAATTTGTCGAGGTGGATGTTAAAGGCGGTAAAACTCAGCAAGAATGTCTTAATGTCGCCTATGCGATAGCCCATTCCCCTCTTATTAAAACCGCATTATTTGCATCTGACCCCAATTGGGGGCGAATCGTTTGCGCCATTGGTTATGCGGATGTAGAAGGCCTAACGACGGACGCGATTCAGGTTTGGTTAGATGACGTTCTCATTGTTGAAAATGGTGGGAAAGCGGATAGCTATCGAGAAGAAGATGGCCAAAAGGTTTTCGATCAGAAGCGTTTTGCGATCAAGGTGGACTTAGGGCGAGGCTCTGCGCAGGAACTGCTGTGGACGACCGACCTTTCCCATGAATACATCCGCATTAATGCGGAATATCGCAGTTAAATTTCACAGCAAAATATAGAGATCGTATATGTCGACAGTTCATGTTGCGGTAGGGGTTGTGATTAACGGTGAGGGCGCAATTTGCATTGCCCTCAGACCTGAAGGCAAACATCTAGCCGGTTACTGGGAATTTCCAGGAGGCAAGGTAGAGCAAGGAGAGTCTGTTTTTAAGGCGCTTCAACGAGAGCTAAAGGAAGAGTTGGCCATCGATATTCATACGGCTGACCCGCTAACCGAGATTAATTTTAACTATCCAGAAAAAACAGTGTGTTTAGATGTGTATACGGTAAGAGACTTTTCTGGTGAGGCTCAAGGGCAAGAGCAGCAAGAGGTCACTTGGGTGAGCCCCGAGGATTTAAAAAATTACCGTTTCCCCGAAGCCAATCAAGCAATTATTCAGGCAATCCTTCAGGCGGAATAAGTTCTTCGCTCCAAGCGTCCGATGTGGCGCTATTACCTTCCACTTTGTAGCTTTCTGAAGCCCAACCACCAAAATCAATATCACGGCAACGTTTCGAGCAAAAAGGCCTGCATGGAAATGCCTCTGTCATCAATACTTTTTTTTTGCAGTTAGGGCAGCTGACGGAAAGGGATTTGATTGTCATTGAGTGTAATTCTTTGTGAGTTCTAAATATGTTCGGTGAAGTGACATAACTTGCTCTAATACGTACTCTTTCGAGCCTGAATTATCGATAATATCATCGGCCCGCGTCAATCGTTTATTTCTACTTAGTTGGGCGTTTATAGTATTTTTGACCTGAGTTTCGCTAACTTTGTCTCGCGCTAAGGTGCGGGATATTTGAAGGGCTTCGGGGACATCAACCACTAAAACCCTATTTACAATCTCAATGTCGGGAGATTCTATAAGTAAGGGGCTAGATAGAATACAGTAGGGTGGCGGAGCTGAAGCAATTTGCTTACGCGTTTGCTGAGCAATGAGCGGATGCATGAGTTGTTCTAGCCAATCTTTCTCTTCTGGCCGATTAAAAATAATTCCCCGTAGTTTCTTCCGAGCTAGAGAGCCATTACTCTCCATAATGCTAGGTCCAAACCGCCGGGAAATTTCGGCGAGGCAAAAAGAGCCAGGCTGAACCGCTTCGCGAGCTATCACATCTGTATCAATTATCTGAATGCCGAGCTCAGAAAAAGCATTTGAAACAGTTGTTTTACCGGAGGCAATACCACCCGTCAGTCCAACACAAAACATGGGCTTCACTCAGTATCGATTATAAAGCTGTGGGGAAGGTGCTGCTTTATCGAAGGTTAAACATCTGAAAATAATAGACCATAAGCGAGTCACCCCAAAGGAAAGTAATCCAGCCCGCAATAGCAAGGTAAGGGCCAAACGGTATGGGCTTGTTTTTATCTTTACCGTAAATCAAGATTCCGGCAATACCGATAAAAGCCCCTACGAAAGATGACAGTACAATAATAAGCGGTAAAGACTGCCAGCCTATCCAAGCTCCAAGGGCGGCAAGTAACTTAAAGTCGCCAAAGCCCATCCCTTCTTTCTTGGTTAAAATCTTAAAGGTCCAGTACACCGTCCAAAGTGATAGATAACCTGCGACAGCGCCAATGATGGAGCTTTGTAAATCCGTAAACATTCCCGAAATATTCGCGAGTACTCCCAGCCACAGGAGCGGGAGGGTGATGTTGTCTGGGAGGAGCTGGTGATCGACATCGATCATCGTTAAGGCGATCAGTGACCATGTGAAAATTAGTGCAAGACCGGCTTCTGCGGTTATGCCGAGCTGGTATACGACGAATGCTGTTAACAGGCCGGTAACTAACTCAAGAGTGGGGTAGCGAATGCTTATTTTTTCTTTGCAGCTATGACATTTGCCTTTTAATAAGAAAATGTAGCTGAAAACAGGGATGTTATGCCAGGGTTTAATTGGTGCTTTACAGCTTGGGCAGTGGGATGCGGGGAAAGCAATATTAAAGGTTTCTTTTTCTTCTTCTCCTAATACTTTTAATGTTTTTTTATCGAGCTTGCCGTATTCGCTAAAAACTTCGCGGGCCATTTGTAGCCAGTCGTTTATGAGGTTGACGGGCAGGCGGTAGATGACGACGTTTAGGAAACTGCCGACGAGTAATCCTAGAAGTAAAGCGCAACCAATTAGACAGTAGTAAACCATTAGTTAGGCCGCCTCACATCGCGTTACCCATCTGGAATATTGGTAGGTACATAGCGATCATTAGTCCGCCCACAAGTACACCTAAGACGGACATGATAATGGGTTCTAAAAGCGCGGTTAAGTTATCAACTAGGTTATCTACAGCTTCTTCATAGATGGTTGCGGCTTTGTCGAGCATTTCATCGAGAGCTCCAGACTCTTCCCCTATGGCAGTCATTTGCACTAAAAGGGGGGGGAATTTATTTGTGTGCTCTATAGCTTTATAGAGCTGAGTGCCTGAAGAGACCTCATCACGAATTCGCTGAGTAGCCTTTTCAAAGTGGATGTTTCCAGTCGCTCCCGCAACCGAGTCGAGCGCGTCGATTAACGGGACGCCAGCAGAGAAAGTTGTTGAAAGCGTGCGTGCAAAACGAGCGCAAATAGACTGGTAAACAATAAGGCCTACAACGGGTATTTTTAAGGTGATTTTGTCGATAAAGCTCCTGAAGGCGAAACTTTTCTCTTTTAACTTGCCAAAGCTAAAAGAGAAGGCGATGGACCCGAAAAGAATTATCCACCAATATTCCTGGGCTAAGTTGGAGAGATTCAGAACAAATAGTGTAAATGCTGGCAGGTCCGCGCCAAATGCGCTAAAAGTATCTGCAAACTGCGGAACGACTTTTATGAGCAGTATGCATGTAACTACCATGGCAACCACAACAATGGCTATGGGGTAGGTTAGAGCTTTTTTAATTTTTGCTTTTAGTTGTTCTGTTTTTTCTTTGTAAATGGCAATCCGGTCAAGCATTGTCTCTAAAGCACCAGATTGCTCGCCGGAGTCAATCAGGTTACAAAAAAGTTCGTCAAAGTATTTCGGTTGTTTACGTAACGATGCTGCAAATCCGCCGCCAGCGGAGACATCTTCCCGGATGCTTTTAATAAGGGATACCATATTTGGGTTGTCTGATCCTTGAGCCACGATGTCGAAACTTTGAACCAGAGGCACTCCAGCCTTCATCATGGTGGCCATTTGGCGTGTAAATACCGCAATATCCATTGGTTTGATTTTTTTCCCTTTGCTGGCGCCAAACAAGGGTTTAGATTTTTTCTTAACGCCCGTTGCTCGAATGCCTTGCTTGATGAGCTGGGCTTTTGCAAGGCCTGCATTGCTACTGGAAAGCTCACCGGTAACTTTGTTGCCTTTTTTATCAACACCTTTGTAGGTGAATGTGTGTGAGGTGGCTGCCATTTGGTTAATCCTTCGTTACTCGATTGGCCTCTTCAAGGCTTGTTATGCCGATTGCGGTTTTACGCAAAGCTGAGATGCGCAGGTTATTAAACCCTGCTGCGTTTGCGGCTTCCGCAATTTGAATTGCATTGCCTCCTTCCATAATAATCTTAGATATCGCCGGAGTGATGCGAACGACTTCATAGATGCCCACTCGCCCTTTGTACCCTTCGTTGCATTTATCGCATCCTTCCGGGTGAAAGAGCGTCAGTTCATCCCGTGGTATGCCTATCCGATCAAACCCTTCTTCTTTGAGCACCTCTTCAGGTATGTCGCTCGCAGGTTTTTTACATAATGGACATAACTTTCTGGCCAAGCGCTGGGCTATAATTAAGCTTATAGTTGTGGCTACATTAAAAGTTGGCACTCCCATGTTTAGTAAGCGTGTAAGCGTTTCTGGAGCGCTGTTCGTGTGTAAAGTGGATAATACCAAATGCCCTGTTTGCGCCGCTTTAATGGCTATTTCAGCGGTTTCTAAGTCTCGAATCTCGCCGACCATAACAATGTCAGGGTCTTGCCGTAAAAAAGCTCTAAGAGCTGTAGAGAATGTTAGGCCCACTTTAGTCTTTACATTGACTTGGTTGATGCCCTCTAGGTTAATCTCAACAGGATCTTCAGCGGTAGAAATGTTGCGCTCCATTGTATTGAGGATGTTTAGTCCTGTATACAGCGATACAGTTTTCCCTGAACCTGTTGGCCCCGTCACAAGTATCATGCCTTGAGGCTGATTTAAGGCCTCCAAAAATAATTTTTTCTGATCATCCTCATACCCTAGGGCATCAATGCCGAGCTTGGCACTTGAAGGGTCTAATATTCGTAGTACGACTTTTTCCCCGAAAAGTGTTGGTAGGGTGCTGACGCGAAAGTCAATGGAGCGAGTCTTCGATATTTTCATCTTGATTCGACCATCCTGGGGAACTCTTCGCTCAGCGATGTCCATTTGTGACATGACTTTCAGTCTTGCGGCCATTTTTCCTGATAAATTTATTGGCGGGCGGGCCACTTCTTTTAATATCCCATCTGTCCTAAATCGGACTCTGTAGGCTTTTTCATAGGGCTCAAAGTGAATATCAGAGGCGCCAGTTTTGATTGCGTCTAAAAGAACTTTGTTAACAAATCGAACAATTGGTGCTTCATCGACAATATCTGAATCATTATGCTCTCCGGGATCGTCTGTAACCGCTTCAACGTCAAGATCATCTAAGTCGTCATCGTCCAGCCCTCCGAGAGTGTCGCCGATGCTTTCTTCTTCAGCTTTTAAGTAATTATCGACGGCTAATTGGAGTTTGTCTGCGTGGGCTAGCAGCGCTTCTGTTGCTAGCCCTGTGTGAAATTTAATCTCATCTAGAGCGTGGAGATTGGTTGGGTCGGACACTGCAATGTATAATCTGTTGCCGCGCTTAAATATAGGGAGCACGCGATGCTTTTGTATGAGTTTTATGTCTATTAAAGACTCAGGGTACGAACTCGGGTTTATGCTGCTCAGGTCAACAACAGGCGTGCCAAATTCCTCAGAAGCTGCAGTAGCTATAGCGCCTGAGCTAATGCTTCCTGACTTAACCAAATAAAATGGGAGTGGAATATTGTCTTTTAGTGAGCCTTCTATAGCTTTTGAAGCCTCATCTTCAGATATCAAATTATCTTTAACCAGTCTTCGTGCTAACCCGCTTAACATCATGATTGTATAAACCCACAGCTCCTATCTACTTAGGAGTATCATCAATAGTAATAATCACTCTAGCATTTCCACGAAATAAGCGCAGTAAGGTCATGAAATATTTGATAATTGTGCCTAATAATTCATAACGATGTTTGGCGGTGACAAAATATGCAAATTATGGGTTCGGGCTGACAAAAAGTGTCACCCTGCAGGGCTCTGTGCTGTTTATGCGGAGAGTGATATCTGCTATGCCTAGCAAGTAACGCTAGATTTAGCTGCTTTCACTATTCTGGCATGATAGTGGCTAGGAGTATTGTGAGTTTCAGTTTTAGTTTGATTTACGACTTTCCTTTGGAGGAAATGCAATGAGAAATGCGCAGAAAGGTTTTACATTGATTGAATTGATGATTGTGGTTGCAATTATCGGTATTTTAGCCGCGGTTGCTCTACCCGCATATCAGGATTATACGACTCGAGCAAAAATTGTAGAAGGTATTGGTTTGGCTAGCTCTGCAAAAATAGCTTCGAGTGGTTACCGAGTAAGCGTAGCTGCTTGGCCAGCAAGTAACGCCGACGCTGGCTTTACTTCTCCTAACACTCAGTATGTTTCTTCGGTAACTATAGCTGGCAGTAATATTGATGTTGTGTTTAAAACCGTATCAGGCGTTACTACAGGCTCTAATACTCTTACATTTATAGGTTCTTTTACGGAAGGTGCCATTAATTGGGTTTGTGGTTCAGGCAGTATTGGGACTAGGTATGTGCCTGCAAATTGCCGTTAGTTTAATCTAATATAGTTTAGTGGCCCCCTCATCTGCAGGGGGCTTTTTTCGTTTTAGAGGGGGTGTATGAATATATCTCGAAATCAGAGCTTAACCGCTCTCGTTTTTTTATGTTCTATTGTTGTGATGTATTGGATTCTTGAGCCAGGAATATATGGCCCTTACATCCTTGATGATCTTGTACACTTTCCTCGCTTAGAGGGGGGGGTGTACGATACGGAAAGCTTTGTTCGCTGGGTTTTTGGGGGGGGGACGCATGGCTCGGGTAGGCCGATTAGCTACCTTTCTTTTCTTGTTGATGACAACGCGTGGCCTAACAGGCCGGAAGATCTAAAAAGCACTAACTTATATGTTCACTTGCTTGTTGGCGTTCTTGTTTTTTCGCTGGCGAGACAGTTGTTTAAGCTACAGAAAAATTTTTGCTCAGAAAACAAGGCCGATTGGCTAGCTTTGCTGGTAGCTTGTGTTTGGTTGGTGGCGCCAATGCACCAATCGGCTGTATTTATGGCTATACAGCGCATGACTTTGTTGATGGGGGCGTTTGTTTTTGCCGGTGTTGGTTTTTATATTTGGGGGAGAAGCTTTGTTAGTGAAAGGCTTGTGTCCGGATATTTTTTGATGAGCGTCGGGGTCGGGTTTTTTGGCTTGCTTGCGGCTTTATCTAAAGAGCCTGGTGTTTTGATCTGTCTGTATGTGCTCGTTCTTGAATTTACAGTCTTGCGAGAGGTGGTCTGGAGAGATAAATACAAGTGGTGCTGGAAGTTGGCGTTCCTTTATCTCCCGTTGCTACTGGTTGTTGCTTTTTATGCGACTTCTTTGGGGATGATGGACGAACTTTATGCCAAGCGTGATTTTAATGCGTTTGAGCGAGTTCTTACTCAGTTTAGGGTGTTAACATCCTATATTTGGACGTTTGTGTTCCCGCACGGTGCTTTAGTAGGGCCGTATCAGGATGACTTTATTCCGTCTAGGGGCTGGTTTTCACCCGTAACTACAGCGGTTAGCGCCTTGGGTGTTGTGTTCGTAATTGCGGGCGCTGTGGTGCTGCGTAAGAGGTTTTCTTTGCTCTCGTGTGGTGTCCTTTGGTTTTTTGCAGCCCATGTTTTAGAGTCTAGTATTTTACCCATTGAGCTATATTTCGAGCATAGAAACTATATTGCACTTTTCGGGTTAGTTATCGCTTTTGCTTCAGTTCCTTTTTATCTTGGCGCCAGCTTGTGGCGTGTTTATGTTGTGGTATCGTGTTTTTTTGTGTCGTTTCAGTTGTATTCTTCAATTGTGACTGCTCAAACTTGGGGGAATCGGGATTATCAGTCACAATTGTGGGGTGGGTATCACCCAAATTCTTATAGGGCTCAGCTAGACTTGATCCGGGTTTTACTTGATGGTGGGAGGCCTGATGTGGCTATGGAGGTGTCGAGAACCATTATAGATAAGGATCCCAATGCGGTAGGAATACAATTATATCTGTATCTAGTTGACTTGTGTTTGCCTGATTATGGAGATAAGTTTTATAGAGGGGATATTGATGAAGTTCTTTTAAATGGAAAATTTGACCACTCGGTTTATGAGTCGCTTAAATTCTTAAGAAAAAATCGTAAAAACGGTCGCTGTTCGTTAAGTCAGGAGCAACTAGAAGAGCACCTTTTAAGCTTGGTGAAAAATAAAAACTTTATTCAGGTAAAGAGTGTAATGGGGGCGCTACATGAAGAGTTAGCTCGGAACTATATCGATACAGGCCGGTTCGGTGAAATGATGGCCGCACTTGATAAGGCGTATTTCTACCTGCCTCGGTATAACATTGCTTTGAATCAAGCATATTTGTTGATGGAGGAGGGCTTGTTAGATGATTCAGCAGAGTATATTTTAAAAGCGAGAAATGCTCCTAGTTTTAACAAGTATGATTTTTTGTGGCGCGAGAATGAAATTGATATCTGGAGTGAAAGATTGCGTATTAAGCGTCTTGCTCTGGAGGAGGGGGGCGATCTCTAGTTAAGAGAAAACTTTTGGCTTTATAAGATCTACTTTACAAGTGTAAAGCTTGGTTAGGGGGGGGGCTCGGTAAGGGCCTGGCTATGCTCTTTAGTTTTATTAGCATATATGTTGTCTGGAGATTAAATTGTACAAAAAAAATACGGTAGCTGTTGTGGTGCCATGCTATTACGAGGAAACTCAAATTGCTGGTGTATTAGATACTATGCCGGAGTTTATAGATTGCATTGTGGTTGTCGACGATTTTAGTGGCGATGATACTGTGAATATTGTAAAAAGCTATGCAGAAAGTTCTTCAAAGCCAATAGTGTTAATTGAGCATGAGGTTAATGAGGGAGTTGGTGGGGCGATATCTTCGGGCTACAAATATGTTCGTGATAATGATTTCGATGTCGCAGTCGTTATGGCTGGCGATGGTCAAATGGACCCCGAGGATTTACCTCGATTATTAGATCCTGTCGTTGACGGGGGGTGTGACTATAGTAAAGGGAATAGGCTGTTTACAGGTGATGCGTGGAATATGATACCGAAGGTTCGGTATATTGGTAATGCGTTATTATCCTTATTAACAAAGATTGCATCGGGATATTGGCATGTGGCAGATAGTCAGTCAGGGTACACGGTAATAAACAAAGTTGCTTTAAGTCGCATTGATTGGGATAAAATGTATAAGCGATATGGGCAACCAAACGATCTTTTGGTAAGACTGAACATTTATAGTTTTCGGGTTCGAGATGTACCGATACGGCCGGTCTATAATGTTGGAGAAAAATCTGGCATTAAGCCTATAAGGATGATGCCTAAGTTGTTTTTCTTGCTGGTGAGATTGTTTTTTTTTAGGATGATGGAAAAGTATGTGATTAGGGATTTTCATCCACTACTATTTTTTTATATGTTTGGCTTCTCCCTATTTGTTCCCGGCGTTTTGCTGGGGGGGTACCTACTTTTTAGTCGGTTGTTTGGGGCTGATATTGCAGAAACAAGCGCATTATTTTCTGTGTTTCTGTCGGTTATGGGGGTTCAGTTTCTTTTGTTTGCGATGTGGTTCGATATGGAAAATAACCGTGATTTGAAATAGGTGTTAATGTGAATGAAGACGCTGCTCGGCTCCTTTTAAATAAAGTCGATGTTATTTTTGTGTGGGTTCGTTTGTTTTACCGAAATGTTCCTGCCTACCCCTGTTATATTCTTTTTTTGTATTTTGTATTTCAGAAACTCTTCCTAATTAATGTTTTTGCTCGGTGGCCAGTTCACCGTACGTCACGAATTTTATCGGCGCATAAGATCGTTGTAGGGAAAAATAGTGCGCCAGGGATGAGCCCAGCAAATTATATTCAGGCTAAAAATGGTATTGTTTTTGGTGAGAATGTAATGCTCGGACCTGGGGTTGGGGTTATTAGTGCGGGGCACAATGAAGACGATCTTGCTCGTTGGGACGATTGTCCGCCCATTGTAATTGGAGATAACGTATGGGTCGGAATGAATAGCGTGATTTTGCCGGGAGTGAAAATTGGTGATAACGTAGTAGTTGGTGCGGGTTCTGTCGTTACAAAAGATTTGCCGAGCAATACGGTTGCTGTCGGTAACCCCTGCAAGGTTGTTAGAGTTAGAAAGTCTAAGTGACATTTTTCGTGGAGAAAAAAACGTTTATCACTTGTTTGTTTTTTTGCGCTGTAATTGCATGCAGTGTTTTTGCTGTGGTGTCTATTGATTGGGCTGTAATGAAGAGCGTACAGCCATTTTATTTTGCTTGTGCGTTGTTCTTTTCTGTTTTAGGTTTCTATTTTCAATCGCTTAGTTGGTTTTTCTCTGTGCAAATGCTCGCTCCTTCTCGTCGGTATTCTCGGAAGAGAGCGTTGTTTGATCATGGCGTTACTATCATGGCTAAGTATATTCCCGGTAAGATCCTCTCTGTGGTGGGGCGTGCAGGATTAGCTTCTGCTTACACCGGTTTGGGTTTAAAAGATACCGCCACAGTTTCCTTTCAAAATGTTGTGATGTCAGTTTTTGTTGGGCTAGCGGTGTCTTTTCTTATTCTTTTCGTGTTAGGGGAGGTGGGGGCAATACCCTTTGCGGAAGTTTTCGAGTTTTCTTTCTTTTTTCTTGTTGTTGTGACCTGCACACTTTTGTTGTGTTTCGTGTGGGTTTATGCCGTAAAAAGAGTTGGCTTGTTAAATAAATATTTTTTGTTTGTAATAATATCTTATAGCCTGAATTGGATTGCCTGGGTGCTGGGGATTGTGTTGTTGTTTTACTCGATTACCGGAAACTTTGATGTTGTAGTTAGCGCAGCATTTTGTTTGGCTACATGCGTGGGTGTTTTGGCGCTATTTTCTCCTGGTGGGTTGGGTGTTCGTGAGGCGATATTAGCTTCATTCTTAGTTCATCAGGGATACTCCTTAGATTTGTCAGTGTTAGTCTCTGTTGCTGCTAGAGTATGGTTTTTGGGGGGCGAGCTCGTATTGTTTATGCATGCATTTATGTTTTTGGGGCCAAGGCTCAAGACAAAAAAATAGATCCTGTTTTTGGCCTCAATGTAATGTTGAAAGTAAAGGTGAATCGTAATGACTAGGGCAGGAGTTTTTCGTTAAAGCGGGTGATTATTCTTAGGTTCGGATGCTCTCAATCTATAGTGTGTTTTGTTTCCTCTCCTCTAGAGATGCGGATTTGATTCGGAGTTTCGGTAAGCAAGAGAGTGTCGGCCTGACGATATGTAAGTGGCTGTAGCGGAATATGTATCCTTATGAGTATGTACCTAAACTCGTGTAATTGTTGCGATAAATTTAAACTATGAATTATCAGCTAGGTGTGTGGTTTTCGGGGGCAGAATGTTTCATGGACGCTCTAATATTTAAATCTTGCTCGAATAAAACGTACGATAGATTATTTGCTCATATTGTTAGTGGCTGTATTTTTTGGGAGGGTTCTTGGTTTGAATGCTCTCAGGGTTGGAGGGGGGAGATTTTTTAATCTGAAGGTTAGAAGACGTCAGATGCTCAAGCTATATTCAGTGTTGGGCGTGTGCCCATCGTACAGCTAGGATTTTGTTGTTAAAAGTAGCATGACGTCAAAGGTTAGGGTCAATTATGATGAAAGAACTGAAGAAAAAGTTAGAATCTAAAGACGCAGTCATCGGTGTTGTTGGTGTGGGGTACGTCGGATTACCTTTGGTTTTACGCTACAGTGTATCGGGGTACAAGGTAGTTGGTTTAGATGTTGATGTTGATAAAGTCAATATGCTTAACGCTGGAGAAACTTATATTAAACATATAGATGCAAATTCTGTGCAGTCAGCGGTGTCGAGCGGGTTTGTGGCGACGAGCGATTTTTCAAAGGCTAGGGATTGTGATGCGTTGGTGATTTGCGTTCCGACGCCGTTAAATAAATTCCGTGAGCCTGATCTAAGTTATGTTAAAGGAACTATTGATTCTCTAGTTCCATTTTTGAGACCTGGGCAGGTTATATCACTTGAAAGTACGACCTATCCAGGCACTACTGAGGAAGAATTGTTGCCTAGAATTGAGTCGACCGGATTAAAAGTCGGTAGAGATCTGGCGTTAGTGTATTCTCCGGAGAGGGAGGACCCAGGAAATACGGAGTATGAGACGAAAACCATTCCAAAAGTTTGTGGCGGTCAAACTGCATCTTGCTTGGAGGTCGGTGTTGCGTTATACGGTAATGTTATAGATCAGGTTGTAACAGTTAGCTCAACTAAAGCGGCAGAGATGACAAAGTTACTAGAAAATATTTATCGAGCAGTGAATATTGGCTTGGTAAATGAAATGAAAATCGTAGCGGATAAAATGGGAATTGACATCTACGAGGTAATTAATGCCGCAGCAACTAAACCTTTTGGTTTTACTGCGTACTATCCTGGGCCGGGTTTGGGGGGGCACTGTATCCCTATCGATCCATTTTACCTGACGTGGAAGGCGCGAGAATACGGTCTGCATACTCGCTTTATCGAGTTGGCTGGGGAGGTAAATAGGGCGATGCCTGAGTGGGTTGTTGGGAAGGTGATAGAGGCTTTAAATACGCATAAAAAACCTCTAAACGGGAGCAAGGTTTTGGTGTTGGGTATAGCCTATAAAAAGAATGTTGACGATATGCGTGAATCGCCCTCTGTAGAACTGATGGAAATTCTTCGATTGAAAGGGGCTGAAGTCTCATATTCGGATATGTATGTTCCCGTTTTCCCTAAAATGCGTGACCACAATTTCAATCTCTCTACAGTTGAAATTATACCAAAAGTGATCGAACAGTTTGACGCTATTGTATTGGCAACTGATCATGACTCTTTCGATTATGACCTTATTCAACAGTATGGAGAAATTATTATTGATACGCGTGGAAAATATTCTCCCACACTAAAAAATATTGTTAAGGCTTGAGTGGGAATGAAAAACTTTGCATTAATAGGTGCTGCTGGTTATATAGCCCCCCGGCATATGAAAGCAATTAAAGAAACAGGAAACAACTTAATTGCTGCTCTGGATAAAAATGATTCTGTGGGTGTTATAGATAGCTACTTTCCTCGAGCCAGTTTTTTTACTGAGTTTGAGCGGTTTGACCAGCATATAGATTTTCTTAACCGTAATGGAGAAAAAGTCGATTATGTAAGTATCGCATCACCAAATTATTTACATGACTCTCATATTCGATTTGCGCTAAAAAGTGGGGCTCACGCAATTTGTGAAAAACCTTTAGTGTTAAGTTCTTGTGATATCGATGAGCTAAAGATTATTGAAGAAGAAACGGGAGGGAAGGTGTTTAACATTCTCCAGTTACGATTGCATCCTAGTATTGTCGCGTTAAAAGAAAAGATTACTGCTGAGGTTAAGACAAACCCAAATAAAGTTTTTGATGTCGATTTGACTTACTTAACTAGTCGCGGAAATTGGTATTTTTCGTCTTGGAAGGGGGATGATGTAAAGTCGGGCGGAATAGCAACAAATATCGGTGTGCATTTTTATGACATGCTTGGGTGGATCTTTGGGCCTCTCTCGGCTAATTTCGTACATCTAAAAAAACAAGATTCTTCGGCCGGGTATCTAGAGTTCAAGCATGCAAGAGTTCGCTGGTTTTTGTCAGTTAATTTTGATTATATTCCTAGAGAGATAAAAGCAGTTGGCCAGCGAACTTATCGATCAATTATTGTTGATGGCGGTGAGGTCGAATTTTCATCAGGCTTTACTGATCTTCACACTCTAAGTTATCAAGATTTGTTGAGCGGTGGTGGTTTTGGTTTAGATGAGGCTCGAAATAGTATTGAGATTGTAAGTCAAATTAGGGCTGGTCAGGTTAATCTAGGTTTCGGTGAACTTCATCCTTTTATTAAAAAGGTCTTTTAATGGAGCTCTATATTCATGAGAGCGCTATCATTGATGATGGCGCAGAAATTGGTGTAGGTACCCGAGTATGGCATTTTACTCATGTTTGCTCTGGGGCAAAAGTCGGTGAGAAATGCTCCTTGGGCCAAAATGTTTTTGTGGGCAATAAAGTCATTATCGGAAATAACGTAAAAATTCAGAACAATGTTTCTGTTTACGATTGTGTGACGCTTGAGGATGATGTTTTTTGTGGGCCTAGTATGGTGTTTACTAATGTGTACAATCCTAGATCTTTCATTGAGCGTAAAGGAGAGTACCAATATACATATGTTGAAAAAGGCGCATCTTTAGGCGCCAACTGTACCATAGTGTGCGGTGTAACCATCGGCGCTTATTCATTTGTCGCGGCTGGGGCAGTAATCACCAATGATGTGTCTCCATTTGCGTTAATGGCTGGGGTGCCAGCAAAGCAAATAGGCTGGGTTAGTGAATTTGGTGAGCAACTTGATCTTCCTTTGGCTGGCGAGGGACGGGCTGTATGCCCCCATACAGGATTATGCTATCAACTTCATGCATCTAAGATGTCTGTAATTAAGAAAGGTTAAATTTATGGAGTTTATTGATTTAGCTACTCAATATAGACATCTGCAGGTAAGAATTGATAAGCGGATTAAAAAAGTATTAAATCATGGTGCTTACATAATGGGGCCAGAAGTCTTTGAGTTTGAGGAGCGGTTGGCGGAATATGTAGGGGTTAAGCACGTTATTTCTTGTGCTAATGGTACTGATGCTCTTCAGTTAATCATGATGGTTCTTGGCGTAGCGCCTGGGGATGCAGTTTTTTGTCCTTCATTCACTTTTTTTGCCACAGCAGAGGCGCCAGCATTTTTCGGCGCTAAACCAGTTTTTATCAACTCTGAGGAGTCGACTTTTAATATTTGCCCTAGAGATTTGGAACTCCAAATTATCAAAGTGTTGGACGAGGGGAGGCTTAAGCCTAAAGCAATTATCGCTGTTGATCTATTTGGCTTGCCTGCAAATTATCCAAAGTTGAAAAAAATTGCAGACTGCTACGGAATTACTCTTATAGAAGATGCTGCTCAGGGCTTGGGTGGTGAAATTTGTGGTAAGCGAGCGGGTAGTTTTGGGTTAATGGCCGCTACGAGTTTTTTCCCGGCCAAGCCTCTTGGTTGTTATGGTGACGGAGGGGCTGTCTTCACTGATGATGATGAATGTGCAGGTTTACTTCGCTCGTATCGAGGGCATGGGAGGGGCGTTGATAAGTACGATAATGTCCGAATTGGAATGAACAGTCGATTGGATACGATACAAGCGGCTATTTTACTTGAGAAGCTTAATGTGTTTCCTGAAGAGCTGATTGCCAAAAATAAATTAGCCCAAGAATACTCTAAGCGATTGGAAGGGCGTGTGTGCACTCCAGCTTTACCTGAAGGGTTTGTTAGTAGTTGGGCTCAATATACGTTAAAAAGCAGTTGCAGGGATGCATATGTCGAAGGTTTAAATGAAGTGGATATTCCGTCGGCAATTTATTATAGGACGCCTCTTCATAGGCAGCCAGTATTCAGGGTGGAGGGAGAGCGAGAACGGCTAGCTGCGACAGAGAATCTTTCAAGTTTAGTGTTTAGTATTCCAATGCATCCATACATGTCTCTTACGAGAGGGTCATATATGGATAAGCTTGTTAAGGTGTTTCAGTAAGCGCTTTGGCTTTGAACTCGGGTGAGGAGGGTTGAATTGAGCTCGGATTAAATCAAACCAGTAGCTGCCTCCGATAATGCTAGCTAAAATAACTTGATGTCGCTTACGGAAGTGTTTTCTAAGGCTGTTTAAATTTAACAATCTTGAAAGTGGTTGGCTCAAGGCAAACATCTCCATTGGCGTGAATTGAAAATAATTTTAACCAGTAGCATCTGGAGTGTTCATCAAATGTTTTGTTTTTGAGTCTCAGTAGAGTTTCGGGGTATGATTGCCGGATGTTTTGATAGAGATCTTCTCTTAAGGTGATTGTTGTATTTCCTGTGAATTCTTGCATGAGCTTCACTCGGCTAGCTTCGATTGGATCTGTCGGTAGATCTAAGAATACAGGGATGGGATATTTGTCACCAAGCGACTCTATTACTAATAAATCTACTTCAGCTCTTTTTAGCTCGGAAAAAGTGTGTAAGTAGATACCATCATTGGATAGAACTTGGACTACAGGCCTTTCCTGATAAATCAACCATGTACCGGCACTAAGTGCAGAAAATTGAACCGCAGCAATGACTGCGAGGTCAAATTTCATCAGCGCAGCACGTTTATTTGGATTGAATATCATCAGTGTTAAAACCGGTCCTAACACCAAGTCCACTCCTGCGATGAGTTTAATTCCTTGGTAGCCCCCGATATGGATATATACTCCGGGGTACCAAATGAAAACTATAATGGATAGTAAGGCTGTAAAGATGGCTAGGCTAAGTAGTATGTGGGCCCCAAAAGCCTGCCAGCGATTTTTTACGTTCAATATCATTTTGTAGCTCAGATTATTCTAAAAGATAGGTCGATAGCCAGAATGTTTTTAGTCAGGCCTCCAAATGAAATATAGTCAATATTATAACTTTTGAATTTGGTGATATCTCCAATAGCCAAATTCCCAGAAAGCTCATATTTGGCTGGTCCCTTATCAATCTCCTGAAGAGTAGCCAGTTTTTGCTCGTCAAAATTATCCAGCATAATTATATCAGCCCCAGACGAAAGCGCCTGCTTCAGCTCATCTATCGTCTCAACCTCAACCTCAACCGTTTTTCCTGGATTCAACTCCTGAGCAGTTTGAATAGCTTTCCGAATTGACCCGCAAGCCGCAATATGATTCTCCTTAATCAAATAGGCGTCAAACAATCCAATACGGTGATTATGGCAGCCCCCAGTCGCAACAGCATATTTCTGGGCCGTTCGAAGCCCCGGAATAGTTTTACGAGTATCCAGTAGCTTAATGTGCGAATCGCCAAGAGCAGTCTGATATTCGTGAGCTTTAGTAGCAGTACCCGTCAGCAGCTGAAGAAAGTTAAGTGCAGTACGCTCGCCAGTGAGGAGTGAGCGAGAATTGCCAGAAAGCGTCACTAAGGTTGCCCCAGCTTTTACTGTATCTCCATCCGCAGCCTGCCAATCTAGGGTAACGCTAGAATCAAGCTGCCGATAAGTTTCATTAACCCATGCGCGCCCGCACAAAACGCAATCTTCTCGCGTAATAATGCGAGCATTATCCGTTTTGTCCGCTGGAATCAGCTGAGCGGTGATATCGCCAGGGCCAATATCTTCTGTGAGGGCTGTCGTTACTGATGCAGCAATATCGTTTCGGGTGTCGTCTAGAGTAATGTTCATGCGGTAGGAGTCGTTTTGTTGAGGTGAATAACGTCGTAATCAGAAAAGTGGTAATAACCGTTTAGTCAAAACTACTCGGTAAAATTAAAAATAATTAGAGTCCATTAACGGAGCCTAGTAAATAAGAACCCAATGAAAGAGTTCGGTTAAAAGCCCCGCAAAACCCGTTTAGTAAATCTGCTTGATCGTCAATGTGGCGCCACGCTGAGTCAGCTCTAAATCTTTCAGCGCACTCATTCCGAGCAATATGTCGGTACCCGTCATACCGGGGAGAATCGAGGCGTGAACATTGTTCAACTTGATCGTCCCAAGCTGAAGGGATTCTATCCGAGTGTCGCAGATGTCGACAACTCCATTTGCTGTGATCGCGCGGTTTTTTCGCCCGGGCTTCAATCCTAGCGTCTTTGCGAGAGAGGAGGGGATCGCAACATCGGTAGCGCCAGTATCCAGCAAAAACACAACGGCTTGGTTATTGATTAGACCGCTGGCGATATAATGACCTTGCCTATTCTGTTGTAAAATGACTTCGCCAAGATCATTAACTTTTATCGTCTGGTTTGGGTTGTGCTGTTTGTCTTCCCAGCTTCCAAAAAATGCAGTGAGACCAGCGAGCGCCAAGCCCCACGAAATGGCCAGCATCCATTTGCCTATTCTCTTTTCCGGTACGTCGGTCATTGCGATTAATTGGGTTCCATCTGTAGGGCTGTGGCTTTGTTATGCTATCAATTTATAGGTTCTAGACGTATTATTGCGAACTAGTGTGCCAATAACTTTAAACTCATCATTTGTTAGCCATTTAATTTTCTGCGTGTGATACATTTCTCTTTATAGACTTAACACCTGTGGTTATTACTTTCCGTGCATTATACTCTAGCAAGGCTCTATGATTACGTAAGCCCGATGTCCGCAGAAGGTATAGGAGGTATGGTTGGTGCCTGAACGTGCGAAGCAAGATACTGATGCGAAGGTAGTGCATTTGGAGCCAGAAAGTCAAAGAATTGTGCGAGCTAAACTCGCAAGATTGCCCGCTGCAGTGAACGCTGTTCACGAGAAGGGCCGATTTCTGGTGCTCAATTTACTCAAATCCTTTTTTGATCGTGCCGATGATTCTCTTTTTGAATTGGCAGATAAAGCTCAGTCTAACCAAGAGCAAAACCTCTACTTTGACTCCATGCGTGAAGTCCGTGTCCAGCGACGTGGTATCGAGAAGCGTTTTGGTGACTCTATCGATATCGCATTTTCGGATTTGATCTCCTCAGAGCAGGCGTCTCCTGCAGAAAACCATCAAAACTTCTCACCTGATACCCTTTCCCTCGTTGAAAAAGATGAGCTTGAAGAGATCGTCGCCGTCGATACTTCGGTTGCTCGGGCGAATCAAAAATACGGTGAAGCTGTTCAGCTGATCTCTTTACGTCTTGATAGCTTACTTCCCGTTAAGGTCTACCAGAAAAATAACCCGCTAGGCCCAGATCTTCTTTGCTCCACCTTTATGGATGAAGTGAAAAAGTTGGATGTGGGTATTAGGGCTAAGCTCGTTTTATTCAAGCTTTATGATAAAGCGGTCGTTAGCAGGCTGAATGACGTTTATGGCCCCGTTAATGAATTGTTCTGTGATCATAATGTTTTACCATCGTTGGCAGCGAATGCTGGTGTTGGGGCTCGCGGTCGTAGAAGGGGAGATGCTGCTGGAAATGCAATAGATGCAGTTAATACGGCCTCTCTTGATGCCTCTTTAGGGGCAGAGTCAGATTCAGTTCTATCAGCCTCAAATGTCAGCCCAGAGGTTTTGTCTACCCTAAAAAACATGCTGGGTGATCGCGTTTTGTCGAATCCCTCTGCGTCTTCGCAGACACAGGTGGCAGCGAATGAGCTGATTAAGTTGCTTTCAGATATGCAGCACATGCCCGCGGTCACCGATAACCGTGTTGCGATCAACGTGAAAGCTTTGCTGGCCCAGTTACAGCAGCAAAGTGGTGTTACCAGCCGTATTGGTCAGGTTGATGATCAGGTGATGAACCTGGTAAATATGCTTTTTGATTTTATTCTTGAGGATCGTAATCTAGCAGCGCCGATGAAGGCCCTGATTAGCCGTATGCAGATCCCGATTATCAAAGTGGCTGTGGCGGACAAATCATTTTTCACCAAAAGCTCTCATGTCGCACGAAAGCTACTCAATGAGATGGCTACCGCAGCGATGGGCTGGACTGGAGATGAAAATTCATCTCAAAAAGATCCTCTCTACAAAAAAATTGAGAGTATTGTTCGACAGTTAATTGAAAATTTTGAAACAGACTTAGGTGTTTTTTCAGAGCTGCTTGCCGATTTTTCTGCATTTTTGGAAAAAGAGAAGAAGCGAGCTGCTGTTCTTGAGCGTAGAACCATTGATGCTGAAGATGGGAAGGCGAAGGCCGAGGTTGCTCGAACGACCGTTGAATTAGAGATGGAAGTCCGAACCGTTGGTCTACAACTACCAAAAGTCGTTAGTGACTTGATTAAAGATGCCTGGAGTAACGTTTTGTTCGTTACTGCATTGAAATACGGCTATGAAGCCGAAGAGTGGGAAACCCAACTTTCGGTGTTGGAAGAGCTTGTTTGGAGTGTTCAGCCTCCTCGAACTTTGGAACAGCGTCAAAAGTTAATCAAAATTGTTCCAGGTTTGTTACGAAAACTGCGTAACGGCCTCGATACGATTTCATACAACCCTTTCGAAATGTCCGATTTGTTCAAGTCTCTTGAAAAGGTGCATATTGCCTGTATCAGAGGCCAATCACGGGCTAGAAAGGCTCAGCAGAAAGCTTCTCAAGACGCGGCTGCGAAGCAAGCGGCTGTCCAAAGTTCTCCTCAAAAGTCAGAAGCTTCGAATACTTCTGTTGGCCGAGTGTCTGCAGATAAAGCGACTAATCCGCAAGTTACAGTTTCAGCTAAACGTCCGGTACCCAAAAAGCCAGATTCTAGATCAGCGCCTCTTGAAAACTCTAATGATTTTCCTGCTAGAAGCCTTAGCGATTTGGCTAAGGGTGTTGAACTATCGGAGATTGATGAAGTTGATAAGTTGCTCTCATTATCAGAAGCGGAAGAGGCGACATTCGGCTCTGGATTAGATCGCGGTACTGAGGAGAAAGATGGCAGTTCTTCGAGAGATAGCAGTAACAGCCTTGGGCGAAGCAGCAGTCCCGCGCACGGAGGCCAGGGTAGCCGCTCTACAAGCCCGGAACCTAGCAAGAGCATAGAGCTGAAAGTGCTACCTAGTGATGACCCCTACATGAAGCAGGCAAGCCTCTTTTCTCAGGGAACTTGGTTCGACATGGAAAATGCTAAGGGTGAAAATATCCGCTGCCGTTTGGCTGCGCTGATAAAGCCCACAGGAAAGTATATCTTCGTGAATCGCAATGGAATGAAAGTCGCGGAGCATTCTCAGCAAGACTTAGCGTACATGTTAAAAAGCAGCACGCTACGTTCGCTAGATGACAGTATATTGTTTGATCGGGCACTTGAAACTGTTGTGACCGGGTTACGTAAGCTGTAGCACTTTCTCCCGCGTTTTTAACGCGGGGTATCGTCATTGCTCTAAAGATAAAAGCCCCACCTATACTCCTCGACCCGCCCCGTAGTATGATCAGGAAAAATAACGAGATTTCCGCGTGATCGAAAACGGTTGGTGGTCTAAAGCAAGAAAGCTTCCTTCTCCAAATTACGACCAGCGTCCAAATGTTGAGATCGACGCTTTGGTTATTCATAACATTAGCTTGCCTCCAAATCAGTACGGTACGGGCCAGGTCCAACGGTTCTTCCAAAATCAGCTTGATTGTAACGAGCACCCCTATTTTGAATCGTTGCGTGATGTGCGTGTTTCAGCCCATATGTTTATTGAGCGCGATGGTGATGTCACCCAGTTTGTCTCTTTTAATGACCGCGCATGGCATGCAGGGAAATCTGTTCTCAGCGGGGCATCGGATTGCAATAACTTTTCTATTGGAGTTGAGTTAGAAGGCTGTGATGATCAATCCTATAGTGATACTCAGTATGAGGCTCTACTAAAATTGACACAGGCAATAATGCTAACGTACCCGTCCATAAGCGTTGATCGAATTGTGGGACATAGCGACATCGCGCCGGAAAGAAAGACCGATCCAGGGCGCGCCTTTGATTGGCAGCGTTACAGAAAAAGTATTAACCAAACACCGTTGGGGGAGCCTTAAGCGTGGAGCTTTTTATCGTTGTCATTGCCATACTGTTTGTTCAAGTTTGGGGGGCTGAAAACCCCCTTCATAAGGACGGTTGGTTTCTTTCTTGGCTAGCGCGCGTAGAAGTTTATTTTTCAGCTTCGTCAGCGGCATTTTTCATCCTGGCAGTCGTCGTACCCTCACTAATACTGGGTGTGCTTCTGTACATGATTTCGCTTCAGTCTTATTGGCCAATTGTACCTATTGGCGTACTAATCCTTTTATATAGCCTCGGAAGGGGTGAGTTTAGCGAGATTGTCGCTGAATACACGCAAGCCTGCTATAAAGAAGATTGGGAGTCTGGAATTAATCGTGCTGGTGGTTTGGGCGTGAACGTTGAAGGCATTGCGCTCGATGACTGGGTAGCATTGCATCAGCATGTACTTGAAGAGGCTGCTTATCGTGGTTTTGAGCGCATGTTCGCGGTGCTGTTTTGGTTTTTAGTTTTGGGCCCTGTGGGTGCGCTCTTGTATCGGTTGACCTTTTTGTTTAGTGCAGCCAAGCCGGACAATGCAGTGGCCAGCAAGTTTTTATGGTTAATTGAGTGGCCCGCGGTCAGGGTTCTAGGCTTGTCGTTTGCTATGACGGGCAATTTTGTTGGCTGTATACGACGTTGGCGAGAAAGTGTGTTGTGTATCACCCGTCCTACGCAAATGACAATCGGTCAGTCAGTGCTTGGCGCTTTATCCGTTGATGATGACACAACGCAGTCTTGTGACATCACCAGAAAAGAGTTATCCCTAATGGATAAACTTTATCGCAGGACGCTATGGTTTTGGTTGGGGGTATCGGCAATCATCATTATTGTAAGCTGAATATGATCACTATTGCATTTTACAATTTGAAAGGCGGAGTTGGTAAAACAACGACGGCTGTAAATATGGCTTATTTGGCTGCTGAAGCCAAAAAAGACACCGTGCTTTGGGATTGGGACCCTCAAGGTGCGGCAAGCTGGTATTTAGGGGCAGATTCGGCGAAGTCTAAGTCGATTAAGTTGCTAAATAAAGGCGTGCCAATCGGGAGTCTAGAGGTAATGTCCCCGTTTGAGCATCTCACCTGTATTCCCGCTGATTTAAGCCTGCGTACTGCCGATATTGAAGTGGCTGCCAAAAGTAATGCGCGGCGGTTTATTCAAAAGTTGGTTCAGCCCCTGAGTGAACACGCTTCTATCGTGATATTCGATTGTCCTCCTTCTTTGTCACCGAGTACTGAATACATCCTATCGGGAGTGGATTTAGTTTTGGTGCCGATTATTCCTACCCCTATGTCGCTTCGTGCTGCAGAGCAGGTCGTGGCGTTTTTTGAAAAGAAAAAATACGCTCCGAATAAAATTGTCGGGTTTTTTAATATGGTGGATGGACGTCGAAAATTACACAAGGAAACGCTGGCACTTTCCAAAAAGTTGCCGCTTAAAATGTTAAAGACATTCGTGCCTATGGATTCTGCCGCTGAAGCGATGGCGGTCAAGCGAGCGCCTCTGGCGAGTTATTCTCGAAATGGTCGAGCGGCTTTTGCTTACCGGCAGTTGTGGAAGGAAATTGTCCGGCTTGTGAATGCGCGACGCAGGGAAAAAGATAGAGGGGCGCATCTTTAATAAAGTATTTGCTACACTGTGCGCTAATCTTTTACTAATTGATGAATAAAGGGCCTTAAATTCCACAATATAATTAAGCTGGGAATAACCATCAGCGTTGTGATAAGGAAGAAAAGAGCCCAATTGCCTTCTAAAGTATCAACGAAGTAACCGCTTGCACTTGATAAGGTTGTCCGGCCTAGGTTGCCGATTGATGCCATTAGAGCATATTGCGTCGCTGAAAAAGCGTGGTTACACATCAAAGAGATAAAAGCTACAAATGCTACCGTAGACCATGCTTGTGAAAAACCATCCAGCACAATCGCGATGGCGAATATATTTGTGTTTGGTCCTGTTAGAGCAAGTAATGAGAACAGTAAGTTCGTGCTTGCCATTGCGATCCCGCTAACAAATAATCCTTTAACTAAGCCAAATTTAGCGTTCACCAATACGCCTACTACAGAAAAAACTATCGTCAGCCACCAGGTCATCAGCTTCGCATAGGTAGCAATTTCAGTATTCGAAAACCCGACTTCTTTGTAAAAAACAATAGACATGCGGCCTAAAAATGCTTCCCCTATTTTAAATAGGAAAATGAAGAGCAGAAGTGAGAATGCTAACTTTATGCCATTCCTAGAAAAGAACTCTTGAATTGGCGCTACCAGTGCGGTCAGAAACCATGCAAGAGTTCTTTCAAATGAGGAGACATTGTTTGTGTTTATGTCGGTTTCGTTTGCGCTATTTAGGCGCGAAAGCTGGATGCTTGTCATCACTATTGCCAGAATTGATGCTGTGATGAGAATGACATAGTAAGTCATGTTGCTTCGTTCTGTTTGTAAAATCCCCAATAATATTAAAGCTAGTGATGCTATTAATATGGAAATTGATACCGTTATTATTTGTTTAATGGAGGCGTTTGCTGAGACAACTTTACTGAGTAGTTGGCGATACCTCTTCTCCTGAATCACTCGGTGTGGAACAACAGTATCCGGGAGTAATACGCAAAGAATCGCAAGAAGGATCGCAAGAAAACCAAGTAACATATATAGGCTTGGCCAGCTCCAGCCAAAATCAGAAAGGAATAGAGGTATAGCCCCTAAGCCTGCGTAGCCTGTCCACCAGCCTGCGGTTGCAGCTCCGGCAGCGGCGGAAATTTTATCTTGCTCATTGGGTGAAAAACTATCGACTCTATAGGCATCAATAGCGATATCTTGAGTTGATGAGCAAATAGCAATAATTAAGCAGAGTAAAACGATTTGGCTTGGGTTTGTGTTGGCAGATTGCAAGCTAATAATGAAACAGCATAATCCTATTCCGCCGAGACATAAGACTATCCAAGATTGTCGGTGCCCGACTTTGAAAAGTAGGTTTGGCTTAAAGACTTCGATAATGGGGGACCACAAAAAATTTATGGCGTAGACGGTAAAAATTAAGGCGGCAAGGCTGATGTTGGTTCGGCTAATTCCCGATTCTTTGAGCCATAAGGTTAGCATTGAACCAATCATGACCCAGGGCAGCCCTTGCGCGATCCCTAATAGGAAAACACTGCCAACACGCTTATCAAAAAAAACGTTAAATTTTTCCATAAATGATTGAGTTTGCACGTTATAGCCTTATGTCATGCCATTGAATATATTTTTAGATTAATTTTATTTTTAATAAACTCGACCCCTTCGCTTTCAAGCAAGAGTTTTTGCCGAGTGAAGTTGGGGTGAGGTGGGGGGAATGATATTCTCCCTTGAGCATTAATAACTCTATGCCAAGGAAGCTTACTATCCTTTGGCAACTTCTTTAGTGTCGCTCCGACGAAGCGTGCAGCTCGTCCCAGCCCCGCCAATTTTGCTAGCTGACCGTAGGTTACCACTTTACCGCTGGGTACTTGTAGTAAGGTTTGGTATATCGCTTCGGCTGCTGTGGTGTTCAAAAAAATGGCCTAATTCTGCTTGTTAATTGCACTTTTATCCCCATTCCTAAATTGTACATTGTCTATTACAATTGTTTCCAAAATTACAGCTGAGGAAAGAAGTTGAAAGCGCTTTTGTTATTGTTTATCGCTATGCCCATTATCGAGATGTTAGTTCTATTTGAAGTGGGGGGAGCTATTGGCGCATTGCCGACAGTTGGCTTGGTCTTGTTGACGGCAGTGGTTGGCCTAAGTCTGCTGAAGCGGCAGGGTATGAGCACTTTATTAAATGCGCAAGAAAAACTCAAATCAGGAGAGTTGCCCGTCCACGAGCTGGTTAGCGGTATCTTTCTCGCCGTAGGTGGCGCCTTGTTGCTTACTCCCGGTTTCGTCACGGACACGATCGGATTCTGCTGCTTAATCCCTGGTTTACGGCAACTCCTTATCGGGCGACTCGTCACGATGATAAAGCCAAATATTGTAGCCTTTAATCAAACTGGAGGTGTCGGGGCAAGGAATGCACAAGAGAGCCGTCAAGGTTCAATCGATGTAGAATACACTCGGGAAGACGATTGACTCGTGTCCACTTATAAATTGATGGCTATTTCGGTAAGATTTAAACGGCCATCTTCGCGCCACTGAATAGGGTTATTTACAGAGAGCAAATGCCCATATCCAGTAGTGCAAATCTGACCACTTAAATGCCACCTCGATGCGACTCTGTCTGTGGTAGGGCCTAACTCGTGTCCATCCACAAACAGCTGCTTACTGTGTACTCTTTTAAAACGCCATTTTCACACCACGAAATATCGTTGTTTGGAGTGACCAAGCGCCTATATCTTGTGGTGTACTCCTGGCATTTTAAAATCGCTCTCGATACGACCCCGTTTCTGGGTGGGCACTAACTCGTGCCCATTTATGGATGGACACTAACTCGTTTGCAGCCTCTCGCTCTGCATTTCCATGTGCTAAAACCAAAAAATTGAAGCCAAAGGTGTTGAAATACCAAAAACGACACCCATGTTCATGATCACACACGGGGCGGGAGTCAATACCTGCCTACGGTAAGATTAAACGGGTTCGAGACCTTCGGGCCTATAGGTGTGAATAAAACGCTAATTGGAGAAAATCTAGATGAAAATTCGTCCTTTACACGATCGTGTTGTGGTTCGCCGCAAGGAAGAAGAAGCAACTTCCGCTGGTGGCATCGTATTGCCAGGTTCAGCTCAAGAAAAACCAAACCAAGGCGTTGTAGTTGCTGTTGGTTCTGGCCGTATATTGGACAGTGGTGAAACTCGTCCTGTCGATCTAAAAGAAGGTGATGTTGTTGTATTCGGTAAGTATGCCGGTAGTGACACCATTGATGTCGATGGCGAAGAGCTTATCATCTTATCTGAAAGCGACATTAAAGCGGTTGTCGAATAGACCGCCCAATAGATGTTGAGTAGATAACAGAATAGTTATAACGCTGATCAACATTGGATCAGTGACCTCATATGTCAGGGCCGGTATCTGGCATTAGAAATTATTAGTAAGGAATTATTACTATGGCTAAAATCGTAAAATTTGGTGACGAAGCTCGCCAAAAAATGTTGGCAGGTGTGAACATCCTAGCTGATGCTGTAAAAACTACTTTAGGGCCAAAAGGCCGTAACGTTATTCTTGATAAGTCTTTTGGCGCTCCTACAGTGACAAAAGATGGCGTATCCGTGGCGAAAGAAATCGAACTTGAAGATAAGTTTGAAAACATGGGTGCACAAATGGTTAAAGAAGTGGCTTCTAAAGCTTCTGACGATGCTGGTGACGGCACGACTACGGCTACAGTATTGGCTCAAGCGATCGTCAACGAAGGTTTGAAATCAGTTGCTGCTGGCATGAACCCTATGGATCTTAAGCGCGGCATAGACAAAGCAATTGCTGCTGCTGTAGTTCACGTCCAATCGATTGCGCAGCCTTGTTCCGATGGCAAGTCTATCGCTCAAGTGGGCACTATTTCAGCTAACTCAGACACCAATATTGGTGAAATCATTGCTAACGCAATGGAGAAAGTTGGTAAAGAAGGTGTTATCACTGTTGAAGAAGGCAATAGCCTTGAAAATGAACTCGACGTAGTTGAAGGCATGCAGTTTGATCGAGGCTACTTGTCTCCGTACTTCATTACCAACCAAGACAACATGTCTGTTGAATTGGAAAGCCCTTACATTTTGTTAGTCGACAAAAAAATCTCTAACATTCGTGAGTTACTTCCTACTCTTGAAGCTGTTGCTAAATCTGGCAAGCCACTCGTTATCATTGCTGAAGATATTGAAGGCGAAGCGCTTGCAACTCTTGTTGTAAACAACATGCGCGGCATTGTTAAAGTTGCTGGCTGTAAAGCACCTGGTTTCGGTGATCGTCGTAAAGCTATGTTGCAAGACATCGCTGTATTAACGGGCGGCACTGTAATTTCTGAAGAGGTGGGCTTAGATCTTGAAAGCGCAACTCTTGAGCACCTAGGTTCTGCTAAGCGTGTGACCATGTCCAAAGAAAACAGCGTTATTGTTGATGGTGCTGGTGTCGTGTCTGAAATCGAAGCTCGAGTTAATCAAGTACGAGCACAAATCGAAGACACATCTTCTGACTACGATCGTGAAAAGCTTCAAGAGCGTGTTGCTAAGCTTGCTGGCGGTGTTGCAGTTATTAAAGTGGGCGCGGCTACTGAAATCGAAATGAAAGAGAAGAAAGCTCGCGTTGAAGATGCGCTTCACGCAACTCGCGCTGCAGTTGAAGAAGGCGTAGTACCTGGCGGCGGCGTTGCACTTGTTCGTGCTATCGCAGCGATTACCGACCTTAAAGGCGACAATGAAGACCAAGATCAAGGCATCGCATGTGCGTTTCGCGCATTAGAAGCTCCTCTTCGTCAAATTGTTACCAATGCGGGTGATGAAGCTGCTGTTGTCTTGGATAAAATCCAAGCATCTGATGAAGCTAACTTCGGTTACAACGCCGGTACTGGTGAATACGGCGACATGATTGCAATGGGTATTCTTGACCCTGCAAAAGTAACGCGTACTGCACTTCAAGCGGCGGGTTCAATTGCTGGCTTGATGATCACAACTGAAGCAATGGTTGCTGATAAGCCAGACGATAAAGGTGCTCCTGGTATGCCTGATATGGGCGGAATGGGTGGCATGGGCGGAATGGGCGGCATGATGTAAGGCTACCCTTCCGTTAACCCCTAAAAAAACCCCTGCTTATGTAGGGGTTTTTTGTATATCATCTAAAAATGTAAAATATCGTTGGCATTTTCAGCCTGATTTACCGCTGAGACCTGGTTTTTTTGCACAGTGATTGTTTAAACTTATCGATGATCTTGAATCAAACTATTGGCTAGTTTGTCGTTAACACGTCAGTATAAGCCAACTTAAAAAACACTCTACGGAACCACCACTATGGCTATAGAACTTCCAGCTCTCCCGTTTTCTAAAGACGCGCTAGCACCTCATATTTCAGCGGAAACCTTAGAGTTTCATTACGGCAAACATCACCAAACATACGTAACCAAATTAAATGGTTTGATTCCAGGAACTGAATTTGAAGGTAAAACCCTAGAAGAGATCGTTAAAACGTCTTCTGGTGGTGTTTTCAACAATTCAGCACAAATCTGGAACCACTCGTTTTACTGGAACTGCTTAAGCCCTAATGGCGGCGGTGAGCCTTCAGGCACTATTGCTGAAGCGATTAACAGTGCGTTCGGTTCTTTTGAAAAGTTCCAAGAAGAATTCACTAACTCCGCAATCAATAACTTCGGTTCATCATGGACTTGGTTAGTGAAAAATGCAGATGGTTCAGTTGCTATTGTTAACACGTCAAATGCTGCAACGCCTTTGACTGACGATTCAGTAACGCCAATCTTGACTGTTGATTTGTGGGAACACGCATACTACATCGATTACAGAAATGCGCGTCCGTCTTACATGAAAGCATTCTGGTCGTTAATTAATTGGGATTTTGCTAACGCAAACCTAGGTTAAATTTGATATCACCAGGGACGGAGAATATCTTGAAGCTTAAGTTAGTTTGTTAATCGGACTAACTTAAGCGCTCTTCATCTTTCGCGTCGACCATTAAGCATCGTATTTCTTGAGTAGGGGCTATACGTGCAACCCCCAATATTTATAGTGTCCCGTCACCCGTCACCCGTCACCCGTCACCCGTCACCCGTCACCCGTCACCCGTCACCCGTCACCCGTCACCCGTCACCCGTTTGTCATATTAAGAATAATAACGACCATTGTTAATAATCGTTAGTTATAGCTTCGTTACGGTCTTTGTTAGCTATGTTAATTGATTCGCTTATGATCTTCGGCGTTTTTCGAAACAGCCTTCTATACTCTTTTATGAGATCGTTTAATTTACCATTACGACAATATCGGGCCAGGGCAAAATCAATGAAAGTTGAATTCAAGAACTCTATCGGCGTGATGCTTTTGCGTTTTGTGTTTGGCTGTTACCTATGCGTCACAATTATCGTAACGGCGACTCAACTCTATTTTGAATATTCCAATGTTGAAAAAGGCGTAATTACTGAACTCTATAATGTGGGGCGCTCTTTTGAAGACGGGTTGGCGTCAGCCTTATGGACACTAGATGCCAATGTTATTAATTCAATACTTGTTGGCGTTCAGAAGATAGAATCAGTTGCTGGCGTCAAAGTCGTCAATCAAGAAGGTAATATGGAAGGAGGGGCTGGGATATTTCAAAATGATAACCCTCCGGTAAAAGAGATCAGAAAAGTTACTGCCGATGGTATTGATGCCCGAGAGGTCGCTGTTTCGGTCGATGATAACGACGAAATGTTTTATGAGTATGAACTGGAAATTTTCTATGACGGGCTAGAAGACTCCCCACATATGCAGATTGGCTTCGTGTATATTTATGTGCCACGTGATGCTGTCATTAGTCGCTTTAAGGATAGCTTAATTCTTGTGCTAATTAATGCTCTGGTTAAAACTTCCGCTTTGTGGATTATCTTTTTGTATTTTTCTCGTCGATTCCTTTCTCGGCCATTGTCAGACTTGACCCAAGCCACGTCAGCTCTGTCGGGTGGCGTGATACATAATGAAAGTATTGCGCACCGCTTAGAATTAATGGCCGCTTCAACTAATCCTAATGAGTTGCAGCAATTGGCGAAAAGTTTTTTGGCCATGGGGGACTCAATAAGAGAAAAAATAGAAAACCTGAATGCCTTAAATCATTTTGCTGTCGCGCTAACGCAAACGAAAAATCAATCAAAAATATACGAACGCTTTTTCTTTCAATTGTCGCAAACGTTTGGGATAAGTGGTGGTGCCGTTTACGGTAAAAATGATGAGTTGGTATGGTCAACGGTAGGGCTTGATCCAAGCTCTAAGGAGGCACGATCTTTACTTCCTGATATTCATGCATTCAGTTTGGACGTTATTCGCGGAAGAAGTGAGATTATTTATAAGACGGGTGCGGATGCCGATCAAACTTCTGGGCCGTCATCCGAAGTGCCGCTCCTCTATTTACCTCTGCAGTTTGGCCGCAATGAAAAGTCAGAAATTTGGTTGCTTGGCGAGATTCATGATTCACGATTGGAGGATGGAATAAAACTCAGTGAAGAGAGTCAAAGCTTCCTTCAGGTGATTAGCAATCTTGTGAGTGCAACGCTCACAGGGATTTCACAACGAGAAATTATTGAAGAGCAAAACTCTTACCTTGAAACGCGCGTTCAAGATCGAACACAAGAGCTGGCTGAAGCTAATAAAGAATTGCGTCATATGGCTGTTCATGATCCATTAACGCATCTCCCCAATCGTACACTATTCCATGACCGCCTCAATCATATGATTGACGTGGCAGCGCGGGATAATATTCATTTCGCTGTTGCCAGTATTGATTTGGCTGAATTTAAGCAAATTAATGATTCATATGGGCATGATGCTGGGGATGCTGTCCTGGTTGAAATTGGCCGACGTTTTTCTTTAGTGCTGCGAAAAAGTGATACCTTATCGCGCATGGGGGGGGATGAGTTCGCGGCAATATTAGGCGGCGACAATATAGAAACTTCTATAGAAATTGTTCTCACGCGATTACAGGCTTCTTTGCAAGAACCGATTTCGACCAGTCAGGGTGAAAGTGTATTGGCGAATGCCAATATAGGAATTGCATTTTTCCCTGATCATGGAACTGATTCAGAGATGCTATTTAAGTGCGCTGATATTGCGATGTACCAGGCGAAGCGTTCGGGCAAAGGGTACGCGATATTTGATAAGGAAAAAAATAGCCGCGAGAAAGATTATCTGCAATTTATGTTTGAGTTGGAGCACGCGATTGACAAACACCAATTGCGATTGCATTACCAGCCGATTGTGGATCTAAAAACAGGATTGCCCGTCTCATACGAAGCGCTTCTACGATGGGAACATCCGAGCAGAGGAATGGTTCCTCCGGGGATGTTTATACCTCACGCCGAACGAACAGCGTTAATTAAACCGATAACATTTTGGGTGATTCGCCAGGCGGCAAAACAATGCTCCAAGTGGCATGCCGATGGTATCAATGTTGCTGTATCGATTAACCTTTCCGCGCGAATATTTTCTGCTCCAGAATTGCCGGAGCAATTATTTGGCATACTACAAGACTATGACTTGGACCCCAAATGGATCAAACTGGAGATTACCGAAAGTGCCGCTATGGCAAACCCAGAAAAAGCGCTGCCCATTATCACGCGCTTTAGTAAGCAGGGCTTCCAGATATCCATCGACGATTTTGGTACAGGATATTCATCATTATCTTACTTAGCGCGCTTACCGATTGATGAGTTAAAAATTGATCGTTCCTTTATTTTGGATAAGGAAGAAAATAGCCAAATTATCATTCAGACCGTAATTGAGTTAGCGCACTCGTTAAAATTTTATGTGGTGGCCGAGGGGATTGAAGATCAAGAAACTATGAAGATGCTCCTTGAACGAGGCTGTGATGCAGTTCAAGGTTATTACATCTGCCGACCCAATGAATCCTCTGTCATTGAAACGTGGCACAAGGATTGTGAAAGTAACGAGCAAACATTTTTACCTAAACCAGACGAGTAGAGCCTTCTCTTCGTTAATCCTCTGAGCTCTGTCATTGGCGGGGTGCTCTGTGCCTCAGATCTTCTGCGTCGTAATTTTTTCTATATTTGATACACTAGTGCTTAATTGTTCATGTTGAGACAGTAGCTAAGCTCCTCATAAAGAATAGAGAGGCTCTTGATTGTACGATTCTTATTTGCTGGATTCGTAGCGCCCCTAACTGACAAGCTCTCCTCCTGATAGCCTTCGAGTGATCTTGAACAACCATTGTGAACGACAACCTAGAATGAATTAGCGTTATGAACGAAAGAAGAGAACCAACGATTTCGGCTTTTTCGCCATCAAAAGAAGATGTGGCGCGCCAATCTAAAACCAAAGCTAGCGCCAACACAGCTGCACGCGCAACGCCACCTCGCCCCTCGGCTGCGTTATCGCCAGCTGCGCGGCCTGTTGCTCCGACGGCAAAATCACCCTTGGCCTCAATCGCTTTATTACTGGCCCTAGTGGCTACAGGTGCAGCAGCGTTTGGGTATTGGCAATTGATGGAAGCTCAAAAGCTGCTCGTCTCTGCCGATATCCGTATTGCCAGCCTGGAAAGTAAGTTTGAGCTGTCAGGTGATGAAACCACAGCCTCAGCAGCTACCATGCAAGCCAAACTAAAGTGGGCTGACTCAGAAATTCGTAAACTCTGGGGTGTTTCCTTTGATGTGAACCGAAAGGCTATTAGCGTAAACAAAGCCGCTATTACCAAAGCCACAAAATTAGCTAAATCTGCTAAATCGGGTGTTGCGGCAGAAATTAAAAAGCAAACTCAGGGCTTGGGAGGAGAGATTAGCTTGGTCAGTGAGCTGGTTGATGCTCAGCAGGACTCTATGATTGCTATTGAAAATCAAAACGCAAAAATTGTGACAGCCAGTCAGACCTTAACTGACAAACTTAATATTCTAGATTCCAACCGAAAGCAGCTTGAAAAACGCATTCAGACCAATGAGCAGGCTATAGAGGCTATAGACGCCTTTCGACGCAATGTTAATCAGCAATTGCTTCAGCTGCGTGGCGGTTAGCTAATCTGAGCTGCTGATTAAGCCGCAAATACGCAGTTGTACTGTTTGTAGTGCAACTGCGGTGATACTTTTTTCGTCCCCCGTCCCCCGTCCCCCGTCCCCCGTCCCCCGTCCCTGATGTGGTCAAGCTTTTC
>JAWSUY010000006.1:0-215833 GCA_033852175.1 Agarilytica sp.
TTCGAATATACTTGCCTGAGCAATGCGGGTCTCTCGCATGATAAACCCTCTTGTGTTGCTTTGTTTTTTGTTCGCACTTTCAACATAACAAATTCAAGAGGGTTTTTTAATGTATTTTGGAAATATTCTTTGTATTTCAATGGTTTACAGGTTTCTGGATGGGCACTAATTAGCCTCTAAAGCCTTTTTTAGGACGTTAATTAACCGAAGTCTTATTCTCAGGATGAAAGAGTGTTTTTGCCTGAATAATTTATCGAAGCCAAATGATTTTATTAATTTAGCCCATCCTAGCTTGTCTTATTCGATGGTTCTTTTGTTTTCCGCCAGCCCTGTTTAACTCTTGCTACGATCATCAAAAAATATCGCGCTAGAGATCTGTCTGTGTTGTAGAACGTTTTAGGTGGGGGAGTCCAATGCTTGGGGAAACGGTTGTATTTCCATAAACTATCAATGTCATCAAGGTCGAAATATTTCTCTGTGTTTTCTTTATTTGTTTGCCCATAAAGTTCGAGAAATCCCGCCACTTCAAATGCCATAACGTTTGTGCCAAATAACGATTTTTTGTTAAAGGGGCATTGGTTAAACTGATTCAGTGCGGAGCCTAGAGAGTCTTTTGTCAAACGCCCCGAATCGCCAGCGAAACTTTTTAAAAGTTCAAGTCTTTTCTCAGAAAATCCTTGGGGATTGTTCAGTATTCCTGAGTCGCTACCGTGGTCGAGGAAGGTTCCTTTAAATGCTGTAAGATTGATAAATCCAGGCCTTTTTTCCTCAACAGATGACTCTCCCGTACTGATGAGTAAATTCTCAACTTTGGTTTTAGGGACTAGGCCAATATATTCCAAAAAATGTCGAATCTCTTCAGTTGTTGCCCAGCCTTCTGAGTCGGGATTTAGCAGGCCCATACGAATTCCCGTGCGTAAATTGGGGCACAATACTTTATCAAATAGTGCCTGAGAAAGGCTCGTGTCGGAGACACTTCGATACTTCACCGTAATGTTGTCTGTTGTACTTGCTGTGGCTTCAGGTATTTTTTCGGACATGCGGTCACCCTGTATTTAACAAGTGGCTTAAGGCCATAGAATTCTAGGTTCGGGGTTCTCTGGAATCTAACGTGCTCGATCTGGCATTATTGTTTTGTACATGAAGTACCTATTTAGACATTTGTCAAAAATATTTTTTAAGATGTGTTATTGCAAAATTTAACGTAAAACGTTTTCATCTGTTCGAGTTTACGGATGAAAATAGGAGGCCGCTGAGGTGCTTCAGCGTTGAACCCGAGAGGGGAGGGCTGCTCCAAAACTCTAGATAGAGTATTGGTCACATATTTCCCTCTCGCAAGTTTTCGGCTTGAAAGGGGCTGTCCGATATTGTAAAAGGCTATCGAAAATCATACCCATACTGGTATACAAAAATCCAAATCAAACTGGCCAGAGCTGTTCAGAAAATGGTTGTCTCTATAAATGGCATAGCCGGGTGTCGTACCTAGCTCATAGCCACTGGTTGGCAACCATTGATGATAAAAATTATGCATTACCGGCAGTAAGTCGCCATAAGTCCCTGTGACTTTCATCGATGCATAACTGCCAGACGGAATGGTTAGCACGCCAACGGAATTGTTGTTTTTAATGCTGGAATGGCAGAATGACGTGGGCAGGGTAATGGCCGCTACATACCTACATTGATCTAAAGCGACAATGTCGGGATTTGAATGATGCAAGCCAATCATTTCTTGTTTATCCCAATCAAGCTCTGCTGAAAATGCCCAAGCCCTCAAATATTGCCACGCATGTGTGATTGAGCGGTCATACCCCAAATGTCGGACATAGGCGATATCGCGAGCAGGTAGGGGCTTAATCGTCACATTCGGAAGGCATGATTTTTTTGCGGCGCCTAACAAGGTACTTTTTTGCTGTTCTTGTAGCTGCGTAAAGTAAGCGTTATAGCCAAAAGCTCTCCAGTTACTGGGCGAGACCGTAAAGTGCTTTTTGAATACTTGTGAAAACGAGGCTGGGGATTGAAAACCACAGCCTTGGGCAATATCAATGACACTTGTGTCGGGTTCGAACATTAACCGGTTTGCCGCCAGCTCTAAACGTGCAGAGCGTATGTAGTGATTGACGCTTGTACCACACACTTGCTTAAACACGCGATGGAAATGATGGGGCGAATAAGCGGCGCGTTCAGCAAGTTCTTGCGCAACTAAGGCTTCATTTAAATGACCGTGAATATAATACAGAACACTGTTTATTCGCGTTTGCTGTTGTCTGAGCTTGTTTCGCTCCACGAGTGACCTCAAATTAGAGCCCGGCCATAAGGATTGCTATGACATTGTTTATAGGCTGGCACGGGTTATTTTTATTACTGGTGTAGTCTTCGGGTAACGGGGTGCCAGTTGCAGTTTTCACGAAGTTATAAAGATCGCACAAATGGACAAGCCTTGCCACTGTTTTGCTAACGCACTCCCTCCGTCATATGCGTAGCCTACAAAGCCTTAAATATTCAATATATGAGTCCGTCCCGTGCCAATAGAACTATCACTTAACCCTTTAGTTGAATCGATCAAGCCTTCTTATATTCGTGAAATATTGGCGGCCAGCGCGAAGCCGAATATGATTTCGTTAGCGGGCGGACTTCCGGCCCCCGAACTCTTCCCTATGGATTTGGTGCAGAAGGCACTGTTAGACGTTGCTCAAGTCCCAGACTATTTTCAGTATGGTTCTACCGAAGGTGATGTGGCGCTTCGGCAATGGATCGCTAATGCGTGGCGTACACCAGCAGAGACTTTGGACCATGACAATGTATTGGTTACTACCGGTTCTCAGCAGGCTCTAGACCTGATCGCGCGTGCGTATATAGCGCCAGGTGATCGGGTGCTGGTCGAATCGCCCTGTTACCTGGGCGCCTTGCAAGTTTTTAAACTTGCGGGAGCGGAAATTATTACCATCGATCAGCTGGATGATGGGCCGGACCTGAGCCAGCTAGAAGATGCTTTGAAGCTTGCGCCCAAATTGTTTTATACCGTGCCGGATTTTCACAACCCCACAGGCGTATGTTGGTCGCGAGATAAGCGTGAGCAAGTTGCCGCTATGATTAGCCGACGCGACGTTATCGTTGTTGAAGATGCGCCGTATCGAGAACTACGATACGAGGGGGAAAGTCTGCCTCAGCTGTCTTCATACCTGAATAAAGTCAGCTTCCGTCTTGGGTCGTTTTCAAAAACAATAACCCCAGGTGTGCGTTTGGGGTTTGTTATTGCGAATAGGGCAATGCTTGCCCCGCTCATTACAATCAAACAAGCGGCTGATTTACACAGTTCTCAGCCTTTGCAGCATATGATCTTACAGATGTTGGAAGATCCGACATTTGGTGAGCACCTTGCCAGGGTGAGGGATGAGTATCGTCGGCGCAGGGATTTATTATGTAAGCTTCTTCGGGATCAATTTGGCTCTGCGGTTTCTTTCACACGCCCTCATGGTGGTATGTTTTTATGGGTCTCGTTTGATGATGCTTGTAGTGACATAATTGCAGCCAATGCACTAGCCTGCGGTGTAACCGTTGTGCCGGGAACGGCATTTTTAGATAGCGACTGTGCCGCTTCTAATAGTTTGCGTCTAAATTTCAGTTACGAAAGCGAGGATGTTTTAGCGCAGGGCGTTTCCCGTTTGCATTCTGCCGTATATATGTAGCTGGCGCCTCGAGCAGAATTCATTTAGTGAGTCCTCTAAGGGGGCCAATCTGTGCGCGCTATATTTCTGTTTTAGTCATGGTGAGCACTACTTTAATAATTCCAGCAAAGAAGCCTATAGGGAACTGTAAAGCGACAAGTGATAACCCCTTGGTTTTGGCTTGAATGCTGAGCCTATCACTCAATATTTTTGAACCCACCTTGTATAGAACGCTATAAACCACCATTGTATTCTCAGCTAACGAATAACGAGTGAATGGCATGTTGAAGTGGTTGTGGCAATTTATTAAACCCTATCGTAAGCGCTTAATCATTGCGATGATCGCGTTGCTGGTGACGGCAATGCTAGGCCTGTCGTTGGGCCAAGCCGTTCGGCTACTTATGGATGAAGGTTTTTCTGCCAATTCGAAGTCGGGTTTGGCCGATATTCTCGGTATTTTCGTGGCGGTGGTTTTTGCGCTGTCCATGGGCGCTTACCTACGGTTCTATATGGTTTCTTGGCTAGGTGAGCGAGTCGTGGCAGATATTCGCAAAAAACTCTATCGGCATATGCTGAGTTTATCGCCCAGTTTTTTTGAAGATAACCTCAGCGGTGAAATCCAAAGTCGGCTCACAACCGATACCGCGCTTTTACAGACCGTTGTTGGCTCTTCATTCTCTCTCGCATTGCGTAACAGCCTAACGTTTATCGGTGGGCTGACACTGATGTTCGTGAGCAATGTAAAGCTAAGTTTGATTGTCCTCGTGGTTGTTCCTCTTATCGTATTTCCACTGATTTACTTTGGTCGCAAGGTCAAAGCGCTATCGCGTCAAAGCCAAGACAAAATAGCCGCAATTGGTGTTAAAGCGGGTGAAAGCCTGCAGCATATAAAAATCGTACAAGCGTTTACGCGTGAGTCTTTAGTCGAAGGTCAGTTTAATGAAGCGGCAGAAAATGCTTTTGATGTGGCGCTATTACGCATTAAGCAGCGGGCCTTATTAATCGCTTTGGTCATGATGTTAGTCATGAGCGCAATTGCCGGGATGCTTTATGTCGGTGGTAGCGATGTTCTAGAAGGGCGTATGTCTCCGGGGGAGCTTGGTGCCTTTGTTTTTTACGCGATAATGGTCGCTAGCTCGTTAGCCACAGTCACAGAAGTGTATGGCGAAGTTCAGCGAGCAGCGGGTGCTGTCGAGCGTATTCGTGAACTCTTAATGACCAAAGCCGATATTTCTTCGGGAAATAAAATCGACTTTGCAATTGCCTCCACAGATTCTAAAGACTCTGGGGTTGTTAGCGCTGAAGGCGCTTATTTGAAAAACGCTGAAGACTCATCTTTCGACAGTGCTGGTGGTTCAGAGGGAGCCGGTAAAGAAACTGCACTGTTGAGTTTCAATCAGGTTAATTACGCATACCCTTCGCGGCCTGATACGAAAGCGATTGATTCTTTGACCCTGGATATTTTACCGGGTGAACGCTTGGCTTTAGTGGGGCCTTCCGGGGCAGGAAAGTCCACGCTATTTGATTTATTGCTGCGCTTTCGCGATCCTCAGTCGGGATCAATTTCGATCGCAGGGGAAAAACTCAAGGGTTTGAATTTAACTTCTCTACGTTCGCAATTTGCCTTGGTGCCTCAACAGCCTATTTTGTTTAGTACAACGGTGTGGGAAAACCTGCGTTATGGCAGCCCCGATGCTACGGAAGAAGAGGTGATTGCTGCAGCGAAAGCAGCTCATGCCGATGAATTTATTGCGCAACTGCCTGATGGTTATCACTCCTTTTTGGGTGAAAATGGTGTGAAATTATCAGGAGGACAAAAACAACGATTGGCCATTGCGAGAGCAATCTTACGCGACCCTAAAATACTGCTGCTTGACGAAGCCACCAGTGCTTTAGATGCGCAAAGCGAATTTTTAGTGCAGCAAGCGCTTGACGAACTTATGAAAGATCGGACGACGCTCATCATAGCCCATCGATTAGCGACGGTTGCGCATGTTGATCGCATCGCGGTATTTGATCAAGGTTGCCTTGCTGATATAGGAACACATCAAACTTTATTGGATAGCTCTCCCTTGTACAAAAGGCTGGCAGAACTGCAGTTTGATGTTGAGAGCGCCTCTAAAAAGACACTTTTTTCGCGATGATAATACTGGATCCGCGGGTTACCCACAAAAAATAGAACCCTCGTGTACTGCACGTGCGCTTTGGTTCTCAGAACGGTACTAACGCAGCCTCACAAAAATAATGCTATTTTTTGAGGCGATTTTTAATAAAAGAATATTTCTCTTCAGGTGGCGCGTATTTTTTCTTAGGTTTGATCTGCAACAACTGCATGAGAATGGCAAATAAAATCATATATTAATTCTGAGAAGTGTCCATTTTTATCTGTTAAAAAATCAGTTTATAATATTCATGGGTTGTGATTTTCTTGCAGCTTAAAACCTCGGTCACCCAAAAAGGCCTCAATTTTCCCCTCATGGATTCCAAAGGTGTATGCTTCATTGAGCGCGGAAACGATTTTTACGTTATCAGCTGCCATAATAGCTGTACCCCCCCCCTTCGATGACCGAACGGCAGATGTAATCAAATAAAAGTTCACTACCTGCAGGGGAGTAGGACCTAACAAATATTAATGTGTCATCCACCGCGTGAGATGAAAGATACATCGATACGCCTTCCCATAGAAATAATTCTTTTTTATCTGGCTGAAATCCTGCGTTCAATAAAGCCTCTTTAAGGCTGTGCTTGTTAAAATTTATTCTGACAAAGTACACGTTGTCGGGGGGGGATAAATGACTCGGTTTTCATTACGTTAAGGGCTCCTTTGACTGAGTGGTCACTGTCACCTATTTTCTGCTAGGTGCGTAAGCAGGGAGTCAGGCGGTCAGTATCCGAAGGTTGATCTTCAATGCTATGTTCGCTACGTAATAATTCTTCTAAGTAATTTATGTTCATGTGTGCAGTATATCCTTAATGACTTTTGTTTCTAAGATCAAAGCTAGGTTATACCTCTAGTCATTATATCTTAGGTGGTTTAGCCCCAGTTGGTTAGTTACGGTTAGTCGTCTTTCTGCAGTTATTTTTTCATTGGAGGTTAATCACTTCTTCGATCGCTTGCTTAAATGAAAAGAAAGGAGGCCACCTCTCTACCCGTGCCATCAAACGCTTCAGCAGAATTGTCTTGTAGCTGCTTCTTTCAGTCAATTATATGGTTTTGATGAAGAGCGAAATGTTTGGATGGTTCAGCTAAGGTCTTGTCGCCTTTGATTGCGGCAATAGCCACTTTAACTTTAAGTGTGGGTGAGTTATTTCTGCGGGGTCATCTGCTCATAGTGTGCTCTCTTTTAAGGTGTTGTTCTCGCCATCATGGGGGCAGCTTATCACTTAACTGGGTGTTCAAGTTTTCGGGGTCACATCTTTTACTAGAGGATCTGCTGTCACTGTTTTATTTTTGGCGTTTATTAACGAAATTAACTTATCATCGTTATACGCTGAAGAGTCAAAACGTGTAATTAAGTGTCAATAATTGTTTGTTCGTTATGTCTAAATTAAGGTGAGTTTTGTGACGGGCGGCTGGTTGGTTATATTCATCATTTGTTAGCTGAAATTTAATTTATCTTTAATAAAATAAATTGTACATCTCATTCCTGTAAGGAATATAACTCTATTTTTTATAAAAATAAAATATAATAAATGCTGGTTTTTATATCTGTTTGTCTGGCTTTTTATCTCTCTTATTCCTCGAGCACAAATTATTGTTCTCCGTAGTGGCGCGGTAATAATAATTTTTATCTCCATAATTAATGAGTCTAACGCCACCGGCTAAATTAGCATGGCGCGTGCTACATTATTAATGTTGGATTGGTATTTAAATGGCGTCTGATGTTTCGTTTTCGGAAGCCGTTATAACTCCCTAATCTAATCAGGTGGCTGAGTATTCGCTTAAGCTACGTCCCCTAAAATTTGTAAGTTTTTTATGAAATATGCACTTATGAAAAAATTTCCCGGATTTACGTTAATAGAACTACTTGTTGTCATGTCTATCGCTATAATTTTAGCAAGTGTGGCAGTTCCGAGTTTTGACGATACGATTAAAAATAGGCGCTTATCGTCGACGACAATGGATTTACTGGGTGAATTTGAATATGCCCGGTCTGAGGCGGTCAAACGAAATTTCCCCGTGACGATTTGTGCGACGACTGACAATCTGACATGTAACACGAAAAGTTGGGAGAGTGGTCGCTTAGTCTTTATTGATGATGGTGCGGGAACACCGGCCAACCAAGCGAATGGCGTGGTAAATGGTGAAGAAATTCTTAAGACCTTTGGATCTTCGCCCAATGCCGTCACTATTCGATCGACTATTTTTAATGCTTCGAACTATTTGGTTTTTTATGAGGATGGCTCGGTAGATGATGTTGGTACAATGGTTGTGTGTGATGACCGTGGCGGAGTCTACAGCACTTATGCTGCGGCGCTTAATCTCAGCATTATTGGACAGTCTCGAAAGGCTTATGACTCTGATGAAGAACTTGACGATGTCGTCAACGACATAGCAGGAGAAAATGTAGAATGCATATAACGAGATCGGTAAAAACAATGAAAACCTGCCGTGGCTTTAGCCTAATTGAAGTGATGGTGTCTGTATTTATTTTGTCAGTGGGACTACTTGGTGTGGCTTCCATGCAGGCCTCGAGTATTAAGGTGAATGTTGGTGCCTATAATCAATCGCAGGCGAATATCTTGATGACCGAAATATTGGATCGTATGCGCCTAAACCGCGATGCGTTTTTAGCCGGACGCTATGACAATGTGAATACTGATGAGTCGCAAGCCTCTGAACAACAGTGCATCTCCTCAAATGGCGGATGTAATAGTTCGCAGCTGGCATTAAATGATATTCGAGACTTTACAGGGTTTTTTAAGGACGTTAATGATTTAGGAGCTAATTTTGTCGCGCTTATTCCGGGTGGGAGCGCTATCATTAATCGTGATGTGACCACTAACTTGGCGACTGTTAGCGTCACTTGGGATCAAGAAGTTTGGAGCAGCGTTGGCGGTGAAATGGAAAAAAATCTAACCACACAATTTTTAACGATGACCGTTAAGATTTAATCTGAGAGCATTTCATTTATGACAATTCGTGATCACAAAAATTGTCAGCGTGTAAATGGATTTACGCTCGTCGAATTTATGATTTCGATGACCTTGGGTTTAGTCCTAATTGCTGGATTACTACAGATAATGAGTAATCATAAAATGCTCATCAATACAGAAACGTCGCTGTCGCGTATTCAAGAATCGGGGCGATTTATCATGAATATGTTGGCGAAAGATATTCGTAAAATTGGCTACCATGGCTGTTCTGACCCTGCGGAAATGAGTGTTGTTGTTATGGCGACAGCCGGTGTTGATGCGAATTTTGGCTCAACATCATTGCGGGGATTTGAAGTGGATAGCGGCGTATTTTCTCCCGCGTTAGCTGCAGGCGATGCTCTTTTGACGATACAAGGCGGTGGCGTTGCTAAGGCTCGTTCAGGAAGTGACGTACTTCAAATTAAATTTGCTGATCGTACCGGTGCAGAGCTAACCGGGAATACCGACCCGGTAAATGCCAATATCCAGGTGGATAGCAACCCCACAGAGCTTAGTAAAGATGATATCGCTATTGTCGCGGATTGTCAGTCAGCACATATTTTTTCTATTACCAACGTCGTGGGTGGCGGAGGGAATGTTACGATGACTCATGCCGCGAGTAATAACTCCCCTCATAAAATGTTACCCGGTTATGGTTCTGGGGCTGAATTACTGTCCTACCAAGATTTAACTTACTTTGTTGGTGATACCGGTAGGAACACTAATGGTGATGTGGACGTATTCGCGTTGTACCGTAAATACAGTACCAGTAATACCCCTGAAGAGTTGATAGAGGGCGTTGAGTTTCTATCGATTTTATACGGTGAAAGTGTGGGAACAGACAATGTTCGCTTTGTACCCGCTGGAACGGCTGGGTTAGATATGCAAAATGTTGTGGCTATTCGAATAGCGGTATTGATTCAGGATTTTGAAACCAGTAGAGCTGATGAAGATGGCATTAATTATGCACTTCTTGATACGACGATCTTAGCGGATGGTGATATCTCCCATACGGGTGGCCGTTATTTACGAAAAGCGTTTACAGCGACGGTGCAATTACGCAACACAAGAAGTTCTGAATAACGAGATCTTCTGAAATAGATCTGTCGATAGTTCAGGAAAAACATAAATGAATATCATCTAAAGTGGCAGCGGTATAAAGACTATGACCTTAATCTTGAAACCTCATTCTCAATTAATGCTTTCAGAAAAGAAGCCTGTAAATATGATATCTAAGAATTCTCAATCGGGTGCGGTTCTTATTATCTCGATGATTATGCTACTAATTATTACCAGTATTGGGCTCTCCAGCGTAGGTTCTACAAACTTAGAGGTTCAAATGGCCGCTAATGCACAATTTAAAAATGTGATCTTTCAAGAAAGTGAGCATGCGATTGAAGATACCGTAACGGATATGGCAATACTTGGGAGCGCTTATTCGGCTAGCCTGACATCTGATGACCCTGATTGGCCTTCAGAAGCTGTAACAACAGCTTCAAGTAGCAACGGCAATCTTAGTAGCGAGTCAGAAGTGCAATTTGCTGGCTTTTCAGTACCAAAGGGCGAATCAGCAGGGAGTATTCGTATCGGTGCGTCGGGTTACTCATTATATAATTTCAAAATTCGCGGGACTGCAGCCATCGTAAATAGCGGTGCTTCAAATACAAATGTACGTGGTGCCTATATTTTTGGTGCCAGTTCATTAAATTAGAAATATATTTTTGATAGAGACTCGATGAATTTTGATTCTATGTCGGTGATATTTTGGATGGTTAACCTAATTGAACGTAGTGGTGATATTTTTTGGTTATTGAACTGTTGGTTGTCATCAATAGCTGGGGAGTTAGCCTAATTTTATTAAGGCATCTGCAAAATTTATTTGCGGAATACAGGGCTCACTAATTTTTAGTGTTTCCGGAGGAAAAGATGATCAATATTTGGTGGAAAAGAAGGGTTTCCGGATTTTTTATTGGATTGTTTTCGTTGGGTATTCCGGCTATAGCGGATGATACCGAAATATATTTTGGCAATGGCTCTTCATCCGTTAGTTCAATTCGCCCTAATATCTTATTTGTTTTAGATACCTCAAGCTCAATGACGGCTACTGTTTCGGGCACCGGAATGTCACGCCTAGACAACATGAAAGGAGCTTTACGCACACTCATATCGGATACCAATAATGTCAATATGGGCTTAATGCGTTTTAGTCGGGCAGGTGGCGCAGTCATTTATCCAGTGACCTATATTGATGAGCCTCTTGAAACCTCAGTGGCGGGTCAGGTTGTTACGCGAATCGTTGAAGCAAATGACGATGCACAGCAGAGCCCGAGTGGGGATATGGAGCTGGATAGCGATTTTGTTAGTATGACCGAAGTGACGGTCGGTGGTGGTACAACGGTAGAGCTCACGATCAGCACTGATACTGATGATGTGGAGGAGCGAGTATCTAACGGCAGCCTTTCTACAGGCAGTTCTGATCTTGAATTATTGTGGGATGGCAGTCGCCAGCAACACATTGGTTTGCGTTTTGTAAACCCTCCTCTCAATCCAAGTTCTACTCTGGTCAGCGCGGTTATTGAATTTTCGGATGATGGTGATTCAGGTACGAACTCGTCTAGTCTGGAAATATCGATTCGGGGAGAGCTTGGTGGCGATACTGGCACTTTTGGTACTGGGGCTGGCGCCAATGCAGTGTCTTCGCGGAATCTAACCACGACAATCGCATCTTGGAATGTAGGGGATTTTAATGGTTCAGGAAAACTTGAAACTATTGATGTATCGTCTGTTATTTCTGAGGTGATTAACGACCCGGGTTGGAGTGCAGGGAATCCCCTTACATTTGTATTACAGCATGCGGCTGGTAGTGGTCGTCGTGTGGTGAGGAGTCGTAGAAATACAATATCTGAAGCGCCTAAATTAAGACTTACTTTTTCTTCTGGCGCATCAGGAACTGAAAACCAAACGGTTGGTTTGCGCTTTCAGGAAGTTGGTGTCCCTAAAGGCGTGACTATCACGAGCGCAACCTTGGAATTTGTTACAGCCCAAACCTCTTCGCAATCTACTTCGGTAGTGATTAGTGCTGAGTCGACAGGGAATGCTTCAGAATTTACCTCAACCAGCTATGATTTGGGGCCGTCATCCCGCCCTCGTGGAAGCAGTAGCGTCACCTGGGCGCCATCCTCCTGGGATTCTATTGGGAATGTTGAGCAAAGCATGGATATTACAACGGTTATTCAAGAGGTGGTTTCGCATACGGATTGGTGTGGCAACAACGCCCTGGCTTTATTTCTTTCTGGCACAGGTAAGCGCATTGCTCAATCGTTCGATGATGATCCATCATCCGCACCTGTATTGCGTATTAATTATGATCCAGACTCTGTTCCCCTAACGGGTTCTTGTTTTAATCGAGAGTATTCCTATCGAGTGTTAAATAGTAGTGATGATGGGGAAGAAAAATCTGGAGATGATGTTTATCTCAATAGTTCGGATTTAGAATTGGTTGAGGACGGTAGTGCGCAAAAAATCGGAATCCGTTTTGCGAGTGTACAGGTTCAACAAGCTGCTGAAATTCAATCTGCGTATTTAGAATTTACCTCGCAAGATTCACAAAGTGGCTCTACTTCGCTCACGATATATGGACACAACACCGATGATGCTCCGACCTTTGGCGCTACTACCAATAAAGTCAGTACACGCTCAAAAACGTCGGGAGTAGCCTGGAACAGTCTCCCTGCGTGGAGTGGCGAGGGCACGTACCGAAGCCCGGATATATCCTCTATCGTCCAGGATCTTGTCGATCGTGGTGGTTGGAGTGCCGGAAATGGTATGGCTTTTATTATCGAAGGAAGCGGTTTACGTAGAGCTTATTCAATGGATGGCAGTGGTGGCCAAGCGCCTCGTTTAGTCATTCAGGCAAAAAGCACAGCAGGTGAGGCGTCTATAGAAACTGCACGGGATGAACTGCTGGAAATTGTTGATGGCATTCAATATAAATCGGGTACACCGATTGTGGGCTCGTATTATGAAGCGGCGCTTTACTATCGCGGCATGCCAGTTGATTTTGGTGCGCAGCGAGGGAATTCGGGCAGCAGTCGTCAAGAACATACACGTGTATCTCATAGCGATTCCTGGGACAGCGGGGGCGGTACATTGGTTAGAGCCTCAGGTTGTACCGATGATAATTTAAGCTCAACCGCTTGTAGATCAGAAAATATTACTGGCAGCCCTAATTACATTAGCCCCATCACCAATTCCTGCCAAAAAAATCATATTGTAATTTTGACTGACGGCGCCGCCAGTTACAACGATGCTGCATCTCGGGTGAGAGCGTTAACGGGCGTTCCTTCGTGTGCGGATTCGGGGGATGAGGCATGCGGACCAGAGCTCGCGACTTGGTTAAAAACAACGGATCAAGCGCCGAGTGTGTCACTTACTGGAGATCAAATGATTACGACGCATACTATTGGTTTCAATTTTACCGGAGACTGGATTAAATCGATTTCTACTAATGGTGGCGGTGGTTTTTACGAGGCGAATACGGCTGATCAATTAGCCACTGCATTTGAAACTATTGTGACAGAGGCGTTAAAAAGCAATTCAACATTTGTATCACCTGCGGCCGCTATTAATCAGTTTAACCGCCTTAACCATTTGGATGATATTTTCTTTGCTGTATTTAAACCCACCGAAGGTGCACGGTGGGAAGGTAATGTAAAAAAATATAAATTGTCCGGTGTTGATAATGATATTACCGATGCAAATGGAGCAGACGCGGTGGATTCATCGACGGGGTTTTTCAAAGATACATCACAAAGTTATTGGTCTGCTGATGTAGATGGTGCAAACGTTGCTGAAGGTGGCGTTGCCGAAAATCTACCGGAGTTTGATGATCCTCGTAATACCTATACTTACACGGGAACCAGCCTTAATCTAACCGACAGTTCAAACGCCGTGCATAGGGTGAGTGGATCTTTTAACAGCGCGATAACCAAAACTATGCTGGGCGATAACTCTATGTCGGATGAGTACAGGGAAAGTTTATTGTCATGGATGGCCGGTGAAGATGTGCAGGATGAAGATAACGACCCGAGCACGACGAGTCGTCAAAATATGGCCGACCCACTGCATTCCAAACCGATAGTATTTACATACGGTGGCTCGATTGAAAGTCCCGATTTGGCTTTGATGTTTGGTACTAATGACGGGAAATTCCGCGCGATAGACGTTAGTAATGGTGAGCAGCTATGGTCATTTATTCCAGAAGAGCTTTTGTCTGTGTCAAAAATATTGTATGACAATACCGCGATTGAACATCCATATGGGGTTGATGGCGCGCCTATTTTATGGGTAAACGATCCTGACTTTGACGGCGAAAATGTTAACTTATCTGGAAGTGATAACTTTGCATATGTGTATTTTGGTTTGCGTCGGGGAGGTCGCAGTTATTACGCGCTTGATGTTACCAATATTACACAACCCAAAGTTCTTTGGCGTATCGAAGGCGGTACGGGCGATTTTGTCGAGCTTGGTCAAAGTTGGTCGCGGCCAGTAAAAACCAAAATTGGAATCAAAATATCAGGATCAGTGGTTGAAAAAGATGTGCTTATTTTTGGCGGTGGGTACGATCTTGATCAAGACGATGTCAGTATTCGAACCGTGGATGACCAGGGAAGAGCGCTGTTTATAGTGGATGCCATAACCGGTAGCTTGCTTTGGAGTGGCGGCCCGAGCAACAGTTTTACAGAGCGCTTTAACGATATGGAATACAGCATTCCGGCATCACCTGCCGTCGCGGATCTTAACGGTGATGGATTGGCTGATCAAATATATTTTGGTGACGTCGGCGGGCAGGTTTGGCGTTTTGATATTACCAACGGAGCGGCAGTTAGTGGCTTAATCTCGGGTGGCGTTATTGCGGATTTGGCGTTTGATAATAGTACCGTGGAGGCGCGTAGATTTTTTCATACTCCGGATATAACGTTATCAAAAAATAGTGCGGGTGATACCGTCTTGAGCATACTGATTGGAACGGGTTTTCATGCTCATCCTTTAGATGATCGTGTTGCTGATCGTTTTTATATGCTGCGATTAGAGGATGTTTACACGCCGCCGACAAGCTATGTAACGCTTACGGAAGCAGACCTTTATAACGCGACAAGCAATACCATCGGCCAGGGCAGTGAAAGTGCCATAGAAACTGCTGAGTCGTTGCTGCAGGGTTTACATGGTTGGTATATCTATATGCCGAATACTGGTGAAAAAGTTCTTTCCACTCCTCTAACGATCGATGGTCAAGTTATCTTCACAACATACGAGCCAGAAGCCAATACTTCCGGATGCTCCGTTCAGCCGGGGACCACTCGAGAGTATGTGGTGAAAGTGACCAATGCAACGCCAACTTTGGACCTTGAAGGGGACGGAACCGGAACTGATCTTAATGTCGATGATCGGGCAAGGGTGCTAGACACTGGAAGTATTGTTGATGGACCTGTCATTATTTTTACCGTCTCGGGCGGAGGTTCAACTTTTTTAGGGACTTCTAAAGGCAGTGTCAATATTGGCACCGACCGGATTATTAAAACATTTTGGTACCAAGAATAACGGAAAGAGTATTTGCCTATGTACAACGTAAAAACGAAATCAAATGGCTTTTCGCTTATCGAAGTAATGATTGTTCTAGCGATTATTGGAATCTTGTCAGCAGTTTCCTACCCCAGTTACCAGAAGTATGTGCAAAAGGGGAGTCGTGCAGATGCTAAGTCAGCATTGGTGGGATTATCTCAACAAATGGAGCGTCATTTTGCTTCAAACGGAACGTATCTTACGACGATAACGGGTTCGGCACCGCAGCCTCCCAATATGTTTTCGTCACAAGTGCCTATTGACGGCGGTACAGCTCGGTATTCTTTAACTGTGCAAGTTGTCACGGATACAAGTTATACCCTACGTGCAACACCTGTTGACGCTCAGTTGGGAGATGGATATTTGGAACTGTTATCCATTGGCTCACGTCGCTGGATGGAAGGCGACGAAACTTTACGAAACTGTTGGGAAAGCAGTTGCTAGTTCGTGTGATTAATCGCGAAGTCATAATGGACCCTCTTCGGGTAAGATAGGCGCTACACAAAGCACGCGCTTAACACGTGGGTAGGCTAAATAGTTTCTTGTTTTTCGGCTACCGATCTCTTGATTGAATACTCGGTTCTAGTTATCTTTGATAACGGTTTGGTTTTGTCTCTTCGATAACTGCTCCTGGGTTATTTCATTTTCGCGCTTCCTGCGTTAATGACGCGTCCTAGCAATTTATTTCTTGTGATTATCTTGCGCGGTCTTATACGCCTTATACGCGTGGTCAATTCTACATTCTGTCTGACTGATCAACATCCAACATTTTACTAGGACAGCAAGGGGATTGGACCGATAGGAAAAGTGACAGTATTGAAGAATGTAAGACTGTACTGGTAGAAAAAGTGCGAGGGGGAGTTGCGTTTGGTTCAAGGTTATTAGTATTGCTTGCTCGATTGTTCATCTTCTTCGTGCCCGTTTCAATTCTCTGATGTTTGATATCGTAATATTGAATTATTATTGTGTGTAATTGGGAGGGAGGTCGTGACAGCCGGATATCAATCTACGGACGTGAAAGTGGACTTCTCATTTCTTGATACTTAAATCTTAGATTTAGCAGGTAAGGAGGTGGCGCGAAAGAGTGGATTTTTGTGAAAATAGGCCCGTTAAAGGCAAGCATTCGGTGACTTTAGGCGTCTTTGTAGAAGAATAAATTCTGCTTGTGAACACATATTGAGCGGTTTTATTCTATATTTAAGGAGGGTCTAAACTATATTGATTAGCGTTATACGGAAGACGAGTGGTGATCCACCTCGCTTGCAGCCCTGTTTACGCCGAAGTAAAGGTCATGATTTGAGAATGGTAGCGAGCAGCACGATGACAAAACCCCTGATACTTGCAGTAGACGATGAAGAGCTTAATCTAAGATTGATTCAAGTGGCATTGCAGGGTGTATATGAAGTGGTAACCGCTGGTTCTGGTGAGGAGTGTTTGAATATCGTCAAGGATATCAAGCCAGTGTTGATTTTACTTGATCTTGCAATGGATGGGGTGAGTGGGCATGAGGTGTGCGAACATCTACAAACGGATGACGCGACGAAATCTATACCGATTGTGTTTATCACAGGCAATGAAGAGACGCCTAATCGAATTAAAGCCTATGCTAACGGTGCTGTTGGATACATCCTTAAGCCGATAGACCCGAATAAATTACAAGGTAAAATCGACACGATACTCAAAAGGGAAGCCCTATCCGGGTAAAATTTGGGAGTGAAAAGCGGACTATAGCGTTTATAAAAACTGTCTTACCTTTTTCCTACGCAGTTGTTCAGTTGCATCGAACAAGGTTTTTACACGTTCTGACAAATGCATTAAATCGTCTTTTGTAACTTTAAAATTAGGATCGTAGCGAGCGCCTGTATAGGCATACTCTAAATAGCTCCACACGCTCCTTCTGTTCCCTAGTTTCTGTTGGGAATATATCGCCTAGTGATGGCTCGTATTTCATGGACATATGTAGCAGATAATCCAGTAAGTGTTCGTGAGCATTGTATGCTGTGAATACGAGAAGAATGGTTTTGTAGCTTCTTTACAGTAGCTTGATGAAGGTTAAATGCTGCTTCTTTAAATTCATCAATATCGATAGCCTGCTGGTAAAGTCGATATGAACCTCGTGAAACTCCGTACCAATGATCAAAATAATATTGGGCAATTCTCTGATCTTCTGCTGGCGTTAATTCACGTTTTTCCGCAAAGGACGACGTTTTCGCATCATAAAGCAGGCAGCCCTCTTTTTTCACTTCCGTATAAAAATACTGGCCTTCTGCCAACTTAATGCTAATTTCTTGAATGTCATGGGAGCTAAAGTTCTTGGTATTACAGATATTCGCGATTTTGTGCCATAGCTCTGTATCCCTAGCTGTTGCTTCATCTTGGGTGATGACCAAAATAGTGGATGGGCACTAATAATAGCCGCGACCACTGCCTACTCCGGAATGCGGTTTAATTCTTGTTAAACTGTCTGAATTTTCGGAATGTAAGACTCCACTACATTAGGAAGTACAGCAATCAAAAGCGCGCGCACGCGATGCCAGTATGCCGACAGTAATAAAAGTGCCGCACCCATAATGACTCCCGTGATCGCAAAGCTATAGCCCACGCCGCCGTAGGTTTTGATAATGCTGGATAGTGCGTAGATAACATAACCGAGGGATGAAATCATAAACGCACGGCGATCAACCGTGATAGAAATTGACGTCATGAATAAATACAGCACAATAATAATCGCCATACTCACTAAACCCTCTTCACCATTTAATATGCCTAAGCTTGCAAATACAGGGTGAATAATCAGCGGAGCTGAAAGCAAGTGTAGCCAAAACGCCACGTCCGATTTGCCCGTTTTCCTATCAAGATCAGAAGAATCCCAGGCCATCGCCAAAACAAAGGTAATCAGTCCGCATATAAACAGCACTGAAAAAAGTGATGCTTTTGAATCGGGAAGAAAATGTGCGGTAGTCGCGGCTATAAACCCTATCGCGGTGGCTGTGCCAGCGGCAACGGTAATCGGAACGCTAAAACGTAACCAATGGCAATAAGCACCTGCAGTCGCCGCGGCCGTAGCCGCAACGAAAAATACAGGCTCGGACGAAGAGCCCAACAGGCTGAGGCAGAGTTTAAATATGCCACCAATAAATGTGAGCAGCAATACAATCGCAGGCAGCGCCATTTTTCTTTTCAGAACAAAAAACTCCGCCAGGCCCCACGATAAAAGACTAAAGACAAGATAGCCCAAGCTTTCATTTATACCGTTGAGTACCCACCAGGAGCAAGATAGTAAGAGGCCGCAGGCGATAACAACAAATATATCGTTAAAGCCGCCGATGAGTCTGAGGCTTTCTTCGTCTGCTGGCGGCGTGAGTTTGGATGATGAGACCAGGCTTTTAAACTCGGAAACCGAAGTCTCGGTAAAAATTCCTTTTTCTACTGCGTGGTTAAGGTCTTGGTTTGTGTACATGGTTGTTCTCTATTCGTGTGAAATTTCTGATTGTGATTTTTTATCTATAGTGAGAATGCTTTTTTAATTCCTTGTATCGTGGTGAGTGTGCTTTTTTGGGAGTCACGGCCAACAACAAAAGTGAATGGTATGGATAGGTCTGACAGACCTATATGCGACAAGTTCGTTTCGTGTGGCTGAGTCGTTATGCTTAATAGAAACTTGCCACGCTTGTGATGCATATACCGTCTCTCAAACATGTAAAACCTATGAGTATGGCACTGAGTCCGAGGGGCAGGGAAAGAGTTTGCAAGACCTTCTGTTGCCATGGATGACAACAGACGACTACACGGATGTAGTCGTTAGGGCGAAGCAGGACGCCAGAGCCGAGAGCGTACAGGGATGTATTTATAGCGTGTATTGAAAACTCTTTCCCTGCCTCTCGGACGGACTAAGATGCCTGGACACCTTAGTCTACAATACCAGCATTCAGTCAAGCCATATTGGCTCTACGTGAAACTATTTGGTTGTCTAGGATTTATTGGGCGGCGACCCTCAATCCTCCTGGTAACTCTCCACAGAAGGACAAAAACAAACCAAATTCCGATCCCCATACACGTTATCAATCCGATTCACTGTAGGCCAAACCTTATAATCCTTCAAATATGATAAAGGCTGCCCTGCTTCTTCACGCGTGTAAGGTCGATCCCAATCCGCGACTAAAACATCTTCCAAGGTATGCGGTGCATTTACCAAGGGGTTATTGTCTTGCGGATACTCCGAACGCTCAACCGCATCAATCTCCTCCTTAATCTTAATCATCGCATCACAAAAACGATCAAGCTCCATCTTCGACTCAGACTCAGTCGGCTCGATCATCAACGTACCCGCAACCGGAAACGACATCGTCGGTGCATGGAAACCAAAATCCATCAAACGTTTCGCAATATCTTCCTCGCTAATACCACTAGACTCTTTTAACGGACGTAAATCTAACAAACATTCATGCGCAACAAAACCATTTTTACCGCGATACAAAATAGGGAAATCATTACCCAAACGATGCGCTACATAGTTGGCATTAAGGATGGCAATCTCAGTGGCCTTTTTCATCCCCCTATTGCCCATCATTTTAATGTACATCCAGCTAATCGTGAGGATGCTAGCTGATCCCCAAGGTGCCGCTGAAATCGTACCGTTGCTTATAGTAGTGCCTGGTAATTCTTGTTCAGGGTGTGCAGGTAAGAATGGTGCTAGATGAGATTTAACGCCTATCGGCCCCATGCCTGGTCCACCACCGCCGTGTGGAATACAAAAAGTTTTATGTAAATTAAGATGAGAAACATCACCGCCGAATTTACCTGGTGCGGCCAAACCAACCAGTGCATTCATATTCGCACCGTCGATATACACCTGGGCGCCGACAGAATGAATCAGCTCACAGATAGATTTGATCTCTTCCTCAAACACACCGTGAGTGGATGGGTAGGTCACCATCAACGCCGCAATCGCGTCACCGTGTTGCTCAACTTTCGCTTTGAGATCATTGATATCCACGTTGCCACTGTCATCACACTTGGTGACGATAACTTTCATTCCCACCATTTGTGCGGAAGCTGGATTAGTGCCGTGAGCCGAGGCTGGAATTAAACAAATATTGCGCTGCGTTTGACCTTGATGCTCAAAGTATTTCTTAATCGCGATAAGGCCTGCGTATTCACCTTGAGAACCAGCATTAGGTTGTAGGCTAATCGCATCGTAACCGGTACATGCCTGGAGCATCTGGTCGAGCTGAGAAAATAATTGGCTATATCCTGTCATTTGACCAATAGGGGCAAATGGGTGGATGTTGCCAAATTCAGGCCAAGTGACAGGAATCATTTCTGCCGTAGCGTTTAACTTCATCGTGCAGGAGCCGAGGGGGATCATTGCATGATTCAATGCAATATCGCGGGACTCCAAACGCTTTAAGTAACGGAGCATTTCAGTTTCGCTTTGGTAGCGTGAAAAGATCTCGTGTTGTAAGGCATTCTTATCACGTTTTACATTGCTGGGTATGGCTTCGTAGTTTTTCGCTTTTTCGACTAGAGCGTCGATATCCAATTCAATGTCAGAATCATTAAAGAGGGATAACAAGTTTTGAATGTCTTCGATCGTGGTGCATTCGTTAATACTGATGCCCACGTGGGAGTTATCGATTGCGCGAAGGTTGATTTTGTTCTTCAGCGCATTTTCGATAATCGCGTTTTGGCGATGATCGGTATCAATGCTCAGCGTATCAAAAAAGTGGGGGTGCTGTATGGCGTAGCCCAGTTCTTGTAGTCCCATGGCTAAGATTTTAGTGAAAAGGTGAATACGAGTCGCAATACGCTGCACGCCATCTGAACCGTGATACATGGCGTAGAAGACACTCATCAGTGCCAGTAAAACCTGCGAGGTGCAGATGTTGGAGTTGGCCTTTTCGCGGCGGATATGTTGCTCGCGGGTTTGCATCGCCATGCGAAGGGCAGTATTGCCACGGGCATCGACGGACACGCCGATAATACGGCCTGGCGTCGCGCGCTTGTAGGATTCTCTAAACGCGTAAAAAGCAGCATGCGGGCCACCTGCGCCCATGGGAACACCAAAGCGTTGGTTGCAACCAACCACAATATCGGCACCGAGTTCACCTGGAGGCGTGAGCAGAACAAGGCTCATAATATCGGCTGCAACGATAGCGAGTGCTTGCTTACTTTGGATCGCTTTTATAGTGCTTTCGATGGGCTGGATAGCGCCCGTTGAGCCGGGGTACTGAATCAGAGCGCCGAACATTTCGCTTTCGTGTTCGATATTGGCCGGGTCGCCAACGACAATGTCAAAACCAAAATGCTCTGCACGTGTTTTTACGACGGCAATGGTTTGAGGGTGGCAGTTTTGGTCAATGAAGAAAGTGTCGGATTTGTTTTTACGAGAAATCCTCTTGGCCATGGCCATCGCTTCTGCAGCGGCTGTGGCTTCATCGAGCATGGAGGCGTTGGCCATTTCCATACCGGTAAGGTCGAGAACCATTTGCTGGAAGTTTAATAAGCCTTCCAAGCGGCCTTGTGCAATTTCGGGCTGGTAAGGCGTGTAAGCGGTGTACCAACCTGGGTTTTCGAGTACGTTGCGCAGAATGACGTTAGGTACGTGCGTATCGTGATAGCCCATACCGATGTAAGAGGTATGAATAGAGTTTTTCTGGGCAATAGCGCGTAGTTCAGCTAGTGCGTCATGCTCTGTCACAGGATTACCCAGTGCAGAGGTGGTTTCTGTGCGTATGCCTGCGGGTACGGTCTTTTCGATTAAGTCATCGACCGATGTTAGGCCCATGGCATCGAGCATGGCTTGGGTTTGCTTGGCATCGGGGCCTATATGGCGGCCGATAAATTCGTCTGAATGGATCACTTCTTCCAAGCCTGCTGGTACTGACATACGTTCGATTCCTATAGCCAAAGTAAGGGCGCAGTATGCGCTGTAGGCGAATACTCCTAGCAATTGGTCTATTTTTAAGTCTAAAGGTGTGAAAAATAGGGGTGTAGAAACGCCGCGAATTGTAGCAAAATACGGCCTAAACCGGTAATTTTTGTGTAGCCATTTCCGGACGGGCACTAGCTAATAGAGGGGTATATAGGTGTTTTCGACCACTAATATAGTGATCTTGCTGGCGTGTATATCAATATTTGCGCTTCGATCGTATAAAAAGGGGCTATGGAAGGTCGTGTTAGGCTTTGCTGGGTTTGCGTGCGCGTATTTAGTGAGCTTTATCGTCACCTCCTTTGTGGGGGAGATGGCTCTTGCTCATGGTGTAAATGGCATTGTGGCTTTTTTGGTGGCGATGGTGGCCGTCTTCTTTGTGGTTTCCAGTTTGGTTTCTAGCGTTCCTATGTATATGTATCCCTCGTTGAATGATGTCTCAACATCTCAGCGCTTAATGGGATCGGCATTAGGTTCTGTGACGGGGGTTTTTGTTGCAATTATTTTGATTTGGCTTATCTCGGCTATGTCGTCGGCTATCGGTATGAAACCGAAAGGCGAGGAGGACTTGCCTGTGGTGCCGGGTTTTCTCAGTCAGACGTCGACGAAAATTGTGTCTGCGTTGGTGCATGCGGGTGTAAGTTTGGTTGAAAAAGATGAATACAAGGCGAGTGCTACCGCTGCGTTTATTGCGGCGCCTCACGTGTTCTCGCAGGCATTTGCCGAAATTTCGAAATCACCCGAGTTAAAAGATTTTTGGGCGGATGGCAAATCTCAGTTTCTAATGGGGGAAGGTGATGTTGATTTATTAATGGAAGAGCCTGCGTTCAGAGCCTTTGCTAATTCTTCTGGCTTACAAAAGTTGTTATTGAGCGGGAAGCCAAAGGACGTATCGGCGGAAGATGCCGAGCGTTATTTAGCCGCGCAGATGAGTTTTGTATGGCGACGTATGCGGGACCTCCGTGGCGATGAGCGGGTGGCTGAGATACTTGCGGATACAGAAGTGAAAGATTTGATCGCCAAACAAAACCCGATGCTTTTATTATCGAATAAAAAAATACAGTCGTTAATCGGCATTGTGATGGAGACGCCGCTAGGGGAGTCAATCGATCCGCCGAATATTGAAATCGTAAAAGCTCCGCCACCGGTAAAGCGTGTGATTTATAAATGGCGCGCGGACAGTGGTGAGATGCGTTATACAGACTTAAAAAACACGCCGAAAGATAAACGCGGTTTAGCTGAGAAGATTATGCATTAGGATTGAAAATGAAAGAAAGAATTGGCGGGTGGAAGCAAAAAAGTGAAAAGACGGTTTACGAAAATAACTGGATTCGCGTGAGTCATGATGAGGTTATTCGCCCCAATGGCAGTGAGGGAATTTACGGGGTTGTGCATTTTCAAAGTCAGGCGGTGGGAGTGGTGCCGATTGATGAAGAGGGGAATACGTGGTTGGTGAGCCAAAGTCGCTATACCTTGAATGAACGCACGTGGGAGATTCCTGAGGGCGGTTCGCCTTTGGGGGAAGACCCTTTGGATACGGCGAAGCGTGAGCTGGAGGAGGAGGTGGGCTTGTGTGCGTCGGACTGGGATTCACTGTTAACATTACATACCTCAAATTCAGTGACGGATGAGGTGGGTTTTATTTATGTGGCGAAGGGCTTGTCGCTAGGTAAGCAATGCTTGGAGGATACGGAAGATATTGTGGTGAAGAAGTTGCCTTTAACCGAAGCGATTGATATGGCGATGCGTGGAGAAATTACGGATGCGATGTCTTTAGCTGCTTTGTTTAAAGTGGCTTTGATGAAAATTTGAAAATAAATATCATGACAATCCTATGCCCTGAACTGTTTCCTGAGCTAATCTCTAGGCTATCCCCGGAGTACGAATTATTAAGGTTTTAGTTTGTTGGTAGATCGCGATTATGCTTCTAGAGACCTTATTTGTGCTCGCTCTGTGAATGTTTTCCGGCACTGGTTTATTGCTCTTTAGCGACGACTTTCGTGTAGTCGCCTGCAGCCAGTTTTTTCAGGGTTTGGTCTTCGAGGAGCCTTTCAAAGTTCTATGGTATTCTAAAAGTCACTGAGGCGAAATGGATAAAAAAGGATTCACGATTTTTCCAATTAATCCTGTGAATTTAACCGGACCTTCTAAAATTGAAAGACAAAGGCAGTCTTGATTCTGAGCGGCGATGGGTTTGTGAACTTCTCCTGGTTTCTTTTCGATGTAGTCACCGGGTGCGTAATTACCGTTAGCATCTGAAAAGCTGCCCTCTAATACAAGTGTAACTTCCAGGCCGGTATGGTCGTGCTCTGCTATTTTTCCACCGCTTTTTATTTTATGAAAGCGAACCTCATATTTCTTTTGTCCGCTGGTTAATATTACTGACTTGAGTTTGGGGGAAAGCGATGACCATTTTAAAGGCTTGTCTGTGGGGACGAGTTTTTGAATGACTTTGGGGAGGTGGCGTGTGCGTTCGTCCAGAGGGTGCTCGTTGTGCACTTCATCGCAGGGACTAATTGGTTCAAGCTTCTCTGTTTTGATGCGTGTCATGAGTTGCTCAAAACTATTTTCTTTGATGCTTATGGGGTTTACTTGTTGTAATACTGAGCCGCCTACGGTGTTGTATTCCGCAATTTTTTGTTTGCATTCCGGGCAGAGTTCAATATGAGCGGAGACTGGAATGCTGAGGGCCCAGTCGAGGCTACCTGCTGAAAATTCGGCTAATGCGTTATCTGTGGGGTGAAAGTTAGCCATGGATATTACCTTGCTGAAAAAAATGAATGCGTTTGAAGTTTAAGTAAGCCTAAGCGAACACGTGATTTAACGGTCCCGAGGGGTAGTTGTAGCTCGTTTGCGATTTCGGTATGGGATTTTCCTTCCATATAAACTTTTTTGATGCAGCGAGATTGTTCTGAAGGTAGGGAGCTTAAGAGAGCCGCGACTTCTTTTTCTTCTCGGTTTTGCTTCATGTATACGAAGGGTTGGTTGTCTGTGTTTTCGTCCCAAATATCTTCTGTTTCGATCGGGCTTGAATTGATGTTGTGCTTGGCATGTTTGCGAAGGTAGTCAATTCGGGTGTTCCGAGCGATGGTGAATATCCATGTGCTGGCTGAAGCGCGTGTTGCGTCGAAGTACGGTGCTTTTTTCCATACCTTAATCATGACTTCTTGCACGAGTTCTTCCGCAGCCTCTTCTGCAAGGAAGGTTTTGTTCGATTGGCAGAACCCCTTAAGTAGAGGAGCAAAGTGGGCGAACAGCTCTGCGAAGGCTCGTTCATCCTGCTGACTGACGCGCTTGAGCAAGACGCTCCAATTGTCATCTCGTACGTGGTTGGGTACGAGTTTAGGTGCCTGATATTCGTCGTGTGCCACTGAGTTAGCCATAATAAGTGAATAAAGATTGTTATGTGATTATAGGGCCTAAGTTCCTTGGCCTAAACTGTAAGTGTTTACGTTCTTATGCTTTACATAGGGTGTTTACGTAGCTGTTTGGCGTTTGGATGACTGTATCGTATAAAACACGGCGGTTTTCTGTCGTTACACCAGTGTTTGTGGGCTGATCGATACGGCATTGATCCAGAAGCATGAAGTTGGCGTAAAGCTTATCAGTTTGGAGTGTTTTACTGTATGTCTCAATTGATCGATGAGTTTGTAAGTTTTTATCGAGACTTTTCAGTTTCGAGTTTGGTCAATCTTGACCGTTTATATACCGAAACGGCGGTGTTTGAGGGGCCTATTCATAAGGTTCAAGGGTTGCAGGCGATAGAGAAACACTTTGGAGCGGTGATGAAGGGGATAATCGATTGTCGTTTTGAGTTTGAAAGTGTGGTTGAAACTGAAAATACTGCTTTCCTTGAATGGTTTATGTGTTTTCACCATGCGCGTCTAGGCAAGCAAGAAATCACGGTAAGCGGCATTAGCGTGATTCGTTTCGACGATAAGATTTTCGCCCACCGCGATTATTACGATATGGGTGAGTTGCTGTATGAGAATGTGCCGATCATCGGTCGGGCGGTTCTTAAGTTGAAGCGTAAGTTGGCCACGACATCGTAGTTTAGTGGCAGTACTTGGCCTGAGTGTATTTAGTGTAAGTGTATAACGTGAGTAAACTGAATATCGAAAAAAGAACTTTTTGGGTCGCAGGGGCAAGCGGCGGCATTGGTTTAGAATTGGTCCGGATGTTAGCGAAGCAGCGCCACTTTGTGTTTGTCAGTGTGCGATCTGAAGAAAAACTCGTTTTGTTACGCGATACGTACCCAGAAAACATTTCAGCTGTCCCTATGGATTTAATGTGTCGGCACAGTATTACGGAAGCTGAAACGATGCTCAACAGGCATACGGATCATCTCGATACGGTAATTGCGTGCGCTGGAGTATGTGAATATGACGATGGCTTGCTGTTGTCGGCGGATTTATTTGAGCGCATGACGCGAACGAATTATTTGGGGGCTGTGGAGACTGTGCGAGTTGCGCTGCCTCTTTTACGACAATCAAGAAATTCTCCTCATATTGTGGGGGTGGGCAGTTTGTCCTCTTTGGTGCCTTTTTCTCATGCGGCCGCTTACGGGGCATCTAAAGCGGCTTTGGATTATTTTTTGCAAAGCCTAAAGATTGATTTGCAGCAAGAGGCGATTGACGTATCAATTGTTCACTCTGGTTTTGTTGATGCACAACTGTCTCAATAAAATTAATGTGGTCCGGAGTTTAAAGCATCGAGTATAAAGGCGGCTGAAAAAATATTATGTGCATTACAACATCGTCGGCTTTTCTTTGATTTTACATTTCAGGTTTCTATTGCGCTTAAAATTATGCGATGGATTCCCTTAGTTTGGATGTGTTTGATTGCGCGGAGATATCGAAAACGTAAAACTTTATAATCGATGATTCTTGGAGTTATTGTAGATTGTCACCAAAATATTATTATGGGGCGTAGGAGACCGCGTGGCTATTATTGTCTTGAGTTTAGCCATTGGGATGGCTGTATAAAATTTATGATATATCCTATTACGCTTAAGGACGTTCGAGGAGGGAGGCTATGTTTGTTGAATTTTTGAGTTCTATTTTTCTATGCGACGGCGGGTTTAGCGAGTGTGTGATTAATGATTCACAATTCTTATTCACTAAACCAATATGTCGCGATTTCCCATATGTGGATGTGTTCTTACTAAAATATTAAACGGATTAAAGCATTGCACTGATTCTTCAGTGACCCCAGTAGCCTTATCCTATTTGAAATTACCAGTTAGTTTGAGCGTTTGCGATAGTGTTCGTTTGTTCGTCTTGTTTTGTTAGGTAGAATTTTGCAACCTTGTAATCGGCTGTTGTTGCACTTAATTTTGAGAAACAATCGCGTCTGGCTTGATCTTGTGTCCGAGAGCAGTAACTGCGAAGAGCTTTGTAGTCACTGACTATTTGTTTGGCTGTGTCCGGGTTAACTTTTAGCTGTTCTGAATGTGCATGCGATGTGATTAGTATACTTGCAACGATTATTGATGAAACCCATAGGATATTATTGCTGCTGGTTTTCATTCTACCTACCTCTCAGTTCTGATTGTCGTCAACCGTTATGTTCAAACAGTGTTAATAGTTGGTTGGCGCAATATTGTTGGTTAATGGTTATCGTATTCCTGACTTTATGTCGTGTCTGTGATCAATTCACTATGCGATATACTGTTTTGTCTTTTGTTAAATTCTGACGGGTTGTTGTCGTATTTTTATCGTTAATCAACATAACAGTTATATATGCTGGGTTTTCTTATGCTGTTGTTGTGTAAGTGTTTAGTCCTCTTTAATTGTTGTTGTCGATACCACTTTGAAAACATTTAAAACAAATCCGTCAACATGTTGTCGTTTTTTACTTTATAAATATTTTCGTTTTTTATTTTTCATTTCGTCAAATGTTTGTCGTATTAATCTCTTGTAATTTCTTTCAAATGTTAGTGTCGAAAGTATTTACATATGAGAGCGATTAAAAAATAGCAAACAAATGGGATTTGTATAGGAAATTGTCAGAAAAAGACGTATTTATTTTTTAATGAGGTTTTAAAGGCCAGAAATGATTTGATTTCTGCCATTTTCCTTGGCTTTGTAGAGGAGCTCGTCTGATCGCTGTAATGCGGTGTCAAAATCTTCATTGTCGCGTAACTCGGTAATACCGATGCTGACAGTGATTGAAAAGTTATGCTCTTGAAAGTTAATAGGCATTTTTTCGCACATACTGCGAATGCGTTCGGCCAGAATATTTGCGCCATCCAAATTTGCATCGGGGGAACAGATGGCAAATTCTTCTCCGCCTAAGCGACCAACAATATCGTAGTTACGTCTCGCGCCATGTATCGTATCAATTAAACATTTTAGAGCTACGTCGCCTGCAGCGTGACCGTATGTGTCGTTCACATTCTTGAAAAAATCAATATCAATCATCATGATCGATAGGTGGCGGTTGTAGCGGGATTTTTTTGATGCTTCTTTTTTTGATAATGTGAAAAAGTGGCGTCTATTATATGTGCCGGTTAATGAGTCTGTGGTTGCTAGGGTGTTCAGTTCAATGTTGGCGTGTTCGAGTGCCTTTAATGCTTCGGAAAGGCGTAGGGCTGAGCGCATTCGAGCAGCGAGTACGGGATAGTCGATAGGTTTGGTTACAAAGTCATGGGCGCCAAGGTCTATGGCTTGAACGATACTGCTTTCCGTGTCGCTGGCAGACACCATAATGACGGGAATATCTTTAGTGTCCTCATCGTCCTTGAGCATTTCTAAGGTTTTAATACCATCGATACCTGGCATATGAATATCGAGCAATATGATATCTGGGGTGGGCTTGATTCGTGCGCGATCTATGCAGGATTGTCCATCGAGAGCTGGGATTACATCAAATTTGTCATCTTCCAAATCAAAGGTGAGTAGGGTGATGTTGTCTTGTACATCATCGACGACGAGAACATGTTTCATATAGCAGCTGCAATAACGCGGTTGCTTTGAGTATAGGTTATAGTTTTGACGGGTGACGGGTGACGGGTGACGGGTGACGGGTGACGGGTGACGGGTGACGGGTGACGGGTGACGGGTGACGGGTGAGCGTTCTATTGCATAAGCCTTTTTAAAACGTTGATTAGTGATGTGTACTGTGGGTGTTGAGGTAATCGAGCAAGGTTGTGCTGAATTGATGAAGGTCTCCGAGTGAGAAATTTTCAGCGTTTGGGAAAAGCGCTTTTCGACTCGATGCTTCGATAAAGCGATTTTTTCGTCGTCGAGTGGGGCTGGTACTGAGGGCGATGTGGGTTAATGTCCAGGCTGTGGTAGTACGCCAATCCACATCTGTCATGGTGCAGTAGTGGCTTTGGACGATGTTACGTAATAACCATGAGCTGGGAGTTTTGATTTTGGGGCTGTTGGCTTCTATGTCTCGTGCGAGATCTTTTATGATTCGGACTGTTTGTTTGACTTCGAGTCCGCTGGGTAATTGAGGGGCGGGGCTAGACAGAGCAATGTGAGCGCCAGTATTCGTAGACCTGTCAATCGAATGTACTTGTGAATTTTCCACGATATTGGCAACCTCGTCATTAATCGGTCGTTATTGAACTGGTTGGTACAAGGCGTCCTTGCCTTCACTAAATTTCGTTTTACCAGTTTAAAGCACCGCCTGTCTGGTATTCGATTACGCGGGTTTCAAAGAAGTTTTTCTCTTTACGCAGATCCATAATTTCACTCATCCATGGAAATGGATTTTGTGCGCCGATATACGCTTCTGGCAAGCCTAATTGGGAAAGACGACGGTTCGAGATAAAGTGAAGATATTCTTCCATCATAGCGGCATTCATTCCCAAGACACCACGCGGCATGCTGTCGCGGGCGTAGGCAATTTCTAGCTCGGTACCTTCAAGAATCATTTGAATAACTTCGCTTTGGAAGTCTTCTGTCCACAGGTGAGGATTTTCTAATTTAATTTGATTAATAACATCAATGCCGAAATTTAAGTGCATGGATTCGTCGCGCAATATGTACTGAAATTGCTCGGCGATGCCGGTCATTTTATTGCGACGACCCATGGATAAAATTTGTGTAAACCCACAGTAGAAAAAGATGCCTTCGGTGACGGCGTAAAAGCCAATCAAATTACGCAGCAATTCTTGATCGGTTTCTGGCGTGCCGGTATGAAAGTCTGGTGCGCTAATACCTTGTGTATGTTTGATGCTCCACGCAGCCTTTTTCGATATTGAAGGAAGTTCTCGGTACATGTTGAAAACTTCTTGCTCATCCATTGCTAACGACTCAACGCAATATTGATACGCGTGTGTGTGAATCGCTTCTTCAAATGCTTGGCGTAAAAGATATTGCCGTGCTTCTGGATTGGTGATGTGTCGGTACACTGCAAGGACCAAATTATTCGCAACCAGCGAATCGGCAGTCGAGAAGTAACCGAGTGAGCGCATCACAATACGACGTTCATCGTCTGATAAGCCGTCTGGGTCTTTCCATAGCGCGATATCTGCAGTCATATTCACTTCTTGCGGCATCCAATGGTTGGCGCAGCCATCGAGATACTTTTGCCATGCCCAATCGTATTTGAATGGGACAAGTTGGTTGAGGTCAGCGCGACAGTTAATCATGCGTTTATCATCAACTTCAATTCGCGCCGCCCCCATTTCTAACTCTTCCAAACCTGGGGCTGGGTCCAAATTGGCAATTGCCTCTTTTGCGCGCGCGACAGGGTCTGATATTTCAGATTTTTCGCTGCCAGTAGAGGTGGTTTTAGCCTCGGGCACGGCTTGTTGCTGTGCGGGTTTAGAAGGTTGGTTTTCTTCTTTTTTTACTTCTATTTTTTCTTGCGCTTTAGTTTCAGTTTTCGCGCCTTCCTCAGTCTCGGATTTGTTCAGTGAGTCGAGGGTTTGTTTATTGATTTCCGCTTTTTCTGTGCTGTTTTGTCCGGGTTCTTCGTAATCATCCCAACTTAACATATGTGTTACTTCCCAATGTTTCGTAATACTTTTATGGTCTTTATGTGTTGTGAGTTCGGGGCGAGTAAACTCGCCCATCGAACCACCCCCCACCTGTAGTCGTTTACTTTACTGGCAAGCTTCGCAATCTGGCTCATCTATAGAGCAGGCTTTTGGTAATTCAGCTGGTCCCGCCGCGGTTTGGCTTGGTGTACTTTGCTGTGCTGACACTGCGTTCAGAGAGCCTGTATCGATGGTGGACTTCTCTGTAGTTGTTGCTGCTAAGGCACGGAGGTAGTAGGTGGTTTTTAAGCCGCGATACCAAGCCATGCGATAGGTGATGTCCAGTTTCTTGCCGTTTGCGCCAGCAATATAAAGGTTAAGGCTTTGGGCCTGGTCGATCCATTTCTGGCGACGGCTCGCAGCATCGACAATCCAGCGGGGCTCTACTTCAAAGGCTGTAGCGTAAAGTGCCTTAAGGTCGTCTGGAATTCGGTCTATTTTTGTTAGTGACCCTTCGTAGTATTTCAAGTCATTAACCATGACTGTATCCCACAACCCGCGGGCTTTTAAATCGTGTACTAGGTAAGGATTCACAACGGTAAACTCACCTGACAAGTTCGATTTAACGTACAGATTTTGGTAGGTCGGCTCAACTGACTGGGATACGCCGGTGATGTTGGCAATAGTCGCAGTGGGTGCAATTGCCATAACGTTTGAGTTACGCATGCCGTGTGTTTTCACGAGCTGGCGAAGCGAATCCCAATTAAGAGTGAAGGATTTATCCACCTCAATAAATTTACGTCCGCGATGCTCTTCGAGTATGTCGAGTGAGTCGAGAGGTAATATGCCTTGGCTCCATAATGAACCATCGAAAGAGGAGTAGCTGCCGCGTTCGACGGCTAAATCACAGGAGGCTTTAATGGCGTTGTAGCTGATTAATTCCATGGAGCGGTCAGCGAAGTCGACGGCGTCTTGTCCGCTGTATGGTATGTGCATTTTATACAGGGAATCTTGGAAACCCATAATGCCTAGACCAATAGGGCGGTGGCGCATATTCGATGTGCGTGCAGTTGGAACGGCGTAGTAGTTGATGTCGATAACGTTATCGAGCATGCGAATCGCTGTTTTAACTGTTTTTGCGAGTTTGTCTTCGTCGATTTTACCGTCGATGACGTGCTGCGCCAAGTTGACAGAGCCGAGGTTACATACGGCAATCTCTTCGTCTGGTTTGGTGTTCAGTGTGATTTCGGTACAAAGGTTAGATGAGTGAACGACGCCTGTGTGCTGTTGAGGGCTGCGTAGGTTGCAAACATCTTTAAATGTGATCCATGGGTGGCCTGTTTCGAAAAGCATGCCCAGCATTTTACGCCAGAGATCGACGGCTTTAATTGTTTTGCTGAGTTTGATTTCACCGGCTTCGGCTTGACGCTCATAAGATTCATACTGCTCTTCAAACGCTTTACCGTAAAGGTCGTGAAGGTCGGGGGCATCGTTGGGTGAAAATAATGTCCAGTCTTTATCTTCGAAGACGCGCTTCATAAACAAGTCGGGTACCCAGTTGGCCGTGTTCATGTCGTGGGTACGACGGCGGTCATCACCGGTGTTTTTACGCAGTTCTAGAAACTCTTCGATATCCAAGTGCCAGGTTTCTAAGTATGCACAAACAGCACCTTTACGTTTACCGCCTTGGTTGACAGCTACGGCTGTATCGTTGGCCACCTTCAAAAAAGGTACAACACCTTGAGATTTACCGTTGGTGCCTTTTATGTAGGCGCCTAGGGAGCGTACGGGTGTCCAGTCATTGCCTAAGCCACCAGCCCATTTAGAAAGCAGCGCATTATCTTGCATTGCGCCGTAAATTCCGGCCAAGTCGTCGGGTATGGTTGTGAGGTAGCAGGATGACAATTGTGGACGAAGGGTGCCAGCGTTAAAGAGTGTCGGGGTTGAACTCATGTAATCAAAAGAAGAGAGGAGTTCGTAGAATTCTACAGCGCGAGCATTTTTATTGTCTTCGTTTATGGACAGGCCCATTGCAACGCGCATAAAAAAGACTTGAGGTAGTTCAATACGCGTTTCATTGCTATGAATAAAGTAGCGGTCGTAAAGAGTCTGTAGGCCGAGGTAGGTAAATTGTAAATCGCGCTCAGGTAATATGGCGTTACCTAGCATTTCGACATCAAAGCTTAAAAGCTCGGGTGAGAGTAATTCGAGTTCGATACCTTTTTCGAGGTATGAAGCGAAGGCTTTGGGGTAATGCTCACTCATTTGGGCTTGTGTTGCAGATTCGGCAACTTCCAAAAATGTGAGGGCTTCTGCACGTAACTTGTCGAGCAGTAAGCGTGCGGTGGCAAAGGAGTAGTTGGGTTCACTCTCAACTAAGGTCCGTGCGGCCATTACCAATGAGATATTGACATCATCAAATGAAACGCCGTCATATAGGTTGCGTAGAGCTTCTTTTAAAATGGCTTCAGCTTCGACTTCTTCGAGGTCAGCGCAGGCTTCTGCAACAATGATTTTAATGCGTTTAACATTGAGTGGCTGGCTTTCGCCGTTTGGCATAATGACGCTAATACTGGGTACGTCGACATCAACTTCTGAATCCAGACCGTCTTCTTCACGTAATTTAGCGCGCTCAGAGCGGTAAATTACGTATGAGCGAGCGACTTTATGCTCGCCTGTTCGCATCATTGTTAATTCGACTTGATCTTGTACTTCTTCGATATGGATCGTGCCGCCAGAAGGCATTCTGCGCTTGAAGGTGGCGGTGATCTGCGACGTAAGGCTTTCGACGAGTTCGTGAATACGGCTAGAAGCAGCTGCCGTGCCGCCCTCGACTGCAAGAAAAGCTTTGGTCATTGCGACAGTGATTTTCTCGATGTCGTAAGGCACCACTTTTCCGTTTCGCTTAATGACACGAATTTGCCCCGGTGCTGTGGCTGCTAGTGCAGAGTTGCCGGTTTGAGCCGCGGATGAGGCGGTGATAGAAGAATTCCCTGTTTGTTCTATTTCACTGGTTTGCATATGTCTCGACTCATAGATCATTGGTAATAAAAATACGACTCAATGGCAGATTCCTGGGTAGAAATGCTGCTGATGAAATTCGTTAGTAATTGTGTAAAAAGTGTGTGCCCGCGATATCGGCTGTTATTTTTGTCTACCGATAAATCTCTGTTTAGGTTTTTGTATTCGTTTTCGTCAAATTTTGCTGCGTTTGTTACACGTATTTCTTGTTATATATCAATATCTCACGCTCGTTTTTTCGTGCTGTTTATGCAGAGTATCTATCACTCTTAATCTTCACGACTTTCGTACGTAATTCGTTATTCCCTTAAAAATATGCCCTGGCGGGGTATTTTTTGTTTGACGTTATCCGATTCTTCTGGGCGTGCTTTTCTTCATTGTGCAAGATAGTGCCTGAAGAGGCCAAAACACCATATGTTGGGGTTTGTTTCGGAATAACTACAAGATAATGCGGTTTTGAGCGTTTTGCAAGGTGACTTTTGGCGGGGTTACTTGTGGATAAAATGTGGGTATCTAGTGGATGAAGTGGACACTAACGTTATAGCTGGCGTGGAGTGGGAAATGCGGGGAGATAGATGTGGAATGTTATGAATTATAATATTTTCTTCTTTCAAACCGGCTTTTTTATAGCTTAAAAAAGCCGGTTGAAAGTCTAATGCGTCAGCACCTGACATTGCTGATTAACTTTCCATCAAAAATAGTAAAAGAGCCTTTTGAGCATGTAGGCGATTTTCCGCTTCGTCCCAGACAAATGAAATCTTTTCATCTTCAATGAGGTCCGCGCTAACTTCTTCACCGCGATGTGCTGGCAGGCAGTGCATAAACATGGCGTTAGTTTTAGCGTGATCCATTAATTCATGGTTGACTTGGTAGCCGGTGAATTTTTCCACCCGTTCTTGTTGTTCACTTTCTTGACCCATGCTGGCCCAAACGTCAGTTGCCACCCAGTCTGCACCGATAACGGCTTTGGCCGGGTCACGAATGATCTCTACACGATCACTGTTGGCTTTTACGAGGGTTTCGTCGGGGTCAAAGCCTTCTGGGCAGGTTATTTTTAATTCAAAATCCCACTGTCTCGCGGCGTTAATGTAGGAGTGGCACATGTTGTTGCCATCGCCCACCCAGGTGACGGTCTTCCCTTGGACATTGCCGCGATGCTCGACGTAGGTTTGAATGTCGGCCAGTAGTTGGCAGGGGTGGTAACTGTCGGTGAGGGCGTTTATTACCGGAACGCGGGAAAACTGCGCGAAACGTTCAATGGTCGCGTGGTCGAAGGTACGAATCATGACGGCGTCTACCATGCGAGATAGTACGCGTGCAGAATCTTCGACGGGCTCGCCCCGGCCGAGCTGAGTATCGTTGGGGGATAGGAATATTGAGCCTCCACCCAGCTGAATCATACCGGCTTCGAAGGATACGCGTGTACGTGTTGAGGATTTCTCGAAGATTTTACCGAGTACTTTTCCCTTGAGCTTTTCTTCACGTTTGCCGGATTTTAAGTCGCTTTTGAGAGCAATTGCTTGGGTGATAACTTGCTGTAGCTCGCTTGGGCTTAAGTCCAGTAAGGTAAGGAAGTGTCGAGTGTCCATGATCTAACCTAAATATTTTTAGTGGCTGATAAATTCAGTAATGAGTGCCGAAACTTTTTCGACAATGGTTTGTGCCTGGTCATCAGAAAGAATGAGTGGCGGTAAAAGCCTAACAGTATTGCCTGCTGTGACGTTGATTAGTATTTCTTGCGCCTTGGCTTGCTCTACTAGGGCTGAGCATTCTCGATCGAGTTCGATTCCGATCATCAGCCCTTTACCGCGAATATTTGTTACGCCATCAAGAGAGCCAAGGCTTTCTGTGAAGCCTTGGATTATGTCTTTACCGAGTTTATCAACGTCATCGAGGAAGCCAGGGGCTGACAGGGTTGTGACAACGGCGAGTGCGGCTTTAGTGGCCAGCGGGTTTCCGCCAAAGGTGGAGCCGTGGTTGCCGGGCTGGAGTACGTTGGAGGCTTCGCCTTGGGTGAGGCATGCGCCTATGGGAACGCCATTACCTAAGCCTTTCGCTGTTGTAACAACATCGGGAAGAATATCATCGTGCTGGTAGGCGAAGTATTTTCCTGTGCGGCCATTACCTGTTTGAATTTCATCAAGAATCAGCAGCCAACCTTTTGCGTCACATAATTTTCTGAGCTCAACCAAGTAATCGCTCTTGGGGACATGGACACCGCCTTCGCCTTGTATGGGCTCCACCATGACAGCCACTGTACTTTCTGTGGATGTATTGATTATCGCGTCGATATCATCATAGGGAACATGGTCGAAACCGGATAGCAAAGGCTCAAAACCTTGTTTGACTTTGGGGTTTCCGGTAGCGGTTAGTGTTGCCATGGTGCGCCCATGAAAGCTACCAATGGCTGTGATCATGTGTGGAGTCAGGATGCCTTTGTTATTGCCGTATTTGCGGGCAATTTTGATGGCGGCTTCATTAGCTTCCGCACCGGAATTAGAAAAGAAAACTTTTTCCATTCCTGAAATGTCCACTAAGGCTTGCCCCAATTGTTGCTGGGGCTCGATATTGTATAAATTTGAACAGTGGGTCAGCGTTGCTGCTTGTTCGCATATCGCTTTTGTTACAGCTGGGTGGCAGTGCCCCAAGCCGCAAACGGCAATCCCGGATACTGCATCTAAATAGCGGCGGCCATCAGCGTCCCAAACGTAAGCGCCTTCGCCTTTTGTGAGGGTGGTTGTTCTATTGCCGTATGTATTCATAATTGCTGATGTAACCATAGTGTTATCTGTATACCTTGTGTAGAGCTCAAAATCTCAAGAACCCAAAACCAAAACAGGCAGCGAGGGCTGCCTGGTTAAGTTGTTAATCTTATAATCTATCTCGTTTTAGTGAAAGGGGGTAAATTCCGCTAAAGAGCGGTATTGCAGTGTAAATGGCGCAAAATTCACAGCGTAACGGCTGTTAAGCTTGATTGGGCCTTTAGACCAAAAGCAAAAGTACAAAATTGGTTTAACCTGCGGGCAGGTACTTGATAGGATTATTCAGTGACGCCGAGGGATATTGCCTTCAAGGCACTGTGATATCACGTTGAGTAATGCATATTCATCGATAGGTTTAGTGATGACAAAGTCAGAACCGCTTTGTAGTATCTCTTCACGCTCGTCGAGTATTGCGTGGGCCGTAACGGCGATAATGGGGATGTCAGATTGACGTTCTCCATTTCTGATGACCTCTATTGCTGTGCGGCCATTCATGCCGGGTAAAGAGATATCCATGAGCACCAAGGCATAGGTATTTTCATTGAGCATCTTGAGGCCGATTTCTGCGCTTTCTGCGCAGTCGACATCGTAGTTTTCATCTTCCAGTAGCCAGGTCGTAAACTCCGCATTATCGGGGTTGTCTTCCACCATCAAAAAACGAGGGTTTGGCGTGTTTGTTTTGGTCACATAGGCACCAGATTGTTGTGCTTCAGTAATGATCATAAACCAAGAAAGGGAGTCTCGCCACGCGGCTCTGGGAAATCAATAAAATACGTATCAAAAGCCTATATGTGTAGCGCCTTACGCAATGTTTTCTGCGCAGAGGCCTAAGGTGTGAGTGCGTTGCGGTGTCTGGCGAATCGGTTTTGATTATGCTGAGTTTCCGCTCTTTTTTTGGTTTGTAATAGGCTGGATAAGAGTGTTTGTAGCGGTACGTGTTGCCCTTTGAATGTTTGCCGGACAGCTACAGCTGAGATAGAATACGAATAGTTGAGTAAAAAGCTTGGTTATAGCCCTTTCAGCTCTCTCATAACGTCGCTTTGAATGGATAATTGATGCCGTTTAAACCCTGGACAGAGCGAATACCATTTCAAGGCCCTCTTCAACCTAGACAAACCATTTTCTAGATTGTCATTCTCTAGATTTAAGATTAAAGCAGCAATAACGAGGTCGTATACCCCATGGACATCATGGATACCATTAAGAAACAAATCGAAGATAATGCCATCATTCTTTATATGAAAGGCTCTCCCAATGCCCCGCAATGTGGGTTCTCACAGAAAGCATCGCAAGCTGTTATGTCTTGCGGAGCACGTTTTGCGTATGTGGATATTTTATCCAACCCTGAGATTCGCTCTGAATTGCCTAAATACGCCAACTGGCCGACTTTCCCGCAGTTGTGGGTAAAAGGTGAATTGGTTGGTGGCTGTGACATCATTACTGAAATGCACGAGAACGGCGAACTTAAAACGCTTGTGGAAGGTGCTGATCCAGGCGAAGACGACTCAGCAGAATAATTGCTTATTTGTATCAAAGCACCTTAGTCTTTGTTTCTAGCAAGGCGGGTGCTTTTTTTGTTTCTAGACACTGACCGCACCCCGCACCCCGCACCCCGTCCCCCGTCCCCCGTCCCCCGTCCCTAAACTTTCCCAAAACCTATTGATATTAATTCTCATTACGATTAATATTCGCATCATTGGAAATTACACGGTTTATTGGGGAAGACATGAACAAATTGTTAGCGATTGGCGCGGTAGCGTTATTGGGTACGGCGTCGACTGCCTTTGCGGCACCTAGCCAAGAAGAAATGTGGAAAATCATTCAGCAGCAACAAACTGAAATTACGAGCCTTAAAAAAGAGCAGAAGAAGACGGATGAAGCTGTAGCCGAAACAGACAAAAAAGTTGAAGCGACAGCAGATGCTATTGAAGCAACAGGCGGCAGTCTTCCTAAGGCTCTGCAGTGGGCTACAAACACTACGATAGGCGGTTATGGCGAGCATCACTACAGCAACTATAAAGATTCTGGCGCTCCGGGCGCAGTGGAAAAAAATAGCTCTGTTGATGCGCATCGATATGTATTGTTTGTCGGTCACAAATTCTCTGACACGGTTCGCTTCTTTTCTGAATTTGAGCTTGAGCATGGTCTTGCTGGCGACGGCAAGCCTGGCGAAGTTGAGTTAGAGCAAGCTTATATCGAATGGGATTACTCAAATAACCATTCATTGGTTGTTGGTCAGTTCTTGGTGCCAGTAGGTATTCTTAACGAAACGCACGAGCCGAATACTTTCTATGGTGTTGAGCGTAACCTAGTTGAAAAAAATATCGTTCCGACCACGTGGTGGGAAAGCGGCGTTATGTTTAAGGGGCAGATTGCGCCAGGCTTGAAGTATGATTTTGCTATTCATAGCGGTCTACACAACGACGATTTTAATATTCGAAAGGGTCGTCAAAAATCGGCTAAAGCTGTAGCGAATGATTTGGCGTATACCGGTCGTATTAAATACACTGGGGTTACAGGCTTAGAGCTAGCTGCAACACTTCAATACCAAGAAGATCTTACTCAGCGTGGCAACAATGAAGTGGGCGAGACATCATCTGCAACATTATTCGAAGCGCATGCGACCTATAATGTTGGCGATTTCAGTGTTCGTGCTCTAATGGCCGAGTGGGATATTGATAGTGACGTAGCAGAAACTGATGGCCTTGATGAGCAATCAGGTTGGTACATTGAGCCTTCTTATAAGGTTATGGATAGCTTAGGTCTGTTCATACGCTTCAGTCGTTGGGATAATACTGCAGGCGCAACAGGTAGCGAAGCAAAGCGTGCTACTGACTACGGTCTTAACTATTGGTTGACCTCGCAAGTTGTCTTCAAGGTTGATTACCAAAACTCTCATGAAGATACTAGCGTCGATAGCTTCAATCTTGGTGTTGGCTGGTCTTTCTAATTCGGGCTGAATGACAAAGTAAGTTACGATAAAAAGGTGGCATTGCCACCTTTCTTGCGTTGGACGATTTAATAAATGACAAAGTATTGGTTTGGTTTTTTACTGCTATTGCCGACTATAGCAGTCTCGGAAGTTCTTAAATCCTCAGAGCAGTTTATTGCAGAAGCTTTTGAATCTTCGCCAAAACGCGAAGTTCTATGGCTTAATCAAGAGATAAAAGCTCAAGTCAGAGACGAAATAGATTATCAGCTAAATCAGCTGCGTGTGCGCTATTGGGCACAAGGTTCGCGCACAGCATGGATTTTGGAGGAGGTTGGAAAGGAGGAGGTCATCACTATCGGTATCGTTGTCGACAAAAATAAAATCGAACACTTTGATGTGTTGGTTTACCGAGAAAGTCGTGGTGGAGAGATTAAGCATGGTTTCTTTACCAAGCAGTTTATTGGGGCTGGCTTAACGCAAGCGCGCAGTAAAATGGGTTTAAGTGAGCGAATTGACGGTATAACGGGAGCCACTCTTTCCGTGCGCGCGACGAAAAAGGTCGCTACACTGGCGCTCTTTTTACACCAGCAGACCGATTACGCCACCCATGTCGAGAAAAAGTAAACTACGTCGCAATATCACCCTATGGCATAAACGAATAGGCGTAACGAGTGCCGTATTTGTTTTTATTCTGAGCGCTACAGGGTTCCTTCTTAATCACACATCTGATTTTTCTCTCGACAGTCGATATATCACTTCCTCTTGGTTGCTCAAACTTTACTCTGTTAAGAGTCCGGAGATTCGCTCGTATAAACTGGGTGATGACTGGATTAGTCAGGCTGAGGGCTCGCTTTTTTTTAATGCAGAGTATCTGTCGAGTTGTGATGGGCAATTGATGGGCACGGTTAGTTTGGAGAATTATTGGGTTGCCGTGTGTAAAAAAAGCAGCGTACTGTTCTCGTTTGAGAATAGTGTCATTGAAATAATAGACGGAACGTTTGGCTTGCCTGCGCCCATTGCGAGAGCGGGCTTATGCGGTGCTTATGTCTGTGTGAGGAGTGGTGAGGCTGATATTCGGCTTAACTTTGAATCGCTGGAGTGGGTGGGTATAGTTGAGCAAGCAGTGCTTTGGTCTCGCTCTGAGCGGTTGCCTAGTGATTTGGCTGCAGGTGTTGAGCTTGTGTCGAAGTCCAAAGTGATTAGTGTGGAGAAGCTTGTTTTAGACCTTCATGCGGGTCGGTTCTTTGGGTGGGCGGGTCAATTTGTTGTGGATGTTATGGCGCTGTGTTTCTGTTTGTTTGCGGGTTCTGGGATCTATGTTTGGGCTTCAAAGCGTCAAAAATCTAAGTCTTGAGCTTTTCTAGCCGTTATTTATTGCGGTCTATTATTCTTTGTAGTACTTCTTTTTTGTCTTAATAATTCTAGCGTTGATTGAAGATGCTTTTGGCGGCGTAAAATGTGTCTGCTTATGCCCCCCTTCGGTTGGTTGTATATCTTGAGGGCTGTCTCAGGCGGGTAGGCATCGGAATCGGTGAGCCGGAAGAAAGTGTTGAAAGCTATCAAATTATTAGTGTCGACAAAGCAGTGCTTGATTTTCATCAGGGTCGCCTTTTTGGGCTTTAGCTGTGGCTTACGGTTTTTATAGTGCTTCACCGTGAGAGGGGGGGGGGGAGGGCTTCAAAACGAAAGAAGTAGTTTCTATCATTTGAAATGATTTTCTGTTTTTTGGAGGGTTTTTCTTGTTGTAACGCTCTAGTCTCATGCTAAGAGCTGTCTGTTTTTACTTCATTTGTAATTAAGCATTAAATATTATTGATAGTGGGCAGTATTTAAAAACCGCTCTAAATCTGCATCGTCCATCGTTTGCTGTAAATGCCAGATCTTGAGTGGACAGGCATAAAAAAACCCCTGGTGATGCACCAAGGGCTTTGTGGTCTGATTATTTTAAGCTGGAATGCTTAGAACATTTTATAGCCAAATGATAGGGAAACGGTTCTTGGCGCTCCCTGGAAGGCTGTTGAAAAGTTGAAGTTTGGACCGAAGTTATAGCCAGAAACCCGGTACTCTTTGTCTGTAAGGTTTTTAGCGTTTAAAGATACGGTAGCTCGTTCATCTGCAGACGTCCAAGCGATGTTTGCATCAACAGTACCGTAGCCTTCTTGGTCAATAGGAGAAGCTGTTTCAAACATCTGAACGTCATCACGGTATGCATAACCAATGTTCGCATTTAGTGATCCGATGCTGCCGATCTCTGTATCGTACACAAGTTTAAGGTTGTAGGTGAACTCAGGTGTATTCTGAATATCACGTTGACTAGAAACGTCTATAGGGGGAAGGGTTGGTTCGCCGTTCGCCGTTAGAGGATCGGTTGGATCTAGGACCAAGTACTCATCAATACTGGTGTCTATGTAGCCGCCAGAAAATAGCAAGGTCAGCGAGTCTGAAACTGCGAATGTTGTTTCAATTTCAAGCCCGGCTAGGGTAGCATCACCAACATTTTCTACTGCGTTTACAGGCGTGGATTGCCCAAAAACAACAGGGTTAACAGCTTGCAAGTTTTTGTAATCTGAATAGAAAAGAGATGAGTTTACGCGAAGTCTGCCATCCATAAATTCACCCTTCATGCCTAGCTCGTAAGCGTTAACTTCTTCGGGGTCAAATCCTTCAGTAACTGATACTCCACGAACTCTTTCGTTTGCTCGCATATCAAAGCCGCCAGATTTGAAACCTTGGCTCCAGCCACCATAAACCATGATGTCATCAGTGATATCAAAGTTAACACCAAGTCGTGGGGAGATATCTGTATACGTCTCGTTGAGCGAGCCTCGGGGGGTGTCGTCTATGACAGGGCTACCGTCTGGATTTAAGAGGAGGTCACCATTTACGTCGACAGGAGGAAGAAGACCTGCGACGCGAGAGTCAACGCGGTATGTGTCAAGACGCCAAATTTCCGCAGGGCAAACACCGTTGACTACACAGCCAAAGCCTGCATCGCCAATAGGTCCTAGAAGCATGTTGTATATATTTGCAGTCTTTTTGTCAGATGTGTAACGCAATCCGCCATAGACCTGAACGCGATCAGTAATGTCGAATTGCGCATCGACATAAGCTGATTGACTTTCTGTCTGAACGTCACCGCCATTAGCCAGGGTGAGAAGAAGGTTTTCTCGTGGGTCGGGTGTACCGGTAAGAATGGGAGCGTCAAAAGCGCCCGCAGCGTTACCATCATAATAAAACAAGCCGCCAACCAAACTGAAAGTGTCTGAAGAGTAATTCAGTTGAAGTTCTTGTGAGAACTGGCGATCTTTGTAGTAAGCATATACGTCTAACGTTGGAAGTGCTGTACCATCGAAATCGATTTGAGTGTTTTTAGTCTCGCCTTTACGGTATGAACTTATCGATTTTACTTGGATACTTTCACTTACATCGTATTCTATCGATAATGCGCCGCCGCTTGAATCGACATTTTGAACGCCTGGACCGTCATCGTTTTGAGCGGAGCCGTTTGTATCATGCACGTCATCTGTTTGGGCGTACGCGTTGCCTGCGTCTACTTGACCGCTAACTATTACATAGGGCCCTATTGCGTTTGACTCATCGCGAGTCTCATCGTATGACAGACGAATAAAAAGATCTTCGGAAGGTGTGTACTCAAAGCTAATACGACCTGATTGAATATCTTTACCGCCGTTTTCGATATCCAATGTTTCGTTCCAGCCATAACCTTCACGGTTAAGAAGTGCGCCAGAAACGCCAACATAAAGCACGTCATCTACAACAGGAACTTGTACTGATAATTTGAGGTCTCTTTGTTGGTATGTGCCAAGGGTAGCTTTTATGGACGCATTCCCTTCGCCAGACATGCGACGGGTCACGTATTTAACTGCACCACCGATGGTGTTTTTACCGTATAGCGTACCTTGTGGTCCACGAAGTATTTCGATTCGTTCAACATCGTACACTTCTAGAACTGCACCTTGAGGGCGGGCGAAGTAAACATCGTCTACATAAATGCCAACACCTGGTTCAAATCCCCATAGTGGATCTTGTTGGCCAATACCGCGTATGAATGCTGTAAGGGTGGAGTTAGTGCCACGGCTTACTTCTAGTGTTGTGTTCGGAGAGGATTTTGAAAGCTCAGTAATGTCTGAAATGCCACCGCTAGCCAAGTCCGCTGCGCTAAAAGCACTTACAGCAACAGGAACGTCTTGCAGTGACTGCTCACGCTTCTGAGCAGTAACAATAACTTCTTCTAGCTGAGGAGCTGCGAAAGTTGGTACCGAGATCGGTAACGCAATCGCTACTGCAACCGCAAGCGGGTTTAATAGTAATTTACTTTTTTTCATGATGCACACCTGTGTGGTTATCTATTAGTTGATGTATTATTTTTTTGGTGATGTGTTTATCCGAAGCATTCTAATGCTATTCCACTTCTTGCGGCAAGCTTAAATAGCGTGTCTTTTTTAATTATCTCTTTCTTTATAGATGATGTTAACGATGCACCCGCAGCAAACCTGATCACAAAGTAACCGAATTTTTAATTTTCTACTGTTTTCTAAAATTCACTTCACTCAGGGTTGTAGCGGAACTACACTCACCACTCGTTAACACTGTCTTTAACAATAAAAGTAAATAGATTTTTAAAAGGCCAATTATGATTAGTGTGTTGGGATTAATAACGGCGCTTGTGTTGCTCGTAATTTTAACGATCCGCGGAATGAACTTGATGATTGCGGCGCCATTCTGTGCGATTCTTGTTGCATTGACCGGGGGTTTGCCGATTATTCCTGATGTTACGCAGACTCAAAGCTTTATTACGGTGTATATGGATGGCTTTGCTGAATTTCTTGGTTCATGGTTCTTTATGTTTCTGTTGGGCTCTTTATTCGGCAAATTTATGGAGGAGTCAGGCGCCGCAGATAAAATAGCGTTAACAATTGTTGATTACCTGGGCATGAAAAATGCCGTTGCGGCAATTATTATTTCTTGTGCGATTATGACGTATGGCGGCGTTAGCTTATTTGTTGTGGCGTTTTCTGTTTACCCAATGGCGGTCAGTTTATTTAAAAAGGCGGACTTACCGCGCCGGTTTATTCCTGCTGCGATGGCTTTTGGTTCGGTAACGTTTACGATGACTTCAGCAGGATCGCCAGAGATTCAAAACTGGATTCCGGTTAAATTTTTGGGTACTACACCATATGCTGCGTGGGAAGTGAGCTTATTTGTCGCGATCTGCATGGCGTCTTTTGGCTTTTGGTGGCTAAATCGTATGGTTAAAAACGCTCTTGCTAAGGGAGAGGCGTTTTCCGCGAGAAAGGATGACCCTGAGCCAAAGGATTTAGATTCCCTCCCTCCTTTTTGGGCGTCTGTCATTCCGATTATCACGGTATTGGTTATTACGTTTATCTTTCATGAGCAATATGCGCAATATTCGCTGGTCATGTCTTTGGCATCCGGTTGTCTAGCGGCTTGGTTTGTGACTCATCGCAGCATGGAAGGTTTGGATAGGGTTGTAGCGCAGGGCACAACTGGTGCCGTTATTGCGATTGCCAACACTTCAGCGGTTGTTGGTTTTGGGTCGGTAGCGAAAGCTTCCCCTGCATTTGATCTTGCGGTTGGTGCTATTACTAGCTTACCGGGTAACGAGCTGATTGGTGCGGCTGTTGCGGTAACGTCTATTGCTGCGATGACGGGATCGGCTTCGGGTGGGCAAAGTATTGCGCTACCGGTATTGGCACCACATTATCTAGATGCCGGTGTTGACCCAGAGGCGCTGCATCGAGTTGTTGCGATATCTTCAGGGGCTTTGGACAGTTTGCCTCACAATGGTTATGTGGTGACAACAATTCGCGCAATTTGTCATGAGACGCATAAAGCTGCGTATGGCCCAATGGCCGCATTAACGGTCGTTATTCCTATGCTGGGAACCGTTTTGGCGCTCGCTTGCTTTATCCTATTTGATTAGCTGCTACTCAGGTAGGAGCGCCTACCGCGCGGAACGAACGGAAAATATGCCTGTTACGCTGCAGGATTGTTTTTTGTTTTGAATGAATCGGCCTCAGCAGGCAGCGGTTGAGCGCAATAATTTTAAAATTTGTTCACGTTACATTCTTGCGATATGGGCGTGTAATCGATAACTGTACATGAGTGCTTTGTTCGGTTAAGGTCGTTGACAGCTAAAAGCCTGCATTCAATTACTTTGAATGCAGGCTTTTTTGTGCGCTAAATTTAAGTAAATATCGTTCCATTCAAGTTGAGCTTTAGTTTGTAGTAAAACGTTGTGATACGGGGTAAGTGGTTTATGATGCCAAATAGCAAGGACTGTAGGCGGTCGTTACTTATTCTGGTTTTCGCCCTGGTTTTTACGTCATGTGCTGTACCACCGTTGACGTCGCCCAAAGGGCACGTGCATCACCGTGAGGCATTTACGCTGGGGAATGTCTCTAAGCACTATTATGATGGTGAGTTCAACGATCTAGCGACAGGAGGTCTTGGCATTGATGCCATTCGTAATGGTGAGGCGCCTGCTGTTTCTGATTTGTTACGTCCTTCGGTCTCAGATTTACGCCGTTTGGCGATCTATCGTAATATTCGTTCTCTGTCGGCAACGTCAGACAGTGCTGGTTATGGTTCTCTCTATGCTGATTTTGATTTAGCGGCTAAGCGGGTTAGTGGCTACGAACTTATCGCTCCTCTCTTCTATGATGATGGGCAAATTGCTTCTGTTTTCATGCTTCAAGTGCCCGATAATTTTAATTGGGAGCGTCCTTGTCTTATTTCGGCTGCGTCTTCCGCATCACGAGGGGTATACGGTGCTCTAGGGATCGTCGGGCTTTGGGGGTTCGATAAGGGGTGTGCAGTGGTTCACTCTGATAAGGGTACGGGAGCCGGGTTCTATTGGTTAAGTGATGATAAGGCCGTTGATGTTAGTGGCCAGGTCAATAAATCCAACGAAAATTCTCATTTTATTGTCGATAATGCGGAGCAATTTGCACGGGGGTACCCAAATAGAGTTGCTACCAAGCATGCGCATAGCAAAAAAAATGTGGGGCGACATTGGGGTGGCGCCGTTCTATCGTCAATTGAGTACGCATTTGAGTTGCTTAATACTGAATTTGATGGACAGAAACGGTTAACTTCTGAAAATACCTTGGTGATTGGGGCGGGAATCTCGAATGGAGGAGGGGCCATTGCTGTTGCTGCTGAACAGGATATGTCTCAATTTTTCGATGGGATAGTTTTGGCTGCGCCCAATATTCCGGTACCGACTGGATATAAATATCAATATAAGAGTGGCGAAACCACGGGTAGACACTCTATTAATGAAGCGAGCGTCGTTCGCTCCCACCGAGTGACCTCACTTGCTGAGGTGGGTTTTAATCAGGCGCTTTACTTGCCTTGTGCTGCTTTGTTTAGTGGTGGATCTGCACAAGTGGAGAGTCTGAATTCGCATTGGCAAGCATTGCTTGAAACGAGATGTAACAAGCTCCAAAAAGTCGGTTTGTTGACTGGCAGTTCTCTTCGGGAGCAGAGTTTGGCGTCTCTCCAGCTTATAATGGGAAAAGGGTATCCTGAAAGCGCAAATATTATGGCAGTAACATTTGCACGTAATCTGTTATGGAATTCTTTAATGCTGAGTTACATCAGTGATGCGGGAGGGTATGGGGTTGGTGACCACCTATGTAATTATAGCTATGCCTATGCAAACTCTGAGGGCGAGCCTGTCGCGACGCCAGATGAGGTAAAGGCGTTAGTTTTTGGTCGGACCAGCGGTAGTTTGCCATCTCTGGGCATGCAGATCATGAATGACGCCAGTGCAAATGGCCCACGTGATCTTATGCATTCGGTTGATGCGGATGGGGTGTTGGACTTGGGTTTTGATAATGTCATGTGCATGGAAAAGCATTTATTCTCTAAACGAGTGCAAAATGGCTTAAAAGCTATTCAAGCTTCGGGTAACTTGCGGGGGCTTCCTGCAATTATTGTTCATGGCGAAGCCGATAACATTATCCAGGTTAAAAATACGTCTCGAGCCTACGTAGTATTGAATGCTGAAGTAGACGATAATTCTTCATTGGTTTATTACGAGGTAAAAAATGCGCAGCATGTTGACCGGCTGATTGACTATCCTCCTTATAAAACGCAATACGTTCCCTTACAGTTTTATTTCGAGGAGGCGCTCGATTCTATGTATGACCACTTAACTGAAGGCACAGTGATTCCTGCGAGCCGTGAAATTTTAACGGTTCCGGCTACTGCGGAGGAAGAAAAATTAACACGTAAAAATTTACCCTCGATTACCTCTGGTAAAACGAGTCCTATCGAAATAAAAAACGGAGTTTTGGTGTTTGCCAATTAACGTATGCTAAACCAAGGTTATATTGCTCTCTGGTCTCTTGGGTATCTGTGTCTGCTTTTCGCGATTGCATTTTGGGGGGATAGCCTCCGGGAGCAAGCTATTCGTCGATATAAACCGGTTATTATCGGTTTTACTGTTGCGGTTTATTGCAGTGCATGGAGCTTTCATGGCGTGGCCGCACAAGCTGTTACTCAGGGTTGGTATTTTCCGCCGACCTTTCTTGGGCCAATTCTTTTAATGATATTTTTCGCTCCCTTAGTTAAAAAACTAATAGTGGAAAGTAAGCGCGCGAATATTACATCTATTGCCGATTATTTATCTGTGAGCTACGGGGGTTCTCGCACTCTAGGTGTTTTAATTACGCTGGTCTCTATCGTGGTTGTGGTTCCTTACTTTGCTTTGCAGTTGAAGTCCATTGCTGAGAACTATCATTTGATGGCGAGAGCTGATTTACCTTTTGAACAAGTTTCCGCTCCAACCTCCCTTATGGCTACAGCTTTTGTTGCTGCCGTTTTGCTAGGGGTTTTTGCAATGGTTTTTGGTTCGCGATACGAAGATGTTAAAGAACATCATAATGGTCTGATGATGGCCGTTGCATTTGAATCGATAGTTAAGCTCTTGGCTTTAGTTGTATTGGCCCTGTTTGTCTCTTTTGTAATGTACGATGGCGTAGAAGATATATTTATCCGCGTGGCTCAAAACGATGATTTGATGCAAAAGCTCACAGAGATGGGCGGAAGTGATGAAGGCTATTTCACCGCGATGATATTGGGCTGTATCTCGATGGTGTGTTTGCCTCGGCTATTTCATGTTATGGCTGTTGAGAGTGAAAGTGCAAATGATATTAATACTGTGCGTTGGATTTTTCCTGCTTACCTGTTCGTTTTTGGTGTGTGTATTTTACTCGTGGCGTATGGAGGGGTGCTGTTTTTTAATGACTTAGGAATTACATCTGACCAGTATGTTCTAGGTATCCCGATAATTGCGGGCCGTGCTGATTTGGCTGTTCTAGTTTATTTGGGAGGGGTTTCCGCGGCCAGTAGTATGGTGATCGTCGCCTGTGTTGCTATATCGACAATGGCATCTAATGAGATAGTCATGCCTTTGTTGTCTCGTTTCAGAATAATTGATTTACATAATAAAAACACACTGTATCGAACGATTAGAATCGTTCGTCGCTACACTATCCTCACGTTGATTTTATTGGGATATGGGTATTATCAACTATTTGGATGTCAAGAAAATATCGATTTTGTTGGGTTTTTGTCATTCTCTTTGGTTGCTCAATTTTTCCCATGTTTGTTTTTCAGTTTGTTATTAAAGTCAGATCGGCGAAATCAATTGGCCGCTTCAGCCATTATGGGTATTGCTGCGGGGTTAGTGGTTTGGTTTTACACCTTATTTCTTCCTGAACTTGTATATGCTGGATTTTTATCTCAGCATCTTTTAGATGCCGGGCCGTTTGGAATGTCATGGTTGAGACCAACAGCGTTATTCGGATTTGAGGTTTTTGGCGAGTTACCACGCGGCGTGTTCTGGAGTTTATTAGCGAATGTAATCTGTTTTATTGCTTTGTCGAAAAACCCTTTAGCTTCTTTTAGGGGCGCAACGTTTAGCGAAGGGCGCACAGCCACAATGCTGGAGCTAAAGTTATTGTTGACGCGTTTTTTGGGGGTTGAACAGGCGGACATGGCGCTAAAAGAATACCCTAAGTTGGCTGCTGCTCGTGGCTATGCGGATAGCACTGATGTCAATGTTGTTGAAAATATTCTTTCTGCCGTGGTGGGGGCAATATCGGCGAAAAATATCATAGAAACATCATTTACGGGGGAAGCCGCCAATGAAAAGTCTCTGGATAAAGCGGCGCAAATCTTTCAGTTTGGACGGGAATTGTTGCAGGAAAGTATCGATAATATTAGTCAAGGCATTAGTGTTGTTGATTCACAGTTAAAAATGGTTGCTTGGAACCGTGGTTATTTGGATATTTTTGAATACCCGAAAGGCATGATGCATGTGGGCTGTAATGTTGCGGATTTACTGCGTTATAACGCAACATTAAACGGCCTAGAGGCGAGAGAGGTCCAGCACTTTATTGATAAACGCTTGAATCTAATGGGGTCAGGTAGCGCCTATATCCACGTATACACGCATTACACTGGACGGGTATTGGAAATTCAAGGAGCTCCGATGGGCGAGGGTGGTTTTGTGACAACCTTTACCGATATTAGCCATTATCAGGAAACTGTTAACACCTTAGAGGAAACGAGGGCAACATTAGAGACTCGTGTTAAAGAGCGGACGGAAGAGCTGCAGTTAGCAAATCGGAAGTTACGTGATGCAAACCATAAGAAGACACACTTCTTGGCAGCGGCTGGTCACGACTTGATTCAACCGCTCAATGCTGCAAAATTATTTGCCACAGCACTGACACATAAAGTAAAAGATCCAGAAACCACCAAACTCCTCCAGAACTTAGATCATTCTCTTCATTCTGCGGATACCATTATTAGCGAGTTGTTAGCTATCGCAAAATTGGATTCTGGGGAAATGCAGGTCAACGCGAAAACCTTTTGTATCGGGGATTTACTGCGTTCGTTGCATAAAGAGTTTTCTATTATTGCGCAAAAGAAGAATGTTGAACTTCGTTTTTGTTACAGCACGCTGGCTGTGACAACGGATGAGCAATTACTGAAGCGAATACTGCAAAACCTTTTGTCAAATGCAATTCGTTATACCGAAACAGGGAAAGTTATATTCGGTTGTCGACGATCGACAGCTACAACTAGTGTTGAGGTCTGGGATCAAGGAAAAGGCATTCCCGAAAAAGAGACCGAAAATATATTTAAAGAGTTTCATCGAATAGACAAAAATGAACAAGATGGTGGATTAGGGCTTGGTTTGGCAACGGTTCAGCGCTTGTGCCAGCTGCTCGATGTGAAAATAAAAGTCGAGTCTAACGTTGGCAAAGGCAGCGTGTTTCGGATTGTGTTACCACGCTGTGAAAAAAGATATGTATCAAAGTTTGAAGAGGAAGAGCGGGCTTCTCCTCGTGAATCCGTTTTGTCTGGGATGAGGGTTTTGTGTATTGATAATGAACGGACCATTCTAGATGGTATGAAGGCGGTTCTGGAAACCTGGGGCTGTATTTTTCATGGAGTGACTGAGTGGCAAGATATGTTACCGTGGGAGCCGGATGCTTTACTGGTGGATTATCATTTAAATGACGGTGTTACCGGTATTGAGTTAGCGGAGCAATTTCATGCTAAATATGGAGAAGAAAAGCCGATCGTGGTGATTTCTGCCGATCAGAATAATGATGTGAGAGAGCAGGCGAAATCACGAGCCTATTTCTTTTTAAGAAAACCACTCAAGGCGGCTTCCCTTTGGTCGGTGTTGGCGCGTATCAACGACATGAAAAGTATTGAAGGGACCGTTGTGCCTCGCCAGTAAGCGCTAACGGTCAATTTAGGGGGGTATCTTCAAAAGGCATTTTTCTAAAAGCCACTATTCCCCCCCAAACTTTATCGACAATAAGCTTTCGGCATGCTCTTTAGTCGTTAACAGGGGTTTCAAATTTTTGAGAAAGTAAAATAACTTCAGTACGTTTTCTCAAACCCAATTTTCTCAAAATTGCAGTGACATGGGACTTAACAGTCGTTTCAGTAATGTCGAGTTCAAAGGCAATTTGCTTGTTTAGCATGCCTTGGCTGAGCATTGAAAAAACCCGAAATTGGTGCGGAGTCAGTGAGGCAACGCGACGAGCGATATCTTTTAGTTCAGCATCCTCTTCGCTTATTGTTTTATCAAACCAGGGCTTGCCTTGTAGAAGGTCGCCAATAACCTTTTCCAGTTCGTTTGCATCCAAGGATTTAGACAGAAAGCCGATTGCGCCGAGCTGCTCTGCATGGCTGATCACTTTTTGGCTGTCGTCACCAGAAATCATTGCGACAGGAACTTCGGGAAAGTAGCCGCGTAAATTGACTAAGCCGGCAAATCCATTGGTTCCGGGCATATGCAGGTCGAGAAGCACAAGGTCAGGATCCACATCGGATTCCAAGTAGCTGTGAACTTCTTTAATGGTGTTGCATGAAATACATTCAATTTTTTGGGGTAAATTACTAAAATTGTTAATTGTTTGTATAAGCGCGCTACGAAACAGCGGGTGATCGTCCGCGATGATGATTTTTATTGTCATTAGGGCCTCAAATTAATCTACGACTCTAACAATGAGTGGCGATTCATCAGGGTTGATATCGAAATATGTTTGCCTTAAATGTTCCTGGTTCACAACAAATGGATTGCTGAAGCTAGGAACTTTGAGGTGTAAGGGTGCCGGGTCTAGTAGCTTAGAGTACAGCACAAAGAGCACAGCACAAAATTTTGCGTGACAATCAAAGATTTATGGCTGTATAGGGGAGGGGTTTGAATCGAGGGCGGATGGCCACATTTCAAGGATGATCTTCTCAAGCGCTTTGGCTGCTACGGATAAAGGGTAGCGCCGTCGCGTAATAATCCCTACTTTAGGTTGAATAGCGGAGTCTTCGATTTCTCGGCATATAGCCCCCATCTCCTCCATTTGTTCTTTGCATAATGCAGGGACAGCGCTGACGCCTAAACCTTTTGATACTAACCTGCCGATGGTTGCCAATTGGTTGGTTTCGAACGAGACAGAAAGGGATAAGGCATGCTTTGTCAGAGTGTTTTCGAGCAATGTCCGCATATTGGCCGGTTTTTGAAGTGTGATAAACCCGGATTCCAAAAGAAACTTCCAATTAATAGTCGAGGGGGCCAGATTTTCCATAGATCGTGGTAATACGGCAATAAAGCGATCTTGAAATATTGGAGTGAAACTCAAGTCCTCACTCTTTCCCGGGTCAAATATTATCCCAATCTCCACTCGGCCTGATCTGACCAGTTCGAGCACCTGTTCTGCGACGACATCTTGAACGCTGATATTCACCGACGGGTGCTGTTTTTTGTACTCTACAAATACGAGGGGTAGCTGGTTACAGGCAAAAGAAGGCATGGCAGCAATAGAGATCTTTCCTCTTCTCAGTAAAAAGTGATTACGCACATTTTCGATAGCGGTGTCCCAGTCATTCAAGAGCCGTTTAGCTACAGGTAGAAACTCCCTACCTTCTGGGGTTAACGAGAGCGTTCGTGTTGTTCGGGTGAGTAGAGGGCCGCCGATGTCTGTTTCTAAATTTTTTATCGATATGCTCAATGCCGGTTGAGATAAGTTGATTGAGCTGCAGGCTTCCGCGAAACTTTTGCTGTTAGCAATGGCTACGAAGGCCCTGATTTGCTTGATTGTGCTCATAACATGACCGAGATTAATAAGTAATTTAAATCAATTCATCAGATAAATAAAATTGATAAATATAAGGGATTACTGCATTCTTATCAAACTCATCATAATATGAACATTTGCGCCACTTTCATTACCAAATCATTACCAAACTGTTTGTAATGAAAGTCAATCTACAGGTGGTTCGAGAGTCGTTGGTGTGGGGAGGCTAATCCTTTCTCAGCTATATGCTCACTCATTTGTCTACTAACCCAGCAGTATTGGTGTAGAGTGCGGTGCTTCAACAATTGATGATCTGTATTGTGTTCTGATTTCTCCGCTCGCTAATCAAGCTAAGTGAGAAGGGGGGTCGTCTATGATAGCTAAGAGTTTGCCTCATTCGAGGCACGTTAATACACATTAAACTAACGGGGCTAATAATGAGCAAAACCGTATTTGTGACCGGCGCAGCCAGTGGTATCGGTCAATCAATCGCTGAAAGATTTGCAAAAGAGGGCCATAAGGTCATCGTAAGTGACTTGAACATGGCGGGAGCGCAAGAAGTTTGCGATAAACTAACCGCTGAAGGTCTTGCAGCTGAGCCCTATGAATTAGATGTTAGCAATATGGACGCAATTGCAAAAGTGGGTACGGATTACCCCAATATTGATATCTTGGTTAACAATGCCGGTATTCAATTCGTAGCAAAAATCGAAGAATTCCCCGCAGATCGCTGGAGCTTGTTGACGAATATTTTATTGGTTGGCCCCGCAATGCTGACGCGTGCAGTTATTACCGGAATGAAAGAGCGAAACTTTGGCCGAATTATCAATATTGGCTCAGTTCATGGCTTGATCGCATCACCGTACAAAAGCGCCTATGTTGCAGCTAAGCATGGCCTAATAGGTTTTTCTAAGGTAATCGCTTTAGAGACTGGTGAGTTCGATATCACGATTAATACTATTTGCCCTTCTTACGTTAAAACGCCTCTTGTTGAGAAGCAAATTGCTTCAACAGCAAAAGAGCACGGTATTAGTGAAGAAGAAGTGGTAAATAACATTATGTTAGCGCCCATGCCGAAGAAGGCATTCATTTCACTTGAAGAGCTAGCTGAAACAGCATTGTTCTTGATGTCTCCAGCGGCAAGAAATATCACCGCTCAGACAATGGTTCTGGATGGCGGCTGGGTTGCTCGCTAACTAACACTTGATAACCCTGGCGTTGTACGACAATTTGTGCGACGTTAGGGATATTCGTGATAACTAGTTAGGGTCTTAGTATGAAGTTTAACGTCGAATTAGATATTACGCCTGCGGAAGTGAAAGAGCTTTTCGAAGGTAATATGGATGTTTTACAACGTTCGCTTGTAGAGCTCTTTATGGGGCAAATGTCCCAAGTTAAATCCCCAAGCGCTGATATGGTGTCATTCTGGCAATCTATGTCTGAAAAAAGTACCTCAATGTTTGAGCAGTATCAAAACACAATGAGTGCTGCTGTTCCTCCAAAGAAGTAAATACATTTCACCTCCGTATCGTTCTCAGACATTCGGCTCTTGCAGCTTCCATCTCCAAACTCTCAGTGGTCTCCAATGAATGCAGAAGACAAGCACAAGATTTTAGATTACGTCGATAAATTTAGTGGCGTTTTTAACAATATGATGGAAGAAGTTACCCAGCGTTTGATGATGAACCAGTCGAGTTGTGATTTTGATAATGTGATTAAGGCATCAGATGTTAACTCTCAAGAGATGGCTTCGAGCGTTAAAATTGACCCCAAGCGTTTTGTGAGTCAGCAGTTACAGTTTCTGGAAAAACAAAAAAAACTTTGGGAAAATGCCTCAAAGGTCTTGTTAGGTGAAGAATTTTCTCCTGTTATTGAGTCAACCAAAGGTGATAAGCGATTTGCTGATGAAGATTGGACGGGTAACCCAGCATTCAATTATATCAAGCAAGCGTATTTGCTTAACGCCGAGTACATGAATGAGTTCGTCGATGCGCTTGAGTTTGAAGATAAGGGCATTGAAGATCAGGTGCGCTTTTATACGCGACAGTTTATTAATTCGATGGCTCCTACCAATTATGTATTAACGAATCCTGAGGTTTGTAGGGAGATCCTTTCCACGGAAGGGGAGAACTTGGCCAAAGGCATCGATAACTTCATGAGGGACCTCAAAGATAGTCCAAAAGAAGCGTTTAGGGTTAATCAGGTCAACAAAGATGCTTTCGAGCTTGGGCAGGATTTGGCTTATACCCCAGGCCAGGTGATTTTTGAGAACGAACTGATTCAGTTGATTCAGTACACTCCTACGACAGAAACTGTTTATCAAGTACCGTTACTGATCGTTCCCCCTTTTATCAATAAATATTACGTATTGGATCTAGACCAAAAGAAATCCATGGTTGCTTGGTTGGTGGAGCAGGGCTTTACTGTTTTCATGGTTTCCTGGGTTAACCCGGATGAATCTTTTAGAGACTTCCCTTTTGATGATTATGTCAATAAAGGTGTCATTACCGCGCTGGATGTTGTTGAGCATATCAGTGGTAAACCAGAGGTTAATCTTGTTGGTTATTGTGTCGGAGGCACGATTTTGGGGATTACCCAGTCTTACCTAGCCAGTCAGAATGATACGCGCATAAAGTCCTTAACCTTTCTGACAACCCTCTTTGATTTTTCTGATCCCGGAGAAGTGGGTACTTACCTTACGAAGCAGCTTGTCCCAATGCTGGAAAAGTCAGTCACTGAAAAAGGTTTCCTGGACGGGCGCATACTCGGGCTTGGTTTTAGCTTGTTGCGTGAAAACAACCTGTTTTGGTCGTTCTTTATTGAAAACTATTTAAAGGGAAAGGACCCTGTTCCTTTCGATATTCTTTACTGGAATAGCGATTCGACGAATCTACCGGCAGCGGCTTTTTTGTTTTACCTCAAGAATATGTACATGGAAAACAAACTGGTAGAAAAAGGCGGAGTGAGTATCAATAATACGCCAATTGACCTCTCTGCTATCAATGTACCCAGTTATTTTTTGGCGGCACAAGCTGACCATATCGTATTGTGGCAAGCGGCATATAAGAGCGCTAAAGTCTTGGGCGGTGATGTCCGTTTTGTCTTGACCGAATCGGGACATGTTGCAGGGGTTATCAATCCTGCAAGCAAAGGCAAATACCCTCACTGGGTCAGCGATGAGATGCCTGACGATGCAGCTGACTGGCTAGCTAGTGCGGCTCAACAGACCGGGTCTTGGTGGAATGACTGGAATACCTGGCTAGAAGAGCGTTCAGGGAGTAAGGTCAAAGCGAAAAAGGTCGGCAATAGGAAACAATATCCAGTGTTGGAGTCTGCGCCAGGAAGCTATGTTAGGCGACGGTTGGATAACGATTAGATCGGTTTTTTAGGCTGAAATAACGCGAAAAACTAGGATTTAGCGAAAAATCGTTCATACTTTTCTCATATCTCGATGAAGTGGTTATACTCACGGAGCGGAACAAGAAACCCATTTTGAATGTACCGATGTGCCTTAGGATTGGGCACATTACAGAGATATGAGATATACACGTGATAACGATAAAAAAATACCCCAATAGACGCCTCTACGATACCTCGCAAAGCCAATATATTAATCTTGAGGCCATACGTACTCTTGTGATGTCTCACAGTGAATTTAAGGTCATTGACTCTAAAACCGAAACGGACTTGACCAAAAGCATACTCTTGCAAATCATCAGTGAGCAAGAAAATAACGATTCTCAGTCATTGCTTACAGAATCTGTACTGAAGCAGCTTATTCGTTTTTACGGCAGTGAGATGCAGGGCTTTCTTGGTCAGTATTTAGAGCAAAGTTTGTCCACCTTTATTGATCGCCAAGACACAATGCGTGGCGTGATGCAGGATATGATGGACGCTTCCCCAATGAATGTTTTCAATCAGATGATGGAGAAGAATATGTCCGTTTGGGGCAGTTTTTCATCATCTGAAGGCCAAAAAGAAAAGCCAGACGACAAGTCGGAAGATCCTGAATAAAACCCCCTCATCTATATAACAATTAAGTATAGCTACGGTTTGTGCATTGCAGCAGGCTCGCTTGACGAGCCCTACGCAGCTTCGTAAAATACACATGAATTTTGCATTGCAGCAAGAAAACATACTACTGATATATAGAGACTACTGAGGAATATATAATGTTAGATAAAATTTTAGAGCAATCACAAAAAGCATTCCTACCAGCTAACGACTTCGTTGCTCTTTCCACTAAAGCGTTTGAAGAAGCTGCTGAAAAGCAAAAGACTTTCTTTGATGGCATCGTAAGCGACAATATGGCTTTCGTTAAAGAATTGAGCGCTCAGAAGGATTTTTCTGGCTTTTATCAGACTCAAAAATCATATTTGCAAAATGTTCAAGACAAAGTAGTTGCGGCTTCTACAGAAGCTTATGAATTGATGAGTTCTAGCCAAGAAAAAGCTGGTGATTTCTTTAAGACAGCTACTACTGCTTAATTGAAAGATCTGCTTCGGGTCTATCTTCGATAGCATCGAAGGATCTCTACCAGCTAAAAAGCCTCGTTTAAATCGAGGCTTTTTACGTTCAGGCCGACTATTTTCCGAAACCGTGATGGGCGTAACGTTCATGTTGCGACGCAACGCACATGATTGACCTTTAGCATTGAGTAGCATAGACTCAGGTCCGAATATTGCAGTGCAGCAGTTTTGGTTTCAGGGTTTGGGTTTTCACAAGTGGGTCTGAGGGCTTTCAATTTTAGAAGGTTTGCCATCAGCGACTCTCGGTTTTCAATATGCCGTTAATGGGGTTTTGATGTGAAAAGTCGCATTCAGCAATATCTTGGCGTGATTGTCTTTCGAGTGCGAAACGTTGTTAATTTAGTGCTGGAATGGTCGTCGAGATTGACTATCATTGGTCGTATGTTTTGAAGTTGTGAGACAGCTGTGAAGTGGTTGTGAAAGAGCTTCTAAACAGGCGCTAGCGCGCAAGTCATTAACCTAACGAGCTATGACCCTAGGCCTACTAAAGTAGAGCAGTAAAACAGTAATTTTAAGAGGAGCGAATGTTATGTACGGTAAAGTATTTGAGCAAACCGGTTCATTTTTAAAGCCAATGACTGACATCATTGAATTGAACTCGGAAATTTTTGAGTCGTTGAGAACTAAGCAATCTAATTTTATGCAAGAAGTTGTTGCTGACAGTATTGAGTATGCGAAGGGCTTTAGTCAGCCTAGTGCCGATATTGATACGTTTGTCGGTGCTCAGCAAGCATACTGGGAAGGAATGAGAGAAAAGTTGACGTCAAATGCACAGGATAGTCTTGAGCTTATCACTGATGCGCGTGGCAAAGTAGGAGACTTGATTCAGGGTGCGTGGGATGCAAATGTTGCCGCAGCCACTGATGTTGCCGCAGTATCTGATGTTGTTAGTATTGCTGCTGTTTCTGATGTTGCCAATACAGTTGAGCCCGTTAAGGCTCCTGCAAAGAAAAAGCCTTCCGCGAAGAAAGCGGCTCCTAAGGCTAAAGCAGCTAAAGCGACGGCAGAGTAAGGTATCTCTGAGTGGTTGTTGTTCTAGCTTCGCTTCTCTTGAAAAAGCCCGTTGAAATAACGGGCTTTTTTTGCCTCAAGCAATGCTGTTGATTTTTAGTTGAGCGCGTATTGTTGGCAGGTTAAATGGCCGCCCCCTAATACATGTGTTGGCCGCCGTTTATGGATAGGGTTGAGCCGGTAATAAAGCCAGCATTGTCCGCGACTAAAAACTCCACGCCTCTGGCTATTTCATCAGCCTCTCCCAGTCTACCGACGGGAATTTTCGCAATAATCTTTTCGAGCACCTTTTTCGGGACTGCGCGCACCATGTCTGTAGATATGTAGCCTGGGGCGATGGCGTTTACCGTGATGTCTTTACCTGCCCCTTCTTGGGCTAAAGCTTTGGTAAATCCATGAATGCCTGATTTGGCTGCCGCATAGTTTACCTGCCCATACTGCCCGGCTTGGCCGTTGACTGAGCCGATATTCACAATACGCCCAAAGCCATGCTTGCGCATACTGTCTATTACATTGCGGCACATGTTAAAGCATGAACCAAGATTAGTATCGAGCACGGATTGCCAGCACTCTGGGCTCATTTTGTGAATGGTGCCGTCTCGCGTGATGCCTGCATTGTTAATGAGGATTTCGATACGGCCGAGATCGGCTGTAATTTGTGCTATAGCTTCAGCGCAGGCGTGGAAGTTAGAAACATCAAATTTATATACAGGGATTCCGTATTTATCGTTAAATGCGGCGGCGGTTTGATCGTCCCCGCCGTAACTTGCTGCTACTGTGTATCCATCTTCTTTAAGACGAACGGAAATGGCTTCTCCGATACCGCGGGTTCCGCCAGTGACTAGAGCGACTCTGCTCATAAGGTTCTCCTAAGGTTTTTGTCTGAAATCAGTTTAAATATAGCGGTGAGCGAATTGCCGGTCGTTATAGCGTGGCAAAATGACACCGTTTGATCTGTGCTGTGCTTTCGCGAATGGCAGTCAGCTTGTCCTCAAGCTGGCTCGGTGAATTTAAGCGAATCTCGCTCATTTCAACCTGCGTCAATCGTTCAAATATACTTCTATTTTTTAAAGCAAAACTTAAAACAATACGATGTAAGGCTTAAGAAAATAGAAATAGCGCATAGCTGTCCCCCTTAGAGTCGTCGGATGTTACAGGAATTGATATCGATTTAAACGAATTTGGAATAAATACTGACGCGTGTTTCAATAGCTTTGGCGTTTGGGGAACATGTGTTTGTATTTTTGTGAACTTGCCCCAATATTGCACTTTCTTTATTGCTATCACGAGATGTGAATGATGAATCCTAATATCGTCGAAATTACACCTGAAAACGCTCAAACTTTACTTGTAGAAGAGTCCTATAAGCGACTCGTAGTCATCGATTTTTGGGCGAGTTGGTGCGAGCCGTGTAAAAGCCTGATGCCGATATTGGAAGCGTTAGCCGACGAGTATGCTGGCCAGTTTCTATTAGCGAAAGTCGATTCCGAGGCGCATCAAGGTATTGCAAGTCAGTTTGGTGTGCGCAGTTTACCTACGGTTATGTTGATGAAAGATGGTCAGCCTGTTGATGGCTTTACCGGGTTGAAGCCAGAACCTGAAATTCGGGAGCTATTGAATAAAGTGCTTCCTAAACTCTGGGATCTGAAATTTAATGAAGCGTCCGTGCATGTTCAGCAAGGGGAGTGGGATCAGGCCTATACACTGCTCAGTGAGGCTTATGAGCTTTCGGGGCAACAGGCTAATATAGCGATTACCTTAACTGGTGTATTGACGCAGCTTAAACGCTATAGCGAGGCCGATAGCATTCTTTCTCTGGTCAAGATGGCAGACCAAGATCCCCTCTACGAACAGGTGAAAGCAGAGCTGGAGTTGGCTCAGCAAGCGCAAAAAACACCGGAGCTGCAAGCGCTTGAAGAGCAATTTGCTCTGACGCCAGAGGATAAGTCCATTGCATTTCAGTTGGCTGTTCAGTACAGCCAGAACGAGTTCAAAAAAGAAGCGCTGTCACTTTTGTATGACATCATTCGAAGCGATCTTAATTATCAAGAAGGAGAGGCCAAGAAAATCTATTTGGATATCTTGGCTGTATTGGGTAAAGGTGATCCGGTAGCAATTGCGTTTCAGCGAAAGCTCTTTACCTTGCTCTACTAAGTTGTGTGACGGCCTGTCAGCGGAGTCGTTATGATGACCGGGTTAAATTGCTGGTTGGATTGATGGATCGGCAGACGGGCTAATCAATAATCTGGATTTCCTCGGTATCAGTGGCATAATGGCTCGCCTTTTTTGCTGCTCTTAGCAAATGACTTTCGGCTTTGCTTTTGCGGCTCTGCTCTAGGCCCTACTATTTTTTCAAAACGTTAGTGTAAATTTTCCAAAGCTTTACTAAAAACTGAGGACAACAATGCAACCTGAACTGAAACCCCAAAACCCAAATTTTTCATCTGGTCCGTGCAGCAAGCGCCCCGGATACAGTGTTAGTAACCTGAAGCTTGATACTCTTGGTCGTTCTCACCGCTCTTCTGTCGGTAAAGAAGCCTTGGCTTTAGCATGTAGCGATACGGCCGAAATGCTTGGCTTGCCAGAAGGTTATCGTGTCGGGGTTGTGGCGGGTTCTGACACTGGCGCTATGGAAATGGCGATGTGGTCTTTACTTGGCGAGCGTGGCGTTGACGTATTGTCGTGGGAATCATTCGGCAAAGGTTGGGTGACGGATATCACCAAACAGTTAAAGCTTGACGATGTGCGCTCTATGGAGGCAGATTACGGCCAATTGCCAGACTTAAGCGCTGTAGATTTTGCACGTGACGTTGTCTTTACGTGGAACGGTACAACCTCTGGTGTAAAAGTGCCTAATGGTGAATGGATTGCCGATGATCGCGAGGGTCTTACAATATGCGATGCGACCTCAGCAGTTTTTGCGATGGACATTCCTTGGGATAAAATTGATGTGGCTACGTTCAGCTGGCAGAAAGCCCTGGGCGGAGAAGGTGCTCACGGCATGTTGATATTGAGCCCTCGTGCAGTTGCAAGGCTGGAAAGCTATACCCCCCCTTGGCCGATGCCGAAAATTTTCCGTATGACGAAAGGCGGAAAGTTAATTGAGGGTATCTTTAAGGGCGCCACGATCAATACGCCTTCTATGCTCTGCGTTGCGGATTATTTAGATGCACTGAACTGGATCAAAAGTATTGGTGGAGTAGCGGCCAGTATTGCGAAGTCGCAAGCAAACTTAGCGGTTATCGAAAAGTTCGTAGTGGCAAATGACTGGATCGACTTTTTAGCCGAATCCAGCGAAATTAATTCTAATACCAGTATCTGTTTAACCCTTAAGGCTGAGCCGGGCCAAGTTAAAGAAATGGTCAAACTGTTGGGTAAAGAGGGCGTTGCCTTTGATATTGGCGCATATCGCGATGCACCAGCAGGCATTCGTATTTGGGGTGGAGCGACGGTAGAAGCTTCTGATATGGAAAAATTGATGCCTTGGATGACATGGGCATACGAGCAAGTTACGCAATAAGCAATCTATTAACCTTAACTGTGTGAAGATTAACTATGTTTCAGATTCGTACCTACAACAAAATTTCAGAAAAAGGTCTCAGCCGTTTCGACGATACATACAACGTTGGATCGGATATCGAAAATCCTCAAGCACTGCTACTGCGCAGCCAAAAATTGCACGATGAAAGCTTGCCTGCTTCGGTCATGGCCGTCGCAAGAGCTGGAGCGGGAACTAACAATATTCCCGTAGATGAATACAGTAAAAAGGGAATCGTCGTATTTAATACCCCTGGTGCCAATGCGAATGCCGTTAAAGAATTGGTTTTGTCGGGATTGTTGCTGAGCTCGCGCGGCATCATGCAAGGAAAGTCATTCGTCGATACCTTGGGTGATATGACTGATGCAGCAGAAATGTCAAAGCTGCTTGAAAAAGAGAAAAAGCGTTTTGCCGGTAGTGAATTGGCGGGCAAAACTCTGGGTGTTATTGGTCTTGGGGCCATTGGCTCAATGGTCGCTGATGCGGCGCTAGCGCTAGGAATGGACGTTCTGGGTTTTGACCCCGCGTTATCAGTAGAGGCCGCATGGCGTTTATCCAGCGATGTCAGGCGAATGGAGAGTGTTGAGGCTCTGTTGGCCGAAGTCGATTTTCTTTCATTGCACGTGCCAGCAATTCCAGCCACAAAGCATATGATTAATGCTGATACCTTGAGCCTGATGAAGCCTAATGCGGCGATTATGAATTTCGCTCGGGATGCTATTGTTGATGCTAAGGCGGTTGTTCATGCGCTCGATAATGAAAAACTCCGCCAGTATGTGTGTGATTTCCCAGAGCCTTGCTTGATTGGCCACGCGAAAGTAGTAGCGCTACCGCATATTGGTGCGAGTACGGCAGAGGCAGAAGAAAACTGCGCGGTAATGGCCGTTAATCAGTTGCGTGATTATTTAGAGAGCGGAAATATTGTCAATTCCGTTAATTTTCCGCAAACGACTATGTCTCGTGGTGACACCGCTTGTCGTATTACCTTTACCAATGAAAATGTATCGGGTGTATTGGGGCATGTACTATCCGTATTTGCTGACAGTGATGTAAATGTCGTCGATATGGTGAATAAGAGCCGGAATAATGTGGCTTACAATATTTTGGATTTGGCCAGTCGTCCAAGTGACGATCTGATTCAAAAGCTCCAAAATGTAGAGCACGTGATCTCTTTGAGGGTACTTTGTAGTTAATCCTCTGATTTTTATAGGATTATTGAGTGCGGCTGTTAAATATCGCTTGAAAACTTGTTTGAAGTTGCGATAATGCGCAGCCCTCGGAATGAGTTTAATTCCGTTGTTTTAATGGTGACCCAATTGGTCCCCTCGCGACAATTCGCTGTGAACTCCGCCAGGCCTGGAAGGGAGCAACGGTAGCAGTATAATTGGGCGCCGGGGTGTGGCTGGTTGGGTCTCCTCCATCTTCAGTAACGTTTTTATTCACAGTTGTTGTTTAATTTATCGTTACTGTTTAGATTTAGAGCGATCCACTTGGATCGATCCTTCTAGAAAGATCCACAGTTACGACTTCATCCACGCCGTACATCTCCGTTTGCGTTATAATTCGACGCTTATAAGACTAATCTTTAGGTTTCAAGGTTCGATAATCGATGAGCTATCAGGTGTTGGCCCGCAAGTGGCGCCCTCGTATATTCCGTGAAATGGTTGGCCAAGAGCATGTGCTCAAAGCGCTAATTAATGCACTCGATCATAATCGACTGCATCACGCGTACTTATTTACTGGGACGCGCGGGGTGGGTAAAACTACGATTGCGCGAATTCTGGCGAAGTGCCTTAATTGTGAAACCGGTGTGAGTTCAGAGCCGTGTGGTGAATGCTCTGCTTGTAATGAAATTGCTGAAGGGCGATTCGTTGATTTAATTGAAGTGGATGCGGCTTCGCGCACCAAAGTTGAAGATACACGCGAATTGCTCGATAACGTCCAATACGCCCCATCACGTGGCCGTTATAAAATATACCTGATCGATGAAGTTCATATGCTCTCCAATCACAGTTTCAACGCCCTGTTGAAAACTCTGGAAGAGCCGCCCGACCATGTAAAGTTCTTGCTGGCGACAACCGATCCGCAGAAACTGCCGGTAACCATTCTTTCACGTTGCTTGCAGTTTAATCTCAAAAATATGAGTTCGGAACGTATTGTTGGGCATTTACAACACGTCCTAACCAAAGAAGCCATTCCCTTTGAAGAATCCGCACTGTGGCCCCTATCGAGGTCTGCGGATGGCAGTATGCGCGATGCGCTCAGTCTGACCGATCAGGCAATAGCCTTTGGTGGCGGTAAAGTGCTCGAATCTGAAGTCGGCACGATGCTTGGGACTATCGATCATGTATTGATAGAAGAAATTATGCAGGCTTTGGTTGCTGCAGATGGCCCAGCTGTTTTGGCTGCCGTGGCAAAATTTGCTGAGCATGCACCCGATTACGATGCGGCTTTGGCGGATTTGCTCACGCTGTTGCATCGTATTGCCATAGCCCAAGCCCTGCCCGAAGCCCTGGATAATAGTTACGGCGATCAAGTTCAGATATTAAAGTTTGCCAGTGCGCTTACGCCAGAAGATGTGCAAATGTTTTATCAAACGACCCTCATTGGCCGCCGAGATTTGTCCTTGGCTTCTGACCCTAGGATGGGGGTCGAAATGACACTGTTAAGAATGTTGGTGTTCAAGCCTCAAGGTCTTGTTGATGTGCCGACCAGGTCGTTGTCTCAAAACCAAGAGAGTCCTGTGGCGGAGGCCGCCGTTCCGATAAAAAAGTCGATAGCTGAGCCGGGAAAGCCCGTGCTCGATAGTACTGCATCTGGCCGGCGGGCAGCTTTGTCTGCTCTCGTTGGTGCTGAAGAACAAAAGCAAGAGCCTAGACAAGGGCAGGTAGCAACGGAACAGTCGCGTCAAAGTCAGACAAAAGAATCCAATGTCAGCTCTCTTGGTCAAGCTGTTACCAAGGTGCTTAAAAACGAAAATGCTTCAGGGCCTTCTGATCAAGGTCGAAGTTCTCCTGCTGAGCCTAGCGAGATCCCCTTAGGTGTGGGTTCGGGATCTTCGGAGTCTCAACCTGAGCCTCAAAGAGGTGCGCGGGAATCGATTGTCGCCGAACGTAAAGAGCAGTCCCGAGTTGAAGCGCCTTCTCCAGTCGCACAGATTGCCTCGAAACCTCAGCATTCACCAAGTCCGCAGCTAAAGCCTGTAACAGAAAGCAATGTGGCTAGGCTGCAAGAGCTTGTGGCTTCTGTAGTACCTTCGGCCGCACCAGTATCTGCAACGAATCAGTCTAGCCCGGATACTCCAAAGCCTGCAGAATTACCTAAACAGAAAATGAGTTTAGATTCCTTTGCGCCGAATAACTGGATTTCAGTCTACAAGCAGATAGAAATAAAAGGCATTGTTCAAAGCACCGTCGCGAATTGTGTCATGGTAGGTCGCGAAGATAATCATATTCAGTTTATCTTAGATCAAGATAAAACCAGCTTATACGACCCGTCTCACGCTCAACGTATAGCCGATTATTTGAGCGATTATTTTGCTCATCCCGTTCGTGTGGATATTCAGTTGTCCTCTATTCCTGAGGGTATGGAAACGCCTGCAGAGCATAATGATCGGGTTCGCAAAGAGAACCATGCCCACGCTTTGGCGACATTGAGAGATGACCCTGTGGTGCAAACATTTGAGCGTGAATTCGGTGCGAAATTGCAAGAAAATACAGTGAAATATCCATCTTAAAATTATAGGAGATCGTTATGTTTAATGACCTTGGCGATATAATGAAGCAAGCCCAGCAAATGCAATCCAAGATGGCGGATATGCAAAAAGAGTTGGCGAATAAAGAAGTCATTGGCGAGGCTGGCGCAGGTCTTGTGAAAGTTACCATGACGGGCCGGCACGACCTCAGTAAAGTGACGATAGACCCTAGCTTAATGTCAGAAGACAAAGAGATGTTAGAGGACTTATTGGCGGCGGCAGTCAACGACGCTGTACGAAGAGTTGAAGAGTCCAATAAAGAACTCATGAGCCAAATGACCGGAGGCATGCAGATGCCGCCGGGTTTCAAAATGCCATTTTAGTGTTCAGACAATAATATGTTTTCCCCTTTAATTGATCAGCTTATTTGTGCATTACGCAAGCTTCCCGGTGTTGGCCCTAAATCGGCGCAACGTATGGCGTTTCATTTGTTGGAACATGACCGGCAAGCGGCAGAAAATTTAGCGCAATCCTTGTCAGAGGCCGCTTCATCGGTTCAGCGTTGTGAAAAATGTCGCACGCTAACCGAAGAGAAAATGTGCGCGATATGCATAAACGTAAAACGTGATCACAGTGTTTTATGTGTGGTTGAAACGCCTGCAGATGTCGTGGCGTTAGAGCAGTCGGGCACTTTTTCTGGCCAATACTTTGTCTTGCATGGTCGGCTTTCGCCTATTGATGGCATTGGTCCGAAAGAGATTGGTATTGCCGAGTTGGAGCAGTGTTTAGCTGACGGGGCCATTAAGGAGCTTATCGTTGCCACGAACCCTACAATGGAGGGCGAGGCGACTTCACATTACATAAACGAACGTGCCAAGGCATATTCTATAAAAGTTACACGCATTGCCCATGGTGTCCCAATAGGCAGTGAACTGGAATATATTGATGGCGGCACATTGGCGCACGCCCTCAATAGTCGGCGAGAAATATAGGCAGAGAACGCAATGTCGGAAGATTTATTACAGCAAGAAATCGTGTGGGTGGATCAAGATGATGTTCTTGAACAAGTGTGTGAAGCGTGGCAAAACAAGCCACTGCTCGCGCTTGATACCGAGTTTATGCGTACAAGTACCTATTACCCTATTGCTGGGCTTATTCAGGTGAATGACGGTGAAAAAAACTACCTTATCGACCCTACTAAAATAACAGATTTCTACCCTTTCGCTGAAATTCTTGATAACGAGAACATCGTTAAAGTATTGCATTCATGCTCCGAAGATCTCGAAGTCTTTCAGCGTGCATTGGATTGCTTACCGCAAAATATTTTCGATACGCAGGTGGCGGGAGCTTTAGCTGGGTATGGGTTTTCAGTCGGTTTTGGGAAGTTAGCACTTGCTGTATTGGATGTCGATTTACCGAAAAGTGAAACGCGCTCGGACTGGTTGCAGCGACCGCTCAGTCAGTCTCAAATACATTATGCTGCACTGGATGTGGAATACCTGTTTACCTTGGCGAATAGCTTAATGGTACAGCTTAATGAAAAGCAGCGATTGCCGTGGGCCATGGAAGACAGTCAGCGGATGGTAGATAACTTTTTTGCAAACCAAGACCCTGATCGCACTTATTTAAAATTTAAGTCGGCATGGAAACTCGATGAGCAACAGTTGGCAATACTAAAGTTGCTCAGCCGTTGGCGCGAAGATGAGGCGCAAGCTAAAGATATTCCCCGAAATCGACTCGTTAAAGAATCGGCTATTTATTCGATTGCCCTAAAGAAACCATCGGCGGAAGGCCAGTTATATTCCATTGAGGGCTTAACGAGTCGTATGATTCGCAGTTATGGCGATAAGTTCTTATCGATAGTAGAAGATGTGGTTGAATTGCCTAGCGATCAGCTTCCAGTACGTTTACCTAGGCCGCTATGCTCTGAAGAGCGAAATGTGCTTGATAAGCTAAAACAAGTCGTTCTCGCCAAGGCAGAAGAAATGTCCTTGCCTAGTGAAGTGTTGATGCGCAAAAAAGACTACGAAGAAATATTGATTACTGCACGGGATCAGGTTTACCGGGTGCCAACAAAATTACACGGTTGGCGTAAGAGTGTTATCGCGGACAAAGTTGTAGAGACTGTTAAACAGCTCGCTAGTGAATAATGCCCCAATAGGCCGAATCGCTCGGTAAGAGAGCAAGGTTGATAAAATGAAAAAAATTGTACAAATTTACAGAAGCAAGAAAAAAGACGGTGCTTATATCTACGTTGAAAAAGATAAAGACCTGACGACCTTACCGGCTGCACTATTACAGCAAGCGGGCAAGCTAGAGCTAGCGATGACGATAGCGCTGACGCCAGAAAAGAAACTTGCCAATGCTAACGCAACAAACGTATTAGCAGGTATTAAAGAGAACGGTTTTTATTTGCAAATGCCACCGCTTCCTGAAGAGTATATGCAGAAAATACAAAACGATAAACTCTTCGATCAGCCAAAATAATATGTCTGATATCGCATTTTGGAAGAAAAAAGAACTACATGAAATGACTCGCGAAGAATGGGAGTCATTATGTGATGGTTGTGCGAAGTGTTGTTTACATAAGCTAGAAGACGAAGACACGGGCGAAGTTTATTACACCGATGTGTATTGCCAATATCTTGATCATCATAATTGCTCCTGCGGCGATTATAAAAACAGAACGACGCTTGTGCCTACTTGCATTACTTTGACGCCGAAAAATGTATTTGAGCACGATTGGTTACCGCAGACCTGCGCTTATAAATTATTAGCCGAGGGAAAAGGTCTTTATGACTGGCACCCGCTTGTGAGTGGAAACCCTGAAAGTGTACACGAGTCCAGTATGTCGCTTCGTCATAGGGGGATTAGTGAAGAGCATGTAGATCCAGATGATATGGAAGAGCATGTTATTCATTGGGTCGTGTAAAAAATTCTATGAAAGATATCGCGAACCAAAGGTCTTATAGCATAAAAAAAATCGCCATTCTTGTTTGTATGGCTGTTTTTGTTAGCTCGGTAGGCTGCGCTAGTTTACTCAAACCAAAGCTAAAACAACGTCTGGTTGATATTCAATTGGGCGATTATCAGCTCGATCCCGACCACTCAACGATATTGTTTAAAGTTGACCATATGGGGTTTTCAAAATACGTTGGACGTTTTAATGAATTTGACGCCAGTTTATTTTTAGACCCGGTTAATATCGAAAATTCGCGTCTTGAAGCTATTGTGGATATGACAAGTGTCGATGTAAACAATGAAAAATTCGAACGCGCGTTAAACGGTCGATTTTGGTTTAAGACTGATGCGTATCCGCAGGGGATATTTAAGACCCTTTCAGCACGTAAAATTGATGAACGCCACGTTATATTTCTTGGCGAATTAACTTTTTTGGGTGTCCCACAGAGAATAGAGCTACTGGTTTCGGTTAATGGTGCTGCCAACAACCTGTTAACCGGGAAATACACCTTAGGCTTTTCTGCGTCGACTCAGTTTTCTCGTTCTGCATTTGGCTTAGACAGGTATGTCCCGGCTATTAGTGATGAGATAGAGCTGGAAATCCATGCAGAATTTCAAAAGTATAGTGAGAATTACAGTGAATAATGACGAAGTAAATGAACTTCAATCCCGTTTGGCATTTCAAGAAGACTTGTTGAATAGCTTGAATGCTCTAGTGGCTAGGCAAGGGCAGGATATTGCGAGTTTGCAGGCGCAGGTTCAGCACGTTTACAAAAAAATGACGTCACAGGCGACGGGTACGGATGACGGTGCGGGTATTGATGAGCCGCCACCGCATTATTGATGGGTCAGAATGAGATGCAGTATATTCTCGTCTTTCGTAGCGCCCTATTTTTTACTTCAATAGAGAATATGACTTTCAGGTTCTAGCAGTTAGAATAATCAGTCACTAGATTCGGTACAGATATCAGCATGTTCACACACGAAGAATACATATGGGCTTGGATTGTATACCTATTAGGCGCAGCGGCCTGCATGGGTGTTTTTTTGTATTTGACGCGAAAGATTGCTTGGCGTGAGGTGCGCGATGTTTTGCGGATTGGTGCCGGTGTATTTATGCTTGTCCCCTGGTATAGCAGTGAGGGTGGTGGATACCTATCACCTGCTTGGATTGCCTGTATTCTAGAAGGGATGTTTGAAGGGCCGGGTGCATTTTGGCGTGCGGGAACGCCTTTGATTATCGCGCTTATTGGGGCTTTGGTACTTTCGAGTGCGGTATATCTCTTTCTTTGGCTTCGTATTCGGCGTGCAGCTTAGCTCTTCTTGGCTGCGCTTTGTTTTAGGGGGTATCTAGCCCAGCTTGATTGATATCGCTAAGCTCTATAAGGAATTAAACGCCTCTATTTTCGGCAAAAACGGCCTAAAGCTGCTATAACTATCTAATAATAATGGCTTTTATTCCTGTTTGATTACCGATCAGTTTTATTAAATTAAGCCACTCCATAAATAGCTCTTAGAAAGTCTGGGGATTTTGAAGCGTAACGCCCAAATGATGTTCAAGCGTCAATTATTATTTAGCATATTGCTTGTGATTTGCTGCCTTCCCTCTGTGAGTGAAGGTCAAGCAGGTGGTCCTGTGCTGCCTCCCGATGTCCGGTTAGTGATCGATGTTTCCGGCAGCATGAAGCTTAATGATCCGAACTATCTGCGCCAACCTGCTGTTGAGCTTTTAGTTCAACTTTTACCCGAAGGGAGTAAAGCGGGCATTTGGACCTTTGGCCGTTGGGTTAATATGCTGGTCAAGCACCAAAAAGTGGATGACGCATGGCGTGAGAGAGCTGGCTCTAAATCGGGTCAGATAAATTCCTTGGGTATGTTTACTAACATCGGGGAAGCGCTAGAAAAAGCGGTATACGGCATTGATCCTGCCAACAATAAATATCGTAGCAGTATTATTTTACTGACGGACGGTATGGTCGATATTAGTAAGGATAGGGAAGTGAATCGGCGTGAATGGCGTCGTATTGTGGATGAGGTTTTGCCTCGTTTGGAAGACGCGGGCGTTGTCGTTCACACCATCGCCTTATCGGATAATGCCGATATTGACCTTCTCAATAAGCTTTCACTCAGTACCGATGGAATATCCGCTGTTGCCTACTCAGCAGATGACCTGATGCGTATTTTCCTCAAGGCATTTGATGCATCGGCTCCAATGGAGCAAGTCCCCCTTACTGAAGAAGGCTTTTTGATTGATGCCAGCGTGGAGGAATTCACTGCGCTGATTTTCAGAAAAAATAAGAAAGAGTTGACGCAAATAGTCGGCCCTGATCAAAAAGTGATGACGGCAAAAAGCTCATCCAAATATGTGAAATGGCATAGAGCAGCTAAATACGACTTGATAACCGTAAAGCAGCCTTTGCAAGGTCGTTGGCAGGTACTGTCTGAAATGGATCCGGATAGCCGTATTACGGTGGTCAGTAATCTGAATTTGCGCGTAAGCGCTTTGCCCAATAATATATTAAAGGGCCAGCAAGAAAGCGTATCACTGGTTCTGCAGGAAGATGGTGCGACCATTGCGCGCGAAGACTTTTTGTCGCTTATGGATATTTCAGCAGAGCTAATTGGTGGAAAGGACGAATTTGATTTACGAGAACTTTGGAGCCAAACCCTAGAAACGACCTATCCGCCAACAAATGGTGTTTTTGATTTTGAATTGCCTAGGTTTAATAAAGAAGGTATTTATCAGCTCACCATTACCGTAGATGGTAAGAGCTTTATACGAGAATTTTCCCATCAATTTACAACGCGCCAACCCTTTTCGGCTGACCTTAAAGAAGGTGTTAGCGGTGGTCAAGTATCTTACACATTGACTGCTCGTGTATTTGATACGGATGTTGTGGTCAACGATACGAAAATTGTCGCAACAATTATATCCCCCAGTGGTCGGAAAAAAATCAGACCCTTAAGGGCTTCAGGCCTGGATACGTGGACAACGACTATTCGCCCTCAATCAGAAGGTGAATATATAGCAAAAATAAAAATACGCGGGAAAAACGAGGATGGCGGGGATTTTGAGCAGAATATTGATCCCATTCGCTTCAATTATTCTATCGGTCAAGGCTTTATAGAGGAAGACGAGCCATTTTTTGAGGAAGAAGAGCCTGAGCCTGAACCGACCGAAGAACCCGCTCCTACTCCGGAGCCTGTTGAGGACGAGGAAGAAGAAAGTGATGTTGAGGAAAAAGACGTAAGCGAAACACCTGAAGATGCGAAAGATGAGGCAGGGTCGGAAGAGCCTCAAGAGGAAATGCCTGGCTGGTTGTTATATTCCGTATTGGGGTTATCCAATGTATTGCTATTCGGTCTTGGCTTTATGTTGTTCAGAAAAATATTACGCGGCGGAAATAATGAGGAAATCCTCGATCAGTTTTCGGAAGCCAATGTTGAGCAAGAGGTTGAACAAGCGGCAGAGGCCGAAGAGGAGCTAGAAGAAGAACCGCCAATGGAAGATATCGATCCGGTGGCAGATGACATCGATCCGGAACCTGAGCCCGTGCGTGAAGTCACGGAGACATTTGATGAATTGGGTGACGATGATTTAGATCCTGAAGGCGAAATGGAAATGCCGATGGACGATGATTTAATGGCTGAGGTAGAAGAGGTTGTTGAAGAGCCAGAGCCAGAGCCCGAACCTGAACCTGAACCGATTTCATCTGCTGAAACCGAAGTCATAGAAATGCCCATGGAAGAGCCAGAAGTTGAAGCGCCGGTAGAGGAGGAAGACTCCATGGACGCTTTGGATGACCTTGACCAGATGGCTGTTGATGCCGAAGAGGCCAGCGAAGCGCCAGTGGAAGAGGAAGAGGAAGAGGAAGAGGATATGGTCTCCGCAATGCTTAAAGCTCAAGGTTTGGATTTGGCAGAGGATGAGCTGGATGATGCGATTTCATCGTTGATTGATGAGCTTGAAAATGATGATAGTTTTGAAGATTTGGGAGAAGAGCCTCCGGAGGAATAGTTTTTGTTGAGAGCTCGTGCACTGTTTTCCTAACGCGCCAAATATTCAACCAACTCTTGCCGCTGATCTAAAGATAATCTCAACCCTAAATACGTTCTCCTCCATAGAATATCGTCAGCCGTTACGGCCCATTCATTTTTCCTTAAATAGTCGACTTCTCGTTGATAGAGACCCTCACCAAAATCCAGTCCCATATCTTGTTTTGAATGGCAATTGTCGAGAATCTGGATAGCGTTTGAGCCGTAGGTGAACAATAAACGGTTTAGGGTTTCGCCATCTAAAAAATCGTAATGATGAATGAGTTGCTGGCTAACATCTTCAATTGATCGACCTTCAAAATTACCGCCTGGTAATGCTTCATTTGTATATGTTTGATTTCGTTTTGCATGGGTAAATACGACGAGAATATCCAAAGCCTGCTCAGCAATTTTTCGAAACTGAACTAAGTTATTACCGAACAAATTTAGCAGCGGGGCAGCATTACCCGGGTTATTTAAATCAAGGAGGGTAGTGTTGGTAGAGTCTAGCTTGTGAAGGCTAGGGTCTTCTGCCATTGGGTGAGAAGACCACTGGCAATGAATAATGTCCTCTCTCTTGATTAGTTTATGTGTGTTTTGATTCCAAAGTGATAAGCATTCGTTAATCGCGAGTTCTTTATCTTCTTCGTCGCAGCTATCTGCAATGATGGGGCCGATACAAAGATGTTGATTATCAAAGTTTTGGGCATAAACGAGCGATTTGTTTTCTCTTTGAAATATTGCGCTTGAGTGCCAATTTTGTTCGTAACGGAAGTAAATATAAGCTGAGTTTAAACGCGCAGCAGAGCTGCGACTGGGGACTCTTAATACGTCCTTCAGCAAATTGTTTGAGTGGCAGCCCGTGCAGTTAATCAATATGTTGGTTTGATAAAAGACTTTTTGTTTGGAGCGTTGATCTTCTATCTTCAAGCGCCAAGCTCCTTGCTCGCGTTCCGCGTGAATCAATTTATGGTGACTTAGAGTGAGTGAGTTTTCGTCTTTGTGCAGTTGTTGCGCTAAGGCAATCACAATGCGCGTGTAGTTGATTGAATATTCACGTACCGGGTTTTGTGAAAGGACTTCATCTTTAAAACTATGCTGTAAAAGAGTGTCGCCTGATCCCGCAGATCTCGTGTCCCCGACTTCTTTAAAATCAGTGGTTTTGACCCTCTGGAGGCGGTTATAAATTTTGGCTCCAATATTAACTTTTTTTGCTGATCTTAATTGTGGCGCTCGGACAATATAGGCATTAATTGGCTGGACCAAGTGTGGTGCTTTTTGATGCAGAGTACATAAAGCGTCTCGATTTGAGATTACATCGGGAAAATGCAAGTTTTCTAAAAGGTTTAGGCCTGCACCGACTACATCTGCCGGTGAGCATGAAGCCGTTCCGCCGAGGTTCCCTGATTGTACAAGTAGGGTTTTTAACCCTCGGCTAGAGGCTTCGCAAGCGATGCTCGCACCATGAATACCTGCGCCGACCACAACAACATCGTAGTGCTGCGGTGCCTCGGAAGGTCTTGTGGCTTGTCCACCGGCATCCATTTTTATACTCGCATACGTGAAATGCTTATAACCATATCATAGCGCTCTATTCTCTTAACTTCTAATAGATTGAGGGATCGATTGGCTCTAACAAAACATGAATTCAGTACTGATCGGTTGTAACTCATATTTTGAGAGAGGCTAGCTCATGTTTCCTCGGTTCGTTCTCATTTTTTAAAAGGTTTTCAGGTATGCTGTGGATCGAATAATAACCGTTAGTTTTGGAAGAACAGATATGCGTAAAGGGTTAGTTTTGTTTCGTTTGAGTGCATTGCTAGTTGTGGGACTTATGTTTGTTGGTTGTGACACCGGGTATGGTCGTTCGGGCGATGCGGATTTGTCGCGCTTAGAGATTGAGGGGGTGCCCTTAGTTCCTGGCTTTAGAAGTGATGAGACCGAATATACCGCGCGCGTAACAACTTCAATCACTCGGCTGACGGTCAATGCTGCGACAGAAGATGATGAAACGGCGACAATGACTCTTAATGGGACGCCGTTAGCTAATAACACGAATGCTTTTGTGGATCTTGTGCAGGGGCGGAACGAAATCAATATTGTTGTTACGGCGGAAAATGAGAGTACAAAAACGTACGAAGTCGTTGTAACTCAAGTCGTTTCAGACAGTGACGACGCTGACCTCTCTAATCTCGATGTGGCCTTCACTCCAGTATCTTCTGAGTTTGAAGTCGATAGTAGCGCTTATGACTTCAATGTTAGTTATTGGGTGAACACTGTCTTTGTCTCTTTTGTCCAGTCCGATGATGATGCGAGCGTTGAATTATCTACTCAATCGGCTCCCCTCGGAGATAGCCAAGTAAGTGATCCTATTAGCTTGACGATAGGAGAGGACGTAACAATTACTCTTGATGTGACTTCAGGTAGCGGGGATGTTGAACAGAGTTATTCGGTTGACTTAAGCCGAACTGAATATTCGAGTCTTTCAGATACTTATTTTAAAGCGTCTAACACTGGTGGTGGGGATCAGTTTGGGACGGCCATTGCGGCAGACGTAAACACCTTAGTCGTTGGAGCTTACAAGGAACAAAGTGCTTCACAGAGTGATCAGGGCAATGATGTTGTGGTTGACGGGGCGGGAGCTGTATATGTCTTTGGCTATAGTGCTAGTAGTTGGACTCAATCGGCCTATTTAAAGCGAGAGACGGCCATTGCCGAGGGTGACGAATTTGGCCGCAGCGTCGCTATTGACGATGACACATTGGTGATTGGCGCACCAGGGGCCGAAACAGTTCATGTTTATACGCTTTCTAGTACTGATGTATGGACTCAAAATCAAGTTTTGATTGCAGCTGATGCCGAATCTGAAGATGTTTTTGAATTTGGATTTTCTGTCAGTATTGAAGGAGATTATTTGATTGTCGGTGCTCCTGCAAAAGCAACAGGTCAAGGTGCGGTATATATCTTCGAATGGGATGGAGATTCATGGGAGCCTGAAGATGATGCAGTTACTTCTGAAGGTAGTAGTCGTTTTGGTGAGGTTGTTCAGTTTAATTCCGTGAGCAGTACTCCCGAATTTATTGTTGGTGCCCCTCAAGCTAATAGCGGGCAGGGAGAAGTTTTTGTCTATGAATTAGATACATCTACCTCTCCAGATAGCTGGTCTGAGTCGGTTAAGTTGAATGCTGAGACAAATGCGGGTGAGAGCGATAATTTTGGTTCTTCGGTTTCAATTTTAAATGGTCGAATTGCTGTAGGTGCTCCAGGAGAGTCGAGTAATGGAACCGGGGCAGATGCAACTACTAGTAGTTCTAATAATGATAATGCAAATACCGGAGCTGTGTATCTATATGAGCTTAACGGCGAAGGTGCGTGGGATTTAGACCGATTTATTAAAGCACCTAAAGTGAGTGATGGTATGAAATTCGGTACGACCGTTGCGTTATCTGCGGATATGCTTGCTGTTGGCGCCCCCTTTGAAGATAGTAACGCAACCGGTATAGCGAGTGATGATGTTAATAACACTAGTGCGGTGGATTCTGGAGCCGTTTATGTCTACGAGCACGCTCGAGCATCAAGTACCTGGGCATTAGGCTCTTACGTAAAATCTCCTGCGTCTCTTACTCTTGACCATTTTGGAACATCTCTTTTCTTTAGCGGTGACAATTTAGTTGTCGGCGCTTCGGATGAAGATAGTGATTCTACCGGTGTGGAAAGTATGATTGGTAGCGGTGCATCTCAGGCTGGCGCGGTGTACTTGTATCGCTAAATAGGTTTATGGATATAAAACGTTTAAAAAGCGCAAAGGAATGCGCTTTTCATTAATATCAGAAGTGAAGGTATGCTTTTGACTTCCTACCAAACACACCCCTGAGCCCGCATAGAAGTCGAAACACTTTCATCCAAATGAAAACACGCTTCGGTCAATGTCTCTTCAGCATTTTCTACTTTTGATGCCTTCAACAAAGCCTGCTCTGTTTCCTCAAATCCCTTTTTCATCGAGGACTTAATTCCCGGCGGAAGCTGCGCATAACAAGCGCGATAGCGATCCAGAAAATCATCACAGATCTGCACGCCAATAATCACCTTTTCAGGCTCGGCAGAAGCCTGAGGCTTTGCAGCCATCATTGGTTCAGACATCGGGGCTGAGGGGTCTACAGCAGCGTCCATTTGTTGAGTCTCTTCCTTCTTTCCACAAGCAGAAGCAAGACAAATAAACAGGAGAGTGGGGGCAATTTTTCGCACGTTAGTTCCTATTTTTCTAAAATTAAACATATTGGCTTAGATCCTTCTTTAGCAATTCTAAATTAGTCATAGAGGATCGATTTACATGATCGTACTACGAGCTCAGTCGTACCCTCGGGCGTGATTGCAAAGCGAGGAGCTAATTAATCTTCATGCCCGCACTGAGTAAGGCGCGTTGGGGAGAGTTTTCAAGACCCCGTCTGTTGTCAAGGCGACCGCTTGCTCGACTCGGGCTTCCTGCTTCGTCGTAACACCTATATCCATATAGGTGTCCTGCGCGGTCTAATATGTCACTTCCTGTGAAAAACGGCAGCAGACAGACTACAGGGACGTATTTAGGGCCTGCCCCGCGAGCACTTTGGGTGCGGCGTGTCTTGGAAATACTCCCCAACGTGCCTTACGGTTTTTCAGTCTAGAACAAAACCAAAAAAGCCTTACGAAACTAAAAAATCTTAAAGGCTAACAATCTTCTCTTTCTGCTCACCCATCTTAACAAGTGCCGATTTCGTCTCCTCCAGTCGATCACGTTCCTTCTGAACAACATCAGCAGGTGCCTTATCAACAAATTTCGCGTTCGATAACTTACCCTCAAGACGCTGACATTCTTTACTCAGTTTCTCAGACTCCTTCTCGATACGAGCCAGCTCAGCCTCTTTATCAATAAGCCCAGCCATCGGAACGAGAATTTCTAAATTGCCAACTAGAGAAGTAGCAGAAAGCGGCGCTTCCTCATCGTCAGCCAACCACGTGATGGACTCAAGAGAAGCCAGCTTCTTCAAAAGCTGGTCACTGTCACTTAAACAGCGCTTATCAACATCATTCCCGTTTTTAAAATATACCGGCAATTTTTTCGAAGGCGCAATATTCATTTCACCACGAATTGTGCGAATGCCATCGACCACGCCTTTAATCCACTCAATATCATTAATGGCTTCAGTATCGATTTTACTTTCGTCAGCTATTGGTAACGCCGCAAGCATAATCGTATCGCCTTCGGCACCAGCAAGACCCTTAACACGCTGCCAGATCTCTTCCGTAATAAATGGCATCATCGGGTGAGCTAAACGTAAGGTAGTTTCCAGAACACGAATTAGAGTACGACGAGTGCCTTTTTTGATTTCAGGTGCTAAATCGTCATCCCACAATACCGGCTTCGTTAGCTCAACATACCAATCGCAATAATCTTTCCAGATAAAATCGTACAAAGCTTGGCTAGCCAAATCGAGACGGTAAGACTCGAAACCTTCAGCGACTGCTTTTTCAGTTTGCTGCAAGCGAGAAATAATCCAGCGATCCGCTTGAGACAACGTGTAATCAGTCGAGCCGTCGGCCCCAGTGTCGTGCTCTTCGGTATTCATCAAAACGTAGTTCGTCACATTCCACAACTTATTACAGAAGTTACGGAAGCCTTCAATCCGGCCCACGTCAAAATTAATATCGCGGCCTGTTGAAGCCAAAGAATAATAGGTAAAACGCAATGCATCAGTGCCGTAGCCTGCAATACCGTCGGCAAACTCTTTACGCGTTTGCTTCTCAATTTTTGATTTCAGCTTTGGCTGCATCATTCCCGCAGTACGCTTCGTCACCAAAGTTTCAAGGTCAATACCGTCGATTAGATCGATGGGGTCCAGTACGTTACCTTTGGACTTAGACATCTTTTGCCCGTGGCTATCGCGCACAAGCCCATGCACATACACTGTATGAAACGGTATTTCTTTTTTGAAGTACAAGGTCAGCATAATCATACGTGCGACCCAAAAGAAAATAATATCGAAGCCAGTAACCAATACCGATGACGGATGAAAGGTTTTAAGCAGCTCATTATCTTCTGGCCAGCCCAAAGTACCAAAGGTCCAGAGGCCGGAAGAAAACCAAGTGTCGAGTACATCGTTATCTCGGTTTAACTCAACATCGGCAGCAATGCTGTATTTCGCACGAACATCTTCTTCGCTGCGGCCAACGTAAACCTTACCTTCTGCGTCGTACCAAGCGGGAATACGATGTCCCCACCACAATTGACGAGAAATACACCAATCTTGAATGTCACGCATCCACGAGAAATACATGTTCTCGTACTGTTTAGGTACAAACTGGATCTCGTTTTTCTCTACCGCTTTAATGGCTTCGTCAGCAAGGGGTTGGGTTTTTACATACCACTGATTAGTTAGGTAAGGCTCGATGACCACACCGCTGCGATCGCCGCGCGGTACTTTTAATTTGTGGTCGACAACTTTATCGAGTAAACCAAGCTCTTCGAGGTCGGCTACGATTTGCTTACGGGCAACAAACCGGTCCATGCCACGGTATTTTTCCGGTGCAACAGCGTTAATTTGTGCATCGTCATTTAAAATGTTGATGAGCGGTAGATCGTGTCTTTGGCCCATTTCATAATCGTTAAAATCATGGGCAGGTGTGATTTTGACACAGCCGGTACCGAAATCTTTATCGACGTAGTCATCCGCAATAATGGGGATTTCACGGCCAGTGAGGGGCAGAGTGATTGTTTGGCCGATTAAATGCTTGAAGCGTTCGTCTTCGGGGTGAACGGCAACAGCCGAATCGCCTAACATCGTTTCAGGTCGGGTCGTTGCGACAACTAAGTGGCCTGAACCGTCAGTGAGTGGGTACTTGAAGTGCCACATGTGGCCGTTTTCTTCTTCACTGATAACTTCTAAGTCAGAAATAGCCGTATGTAGCTTAGGGTCCCAGTTAACTAGGCGTTTACCACGGTAAATGAGATCGTCTTCGTATAGTTTAATAAAGGCTTCTTGCACACCTTCGGAAAAACCGTCATCCATAGTGAAACGTTCACGGCTCCAGTCTGGCGATGCGCCTAAGCGACGCAGTTGGCGGGTGATATGACCACCGGATTCTTCTTTCCAATCCCATACGCGCTCAATGAATTTGTCTCGACCCAAGTCATGTCGTGTTTTACCTTCAGCATCCAAAAGACGCTCGACGACCATCTGAGTGGCGATACCCGCATGGTCGGTTCCCACTTGCCAAAGGGTGTTATGTCCCTTCATGCGATGGTAGCGGATAAGGGCATCCATAATGCTTTCTTGAAAGCCATGACCCATATGCAAACTGCCGGTGACGTTCGGCGGTGGAATCATGATGCTATAGGGTTCACCTTTGCCGCTGGGAGCAAAGTAATCACTGGATTCCCAGTGTTGGTACCATTTCTGTTCGATACTGCCGGGCTGGTATGTTTTTTCCATTGGGTCTTTGTACGTGTCTTTTTAGAAGTTAATGAATATAGGTCTATTTGTATTGGTATAAATACGTTGATCTATGTGCGCTGAATTCTCTGTACTGAGCCCTCTGCACTTTCCCCATCTGTGATAAGCCATCTGATCTTAACTATGCGCACAAGATCGTACGCTGTTAGTTGTACCGATGTGGAGTTTGAGGTTCGGGTGAACGTTAATCAGCTGAAACTGTTTTTCGATGCAAATTGAGCCACAAATTATAACCGCCTGTAGGCCATATTTGGCGATGTTCGTGTAATTAAAATGAAGTTTCTTCAGTAATTGGCCTTGGGGGGAATCATTTTATTGAAGACTCGATCAAAACAATACGGAGTTTAGATGGATGCTGGGTGTTGATTGGGCTTAGATGCTCTTCTTTTTGTCGTTGCTGGCGCTCTCAAAGCTGTATTTCGAACGTGTACCTGTATTTTATGACGGATAATGATCGGTACTACGTTGAGCGTTTCAAACGCTCGCGTATGCGTTGACGCAGGTCTTGTTCGATTTTGGGTAGGTAAATTTCAACCAGTTCGTCCACCAACGCTTCGTCAACGTCCATTAGCTCCATCGCGTTTTTCGTGATGTTGCTAGTAAGGGGGCTGCTTGTAGATCCTGGCAGGATCGGCGGCATCGATTTGGCTGTGAGAGTGCTAACGCTTTGTAGGTTGTTCTGCTTATTGATTTCTTGCTGGTAGAGGAGCTTCTCTTTTTCCAGTTTCTGTTTAATATGGTGCGGTAGAAAGGGGTTTTCTCGCTCAGTAGTATTGGCTTCGCTTGCAGTGCTGGGGGATTTTGGTGCTTTCTTCGGTTCTGCGGTGGGGTTCTTTTTTGCCGCGTCGGAGATCTTCTTAGCGTTTTCATCGAACAAGGATTGTTGTCCGGGTAATGGGTCCATAATTTCGTCTTTATCGTGCGTTGTTTCAGTTTGTGTCGGATTGGTGGGGGTATGCGGCGGTTCGATAGTTTTCGTGAGGGCTGACGATGGCTTATCGACAGTAGGGTGAGCTTTGTCACTTTCTGGCAGCAGCGAATCACGAATCGATACAAGTTCGTTGAGTAGTTCTTCGCGAGAAGGATTGTCAGATTTTATCGTCACAGGTCTTTAAGCCGCTGGTTTTTGAAACTTGTGCTGTACAGGGTTATTGCTTTGTGTGGATATTATTTGCAAGGCTAATACTACTACCGTCTTGCATTATCACCTAAAGTTTGTGGGTGTTTATTGGGTATCCGCGTTTTTTATAGAAAGCATAACTAAGCCGAGAGTTTTCCAGCACGCTTTTCTCTTGAATAACCACTTCGGCCAAGCGCTTAAAGCGACTGAACGGTGGCGGTACTTCCAAGCGTAAGTTGACCAGAACTTCTGAGTGCGTGTCATCATCATCGTTGTGGCTGATCAATACCGATGCTTGTGAAGCATGTTCATCCCCTATAACGGCGTGCGGGATAAATGCATCGGGTCGAAAGGACCACAAACAATCGTTTATTTGTTGGCTTTCGGCCTCATCTTTTGTCGCGACCATGACGCGATTGCCTTGCCTCACCGCTTTTTCGATTAAGCGGCAGGCAAAGTGATGCTGCTCTTCTAGCGTATTTTTTTGCAGCACATAAAAATCTATTAGTGTCATGGGGCTTTGTTCTGTCTCTTTAGCGTCGATATTTTAGGGTTGATTAGTGCTTGTCCAGAAATGGCTCGTTGCGAGGGGAAATAACAATTCTTAGATTTGTGCCACTGCATGTGGGCGTTTGCTTACGGCAAACAACTACATATTAGTGGCGTAAAAATGAGTGTTTTTACTTTTTCGCACGACTGCAAGTACGCAGGGCAGCGCATGAGCAGTTGCCGAGCAGAGCCCTATTTCTGGCGGGCACTAATTATTGAGAAGGTAATCGACTAAAAGACTGACCGGACGTCCCGTAGCCCCTTTTCTAGCACCGCTATTCCAGGCTGTACCAGCAATGTCGAGGTGAGCCCACGGGTACTTTTTCGCAAAACGGGAAAGGAAGCAAGCGGCGGTTACACTGCCAGCTTCACGGCCACCGATGTTGGCGATGTCGGCAAAATTACTGTCGAGCTGCTTTTGGTATTCATCCCATAGCGGCATGCGCCATGCTCGGTCAAGCGTCGTTTCGCCTGAGCTTAATAGAGCGTTTGCCAGTGAGTCGTCATTGCTGAATAGTCCCGTGGCGTGGCTACCCAGTGCGACAACACAGGCGCCGGTAAGTGTGGCGATATCCACAACTGACTTGGGTTTAAAGCGTTCGGCATAGGTGAGGCTGTCACACAATACTAATCGGCCTTCGGCATCCGTGTTCAGAACCTCAATCGTTTGACCTGACATAGACGTAACGACATCACCGGGCTTCGTCGCCCGCCCAGAAGGCATATTCTCCACTGCGGCAACAATACCGACCACGTTAACGGAAGCGTTCATTGCGACAAGAGCCGTCATTGTACCAAATACGCTGGCTGCGCCACACATATCAAACTTCATTTCATCCATTGCTGCGCCGGGTTTCAAACTGATGCCACCGGTATCAAAGGTAACGCCCTTGCCAACGAGTACGTGGGGTTTATCTCCTGCGCGGCCATTCTTGTATTCCATAACAATCAGCTTCCCTTCTTCGTCGCTGCCGTTTGAAACAGAAAGAAAAGAACCCATGCCGAGTTTACTTATTTGCTTCTCGCCGAGTATCTTGACGTTAAGCTTGCCGTTCTTATCGCCCATACTTTTGGCTGTATTCGCTAGGTAGCTAGGGGTACAGATATTGCCGGGTAAATTTCCGAGCTCTCTTGCTGTATTAATACCGGTGCCTAATGCTTGACCATAGGCGAGACCTTTTTTCGCTTTGGCTGCCTCATTGGTTACAACGCTGACTTTTTTAAGGTCGGGGCGCTTTACCTTGTTTTTGCTGGTGTCGTAGCGATAGCAGGATTTTTCAGCTGCTGCAGCCAGAGTTTTACTCAGTGTGATAGTGCTTTCTTTATCGTTTTCTAGGGCTATATTGTCAATAAATATAGCGGCTTCTTTCACTGGGCGGCTACCAATAGTAGCGACAAGAGTTAGTGCTACTTTGTTCCAATCTTGTAGTGATATGTGCTGAGTTTTAGCTTTGCTTGGCTTGCCAAGTTGCACGAGTAATATACGTTCGTAGGGAATTTTCTTGTCGCTAGCGACTGTAACCCAGGTGCAGCTGCCTGTGCTGCTGGACAAGTCTTTGGATTTGATTAATTTGCTTAACACTTTGCCGTGAGTGTTGTCCAGCGTGACTCCGCTGGGCAAGAGCGAAGTATCAAAAGCGAATACAACGGCGCATTGAGTTTTTAATTTGCTGATGTCACTGTTCTTTGCAAAAAAATCCATAAATAAACCTGAATAGTTAGGACGATAAATAGTGTTTGAATGATGCTTCTCGAAGAGACTCTTCGGTAAGTGTACGCTATCATGAGCGGTTTATTAAGTTAGCGTACTGAAGTGTTTATATTACGCTGCGTATGTAGTCTGAACTTGGTGGTTTTGACCATCTCTTTTCTTAAATAGGGTTTTTATCGACCCACAATTTTACCGGATGTATCGTTAAACCATGCGTGTTGATTTATCGCCTCAATTTCAAAACCCTATCGGTGATCGCCGTTGATCATTTTCCGATACCTCGCACGTGAAGTATTGACCAGTATGTTGGCGGTGAGCACCATATTATTGATGATTATTTTTAGTGCTCGGTTTGTAAAATACCTAGCCGAAGCCGCAGCGGGTAAACTCGATGCTGGTGTTTTGTTGACCCTTATGGGCTATAAGTCTTTGGGCTTTCTGGAATTGATACTACCTTTGGGCTTGTTTATCGGTATTTTGCTGTCGTATGGCCGTTTGTATTTGGAAAGCGAAATGACCGTTCTTTCCGCTTGTGGGTTAAGTGATCGACGCTTGCTGGCCTACACCATGGCGACATCGCTGTTTGTGGCGATAATAGTGGCTCTGCTGAGTATGGTGATTGGGCCAAAAGGCGTGCAAGCATCGGAAAGCCTATTGGCTGAACAGCGTAACCGAACCGACTTTGAAACATTAAAACCGGCTCGTTTTAACGAGCTCGACAGTGGTAAAGGCATCAGCTATGCGGAGTCGATTAGTAAAGACAAACAGAAATTAAACCGAGTCTTCATTGCCGAATTGGCGCAGTTCTCTGAAGGGGAGCCGCCGAGCATTTTAATGGCAGAGTCAGGAGAGACGGTCGTTGATCCCGATTTTGGTCAGAAATTTTTGTTGCTCAAAAATGGTAAGCGTTATAAGGGGCGACCTGGCGAAGCGAACTATGAAGTGGTTGAGTTTAAGGAGTTTTACCAGCATTTGCCGGACCCGAGTTATGCCATTGGCCGTCGGAAGGCGACGGATGGAATGTCTACAGCGGATCTGTATCATGATGATTCAACAATGGCGAGTGCGGCACTTCAATGGCGGCTTTCTTTACCGGTATTAGTGTTGATCGTCGGGTTTCTCGCGTTTCCACTCAGCCGGACTAAGGCACGGCAAGGCCGATACAACAAATTATTACCGGCAATTATTGTGTATATCCTTTATCTCGTTTGTCTTAATGCCTCTCGTGGCGTTTTGGACAGTGGCAGGTCACCGCTGCCGGGGCTAATTTGGTGGGTGCATGGTGGTTTCTTTATGTTAGGGGTGGTTCTGTATTTCTGGCCTCAGCTTGGGCGACTCCGCCCACAAAGGGCTTCATCATGAGGCAGATAAAAAAGTATATTGCTCAGTCGGTTTGGGGCTCTGTCGTCAGTGTTCTATTGGTTATTGTGGCCTTGGACTTTATTGCTGGTTTGGTTGATGAGTTGTCTGACCTCAAAGATCAGTATGGGTTTGCCGAGGCGATGATTTACGTTTTGCTCAGCATTCCTTCGAGTATTGTTGAGTACCTTCCTTTGTCTTCTTTAGTGGGGTGCCTAATCGGTTTAGGTGTATTGGCAAGCTCAAGCGAATTAGTCGTCATTCGTGCGGCAGGAGTGTCCGTTAATCAAATTATTTGGGCGACATTTCGCCCGGTGTTTGTCTTTATTTTAGTGGGTGGATTAGTCGGTGAATATATAGCGCCTTATGCCGATCAGTATGCGGATAGTCGACGAGCTTTGGCGTTAGGCCACAAGCAAGCTTTGCAGAGTGAGCGTGGCGTATGGAACCGTGAAGGCAATGAATTCATGCATTTCAACGCGGTATTGCCAAACGGTAAATTGTTTGGTGTCACGCGTTTTCTATTTGACGATGGCGGCAGTCTCCAAGAGGCGCGCTTTGCTGATTCTGCTATTTACCAGGGTGACCATTGGTTTGAGCAGGATGTAAAAGTGACGCGTTTTGAAGACGGCGGGCTCGTGGTCAGTCATGAGCCAAACGGTCGGTGGGAGAGTGAGGTCTCACCTTCTTTGCTTAATGTTTTGGTGCTAGACCCTGATGATTTACCAATGTCTCGTTTAATGGATTATTCGTCTTATCTTGATCGGCAAAATTTAGAGTCGACAGAATATCGTCTCGCTTTTTGGCGTAAGGCTCTTCAGCCTTTGGCGACCTTGAGTTTGGTGATGATTGCCATTTCGTTTATTCTTGGGCCTCTACGTCAGGTCACAATGGGGTTTCGTGTATTTATTGGTGTGATCGTCGGTCTGTCGTTTCAGATGAGTCAGCGGCTTCTAGGTCCGTCTAGTATCATTTGGGGCTTTGCTCCCGTTCTTGCGGTACTGATTCCGATTGGGATATGTTTCTTGGTGGGGATGGTGTTGGTGAGGCGGTCTCAGTAGCTGATAATTGCTGTTAACCAAACGGTTATGGACCTGCTTTCGAAGCCCTGAAGTTACGTGCGGCAATCAGCTTATTCTCACTTCTTGTGTGCTCGCATATTCGGTAAATCGCTTTGGAGGCTTCTCGAACCTCCAAATGCCGGCCTATGTTCTATTTCTTTTTGTCTGGCTTCGATGTCATCACAACTTGTGTTTGGCTGGCTAGGTCGTGCCAGCTGGCTTGGTTTTTATTAAGAAAACTCCACCAATAACCTACCCCTAACAGCCCAATTGAAATAGGCGCAATGATTACGCGTATCAGTATTTGGCGGTGAGATAGAGGCGTTTGATCTGTGCTGATCAGTTTCAATCGCCATGCCCGCATACCAACCGTTTGTCCTGCACGCTTCCAGAAGAACCAATAGAAGCCGGTCAGGGTTAAGAGCCAGCCTCCGAGAAAGACTATATTTTGGACGGTTGTAAAACTGCGAGAGTCTTGTTGGCCGAGAATAAAAACCATAAATATCGTGGCTAAAGCCCAGTAGCCCATGCTTAGGGCAAATAGGATAAATAAGTCGTATAAAAAAGCCATAAGGCGCTTGAGGAGCGGGGCGCGAGAGGATGGAGCGCTTTGGTAGTTGTTCAAGTTAAACCTTTTGATCATTCATTGATGGTATAGGGGAGGTATTCTAAACAATCGGAGGCCGGACTGGAAATGTTTGGGGGTGATGTCGTTTATCGAGGGTTTTTGATGCTAATCAAACGTGTAGCGGAAGCGAACTCGAAAGCGGTCATCAGAGACACGTAAGCGATAGTTAGATAGGTCGTGGAATTGAGAATTGCGGTTGTTTCGGGAGGGAGAAAGGAAGGTGTCAGAGCTGATGGACGTCCTTTGGCGGTCTTTTTTGTACCTGTCCAATATGTACATGCGTAAATAACGGCGAATGGCTTCAGGTCCTGAAAAGGACGAATCGCCTTCTTCTAGCAGCCAGCGGTTATTAATTAAGCGAAGGCTCATATTCATTGATGTGTCGCGTTCAGCTTGAGCCGCTAAGAAAAGAGTTTTGTTTTCCATGAGTCGGGTAGGGGTAATCTGCATTTTATCAAAGTCGCTAGCTTCAATGCCGTAGTCTTCAAATTGATCGAGAAAAAACTCACCTTCTGCAGAGTATGTGTTACAGCAAAAAAGGTAGGTGGCGAGTACCAGGATTCGTTCAGAATAGGTCTTTGTTATAAATTCAAAACGCTTCATTGTGCGCGCCTCCTATTGATCAGTATGGTTCAATATTGGGGTACGATACGGAGAAATAGTGGCAATTTGATATTCGGATTTGGTATGAATGAGGGATCAAAGAAGGCAGGGTATGGAATCAAAAAATGTCATTTTTGGCATGCTTAAGCCCTTTGTTTTGCGGAGGGTTAGCAAGCGCTAACAAGGGGGCGACAGCAAATCGCTGTCAATAACTTTGTTATTTTATTCTGGAATCAAACAATTCGAAGCATAACAAAAAAGTCTAAATTATTACTGTCGGATATTGCTGCAAAAGCTAAACGAAAATCAACTTATAACATTAGGGTCTGTTTGTTTAGAGTGCTGGGTGTTTTTTGCTTATCGCCCTCATGTCGCCCGCTTAATATTTTCAATGGTGTTTTTTGAAAATAAAGTACCTTGTTATTGTTGTGAGTTTGTATTGCGGCGTGAAGTTGTTTGTTTAACGTTTTAGTTCTTACGTCGGTTTTAAAGGTTTACGTGTTATATGTTTTGGGCGAGAAGGGAGGATGATCAATTTAATCGAGTTGGTATTCAAGGATGTTTTCGGAGTTTTCGCAGGGCTGCCCAATACTTATTTTCCCGTCCGCAACGAGTGGCGTTGATTCGCGTCGTAAAAATACCTCCTGCTGCCCTTTTTGCAGTAAATATGTTCCGTTGGTACTGCGGTCAGTCAAAATGAATTTACCTCTATGGTAAGAGAGTGAGCAATGCCTACGCGAAGCATTTTTGTGCGGTATGCAAATTTGTACCGAGTCGTGATCTCTTCCTATTGCGACGTCAGAGCTTGGATCTATGTAGTAAGTATGGCCCTGGTAGCTCACCATTAATTGAGTGGGGGTTCCGTTGTCGGCGCTAATGGCTTTAGTTGCCATAACTGTGGCGTCGAGTGATGCTGTGTCGCGATGCTCCCAATTTAGGCGGTATAGCAGAGAGTTTTCTGATTCGCCTTTGAGTATGACACGGTCGAAATACTCACATTGTTGACGAAAATTAACGAGGTTTGCGTAGGTGTCTGAATCTAATAAAATTTGATTTGCTTGAGCGGTGCGCGCAAGAAATGCAGCGTTGTTGACGGTATCGCCGTAGAGATCATTTTTGTCATTTATCACTCGTCCATATGACATACCTGTTCGCAAATAAAAGTGTATGGCGTTGAGCGATTGGTTCATGACAACGGCTGCTCTGCATGCGGATTCAGGATCGCGGTGAGAGTACATTATCTCATCGCCGATGGTTTTAATCACCTGTCCATCGGCCTGTAAAACGATATCGCGCATTGCGAGCATGGCTTGATCTATTTTTTCTTTGGCGCGCTGATTCCCTAACGATGTGTATAGCTGAGAGCTGCCGACAATATCGGAAAATACGATGGTGAGATGGTCGTTAAATTGGGTCATTGGCTCAGGCTATTACACAGAGGGCTGCTGTTTGTTAAATGATCATTGTTTGTAAGCTACACCGGCAGTCTAAGGGCTGTTAGGTTATCTAAAGTTTAACCTAAATTAACCTATTGGACACAGAGTTTGTAAGGCGCCAGATTCTTGTGGCGGGGGGGGGCTTAAGGGGGTGAGGGTTGCGACAGGCTAGGAGCAAGCTGCAGGGTCAAAAATCAAAATGCGACTAATGTCACTATAGAACTTCCTATAATTCTGAGTCTTAAAAAACTGAGGGCTCAGGATGATTACTGAGCTGCTGCGATAACCCGGGCGGTATTAAGCATGCGATTGGAGAACCCCCATTCGTTGTCGTACCAGGCCATAACTTTTACCAGATTACCCAGGGTGCGTGTTTGTGTTGAATCGAAAATACAGGATGCAGGGTTATGTTTAAAGTCGCTGGAAACCAAAGGCAGGGTATTGATTTCCATAATGCCTTTGAAGCGCGTTTCAATTGCATTTGCGATCACCTCGTTTACCTCGTCAGCAGAGGTTGGGCGAGAGGGAACAAATGTTAGGTCCAGACAACTCACGTTGATGGTTGGTACGCGTACGGATAATCCGTCTAGCTTGCCTTTTAATGCTGGAATAACCAAACCAATGGCGGCGGCGGCACCGGTTTTTGTGGGGATAATGTTGTGGGCTGCAGCACGAGCGCGGCGTGCATCCGCATGATAGGTATCCGTAACTTTTTGATCATTGGTATAGGCGTGAATAGTGTTCATTAAACCGCTTTCAATACCGATGGTTTCATGCAGGGCGTGGCTCATTGGGGCTAAGCAGTTTGTGGTGCACGAAGCATTTGAAATGATTTTATGCTCAGCCGTGATGTTCTGGTGATTGACGCCGTAAACGGAGGTTATGTCAGCTTGTTCGCTCGGTGCGGAGATCAGCACTTTTTTGGCCCCGGCTTCTAAGTGCCGAGCGGCTTTATCGCGTGCAGTAAACAGTCCAGTGCATTCAAAAGCGATATCAATATTGAGCGCTTTCCACGGAAGCTCGGCAGGGTTTTGCTCCGCACTAAACTGAATCTCATTTCCGGAAACAATAATGGCTGAATCGTTAGCTTGAACGTCAAAGTTGAGGGTGCCGTGCGCAGTATCAAACTTGAGTAAATGTGCGCCCATTGCGGGTGTGTGGACATCGTTAATGGCGACAACCTGGAATTCATTTTGTAGATTATTCTCGTAAATGGCGCGGAGTATATTGCGACCAATGCGGCCAAAACCATTTATGGCAATACGAGGCATGACTATTTCCTGGGGCGTTTTTATCGTAAATTTCGGATCGCGGATTATGCTAAATAATGAAGGTAATGGCAATCGAATTGTTTAGCCTAGCCTCCTCTGAAAAGCCTATATTGGTTGGCCTGCAAGTGCTTTTTAGCGATTCATTGGAGATGTTTTTACCCGGTAACATAATACTTTTTACGTCGTGGACGGAAAGTGACGAGATCTATAGGGTCGGATGTGTTGATGGGTTTTACTGGTTTTGTAAGGTTGAGAGACTAGGGTGAGGTAAAGCCAAATATCTGAAAAATGTGCCAATGAAGCTCGCTCTTCCCTGTCTTCAGCCTAAACTTAGACCAGAACGTGTAAAAAACGATTCGTTTATTGGGCTGTGCTTTTATCTGGGGTTTTGCCCCTAGCATACCGGGCCTAGCGCTACGCGCGAAGCCGAAACCTGTAAGCGAGGTTCAAGTGGCTGGAGTGCTAGGGAATATGAATACAGTTTTGCTAATCGTCGGAGGTGATGGCGATCTTGCGTTGCGAAAATTATATCCGGCGCTGTATTACCTCGAGTTAAACCAGTGTCAGCCTGAATATGCTCAAATCATTGGTATTGCGCGTACTGAGAATGAGCGTTCGGCTTTTCTTGAAAAAGTAAAAGAGAAGGTGATTGAAGGGGTCTCCAGTGAGCATTTTACGGAAGAAAAATGGCAGGCGCTTGCGGATAAGCTGAGCTTTGTTCAAGCGAATGCGACTGAGCCTGAGGCTTTAGCAAAAATAAAGCGGGAGCTTCATCATGCTGGTTCGGAGCTGGTTATCTATTTGGCTATTCCGCCTCTGATTTTTGGCCGAGTGACTTCGGCCTTGGATAAAAGTGGCCTTGTAACGGCTTCAGCACGTCTAGTGGTTGAAAAGCCTTTGGGCGATAGCCGAGAATCTTTTGTTGCCATCAACAATGAGTTGACGCGGGTATTTCCAGAAAATCAATTATTTCGGATTGACCATTACCTAGGAAAAGAAGCGGTACAAAACCTGATGGCTTTGCGTTTTGCCAATGATATTTTTGAGCCGTTATGGAATTCTAAGTATATCGACCACATTCAAATTACCGTATCAGAATCGGTTGGCGTAGGGGGGCGCGGAGGTTTTTATGACAAAATTGGTGCAACGCGCGATATGGTGCAAAATCACTTGCTTCAGGTCTTGTGTCTGGTAGCAATGGAGCCCCCTGCTACGTTAAATGCCGAATGTGTTCGGGCAGAAAAATTAAAAGTGCTGCAATGCTTAAAGCCGATTACGTCAGAGGATGCACGAGAAAATACTGTTCGTGGGCAATACCTGAGCGGATTAATCAATGAAGATAAGGTTGTTGGGTATTTGGACGAAGAGAGGGGTAAGGGGGCAGGGGGGGAGTCGGAAGGGAAAAGTAGAATCAACCCAAAAAGCCAAACAGAAACTTACGTAGCTTTGCAGGCAGAAATTCAAAATTGGCGCTGGACTGGCGTTCCGATTTACTTACGTACAGGTAAACGTTTACATGCGCAACGATCTGAAATCGTTGTTCAGTTTAAGCAAAGCCATCACCAAATATTTAATCAAAGCAAATTTGAGCATAAACCCAATCGCTTAGTTATTTGCTTGCAACCTGATGAAGGTATTCGTATGAGGATTACCAATAAGGTTGCAGGTTTAGAGGTGGGTATTCCTTTAGAATCAGGCTGTTTGGATATTCAATTTGGTGGTGGGGATAATAACAAAAAACACGACGCGTATTCCCGCTTGTTATTTGATGTGTTGCGCAATGATCAGACGTTGTTTGTGAGTGCGGCAGAAGTCGAGCAAGCTTGGTCTTGGGTGGACCAAATTTTTTCTTCCTGGGATGCCTCAGGAATAAAAACAGAGAGCTATTGTGCGGGTTCTTTTGGGCCTTCTGGTGCAGACGTGCTAATTAACCGTGATGGTCGAAAATGGCATAACTTATTGCCGGACTAGATCTGTTGTTCTGACTGTTTTGGCGATCGCATAGTAATTGTTAGTGCTGGTTCATAAGCCGGGTTGTAGGACGTGTGGAATGAAAGTGCCAGGAGTTGTACGCCTACGCTATGGCACTTGGTCGTTCCTGGCGCCGGTATCTAGTGATAGTAATGGATGGAGGCGCTGAACTATCCGCTAAATTAGCAGTAGTTGGTTGTATTTTAATAAGGCTAGCAAAATGAGACGCTCACTATGAACAGCACCATTGAAGCGGTCACCCAAAAAATCGTTAAACGTAGTGCTGTTTCTCGGAAGCGCTATTTGGATACGATGGCGGCAACGATGGATGACAATCCTCCGAAGAAACGATTGTCGTGCGGCAATGTGGCTCATGCTTATGCGAGTTGCGGTGAGCAGGATAAAGATACGATTCGTTTAATGCAAAGCGCCCACCTCGGAATTATCACCGCGTATAACGATATGCTCTCGGCGCACCAGCCCTTAGAAACTTACCCCAAATTGATTAAAGCGGCGGCCCGCTCATTGGGAAGTACGGCGCAGGTTGCAGGAGGTGTGCCTGCAATGTGTGACGGGGTGACCCAGGGGCAAGCTGGTATGGAGCTCAGCTTATTTAGCCGAGATGTGGTGGCAATGACGACAGCAATTGGTTTATCTCACAATATGTTTGATGCGAATCTATTTTTAGGCGTGTGCGATAAAATCGTACCAGGCATGTTAATAGGGGCGTTACAGTTTGGGCATTTACCTGCTGTTTTTGTACCGGCTGGACCTATGCCGTCAGGCCTGTCTAATCAGGAGAAAGCAAGAGTTAGGCAGGAGTATGCGGCGGGTGAAATAGAAGCGACGGAATTGCTCGCAGCCGAAACGGCTTCGTACCACAGCCCAGGAACCTGTACTTTTTATGGTACAGCTAATACCAACCAGATGATGGTTGAAATGCTGGGGGTTCAATTACCTGGGTCTTCCTTTGTGAATCCTGGAAGCGATTTACGTGATGCATTAACTAGAGCGGCGGTTAAGGCGGCAATACAGTCGTCTATGCCCGTAGGAGATTATCGACCCTTATATAAAGTGGTTAATGAAAAATCACTGGTTAACGCAATGGTGGGCTTGTTGGCAACCGGAGGCTCAACGAATCACACCTTACATTTTATTGCGATTGCCAAAGCTTGTGGTATTAACATTACTTGGGATGATATGGATACACTCTCTCGTGTTACGCCGTTATTGGCGCGGGTGTACCCCAATGGACAGTCGGATATTAATGAGTTTCAGGCGGCCGGGGGTATGGCGTTCTTAGTGAAAGAGCTGCGTTTAGGTGATTTGCTGAATGAAGATGTATCGAATGTACTGGGGAGGGGCTTGGATACCTATGAGCATGCTCCAAAAATAGAAAAAAATGGCGAGCTACTTTGGACTTCTAAAGCTGGACGGTCGCTTGACGAAGATATCCTTCGGCCTATCGATAGGCCATTTGATGAGGAAGGCGGGCTACGTCTAATGGATGGTAATTTAGGAAAGGCGGTTGTGAAAATTTCTGCGGTAGCAAAAGAAAATCGCAAGGTCTCGGCTCCTTGCGTGGTATTTGAATCCCAGGAGGAATTAATAGAGTCATTTAAGCGGGGTGAGCTGGATAAAGATTTTGTTGCCGTAGTGCGTTTTCAAGGACCTAGTGCTAACGGGATGCCTGAGCTGCATAAAATGACGCCGCCGCTTGGCGTGTTACAAGATCGGGGTTTTAAGGTTGCTTTGGTGACTGATGGGCGTATGTCGGGGGCATCGGGTAAGGTGGCAGCTGCTATTCACCTAACGCCAGAGGCTAAGTTGGGCGGTCCTTTGGCGAAGGTTGTGTCGGGAGATGTTATTCACTTTGATGCCGATGCGGGTAGCGTTACTTTGGATGTTTCGACAAAGGTATTGGCTGGACGAAAAGCCGCTGTTGCGCCGCATGTTGCCCAAGATATTGGGCGAAGCTTATACGGTGGCTTTAGGTCAATGGTTGGTGTTTCGGATGAGGGGGCTAGCGTGTTTAAATTTGATTGGGGTTGATTCACTGTTAAATGTGGGCGGTTTTATAGGTGTTGAGGGCCGTCGTTGGTCAGTGAACATAGAGTCTTGAATGATAAAATTTACTGAGAGATGCTTAAAACTGATTTTTTAGTATCGAATACCAAATTGGGGAGACGTTGTTTTGGCCATAACAAAAGAGTACTTAGCGCCGATAGGTGTAATGCCTGTGGTTGTTATACACAAATTAGAAGATGCTGTTCCCGTCACTAACGCCTTAAAAGCGGGAGGGATTACGGCGGTAGAAATAACGCTGCGAACGCCCGTTGCATTAGAAGCCATTCGAGCAATTAAAGCCGAATGCGAAGGCATTGAACTGGGAGTTGGAACGGTAATTTCAGAGAAAAACTTAAAAGATATCGCTGAAATCGGCGTTGATTTCGCGGTTTCACCTGGATATACCCCGAATTTACTGAAAGCGGCTGAAGATCTTGGCGTTGATTTGTTGCCCGGTGTTACCTCGCCTTCCGAAGTGATGTTGGGGATGGAGCTGGGTTTAAGTTGTTTTAAGTTGTTTCCCGCTGCTGCCGTTGGAGGTTTGTCCTTAATCAAGTCTATGGGTGGTCCGCTGCCTCAGGCTTCGTTTTGTCCTACGGGCGGATTGACCATTGATAATTTTACGGATTATTTGTCATTGCCTAATGTGAGTTGCGTGGGCGGGACGTGGTTGGTTCCGCAGGATGCTGTGGAGAGAAAGGATTGGCAGGCGATTACGGATATTGCTAGGGCGACGGTTGAAAGGGGTTGAGTGTTGGTATGATCGTTAAAATTTCCTCTTGCCTGGCATTAGAGCGCTCTAATAGCTCATGTTTTCATAGCTAGCTGTTCGAAGTGTAATAGTCTTTCCGCCGCTTATCATGCCATCTTGTCCAGTCGTCTACACTTCGTTGCTAGCTTTAAGCCGTGGGGTTAACCTTCCAATCATGAAAAAACAATTTCGAGAAAAAAAACAGCGCGGTTTTACCTTGGTCGAGTTAATGGTTGTCCTTACTGTATCGGCCATAATTATTACCGTTGCTGCTCCTCCTTTTCAAAGCTCGATTGAAAAAAGGAGAATATTTACGATCAATGATTCGTTCTTTGCAGCCCTTAAACTAGCTCGAAGTGAAGCGGTTGCGAGGAGTCGTACAGTCACGGTTTGCCCTAGTGATGATCAGTTTACCTGCTCCGGCACGTGGAGCGATGGTTGGCTTGTCTTTATTGATGACGATAAAGACCGGGTTTTTGACGTCTCTGATGATGAATTACTTAAAGTGGGTGGAAATTTTCCCAGTGGTTATATTTCCATGTTGTATGGAGATGTGACTTCAACCTTTCAGTTTAGCTATGAAGGACGGGCTGTGGAGCAAGGGACTTTTTACGTTTGCGGTCCATCGGATGAAGATGGCGATGTTCAAGCAATCATAATTAACTTGTCTGGCGGTATGCGCTACGCGATAGATTCTAACTCTGATGGTATTCGTGAGAATCATGGCGGAGATAATATCTCATGCTGAAGAGAGTGCGTGATCAAAAGGGCGTTGGTTTGATTGAGGTTTTGGCATCCATGCTGATTTTAGGTGTTGGCGTGCTGGGTATGCTTTCTGTTCAAACGCGGTCTGTTCAGTTCAATAAGTCGGCAATGTTTGAGTCTCAGGCGATTGTTCTTGCCGGAGATATTATGGATAGGGTTCGGGCCAATGTCAGAGAGACAAGGCGTTATACTATTGATTTTAATGAGCCCAATCCGAATTATGTTACCTGTGATGGTGGTAGTGCGGAATGTGCCCCCCATCAATTGGCTGACTATGACGTGGCGACATGGCGCACTGAGATTGCAGCAATTTTACCTGATGGAAATGGGGAGATTACAATGTTGGACGGTGAGGGAGGGGCTCCCATATTTACGGTAATTATTCGATATAGAGATGAGCGAGTCGAATCAGGTTCAGCAAGAGGCCAAGGTGAGTCGACCTTTCATTCCAAGCAAGTAGTATCTAGAACATCGATTTAAATATAGAGCTAAATCATGATTGAACGTTTTTCAGCGCAAAAAGGCCTTGGATTGATTGAGTTGATGATCTCAATTACTCTGGGCCTGTTTTTAATCTCCGGCACGATAGGTGTTCTGATTTCAGGTAAATCGTCTTATACACTAAATAACGAGTTAACTTGGATTCAGGATAATGCTCGATTCGCCACCTCCATACTTAAAAAAGATATTCGAATGGCGGGTTTTTTTGGCTGTGGCTCAGGCGACGAAATGGGGGGGGTTACAAGCACCTTGAATACTACTTCTGGAACAGACTGGCAGTATGACTTTCGTAAGCCTGTCTTTGGTTGGGATGGTGATGAGCAGGGTTATCCCGTTCCTGAGTTCCCCTCCTCTTATGATTCTGGATCTGTTCTGGGTATGCCTAATAGCGACCTGCTGACTATTCGTCGCGCTGGGGGCGGTGATTTTACACTGTCTGATAACGATCCTGCCAATGCGGCAACTATCGATATGGTTGGGACCCACCCCTTTGTGAGTGGGGATATTTTGGTGATTACAGATTGTGATCAAACCACAGTTTTTCAAGTGACTGGAGGCAATCCCCAGCAAATTGTACATAACCAAGGACAAGGGTCGCCGGGTAATTGTTCGAAAGCTCTTGGGGTTCGAAGGTGCTCTCCTCCTAGTGACCAGGAAAATAAGCGTGTTTTTTATGGTGATGATGGCGCGTTTATTCTAAGGCTTTCAGCTCATGCTTATTTTGTTTCAGAAGGGGCTGATGGTACACCTTCACTTTTTCATCGCAAGGTAGTTGCTAGCTCTGGCGATTCCGATACTGAGGATGAAGAGCTTGCTCAGGGCGTTGAAAATATGCAGGTTTTCTATGGGTTTGATTCGACTTCTGTTGATGGTAATAACGAGGTTAGCCGTTATGTAAATGCCGATGATCTTGATCCAAACGGAACTGATTGGTTATTTGTACGCGCAGTACGGGTTCATTTGCTTTTCCGTTCGTTTACTCAGGCCGCTTCTGAACCGCAAGATTTTCGGTTTATTGGTGAAACCTTTACGCCAAGCGATAGGTTCCTTAGGCAAGAATTTATAACCACCGTTCAGATTCGAAATTAATAGGCGGAAATATGTATTCCAATCAGCGTGGTAGCACTCTTCTTATTAGTCTAATTTTATTGCTGCTATTTACAATTGTCGGCATGGCCTCTGTTCGTAATATTGGTTTTAATCAAAAAATGTCTTCCAATTATCGAGATGCGGATTTGTCTTTTCAGGCTGCTGAAGCGGTTCTCAGAGAGGGGGAGGAGTATATCAGTGAGCTGTCTGCCGGGTTGACTGCAGTCCAATTTTCTACTCAATGTCTTCTGGGGGATTGCTTTACAGATACTTGTGCAAATGGCCTATGTTTCAGTGGAACTCATTCTCCAGGTAATCAATGTGTTAACACCCCGCCGACAGTTCCTTTTGCTGAGCAAGAGGCTGTGTGGGAGAGTGAAACACGCTCGATAGAATCGACTCTGGGTTTCCTCGGTCTGGAAGTAAGTCCTCGGTTTCTAATTGAGTTTAGGTGCTATATAGCAAGGGACGAAGAGGCCGATCCCCCGCCTGAGGACTTTAATTACCCAATAGGTGATTGGTCTTACCTGTTTCGTGTGACGAGTTATGCTTCAGGGGCAAACGGGACATCGCGAGTGATGCTGCAGTCGACGTATAAAGTTAATCGCTTTTAAAGCGGGTTGTTGGAGTTAGTAAATGAAAAACATGATGAAAGTTAATCTCTCTTTAGTGCTTGCTATTTTGTTGTTTGCCTCAGAAGGCTACGCATTTGAGCTTGCGAAAACTTCTGAGGCTAACCCTGCACAGGACCTATCAGGTGAAAGAAGTATCCGCGGGGCCTTTATTTCCTTGTCAGCTAACCGATTATTAAAAACGAGTATCGGTGAGTATGTCTTGTTGTCACTCTCGGTTGTGGATGATCGGAGAGCCTCTGAAGACGATTTATCTCAAGTGGTGATTACATTGCAAGGCGATACAGTAACGCGCGTAGTAATCTACTAGTGAAATCGAATCTACCCAAGTTGTAGGGGATGCAAAAGTGAAAAAAATGATTGTACGGAAAAATAAACTACGGACGGTATGCGTATATATATTAACTGAGGTTTTAGTTTTTGCTTCCTTGCAGAATGTAGGTTATGCGGAAAATGCTGCTGACTATGTGTCTATTCCTCCTCTTATTAATACCTCTTCTTCTGGTGATAAGCCAAATGTTCTATTTGTTCTCGATAATTCTAACAGTATGGACGAGGCTCCCAGTGGGCAAGCTGTCGGCAGTGCTAACGCCGGTAGTAAATCAGAGATTGCACGTAATGCCGTGAAGGATATTATCGCTACTTATAGCCGATCAGCTCGTATGGGCTTAATGGCTTATCAGCAAGGTGGCGTGGGTATCCGTAGATTACACGATAGTCAATATGATGTGAGTTATGATCCAGCCAATTATGACCCAAATTTTGAAGGTGATCGAGCATCGGCAACCAAGCGTTATCGAATACCAAACCCTGCTGATAGCGGCAGTTTTATGTATTACAACGTTGCTTTGCCTTTTTATTCTAATAGTAATTCTGGGACGCAATTTTGTTATTCGAGTACTGCTGATTTTGACAATGGCTCAGAGAGTGAGAGTAGTGGTCCTTGGGATAGGTATACTTGTTATTCGAGTAAAACAGGGACAAGTGATGCTTTTTCGGGGTTTTCTAATCGAACGGGACGATATAGCTTTGCGCCGACGGACAGTGATTTCGCTCAGGGTATATTAGACTTTGGTACCCATCTAAATTGGCAATATGTGGGTTCTACTTGGTTTTCAAACTCTTCTCCGGGGGAAGGTTATTTACATGTTGAAATCGCGGATGTTGATACGGCTCAGCTGAATCGCTTAAATCAAAAGTTAGCCCAGTCTCAATTTACTAACTATACGGATACACCGCTTAGAAATGCTGGCTTAACTCCTGTCGAAGGTTCATTGCAAAGCGCTGCAGATTATTTTGCAGGCACGTTGTCGTCAAGTGAGTCTGTAACGGGAAACACGCCGTCCGCACCACCGACAAACACCTGTGAGCAGCAAGATTACGTAATCCTGGTGACAGATGGATTACCGAATGTGGATGAAAATGGGAATTTGGTCACAAATACAAGCACAGCCATTGCTGGAGCAGCAGCAAAAGCGGCTGAATTACTAGAACAGGGAGTAAGGACTTATGTGATTGGCTTTGCGTTGCCGACAGGTGTTGATGGCGAATTACTTAATACCATTGCTAGTGCAGGTGGAACGGGTTCGACTTACTTAGCGGGGAATTCTGAAGCGTTACTCAACTCCCTCGAATCGATATTTCTATCGTTTGCCAATCGTGAGGCTTCGTCGTCGTCGTCCGCAGTGTTAGCAAACAATTCACGTGGTGAAGGCGCAGTCTTTCAGGCGATTTATAGCCCCCAAAAAGAGGACAGATTGGGAAATGAAGTGAGTTGGGTGGGTAGTTTGTTTGGTTTGTTTTTGGATGAAAATGGTTATCTACGCGAGGATTCTGATGGTGATCATGTTTTAGATGATTATCTAACGGATAAAGTGGTTCATTATTACTTTGATGCAGGCCTAGGGAAGACGCAGGTTAAGCTGTTTTACGGTTCCGATGCGACAACACCGCCTAGTGATGTTGCAAATGCAGCGCCTTTAGAAACTATAGATGTAGAAGATATAGCGGTTCTTTGGGAGGCTCGGGATCAGCTTGGTGAAGTCAGTGATGTGCTAACGCAACGTTCTTATAGTGTGGATGCCTCAACAGGGCGGTATATTATTACGTCTATAGATGGTACATCGACTCTGGATTTTGTACAGGTCTCGCAGGCGACTATTGATGATGATATCAACTCTCAATCAGCCGCCGCGGATGCACTAGCTGATGCTCAGTCGATATTCGATGTAGCGTCTGCTCAACATAGTGCGGCTCAGGAGTCTATTGATGATTTAGCCGGCCAGCTAGTTACAGCAACTAGTGCTCGTGATCAGGCTCAGGTTGACGTCAGCACAGCGGTCACTGCTGTTACCGACGCAGAAACAGGCGTTATTGATGCGCAAGCAGGTCTGACTGCTGCGCAAGTAGATGTTGCTGGCGCTGAGGCAGGTGTTATCGATGGGCAGGTAGATGTTGTTCAAGCGCAAGCAGGTGTTACTGATGCACAAGTAGATGTTACAGGTGCGCAGGCAGTAGTTACAGGTGCGCAAGCGGGTGTTACCGATGCGCAAACAAGTGCTGCTAATGCGCAAATAGGTGTTTCGGATGCGCAAACAGGTGTTATTGACGCTCAGCAAGATCTTACAGCTGCGCAAGAAGGTGTCGTCGATGCGCAAGTAGATGTTGACGGTGCGCAAACCAGTGTTATTGGCGCGCAGACAAACCTTACAGGTGCGCAAGCAGGTGCTGCTAATGCGCAAATAGGTGTTACGGATGCGCAAACAGATGTTGGTAATGCGCAGACAGATCTTACAGGTGCGCAAGCAGACGCTACAGTCGCGGCAGAGGCTTTGGCTGTAGAAATTGTTTCTTTATTGGCCGCGATCGCGGCTGGAGAGCCTGTTGCCATTGCTGCAGCGCAAGTTGATGTAGATACTGCTCAGGCCGCTCTAGATGCGGATCAATTTATTGTAGACACGGCTCAAACAGATTTAGGCACTGCTCAGAGCTCTCTAGCCTCTTCTCAGGCATCTTTAGATGTTGCTCAGGCTTCGGCAGATACTGCTCAGGCTGCTTTAGATGTTGCCCAGGTTTTACTGGGTACTTCTCAGGCTTCTTTGACTACAGCACAGGTCTCTTTGACTACGGCACAGACGGATTTGTCTACAGCTCAGACGGCTTTGGCTATTGCGCAGACCACTTCGGATACTGCTCAGGCCAATCTAGGTGATGCGCAGGTAGTACTAGATACTGCTCAGGCAGCATTAGATATTGCTCAGGCAACGCTAGATACTACTCAGGCAATTTTAGATACTGCTCAAGCTGATTTGGTTGCTGCTCAAGCTGATCTAGCTGCTGTTCAAGCTGCTCAAGCTGCTGCTCAAGCTGATTTGGTTGCTGCTCAAGAAGTTTTGGTTACGGCAAATACGGGTCTAACTGACGCACAAGCTGCGCTGGATACTATGGTGGAAAGCCTTACAGACGCGCAAGCTCAGTATGTAGGTGCGGTATCGTTATTAGTTCCTGTCTTAGAGTCACTGAATTTGGCTCAAAGCTCTCTGTATGCTGCTCAAGCAAATTACGATCAGGAGACAGCGGATGTTATGGGAAATGGTACGCTAATAAATTACCTCGATGTATCGACCGTTGAGCAGGCATACAACACTGTGAAATATGTAAGAGGTGAAGAGGTGGATGGCTTCAGGTCTCGCATGCTAGATTACGATGATGATGATGGTCAAGGTACGCTAGAGCCATGGCGCTTAGGGGATATTGTACATTCCTCCCCAGCATTGGTTGGCGCGCCCAGTGATCTTTATGATGCTAAGTATCGTGACAAAACATATGGCGAATTTCGCGAGTTATATAAAAATAGGCGGAATGTTTTATATGTTGGGGCTAATGATGGAATGTTGCATGCCTTTAATGCCGGATTTTGGGACCTGTCCAATAAATCGTTTGAGGAAAGCAATTCGTTTGCGGGCGGTAATGCTACAGCGCATCCCTTAGGTTCTGAATTGTGGGCTTATGTTCCGCGTTCATCGTTGCCTCACTTGCAGTGGATGACGAATCCTAATTATGCTCATGCTTATTACGTGGACGGGAGCCCGGTCGTTTTTGATGCGAATATCTTTACTGCTGACGCCACTCATCCATTTGGCTGGGGTACCGTGCTTATCATCGGGATGCGTTTTGGTGGCGGTGATATTCAAATTGATGTTGATGCGGATGGAAGTGATGATACTTGGGTACGTTCGTCCTACGCCCTATTTGATGTAACGAACCCAGAGGAAGCGCCTGTATTTATGGGCGAGTTGTCGGAGCCTGGTTTCGGTTATACGACGAGTGTGCCAACGGTTGTTAAAAAGCGCGTAAAAGGTACGGATTATCGATCACCAGTACAAAATGATTGGTATGTGGCCTTTGGGTCCGGCCCCACAGAATTAGACGATGCTTCATCGACACAAAATGCGGGTCTGTACCTTTATGACTTAAGAGCGAGGCAGTTTGTTAGCGGCTTTGATCCGTTAAATGTTCGTTCCTCCAGCTTTATCGGTGATATTACAAGCTATGACAGTGGTAAGGACTTCGTTGATGATACTTTATACTATGGCGTTTCAGGAGGGGCACCTGCATCGGGTTCAAATGGCGCACTACTTCGTACACGTCTCGACCAACCAGCTGTTAGCTCTACGTCGACAGTTATTGATACTCAAGAGCCCGTTTTGTCTGCGCCTGTTGTGCAAGTGAGCCGCTTTGGTCGACGTCGAATAACTTTTGGTACGGGAAGATTGTTTATGTCTCCTGATAACGTGACGAGGGAGAGCCGACATTACTTTGGTGTGGTTGAACCTTTGGATGGTTCTGGCGCGCTGACATATACAACTATTCTGCAAGCGGATCTTGAAGACGTTACGGATATTGATGTTTTTGATGACGGCCTAATTTCTAGAAGCGGTGGGACAGTTGAAATTCCAAATGGTAATGATGTCGAAACTTTTAGAGAGTTGGTACAGGCTATACGTTTAAATCTAGATGGCTGGGTATTGGAGCTGGATGAAAGTGGAGGAGCTCCATCTGAGAGGAGCATAAGTCCGGGGGCAACGGCGAATAATGTCCTCTTTTTTACGACTTATACGCCTTCTATCAATTCTTGTTTGCCTGAGGGTACAAGTGAATTATACGGTGTGGATGTAAGGACCGGTACGGCGATTCCATTTGAGGTGTTTGCTGTGGACGATGATCCAGATTCAAGTGAAGGCAATATTGTGGAAAGCAGTTTGGAGTTAGGGCAGGGTTTAGCTTCAGCTCCGATTGTTATTCACAATAGTGGTGGTACGACAGTGTTTACCTCCAAGTCGACAACTGAGCAGCTGAATAAAGTTGTGCGTACAAGCGGTGTTGACAATGGGCGTCAATCGTGGCGTCAACTCATTCTAGAGTGATTGAATATTAATAGAATAGATTTAAAGGTGTCTTTGTATGTCTAAACAAAATAGGGGCTTTACACTTCCTGAGTTGATGATTGTCGTTGCGATTGTGGGTATTGTTACTAGTTTTGCAGTGCCATCATACTTGAAGTATGTAACGAAGGATCATCGTAATGATGCTGTATGGTCTCTCATTGAAGCAGCGAATGCCCAGGAAAATATTTATGCTGAAACTAATTCGTATGTCACCAATGATGATTTGGATCGCTTAGTTGTTAATTCTGATGGAGTTAGTTCTCGTTATGGGTTTTATCAATTATCGGTTAGCGTTTCGGGATGTGCTGGTCCTCCCCATCACTGTTTTACTATCACTGCCGTTCCTCAAGGTAGGCAGCTCGATGATGAGGATGAGTGCTCGTCCTTCTCAATCAACCATCTTGGACAAACTACTGCAACTGGAACAGAAGTCGATTGTTTTAATACTGGTAGTGACTAGTGTTATCGTTTGAATTTAGTATGTTTTTTTGGGGGTGGCAGTTTTACTGCGGAGTAGCTGAACTATCCTTTTGTTTGCTAAGCGGTTATTTCTATAAGCATAAAGGTATGGATTAGTACTTTTTACTTTTCGTTGATTCTGTATACTTGGCTCATTTATTAGGGCGTTTTAGTTTGAACGGGTTACTTCGTCAATAGCCTTCAATTTTTTTGAATACGGGTATCCCCATGAAACTACTCATCCGCAACCTCGACCGCAATATCTCAGAGGTCGAACTCAAAACCATGTTCGAAGCCCATGGCGCAGTCCAATCCTGCAGCTTAGTAATGGACCAAGCCACTGGAAAATCTAAAGGTTTTGGCTTCGTTGAAATGCCTAACCCTGGCGAAAGTAAAGCCGCAATGAAAAGCCTCAATGGCAAAAGCATTGCTGGCAGTAAAATTCGCGTTAAGAAGTCTGACCCAAAGCCTGAAGAGAAGCCGACAACGCCAGAGTCAGTTAGAAAACCATCTAGAAAGTCAATGTGAGGCTGCGTGAATGACCGCGGCTTATCGTTGTGCCGCGTCCTTCCTCTTTTCATGCCTCTCCTATCATGAAGTCCCATTCCTCACGCCTAGATCGATTTGTTAGTGCCCAGACCGATATCAAACGAAGAGACGTACGCCTAGCCCTAGCTAAAAAACGTATTATCGTTGACGGTGAAGTGGCGACGGACATTAGCCAGCGTATCGGGCAGTTTTCTTGTGTCAGTTTAGACGGTGTTGTCCTGAATATTAGTCACCCCCTTTATCTCATGATGAACAAGCCAAAGGGTGTTGTCAGCGCAACCAAAGACGAAAAAAATAAAACTGTACTGGATGTACTTGCTGATCAAATTGATTCAGAGCCTCAATCTATTTTTCAGTTGAACAAGGCCGGTAAAAAATATTTATCTTCTGAAGAACTTGAGGGTTTGCATATTGTAGGGCGGTTGGATTTCAACTCTTCAGGTCTACTCTTGCTCACCAATGATGGTCGGTGGTCCCGGCGTGTGTCTTTGCCTGAGCGATGTATAGAAAAGCGATATCGTGTGGTTGTTGATAAGCCGTTGACCCAAGCTTATATAGATGCTTTTTTACAGGGTATGTACTTCGAGTATGAAAACATAACGACGCGGCCGGTAAAGCTAAATATATTGAGCGATCATGTAGCCGAAGTGGATTTGGTCGAAGGGCGTTATCATCAAATCAAACGTATGTTTGGGCGTTTTCAAAATACCGTTCTTGAGTTACATCGCCAGTCAGTAGGTAATTTAGCACTGGAATCGACCTTGTTGCCAGGGCAGAGTCGGTTTTTGACTCTCAATGAGGTTCAGTCTTTATAGGTTTTGGGCCTGCACGAATAGCTACTTTAATTGTTGTTGTAACACGTCGACTAATATCAAACGCCCTGTCATGTTTAGCCGCCAGCTTTGTTGCTCATTCTCCTTCCTGTCCACGCCAAAATGATAAACCCTTCGTGATGTATCTCAAAAATTTCGTTAATATTTTATTTCTGTCTTTCAGCTAGTTGATTCGATTATTAAAACCCTAAAAGGTTATGACATAAGAAGCAAACTAATCAGTATAAGCCCGGGGAATATTCATCAAGGCAATTCTAAAAAAATAATACAGCCAGTTATCTACATGTTACCTCAAAATAATGGCGTCGTAGTTTTGTGTGCGGCACTAATAGAGTCTTAGGGAGTGTACTAATGAATTTCAGTAGCTAAAATAACTCTATGCTGTTGGTATTTATACAAATCATTATTTTGTCTCTGATTGGTTTGTTGATAACGTGAGAGAATTTATGAACCCCCTAATTTTGGTTGTAGATGATTGCGAAGTGACCCTCGGGCTGATTGAATCGAACTTAGATGATGAGTTTGAAATTGTCACTCTAGAGTCTGGGCAATCCTGTTTAGATAAGGTGCTAGAAATAAAGCCCGATCTTATTTTATTGGATATTATTATGCCGGGTATCGACGGCTATAGTGTTTGTCAAATTCTAAAAGCTTCAGATGAAACCGCGTTTATCCCCGTTATTTTACTTTCGGCGTTAGATCAGGTGGCTGATCGAATTGAAGGTTATGCCTGTGGCGCAGAAGATTACGTTACCAAGCCTTTTGATGGTGATGAGCTTATCCATAAAATAGAAGTCGCGCTGGATAACGCAGATCAGCAAAAAAAATGGGCTCGGCAATATGAAGATAAGAAAGAGGAGCAGAGTGTTGCTCGTAGCGCGATAGACCAGTTGTACGAGATGGGTGCTTTAATGAATTTCCATCAGAAGTGTGGCCTTTGCACTGATGCCGTTCAATTGGGGGGTGAAATTGTCGAAATGTGTCATGCCTTGGGTTTAGATGCTGTGGCTCAGCTAAAGGGACGAAATGGCGCTCGTTATACCGGCTGCCAGAATGGAAGTTTTGAGGCTAAATTGTTGTCGCAAAATTTCAGGAACGGAATGGATTTACACTTACGAAATCGATCGGTTTTTAATGGTGAATATGTCTCGATCTTGATTAAAAATATGCCGCAAGATGATGAGTTTCGCTATGGCCGATTTAAGGATAATTTGCAGATACTGGTTAACTCAGCAAGCAATCGTATGGAAATTATTGATTTGGATGTGTTAGAAAATGTGAGTCAAAATGAAAACTTAACGCACTTGGAAAATATTATTTTTCATATTGAAAAGACATTGAATACACATAATAAAGTAGTAAAGAATCGGTTGCATGAGCTGTTAGCTGAAACACAGACTTTTACTAAAGGCTTAAATATTGAAGACAGTGTAATCGAGGCCTTGGATGAGAATTTAACAAGGTGTATTGATCAAGCCCGAAAAATTGACAGTGTCGGGGAAATTATGCCGGTTTTTAATACAATTATACGAGAGAGTCAAATTAGTGCGAGAGGTTAATGCGTGAGTTGCATGACGCTTATTTGGGTGCTGGGTAAGCCGAGGAGTTCTTTGTTAGAGTCGATTTTGAGCCATATAGGCGTACTGTGGTATCTGATACGCCCCAGGCCTTTGGTATTCCTAAGAGTAGCTTTGTCTTTCCTAGCTCTTGCCAGATGCTTTGGCAGCGTACTGTTCATAGTAACGCTTGGTGAAACAATTAATCGCATGACTCAAGTGAAAGTGGGTTGGGGGTCTTCTCGATTGATAGTTGCTTTGCTGTTTGTTCTAAAGGCTGTGGTGGAGAAGTGTCGGATTTCGATGTCCTGTAAAAAACGGTGGAATTACTGTTCTTTAATGAGGTTGGTAGCTGTGACTCAGGCCCAGAATAATAATTAAAGCCTGAGAGATTTAATTGCTCTATGGGCTGCGTTACTGCGGGCCTTGCTCAAATCGCATGAGCAGTGTCAGCTCTAATTTCGGAATTTGGCATCACACATAAAAAGCTCCTTGAAATTTGTTCTTTACTTAGATCTGTGGCCGCGACCCGAGGCCGGACTAATCAAAAAAGACTAAGGTCTTTTTGACCCTTCGGGCATCGTCGCTGCGCTCCTTGTTCTAATTGCATTCGCAATTAGTCGAACCGAGGGTGCCAGCTCTCGCCGGCCTCTGGTACCACACATAAAAAAACCCCGCTAAAAAGCGAGGTTTTTTTATGTGTGGTACCAGAGGCCGGACTCGAACCGGCACAATCTTGCGATCGGGGGATTTTGAATCCCCTGTGTCTACCAATTTCACCACTCTGGCATAATTCTGTAGTGCGATAATTTACGTATCGCCTTTTCTTTCCATCGATCCGAGTTGCGCTTAGCTGCAATCTCGAAGGGCGGCAATTATATCAGTGGTTTTCCTGGGGTCAACTGCTAAACGTGGTAAATCTGGGGGTTTTCCTTTAATCTTGCGCTCCAATTTTGATCGAACACTAGGATTCCTTTCTTTATTTATGCGACGCGAAGATTTTCATTACGATTTGCCTGAGGGTTTGATCGCAAAACAACCGATGCCTGAACGTGTGGCGAGCCGGGTTCTACATTTGGATGGCCCTTCTGGGGAGCTGTCTCACCGGCATTTTAGCGATATTTTAGACTTAGTCGCGCCGGGCGATTTAATGGTGTTTAACGATACCCGGGTGATTCCTGCTCGTGTGTTTGGCCACAAAGCTTCAGGAGGTAAGGTCGAGGTGTTGGTTGAACGAGTGTTGAGCGAGGATCGTGTTTTGGCTCATGTTCGGGCGAGCAAGTCTCCTAAAGTCGGATCACGTATTGTGTTGGACGGCGGCACTGAGTTAGAGATGGTGGCTCGAGACGGAGCGTTGTTTGAATTGTTGTTTTTGGGTGGAAAGTCAGCACTTACTGTTCTTGAGTCGGTTGGTCACATGCCGCTTCCACCTTATATCGATCGCCCGGATGAAGATTCGGATAAAGAGCGTTACCAAACGGTTTATGGTAATAAGCGTGGAGCGGTTGCTGCGCCGACTGCTGGCTTACATTTCGATGAAGCTTTGCTCGAGAAGTTAAAGCAAAAAGGAGTGAATCAGGCCTATGTCACCTTGCACGTAGGGGCGGGGACTTTTCAGCCTGTTCGCGCAGATGACATCGCCGATCACCATATGCACTCCGAAGTAATGGAGGTCTCTCAAGACATCTGTGATCTAGTGACCGAAACAAAGGCGCGAGGTAATCGTGTTATTGCGGTGGGGACTACCAGTGTCAGGTGTCTAGAGACAGCTGCGCAGGATGGAAAGATCAAACCGTTCCAAGGTGATACCAATATCTTTATCTTCCCTGGTTTTCATTATCAGGTGGTGGATACTTTAATTACTAATTTTCATTTACCCGAGAGCACCTTATTAATGCTCGTGAGCGCTTTCGCGGGTTACGGCAATACGATGACTGCCTATAAAGAAGCTATCGCACAGAAATATCGATTCTTTAGTTACGGTGACGCCATGTTTATCACCCAAAACAAAAATGCTTATCAAGAAATACCCGGTCAATCCTCATGATGAAATTTGAACTGAACACAACAGACGGTAGTGCTCGTCGCGGGCAATTAACTTTCGAACGGGGCTCGGTGCAAACGCCGGCTTTTATGCCTGTGGGTACCTACGGCACGGTTAAGGGCATGTTACCGCGTGATATCAAAGAGATTGGTGCCGAGATTATTCTGGGGAATACCTTTCATCTTATGTTACGTCCTGGCGCAGAGGTTATAAAAGAGCACGGCACTTTGCATGATTTTGCGCAATGGCATGGTCCGATCTTGACAGATTCTGGTGGTTTCCAAGTATTTAGCTTGGGTGATATGCGCAAGATCACCGAAGATGGGGTGAAATTCCGATCTCCAATTGATGGTAGTGAAATTTACCTGTCTCCCGAGAAAGCGATGGAAGTCCAGCGTGACTTGGGCTCCGATATCGTGATGATTTTTGACGAATGTACGCCTTACCCAGCAACAGAAGATGAAGCGCTAACATCTATGGAGTTATCGCTCCGATGGGCCAAGCGGTCCAAAGATGCGCACGAAGGTAACCCCAATGCCTTATTTGGTATTGTGCAAGGTGGTATGTACGAGTCATTACGCACCAAATCGTTAGATGGCCTGAAAGAAATTGGCTTTGATGGATACGCGATAGGTGGCCTATCCGTAGGTGAGCCTAAAGACGATATGATGCGGATTCTTGATCACTTAGGCCCAGTAATGCCTCAAGACCGCCCGCGTTATTTAATGGGGGTTGGAAAGCCACAGGATATCGTCGAGGCAGTATGCCGTGGTATCGATATGTTTGATTGTGTGATGCCAACGCGAAACGCGCGAAACGGCCATCTATTTACCACCTTTGGCGTGGTTAAAATTCGTAATGCAAAACATAAGCGGGATACGAGCCCGTTAGATTCTGAGTGCGATTGCTATACGTGTAGCAATTTTAGTCGCGGTTACCTGCATCACCTGGATAAATGCGGTGAAATTTTAGGCTCTCAGTTGAATACAATTCACAACCTGCGTTATTACCAACGGTTGATGCAGGGCTTGCGGGATGCGATTGAGGCTGGAAACCTTGCTACTTTCGTGGCGGGCTTTTACGAGGCTCAAGGCATTAAGCGGCATGGCACTGAGACTGCTTTGGATAAGTGAACGAGGAGCTGAGTATGGAATTAAGTACAGAGTAAGGAAGGCGTGACTTGAAACAGGCGTCACTAATCCCTATTTACCCTTAACGAACAGAAAGCCGGTATAATCGCGGGCTTTTGGAAATCATGAAGATTTTCAACATAGAACGATAAAATAAATACGGCCACCTAGGCCTTTCTGGATCAAGATAATGAATCGCTACCCGTTGTGGAAATACCTACTCATCCTAGTCGCTGTTGCGGTTGGGACGATTTACGCATTGCCAAATATTTACCCGCCTGACCCGGCGATTCAAATATCCAGCACTCAGCCAGGAGTTAATGCAGATCAACGTGCACTCGATGCTGCTGTGAAAGCTTTGGATGTAGCCAACATAGAGTATTTTGGCGTTGAGTTAGGCGAGAAGAACGGCTTGATCCGCTTTTTTAACCTCGATGATCAATTGCGTGGGCGCTCAATTGCGGATGAAGCACTAAAAGGTTTAGCGATCAACGAATACATCGTTGCCGTAAACCTAGCGCCAACGACACCAGCATGGCTGGTTGGTATCGGTGCTGGCTCAATGAAGCTTGGTTTGGACCTGGCGGGTGGTGTTCACTTTCTATTGGAAGTGGATACGCCAAAAGTGCTCGCTGACGAAATGAAAAGCATTGAAACTCAGTTGAAAAAGCACCAGCGAAGCGAGAGTCTACGCGGTGTTTTCTTTTCTGTTACAGGCTCAACTATTGTCGTTAAAGCGGATACTGAAGAACTACGTGATGCGTTCTCCTCTTACATTCGTAAAGACCTAAGCCAGTTGGAATATGTTCGTACAAAAAAAGCCGGTAAATATTTGGTTGAAGCGAAATTTAGCGAAGCTTATATCCGTGAAAAAGAAAGCATGGCTGTCGAACAGAACTTATCGGCGTTACGTAAGCGGGTAAACTTATTGGGTGTGTCCGAGCCTTTAGTTCAGCGCCAGGGGCGTAACCGAATTGTGGTTGAGCTGCCTGGCTTACAAGATACTGCAGAAGCGAAAAAAATCATTGGCAAAACCGCCAGCTTGGAGTTTCGTCTTGAGGCAAACCCAGGTGCTTTGTCCTCTCAGAAAATCATGTTTCCCTATAAAGATGAGCAAAGACAGGTAGTAACTGGCGGCGCTTATCTAGAAAAGAAAATTGTGATTCGCGGCGATAATGTGAGTAATGCAAATTCCAGTATCGATCCTGAGACTGGCGGATCACAGGTCAATATTACACTCAACAGTGAAGGCGGCACACTTATCAACCGCGTCTCTCGTAAAAATGTTGGTCGTGGCCTTGGCGTTGTCTTTATTGAATACACCCCAGTTACTCGTGTGGTAAAAGACGAAAGTGGAGAGGATGTTAATAAGTTCGAGTTTGTTGCGAGTCGTAAAATTATTAGCTTGGCGACAATCCAGTCAGCTTTGAATATGCAATTCCGTATTACAGGCTTAGATAGCCCGGCAGAAGCTTCTGAATTGGCCTTGTTACTTAAAGCAGGAGCTTTGGCTGCTCCAATGGGCTTTATAGAAGAGCGAACCATTGGGCCGTCTTTAGGTAAAGAGAATGTTGAGCTTGGAGTGAAGTCTGTTCAGTTAGGCTTAGCCCTTGTGTTGATCTTTATGCTGGTCTACTACCGCGTATTCGGTTTCGCGGCAAACATTGCATTAACGGCTAACCTCACTCTATTGATTGCTATTATGTCGATATTTGGTGCGACTCTCACTTTGCCGGGTATTGCGGGAATAGTATTGACTGTGGGTATGGCGGTGGATGCAAATGTGTTGATCTTCTCGCGAATACGGGAAGAGTTAGCCAATGGGGTACCCCCGCAATCGGCGATTAAGGCTGGTTTTGAACGAGCTTTTACAACGATTTTGGATGCAAACGTTACCACATTTATCGTGGCTATTATTCTGTATTCCGTGGGATCCGGGCCTGTGAAAGGTTTCGCGATCACCTTGGCGATTGGCATCGTAACCTCGATGTTAACGGCCATCATCGGTACGCGCGCTATCGTGAATTTGATATACGGCAACCGCCAAGTAGAAAAAATTTCTATATAACTAACTTTCTTTGTGAAAGTAGTGAATAAAAAGTTGAGAAGAATATGAGCGAACAACGCATTATTAAATTCATGAGCCACCGCAAAATCGCGGCGATTATTTCGATCGTTCTGGTTGTGGCTTCAATAGGCTCCTTAGTTGTCAATAAATTGAATTTCGGTTTGGATTTTACGGGTGGTACATCGGTAGAGTTGCGCTATGAAGAGACCGCCGATTTGAGCGCTATTCGTAGCTTACTAAAGGAGGGGGGGTACTCTTCTGCCGTAGTGACAAATTTTGGTACGGATAAGGATGTTGCTATCCGAATTCAGGCGAATGACCCGAAATTGGGCGATATCATCATCAAATTATTGAAAAATGACACCGATGGTCAGGTAGAGCTTAAGCGTGTTTCGTTTGTTGGCTCGCAAGTGGGTGAAGAGCTAAGAGATGATGGCGGTCTAGGGATGTTATTTGCCTTAATTGTGGTGATGGCTTACGTCGCGATTCGATTTCAAATAAAATTTTCTGTTGGTGCGGTAGTAGCATTAGCTCATGACGTAATGATTGTGTTGGGGGTCTTCTCGATATTGAAGTTGGATTTTGACCTTACTGTTTTAGCTGCAATATTGGCGGTAATCGGTTATTCGCTTAATGATACGATTGTTGTGGCTGACCGAATTCGTGAAAACTTTCGCAAATTACGAAAGATCTCACCGATCGAGATTATTGATATCTCTCTGACGGAAACTTTGGGTCGTACCATAATTACATCGTTGACGACTTTGCTGGTGTTACTTGCCTTATTCTTTGTGGGCGGAGAGATCATCCATAACTTCGCAATTGCACTGATTATTGGTGTGTTGGTGGGTACCTATTCGTCAATGTATGTTGCTGCCAATATCCTATTAGCGATGAATATCTCTAGTGAAGACTTAATACCAGTTGAGAAAGAAGGGGAGGATCTCGAAGATATCGTTCTTTAATATCGTCTTACGTTACGCTTATGCCCTTTTGGTTTAGGGCTTAGTTTGGCTGTTGGTATATCGTTTAGGTGGCTTCTTTCTGGCAGCGAGTAGTCACCTAGCATTGAAAATAGCGTCATCATCCTATCTTTTGCCCGTTCGGGCAGTAAATGTCGTGTGTTCATCTAACGCTCTCTAGTACTGAGGGAATTCATTCACGTATACTCAGTATAGTCACTGGCGTTGTGTCGTCAGTCTGATCCAGACATCATGTGGATCTTATGTCAAAAAAATCTATAAATTCTCGTTTCTATCGATAAGCGTATCAATGTTAGAAAAGATTTTTGGCGGTGCTAATAAGGGTGCTAAAAGTGATTCCAATAGTGGCACTAATCGCGCTACTGGCGAGGAGTTGCCTGTAGCAAAATTTACGGCAGAGGTTGAAGCGGAATTTGACCGCTACGATAGGATTTTCCGTGCAAGTCGCGGATACGCTTTTCTTGATTGGGATCTCAATAGCGGTAAAATTTACTGGAAGGGCGGGTTGCTGTCTTATCTGGGCTACGACGAGCATGGCATTCCAAAAGAAGCTTCTGCCGAAGAATTTATTTGTTTTATGCACCCTGATGACGTTGACGCTTTTATCGAAAATATTCGCCAGCTTGTGATCGATGAAAATCATGCTGGTAATATTATCTGTCGGGGAGTGAAGGTTGATGGCAGCATAGTTTGGATCGAATTGCGGCTGGATGCTATTCGTGGAGAAGATGGGCTCGTCACCCACCTTTCCGGTTTAATGTCTGACATATCTCCCCTTAAAGCCGCAGAAGAGGCACTAAAAGATAGCGAGGCACGGCATACGCGTATTCTTCAGGGCGCAAATGACGGAATGTGGGAATGGAGTGTTAACGATAAAGTCGTACCTGTTTCTGATGAAAGCCAGCACTGGTCCCTCAACGCTGGGAATTTCATCCTCAGTCAACGTTGCTGGGAAATGCTGGGGTTTGAGCCCGACGATGCGATTGTTTCAGGTGGCCTCGTAGCTTGGCGTAAATTGATACACCCTGACGATGGTGAGCGTTACGACGAAACCTTAATCGAACATGCTGCGCTACTCGAACCGTTTGATATTGAATACCGGGTGCGTGCGAAAGACGGTTCATGGCGCTGGATTCGCAGTCGTGCTCAGGCGCATGCCGGTGCGACTGAAGGTTCGTCTACCCTGACGGGTACAAATATGGATATTACCGAACTTAAGCGTGTAGAAAACTATGTAAACAAGACCAAGGAAGAGGCTGTAGCGGCGAACCAGTCGAAATCCGATTTTCTCTCAAGTATGAGCCATGAGTTGAGAACGCCTCTTAACGCCATTCTGGGCTTTGCTCAGATATTTGAACTTGACTTGACCATTAACTCAGAGCAGCGCTCCAACATCCAGGAAATACTATCGGCGGGTAGTCATCTGGTTGAGTTGGTTGGGGATGTTTTGGATCTGGCTAAAATAGAAGAGGGCCAGCTTAGTTTAAGCTTGGGGCCTGTTTTTCCATTACGGGTGCTGAATGAGTGCATCATATTATTAAAGTCACAATACGAAAAATGCAATTTACTATTAGAGATCGAATGGAATGGCCTAGAATCACAAATGATATTGGCGGATTCCATTCGTTTAAAGCAAGTCCTTCTAAACCTTATGGGAAATGCAGGCAAGTATAATAAAGTTGCAGGTCATGTTCGGGTGGAGTGCTCTTTGGTTGATAGTACGAGTATGAGAATTTGTGTGGCGGACACAGGTTTGGGAATTGCCGCTAAATTACAGTCCCAACTTTTTCAGTCGTTTAATCGGCTAGGGGCAGAGCACAGCAGTATTGAAGGAACGGGGGTAGGGCTGGTTATTACCAAACAGCTGGTTGAGCAGATGGGTGGCAGTATAGGTTTTTCAAGCCGAGAAAATGAAGGGAGCCAATTCTGGGTTGAATTCCCTCTGACTGAAAATACAGGCGTAACAGCGTCACATCAGTCGCATCAAAGTCTAAAAAACACGAATACGGAAATACCGCCTTTAACGATCACGAGTAAAAAGAAAATTTTGTATGTTGAGGATAATTTGTCTAATCAAAACCTCATGCAGAAGTTTATAAGCCGTTATCCGTTATTGGGTTTAACTGTGTCGGGTATGGCGGTGCAAGGTTTATTTTTGGCCCGCTCATCAATGCCAGATTTAATTATTTTAGATGTAAATTTAACTGATGTGAGCGGGTATGAATTGCTCGAAATTCTAAAGTCAGATGTCGAAACCGAAAATATACCGGTGATTGCCTTATCTGCAAACGTGCTTAGTCATGATATAGAAAAGGGGGAAAAAGCGGGCTTCGATCGCTACTTAACGAAACCGTTGAACCTTTCTCAATTGGTTACAACGTTTAATGAATTGTTAAGCGAAGAGTGATCTAGAAAGGTGGCTAAGGTGAGTGACAACGTGAGAAATATTAAGTGATCGGAAGTTTGATGAAAAGCGTATATATGATTGTTTACAAGACGTTTAATCACACGTAGGTGTTTGTTTGGTTTTCATGTGCCGACTTAGCTCTATACCTATAAAGCCAATGAAGGGCGGGAATGTTAGATAAATTTTTAGAAGGCACACAGATGAAGCGGCCAGCTGAAAAGCTGACGCCTGAAGCTGAGTTGGAGTTTGACCGCTACGATCGTATTTTTCGCAGCAGCCGTGCCTATGCTTTTGTCGACTGGGATATGGTCACTGGAGATTTTCATTGGCGTGGCGGTTTACTCTCTTATATGGGCTACGATGAAAAAACGATTGCCGATGCGCTACAAGCCAGCGAACTGACTGCTTTTATTTACCCTGAAGATCGGGCGCGTCTTGACGAAAGTTTTCTACAGCTGATTAAAAACAAAGATCATCCTGGTTATATCACCTATCGTGGTATTAAGAGCGATGGCACTCCCATGTGGATGGAAATTCGCTTGGAAGCTGAGCGAAGGGATGATGGTTGGGTGACGCATCTATCAGGTTTAATCTCAGATATTTCAGCCTTGAAAGCAGCTGAAGATGCGCTCATGATTAACGAAGCGCGACATGCGCGTATTATACAAGCGTCCAATGATGGCTTGTGGGAATGGTCGGTCGCGAATGGTGGTCGGAGGTTGTTCCAGGGACGTGACGGGCGTTTAAATTGGTCTCAGCGGAGTGGAGGGATAGCATTTAATTCACGTTGTTGGGAAATGCTGGGATATGACGGAAATGAAGAGCTTGTTTTAAAAGGATTGACGGGCTGGCGCAGTCTGATGCATCCAGATGATGGTCTTCGTTTAGATCGGGCTCTCATTGAACATATGTCCTTAAAAAAACCGTTTGATATCGAGTACCGCATTCGAACGAAAAGCGGCTCGTGGTGCTGGATTCGTGCGCGTGGGCAAGCGAGCTATGATGAGGAAGGAAAGCCGAAACTATTTTCGGGTACTAACATCGACATCACAGAGCTAAAGTGTGCTGAAGAAAGTGTCATTAGAGCAAAGGAAGATGCTGAAAGTGCAAATTTGGCAAAGTCTGAATTTCTTTCCAGTATGAGTCACGAATTACGTACACCGCTGAATGCTATTCTCGGATTTACTCAATTATTTGAATTGGATAATACCCTATCGGCAGAGCAGCAATCGAATATCCATGAAATTAAATCCGCAGGAAATCATTTACTTGATTTAGTGGGGGATGTCTTGGATTTGGCTCGAATTGACGCAGGCCATGTCGAATTGACCTTTTCGAAAGTGCTGCCGTCTCGAATAATTCATGAATGCGTTGTTTTGCTAAACTCCCAGTATGAACAGCGTCATTTAAATCTAGAGCTAGAGTTTAATGGGTTGGAGTCACGAACAATAATTGCAGACGAAAATCGATTTAAACAAGTTTTATTAAATTTAATGGGCAATGCGGGAAAGTATAATAAAAAAGGCGGCTCGGTAAAGGTCGAGTGCAGCCTAATTGACGGGGCGCGAATGAGAATCTCAGTGGAAGATAGCGGTTTGGGTATTCCTGCGAAGTTACAATCCGAGCTCTTTCAACCCTTTAATCGTTTAGGGGCAGAGAATTCCAGTGTCGGCGGGACGGGTATCGGTCTGGTGATAACGCAACAGTTGGTGGAGCAAATGCATGGTGAAATTAATTTTGAAAGTCAGGAGAAAATAGGCAGTAAGTTTTGGGTGGATTTTCCTTTCTCTAAAAGTTTTGATAGTAGTGATGTACAAATTAAAATCGCTAATTCACAGCTAATGAAGGGGTATTCAGATATTCCTGAACTGACGGTTAAAGGCGTGAAGCGAGTTTTGTATGTTGAAGATAACCCATCAAATCAAAAGCTCATGGAACAGGTGCTGGCAAAATATCCTCAGATCGAACTGACCGTCGTGGGTTTAGCCGTTCAAGGTTTATTCTTAGCCCGCTCGACTTCACCGGATTTAATAATTCTTGATGTTTCTTTACCCGGAGTTACGGGCCACGAAATGGTTGAAATTCTAAAGAGTGACCCTCTTTCGAAACATCTGCCTGTGATTGCTTTATCGGCTAATGTGCTCCCCCATGATGTTGAAAGAGGGAAGGAAGCGGGATTTGACCGCTACCTCACTAAGCCACTTAATATTGAAGAATTAATTTCAGCCTGTAACGATTTAATCACCTAAAATCACCCGTCACCCGTCACCCGTCACCCGTTCCCTGTAATCAATACCCCACAATTCCCGTTCGATAATCTCCAGATACAACACGCCAGGTTATTTTCTGCATAAGTTGAGCGGCTTCTTTCGAGGGAGGGAGGGCCGTATCGCCGGTTTCAGTTTTGAGGGCGAAAGGTAAGCCGATAGGGCTTGCTTGATATAATACAGAATAGTGAACCAATGCAACCAGATAGGCGCCGATGTCATTGATGTGAATGGGGTCCAAACTTCCGTCAGAATTTCGTTTAAATATATCTTCAGGTTTTTGGATTCCTTCAACGCCTCCCAAGTGCTCGACTTCTTTAAAAAATGCAGACATCACCTGACCAACAGGAATAACATATGTGGGTTTGTCGCTATCCATTTTAACATGGGCGGCATCCACTATATTATTTAGCCAGTAGGGTTTGTAGTCTTGCTCTAGCCGGTTAATCCAGCCAGCTTTGTCCGTGACCTGGTGCCAGGACTCATATAAATACACGCGCGCACCAGGATTGTGTTTCAGAATTTCCTCCGAAAATTTTTGTAAATATAGTGCGCTATCAAAATATTGAATAGCATCTTTGATTTCTACCATCTCAGTCAGAACAAAAGCATCGAATTGAGACTGCTTAATTGCTTCAAACACATCTTGGTAATTGTCGTGATCGTTTTCCTTGTCGAAACCGTTGATCTTCTCATCCGGTTCCCAATGGGCTTTTAGAGTTGTTCCCCAGCCGAGCTGGCTGCTAAATTCATGACCTGATCCTGCCAGCTGTCGTAGCATGATGGGCATGGTTCTACCTACCAAGCTGTGGCCGAGGTGGTAAACCTTGAGCTTTCCATCTGTTTTGATTAGTGGCTTTGAATATAGCTCGCTGAGTGTGGCTTCCTCAATTTTCGTTTCTTCGACCCTAGCTTCAGAACAGCCGCTTAACATTCCTAAAAAAGGCAGAAGGGCGGCTGAAGTCGCAAGCGTCTTTTTGAGTGTTTTTTTCACCAGCGAATTTATTTGCATCTCTTGCCCTTGGGTGAGCGATTACCAAATTTATTTAGGTGGGAAGTATAGTGTTTCTTGAGGGCTATGCAATATGACGGATTGAGATGAACGAAGAGCGCGAGGTAACGATGACCGCTTCTAAAATGGGGTTGAGCTGAAAAGAAAGGGCTAAAAGGCCTGATCAGAGACGATAAGGCCTGCAAGTATAAGATTGGTTGTTTATTTCTTTTGGCTAGGCAAATGGCCCAAATGCTTTTGCACTGTTTGAAGCAATGGCTTGAACACTTTAGGTGCTGCCGCGACAATGTGCCCGCTTTTTAGAAAATCACTGCCACCATTGAAATCTGATACCAAAGCACCTGCTTCTTTTAGGATCAGAACGCCTGCGGCGATATCCCAAGTTTGTAAATTCATTTCCCAAAAGCCTTCAAAGCGACCAGCAGCCACATAGGCGAGATCTAGTGCGGCAGAGCCTGGGCGGCGCAAACCGGCTGTTTCTCCTGCGAGTTCTTTCAGGCAGTCCATGTAGGCATCTATGTGATCCAAAGCGAAGCCGTTAAAAGGAATCCCCGTGCCGATAACTGCGCCGTTTAAACCTCTATGCTTGCTTACGCGTATGCGTCGGCCATTAGCGCTAGCGCCTTGGCCGCGCGATGCGCAAAATTCTTCGCGTCTCATCGGGTCCAAAATAACGGCGTGTTCTAATTGCCCTTTATAGGTGCAGGCAATGGATACTGCAAAATGAGGGATGCCGTGAAGAAAGTTAGTGGTACCGTCGAGGGGGTCGATAACCCACTCATAATCGCTGTCTGGATTTCCTGAGGTTCCGCCTTCTTCACCGACGAAGCGATGTTCCGGGTAGGCTTTCTGCAGGTGATATATGATTTCAGCCTCCGCTTTGCGGTCGACTTCGCTAACGTAATCGTTGCGGCCTTTCTCTTCGATGTTGATGATATCGACCCGTTCAAAAGCGTTTACGATCACGTCCCCTGCTTTTCGAGCGGCATTGAGGGCGATGGTTTGCATGGGTTCCATGGGTGATATCTCTTGTTAGGGGGGCGAAAGGGCCGGGATTATAGCAAAATTTGAGCGGCACCATACGGGGAAATAAGCGTGAAATGCTAATTTGCTGTTGAGGTAAGGTTTGTGGGAGAGGATCATTTGTCTGGGGGGCAGTTTTCTAATGCAGGCTAGTAAGCGTCTCTATTTAACTCATTACCGCCATTTGTCTTAATTTGGATTGATAGGGAGGGTGCGATTATCATGGTATTAGGTGCTAATGGGAAAGTGTCTGGGTAGGCGAGGCCTGGTGCATTTCCAGTTTCAGAGCCGTGAAATTAGCGCCTTCCGCCTTGGGGAGATATCAACGTTCCTGCCTAATCGAAGCGCAATGCGGTATATACCGCAGTCTCTGTCGTAGAGCTAGATACCCGCCTAATCCATAGACTCCCCCGCAACCAACGGTTATAGTCCGCATTTTTTACGTAAAGAGTATTCCCCCATGAAAGATCGGCTTAGTAAAGTGCATTTGGTGATGGTAAACACTACCCACCCCGGCAATATTGGCGCAGCTGCCAGAGCGATTAAAAACATGGGGCTTTCATCGCTTATCTTGGTCGATCCAAAGGAATTCCCGTCCCCCAAGGCTGTATGGCGTTCAGCTGGAGCAGTGGATGTTCTCGATAATGTGCGAGTTGTTTCAACCTTAGACGAAGCCATTGAAAATTGCGGCTTGGTCGTGGGGACGAGTGCCCGTGAGCGACGCATTCCCTGGCCCTTACTTACGCCCCGCGAATGCGGAGACAAAGTTTGGGCTGAAACCGATAAGCATGATGTGGCTATTGTCTTTGGTCGAGAAGATCGAGGGCTAACCAATGAAGAGTTACAGAAGTGCCATTTTCATGTGCATATTCCGGCGAATACCGAATACTCAGCCCTAAATATATCGGCTGCGCTGCAAGTGATTACTTACGAAGTGCGTATGTCGTATTTAGCCGCTAAAGACGGCAAAGCGCCACATTTTGATGATTGGGACGTGTTGCCAGCCAAGGTCAAAGACGTCGAAATGTACTTTGAGCACCTTGAGGAAACGCTAGAAAACTTGGGTTTTTACGATCCCAAAAACCCTCGTCAAACCATGACTCGTATACGACGCCTATTTAACCGTGTGAGAATGGATGAAATGGAGCTGAGTATCATGCGAGGCATGCTAACTTCTATCCAAAATTACATCTTTCAGAGCAAGAAAAAGATCAAGGAATTGTCATCAGGCGAATAACCTAGTAATTTACTAGGTTATATACTTGACTTAAATACTAGGTTTTAGAATAATATCCTTAAACTCAGTAGGTGATACTCCATGCGTTTAACTACCAAAGGCCGCTATGCGGTGACGGCAATGCTTGATTTGGCTCTCCACGCGAATAGTGGGCCTGTGAGTTTGGCCGACATTTCAAAGCGTCAAGAAATCTCCCTTTCATATCTTGAACAGTTGTTTGCAAAATTGCGCCAAAACGCATTAGTGCGCAGTGTGCGCGGGCCAGGTGGTGGTTATCGCCTCAATCGAGAGGCTAGCGAGGTCTACGTGGCTGAGATTATCGACGCGGTTAATGAGTCCATTGATGCTACCAGCTGTGGTGGTGAAGGCGACTGTCAGCATGGAGATGTGTGCTTAACGCATTACTTGTGGTCCGACCTGAGTGAGCAAATACACAGTTTTTTAAGCGGTATTAGCTTGGGTGGATTAGTCGAGCGGCATGATGTGCAGACTGTCGCTCAGCGCCAAAATCAAAAAGAGCTTGCCACAGGCAAAGATCGTGTCAACGCCGCTGACGTTATTACGTCGAGCGGATTGGTTTAGAGTTCGAACAGCAATGAAAACGCCTGTCTACCTTGATTATGCCGCAACGACCCCTGTTGATCCTCGGGTGGCAGAAGCCATGTCCCAGTGTTTAACACTGGACGGCAATTTTGGTAATCCCGCTTCTCGCTCGCATGGCTATGGCTGGCGAGCTGAAGAAGCCGTAGAAAATGCCAGAGGCGTTTTAGCTGACCTACTTCATGCAGACCCACGAGAGATTGTGTGGACCAGCGGAGCGACGGAGTCGAACAACTTAGCTATCAAAGGTGGCGCGTTGTCTCGCCAGGAGCGTGGTCGACATATCGTTACCGCGAAAACCGAGCACAAAGCCGTATTAGATAGCTGTGTTTACCTTGAAACCCAAGGTTTCGAGGTGACGTACATAACACCGCCCAGTAATGGTGTTATATCGGCAGAGCAGCTTAAAGCCGCTCTCCGCGAAGATACAATTTTAGTGTCGTTGATGCATGTGAATAATGAAATCGGTGTGATGCACGATATTGCCGATATTGGCCAGTTGTGCCGAGCAAAGGGCATATTATTTCACGTTGATGCGGCACAAAGTGTGGGTAAGACAGCTGTTAATGTCGACGACTTATTCGTAGATCTGCTGTCGATATCAGCCCACAAAATGTACGGCCCTAAGGGTATCGGCGCTCTTTATGTACGTAGAGCGCCGGATATAAATATCGAAGCACAAATACATGGCGGTGGTCACGAACGTGGAATGCGTTCAGGCACTTTACCGACCCATCAAATTGTTGGCTTGGGTACTGCGGCCAAAATTGCCTTAGAAGAGGGTGATGTTGAATCGAAACGACTGTTGGCTTTGCGCCAACGGTTTTTGCTGAGTTTGAAAGAGTTACCGGCTATTCACGTCAATGGTGATTTAGAAAAACGCGTAGCAGGCAACGTCAATATGAGCTTCGCCTATATTGACGGTGAATCGCTATTGATGTCGCTGCGAGACCTGGCTCTGTCGACAGGATCTGCTTGTATGTCGGTCAGTGTAGAGCCGTCGTATGTGTTGACCTCTATTGGTGTTGAGCCTCAGCTCGCAGACAGCTCATTGCGAATTTGTTTTGGTCGTTTTTCGACAGAAGAAGAAGTTGATTTTGCTGCCGAGAAAATTGTTTCCGCTGTGGAAAAATTACGTGCGGTATCACCCGCATGGCAAGCACGTGAGAGTGCTGTTTAGGATACGTTTGGCTAAAGGCTTAGATGTTAGGTGTTAGAAGTTAGGGCTTTAGAGAGAAGAAATTTAGATTGTAAGAATTTACTGAGTTAAAGGTTTTATGTCCCAAGAACAAATTGATGGCTTAATTTCAAAAGAATACGCGGCGGGTTTCGTGACCGATGTTGAGTCAGACACCCTACCGCCAGGTCTTAATGAAGATGTCGTTAGGTTTATTTCCGCAAAAAAAGATGAGCCTCAGTGGTTACTGGATTGGCGATTGAAAGCCTATCGTGCGTGGAAGGAAATGAAAGAGCCAGATTGGGCGCATGTGGATTATCCGAAAATTGATTTCAATGCGATATCGTATTATTCCGCTCCAAAAAGCATGGCTGACAAGCCGCAAAGCTTAGATGAAGTCGATCCCGAATTAATCGCAACCTATAACAAACTGGGTATTCCATTACACGAGCAAGAAGTGTTGGCGGGTGTTGCTGTCGACGTGGTGTTCGATTCTGTTTCAGTGGGAACAACTTTCCGTAAAAAACTAAAAGAAGTGGGCGTTATTTTTTGCCCCATTTCTGAGGCTGTTCACGAACATCCCGAATTGGTCAAAAAGTACTTGGGCAGCGTGGTTCCTCAAAAAGACAATTATTACTCGGCGCTTAACTGTGCGGTATTCAGTGATGGCTCCTTTGTGTATATCCCCAAAGGTGTCCGTTGCCCGATGGAATTGTCGACGTATTTCCGTATCAACGAACTGAATACTGGGCAATTTGAGCGTACATTGATTATTGCCGATGAAGGCAGTCATGTTAGTTACCTCGAAGGCTGTACTGCGCCAATGCGCGATGAAAATCAACTGCATGCAGCAGTGGTTGAATTGGTTGTGCTTGATGACGCCAAGATAAAATATTCTACCGTGCAAAACTGGTATCCCGGCGATGCAGAAGGCAAAGGCGGCATATACAATTTTGTGACCAAGCGTGGTATTTGTCATAAAAATGCGCAGTTGTCGTGGACGCAAGTCGAAACGGGTTCTGCGATTACGTGGAAATACCCGAGCTGTATTTTAAAAGGTGATAATAGCGTTGGTGAGTTTTATTCGGTTGCATTAACCAATAATTATCAGCAGGCCGATACCGGCACCAAAATGATACACATCGGTAAAAATACCAAGTCGACGATTATCTCGAAGGGTATTTCAGCGGGTAAAAGTTCGAACGCATACCGGGGCTTGGTTCGTATGAACCCCGGTGCAGACGGTGCGCGGAATTATACTCAGTGTGATTCATTGTTGATCGGCGATAAATGTGCGGCGCATACTTTCCCCTATATTGAAAGTAAGAACCCTTCAGCGGTGATAGAGCACGAGGCAACGACATCCAGAGTGAGTGATGATCAGTTGTATCTGTGTTTGCAGCGCGGAATTGATACTGAAAAAGCCGTTTCGATGATTGTGAATGGTTTTTGTAAAGAAGTGTTTAAAGAGTTACCTATGGAGTTTGCTGTTGAAGCAGGCAAGTTGCTGGAAGTTAGTTTGGAAGGCAGCGTAGGGTAATGTAGTGTTAGGGCGTGATTCGCCTTTAGAAAAAATTTTGATGACTCGCCGTGAATCCATCCATGGAGGCTCTACCGCAGCATCCATGCTGCAAAAGGTCATCAAAATTCTTTCCAAAGACAAATCACTTCGTGCATCCTTCGAGGTTTTCTTGAGGGAGTGTTTGAGCTGAAATATTTAGCTCAAAAGTGAATTTGATATGAATATATCTGGAGAAACGTTTTAATGTTGTCGATTAAAAATCTACAAGCCAAAGTTGAAGATAAGCAAATTTTAAAGGGCTTGGATTTAGAAATTAAGCCGGGTGAAGTTCATGCCATTATGGGGCCAAATGGCGCGGGCAAGAGTACGCTTGGCCATGTTCTTGCGGGCCGTGAAGGCTATGAAGTCAACGGCGGTGGCGTCAACTTTTTAGGCAAAGATTTGTTTGAACTCGACATCGTTGATCGTGCACGCGAAGGTTTGTTTTTGGCATTTCAGTATCCGGTAGAAATACCCGGTGTTAGCAATATGGAATTTTTGAAAGCGGCGGTGGACTCTGTGCGCGAGTATCGCGGCCTAGATACGCTGGATTCTATTTCGTTTATGAAAAAAGCCCGTGAATTTTGTAAATCGGTCAGTCTTGATCAGAGCTTTTTAAAGCGTGGCGTTAACGAAGGTTTTTCCGGCGGCGAGAAAAAACGCAACGAAATCATGCAAATGATGTTGTTAGAGCCAAAGCTAGCCATATTGGATGAGACAGATTCTGGTTTGGATATCGATGCGCTTCAAGTGGTTGCCGAAGGTGTTAATTCTATGCGTTCAGCCGATCGCTCATTTATTATCGTGACGCATTACCAGCGTTTGTTGGACTACATCGAACCCGATTTTGTACACGTATTGGCTGACGGGAAAATCGTCAAGTCAGGCGATAAGTCCTTGGCGCTCGAGTTAGAAGCGAAAGGTTATGGCTGGGTTGATGGTTTGGACGGTGAGGTAGCGTAATGTCCGACTTTGTGAAACAAGCATCGTCTTTCACCAGCGAAAATAAATTGACGTGGTTAGACGCGTTTCAATCGCGGAATGAAGACGAGTGGAATACGGTTGCTTTCCCTCATCGAAAAACAGAACACTGGAAATACACCAGTCTTCGAGGGCTGGAACAGGGTGACGTTTATAAAACCGTTCCCAGTCTAGTCGAGTCATCCAATGCTGAAACGCTTATTGCAAAGTCTCACATTGAAGGCCTTGATAGCTTTGATGTTGTATTTGTTAATGGACGTTTCAACGAAGCGTTATCTTCGCCGATGGCCACATTGCCATCGGGCATGACATTGACGCGTTTAGCCGCAGCAAGTGTTGATGAACAAAAAGCGCTTGCAGGTCTGTTGGGTTCTGTTGCTAAAGGGCCGCAGCATATTTTTTCGACCTTAAACGCTTGTCAGTTGAATGACGGTGTCGTTATTCAGGTTGATAAAAACACGAAAATCGAAAAAGCCGTTCGTATTCTGAATGTCACGCTTGGGCAAGACGAAGGTGCAACGATCTCGCCTAGAGTCTACGTCTCACTTGAAGAGGGCGCAGAAGCCACTGTGGTTGAACATTTTGCAACGGACAGCGCCGAGCAAAAAATATTTGTTAATTCCATCACCGAGCTCGAAGTCGGAGCGAATGCACGCCTACGGCATTATCGTTTACATTTAGAGCATGAAAGCGCTCTCCATATAGGTGGTGTACATGCGAACCTAGGGAAAACCTCTACTCTAGAAAGTTTTCATTTGGCCTTAGGTGGAAAATTAAAGCGTATAGACTGTGTAGTGAATCATCTCGGCGAAGGCGCCCACTGTGAGATGAACGGTTTGTATTTGCCTCGGCATAAGCAGCACATCGATTACCATACCGTTATTGAACATGCGGTTCCTCACTGCACAACAGATGAAGTCTTTAGAGGCATCATTGGTGACAGCGCTAAAGCTGTATTTAATGGTCGTATACATATTCACCGAGACGCACAAAAGACCTTTGCTCAACTGAGCAACAAAAACTTGCTCACCAGTAATAAAGCTGAAATCGACACGAAGCCAGAGTTGGAAATTTATGCGGACGATGTTCTGTGCGCGCATGGGGCGACAGTCTCCCAGCTTGACGATGGTGCGATGCACTATCTTATGACACGAGGCGTTTCTGAAAAAGAAGCGCGTATGATGTTGAGTTTTGGTTTTATTAATGAACTGATTAATAAAATACGCGATGAACCTATCGCAGATTTTTTACGACCTCAGCTCGCGGAGTTATTCTCCCGTGAGTCCGATTTAGGTGAGTTGCAGCCGTAATGGAAGTAGTAGAAGAAATGACGAAAACGAGTTCGTATAATGTTAAGTCTGTAAGGGCCGATTTCCCGATCTTGTCGCAAGAGGTCAACGGGCATCCGCTTGTCTATCTCGATAATGCTGCGACTACGCAAAAACCGAACGCTGTGATTGACTCGATTACGGATTACTATCGTTCTTACAATTCTAACGTTCATCGTGGTGCCCATTCACTTAGTGATTTAGCCACGCAAAAGTTTGAAGAAGCACGATCCACACTCTCGAACTTTATTAACAGTCCCAGTTCAGATCAAATCGTTTGGACGCGAGGAACGACCGAAGGTATTAACCTTGTTGCGTCCACTTGGGGAAGAGTGAACATAAAAGAAGGCGATAAAATTATTGTCTCCGAGCTAGAACATCATTCTAATATCGTGCCCTGGCAAATGCTGACAGATGAGCGTCATGCAGAACTTGTGGCTTTGCCCGTTTCTGATCTTGGTGAAATAGATTTAGATGCATTCGAAATGTTACTGGATAAAAATGTTAAACTTATCGCGTTAAATCAAGTGTCGAATGCTTTGGGGACTATAAATCCCGTTAAAAAAATTATTGAACTTGCGCATAAAGTTGGTGCGAAAGTCCTGGTTGATGGCGCGCAAGCCGTGGCGCATTTCCCCGTAGATGTTCAAGATTTAGATTGTGACTTTTATGTCTTCTCGGGTCATAAACTCTACGGGCCTACCGGTATCGGCGTGCTGTGGGGGCGAGAAGAGTTACTCAACGAGATGCCTCCCTACCATTTTGGTGGTGAGATGATCGAGAAGGTGAGTTTCGCAGGAACAACTTTTAATTGTTTGCCGTACAAATTTGAAGCGGGTACGCCCGATATTTGCGGAGCGATTTCTTTAGCCGCAGCAGTTGATTACGTAATGAGTTTTGATCGTGCTGAAGTGGAAAAACACGAAAATGCATTGTTGGCGTATGCGATAGCGAAGTCTGCAGATATACCCGGTTTACGTCGTATCGGAGAATCAAAAACGGCCACGGGTGTATTCAGTTTTGTGATCGAAGGTACACATCCCGCGGATATCGGCATGTTACTCGATCAGCAAGGTGTCGCTGTGCGAACCGGACATCATTGTACGCAGCCCTTAATGGACCGCTTCGACCTTCCTGGTACCGTACGGGCATCCTTTGCCATGTATAACACCAAGCAGGATATTGATCGTTTGTTTGAAGCGTTGAAAAAAGTATTGGAATTTTTAGTGTGAATAATTTCGAGTACATATTTGTTAGCGACAAATATTTAGGAGAAGAACTATGACAGTTGAAACATTTAGTGCTCAACAGGCAATATCGGTGACGCCAGCAGCAGCCGAGCATTTTGCACGCACGCTGAGTAAGAGAACTGAAAGTTCTTTGCGTATCAGTCTAAAGAAAAGTGGCTGTACGGGTTTCAAATACGTTATCGATGAAGTTGAGACGCCAGAAGAAGGGGATCTTTCTCTTCCTCAAGATAATGGCGTAATGATTTATTTGGACCCTAAGCATTTGTCGGCGCTTAATGGCATGGTGATCGATTATGTTCAAGAAGGCCTCAATAAAAATTTAGTCCTCAATAATCCCAACGTTGAAGATATGTGTGGTTGTGGCGAGTCGTTTAGCGTCAAGCCATAGTCGGCGTCCTGTTTGGACGTATTAGAAAATACCCAAAAAGTTAGAGAGTAATTATGTCAGAACAACGTATGGTCGCAACCGCACGAGAATGTCCAGCGCGGCTTGTACCGGTTGGTGACCCAATGACGATCCCTGCCAACACTTTTGTCACGATTACCCAATCCTTAGGCGGCAATTACACGATTGTTTACCAAGGCAATATGCTACGCGTAGACGGTACAGATGCCGATGCCTTAGGTTTAGAAAAATACGAACTTTCATTTTCAGATTGCGGCGATGGCAGCATTCATGAAGCCCAAGTTTGGGAAGCATTGGAAACAATTTACGATCCAGAAATCCCCGTTAATTTACGAAGCTTAGGTTTGATCTACTCCGTCGTCATCGATCAAGCGAGTGAGTCTGTTACGATCCAGATGACCCTGACAGCTCCCGCATGTGGCATGGGGCCAGTATTGGTTGGTGACGTAGAATACCGCGTGAGACTCGTGCCGAACGTAAAAAACGTAATCGTTGATCTTGTCTTTGATCCCCCCTGGCACCGCGATATGATGTCCGAAGAAGCGCAGCTAGAAACCGGTATGTTTTATTAGTATCGTGTACCCCGTACCCCGTACCCCGTACCCCGTACCCCGTACCCCGTACCCCGTACCCCGTACCCCGTAACCTATAACCCGTTTAAAAAAACCATGACTGCACAAGAAAGCCCATTTGGTTCAAGCATTACCAGCGAAGATATAATTGATACCTTAGGTTTTTTTGATACCTGGGAAGAGCGCTACAAATATATTATTGACCTAGGTAAAGAGTTGCCAGTGATGGCCGCCGATAAAAAGGATGAGGCTCACCTCGTTCGAGGTTGCCAAAGCCAAGTGTGGATCGATTCAACGATTCAAGATGGGCGTATTTGGCTTGATGTTGATAGTGATGCGTTTATTGTAAAAGGTTTGCTTGGTGTTGTGTTGGCCGCCTATAACGGGAAAACACCAGCGGATATTTTGGCTTTTGAAATAGAGCCGTATTTTGAAAGCTTGGGGTTGCTGAAGCATCTTAGCCTTTCGCGTGGTAATGGGCTGAGAGCAATGGTCAGTCGAATACTGGGTATTGCATCGGCGGTAAGTTAACCTGTTCAGTTATTATTAGGTAGTCCTTTATTTATCGACTGATTCTAACTTTTCCTATTGTGACGCAGAGGTTTATAGTTGCGTCGCATTTTGTTTCTTATTTTTCTTACTTTCCTTACTCTTTTTGCGAATAATAAACACATGTTAAGCATGTATATTGAGTCTGTTTGTTTTTTTGAGTAATCAAATGATGCGTTAAAGGCTATTCTCGCGCCAATATGTTTTAGGGATGTTGAATTTCGTGAAGTGTAATGATAGTTTACGCGTCACATAAAAGGGGTCAGATCTCCCGCTAAGGATGGTGTCCAGTATCATGTACTTTCCGGTCACTACTTTCTTAAACAAGCGTGTTAGACGCTTGCGGGTTTTTCTGCGCGTGGAGTTTCGTTTTTAAGTTTGGGGAAGGGTATGCAACGCATTCTATTTTTGGGATTGTTTCTTTTTTCGTTGGTTGTTTCGGGGAATTCTTGGTCGGCGGTATCTGCTTCGACCAGTACAAGTACAACAGGCAGCTATACCATTAGCTGGTCCTCCGGCGGTGGGACTGTCGATTTACTTGAAGTAAAAGACAATATTAATAACGGCAGGGTTTATCGTGGCTCTGCGCGTAGCTATTCATTTTCGGGAAAAGCCGCCGGCACTTACAAATATAGGGTGCATTCAGAAAGTCTGGGTCAGTGCTACCCCGGCTGGGGCTGCTTTCCTGCGTTAATGGGCACAGTCACAGTCACGGTAACAACCCCTCCCGCCAGTGTTTCCATTTCAGCGAGTCCTTCATCTCTACCCTTCACGACAACACCTTTTACGCTGAGCTGGAATTCTGTTTCGACAAGCTCTTGTAGCGGCAGTGGGGTCTCCATCTCAGGCAAAAGCGGAAGTAAATCTGTTACGTTGTCTGGTTGGGCGTATCAATCGCTCCCGCAAGTCTGGACAAAAACTATCAGTGTGACATGTAGCGCAAATAGCGGCGGCAGTGTGAGTAAATCGTTGGTAATGACGGCAGATAGAGTGCCACCAAAACCCACGGTTAATGTTTCTTGGAATGCTAATAGCGCATTAGTCGGGCAGTCATCAACCTTCAGTTGGTCCACTTCCGATACTAGCAGTTGTAAATTAAATGGCAGTACTGTCAGTGTTAATGGTTCCCAGTCCACAACGTTTACTAGCAGTGGCTCTGTTACTAAAACAGTCGTTTGTACTAACGCGCAAGGCTCAACTTCACGTTCAGATACTATTTCTGTCACGTACCCTGCACCGGGCAGGCCCGGTGCGATATCGGCACCCTCAACGGCGAGTACAGGAAGTTATACTGTTTCTTGGGGCGCTTCTTCAGGACCGCTGACCGAATACCGTTTAGATCAGCGTGCGAATGGCGGCGGTTGGTCAAGGGTTTATACCGGCACATCACGTTCGGCCAGCTTTAGTAAAACTGCGGATAACTATTACGAATACCGGGTAGTTGCATGTAACCACGGTGTGTGCGGAAGTTATACGGCCGTGCGTCGTGTGACGATTCCAAAAGGCAGTGTGACACTGACGGCAAGTCCTGCGTCGCTTAGTTTAACCAACCAGGCATTTACCCTGAGTTGGAATTCCGTCATGGCAAGCAGTTGTAGCGGCAGTGGGGTTTCTCTCTCAGGTAAAAGCGGCAGTAAATCCGTGACCTTGTCCGGGTGGGCGTATCAATCGCTTCCGGATCTCTGGACAAAATCGATTAGTATTTCGTGTAGTGTGATTGGCGGCGGCAGTGTGAGTAAAACGCTGGTGATGACGGCGGATAGAGTGCCGCCAAAACCAACAGTCAACGCTTCTTGGAATGCTAATAGTGCTTTAGTCGGGCAGTCATCAACCTTCAGTTGGTCCACTGCCGATACCAGCAGTTGTAAATTAAATGGCAGTACCGTCAGTGTCAATGGATCCCAATCCACAACGTTTTCTAGTGATGCTTCTGTTACTAAAACTGTAGTTTGTACCAACGCGCAAGGCTCGACCACACGATCCGATACGATTTCTGTCGCTTATCCTGCACCTGGAAAGCCCGGCGCGATATCGGCACCGTCTACGGCGAGTACTGGCATTTATACGGTTTCTTGGGGAGTTTCCTCTGGGCCACTTACTGAATATCGTTTGCAAGAGAGTGCGAATGGCGGTGGCTGGTCAACCGTATATACCGGTACTTTACGTTCGGCCGGTTTCACTAAGACTGCCGATAAATATTACGATTACCGGGTAGTTGCATGTAACCACGGTGTGTGCGGAAGTTATACGGCCGTGCGTCGTGTGACGATTCCAAAAGGCAGTGTGACACTGACGGCAAGTCCTGCGTCGCTTAGTTTAACCAACCAGGGATTTACCCTGAGTTGGAACTCCGTTATGGCAAGCAGTTGTAGCGGCAGTGGGGTTTCTCTCTCGGGTAAAAGCGGCAGTAAATCCGTGACCTTGTCCGGCTGGGCGTATCAATCGCTTCCGGATCTCTGGACAAAATCGATTAGTATTTCATGTAGCATAATTGGCGGCGGCAGTGTGAGTAAAACACTGGTGATGACGGCGGATAGAATTCCACCAAAACCTACAGTCAATGTTTCTTGGAGTGTAAGCAGTGCGTTGGTCGGGCAGTCGGCAATATTTAGTTGGAGCACCGCCGATACTAGCAGTTGTGAATTAAATGGCAGCACAGTCGGTGTTAGCGGTTCTCAGTCGACGACATTCTCTAGTGATGGCTCTGTCAGTAAAACGGTGGTGTGTACTAATGCAGAGGGATCAACCTCTCGCTCGGCATCCATTTCTGTGACCTACCCTGCACCAGGAACCCCCGGTGCGATATCGGCGCCGTCAACGGCGAGTACAGGAATATATACAGTTTCTTGGGGCGCTTCTTCAGGCCCGCTTACCGAGTATCGTTTGCAAGAGCGTGCCAACGGCGGTGGCTGGTCAACGGTGTATAGCGGCACTTTACGTTCGGCCGGTTTCACTAAAACCGCCGATAATTATTACGATTACCAGGTCGTGGCATGTAACCACGGTGTGTGCGGAAGTTATGCGGCAGCACGTAGGGTGACGATTCCAAAAGCCAGCGTGTCACTGACAGCGAGCCCCGGAGCTCTTACCTTTACCAATCAAGAATTTACCCTGAACTGGGGTTCCGTTATGACCAGCAGTTGTAGTGGTAGTGGGGTGGCTATCTCGGGTACAAGCGGCAGTAAACCCGTGACTTTATCCGGGTGGACATATGAATCCTTCCCTCAAGTGTGGACAAAGTCGATGACGGTAACCTGTAACGTTATCGGTGGTGGCAGTGTGAGCAAGGTCTTGGTTATGACCGCAGATCGAGTTCCTCCAAAACCCACTGTTAATGTTTCTTGGAATACAAGTAATGTTTTGGTTGGGCTGCCAGCAACCTTCAGTTGGAACACCACGGATACGGCTAGCTGTACCTTAGATGATGTTAGTGTCAGCGTTAACGGCTCTCGCCAATTCACATTTGATACCGATGTTACGGTTAGCAAAACGCTTGTATGTGTGAATGCCCAGGGAAGTACCTCCGCAACGGCAACGGTCTCTGTTGCGTTTCCGGCAATGCCCACTGTTGAGGTTTCTTGGGATAAAACAAGCACATTTGTTGGTGAGACCGCTACGTTCTCGTGGGCGGGTCAAAATGCGTATAACTGTTATTTAGACGGTGGCAGTGTTGAAAACAGCGGCAGTCGCCTTGTCACATTAAATAATGCAGCGGTTCATGAAAAAACAGTCTCGTGCGATAACGCTGTGGGCAGTGTTAGTGATTCATCCAGTATTGTTGTTTTTCCGAATGACTCTGAATTTCCTGTTCCGGTTGATCCAGCCGATGACTTGAGCGCAGGCGAGACCTTTATGGGTTACGTTAATGGTTCTCTTCAGGTCGGTGCGAGTGGTAATGCTAGCTACAGTGTGCCAGTGGATGTTCCGCCTGGTATACGCGGCATGCAGCCGAATTTATCGATTGCCTACAACAGTGGTGCGACCAACGGAATAGTTGGCTGGGGTTGGAATGTCAGTGGTTTATCCCGCATTCATCGTTGTTCTGCCAGTCTTGTCCGTGACGGTTACCGGTCCAGCACTCAGGATGGTGATGATTTCAAAATGTGTTTAGACGGCCAGCGTTTAGTGGAAACCTCGCCAGGAGAATATCGAACTGAACGTGAAAGCTACAAGAAAATTGTTGCTAATGATGATGGTGGTTTTACGGTCTTTTTAAAAAATGGTCGTGAAGTTCAGTACGGTGTTAGAGATGATGCGCGTCGAGAAAGCCGCGACGGGACTTCCTACGTTGATTGGCATATTAATCGGATTACCGATATTGCTGACAACTACATGACCTATCACTACGAAAAAGACCTCGACAATGGGCGTCACAGAATACAAAGAATTGAATACACTAAAAACGAAGACAGTAATGCCGATGGGGTTAGCCACAGTGTTGTCTTCCATTATCAGGATCGCGTCGATATTAGTTCCGGTTATTGGGCGGGTGTATTTTATAAAACAGACCAGCGCTTAAATCGTATCGAAGTCCTTGCCGATGGTTCGTTAGTTAGACAATACGAATTAAATTATCAGCAATTCGATGGTGTTGAATATGCAGACCCAGTAGAGCTCAGTCGACTCAGTGGCATTAAAGTTTGCTACGATTATTTTTCTGTTCAATGTACTGAGCCATTAACGTTAACGTGGTCATCACGCCGACAATCGAGCTTTGGTTTTGATGAGCGGACAATTGTTGATGGGGTTAATGATGATTATGCTGAGCGTCTTAGAATCGGAGATTTTGATGGTGATGGCGTGAAAGAAAATCTTATTGTTAAGTCGTCCTATAACTCGGATACCGGAATTACCTTGAGTCTGTACCTGCTTGAACAAGGGGAGGAGTTTACGGAAAGTACTTCTCAATTAATCACAACCTTGAGCGATTTACGGGCGCCTATACAAGGAATCGGAGATATTAATGCTGATGGCTTTAAGGATATTTTAGTCGTGACCAATTCATATCCTGGCGACTCAGTAAGTTACGGTTCTGAAAATGGCTTTGCGCAACCGACTCCTTTAACCGGCGGTGCTGGCGGCACTGTTATCGAGGGTGTTTCATACCAAATTATGCGTCGTGATTTTAACGGTGACGGCTTCCCAGATATGCTTCGTTACCGTAAGTATAGCGATGGCGTCACGCCGCTTCCTCGTGGTATAGATAAGGATTATGAGGTCTCCATTAATGAAGGGAATGGGCATTTTGGTGATTTTGAACTGTGGGGGCAAGGTGAGGGCATTCAGCCCAACACACTAAAAATGCTAGATATGAATGGCGATGGCCTATTGGACCTTGTTAATTGTGATTACTACAGTACTGGGAGTGATCCCGATGGCAATTTCTGTGCAACCGCGGTGTTGCTCAATAACGGTTCGGGATTTAACGCGCAAGCGACCTGGTTGGGCGGCGTTGTTGCCGGTCCTACCTGGACTCGGCGGGCGGATTTCGGGTATGTCGTGATACCTGAAGGTCACATGCAGTTTGCTGACATTAATGGTGATAGCCTGCCCGATATTGTTTGGGCCGATAAAAACAAAGTCAAAGTTGCCTTAAATAGCGGTCAGCAGTTTGAGGCATATAGTGTATGGCTAGACGAAGATATAACGCCTCAGCATTGGCAGTCACCGCCGTTTTCTCTTATTGATATCAATGTCGACGGTAAGCTCGATATGGTAATTCGTGTCGATGATTTTGCTTTGGAGGTGGCCTATAACATGGGGACGCATTTTGCCTCTCCGGTGGCATTAGTGGGATTGTATGGTAATGCATTTGCGGGAATGGATATTGATGATAATGGCTCATCCGATATTCGATTGTCGGAAAGGCCGGACATCCCATCGGAAGAATGGCATGTAAACCAACTCGGAAATCGAATTGCCGTTAACCGTTTGCCTGTTCATCTTATTACCTCGTTCCAAACCAATGACGAAAATTCAGTTGGTGTGAGCTATCGTCCGATTACTGACCCGAATGTACATACACTTGCACCTTCAAATCAAATTGCCAGTGGTACTATCGCGACTTTTGAGCGGATGATCGATGAAACGATTGCGATTGGGCGGGCAGGTACGCCAACCAACTTTTCGTCTCGGGTGGCACGTAACCGACAGCTTGTTGAGACGACTTATACAAACTTAGGTGATCGGAGTTTGGGAGGGATTATCCAAACTAGTTACCGTTACACGGGTCATTTACGTCATCGTTCGGGTTGGGGGTCGTTAGGGTTTAAAAAAGTTCAGATGGATCGTGTTGTGGGGACTACCGGTGAGCGTAGTCGTGTTATTTCCGAGTACAGTCAGGAAATAGGTGATAACTTTAACGCTGCGGGTTTGCTCTTAAAAACGACACGTTATGCATTTAATAACGACGGAGAGTTTCAGCAAATATCCGATACGGTTAATCAGTGGCAGGTGCAAACGATAGCGGATGATATTGATACTGGTGTGGGCGCTAATAGCCCGCACTACAGCATTCATCGTGTCGCCAGCCATACCGCGGCTAACGATCTTAATGCTGCGGCGATCGCGAAAAGTTCTTCCTCTGTACTCAGTTATGCCGGGACAGCTGCGACGAGCTGTGTCGATAGTCCACAAGCCAGTGTGAGTGTGGTGACTACAGCGCATGCCGCATACGACAGTTTTGGTAACGTTCATCAAACTGCATCGCTTACTTGCGATGGTAGCCATATTTTTACTACGACTAATAAACAGCAATACGAAAATAAAACCAGTGATGAAAAGTGGGTGCTGGGTCTTGTTACGAATGCCAAAACGACAGCCACTGCACCTGATGCAGGGGGTACGTTGCAAAGCTTAACGCGTGAACAAGCGGCGACTTATAACGCCGACGGTTTACCGTTAACTGAAACGCGTGAGCCTAATAATACGAGTTTAACGCATACTACTACGCTGTCTAGTTATGACGTCTACGGGACACCTGGGACGATTTCTGAAGCGTGGAACGATACTTCAGGTTTAGGGTTCGGTTCGCGCAGCTCAACGGTTGGTGTCATTTATCAAGATGATGGTACGCGGACTATTACAACGACCAATGCATTAAATCAACAAACCGTCAGCGTCATGGATGGCCGTTTTGGTGAATTAAAAAGTTATACCGACATCAACGACCTGACCACCACCACCACCTTCGATGACTTGGGGCGTATTGATACGGTGACTTCCGCGGATCTAACCTCTGTGGTCAATAACTATTACGTGTGTGACAACTGCGAGGCGCAGAGCGATAAGGCGCGTTTCTACGTGCACAGTAAAGCGACCGGCGCATCGTCGCAACGTAGTTATTTTGATGCCTTTGGTCGTGACGTTGGTCAGCGTGTCATCGGCCTTACTGGTCAAGTAAGTTTTACTCAAATAGCTTACAACACCGCAGGCCGTGTCGAATTCACTTCACAACCATTTTATGATGGCGGTTATCGCTACGATACGGAATATGATTACGATGGCTTAGGGCGTGCCACCCATGTTACGGCTCCCGACACTGGCTTAACCGCAACGCAATACAATGGTCTTGAAACTACGGTGACCAACGCTCTTCTCCAGCAGCGTGTGCAATGGAATAACGCTATTGGTCAAAATATTCGGACTCAAGACAATCTGGGTTCTGAGATTGAATACAGCTACGATCCTTTCGGCAACCTTATTCAAACCCTTGTTAGCGGACATGATGTATCGGTGGATGTTATTACTACCATGGGTTACGACCTTTTAGGCCGACAAGAATATTTGGATGACTCTTCGGCAGGCCGCATTGACTATACCTACAATGGTCTCGACCTTATGGTGACGAGTACTGATGCTAATCTTCAGCAGACGGCATTTACCTACGATGCTCTTGGTCGACAAAAGCGACGCATTGATGATGCGACCGAAGCAAATACCAGTGTGCGTACCCACAACTGGAGTTACGATGGTGCAGATAATGGTAAAGGGCTCGTGAACGGTGTTTCCGGATTCGATACCGAGGGATTCGTGTATACCGAAACTTATCAATACAACGCCTACGGTTTACCGTCACAAAGTCGCACCACAATCCAGGGTGAGACCTACGATACCGAAACACACTATGACGCCTATAACCGTCCGGTAGCTATTGAATATCCGACGGGTTATACCGTGGTCAATCACTACAATACTTATGGTTATCGCGATCAAATTAACGACGCACTTAGTGGAAGTTCGTTGTGGGAAGCTACGGCGGCGGACGCTTTTGGTAATGTAACCTCTAGCGAACAGGGTAACGGCGTTATCACGACGCGTGAGTATGATCCTGCGACTGGGCGCGTTAATTCAATTCATGCCATGAGCCACAGCACTACGTTAGTCGTGCAAAACCAAGACTTTATTTATGACGAGTTAGGTAATTTACAGGAGCGCACGGATCAGCGTGTAGGTGTCGGTTTTGTACAAGCTTTTTGTTACGACACACTTAACCGGCTGAAAGCGTCGCGTGAAGGCAGTTGTAGTGTTAGTGATACCGATGTGGACTACGATGCGTTGGGCAATATTATTACTCGACTCATGGATGGGAATATTGCTAATACTTATACTTACGATTCGGCAAACCCGTACAAGCTAGTCAGTACGACTTTGGGTGGGACGTATGGTTACGATGATAACGGCAATATCACCAGTGGCGATGGACGCAGTATTACTTACACCAGTTTTGATAAGCCTAAGTTTATGAGTCAAGACGGTAATACCGTCGATATTACTTATAGTTCAGATCAGAATCGGATTAGGCGTGTCGATAACGACGCGATCACGACTTTCTATGTCAGCGGAATTTATGAAAAACGAGAAGAGGATGGCATTACTTCGCATGTGCATTATGTAGGGGATATTGCCTTGCACGTGTGGAAAGAAGAAAACGACGCGATTAGTGATATTTATACGCGTTATTTACACCACGATAATTTGGGTTCTATTGTTGCTAAGACCGATGAAAACGCTGGCAGTGCTGATTTTAGTGAGTGGATGGCGAATGATCCTTGGGGTTTGAGGCAGGACGAGAGTTGGGCTGGGAGTATTTTGGATACGAGTTATCAGCCTAGTGATACGCGCAAAGGGTTTACCGGGCATGAGCATTTGGATGGGATTGGCTTAATTCATATGAATGGGCGGGTTTATGATCCTGGTTTGGGGCGATTTTTAAGTGTTGATCCATTAGTTCAGGATCCCAGTAATACTCAAAGTTTTAATCGATATGCTTATGTTTGGAATAATCCGTTGAGCATGACGGATCCTAGCGGGTTTGAGGGGGTTAGCGATGTTTCGTGTCCTGCTTCAAGGTGTGGCATTGTGTGGATTGACGTGCCAGACAATGTCATTATTGACCCAGGCCTTCAAGGGAATTCCTACGAAATTAAATACGAAGATGGGCAGCTGATTTCGGAAGGCGGGTCGGGCATGAATTTCTTTGTAAATCTAGATGCGGATATTGGAGACATTGCTAGGGCGTTCTTATCAATGGTAGGAGATAATGCCTATAATCAAGTTCAGCTTCAGGCTTATATGAAAGCGATTGGTCTTGGAGGGGATGGAGCGCTGAATTCTAGTGGGCTTTCAGGGCTTCCTGGTGCATTTAGTTTTGGTGAGGGAGGGTTAGGTGGATTTTCAGCTGCGCAAAAGGGGCCGAGCCTATGGGATCGAGTAAACTTGTTCTCTGCATACAATGCTAGAGAGTGGGGAGCACTAACAGGCATTGACCAATATGAAGGAACTGCCAGCACATTTACAGAGAGTGAAAAATTTCTCATTCAATTTTTAGGTTCTGGAGGTGGTGCGGTTCCTGGGAAGCTTAGTATTCCTAATACTGGGTCTGCATTAACTAAGACTGATTTTAAACTTGGGTATCATCCTAGAGTGTGGCAAAGAGCTGCACAAGATGGGGGTTTTCATAAGTTCCCTACTTCAATAGACAAAATGGTATTAACAACTAAGCCGCAGGTTTTTAGTAGTGGCTATCGAATGTATCGCATGGAAGGCTCTATGTATGGGGGGAGTAAACTTTATAAAGGTCACTATGAGATAGGTGTACATCGATCGGGCATCATAGATCATAGAATGTTTAGACCTCTTAATCCTAAGTAGGTGATTTATGGAGTTTGAAATTTTAACTGGCCAGCCTTTATCTGGTGAATATGAAGAATATGAGTGTGGCTCTGGAACAGATTTTATTGTTATTAAGATTCTTGATGATAATTATTCTGAGTATTGTGCAAAATTTAGTGTTGGAGCAGGAACGACAACAAAAGCTGAACGTATAGCGTCAGTTTTATTTGTTGTAGCGCAAGGGCGAGGTTATCTTTTTGACATTAATAAAAGGGTATTGATTGCGGATAGTGAAATAGGAAACTTAACTAACATCTATGCCTCTGACGTTTTCGGGTGTTTTGTTGCTTGTAATAATACGGACCTATATGTTTTTGATCTGTTTAAGCTTGTTTGGCGGAGTGAGCGAATATCTTCCGATGGCATTACTATAACTTCTGTTGAAAATTCTGTGGTTAAAGGGCAAGTTTTTGATTTTTCGAACTGGGTAGATTTTTGTTTTAATTTGGAGACGTTTACTTATGTGTGCGAATGGGAGTTCCCTAAATTTTAGTGTAGATGTAGAGCGCCACTTTGAGGTCGTACGATAGACCAAATTATCTATCGTACGATTCGGCTGGTTTACGATGGTTTTACCAAAACAGAATAAAAGAGACAAACAGAATAAAAGAGACAGGCATCGTTAAGAAAAATAGCCGAGATCCCCACCGAAATCATGGTGGGGTATTTCGGTTTTTATATTGTTTGGTTTTCTATTTGTTTGGCGCGATAACCTTTGTGGGGAAATAACCTAAAAAATAATCTAGACAGTCATCATTATAAAAATAATCTAGACAGTCATCATTAAGAAAAATAACCGAGGGCGCTACACATGAAATTATGGTGGAGCCTCTCGGTTTTATATTTTTGGGTTTCTATTTGTTTGGCGCGAATAGTTTTGTGAAGGTCGAATACTGACAGATATTGGACATAGCTGTGCCCTAGCGAGTTGGCCAGTACAAATATTTGCTTGGTGGTTTAGGTCGGCGCTAATGCAGGAATGCATTACACGTGTTGAGCCCTGGTGTTCGTTTAAACCCCAGTAACGGAGCCGCTCGTTTTAGCTGTTTGGCTGAGCCAACAAGTCCTTTAAAGCGGTTTTCGAATTGTGTAACTAAATTAATCCATGTTTCGGGAGCAATATCCAGCCGGTCTATAATTGGAGGGTGGGAATTACTAATATAACCGCGCTTGCCCGCCCTAATAATTCTCCCGCTCCAATCTACTAATTTAATATAATCTTCAAGGTGAAAAGGTAGGCCTGCTGGCATGGGCTCTCTAGGGTTACCGACAAAAGGCATTAGCGTATCTGGTTGTTCTGGAGCTTCTTTTTCTTTTAGTGTTTCGCAGCGAAGCTTGATGGAGGTGTGTTCTGAGTCTTCGGGCGTCTCAGCCATTTTCGCTCGCACGGGGTTTAAGTCAACATAGGCGAGGCAAGCAATGAGTGCTTTTTCATCCAATAGGGCTTGAGATTTAAAACGGCTTTCCCAGAAAGAGCCTGTACATTTATCTTCTGCATTGGCTTGTCTAGCGATAGGTTCATTTAATGCCCGCATGAACCAACTGATACTGCATAAGCGCTCTCTCCATAGGTCTAATTTCATTTTTACTGCAGTCAGTTCGGCTTCGCTCAACGCTTCCTTTCTTGAATATCTTTGCGTGAGTACAGTGCCTTTATAGATGTTGTGCCAGCGCTGGCAAACTTCTTGGTCGCTCCAGTTTAGGCTCTTAGCCTTATTTATATGTAATACAAGGTGTTGGTGGTTGCTCATGATGGCAAACGCTGCGACGTCGACGGCAAAGTGCTTCGCTAGTAAATGGATGCGCTCTTCAATCCATTGTCGTCTATATTCGTAATCGGTATTGGTGTGGTGGTCGAATCCACATAAAAAGGTACGACGAACGCAGCGTGATACGCAGTGATAGTAGGGCGTTGCGTCTAGTGAAATAAGGTGTTTACGGGGTTTTGGCATGTTTGTCGATCCTTGATTAATCTTGCCATTATATATTGCGGCTGTATGTATGGACAGTTGTTTTCTGTGCGTGCCTTTTATTCTGTTGCAAAGTTGGGTTGACCGTGTGGTACTAGGTGTTACACTTTGGGTTAGCTAAAAAGGCCGGTACATGCAGGTATATAAAAGCAAATCGTTCAGTAAGTGGGCGGCAAGGGAGGGGTTGAGCGATGAGGTCTTGTTGTTTGCCGTTGGCGAAATGGATAACGGCTTGGTGGATGCTGACCTGGGTGGCCATGTATTTAAAAAGCGCGTGGCCGTTGGTGGTCGAGGTAAAAGTGGTGGCGCACGGACTTTGTTGGCATACAAGGTCGGAGATAAGGCGTTTTTTGTCTATGGTTTTGCTAAAAGTACTCGGGCCAATATTACGGATAAAGAGCTTAAAGCCCTTAAACTATATGCCGCTACACTACTAAGTTACAGCGATAGAGAATTAAATAAAGCCGTGAGCAGCGGAGCAATGATAAAGGTGGAAAATAATGGATAAATCAATCTTAGACGTCGTCCATGAAAGTGCGAAAGGCCTCCATAAGGCGGGTGTGATGAATGACGTTACCCTGCGAGAGTTTGATGCTCTTTGCCTCCCGCCGATAAAGACTTACAGTGCAGAGCAAATAAAACGTATCCGAGTAAAAAGTAAGGCCAGTCAAGGTGTGTTTGCTGCGTACTTAAATACCAGCAAATCGACGGTTCAGAAATGGGAGCAGGGAGCTAAAAAGCCGAATGGCCCTTCACTTAAGTTGCTGAATATGGTGGATCAAAAGGGTATTGATGCGTTGCTCTGATAGCTGAGCGGCCCATATTATTTTTAGCTGCTAAGGAAGTAATGCTTGTTTGGCGTTGCGTTTTAAAACCAGGCTCTCCAAAGTGACTAAGCCAGGTAGGCATGTTTAGGGTTCTTGGAGTGGGCTGAGAGCGATGGCAAGCCGTATACTTTGTATTACATCGTCAGCGAGTTAATTCGCTGACGAGATATTTGTTTTTCTTCCTTCCTTGGCTCTATCTTCTTTCACTTTTTCTAAACCTTTCGAGATAGCTTCTTCTAGTTTCGAGCCTAGTGGTTTGTCTCTGCTGCTAAGGTGGGCAACCTTATCTCCCGCCACCAAATACTTATTAAAATTCCAGCTGGGTGATCTCGATTTGTCAGCTAAATAGCTGAAGGTTGGGTTTGCGTCTTTCCCCTTCACTGACGTTGGCGCAAGCATGGTAAAAGTCACCCCATAATTCTTATAGCAAACACTGGCCGCCTCAGCTTCGTCTTTGGCGGCTTGCCTAAAATCGTCAGATGCAAAGCCGATGATGGTTAAGCCTTGGTCTTTGTATTTTGTATGCAGTTGCTCTAAAGGCCCAAATTGCCGAGTAAAACCACAGTGGCTGGCAGTGTTAACGAAGAGAATAGGCATTCCTGTATAGAAGTCGCATAGATTAATTAGCTTAGTGTTGTGTAGCTGGCGGTATTCATGATTTAAAAAGTCAGGGCATTGTTTCGCTTCGCCAGACAATGCCGAGGGCGGCGACAGTAACGCGGCTGTGCAAAAGGCGATTGCCGCAAAGGACGTAATAAATGACTTCATTCTTGACTCTATATTTCTAATATTAAAACGTCCCCCGTCCCCCGTCCCCCGTCCCCCGTCCCCCGTCCCCCGTCCCCCGTCCCCCGTCCTTGATGTGTAAATTGAGCGTAAAAACGCTCGAATAAATCGTATGGCATTAGTGTTTACTGAATACTATATTTCGGTTTATATAAAATAAAACCGCGTTTAGCTTCTTTAAATGGTTAGGGTTAGTTCTGAATGTTGAGTATCGACGTTGAAACGCTGTGAGTGGAATGAGTCTGGGGAGTAACCTCGGGTCAATAAAGAGCGGGGAAGGTAAAGAAAGATGTAAAGGTTAGGGCTGAAGCCCTAACCTTTGATCAACCATAACCGGAGATGTCCGTTTATGGTGGGTTATTTAGCCTGAGTCACGATCTCTTGTAATTTATGTATCTGCTGGGTGAGTTTATCGATGCTATCGTGGGAGTCCATGGTGCTGCGTTGAGTTTTATCGGACAGCTCGTTGATATTGCAGATGTTGCGGTTGATTTCTTCTGAGACGGTGCCTTGCTCTTCAGCTGCCGTTGCAATTTGTAGAACCATATTAGAAAGTATGTTGACGGCCCGATCGATGCTGTCGAGAGACTCGCCCATTAGTGAGGAATGCTGCTCGTTATCTTTTGATACAAGCTTGCCTTGATTCATTGCTTCAACCGCTTTTTCAGTCGCGCCTTGTAGTTCTTGAATCATGCCTTGAATTTCATCGGTAGACGATTGAGTTTTACTGGCCAAACTACGGACTTCGTCTGCTACAACTGCGAATCCTCTACCTTGTTCGCCGGCACGAGCTGCTTCGATCGCGGCGTTGAGGGCGAGTAGGTTGGTTTGCTCTGCAATGTTACGAATCATTTCAACCACGCCGCCAATGGCATCGGTAACATCTGCGAGGCTGGTGACTACGTCAGCAGCTTCCTGAACGCATCCAGCTAGTTGATTGGTGGTGGATATGCCTTTTTCGACAACTATTTTCCCCTGCTGGACTTGCTGTCTGGCATTTTCGGTGGCATTAGCAGCTTCAGAAGCATTTTGAGCAACTTCATTAACGGTGGAGGTCATTTCCGTAATGGCTGTCGTAACCTGTTCGACCTCCGCTTTCTGGCGGTTCATGTCTTGCGCAGTAGATTCTGCTATGGCAGCTGTTTCGGTCGATACGGATTGGAGGTTTTTTGACGCATCATCGAGTCGACTGATAACAGAATTTAACTTAGATGAGAGAATGTGTTGAGCTAAAAGTAGTGCGCTGAGCTCGTCCTTACGGTCGTTGAATGAGGCGAGAGCTCTAGGGTCATGCTCAACATGCTTTCTTGCGTCGTCGATGGCCTGGCGCCAAGGAGAGGCGATCATAATTGCACCGATAATGCCAACGACAGAGCCAACCACAAGCCCTGAAATTGCTGCTGTCATACCTGATTCGAGAAAAAGGCCTGGGGTTAAGCATGCCAGTACGCTGAGTATCACAGCCCCGATAATGCGCATTTGCAGGGTAAATGGAAGTCCTGCTTGGGGCTCGTCTTCAATTTTCATATAGTTCTTCTGTCGTAGTGTGTAATTTCGCTAAGTATATTTAAAAGCCTAACTAAAAATGTAGACCCAAATAACCAAATAGTACAGTTTCGGAGGCTTATTAGTTGATTCGTTTTAATAGGGATTTGGCGCTCTAGACCTGGTTTCATCGGGGGCTTGCCAGAAGCAGGGCCTAGGCTAGTGGTTTTCAGGGGTGGGGCTTAAATGAGCTTCGTTCACGCTAATATTGTGGCGTATAAGTTTCTTTTTCATCCGGTCAGAATGGATTTTCGTATAAACGCCAATAACGACTGTGGAATGTGGAGATTTAAAATGAGACTAGCAATGCCGTGTAACCGAGTAGACTTCGATGTGAAGGATATATACGGAGATTCCGTTCAGCTGAGCCAGTTTACGGGGAAAAAAGTGATTTTGTCTTTCTTCCGTGATGCCGCGTGCCCGTTTTGTAATTTACGTGTGTATGAACTGACGAATCACTATAAGGCTTGGAAAGATAAAAATATTGAAATAATTGCTGTGTTCAGCTCGACTTCTGAGGAGGTGAGACAGTTTGTCGCTAAGCACCCAAGGCCCTTTCGATTAGTGAGTGACCCGGGGCTGGATCTATATGAAAAGTATGGGGTAGAGCACTCGAGTTTGGCCCTGCTAAAAGCATTGTTATTTAAGCTGCCTCGAATCGTAAGGGGCATGCTTAACGGAGGGAGGCCGAAAAAAAATCCAAATGTGAAATTAGTGCCTGCCGATTTTCTAATTGATACCAGCGGAAAAATCAAGCATGTATGGTATGGTCGTGATACGAGTGATCACATCCCAATGAAGATGATTAGGCGATTTGTTGGTGCGTAGGGTTTTGCTTTATTGATTATCGCTATCTATTATTTTCCGGTATCGCAGTAGCCCTATATTAATCGGGCTACTTTGTTTGGGTTCTATTATTTTGGTTTCACTGCTTAGGTAAACAGCATCTTTTATAGCGTTTTCCGCTTCCACAGGGGCAGGGATCCTTTTTTCGGGTGGAGACGTCTAATTGAATTTCTGCAACATCTTGTTGGTAGAGCTTTTGCAAACTCTGATAAAGTTCAGGGTGTTTGGCTTTTAGCATTTTGGGGCGTTCAAAGAAATACTCGCTGGCCACGGCAAAAAATTCCTGTTTATTGGTGGCGCCGTATTGACGAATATTTGATTCCTTATTGTCAATTTGCTGTATTTTATTTTCGACTAAGTTTAACCAGGGAATGGAATATGCGTATTCTGCCAGTCTTTCTGGAAACCCGTCACAACTCCCGTCCATCATATCGATCAGATGAACAAATTCGTGAACGCCTACATTTTGCTTGTCACGTGTGTTTTTAAAACCAAGGTGCAGGGCGGGCTTACTCAGAATCATTGTGCCATGCATTCGACCGCTGCCAACCATGCCGGTAATATTGGAATCGGATTTCTTATATTCAAATGATTCATTAAATGAATGTGGATATAAAATGACAGTCCTGAGATTAAGGTAGTGCCAGTTTTTAAACGCCCAAACAGGGATGATGGCACTTGCGGCGACCAGGGCTTTATCTGCGTCATTAACATCGATATCAACGCCAACAATTTCAGTGGTGGAAAGAAAGAGCATGACTCTTTTGTCAAAGAGTGATTGCTCTTCGATTGAAAGCGAGCGGTAAAAGACTACATCTGTACCGAGAGTTGATTTTATTTCTTGGGTTACGGGAGCTGTAATTCTTTCTGGAACAAAAAACCTGAATATGCGAGTTAATAATTTCTGGAGGGTTTGGATGATATTATTCAATGGAGGCTTCCTGTAAGTTAATTCCTTCGTTGAGCAAAACTTATCGAGACTGCTTGCTCTAATTTTTTTAGGCTTGTATAGGGCTCTTCATACAAGCGGTTTATGTGGTTGTACTTAATAAGTTTTCTAAGTTTTCTAGTGCGGCATGCAAGCCATTAACAACGCTTGATGATTCGCCATCTTTCTTAGCTTTATTCAGCGTGAATTGTGCGGCTGCCATTTTTTCAGGTTCAGGGGGGCTTTGGCTCACTAATCCTTGATCTACACAGGCGCTGATGCGTTCTTGTTGATCTTTCGAAATGGCAACAGCAACAACATCTAAACCATATGAAATTGCTTGTAATAAGGCACTTCCTCCACCCAATATAGCCGAATGGGCTTCGCTTAATAGCGAATTAAAGTCTTCTGTGGCCAGTGTTGGGATGGAGATTAAACCGTTGCCGATTGCCTCGTCTGACTCAGATAGCCCGGCCCCAGAGTAATTGGGGCCGTAGATCATTACCGTCTTAAGATTGGGGGTCGAGTGTTTGTTTTGCTGCACAGAGGCTTTGCTCAGCAGCACAGCTGCTTTTGCAAATAAGTCGGCGGTATTGACCCGCTGACCTTCAAATTCTCGGTGATGCCCACCACCACCAGCGTTGACGATGACGTATTTTCCGGGCTCAAGTGCGTATTGTTGTTGCAAGGCACTTAAGCGTTCTTGATTCGGGGGACTAAAAATGGGGCCGATCGGCACAGGGCTGTGCTTGCCGAGCCAGCTGATTTTTGTTTTGGCCCACAAACTTAACGGTTCAATAGCAAACTTTGGCTGTACAACCCATATTCGGTCAGTAAAGCGAAGTCTCTGCCAGCGTAAGCCCTTGTAGATTTTTTTTGTATGTTGGCCGATAAAGACAGTGGCAATACCATTGTCTTTACAGTGTCGTAATTGCTTCGCACGACCAGAAGCGTCGAATATGACCGCATTGGGTTTAAATTCATCGATATAGCCTGTGACCAGGCTGTTGTGTTTGGTTGGGGAGGTCGGGGTTTTGTATACCGGAAAAGGGCAGTCTTTTGCGTACGCTACTTCACTGCTTAATATGAAGCGTATCTCGATTCCTTCAATCTTATCTGCTAGCGCATTGGCCAAGGCCAGTGACCGCATGTACTCACCGATCCCTTTTACGGAAGAGACAGGAATAAATAGAATTTTTAAGGGCATAACGTTGTAGTACCGAAGAGTGCTTTTAATGTGAAATATCGGATCTGCTTGACTGTAGTTAAGCAAGTGCCGCCGGGCAGTATAGTAAGGCGATGGAATGGGATCAATGGGATCAATCGAGTCTGACACCATTGATCGGCCTTCAGAGGTTCAGCTCTAATGCTAAAAATCACTCATGCAGTGCTTTACGAAGTGCCAAGCTGATTGATAGCTATGGGGGATATTTCACATTTTGAGGATCAAGTGCACTTGGTGCTGGCATGAATATCAAAAATAGTGCAGTATTCATTCGCTGGCCAAAATGGCTTAGGGAGTAGTTTTTGGAATGGATGCATCTCTTCTTTTAAATTCCCTCAATTAAATTTCAACACGAGACTACGACTAGCTTCTCTCGCTTTTGTATGGTTTCGCATATAGCCAAGATTATAGGTCAGGTTTATTGCTGAAAATTTTGCAAACGCTTTATGTGTGAGTGAATGTTCTTTAGGTTGATATTTATATTTTAATTGCTGCTGTGAACTTGTTGGCTAAATTTTTACAAGCGATAAAATGCGTGTGTGTTTTATCGAAATGTTAGGTGGTACCCCCAAGCTGCTTAATTACTTAATCGGGGTTTTATGGAGATAAGATATGGAATGGTATTTCGGTGCATTGCAAAAATACGGGCAGTTTTCAGGAAGAGCTCGAAGGAAAGAGTATTGGATGTTTATTTTATTTAATATTATCGTGGCGTGTGTGATGGCTGGTATTGATGGTGTACTCGGTACTGGAGGGATTCTTTACGCGATATATGCGCTGGCTGTTTTTATTCCTGGACTGGCTGTAACCGTAAGGCGACTGCATGATACGGGTCGTTCTGGCTGGTGGTTCCTATTGGTATTGATTCCGTTAGTTGGCATTGCTGTTTTTGTCTTTATGTGCCTGGAAGGTGCTCAGGAGGAAAATGAATTCGGTTCAAACCCGAAACTTGAAGCAGCATAATTTCTAGAGTTCTAGCTGCTTTTTGTATACAGAATACAGCTTGCTCCGAGCGCTCAGTATGTTTGGGCGCTTGATTTTGCATGAGTAGACTAGTACTCTGGTCTATACTGTTTTGGAGGTGATTTATGTTCGAAGAAATTGGTTCGTACGATGCAAAAACAAAATTACCGGAGATACTTCGGCGAGTCGAGTCGGGCGAGACCTTTACGATCACCAATAGGGGTAAACCGATTGCCGATTTAGTGCCAAGCCATACTGGCAGTAAAGTAAAGACTCGTGCAGCTATAGATAATATTTTAAAAGCACAAAAACATAAAACGTCAGATGAAATTCTGGAAAATTATAGGCGCGAAGGCCGTAAATGACCGGTTTTGTGCTAGATAACTCTGTCTCCATGAGGTGGTTACTGGTCAGTAATAAAGCTGCGGATCAGCGTTATGCTGAGAAGGTGTTGCTCAGTTTGGAAAATGTTGAAACGCTTGTCCCCAACTTGTGGCATTTGGAGGCTTCGAATGTGTTGCTGTCGGCAGAAAAAGCCGGTGAGCTAGACGTGGGGGAGGTGGAGCGTTTTATTGCCCAGCTCGATAACCTGCCCATTTTTGTTGATCCTTTAACGTATCACTATTCCTTAGGCCGAACTAGAGCTTTAGCCAAAGCTTATAAATTATCAGCATATGATGCTGCCTACTTGGAGCTAGCGGTAAGAGAGGGGGTCGCCCTAGCCTCTTTGGATAAGCAATTACTTAAAGCCGCATCGAAGATCGGCGTGCCTATTTACCTAAAAGAATAAGTCAGAGCCTCATTCGGTTGATTCTATGTGCATAAAATCAGACGTTACATTCCGTTTTTTGTGCCAAATTCTCCGTAAGGACGAAACTGCCACGCAGCGCGTTTTGGAGCTTTCATCGACTCTATCCCAGTTATCCAACTCTTCTCCCTCATCACCAACCACCATCACCCATCAAATCAAATTCATCGACGATGTTTTGGTGTTTACTCTGCAGGCTTTATACAAGCTTTTATATCCAGAAGATCAAGGCAGTTACGAGCAATTTCGCTCGATATTATACGCCAGTAATCTAAACGAAGAGCTGGGTAAACTCGGCTACACTGTGTCTATATACGAATCGAGCGGCAAGGTTGATACGACCTGCTATCAGCTGGTCCCGATTACGACCCCAAGCGAATAGTCGCACACACCGAAAGCCTGCCAAGAGTTGAGTCTACAAGTTCCCTAGAATGGCCATTACTGTTAAGATTGCGCGAATTGTAGGTGCCGGCTCAGGTCGAATTGAACAACTGTTGAATATGTAGTCAATGTTGGTCACACGTAAAGAGCGGGATAATCGGGAAGTATGGCAAAGCGCTTATCTGTTACAGCTAACAAGTGCTCAACCCCATCGCTGCCCCCGCATCGGTAACTAGAGTGTTTGCATACGCCACTGGAAATTCTGGGAAGGCGCAAACTTTGGCTTTTAGCCTCTAGAGAGCCCGAATACCGGCCTATTTTTATTGTTAACGAATGCACGGTGGGTGCAAAAGGATCATACATGTCTATTAATATTTCTTCTGGTCAAGAAGCTTCAGTTCAACCTTCTGTAAGCGATCAGGCTCAAGCTAAGCCAGTAATCTCGGTTCTTGCTCAGAATGCTGCGGCCCTCATTTTTGGGGCGGTGCTACTATTTGCTGTCGGGTTCTTGCCGATGGGTGTTGCACATAATGCCGCCCATGACACGCGCCATGCATTGGCTTTTCCCTGCCACTAACGATCAATTGTTGCTGTTAGGTTAGGGGATCAATGGGGTCAGACTCGATTGAAACCCGAATGGATCTAATTCTTCATGGTCATCTCTTTTGATTTCAATCGAGTCTGACCCCATTGATCCCGACCTGTTAAGTACGCCAGGCCTGAACCGACAAGAGGTTTGGGCTTTTCTGTTTTGGCAATTCTAAAATTGGAGTGAATGATGGTATTCCGTCGAATTATCTATAACGCCCTGTTTGTAGGCCTTTTGGCTGGGCTCTTGTTAAGTGCTGTTCAAATATTGACGGTTAACCCCATTATCTTCGAAGCTGAGACCTTTGAAATTACAGAGCCTGAAGGCGGGGCTGCTGGAATAGTGGAAGCGGCTGTTCTGGCCAATGTCGAGGCCTCTCATGGCTCTGATGTTGATGGCCACGGCGCACACGACCATGGAGCCCATGAACATTCAGATGAAGAATGGGCGCCTGAAGATGGAACGGAAAGAACCTTGTATACCGTCATTGCGAATATTTCGGCGGGTATCGGATTTTCAGCCATATTATTGGCCTTAATGTCCCAACTGCAAAGTGTTGGCGTGGCACGCCTGAATGTCGTTAAAGGTGTTGTATGGGGCGTGGCCGGTTTCGTGGCGTTTTTTGTTGCGCCAGGTCTTGGTTTACCGCCAGAAATTCCGGGCGTAAATGCTGCTCCGGTCGAGCATCGTCAATTGTGGTGGGTGCTAGCAGTCGCATGCGTTGGTATTGGCATTCTAGTCATTGCTTACGCGCCCTTAAAGCTAAAAGCCGCTGGTATCATCGCAATTGCCATTCCTTATGTGGTGAATGCTCCTCATCAGACCGGGCCTGCGTTTAGCCATACTGATCCTGCGGCAGTGGAAACGCTAACCGCTTTGCATCAAAAATTCATTCTGGCCAGTGGCGCCAGCAATCTTATCTTTTGGTTGGCCTTGGGCGTTATTTCTGCCTGGGTTCTTAATCGTTGGGTATTAAAAGGGTTAGAGGCGGATGCCAATACAAGCGTCTAGATTTCCTTTTACAGCCGTTGCCGGGCAGGCGCCTTTTAAGCTTGCCTTGATTCTTTCGGTCATCGACCCGACCATTGGTGGGGTGCTCATCAGCGGCCCCCGCGGTTCAGCCAAATCAACATTGGCGCGTGGTTTAGCCGATGTTATGCCGGTTGCGGTGGGGCGCGATAACACCTTTATTACTTTGCCGCTTGGTGCGACAGAAGAAATGTTGGTGGGAACATTGAACCTCCAGCAAGTATTAGATGAGCAAAAGGTAGAGTTTCAATCAGGCTTATTAGCCAGAGCTGATGGCGGTGTGCTCTATGTCGATGAAGTGAATTTACTGCAAGACCACTTGGTCGATTTACTGCTCGATGTCTCGGCCAGTGGCGTGAATATTGTTGAACGTGACGGAATCAGCCACAGTCATCGTGCTCAATTTGCTTTACTCGGCACCATGAATCCCGATGAGGGGGAATTGCGGCCTCAGCTTCTCGATCGATTTGGACTTGCCGTTACGCTGAGTAATCAGTTTACGATTGAAGAGCGTGTCGAAATAGTACGCTTGCGTGAACGTTTCGATCAAAACCCTAAAGCCTTTTATATCGAATACCGTGATGCGCAAAACGCCTTAACGCGTAATATATTGTCTGCAAGGGAGAGCGTAGATGATATCGATTGCAGTAGTCAGTTGCGTACGCTTATCGCCGAACGTTGTCATCAAGCAAATGTGGATGGCTTGCGGGCGGATATTGTTTGGTTTAAGGCGGCGGTGGCACATGCCGCGTGGGAAAAACGAGCAGTGGTAACAGAAGACGATATTTGGGCAGTTGAAGACTTGGTGTTATTGCACCGACGCAAATCCCAACCGCCTAACTCCCAGCCACCACAAAGCCCTAAGTATCCGCCAGAACAAAAACCAGAGCAAAAATCAGAGCAAAAACCGTTTTCACGACCTCCAGAAAAAAGTAAAACTGCGGATAAGGCTAATAGCGCAGAAGAGAATGGAGGCGAGAGCGGAAATGAAGAGAATAGCGAGCTTGGTGATTGGGGAAGCATGGACTCAACGAGTCAGAAAACGGCAGAATACGTAACCGGCTACCCAGAGAATAATTTTACCTCCCCTAAAAAATTAAATGTTCAGCGAATAATATCGACGAATTCAAAAAAAACTGGGCCACAAATTGGGCTAGGTCGTTTATCCGGTAAAGCTTCAACTTCGGTCAATTGGTTTGCCACTCTGGTGAGAAATTTTGGGCAGTGGCCACCCCAGCACTTACGTTTTAAAAAATCGAAATCAGGCCAAGCTGTTTTACATATAGTGTTATTGGATACCTCTGCTTCCACGTTGCAAAACCAGCTGTTTGCCAATGCGAAAGCTGCGATTCTTAGTATTGCTGATCAAGCTTATTTAGCGCGAGAGCAGTTAACTGTGCTGGGTTTTGGTAATGACATAGTCGAAGTGCTTCTGGCAAAAAAACGTGCGCCAAAAGCCTTGCGCGAATTTTTAGATAATATTCCGGCAGCTGGAGGAACCCCGCTCCGGAAGGCTTTATTGCAAACGCTGGATTACCAAAAGCAACAGTTTCGTCAAACCCCGGCGCTACAAATGCATACTTATTTAATTACCGATGGACGTACCACTCAGTCGTTTTCAGATATTGCCTTGTTAGGTGATGTGGTAGTGATCGATATAGAGCAGGCTCAAGTTAAGCGTGGTAAAGCACGTCAAATAGCGGAATCGTTATCTGCTAACTACTTTCCATTGTTGGCATAGTTGTCAGTTTTCCAATGCAGACAATAAACGAAAACTAAAAAGTCTTGCGCAGTCTTATTGAAGTGAAAAATTAAATGACAGAAACATCCGATCAACGCCACCAAGCCAGAATGGCAAATAGAAAAGCCGTGATGGACGCGAAAATAGCGAAAGCCACTGAAGAGCGCGGCGTACTCATTTTATTAAAAGGTAACGGAAAAGGTAAGAGCAGTTCTGCATTTGGTACGATGGCACGTTCGGCAGGCCACGGGAAAAAGTGTGCGGTTATCCAGTTCGTTAAAGGTCGTACAGAAACGGGCGAGTACAAATTTTTTAAAGATCATGAGTTAATCGATTGGCATGTGATGGGTCATGGTTTTACTTGGGAAACCCAAGATAAACAAAAAGACATTGCCGCCGCGCAAAAAGCTTGGGCTTTAGCGGAAGAGTTGTTGCAAGACGAAAGTATCGATATGCTGGTTTTTGATGAGCTGGCGTATATGTTTAAATATGGATATCTCGATGTTGAACCAGTGGTTACGGCCCTAGATAAACGTCCGAAATATCAAAACGTCATTATTACCGGTAGAACGATGGCTCTGCCCTTGCAGGATATCGCTGATACTATTTCAGTGGTTCAAGACGAACGTCATGCTTTTCGTCTGGGCGTCAAAGCTCAAAAGGGTATTGAATTCTAATGCCTGATTCATTCGAGTCTAAACCGGTACTGTGTCCCGCGTTATTTATTGCGGCGCCAGCTTCTGGTCAAGGGAAAACCACGGTAACCGCTGCATTAGCTCGTCTTTTAAAAAGGCAGGGAAAACATGTTCGCGTCTTCAAAACTGGTCCCGATTATTTAGACCCCCAAATACTAGAGCAAGCGTCTGGTCAGCCCGTGGAGCAATTGGATATGTGGATGGCTGGGGAGGCGTATTGTCAGCAGAAATTATTTGAAGCGGCGCAAGTTGCTGATTTGATTTTGGTTGAAGGTGCGATGGGTTTGTTTGATGGTGAGCCATCGAGTGCTGACTTGGCTGCTCGTTTCAATATTCCACTCGCCATCGTGATGGATGTAAAAGGCATGGCGCAAACCGCAGCAGCGATTGCGACAGGCTTGGCCAATTTTCGCGATGATGTGAAGTTTGCAGGTTTAATCGCAAACAACTGTGGCTCCGATCGACATCGTGAATTAATTGAAGGCGCTTTACCAAGTGACTTGCCGTTGTTGGCGAATTTAAAGCGTTCTGAAGATGTAGCTTTGCCTGAAAGGCATTTGGGTTTGGTGCAAGCCTCTGAGGTTGAGGCTGAGCTGGAATTACGCTTTGAGGCCGGAGCGGATTGGTTGGAAGAGGCGGGGCTCACACTTTTCATAGATAAAATAGAAATGGTGAAGTTTCAGTCGGCTGATGTTCCTTCGGTCGAAGCGGTATTGAGAGGGCTTGCCATTGGTGTCGCAAAAGATCAGGCGTTTAGCTTTATCTACGATTCGAATATTCGGTTGTTAAAATCGCTGGGAGCTGAGGTTCGCTATTTTTCACCTCTGAGTGATGAAGCGTTACCTGAGGTTGATGCGCTTTGGTTTCCTGGTGGTTACCCAGAGTTACATGCAAAAGCATTATCTAAAAATCACAAAATTATTAAACACATTAAGGCATTCTTTGAGTCTGATAAGCCGGTGTTAGCTGAGTGTGGCGGATTTTTATATTGTCTGCAGACGTTAACGGATTTAGACGAAAACGAATACCCTATGGCGGGCTTGCTCGCAGGGCATGGCGCTATGCGCGGTAAGCGTGGTTGCCAAGGCATGCAGACAGCGGCATTACCTGAAGGTGAAGTTCGTGCACATGCACATCATCGTTCTCGAAGTTCTGGCACGCCAGAGCCAATAACGCATGGTGTTCGCCAGCGTCACCCTGCGCCGGGTGAGGCGATTTTCCGTGAGCGAAATTTAACGGCTTCGTATTTACATTTATTTTTCCCTTCGAATCCCAATGCGATTGCGGCTCTATTCAATTCTTCTGTTTTGACGTCTGGGCATGTGGTTGGGAGCTTGGATGGCGAGTCTAGTGTAAAAGAAAATGTATCATCGGCTAAAAAGGTGGGCGAATGTTAGCGGGTTCTCTTTCGATTATTACTGTGGGTTTTGGCTTAGGCTTGATGCACGCGTTAGATGCTGACCATGTGATGGCGGTGTCGTCGTTGAGTAATAATAAACCCGGTTTTTTGCGGACCTTAAAATTTTGTTTAAATTGGGCTGTCGGTCATGCGGGCATTCTGCTGCTGAGCGGCGCTTTGTTATTTGGTTTGGGTTTTCAGTTGCCGGGTGTTTTGATTTATGCGGCTGAGGTGTCGGTGGGTGTTTTGTTGGTGGTGCTGGGTTTAGTCTGTTTTTGGCAGATTCGACGGCAGCGTTTGAGTTTGGTTGAGCATTCGCATGGGGCGTTGGTGCATCGGCATTGGCGTATTGTGGGAGATGATGGGCATCAGGTTTTGAATGATGCAGATACTGGCGGCGCGAGAAGTAAAACGGGTGCTGGTAATCATGCGCCCGTGATGGTGGGTGTTTTACATGGTTTGGCGGGGAGTGCTCCGGCTTTGGCTTTAGTTCCTGTAATGGCGCAGGGGCAGTTTTTTGCGGCGTTGTGTTATTTATTGGTGTTTTCGTTGGGTGTGGGTGTGTCGATGTTGTTTTTCGGTTTTGGTTTTGCGGCGGTTCAGCGGAAGTTTCAGGCGAGGTATGTGAGGTTGTTTCAGTGGCAGCGGCATTTTATTGCGAGTTGTTCGATTGTTGCAGGTGGGTTTTGGATTGCGCAGACTTTGTGAGTAATCAATTGAGCCTTACTGACTTGATTCAAGATATATTCGATATAAATTTCTGAGTGCTGGATATGTTGGGTGGGGAATATGCGGCGTTTTATCCCCGGCATGAATCCGGCATTGATCTCACCGACTCGCCGTAAACCCGTCCATGGGGGCTCGGACGCAGCATCCCTGCTGCATACGGTCTGTGAGATCAACACCGAATCCATATCTAACATTTTACTGAGACATGTAGGTCAATAACCAGCGAAGAGATCGATGGAAGGATCAATGGGGTCAGACTCGATTGATTCTGTTAAATAGAAAGGTGATTTTTTGAGTCCTAAATAGAGCCCTATTTCTGGTTGGGCACTAATTTATATGGCTCTCCAGTTTGGCGGATAGTTAGTAAAATATATGTGGGTTGAAAGCAGTGAAACAGTGACGAAGCTTCGAAGCGGTTTAACAACCGGTTCTTGCGCGACTGCGTGCTGTGTTGCTGCGTGTCAAACGTTGTTGGCCAATCTCCAATCTGATGTGGTAAGCATTACTTTACCGAAAGGGAAAACGGTGGAGATGGCGATTAGTGCTTATGAGTCGGTTCCGGCTGCTTCCAAAATTTTGCCTGAAGGCAAATGTGTTCGTGTTTCTGTGATTAAGGATGCCGGTGATGATCCGGATGTTACGCACGGCGCAACGGTGTTTGTCGATTTGAGTTTATGTGATGCTGCTGGTGTTTCTTTTTTTGCAGGAGACGGTGTAGGGACGGTAACGCGTGAGGGTTTGGCGTTGCCTGTGGGAGAGCCCGCGATTAATGTGGTACCGCGTCGGATGATGACTCAGCATTTGGAAGATTTAGCGGCAATGCATAATTATTCGGGCGGCTTTTTGGTTTCTGTAGGTGTTGAAAACGGCGAAACTATTGCGTTAAAAACCATGAATGGCCGTTTGGGTATTATTGGTGGTTTATCGATTTTAGGAACGACGGGTATTGTTCGGCCTTTTTCGTGTTCGGCGTGGATTGCGTCGATTCATCAGGGGATAGATGTGGCGTCGGCGAATGGGGTTGATCGTATCGCGGCGAGCACGGGTAATAGTAGTGAGGCGGCTATTAAGGCGTTTTATCAGATGGATGAGATGGCGTTGATTGAGATGGGTGATTTTGCGGGTGCTGTATTGAAGCATTTGAAAAAGAAACCGATTAAGCAGCTGAGTATTTGTGGCGGGATTGGCAAGATTAGTAAGTTGGCGAATGGCCATATGGATTTAAACAGCCGAGTGTCGGCGATTGATTTTGAGCACATGGCGAGTGTGGCCTCAGGGCTGGGTGGTAATGAGGTTTTGACGCAGAAGATTCTTGCCGCGAATACGAGTGTTGAGGTGTTAAACATTTGTCAGGGCGTTGGGATCGATTTGGCGTTTGCGCTTTGTGAGCAGGCTTTGGTATTTGCGAAGCGTATTGTTCCTGCTGAGGTTTCGGTTGAGGTGAGTGCGATTGATCGTCAGGGTAATTTTGTTGGCAGTACGAATCCTAAGATTATGTCTGGATGTAAAAGCTAATGACGTTGTTGATTTTGGGTGGAACGGCGGACGGTCGAAAGCTGGCGGAGTGTTTACATGAGAAGTCGTTGCCGTTGATTTACAGTGTGGCGGGTTTGGCGAGAACACCAGATGTTGGCTGTGAGGTTGTCAGTGGTGGTTTTACGCAGTTTGGTGGGTTGGAAAATTTTATTCGCGAGCGTGGGATAAAGGCGATTTTGGATGTGACGCATCCGTATGCGAAGGTGATGAGTAGCACTGCGGTTGATGTGGCAAAAGTTTGTGGTATTCCGGTTTGGCGTTTTCATCGTGAGTCTTGGCAGAAGCAAGCAGAAGATGATTGGCGTTTGTTTGATGATTGGGAGGGTTTGTTGCCGAGTTTACGCGATAAGAGGTCTGTATTTTTGACGGCGGGGCAGTTGTCTCAGGTGGTGGTTGATGAGTTTGCGGGGATGTCTACGCGTGTTGGTCAGCGGCAGTTGTTGAGGACGGCGGTTGTGCCTAATGTTGTGTTACCGGGGTCGGTGAGTTGGGTGAAGGCGATTGGGCCTTTTGCTTTTGAGGATGAGTTGGCGTTGATGCGGGAGCATGGGGTTGATGCTTTGGTGTGTAAGGATAGTGGTGGGGATTCGACTGTTGAGAAGTTGAATGCTGCTCGGGTGTTGGGGTTGCCGGTGTTTATGTTGGCGCGGCCTTGTTTGCCGGATGCTGATGTTATTTTTACTTCTCGTCGTGAATGTGAGGCATTTGTGTGGGAGAGACTGCGGTAGGGCTTTTGAGGGGCATTTTAATCTGCGGGATGAGTGTGTTCGGGTAGTTCGCTATAGCACTTGGGGAAGTATTTCCACGACACGCCACGAGTACGTCCTTGTAGGCTCTATGTTGCCATCCATGGCAACATAAGGTCTTGAAAATACTTCCCCAAGTACTCTAGCTACGTGCGGGTATTGATATTGTGAAGCTGGTTTTTTTTTGCTTGTTTGATTGTTGAACGGGGACTCATGTATGTTTTCGGTAAATCCGGAAATTAATTAAATAGGAGGTTTCTCGTTCCCATGGTCCCCGTGGGAATGTATTTGGTTTTACGGTTAAAGCTGAGAACTAAGAACTAAGAACTAAGAGCTAATGATTGATGGTTAGAAATAAGTTTTCATCGTGTAAAAAGTTAAACGCTATAAACAGTAAGAATAAAAACAGTAAAACAAAATGACATTTAATTACGAAATAAACCCAAAGGCGATCGAGCAAGAGAGCTTTCGACAGATTCGCGAATTAGCCGATTTAAGCTCGTATGATCGTGAACAGCAACAGGTGGTGATGCGTGTTGTGCACAGTCTGGGATTGCCGCACATTGCGGAGCAGGTCCGTTTTAGCGATGGCGCGTGCCAGTCCGGAATGCAGGCTTTGGCAAATGGCTGCGATATTCTCTGTGATGTGGAGATGGTGAAGCAGGGGATTACTAAGAGGATGATCGAGAAGCAGCCGCTGTGTTTTTTGAATGAGGAAAGAACGGCAGGGCTGGCGAAAGAGAAGGGTGAGACGCGTTCGATGGCGGCGTTGAATCTTTGGAGAGAGGATATTAAAAACAGTGTAGTTGTGATTGGTAATGCGCCGACGGCGTTGTTTCGCTTGTTGGAGTTGTTGCAGGCGGGGTTGGATAAACCTGCATTGATTATTGGTATGCCGGTCGGATTTGTGGGAGCTGCGGAGTCGAAGAGTACTTTGTGGGAGTTGCATAAAGAATTGGGCGTGGAGTGTATTACGCTGTTGGGTCGTGAGGGTGGCAGTGCTGTGTCGTCGGCGACGTGTAATGCGCTGTTACGTTGTAATCGTGGTGAGTTTTACTGATGATTCATATTCTGGGTTTGGGTGTTTCTGAGCAGGCGGTTTTTACTGGTGATGCTCTTAAAGCGTTAAAGCAGTCGAACCTTATTATAGGTTCGCAACGGCAACTCGACGTTGTCAATCCGCTTTTGGATGATGGCAACGCTGTTGTGGAGCGTGTAGTTTTGCCTAAGCTTTCTGAATTGAAGGCGCTGATTGAAAATCGATTAGATGAATCGATTGTGGTGTTGGCTTCTGGTGATCCTTTGTTTTATGGGATTGGCCGATGGTTTGGTAAAATATTCTCGTCTGAAGAGTTGGCGTTTTACCCTGGGGTTTCCAGTGTTCAGGCGGCTTGTCATCGCCAGGGTTTGTCGTTGCAGGACGTGTGTGTTCTGAGCTTGCATGGTCGGTCTTTAGAAAAAATTCGTACTAAGTTAAAAGCGAAGTCTACGTTGGTTGTGTTGACGGATAAAAAGAGTCAGCCGCAGGTTTTAGCAAGAGAGTGTGCTGCGGCTGGTTTTTCTGAATCAATTTTAAGTGTTTATGAAAACTTAGGTTACGAAAAAGAGGCGTCGCACACTTTTTCAGTGGATGAGTTGTTGTCTTCACCTGATCGTATTTTTGATCCTTTGCATGTCACCATTATTCAGGTGCGCGGTGAGGGTGGGGTTCTGCCGGAATTTCCGGGTATTCCTGACGCGCACTATAGTACCGGCGCTGAGCCGGGGAAGGGGATGATCAGTAAGCGTGAGGTTCGCTTGGCGATTTTGTCGCATCTTCAACCCACTAAAGGTGATGTGATTTGGGACGTCGGTGCAGGTTGCGGTGGTGTTGCGGTTGAATTGGCGGTTTGGAATGAGGATGTGTCGGTTCACGCGGTGGAGTGTCATTCGGATAGGCTGGCGTGTTTAGTTGAAAACCGAAGTCGCTTCGGCGTGGTATCAAATTTACATATTCACGAAGGTCGGGCGCCTGAGGCTTTAGCCTGTCTTCCTACGGCAAATAAGGTTTTTATTGGCGGCAGTGATGGTGAGTTGAAAAATCTTTTAGTGCTGGCATGGCAGCAATTGCCCGAGGATGGTTTGTTGGTGGCCAGTGCGGTGATGGAAAAAACGAAGAATCAATTACGCGGGTTCGCTGAAACATTGTTTCAGGAGGATTCAAACGTAATGTTAGAAAGTGTCGAAGTGGGTGTTAAACGCGGCCAGTTTGTTGATGGCCAATTGACGTATGTTGAAAAATTACCTGTGGAAATTTTCACCTTCACAAAAAACAAGTCCACCAGTACTCGCACTGTAAGCGGAGAATAATTATGTCAGCAGAATTTACCGGAGTTGGTGTAGGGCCAGGTGATCCCGAATTGATGACAATGAAGGCGCATCGCCTGATTAAGCATGCCGATGTGTTGTGTTTTATTACGAGCGAAAGCGGTCGCTCTCAGGCGAAAGAGATTGCGGCTGAGGTGTTAGCGTCGGTTGATAAGTTACAAGAGGAAATTCCGATTGTAATGCCGATGAGTGATGACCGAACGCTTGCGAATGGTCGATATGATGCGGCGGCAAAAGCTATTTTTGAGGCGGTTGATCGCGGTAAACATGTGGTTTTTTTATGTGAAGGTGATCCATTGTTTTTTGGGTCTTTTGCCTATTTATTAGAGCGCCTGCAAGGTCGGGTGCATTGTGAAGTGGTGCCGGGTATATCGTCGGTGCATGCGGCATCGTCGGCTTTGAAGCTGCCGTTAACCATGCAGCGAGAGTCGTTCGCGGTGGTGAATGGTCGGCACAGTGAGGCTGATTTGGTGATAGCGCTGACGACGCACGACAGTGTTGTGATTATGAAGGCGGGGCGTTCGCGCCAAACGATTTTAGATGCGCTTGCTACGGCTAACCGGACGGAAGATGCTAACTACCTAGAATATATTGGGCGTGACGCAGAGGTGATTGTTCGGGATGTGAGCCTGTTAGACCCTGAAGCGGGTCCGTATTTTTCGTTGTTTGTTGTGACGCGTAAAGATCGGGATCGTGGTTAATATGGTATTCAGAGCTGCCTTGGTATTTTGATTCCGTATTGACGATGCTCCGTGGCTTCGCTCCTTAATATAAAATTAGGATTCTGCGTGCCAATATTGGGGGGTGACGTTGAGGGGGAATAACATTAGATGAACAGTATGCTAGAGAGCAAAAATATAAAAATCATCGCGTTAACCGATGCTGGCCACTGTCTAGCGAGTCGCTTAAAAGAGCGTCTCGATAATAATGATGTCACCAGCGAAATATGGTTTAAGCCCAAGCCGTTCAGCGAAAAGGTACAGAGCGCGTTTAGCGATGGTGATAGACTTATTTTGATTTGCGCAACGGGTATTGCGGTTCGGACCTTAGCGCCGGTTATTCAAAGTAAGCATGACGACCCACCGGTTTTGGTTTTGGATGAGCAAGGTCAATTTGTTATCCCCTTATTATCGGGCCATGAAGGCGGGGCGAATGCTTGGGCCGAAGACATTGCTACGATATTGGATGCTCAGTTGGTGATCACGACGGCAAAACCTTATTTAAAGCCTATTTATACCGTGGGTATGGGCTGTGAACGTCATTGCCCAGAAGAAGAGTTAAATGCATTATTGACCCAATGCCTGGTGCAGGCAGGCGTTACTATCGACCAAGTGGCCAGTATTAACAGTATTGATATTAAATCGGATGAGCTGGGTTTAATTGAATTGGCCAAAACGTTAGGTAAACCTTACGGCACATTTGATAAACAAAACTTATCTTCGGTAGAGCATCTGCTGAGTACAAAATCGGATTATGTTTTTGAGGTTGTTGGCGTATATGGCGTGGCGGAGTCAGCGGCTCTATATGCGGCTCAAGAAGTTACGGGTGATACGGCAGAGTTGATTTTGAATAAACAGAAAACGTCAAAAGCCACATGCGCAATTGCGAAAAGTTATCCTGTTGAGTGAGAGTAAGGTTTGGGGGTGTCGGAGTACGTTTTCACTTTACCTCCGCCTTCGATAGCTTATGTGGAGATATAATAATAGTGTTAAACAGTTTTAATAAAGAGCTAGCTAGAATTTATGAGTAAGTTATACGTAGTAGGAGCAGGCCCCGGTGATATCGACCTCGTCGCCCCCAAAGCAATGGCGGCGATAAAATCCAGTAGCGATTTGGTCGCCTATGGTTTGTATTTGGACTTGTTGGGTGATGTATGCCATAACAAAAAACACCACACCTTACCTTTAGGTGAAGAAATCAATCGTGCGCGCTTAGCTCTAGATTTAGCCGCAAGTGGAAAAACCACTGCACTTATTTCCAGTGGCGATATTGGTATCTACGCCATGGCGACTTTGGTGTTCGAATTACTCGACCACCAATTGCAAAATAAAATTGTAGCCGATAGTAGTGAACGCCCCGATACTTGGCCAACCGTTGACAGTAAATGTTGGTTAGATGTCGAAATTGAAGTTGTACCGGGTATTTCCGCAATGCAAGCTGGGGCGAGTCGTATTGGGGCAATTCTCGGTCATGATTTTTGCACAATTTCATTGTCCGATTTGCTAACCCCCTGGCAAACAATTGAAAAGCGTTTACATGCCTGTGGCCAAGGGGACTTTGTGGTATCGTTTTACAATCCTCGTTCCAAAAAACGCGATTGGCAAATTAATACCGCGCGAGACATCCTCCTAGAATATCGTCCAGCTGAAACCCCAGTGTTATTGGGAAGACAGCTCACGCGTGAAGATGAAAGTATTACCATCACAACTTTGGATAAACTCCATTCCGATGATGTGGATATGTTTACCATGGTATCGGTAGGCAACAGCGAATCACGCCATATCATAAATGGCAGTCAAGAATGGGTCTATACCCCAAGAGGCTACAGTAAAAAACTATGACCGTTTATTTTATAGGGGCTGGTCCAGGCGACCCTGAATTAATTACCGTTAAAGCGCTACGGCTTATCAATCAGTGCCCCGTCATCCTTTATGCCGGGTCATTAGTGCCACGTGAAATATTGGCCGAAGCTGAAGACAGTGCAGAAAAAATAATTGATACAGCATCCATTGATCTCGACCAAATTATTGCGCACATTGAAACCGCTCATCAGGCGGGGAAAGATGTTGCCCGCGTTCATTCCGGCGACCCTTCACTTTATGGCGCCATCGGTGAGCAAATTCGTCGCTTGGAAGCGCTGGGTATTGAATACGAAATTATCCCCGGCGTTACCGCGACTTCGGCTTCAGCGGCATGGCTCGGTAAAGAGCTGACACTTTCTGGCGTTTCTCAAACCATTATCATGACGCGCTACGAAGGGAAAACACCCTTTCCAGAGCGTGAGCGTTTACCTGCATTAGCGGCAACCGGAGCGACCCTGGCGATTCATCTTGGTGTTACCCGTATCCATAAAATTGTGGAAGAGTTGATTCCCCATTATGGTGAAGATTGCCCGGTGGCAGTTTGCTATCGCACATCTTGGCCGGACCAAGATAAAGTCGTTGGAACGTTAAAGGACATCGTCGCAAAAGTAAGGGAAAAGAAGTTTACCCGGACGTCACTAATTTTAGTGGGCCATGTATTGGGAACCGATGAATTCAGAGATTCGTATCTTTACGATGAAGGTCAAGCGCATGTTTATCGCCCCAAGGTAAAAGGCGCTAAGGCGAGGACTGTTGAAAGTGCTTTGGCTCACAGAGTGAATAAGGTCTAGCTTATCGATCGAAAGTTAGAATGATATCGAAAATACACCAACAAGGAGGTTGTTGCTGTTCGTGGTTTCTCGTTATAAACAGCGCCAAATTCCGGCAAAAAACGACCACTTTCCTCTAAAACGCTCCTTACTTTACCTTTGTATTTCTCATTTTCATCTCTCCATCGTCACCATTCCTATGGGGTGGCATCAGACGGCAAAACATCGATTCGATGCTATAGTTTACACTGCGCATGTAGTTTTTTAGCGTTGTAGTTATAGCAGTTATTTGGTCTGATGAAGGGGGTAATATTGAAGCTATTCCAGGCTTGCCTGTCTCAAAAATCATGGTCGACACCTTTTTCGGACGGATCCAATGCGCGCTTGATGCTCGCTAATTTTGATCGCTTAATTGATGGTGCCAATAATGCCGCAAAGCTTGGGGTACTGGTTACCTGTGCCAGACGGCGTTTGGTTCTCAAGCAGCAAGCAGCAGAAGAATTGGATTCAGTAAGAGAGGTGCTGGCGAAGGCGTGTGCGCTGTACGGGTTTTATTCCTACAGGGGGATAAAACCATCACCGCTTGTGTCTCAGCAAAAATGTTCTTTGCATAACCAGGCCAAGACAATTATGACTTTCACAGAAGTGCTTGATGCATAAACTTCTAAAACATCAACTCAAGCGGGACCAGCTAAGCGAGGATGATCTTGATCCGCGTTGGCAAAGCCTGTTGGACGCTGTTGACCGGGCCTACGTTCAGGCAGATCAAGATCGCGAGCTGCTAGAGCGGTCGCTCAAATTGAGCTCCAAGGAGTTAATTTCTCGGAACTCTGAGCTTCAAGATAAGCTGGGTGAGCTGGAATCGATTCGTACACGTTTGGAAGATTCACTGTTAACGCTCAATACAACTTTTGATGCAATTGGCGAAGCCATTATTGCCTTTGATGAAAAAGGTAATGTGGTTAAATTTAATGAGCTTGCTGGCGACATGCTCGATTTAAATAAATACAAGTCGGGTGAATACCCCACGCGAGCGTTATCACACCTCTATCGAAAAATAAAAGATCCAGCGGTTTTGATCCATGAACTTCGTCATATTGCACAAGACCCATTGCGAGAATTATTTGGGGTCTTGGAATTTAACGACAATAGCGTTTATGAATACCATTCATCCGCTAAATTAAAAGATGACCAATTGTTAGGTCGTGTTTGGTGTTTTCGTAATGTTACTGAAATCAAAAAAAATGAAGCGTTAGTACGTCATCAAGCGTATCACGATGTGTTGACTGATCTTCCCAATCGCGCTTTATTTATGGATAGGCTGGAACACGCCATAATTTATGCGCGAAGAATGAATAGTGTGGTTGCGGTGTTATTTATCGATTTGGACCAATTTAAAAAAGTAAACGATACCTGTGGGCACCAAATAGGGGATACGCTCCTCAAAGAGGTTACAGAGCGATTAATAGGAAATATTCGTGAGCATGATACCGTTGCTCGCCTAGGCGGTGATGAGTTTACGGTACTGCTTGAAGGGCTGCAGTCACATAGTTTTGCGACTTCCATGAGCCATCGTATATTGAGATCTTTAAAAAAACCTTTTCAAATAGAAACTCACATATTTTATATCTCCTGCAGTATTGGTATTAGTTTATATCCCTGTGATGGTAGCGAATCAAAAGAGCTTGTTAGAAAAGCAGATATTGCCATGTATTACGCAAAAGATACTGGCAGGAATAACTTTCAGTACTTTAATGAATCGCTAGAGCGATTAGCCGTTCATTATGTGAAAGTTGAAAATAAGCTACGTGATGCAATGGCTAATGATGAGCTGTGTTTATATTATCAGCCTCAAGTGGCATCGGACAATGGTCGTATTGTTGGGGTTGAGGCTCTTTTACGCTGGATCCCTAGTGACGGGAATATTATCCCGCCGCTAGAGTTTATTCCCATAGCTGAACGAACCGGTCTAATAGGGCCGTTAGGTGCATGGGTTTTTGATCAGGTGTGCAAGCAGATAAGCAGCTGGCGAGACCAAAATATTACCGACATTCCCGTTTCCGTCAATCTTTCAGCTAAAGAGCTGCAAGATGAAAAGTTTCTTGATCGTATTCGATGGTCCCTTAATAAATACGATATACCGGGGCATCTAATAGTTGCCGAAATTACTGAAACCGTATTAATGGAGGATATTGACCATACCCTAGGTGTTTTAAATGAAATTAGGGCGTTGAATATTTCGATTGCTATTGATGATTTTGGGACGGGGTATTCTTCATTGCAATATCTGCAAAAATTACCAGTTGATACCTTAAAGATCGATAAGTCATTTATTATCGATCTCTCAAAGAATCAGCAAAATGAAGCGATAGTGGATTCGATAATTTCTCTTGGTCATAACCTAGGCTTGTCCATTGTTGCTGAAGGTGTTGAAGACGACGAGGTTAGTCAATATTTAATCGGTAAGAAATGTGAGCATTTGCAGGGGTTCTATTTTTATCGACCGCTAAATGTTGAGTCTGTAACCCCTATATTATTGGCGGAAAGGAATCAGCCGATTGTCTAGGATCTATGGGTTTTTTATGGGGAATTGAAGCATTTAAAACGTTGATTATTGGTCGGTTTTGGGCTTTTTGGGTGTTTTCTTTCTTGATGTCGCTATGAGCTCTGCGGCTTCTATTTCTCGAGTTTTACAATTTCCTTTGTAGCGCCATATTGCAGTTACTCCTTCTTTTATGGTTTTCATTTTCTCCGTTTTCCCATCTTTCCTCATATTGTATTGTTTCTATGTTATGTCTGCCTTGCGTTAAGTGCTCACGCCACTTAACGTGACGCTGCTGTCACATGTAGAGATGTTTAGAGCGGTACTTGGAGATCTGGCGCCCTACTTTAGTATGATAGTTTGACTTTTGTCGGTGGAATTGGTGACTCTGTTAGCGTTATAGGCCGCTTAATGTTGACCTAGGCGCCTTATTGGCTTTTAATCGCTCTCAAATTCTTTCCTAGCACCTTCATTCAAAGCGACTTCCAAAGCCATATGGCGGCTCGGGTGCGTTCTGTTGTTGTTGAATTTTGCAGAAGGGTAAACCTACCACATGTATCGGATGTTACTTATGAGTCGAGATAAATTGTTTGGGGATATTTCACTACGGAAATTAATGCTGGGTTTTGCTGTTTGTATAGCGGCAACTCCTGCTATTTCAGCCGAGTCACTTCTGAGCGAATCGTTCTACTACTCCGATGTGGTGCTGCCAGACTTCAGTGGGTTTAGCGTTGGGGCAACTAGCGCCGAGTCAATCGAGCCAGCAGAGGCTCCATTTGAAGCTGCTAATGCTCCACTTGAAACCGCTAATGCTCTACCGACCAATATGTATTCGTGGGATGTTGTACCCAGCGTCATTCGAAATGATGGCTCAGACTCTTTTGTTGTAAAAGTAGAATTGCCAGAATCTGCAGATAGCGTTTTCCTGGAAAATGTATCGTACTATTTCAGTACTGCTAGTGAGGTGAGTCTTAATGACTCAGGTCAAGGTCAAGACGAAATTGCTGGCGATAATGTATGGACATCTCCGGCGCTTCAATTTAATAATAATTATCAGGGCGATTTATTTTTAACTCCTGACCCTGATAGTACCGAAGGCGTAAAATTTGAAGTTGTGGGGCGAATAGTTGTCGTCCGGAATGACGAAGAGTTTGATTATTTTGGGCGTGAGGCTAATGTTGGTCTGTTAGACGCAAATGAGCAGTTGATCGTGCCAACGAGCATTTCAGCAACCGCGCAAGCCAGCCCAAACTTTGTCAATATTAAAAGTGATAACGCTGATGATATTCAAAATACCCTCCGTCAAGATAGTTCGGGCAATATTGCAGACTTGACGAATGAGTTCTACCAAGCCTTTGGCGATGATTACGATTTCTTAACGTTTGTATCGAGCCATCGTCAGCTTTATGTTGAATCTGCCTCGAGTAACTTTAATGCGGGTTTAAACATTGGTGTTAGAAACGATGTTCTTGGCTATGGTCGAGGCGAGTTTGACTCAGGCGCAACTTACGGTAGTGCAGAGCAGTTACAGAGTATTTTAATTTTAGATAATGCTGATCGTGGATTACGATCAGCCAACCTTATGCACGAGGTTGCGCATCGTTTTGCCGCATTTTTTGACGCACCAGAAACTGGCTTCAAGCGTGATTGGGCGCATTGGAATGGTTGGGGGAATGTAGAAAGTTTACTGGGCGGTAATGATTGGATTGATAACTTTGATGGTTCCTACACAATAGGTTGTAACTATGGCTATCGTGGTGTTTACCAAATGCCTGCTTTAGAGCGATACCTATTTGGCTTGCAAACCAGCGAAAATATTCCCACTATCCGCTTTCCCGTAGATGGAACTCCGACAGGCTGTGGTGAAATTATGGAGCCGGGTGAATATCATGAATATTCAGCCGATGAAGTTTTATTAGGTTTGGAGACTCGTTATCCTGGACCAGCAGAATCTCAAAAAGAATTTCGCTTTGCATTCGTTGGTGCAACGTCTGATCGTTTTATGACGCAAGTGGAAATGACCTTTTATGAAAAATTGGCGTCATGGGTTTCTAAAGATGTCCCTGATGGTGATCCCGATCCGTTTGTATCTATTAATGGCTGGGTTCCGATTGAGCGTTATGAGACGGCAATAACGTGGCGTACAGATATCGATATCGATATTCCCACTGTTTCTTGCGCGGAACACTCTTCGACTAACTCTGTTCATGTGAGCGAAGGACGAGCGACGACAGAAGTCGTTGGGCAAATCTGTTTTGGCACTTTTTGTTTTGGTGGAACAACAACGTACTATGCTGTGGGTTCGGACGATAACTTAGGCACAAGCGCGTATACCTCTCAGGTTTTAAAAGAGACTCCTGTCGGATATTACGCGCTAGGTTCATGTCCTTCCGGTCCTGATACCGTTGCACCGGTTATGACTTTACTTGGTGATGCAGCGATGAGCGTTTCACTGAATGGATCGTTTGTCGATCCGGGTGTGACAGCAACGGATGATCAAGATGGTGACATCAGTGCAAGTGTTTCTGTATCCGGAAGCGTTAATACTTCTGTTCTTGGCAGCTACACGCTAACTTATAATGTGTCAGACCAAACTGGAAATTCCGCAATATCCATTTCGCGTACCGTGAATGTTGTGGAGGGCGGTAACTGTTTTGAGATGTCCTTAGCAAACCATGCAGCTACAGATCGTGTTTATATTCAATACTCCTTATATTATGCGACGGGCACAGCGACTTATTTAGGTAGCACGTATGTTAATGCAAGTACTGTTGTAGCACTTGAAGAGTCAACTCCAGGTAATTGGAGTGTCGTAAACTCGTGTAACTAATATTACAAGTAGAAACATTTAAAGAAAACCCGCCTATATCGGCGGGTTTTTTGTATGGGGTAGAGGAACTGTTTATGTATTGATAATCGAGATTTCAATTGGTTATCGCCTTTGATATTTATTCGGTATTAACGTTTGCAGCGACAGTTCGTTTCACTAAAAGTAAAAAGTGGGCAGAGGTTTACACTGTCACGCACTGCCCGTTATAAACGGAGGCCTACGAATTATTTAATTAAATCGTATTGCTTTGATGACGTGTATTTTTGAAGTCCAAAGTGTCCATAATTATAGCTGTAACTGCGCTTTTCCCCTTTGATTTGACTTGAATGCTTTCCGTAGACTAAACATGTGCCTGTGCCGCATACAATTTGGTCCATCCAGCTTTTAATGCTGTAAACACGGCTCGCAATTTTCTTGCCGTATAGCCAGTCGAGAAATGGACTGGAAACAGATAAGCCGTTATTGCCGCATGTTGCATTCGGTACATTCGCGGGATGAATTCCACACGAATAAAGGCCGCGATAAGCGCCTGCTATGCCGACGAACGAATCCACCTTAGATGTTTTTCCGAGCTTAATGATTTGTTGAGCGGCGAGCGTTACGCCCATCGAATGACCAATGACATCAATTTTCCCTGTGCAAGAATTTGAAATCGCGTTATTAATCGCGTTGCGCACAGGTGTTTCTTCAGAACCGCTGTGATTATTGTTAGATGGATTGGATGAGCCCCAGCTAGGGCGATAAATCTGGCTGCTGGAATAGCCCTTACTTTTCAGTTTGTTATACGTGTTATTCCAGTCGCTGGGGCTTCCAGCATTTCCATGAACCAATACAACGTTATCTTTACAGACGGCGTGAGCGCCTGATGAGAGGGCTAATATTACGAGAGGAAGCGCTACTTTTTTTACCACAAGTTTTAATTTTTTATACATTATTGTCACCTTGTTATTATTTATTGCCTCAATCCTTTTTAACGCGAGGACCGGTGTAAATCGTATTTCTCATGCTTGAATTTAAATATGACCCTTTCGATCAAATCGCCCGGACAAAATCGCTCATTGTAGTGCCAACTGATTTTTAATCGTGAAACAGAATAACGGTCGTTTTCATGGATAACGAAATGTTATATGAGGGGGCGGGATGCGGGATGCGGGATAACGAGGGGCGGGAAAATTATTAAAAAACTGACAAAAAATGGGGCGTGTGGTGGAAGGCGCCCTTGGCTTTTCCACCCTACGCTTGAGTAATGGAGATGCTATATTTTTTTACAGCTGGGTATCCCGGGTGCTTCTTCCCTGAGTGATTTCTCTTCATCGATAATCGATTGCGGAAATTGACCCATAAAACAACAACATACATTTTCATTGATCATCGTGCGCGGACCATGAGGATGGCCGATATGTTTATAGGGCGCGTGGTGATGGCCGTGAGAATGGCTGTGATCGTCGTGTGTATGTTTGTCATCATGCAAATGACCGTGCTCATGAGAATTACTGTGAGTAGACTCTGTCTCGGTTTCTTTTTTATCCGTAGAATCTTCAGGCTGAAACTCCGCATGGTGATGATGTACATCAATTTCTCCCGCTGCAAGCCGGGCTTTAAAACTCTCCATTAAAGACAAGGTTTTCTCTGGGCCCGATATCGTCTCATTAATGCGCTCAATAAACGTATTTAGAACATGTTTCTGATCGCGTAGGTAGTCTGCTTTTAAAAAGGAAACGTCAGGGTTAGCTTCCGCGACTTTATCAACGTAAGCATAAATGCGATCAATTAACTTGCCGCCGAAAAGAAAATAAGGCGCGACGACGATCTTCTTAAAGCCGAGCTTAAGCGCCATTTCCAAACCGCGACCGACCGAAGGATAGGTTACACCCGAATAAACCGTTTCCGCCCAGCCAAAACCCAAATTTTCACTGACGATGCGCGTCAGTTTTGCTGCCTCAGCATTGGCTTCAGAAACCGAAGTGCCGCGACCCACAACAACCAGCATCGTGTCGTAAAGGTCGCCACTGTGAACATGGTCCAAACCTAAAGCTTCTAGAATGCGTGTTTGAAATGCGGTAACCATTTCAGCGTGTAAGCCCAGCTCTCTACCGTATTCGATTTCTAAACCGGGGTGCTTTTCTTGGAACGTGGTTAAAACCGAAGGGATATCGTTCTGCGCGTGGGTAGCTGAAAACAGCATGCCAGGAACTGCATATATTTTTTTAACGCCTTGCTTGACCAAACGCTCAAGAGACATATGAATGTTAGGAGCGGAATATTCCAAGAAGCCATACTCGACGTTTAAAGACGGGAAGCGTTGACGTAAGCCCTTGGCCAACAAACTGAACTCTTCTTCCGCAATTTTTGCGCGGCTGCCGTGACCGCAGATCATTACGCCTGCGTCTTTTGGTAAGTCGGTTATTTTCATTTTACTGCTCTTGGTTACTTTTCGTTGTTCTTTTGGCCATGCTGCCACTCAATTTTCACTCTTAGCTATTTAGGTGCAAAGTGAATGATTCTCTGGGGGGAAGGCCTAGGGTACTGTTGGTGTAAGACCGTCCGCTGCATGTTAGCACAGGGATGTGCTGTACTAGACCCACGTAGAAGTATGCGGTCGGAATGCGGCGTTCGAGCGTACAGGGATGTATTTATGTGAGTCTTATCTCGACAGTATCTCAAGATCCAACCTTTATCGGAGCCAAAGGAATTCAAATCTATGATATTGCATTTTTTGGATCGTAGAAAAATAATTATACGCATATTGTATCTGTAGTGATCGGTTTTATATACAATGCGCGCCTCGATTTTAGGTTCCTTACGGATTAATAGGGAATGCTTGTCTTGTTAGCGATTGTATCGAATCAGTTTCTGGTTCGTTCAAAAAACCAACAAGTAACAGCAGCTGTCCCCGCAACTGTATGCAGCAAGCCGTTATCAATACCACTGGAGTATTTACTCTGGGAAGGTGATAACAAGCGTTTGAGCTGTGAGCCAGAAGACCTGCCTATAGTCGATTAAACCTGATGTCGGGGACTGCATCAGAGGAAAATTACGCAAGTATTTCCCTCCTTATATCCCGACGCCAATTGTGTACTCGGAACAGGCTTTTACGCTGGTTTCCGTGCTTAATCAAAGGCGAAATAATGAAAAACAATGTGTTATTACGAACTGCACTAGTTCTTGCCGTGTCACAACCCCTGTCCGTGTTCGCGGCTGGTATCACCGGTGAGATAGAAGAAGTGTTCATCACTGAATCTGCGATCAAAGATACTCTTGCAGGCGAAGCCGAAGCGGCCTCCATCGGTACCGTGCTAGGTTATCAGCTTGAGCATCGTCCCATACTACGCCCCGCTGAAGTTTTGGAAACCATTCCTGGAATGGTCATCACGCAGCATAGCGGTGGTGGTAAGGCCAACCAATATTTCTTACGCGGTTTTAATCTCGATCACAGTACCGACTTCGCGACCTACTTCGAAGGCGCACCCGTTAATGTAGTTTCCCACGGCCACGGCCAAGGTTACACCGACCTCAACTTCCTCATTCCAGAAATGATGGATCGCATGGTCTATAAAAAAGGTCCGTACTACGCGTCCGAAGGCGACTTTTCTTCAGCGGGTTCAGCACGAATATATTACTCAAAAGAAAAAGAAACGAACCAAATTAAATTAAAAGTCGGCGAAGGTAATTATCGCCGGTTTTTATTCCATGGCGGCTACAGTACCGGCGAGTCTAAATGGGTTTATGCCTTTGAAAAAACTCACGACGATGGCCATTGGGAAAACCCTGACGATTTAAATCGAGACAATTTTTTCTTAAAGTACTCCATGGGTGACAACGATAATGGTTATTCCGTATCAACGATGCTTTTCAAGTCTGATTGGTCGGGCACGGATCAAATTCCTCTAAAGCTGGTTAGGGATGGCACCTTAGGTCGCTATGATACTTTGGACCCAACCACTGGCGGTGAAACGCATCGTTATCAATTGTTTTACCAGCAATGGGCAGAATTAACAGACACTAGTCGGATTAATGCCAATGCTTATATTGTCGATTATGACTTAACATTGTCTGGAAATTTCACTTACTTCCTAGATTATCCTGAGAAAGGTGATCAAATAACACAATTTGACGAACGCACTATATTCGGTGGAAAAGTCGAATGGGAGATGGATGTTAATCAGGATCACCAAGTGAATTTGGGTCTCGATCTGCGGTACGACGACATAAAAAAAGTAGGCGTGGGTCAAAGCGAGGCGCGTGTTATTCATGAGTTACTGAAGCGCGCGACAGTTGAGGAGCTTTCAACCGGTTTGTACGCCAGCCTGCACTCACAGTGGAGTGATTGGTTCGCCAGTATCGTCGGTTTTCGTTATGACTATTTCGACGTGGATGTGAACGATAAACTGGATGATATTAATTCTGGTTCTGATAGCGATACCGAAGTCTCACCCAAGCTATCTCTGCGTTTTGGTCCGTTTAATGAGACAGAGTTCTTTGTGAACTACGGTAAGGGTCTGCACAGCAATGACGCGCGAGGGGTTGTTAGTGACGAAGGTGATGTGCCGTTAATATCGCCATCTGAAGGCTATGAAATTGGTGTGAGTAGTAACGTGACCGATACGCTACATGTAAACTTGGTTCTGTTCGCATTAGCGCTGGATTCGGAGTTGGTTTTTGTGGGTGACAATGGTGATATTGAGCCGAAAGCAGGAACGCGGCGTAAAGGTTTTGAGTTGAGTGCATATTATAAGCCTGTCGATTGGTTTGTGTTCGATGCAGACTTTACGAAGGCAGAAGCGCGCTTTAAGGATACTCAGTACGAACTGATTACGACAGGGCCACGGGCCGGTCAGTTGGGATTGTTAGGTGACTACGTCCCAGACAGTATTGCCGATGTATTTTCGATGGGTGCTAGTTTCGAGATGGAAAACGGTTTCTACGGTGGTTTACGAGTACGCTATTTTGGGTCGCGTAATTTGAACGAAAGTGGCGATGTTAAATCTCGTTCAACATCGGTAGTCAATGCCAACGCAGGCTATCAATTCCAAAAGGGCTTATTCCTTGGACTTGAGGTCTTGAATCTCACTGATCGAGCCGGTGATGACATTACCTATCTATATGAATCGAGGCCTATCAGAGAAAATGAAAATAGTGACGGGGATTTAACTAACCCTGATAACCTAGGTGCAACCGTCGACGGCTTGCACTCCCACCCAATGGGCCCACGTGAAATTCGCGTAACCTTTGGTTATGAGTTTTAAGCGATAAAGATAAGCCGCTCGCTTCAGCTGAGGGGATTGAATAGTCCTCCTCGTTCCTCACGCTCTGGGACGGTGAAAGTATCCACAAACTTGAAAGCCCTCGTTCCTGCCGAGATGATTACACGGATGTAATCGGTAGAGCGACTCATTGGCGCAGGAAGCGCATAAGTAGAATAACTCAGGAGCAGTTGTCGAGGATAAACAAAGTCGAAGGTGGGAATGAGGGGGATGTGAGCTAAGTCTTGAGCTGAACAGCTTAAAGTACTAACAGGGTGGAAGGTAGGGGTATGTTTTGGGAAAGACCGTCTGCCGCATGGATGCGGCGGTCGAGCGTACAGGGATGTATTTATAGCGTGTCTTTCCCAAAGCGTATCCCTGCCTGGTATTATATCGAAGCCAAGAGTCTTATCTTGAAAGTTATAACCGAGGGCTGAAAGGAGTTGATGTTCATTATCAGCCACACCAACAGGCCCTTTTTGTATTCTCCTAAACAATCGCGCATGGGCGCAGGAGTCAAACATGCAGCTAAAGAAAATTCCAACGACAATCGTCACCGGTTTTTTAGGCAGTGGTAAAACCACCTTATTGTCTAACGTTTTAAAACAGGCCGCTGGTAAGCGTATCGCCGTCATCGTCAATGAATTCGGTGAGTTGGATATTGATGCCGACCTATTGCGTAGCTGCCCCCTAGATTGCGACGACGAATCAGCCACAGTTGCACAAGGTGAAAACGGTATTTACGAATTAGCCAATGGTTGTATTTGCTGCACCGTAGAAGAAGAATTTTTACCGGTAATGAAGCAGTTGGTTGAGCGTCGCGACGACATCGACTATATCCTTATCGAAACTTCGGGTTTGGCATTGCCAAAGCCATTAGTTCAAGCGTTTAACTGGCCAGAAATAAAACAATACTGTACCGTCGATGCAGTCATTACCGTAATCGATGGCCCTGCCGTTGCCGCGGGTCGTTTTGCCCACAATGAAGAACAAGTTCAAGCACAGCGTCTAGCAGACGAAAGTTTAGATCATGATCCCAGCTTAAAAGAATTGTTAGACGACCAGCTCAGTGCAGCTGATTTAGTGGTAGTTAGCAAAAACGATTTATTAGATGAAGACGCGCGTAATCGTGTAAAAATCATTGTCGATGGCCTAGTGCCGAGCGAAGTCAAAACCACCTACATCAGCAATGGTGAAGTACCCTTAGATATCCTAATGGGCATTGAAGCGGCGACTGAAGAAAAAATTGATCATATTCATAACCATCATGATGCTCATCATGCCCACGGCGAACATCACGACCATGCCCACGATCACTTTGATTCTTTTGTGATTACACTGGGTGAAGTCGACGCAGATAAAATACAGAGTGTTTTAAATGCTTTGCTGGCTGAGCACACCATTTATCGCGCAAAAGGTTTCGCCGCTTTACCGGGCAAGCCAATGCGGCAAGTGATACAAGCGGTTGGTAAGCGTTTAGATGTTCACTTTGATCGCCTCTGGACCGCAGATGAAGAACGCTTAACTCAACTAGTCTTTATCGGCAAAGGCATCAGCAAAGAGATCATCCTAAAAGCCTTGCAAGAAGCAGAGGTGGCCGTCGCCTAATGCACCTACTGGCGGCTCAGCCCGGAGGATTTGTCGATGATGAAGGCATCATCGACCTTCAGCAGTCGCCAGCCGCTATCGTCATCCTGTCGGCGGCAGATAGCGCCTTGGCCGCCTTGGCCAACAGCGCAGAATCATTACCCGAAAAATTCCCCAGTATTCGTTTAGCCAACTGGATGCAGTTGATCAAACCTGCCGCCTTTGATTTATACGAAGACAAAGTTCTTCAAAACACGAAAATAGTCGTATTGTCTTTATTGGGCGGGGTAAATTACTGGCAATACGGGTTTGAACGATTGGTCGCGTGGAGTAAAGCCCAACCGGATAGAAAATTAATTATCGTACCCGGCGACAATGCGCCCGACGAAAGTTTATTTTCAGCTTCAAACGTTAATGAAAGCGAAGCCGTTTTAGTTTGGCGATTTCTGCGCGAAGGCGGAGCTATTAACAACCAGCAGTTGTTTAACTTTCTCGCCAGTAACTATTTAAATTATTATGCCCTCTGGCATGATCCAGAAGTTTTACCACGCTGCATGCTCTACATGCCGCAATCAAAATTGAAACATTCGCAAGCCTGTTTTATTGATTGGGAAAAACGCTGGAAAAAATCAACAACAAAGAATTCGCGCGTCTGCGCCATATTGTTTTATCGCAGCCATCTACAAAGCGCCAATACAGCCATGTTTGATGGCCTGATTGACGTTTTAGAATCGCAAGGCCTGCAACCCTTGCCGATCGCCATTGCTTCATTAAAAGACTCAGAATCCTTAGTCTTGGTGAATGCGCTTATCGAACAAGCCGATGCAAAGCTTATTATTAATACCACTGGCTTTGCGAGTAATAGTGTTTCCGCGCCGGATTTGTCGTCCCAGCCCAGCACCTTCCAATCGCCGTTTACAAAATCGATTCCAGTGTTGCAGCTTGTACTATCAAGCAGTACCGAAGAAGACTGGCAGAGCAGCAGCCAAGGCTTGCGTAGTCGCGACATAGCTATGCAAATAGTCTTGCCAGAAATGGACGGACGCATTGTTACGCGGGCAATCAGTTTTAAATCTGAAGCCTATTATTGCGAGCGTTGTGAAATTTCCGTTGTGCGTTACGCCCTGCATCAAGAGCGCGCAACATTCGTAGCCAAGTTGGCCGCACGCTATTGCGAGCTGTCGACGAAAACCAATAGTGAAAAACGCATTGCCTTAATCTTGGCGAACTACCCAACCAAAGATGGGCGCATTGGCAATGGCGTGGGTTTGGATACCCCCGAGTCGACGATTAATATTTTGCAGGCTTTAGCCGCAGATAATTATCCCGTGGTGGATATTCCCGAAAACGGAACCGCACTGATCGAAGCCTTACTCGAATCAGTCACCAATAATCCTAACACCCTACACAACTTACCCTGCTGGCAAAGCATCAGCATGGATGATTACTGGAGCGGTTTTAAACAATTATCGCAATCATGTCAGCATGCCGTCATCAACCAATGGGGCCAACCACAAGACGATCCAAAATGCCGTAATAACCGCATTATGTTAGCTGGTATCCGTCTAGGTGAAACTTTTATTGGTATTCAACCGGCGCGCGGATTTAATATGGATTTACTGGCTAATTACCACGATCCCGATTTAATCCCACCGCACAGTTATTTAGCGTTTTATTTTTGGCTGCGTCATTGCTACCAAGTCGATGCCGTTATCCACGTTGGCAAACATGGCAACCTTGAATGGTTGCCGGGTAAAGGCTCCGCGTTATCTGAAAATTGCTGGCCCGATATTGCCTTGGGGCCAATGCCACACTTCTATCCTTTTATCGTCAACGACCCAGGCGAAGGCGCCCAAGCAAAACGTCGTAGCCAAGCCGTCATCATCGATCACCTAATGCCACCTATGACGCGTGCAGAAGTGTACGGCGAACTTGCAGAGCTAGAAACATTAGTCGACGAATATTACCAAGCCATGGGCATGGATATTCGTCGTGAGGAATGGCTGCGCGAAAAAATCTTGCAGCTGGTTAAATCAACCAATGTTTTGCAAGAACTTGTCTGCGGCCAAAAGAATGAGAGCGTAGAAGACCAAGAAGTTTTGGCGGAGCTGGATACGTATCTTTGTGATATCAAAGAAGCGCAAATTCGGCATGGTCTACATATATTGGGTGCCTTACCCAAGACATCAAAATTGAGCGATACGATTGTCGCCTTGCTACGATTGCCGCGCGGGTCCGAACCCGAAGCGCAAGGCATATTGCACAATATTGCCAAGGATCTAAATTTACTCCATAAAGGTGAGCGCTTCGATCCCTTAGCGATCAAGGGCGAAACTTGGGAAGGTGAAAAACCCTTAGCCTTATGTGATTCTGCATTGAGTGGAGTCGGTGGAGCAGTTGAGATGGGTGAGACAACTGAAGTAAGGAATAGCGATACAAACAAAAGCCCCTGGCGAACCGATGCAGATGCACGCGAGCGCTTAGAGCTGCTCGCCATGCATTGGATTGAGACATACGTATTAAAAGAAACAGAAATAACGCCTCAGTTTCGACAAGACTTCCCCGCGAGTTATGCGCAACTTAATTATGCGCGCTCCATATTAGTTCCTGCACTTAATAAAAGTGCCGAGCAAGAAATACAAGCGCTAGTCTCCGGCTTAAACGGAAAGTTTATTGAACCCGGTCCCAGTGGTGCACCGACACGGGGCCGCTTAGACACCTTGCCCACCGGTCGCAACTTTTACTCCGTCGACAACCGTTCGATACCATCACAGGCCGCTTGGGCGCTCGGCCAACTTTCGGCACAAGCCTTAATTGAACGACACCTGCAAGAACACGGCGATTATCCGAAGCAATTAGGTTTATCTGTTTGGGGTACCGCGACCATGCGAACGGGTGGAGATGATATTGCCCAAGCCTTTGCCCTAATGGGAATAAAACCCGTTTGGGCAGCCGGGTCTCAACGTGTTATCGATTTTGAAATTATTCCCTGCATGCTGCTCAATCGTCCGCGCGTTGACGTAACCTTGCGTGTGTCCGGTTTTTTCCGCGATGCCTTTCCCAATGTTATGAAACTTTACGATGCAGCGGTTTTGGCTATTGCGAAATACGACGACCCTGGTGGCATGAACACCATTAAAAACAATATTAATGCGCGTGCAGAAAGTTTAGTGGCGGAAGGTCTGGATCAAGAAAGCGCGCAACGGCAAGCAAGTTACCGAGTATTCGGCAGCAAGCCGGGTGCCTATGGCGCAGGCCTGCAAGGCTTAATCGATGAGCGCTGCTGGGAAACGCGTGACGACCTTGCCGACGCCTATTTAAACTGGGGCGGCTATGCTTATGGTGATCATGGCCATAAATATGATGATACTACTGATAGTGATGGTAGCAGCAACAATAAAAATAACAATAAAAGCGGAACAACACTGGCCGATAGCGATGGTATAGAAGCACCGCAAGCATTTAAACACCAACTCAGTCAGCTCGAAGCCGTGGTGCAAAACCAAGACAACCGCGAACACGATTTATTAGATTCCGACGATTACTATCAATTCCAAGGGGGCATGGCCAACGCCGTGACGGCATTTTCGGGTGCAGATCCCGTGATCTATCACAACGATCACTCAAACCCTTCGGCGCCAAAAATTCGCACTTTAAAAGAAGAATTAAACCGAGTGATTCGCTCGCGAGTCTTAAACCCCAAATGGATTAAAGGCATGCAAGAGCATGGCTACAAAGGCGCCTTTGAAATGGCCGCAACCGTGGACTATCTATTCGCCTACGACGCCACGACAAATTTAATCGATGACTATCAATATCAAAATGTTGCCGATGCCCTAATCTTCGACGAAAACAACCAAACCTTTATGCAAGCGAATAACCCCAGCGCTTTAGAAGAAATGGCCGAGCGTTTACTCGAAGCTACCCAGCGAGGTCTATGGCAAGAGCCGGGCGACTACGCAGATAAGCTGCAAGATCTATTACTGGCAATCGACGCACAGCAAGAAGGGGGAGGATCATAATGCTGACAAGTGTAGTGGTCATAAGCGCTTTGATTCTTGATCGTATATTCGGAGAGCCTTCACGCTTTCATCCCTTAGTGGGTTTTGGCTCAATTGTGGATAAACTGGAAGCGTTTTTAAATAGCAATAGTACAGATGCTCGGGAAAGGAATGATAATGAGGGTGAGAGTAGAGGTGAAGATAAGGAAAGTCTAGCGGCCGAAATTCAAGATAAAAATTTCAAAATTGACAAAGGCGGCAATAAAGAACACTTCAAAATAATACAAAGACTTTCTCAAAAACAGAAAGGCATACTCGCCGTATTCCTGGCAATTACTCCCTTTGTTTTTATAGCAGGCTTAGTGACGTTCCTGCTGAATGACTCCGGTCTCCTGATGACAGTTTTTGCATCCGTGGTCTTATACGCTGCAATTGGTTATCGGAGCCTAATCGAACACGCCGATAGAATCCGCCTGCCCCTGTCTCGGAATAAGCTCCCCGAAGCGCGCAAAGCGGTTGGTATGATTGTTAGTCGCGATACAGAAAACTTAGAAGAAAGTGATATAGCAAAAGCCGCTACGGAATCCGTATTGGAAAATGGTGCCGATGCAATTTTCGCCGCGATATTCTGGTTCTGTTTGCTGGGTGTTCCCGGCGTTATTTTATATCGATTGAGCAATACACTAGACGCAATGTGGGGCTATAAAAATACACGGTTTAAACAATTTGGCTGGGCCGCCGCCCGTTTAGACGATGTCCTCAATTTTGTTCCCGCACGATTAACCGCCTTAAGCTACGCATTGGTTGGCGAAACGACACAAGCGATAAAGTGTTGGCAGCAGCAGGGCTTTAGCTGGAAAAGTCCCAATGCAGGCCCTGTGATGTCAGCTGGTGCTGGAGCGATAAACGTATCCCTCGGCGGTGCTGCGCAATATCATAACGAAATTCAGCAGAGACAAAACCTTGGCCCCAGTGAAAATGATGGCGGTGATGCACCCCAAGCAGGTTCTATCGCAAAAGCCTGTGAACTTTTAAAGAAAAGTATCATCTTGTGGTGCTTGGTTATTGTCGTAGTGGATGTGTGGTTATGAATCGTGAATTACCTTTACCTCTTCATGGCGGCGATATAATTTCCGCGAGCGAGCGTTACAATATTTCCGTAGAAGAATGGATCGATCTGTCCACCGGCATTAACCCCGCTCCTTACCCGTTTAACGATATCGGTACTGAGTGTTTTTCGCGTTTACCGTATACAGACCCAGAATTTATACAAGCCGTTACCGGCTATTATGGCTGCGAGAACTTTGTTGCGGTAACGGGCACGCAAGCGGCCATACAAGCACTGCCGTCGCTGTTAAAAAGGCAACCGATACTCATACCTGAAGTGGGCTACCAAGAACACGTAAAGCACTGGTCGAAATCCCAAACATCGCTGAACTATTATCCCTCGATAGATTCTGGTGAAATGATTAAGTCCATTGATCACCAACTGGCTGACAATAATGCTCAGCATTTACTTGTGATCAATCCGAATAACCCCACAACTGTTAACGTTTCAACGTCACAATTGATCACGTGGGCGCAGCAATTAGCCGAAGGTGCTTATCTCATTGTCGATGAAGCGTTTATGGACCTGAGGCCACAAGAAAGTATTCTGACTGAAGAAATGAGTCCCGAGAATATTATCGTGTTACGCTCCTTTGGTAAATTCTTCGGTTTAGCGGGTATTCGCTTAGGTTTTGTTTTTGCTAACGATTTACTGCTCAAATCTTTAGGTAATACGCTAGGCCTATGGCAAGTGAACGGGCCAGCGCAGGCCATTGCGATTCAAGCCTTGAATGACAAAACATGGCAATCTGAAACCGGTGATCACATTGCGCAATACGCCGATTTTACCCGCAAGATGTTTTCCCCTGTATTTAAACTGTTGGGTGTTGAAGCCATTCATCACGAAGGCCTATTCTCCTCATATACTTTAGAGCAGGATCAAGCATTGTGGCTGAACGAAAAGCTGGCGCGGTCGGGAATTCTAACGCGTGTAATCATGCTGAAAAATAAAAAGGCGTTATTACGTGTGGGCGTGCTTTCCCCAAAGACTTTAAGCGCTGTTAAAGAAGAACTAATCAGAAAAGTGATCGATGAGTGTTGCGAAGCCTTGCGATCCAATTTCAAAACCAATTCCAATTCCAAAACCAATGAAAAATGACGATGAAGACCGATCATAGCTATACAGAAGAAGAAAAAAAAGCAGTGTATAAGGCCATGGCTGAGAGACGAGATATGCGGCATTTTACCAGTGATCCGGTAGATGCCAGCATTCTTCGGCGGATTTTCCTGGCAGGTCACATGGCCCCTAGTGTGGGATTAATGCAGCCTTGGCGTTTTATTCGGATTACGGATTACTCTATACGTCAGGGGGTTTTTAACATTGTTGATAAGGAAAGAGCGCTCACTGCAGAGGCCTTGGGTGAACGTAAAGAAGAATTCTTAAAGTTAAAAGTGGAGGGCATATTGCAGTGTGCGGAACTTATTGTAGCGGCGCTTCCTGAGAATCGCGAGCAACATGTTTTCGGGCGTCGGACGATGCCCGAAATGGACTTAGCCTCTATTTCTTGTGCAATTCAAAATATGTGGTTAGCCTCTCGCGTCGAAGGGGTTGGCATGGGGTGGGTCTCTCTTTTCGACCCTGTAGAATTGATGAGTCTACTGAAAATGCCTGAGGGTAGTATGCCTGTTGCTATTTTGTGTGTTGGCCATGTGGATAAGTTTTACGAAAAACCCATGTTGGTACTTGAAAAATGGACGAAAGAGCAAGCTTTAGAGGATTTGATCTCGGAGAATGTTTGGGGGGCTGAATAGAAAGTGTATGCTTAGGAGTTATACGTTTATGGTTTTATTGCGGTTTAATCGCCATCTTCTATATTGGCTGCGTGTTTCATCAGTTCTATGCCTGGAGATAGTGTTATTCTCCAAGCTATGCCGCATTTCTCATTGTAGTGACGGTAGTTGTTTTTAAGTGATATTAATAAGGTTGTTATAAATAGTTCATAAAATTGAGGCTCTATTTCCAGGACGTTTTTGTGATGCTTTCCTATTTTTATTAAATAATCGTCAGCGATTTTTGTGACAAAAAAGTTAGTCATATATGCAATAGCACTTCTTAACATACGTCGCTGCCGATGCATGTCAGTGTTTTTGAAGGCGTCTCTGACTTTTGGTGACGAGGATGTGAATAGATTATAAAAGTCGCTGAAAAACTGTTCGTCATTTTTCATGATGTGTTCGTAGCTATCGTTAAACAACTCATTAAAATCTACGGGATTATTCATATTAGCATTCTGTTATTTTGTCGGATTTAGGTGGTTCTTGTTTTTTAATGCTGAATAAAGTTTGATGGCCGCTTTAGTTTTAACAAAAAATATTAAGGGTCGAGATTGTTTTGTTAGTCCCAGTCTAGGCCTCCTGCTTGATATTCCGTAACACGGGTTTCGAAAAAGTTCTTTTCTTTTCGTATGTTGGCTTGTTCATCTAGCCACGGTAAAGTGCATTTTGCATTTGGGAATGGCTTTTCTAGACCGAGTTGGCTGGCGCGTCGATTGGCAATATATCGAAATTGTTCAATGTGTTCATTGGCTGAGTACCCCAATATGGGGTTTCGCATTATGTAGTGAGCATACACAGCCTCTGCTGCTTCCGCTTCGTCCCACATTTCGCGTATGGCCTTTAGGTCTAGGGTCACATTATTTTCAATTATAATTTGTGAAACGGTTCGTATGCCGAAACCACAATGCATAATTTCGTCTCGCATGATGTACTGCAGTTGTTCCGCCGTTCCCTTCATCAAGCCGCGGCGCTGTAAGGCAAAAATTGGACTGAACCCGTTGTAGAACCAGCATCCCTCGAATATTGCGGCGAAGAAAATATAGGCCATGACGAAATTGTTGAGTTCAGCTGGGTCGGTTAGGTCGATATCGGCGCGCAAGATCGATTTGAGTCTTCGGTTTGCTATTTGAATTTTTTCGTTAATCGCAGGAACAACGCGATAGCGATTGTAAATCTCACCCTGCTCTAAGCCCAAAGTTTCAATGCAGTGCTGATATGTCCACGTATGTAGAGCTTCTTCGTATACTTGCCTTGCTTGGTAAATTTGCAGCTCAGGAGCTGTCATCTTTTCCATCACCGCTAGTCCGATATTGCGCATAGCAAGAATGTCTGAAGTGGTTAAATAGGATAATACGTTCTCGTAAACATGCTTCTCATCATCGCTGAGCTTATGTTTGTAGTCGTATATATCCTGCGTCATATTGACGTCTAACGGCGTCCAATGGTTTTTGTTGGCGTTAATGAAGTATTCCCAGGCCCAAGGGTATTTGAATGGCGCAAGTTGGTTGATATCCGTATGGCCACAGATAACTCGCTTGTCTTCTGCTTTGACTGGGGCCATTCCGGTGGCATTACTTCCATGTTCAGATTTTTCTGTTTTCTTGCCTGAATCTTCGTTATCACCTTTGATTTCTGGTAGGTGTGTCGAAGTTGTCGTGTTCGTCGGTACGGGGGCTTTATCTAGATCAGAATGCCAACTTAACATTTTCAATCCTCAGTCTAATCGTCGCTTAAAATGGCTTGCCCACTACATGTGGGTATTTGAATGTAGTTAAGCACTTTATGTTGTGGTCGATCCAGTGGCGTGACTATTTAGTTTTGTTTAGTTTGATCTGGATCATTAGGTTGGCTGGATCCCTTTATTTGAGTGTTGGCTTCATGCCATCTCGTGGAAAAATCTATGCGCATATGCTTTTTTGAGGGAGGGCTATCTTTTATATCGTCTAGTTCAGCGGGGGTTCAGTTGGGTTTTTAGACTCTGAATTTTGATCCGCTATGCGGTGATAATGCTGTCTATTGACGTTTCTGCCCTGCGTAGGTTTTTAGCTTCGATAGTGTCATTTTCGTTTTCCAATAAAATGCGTATAAATTTGGTACCCGGCTATCGCGATAATGATAACCGTCAAAACTGTCGTCCAAAACAGCGGACTACATAACACTTCGTGTTTGCAGGGGATGCCAATTTGTATCTTCAAGTTGTATTGACCTCTTTTTGTTTGTAGACATGTTTTCGTTATGAACTTATTTCTTACGAGGCGTGCGTAATAGCACTGAGTGACCGCGTGACTAAATATGGAGGTTATTCCTTGGTGTTGTGCGAAACTAGCATGAAGGATTTTTTCAATTACGGTTGTTTTGGACCAATGCCAAGTCTCATGGTGACCTTTATGAAAATCTTATGCTGACGCTTGAAAGGATAGCGAAAGAAAGGCCTTTAGAAGGCCTTTCCTTGAAAAATATGGGGGGGGAATGTGCGGTGTTTTTATTGTATAGATGACCGTGCGGCTGCATCTGAAGTCTTGCGGGTGGCAAGTTGACTGATCTCTGCCATATCTCTCGGTTTTTCATCAGAGCATATTAAGTATTCGATATCATGCGGCATCAAAACACACTCACTTTCAGCCATCGGATCAACATGTATCGCGGCCTTTGAGTCTGAATGAAATAGCTCCTTGATTGGCATGTGAAGGTAGGAGTAATTCGGCTTTTCTTCTAGCAAGGTCTTGTCGATCATCTCATTCAGAAAATCGCGCAGTGAATCTAAGCTAGTAAAGCAGGGCACGACAGCTAAACCGCCTTCGTCCCAGCATAGCAATTCGGAATCTTGTTCGTTCTGTTCCACTACGACATAAACCGACGTGCTCATCAGCCCTGCATAACATGCGGGGGAGTGCAGCGGGTCTTTCGCAGCCTGATCCATTAAAGACGTCAAACCATTATTGTCATCCGTACTCGATATCGCCATCTTATAACCCTTTGTTTAGTTGAAGCTAGATAACCTAAACTTTCAATTTTCCAATAGACTGTTTCGTTCTTTGTAAGCTCTTCTACCTAAGAAATAAACGCCAAAAATGCGTATCGGCCAAGACCGCTCATCCTCAAATTACGAAGCGGCGAGTAGAATACACCGAATTCGTAGACAATAAATAATATTGAAATACGATAACAAGTCAGCCCTTCAGATCAATTATGTATATAGTTTGAAACTAGGCGCGAGACTCATTATTCGGCAAGCTAGATCTCGTATTCGATGACAGTTCTATGCTCTTTTATTTTCCGAACCAGATCGCCGACCTTGCCGTGGGCTTCGTCTTTATCGAAGTCGTTTAGATCACTCCGAGTCGCGAAGCAGCCAATAAAAACAATGTCATAAGCGTCTTTATGCTCTGAAATGTTAATGCCGACTTCAACTTCGAGCAGAGAAGGAGCATTATTTTTTAGGTTGGTCAAAGCCTCTTTCATTCGTGCCGCCTCAGATTTATATTTTAGGCGCCACATAGAAATTCTTTTTATCATCGTAAATAAACACTCAAATATTTGGTGGGAATGTGACAGGGTTCACGTGGTTGATTGTATGTTGAAAAGAACGCCTTGCGATGCCCGAATGTTAAGGCTTGGCAGCGTACTCTTCAAAGACTTCCTTGCCGGTGTGTTATTCGAGAAATCGTAAAACTCAGGTTTCTCATCAATAAATATTTGACGCGAAACGTGATCTCAGAATAAAACTGAAGCAGCCCAGCAGGAATCGTATAATGGCTCAGGTGATCAAACTTAAATCGTAATATTGAATTCTAGCTGAAGACATTTCGATAATGGGTGTCAGCTAAAACGCAGAACATTCAGACGCCGCACAAGCTATAGCATTGCCTAATAATAGGTGCTGATCCTCATCTAAATGAATGCCATCCACAGTGCTGGCATCCGTAACGCTGTCGGCATTGAAGTAGTGAACAGAATACGCGTCTGCGATATCTTCTAATGCTGCGGCCAAACCGATACACCGATTTTCTGAGCCCTTAAATTTGTTGGCTATCGAGCCTTTGGCTTCAATAATAGCCGGCGGGGCGATAATCATAATTTCTGGCTTCGGCATACCTGGCTCTATGGGAGCCTTTTGTATTATTTGAACTAATTTGGCGGTCCCTTGCGCCGACAGCCATGCGTTATTGTCATGCGTACACTGAAAATCGTTAGAGCCAAGCAGTAAAATAACGAGGCTTAACGGCGAGTGCATCTCAATCACTTGAGCGAGGCCTTGAGAGCCGTCACGGCCTTCTTTAAACGGATCGTTCCATACAGTTCTGCGTCCGTTAAGGCAGTTTTCGATGACTCTAACGTTATGGCCTGCTTCATTGAGCGTATCTTCAAACACGCCAGGCCATCTTTTTTCAAAGGGTAACCGTGCTCGTGAATTGGGAATGATTCCCCAGCTGAGACTGTCTGAATAAACCAAAATATGTTTCATTGTCTTTAATCCACTTGGTTAGTGCCCGGCTATAAATTCGCTATTGATACGATCCTGTTTATGGATGGGAACCCGTTACACTTTTGCAAGTTTGTGATTGCCATCGGAAGACCCTAGCTGAATCGATAGTATATTTACTTTTCACGGCATGTTTGTGTACCGCTAGGCTAGGGCTCACGCGCTTTCTTTACAACGATAATGGCCCGCAGGTCGCAATTCACAGCAGTTAGAAAGGCCTTAGGGCTACATGTAGCGTCTTCTGCGTGACTGTCTGGATACGAGAGTAGCATAAAAACGGAGAAGCCCAGACAGGCGGGCTGGAGCCAAGGATTTTAGGAGGAAAGGTCAGTACCGCTTCGGTTTGATTGTATAGCAATGCGTGAAGGGTGATATTTGAGTGGCAGAGGACAGCTCTTAAAAAGAGGGGGGGGGATAGCATTAAAACGGCCTAAAGCTAGCCCCTGAAAAGCAATGCTAAAACTACACCTTAAAGTGACGCATCAGTCCCTGCTGCTTATCGGCGAGCACACGCAGCTCTCGGCAACGCTCTACAGCCTCATCGACTTGAGTGACGTTTGCTTGAGTAAGCTCAGACGCGTCTTTAACCGTTGTATATAATTGTTGAGAGATTTTGTATTGAATATCGGAACTGCTATTAATTTCATTGACCATACTATTCGCATTGTCGATCGATGTGAGAATCGTATCAAAAGACTCGCCAATTTGAATGGCCAAAGTTGATGTTTGGCGGGCATTATCGCAGTTCGATTTCATCTCACCGGCCACTTCAGTAGTGGTATCTTGCACCAGACCGATGATTTCCTTAATTTCATTTGTAGCCACTTGAGTACGAGCGGCTAGGGTGCGAACTTCATCGGCAACAACAGCGAAACCGCGCCCGGATTCTCCTGCCCTGGCGGCTTCGATTGCCGCGTTAAGTGCGAGTAAATTAGTTTGTGCCGCGATGCCCTGAATAGAGTCAAGTATCGTGTCAATATTGTTGGATTGGTCGGACAGTTTTTGCACCAGCTGGCTAGTTTTCTCAACGTTATTTTCTAATGCTTTAAATTCCGTAACGGATTTTTTTATCGCTCCGCCAGTATTGTTTGCCTCATTGTGTGCTGAGTGTATTTCCTCTGAAATATGTTTAACATTTTCATTGATGACGCAGGCCGAGTCATTCATTTCGTTAATGTTTGTGAAAATCGTTTCGAGTGCTGCGAGTTGATTCTTGCTTGAAATATTATTTTGTTTGGAGGCCAAGGCACTCGCGTGACTGTTCTTATGCATTTCAGATGAGCAAGTCATGAGCTCACTAATAAAGCCGTGGAGCTTTAAAATAAACTTATTCACGCCTTCTGATAAAACGCCTAACTCGCTGTTATCCTTAAAGTCAATTTTCTGAGTGAGGTCGCCATCACCCTCTGCAATATCGTTAACAGCTGCGTCGATGGTCCTCAGAGGTCTTGCAATCATTATGTTCAGCGTGAAAAAAAAGATCACCCAAAGCGCCGACGTTTTTATTAAGGCTAAAGCAAAGGTAAGAATGATCGTATACTTGGCTCGGTCGAAAACAATGCCCGAACTAGAAAAAATCTTGCAGGTGCCGATGGTGTTTGTGTTGCCACTAAACGTATGCACCACAGGGAATTCGAACTCGTAGAGTTCCACCAATCCACTGTACTGTGCAGCTACATCTTCTTTCGTGCCGTCGGTTTTTATACTGAGTATGTTGCCTTTCGTATCCCGTATTACGCCAAGACCCGCCAGAAATTCACCTTCACTATCCACAAGCATGGCACCGAGAGCTGCTTCATTTTTTGTAATTCCGGAAAGCGCTGATGATATTTGAGTGTCATCAAAATTCCACATCGCGTTGGCCAATACGTCAATGAATACCACTTTTATTGACGTAACCTCGCTGACGACCTTGTCCTTTTCATTGAAATACTCCAAGACCAACTGGAAGCCGGTTACGCTAATCGCGAAAACGAAGTAGATCATAAAGGCGACACGCAGTACTTTGGTTGCTACGGGGACCTTAATCTTCGTGTTGAATAACGACATCTATTCGGGTCTCTTGAAGCAGAAACATAGCACTGCTCGCATTTACTTTACTCCCAGCTCTTAATAATAAGTGAGGACTGGGTAATTTTTGGGTATCTTGCTGGTCAACAAACAAGCTACCTTGATTGAGTATAGCTACTATCCAGTACTTGTCCTTGCGATCAGAGTTGAAAATTCGTTATAGGCAGTGGAGTGTGGGTATGGTGGTTATGGGGGGGGGGTAGTTAAGGTTTAATGGCCTGAAGTCAGCCGATTAAGGGCTCATTATAGATTAGGCGGCTTAATGCTTGTTAAAGCCCTATACCCTCCAGGCACGGTCCATGAGTGTATGTTGTTGTATGAAATGAATCTTGTGTAGGATCTGATATACAAAACCTGAATTGAAAGAGAGTCCTACAGTGGTTGCCTGGCCTCAAACCAAGGTGTATATAGCTTATCGGGAATGGATAGTTTATCTTAGCGTCTCATGCATCTAAAGCGCGGATTTTCTGGCCGCAGGATGGGTGGCTATAGGAGAGGTCTGCTGTCGGACGGTAATCAAATGCCGAGTATTCGGTTGATACTCTCATCACGTCGACTCGAGTAGGGGGGTACTCATTAGTTCCAATCCGGAAGTTGGGTCGTAGTGAGAGAAAATTGAAAATGTCAGGTTAAGATCACTATATGGGAGCTTGGTCATTCCAAGCTGCGATATTACGTGGTGTGAAAATAGCGTTTTAAATTCATTCGGTCGGCAGCGGGAAAGTAAAAGGTAGAGCAACACAGGATAATTACGGGGATGTAATTGGTGGGGCGGCTCATCAGCACAGGGAGTGCGTAAGTAGAATAATGCAGGAACGGTTATCGAGGTAAGCACCCCGGGCAGAGATCTATTTATGGAGGGGCGTTAGATTCGTGGGTAGAGGGCTATTTTAAGTTCGAAGCATCAGTATTCATCAATCGTAACCGCAAGCGCAAAACTCCCGATCAGAATTTCCAAGAGCACCATCAGAATGAGCGCAATGCTCTTCTTTTTTCGTAAAACGGTAAAAGCCAACATTGCAAAACTAACGCAGAGGTATATTGCAAAACCCATTAATTCAGCTTTCATTTATTATCCTTAATTCGTTTTGAGTCGAGCGACTGCTAGCGCAGGCTATGGTGAATATCACGTAAAGAACAAAAGGTTCGATTCGTCTGTTGGTATGATTATGTAAGATACCCAAAGTGCACGCTAGCTAATACTGTTAGTACACAAAGAATGCGTCCTTTATTTACGAAATATTATCAGCAATAAAGCTAGTACCCTCCTTATTATTCCCTAAAGTCTCTTTCTGAGCAGTTTTGTGAGCTGTCCACTCAGATTTTCTAAGCCGTTTATCAGGTTGTTGCGAAAAAATAAGGGTAGGAGCCTCCGAGATAAATTCGTCAATTGAGGCGTGCGCGTTGTAAATCAGTTACTGGATGAATTATTCCCCCCGATAATTCGTACCAAAAACAAAGTCCCAGTGTGTACCAAAAAAACCATAGTTTACGTCGCCCATCAGATGGTGGCGTTGGTGAAAACGGTTGTATCGTTTTAACCGCAGAATACCGGATACTTTACCAAGCGGGCTATAATTACTGTGGGCAATGGCCATTCCAGGCATAAACCAAAGATAAAAACTAATAACCATCAAACCGGAAACGGGAACAAGTAGCGAAAATAGCACGAGAGGGATTTGATTGATGGCCGCTTCAACGGGGTGAAAGCTGGATGTAGTCCAGGGCGTTACTCGAACAGAGTCGTGGTGATGACGATGAAATCGCCGAAAGTGCCGAGTATGTAAAAGCCTGTGCGTGAAGTATTGAATAAAATCAAAGAATAGTAAAAACAAACCTACCTGAATAATACCTTCAGTTACAGATGATGGGTAGACTCCAGGGGAAAGTTTGATACACACCAACATATAGCATGCAAATATGACGCAAGTAACCAGGCTACTTAAAATCTCTCTGCGAACTTGCCCAGGTTTTAAGGGGCGGTTGTCATGAAGAGATCCGATGTTTAGTTTGTTATGCATTACTACAGTGATGAAATAGACACTGCCACAAATCCCAAAGTAGATGCATAGCTGAACGATAAAGGCTATACCAATAGCGAAGGGTAAATGTTCAGACCCTGCGATCATTCCAACTAATAATTCCATTCTTCTTCCTCAATAAAAATAATTGGTGTCATTAATATGAGAGATTTCATGGTGCTCGTTTATTGCCGTGACGCGAATAGGTGAATCTTTGGCTGGATGTTATCTCTATGCAAATGGGGGGGGCTGATACTAGTGTTTCGTTGGTGATTTCTCAGTATTCATAAAGCAGTGCCAGGTTCGAGCGTGTGTAAACAGCTGTACTAAATAGGGTTGTAGCGATAGATATTTAAACGGCTATCTTCATAGAGCTAAATAGGATTGTTTGAACTGAGACCCCTCCTCATCTCGAGTAACGCAAATTTAACCGTTTAATATCACCTTTCTAGGTCCTTACTTTATGGGCGGGCACTAGCCGATAATCAACATAGAAAGGTGAAAATCTAAAATTCCAGTTCACTCTTATGGATTTTCTGCCCACGTATTATCGCTGTATTTTTTACCGTTAAAAGGCAAGATCCACATTTGATAAAGAGACGTGATAATCATAAACCCGGAGGCCATGGAATATCCGACGCCGCCGATGATCGTAAGAATGGCAAGGTTGGGATACCACTTAACTAGCCACCATGATAAGACATCTAAAATAAGAAAAATAAAGGGTATGGAAATGATCAGTGCTTTTATCCATTGCTTAATGCCCACGACCAAGCTAAAAATTAAACCGACAAAGAAGAAAATAAATGCAATGCCAAATAGATGAATGTGAGAAACGCGGGTCAATGAGTCTACCGATGTGCCTTTATCGACTTCGGAAATTTTCTTGACGACTTCTAGTTTATTGAAGTCGGGTAGGCCGGGTATATTCCCGTGGCATTGGGTGCAGTTGTTTTTGAAAAGGTCTTTTACTCTCGGTTCCCATTCTTCTTTGGGAGAGCCTTTCTGAACCCATTGAATGATCTCTGCGCGTACTTCTGTTGAAGCTTTATCCTTCATTGAGCCATTTAATTTGGCTTCTAAACGGCTGCCACCTCGATTGCCGTAATAGCTGTATACGATATCGTCGATGGAAACCCCGAACTTTCCGTCTGCCATGCCGTGAGTTAAAAGTATTTGTCCCCCGGCCATTAGCAAGCCAATACCGGTTACTAATAAATAACCTGTAAATAACGTGCGTAAGGGTAAAGATAAACTCGGTAAATTTAACCAACCATCCGAATTTTTATTCATAATCGCCAACCCTTTTCCGTTACTGTATCAATATCCGCTCGCTTAACATTTTAGTAAGACGACAGGTAAAGATTTTCAGTTTTCAAAAATCCTTTAAACGGCTGTAGTAAACAAAACTGTTAGGTCAAACTATGAGCGAAGCTGTATCGCGGGTGTAGACGTTGATTGCGCTTCCTTTTTCGGGAAAGCAGTTTGTTATCTACATAGCCAAACATACCATTTTGATCGTCTGTTGAAAATCAATATTTGTTGGTCATGGCTAAAAATAGTTGTAAATAGAGTGGGTGAATCGTGGGGGAAGGTGTTGAAGGGGACTTCGATGGAAGGCCGAAATCAGAGCGAGACAGGGGAGATAAATAGGCCGATTTTAACGGATCATGATCTGTTTTCAGCCATTCAAGCCGATGAATGTGAAATCGACTAAGTCTGTGGTCGAGGTGTTTTTTTAGGAGGGTTTGATCGCTACAAAATAAGTCAAAGATGCTTGCTTGACGTCTCTTTCTGCTGAGACGATCGCGGCGAGTTTTTCCTCCATACCCAAAGGCCGTATCGTCATGAATTCTTTCGTGGGGGCATTGTGTATTCTGCAACTTTAAAGGCGATCGTTAGTGCGGTTTTTTGGAGGTGTAGCGTAGTTAAATATTTTATTTGTTACTTAGTAGTATCGGATTGTTGCGTCGTTCGGGAAGAATTTGTGCCCTAATTTAAATAATTATCAATTTAAATTTTTTTATAAGGGGAGAAAAATTTCGGTAAGCCTTTTCGCTTTAGATTGGAGGGTGTTTGACGATATGAGTGAACGGTATTATATGGCGTTGAACTGGCATAAGCGGCGATGAATGGTAATGTGCGCATGATCAGGTTTTTCGCGTGTTGATGCTAGGGTAAAGATGAGTCAGTTATGAATGCGTTTGTGTTATTTTAGTGCGGTTACATTTGTATAATTGGGTTCGGTTCTGGTGTAAGGTGAATCTAGAAAACTTGGTCTGACGCTGTTCTGCCTTGGATAATAAAGCGATTATTATGATTTTTTGCGTTGCTATTTGAGAGGAAGTCGAACTAATGAGAAAGGTGGAGTATGAGGTGGCAAGTTAGGTCGGCTAGGTAAATAGGTTAGGCAGAAGCTTAAGCCGAGAATTATGTTGAGAGTGGTAAAGAGCAGGGCGAATAGTTGTGAGTCCAGAGCGCTTCAAGATGAAACGCTACGACCTTGATCGTCGGATGCTACTCATAATTTCTTACTGCGATAGTGCTCAGCAAGCCGTTAGATTCGACAAGCGTACTTGTAGAATGGAAAACGTTCTCTTTCCGAATGTTAACCGAATCCTAGAGCGCTGATTAATTACGCTTCTTTAAATTCTATTGAGAGGATTTAAACCATTGTTTTAATCGGACATTCTAATCCGCTACGAACAAACGCAAGAAATGACTACCCATTAACAGTTAAAGGAAAAGTTGTAGAGATTTTTTATGATAAAAAAAATGATAAAAATAGTAAGTAAAGTTTTGGTGGTGATCGTAGTCGTTTGTTCTGCCGGCGTTTATTACGCATTTTCACAGCTTGATTACGAAGACATGTTAGAAGAATACACCCTAGCGCCAATATTGGAGCCCGAGCACGGTGAACTAACCTTTCAATGGTTGGGAAATTCAACGGTGCTCATTAGCGATGGCAAGCATTCAATCATGACCGATGGGTGGTTCACTCGGCTTCCCATGAGTGAGGTGATAGCCGACTTGGTCACCGATATGGATGCGGTTAAACATTCATTAGCCAGGGCTGAGGTTGATCAGCTGTCGGCTATCATCCCTATTCATTCACATTATGACCACGTGATGGATACACCCGCTGTAGCCGAATTGACGGGGGCGGTATTGTTTGGTTCTGAGTCTTCGGCAAATGTGGGCAGGGGTTGGGGTTTACCGGAAGAGCAGATCGTTGTTGTTGGTGATAAGGGGGCTCAGCAGTTTGGCGATTTTAAAGTGACCTTATTAAGGTCCAAGCATTTTGTGTATGTCCCCACTGCCATTGCAGCGCATATGCATGAGCGTAATGCTGAGATGTATACTCACGTGGGACCGGGCTCGGTGATAGAGGAGCCTATTGTTCAGCCGTTGGGTTTGTTGGACTACTCTGAAGGCGGCGCATACGCGATATTGATAGAGCACCCGCAAGCGACGATCCTGATCAACGGTTCCGCAGGTTATGTCAAAGATTTATTGCGTGATATTAAAGCGGATATCCTGTTTTTAGGCGTTGCTGGTATCGCGGTTCAAACGAAGGAGTATCAGAAGGAGTATTGGCGAGAAGTGGTCGAGATGACCCAGCCTTCCGTAATCATTCCGGTTCATTGGGACAGTTTCAATCATCCCTTGGGCGACGTGCCCGAAGCTCCGAATCGGTTAATGGATAGTATTTTTGCCAATCTTGATATGAAGGCAAGTGTTATGTGGTTAATGGACAAGGACGAATCCTTGTTCAAACCACTGTTGCCCATGTGGCAGAAAGTGCCCTTGCGTCAGTTGCTTCGTACGGATTAATGAGGTGTTAATGTGCGTGTTTAGCATGTGTTTAATCATGGGACGCAATTAGCCCAGAATAGATTTACAATAAATCGGTGCCCTGGTTTTGCTTGGGGAAGTGAGGTTCGCTTCCTTCTGCTTGCCGCATTACTGAATTTCACTATAACGTTTGACGCAATTACACCGAGTTTATTTACAGGCACGAGATTTGTGAAACATCCTGTTTAATTCTCTACTGTTCGGGGGAGGATGAACAACTGTTCCTCAATCGAATCTAAGTATGCCGAAATAGTCTGTTCCATATTCGGGTTAAGTTCGACTGATTGTGAAAAATATATTTTAGATTTATACAGTATCTTCTTCCTGCAATAAGCCAATCCCAAATAAAATGTAACATTAGCATCGTTAGGGTACTTGCTTATAAAACGTAGGCAATACTCAAGTAAGCCATCTTCGTCCCCGATATCATCGAGCCTTTCTGCTTTGCGAAGGCTGAATTGATCAGCTACGTCGTTGCTCTTATTTTCGTAGTGCTTAATGATCCGGCACATGAAAACAACACATGCTAGAGCTGGCGCGATAAGTGTAATTTTCAACTTAAATAAATTATCATTTGTGTAATCTATTGATTTTGCTAATTTTAGTACTGCACCGGAGTCTACGTTCAATTTCTTTCTCTTGCGCATGAATTTATATGGAGGATTATGCTTGAGCGCGTCAATGTGAAAAATGGCGCTCTCTTCACGCCTCACACTAACCGACCTTACGTTAGTTACGAAATGCGCCTTACTATTCCTCCTGTCATCGAAAAACTATGTACCGGTTAAAATGGTGCCGATCTTGTGGCTATGTAGGTGTTTGGCGAGCGTTCGGGTCGCCTGAGTAGATGGGCGTGTTAGATGTAGGTGTTCAGGAATAATGCCGGTAATGAGGTGTTAATACGGATAGATAAATGGCTGGTTCGCTATAGGCGGAAGGTTGAGACTTTAAGGTAATGGCTAGGGCGGCGCCGATTAAAATATAGCCTTTGACGCTGTCATTTTTCAGACATTATTATGCTGGGGAAATACCGGAAAAGCGCCAGAAAACGGCGATAACTCAACTACAAAACCCACTAGGGCTGAAGTATCAGAATCAAGGGGCGGAGCAAGCTACTATCTAGGCTCGCAGGCCGTAGAAAATATCGATTGCTTTAGCCCCTGGATTTTTTGTCGTACACACGACTTTGCTAGCTAACGCCAAAGTGAATTGGGACGTCTTGTTAGCTTTTTACAGTTCGAGGTTTCTGGTTAAAACCTCTCCTGATGTAATGATGCGAGTGGTTCGATAAAGCTCAGGATGCTTTTCTTCTTCTGAGTATCCTACCGGTTCGCCAGCGCCTGTGTTTACGAACCAGGAATTTTCTGGGCCACGGCTAGTGAGTAGCTTTTTAAATTCGGCTGGTTTAATGCCTAGTGCTTGTGCTGCTGCATTGTATGTACAGCGCGTTTTTACTTTGTTCAGGTAATCTCTTACGATGGTTATTTTTTCCAACATTTAAAAGTAATCTCTAGAAAGTTAAAGCCTGTAGTAACCGAGCAAAAGTACGTTGCGAAGCAGCGTATTGATGGGGCCGATTTACTGTTTATTTGTCGCGGCAGCGGTAAGAATAGCTATAGCAACGTAGGAATAGCAACGTAGGTATAGTGCTGTGCGAAACCATTGCATGGTCAATCCGCGACTAGAATACCATAATGATCGCCAACGATAAATTGCCTTAAGCACGATCAACGTTAAGAAAGGAGTGTTTGTATAGCAAAAACTCGCCCTCAAGACACGTGGACCGGGATGTAGAGCTTGAAAATATTGATTCCCTGGTGCTGAGGTTCTGCGTTAAAAACTGACCCGTCAAGCTCAAAACGTGTTGATTATAGCGAAAAAAGCCCTATCGGATACTTGATCACGCCGAAAGTCTCTATCGCTCATTCTCAGTAATACTTCAAAATCAAAGCCCCAACCCCATCAATACAATCGCCAAAACCACGCCTAAAACGGGAATGAAAACGGTTAGCGCGGCCATTGGCCAGTAGGCTGACTTATGGGTTTCATGGCAAATAATGCGAATGGTTGTGACGATGTAGCCGTTATGGGGGAGTGTATCTAGGGCGCCAGAGGAAATGGCAGTTATTCGGTGTAAGTGTTCTGGGTCAACACCGATATCCAAGTAGTGAGGCGCCAATTCAGGTAGGGCAATAGTTTGTCCACCTGAGGCGGAGCCGGTGAGTCCAGCGACAACAGTAATGGCCACGGCGGCGCCTATTAATGCATTGCCTTCGATGCCGATCATTGTCGAAACGATAACGCTAAAAGCGGGCGATAATTTGGCGACAAAGCCAAAGCCCACAACGGCTGAAGTGTTGCCGATGGCGAGCAATGCGCCGGTAGTGCCGTCGTTTATCATGCCGCTGACGTCTTTCATATATTTGTGGGTTGTGGCAGCAAGAGTTAGGCAGCCACCCAGGAGGGCAACGATCAATGCGTTTTGTCGGAGTGTTTCATGGAGGAGGAATGACGACCCGAGGACGACAACTAAAGGCAATATCCCGGAAATAGGGTGGGGGAGGTCGGCTATATCTTTAACCGTTAAGTCGTGCTGAGCGGACGCGTGTTTTTCGTCTAGCTCAAAAACCTCGCCGCGGGCGCAGGCTTTTTTGATCATATATTGCAGCCATAAAAAACCGGTGACGGCCATAACAACTGAAACAATGGCGCTTACTTCCCAGGCGGCGAGCGGGGTGGTGCCTAGGAACTTGATCGGAATCCAGTTTTGTATTTCCGGTGACCCGGCGGAGGTCATGGTGAAGGTGACGGACCCGAAGGCCAGCGCAGCGGGGATAAACCGATGGGGTAGGTTGGTGTCGCGAAATAAGCTTAATGCCATGGGGTAAACGGAAAATGCGACGATAAATACACTGACTCCGCCGTAGGTCAAAATGGCGCAGGTGGCAACTACCGCAAAGGCAGCATGGTTTCTTCCCACTTTTGAGATGATCCAGGCGGCTAAGGCGTCGGCTGTGCCTGTATGCTCCATCATTTTGCCAAACAAGCTGCCGAGCAAGAACATAAAGAACCACGCCCCAGTAAAGCTCGCAAACCCTGCCATATAACCTTGAACAAAATTGTTGGTGCCGTCTGTTGAAAATACGGTTACATCACCGGTTATGGCAACTAATAAGGCACACAGTGGGGCGGCGAGGAATAGGTTCATTCCTCGCAACGTCAGGTACATGAGCAAAAACAACCCGCCGACAAGCCCGATCATGCTGATCATGGCGGAGTTCTAGGTCGCTTGTTTAACGCGAGTGTGGCGTTTAGCTGTCTCACATGCGCTTCACTTTTATTATGTCGGCAGCTTATGTTGACATTTCATCGGATCAAAACCCTCGTAGTAGTGTTGGTTGTCTCGACTGAACGTTGAGGCGTAATCGAGTCTATGTTGTTGGTTTGGGGGTAGTGCGGTCAGTTCGTGTCGATCAGTGCTGTGCTGAATGACGTTTTTCTTGGCGTGCAATGCCCGTGCTTCGCTAGCTGATTTACTGTCAGTTGTGCCAATTGCAACAGTACTGTGGCTTGAAACTATGCCCTGAATCCTTGGGCTGGTTGGGCGATATCCCGTCGTGTTATTTTCCTTCGTCTTTACATCGATTTGCATGCCTTCACTTGCCTGGCGTTTGAATTTTCTTTTCTGTCGCTTTTTTGAAGCGATGGTTGATTTAATTATAGTAGCTGACTTGTTTATTCGCTGACGTGCTGTCAATAGCTGGGGGAGTTTATTTGCTCGAAAAGGGGCTTGTTTCTTGTATGTTGGTGGCGCTTTGGGGTGTTGAGGTCTAGCTGTTTTAGGCGGGAAACGGGAAACGGGAAACGGGAAACGGGGTGTTGGGGGCGGAAAATGCCGGAAGGCGCTCCGCTTTTCCGGCCTACGAGGGTGTTTTTGTGTGGGGTTGAGGGTGGAAAAGCTGAAGGCGTCTTCCACCGTGACCAAGGGCTTTGTCGGTCTATTCCGCTGCTAGTGTGCGGTTTTAATTTTCTGCTGGAAGGCTGGGGTTTGGTGCGATTAAGCCCGCGATTTTCTCTGCACTAATCCTTGCCAGTACATCGTAGCCTTCGGGGGTAAAGTGTTTGTGGCCTTTAACGTAGTAGAGTTTCACGCCTTCAGTCAGTAATTGTTCAAAGTCTGTAACCGGGGATAGCTTTAATACGTCCGCGGAGGTTATGCCTGTTAGCTGGTCAAATGAGCTTACTATCTTGCCGTCAAACCGCTCCCAGGGGATGTCTAGCAATAGCATTTTTGCATTATTTGTCTTCGCGACTTCTGCGACTTTGTTCACGAGGCTTGTATCCAAGTCCATTACTGGCGGTGGATTGGGAAGACTGGAGTCGATGGCACTGTCATCGTTTTCTTCTATTGCCTGGTCTAATGTTGCGGCAGATTTTATCTGTAACAATATCCGTTTGACGAATAACGCGAGGTTGTAGCGTACGGCGGTGTAGAGGTGAGAGTTTTGGATAAGCCAGCGGTAAACCCCGTATTCCATTAGTTTATCTCGGGTTTCAATCGCGGGAAGAAAGGCCGCGGATTTTCGAACCAGCTGGTTATTTTCGAAGGCAAATAAGTCCGATCGAAGGTTATCCGATGGGTCGGTTTGATGCCATTCCAGCACGACGAAGTCGGGGTCGTATTTCAGCCCGATTTCTTGTAACTGGATCAAGGATTCTGTTGTGCCAAACCCGCTGACGGCCAGATTAATGATTTCGCAGTTATGACCAAGTGCCGCTAAACGCGTTTCGAGTCGGCTGCCATAGGAGTTTTCGAGTGTGACTTCGTAGCTCATAAAGAATGAGTCGCCGAGGATCACAATGCGACATACGCCTTCGGGTTTTTCGAATGGGAACTCTCGATCGCTGCGAATACCTGCACTATTAATCCGCATTTCGACTTCGATTTCGGATGTGTAATGCCAGTACACGGCGTTGGCCACGTTCTGCCGAATACCGATGTCGGATCCGGTAACGTAACGAGGAAGTATGGCCTGAGGGCTGAACATTCTTAAAAATAATTCAGCGAACACAAGTGAATATAAACCCAATAGGGCGAACTTAACGATGCAAGATGTACGTAATTTCACGATGAATATTCTGCTTTTTTAAAAATCAAAATATATAAATGCCGCATCACCCGAAGGTTGTAGAAAGATGAAGGCACAAATAATAAATAAGACGATGTTGGCGCGAAGAAAGAAGGGCAGGTCTTTAATAAACTCGCCATTCTTTGTGTAAGCTTGGAAGCCGTCGTGCATCAATAGAGGGAGTAAATATAAACCCAGTGTTGACCATGCCCCAACGGTGAAATTGTTGAATTGAAAAATACCGATTAAATAATCTCCGGCGACTTCAATACTAGAGGAGCGAAACAGCAGCCAGGTGAGTACAACCAATACAAACATGAGTCCGGTGAGCCCCGCGTTCGCACAAGTCCGATTTATCCATGATATGCCATCGACAATACTGAGCTTTTTATCGATATCCAGCAGTCGGTAAATAATCAGTACGGTTCCGTGCATCACGCCCCAGGCAATAAAGGTCCAATTGGCGCCGTGCCACAGCCCGCCCAGTAGCATGGTTAAAAACAGGTTGCGGTAGGTGATGAATTTACCTAAACGGCTGCCACCAAGGGGGATGTAAAGGTAATCTCTTAGCCAGCTGGAAAGGCTGATATGCCAGCGCTGCCAAAATTCGGAAGGTGTTCGGCTAAAATAAGGGACGTTAAAGTTGACCATTAAGTTAAAGCCCATCATCCGTGCTATGCCGCGCGCCATATCGGAATAACCGGAAAAGTCGCAATAAATCTGGAATGAGAATGCGAGGAGGGCGACGGTCAGTTCGCCACTGGACATGATCGAGGGGTCGTTAAAAGCGGGCTCAGCTAAGATGGATAAGTTGTCGGCAATGACGGCCTTTTTAAATAAGCCCCAAAGAAACAGGTAAGCGCCTTCTCGAATGAGCTTAGTGCTCATGATGCGTTTTTTGAAAAACTGTGGCAGTAAGGAGGCGCCGCGTTCAATTGGGCCAGCAACGAGCTGGGGGAAGAAGGCAACGTAGGCCGATACATCAATCAAACTGGCCGAGGGTTTGAGCTTTTTACGATACGCGTCGATGGTGTAGCTCATGGTCTGGAAGGTATAAAACGAAATCCCGACGGGAAGTACTATATCCAAGGTGACTTGGTTGATGGTTATGCCCGCGAGGGTTCCGAGTTCACGTAGGCTGCCGGCAAAAAAGTTGAAGTACTTAAATACCGCTAGTAAGCCCAGGTTGACCATTACGCTGATGGCGAGATAAATTTTGGTATTGAAGTGGAAGCGCTTGCGCTCCAGGTAGTGCACGGCCGGGAACAGCAGGGCCGCATAACCAAATACCATGTAGAGGAATTCTAGGTTGGCGGCAAGGTCTATCGATAGCACCCCAATGCTGGATAGCATTAAGAATGCAAAGGCTTTCAGGCGTTCTTTACCGTTGATGCGTTCGCCATTGGCGCCGATGGCAACAAGGTAGTCTGTTACCGTGGATACAATGATTAATATTAAGAATCGGTAATCCCAAGCGCCGTAAAAAATATAGCTGGCGACGAGGATCAGGATGTTTTGAGCCATTAACTTTTTACGCAGTAAAAAGTAAAGGCAGAAAAATACGGCGAAAAAGCCGAAAAATATTGGGGTATGAAAAAGCATTATTGTATCTGTCTGCTGATTTCTTGGGTTAAGTGGTCGTAGGCTTCCGATGTCCAATGAAGGGCATCTACTGCGTATTCATCGCGCCAGCTATTGGTTTCTGTGTTGAAAAAAACCTCAGCCATTTCAAATTCTTCGATGTTCTGTTCGTTGCCGGTGTTGCTGCTGCGAATAAGGCTGTTTAATTTTCGAACTGACTCTTCGATGTTGTCGCCCCAAACGATGCTGCGCATTATATCTGGCTTTATTGGCGGCACAATATCGAGATAGAGAACTTTTGCCCCAGACTGACGGAGTTGTTCAATTATACGTTGAATGTTGCCAAAAGCCCGTTTTTCAACGCGTTCTCGTTGCGCTTCTTTTAGCATGCTGGCTGTGGTGAGGTCATTTACCCCTGTTTGTAAGATGAAGTATTGAGGATTGTATTGGCTAAGAATGTTATCTAGCCGACACAAAAGCCCGGTTGTAGTTTCGCCATCAACCCCTTCGTTGATAACCATATTATTAGGGCGAAGCTGGGGCTTACCCCACGCTTTAATTCGTGAGTCGCCGATAAGGACGATATCACCAGGGCGGGTGTTGGCGGTTTGAGGGACTATGGTCATGGAACTGCAGCCTTTGAGCCTTGCTAGCTTGTTTGATTTGAACGTTTCATGTGTCCAGAAAACTGTTACGGAGGCGCATAGTAAGCCCAGTACGGCTAACCCTATGGTTAACTTAAGACAATTCTGTGTGGCTAGTCGCATCACCTGTTTCATTTGGGGGCAATTTGTTTCTGTGTATCGCTTGCGTGAATCAAAATATCAGGGGTATCCATCTTCGTATTTTGTATGGCTAAGTCAGTATGCAATTGTTTGATGGGCTTAAATGTGGTTTTTGCTGTGTTACATACCGCTCGACTTTTTATATTCGTCTATATTTTAGTTGTATTTGCCGAGGCTAAAAACCTCTAAATGGTATATTGTATCGTCCAATTGCTATGGTGAACAGTTGAGAGGGCTTGTTTCGCCGAGTAAATATTCTATTGTGGGCGCGGACTATTTGTATTCCTGTCGCGCGCACATATTGTTATAGCGGGAGTTCATCGATGGGCTGGGGAGCACGAAATAGTGATGTAACCAGCTGTCGATCCGCAGAGAGATATGCAGTATGTTTGATCATATAAAAATAATTATTGCGATAAGTGGCTGTCACTTTGTGGCGTATTATCTGCTCTCTATTCAAACACCGTACAAAAAGCAGTTAAAAGTATATTTTACGGCTTCCGTTAGTATTATTTGCGCGATTTTATTGATCAAAATCCCCCTCCTGAGTCTTATTGTGGTTGGGGGGCTGGTGAATTATTTCGGTTCTCGGATGACGCCATCCGAGAAGATCGCGTTGTACTTCGGTGTTCTTTTTTCGTTTACCCTAACAAAAGGATTCTTGTTTAGTGTTGGAGTGCCGATTGGCTATATCAATTACGTTCGGGTCTTAAATCTGGCTTTTCTTTTGCCTTTACTCTTAAAGGGGGATAGGCGCGGTCAACGTTTAAATGTTATCGATATTCTGGTGCTAACGTTTTTCTCCTGGCAGTTTATTATGCAGCTGATAGGCTCAAAATTTACGATAGCCCTCAGGATTAATATTTGGATTGTTGCGGATTATGTGATCCCGTATTTTGCTATAAGATTCTTTCTAAAAGACTATTATCTCACCTACGTGGCGATATTCTTTGCGCTTCTTTCGCAGGCATTTGTTGCCATTGGGGAAGGGATTATGACGTGGAAGATATACGTTCATATGGAACAGCTTTCTGGGTTTTACCCTCGGAGTCTGCCTGCGTATTATTTTAGGCACGGGTTTTTACGCATTGAAGCCTCGTATGGGAATAGTTTGATCGCGTCTTTGTTTGGGAATTTTACCTTCTTGTGTGCTTATATTTTCTACAAATTTGAAGGTTTTAAACTGACTGATACTTACCAGAAAAAGATTTCATTATTCTTCCTCTTGGCCGGTATTGGCGGGACTTTCTTTACTGGGTCACGGGCAGGAATGGCGGGTTTGATATTCATTATTGCTGTGTATCATGCTGTTGTGTGGGGGTTAAACAAGAAAAAAGACCCTATGTTCAAGCTGATTATGGGACTTGTTTTTGTCGTCATTGTTGCGCTTCAATATGGGCAAGATTTCATGAAAGAAGAGTTCGGCTATCGTTATTTGCTGGTTGATGTGTCGAGTGACGTGATTATGTCAAATTGGTTTACGGGGAATTTTCATGTCCTTCAAGACCCGAGAATGCAGGTTCTGATGCAGGGTGAGGGCATTATCGACCTTGTGAATACGTATGTTTATATAGCGCTCTATTACGGCCTAACGGGATTGGCGATGTTATTGATGGCGATTTTTGTGGGGGCATCGAAAATATATAAAGTCCTCAAGAGCGGAGAGGGCGGTCGTTATGTTTTGGGAGTGTTTTGCTTTTGCTGCTTTATTATTCTTATCTTCAATATTGCGTCGACCAGTCCAATCGGTCTGATCTATTTTTGGATATGGTTTTTGCTCGCTATCTGTTCGAACATTGTTTTTTCGTATGCTAATGAAAACCGCAAAACAACCTCTCTTATGGGCTAATAAAGACAAACCCGTACAGGCTTCTGTGCAGGCAGCCCTTCAAAAACGGCATTGCTAGCCGGCCGTTAGTTTAAAAAAATCTGTTGCCACTTATGGCGTTTTTCAAGCCAAATTTCTTGTGTGTTTTCTTTCGCGAATTGAACGCCGCTTTTGATCATTTCTTCCTGAGTGTTCAGATCCTTTTTCAGTTTGATGATGCAGTCAGCCATTTCGTCGATAGATAACCAAGGTACAGTTTTTACTGCACCTGTTTTTTCGAGATCTTTATAATAATAGGTGTCGTATGCAATGATGGGTAGGCCGCATGCCATAGAGTCAAAAACACTTCTGGGTGTATCTTCTCGCCAGGGCGCTGCCAGTAAAAAGTCGTAGGTGGACAGTTCTGAAAACAGTTTCTTGCCGTATTCAATAGCGTTTACAAACTTCACAAGGCCGGTCAGTTTTTGCTCTTGAATGAGTGACGCTAGTTCGGGTATTTGCTCGCCAGCACCAATAATTGTGAGTGATACGTTGGTATCCGTATCGATCAGCATTTCATTAGCGCGTTGGGTCGCGAGAATCATATCTCGAATACCTTTGTATTCAACGATGCGACCAAAGTAGACCAATTTTATTTTTTTAGCACCTGACTCGACTAACGATAATTTTTGGCTTAATTCATGCTCGTCCAGAACGAAGGAAAGGTCATGTGCGGTGTCGTAGAAATTTTTAACATAATCCCGGCCCTTGCCATAGTCATCGGCCATTGATTGACCTTTTAAAAGCAGCAGGCTGCAATATTTGGAGGCGAAGAGCATTTGTAAATGTATGTAACGGTCATAGATGTATTTCCTAAGTAAATAACTCTTTTTAGTGACCTTTTTTTGTGCGTATAGCATGTCCACAGATGCGCGCTGGTCGATGTCCTTAACAAATATGCTTTTCTTTTTTTGGAGCACGGCGCTGATGAGGGCAATGATTTCAAATGGTTTAAAGATGTCATCACTGGGGCCGGAATGAACAACTTTGGCTGTTTTTACGGCTTTCCAAATTGTGGGAATAATTTTAAAGGGAAGTAAGAGTGGGTAAGCGTATCTACCGGTATCTATTGAAAATGCAGCAATATGATCAATACACTCTTTCTCACAATTGATGGTCGAAAGATGGTCTTTACATTGCTCGTATGATGCATCGGACATGACGGGGGAGATGATGATTAATTTTTCGCCCCACACTCTCGTCATAGGCGATAAACTCTGTAAGTGTTTGGTAAACGCGCTTTCACAGGCAATTGTATTGTCGTCTATGCGGTAAAAGACGACAGGCAGTACCATTAGGTAATTCACAAAAATCATGTCCTTAATTTATCGATTGAAAGGTTAAGTCGCGTTTTGTCTTCGGTTTTCTTAAGTCTATATTACGGTAATAGGTATTTGGTATTACCACTTAAAGTACGATGAGACGGATTGCCAGGCTAGTTTTTGCAAAATTCTGGTCTCATCCTCAAGGGGGATCTTTTTAAATGTGCCTCCCCAGAGGTTTTTGGGTCTGTTGGTGGCCCCTTCAGGGCTTTCTTTGAATATTGTTGCGTAGAATACCAGCGCGATGAAATAGTTACCCGTTTCATTTAGGTGTATATCATCTTTAAATAATTCCCTTATGGAGCCGATTCCTGGCACTTGCTTATTATTGATTGCTTTGGATAGGTAGAGTAGCGATTGTCCTGCGGGAATCAAGACCATAGGATTGTGATTCCCTTGGGTCTTTTCATTCACATAGCGGGCGATATCTTGCCATTTGGATAGGTCAATTTTTATTCTTTCGTCCCAAGGAGTGTCGTCTCCCTTGTCGTACGGGCACCCAGTTGGCGTGCCACTATTGATGCAGTGCCATGTTTCAAGCAGATAACTTGATCTGCCATTGCTTTCCGTGTTACTCGGCCCAGGTCCTGCTGGTTGCATGAATAGCTCGTGATATTTGTGTGCGTATTTATTGGAGCTGCTCCATTTAATATGGTTGTCTAGGGGAATCGCTTCTGTAATGACGAGAGTGTTGAATTGATTGCTGGCGAGTACTTTGCGGCTATTTAGGTGAAAGCCGTTATCTGAGGGCTTAACCGAGTGGGCATTGTTCCAATTATATTTTAGTGGCGAGCCATTAATGATTTGAGCGTTGTAGTCGTATTGGCTCTTGCCTAAGCTCTTTGCGATAGTGCTCAGCATACTTGGCATATCCCAATTGATTAGACTGTGTCCAATGAAAAACACTTTTCGTGGCGAGGTGTTTTGTTGGGTGTTTTCTGTTTGTAGCTGGCGCTCTGCTTGCAACCCTGATGAGATGGCGTAAAAAAACAAAAATGCTAGTAGTCTGCGAATACGGAGGTACATTTTTTTGGTGAACCTTCTCATCAGGTTGTTGGCATGTAAAACATGACGTTGATACTACATTGTGTAGAAAATAGAGTGATATGGGGCAATGACCGATTCAATCGTTACTCGTATTTCCCTGGGCATGGCGCCACTTTGTTTGTATTACTTAATATACCTTGCCGTACATCATTATTCGCTACTCGGTGTTTTTTGATATGTGGCCGAGCAGTTTCTTGGCTTCAGTTAGGCTGCTGTGTTCGGCCATTACCTTTTTGAAGCCTTCGTTTCCAAGCGCGTCCAGCCTATAGGTTGATGTCTGTGTAATGGTTTTAATCGCGTTGGCGAGTTGCTCAACATTACCTGCGGGAACTAGCCAACCGGATTTCTCATCCACTAATTCAGGGATTCCTGCAATATAAGTACTTAGCACCGGTTTTGACCGTGCGTAACTCTCCATGATAACGACTGGCAAGCCTTCGGCAAAACTGGGCAAGAGGAGTGCGCTAGATTGATCTAAGGTCTCGATAATTTGTTGGGTCGATTGCCATCCAAGCAAATTTACATCTTCACTTAAGTCTGCTTCTGCAATAAATTCCTCAATCTTTGGCCTAAGCTCACCATCGCCAATGATGTTGAGCTTAATCGTTGTGCCGTTTTGTTTGAGTTGTTTAGCCGCTTGCAGCAATAACATTTGGCCCTTTTGTTCGCAGAGTCGTCCAATTGTTACAAATGAATTCGACGTGCGAATAGTTGTTCGTGGCGATTCAGTGAGTTCGTCGTCGATAGTGCAGTGAACTTCTTTGATTTTGTCCCAGTTCTGGAAGCTGGACCAGCGAAAGAGCTGGCTTCGGCAGTAGGAGGTAATTGCGACAACAAAATCAGCATGAAGGATCTTATTGCTTAAGGAAATTTGAATGGATTTATCAAACTCTTCTGGGCCGTGAACGGTAAAGCTATATTTGGGACCACCGAGTATGCGGCAGAGCATAACGACACTGGTTGAATTGGTGCCAAAGTGTGCGTGAACATGCTGAACGGCTTCTTTTTTACAAATATTGAGCAGTGTGCAGGCTTCAAGTAAATAGATAAGGTTGGGAATAAAACGGCAGTTGTCATAAAAGCCAAGGCTCATCGCGTGAGAGAAACCCTTGAAAAATTTTAGCGGTGACAGTAGCAGCATAGCGAGGCCACTAGTAATCAATCGGCTTTTGTTTTCTGATGCAATACACTGCGTTTTTTCGAGCTCTTTTAAGTCCGTTGGATCAATTAATTCATCCGGGTTGTTTCGTGCAGCAACGCGCGTCACACTCGCCCCTAAGGTTTCAAGCGCTAGGATTTCCCGCCGAATAAAAGTGTGACTTACTTTTGGGTATTGGTTAACAAAATAGCAAATGTTCAATCGTGTTTATCCTGTTTTGTCAGCGTAAGCTGCCATAGGTGATGATGTTTAACGTATTCAACAGTGAATCTAATTATTTATATTCGATGAGCGTATGACGTTCTTTGCTGAATAATTTTTTCCAGTATTCGTAAAACCCCAATAATTCCGGGAACTTGGCAATGTAGACTAGCGTACTGTAGCTTGCGGAAACTTTAAATGAATTGCCTTCTCGCAGTTTTTTTACGGTGGTTTTGAGTAGCATTACTGAAAATAGGGCTAAAAATAGTAAGCAGGCCATCGGCGCAAAAAATGCACTAACTGTCGTAAATAATGGTGCAGCTGCTCCCCAAAAGGCAATGCTAAATATTTTACGACGAAAGTGTTGCGCGCCGGTATGGCCGTGAATATGGTACAAATTTGCGTAGGCGTGACCGCCGCGTTTGGTGCGTATATACCATTGATAAAAACGGTCAATATTGGCGTCGTGCATGCTCATGGGAGCGTCAACTCTGTAAACAAGGAGTCCTTGTTTTCTAGCACGAATGCAGAGATCGAAATCTTCGCCAGCGATTAGCGTTTCGTTAAAACCGTTGAGCTGTTTGAAGGTTTCCACTTCTATTAGCATGTCGCCAGGTACGCCCAGCGCTTCGCCAATGGGTGAGTCCCATTCCATATCCATTAGCGTGTTATAGATCGATGCGTCAGGGTATCTTTCTGCTCGACGACCGCTGACGATCGTGATGTTTTGTTGCTGGTTTAACTTTTCTATCCCGGACTCTATCCACCCAGCTAGAACTTCACAGTCACCATCCAAAAATTGGATCATCTCAAGTTGAGGTGTGTGCTCAAGTAATCTCTCTGCTCCAGCGTTGCGAGCTCGAGCAGCCGTAAATGGAATGCTGAGATCCAGTTCGACGGTTTGTATGCCGAGTGATTGTGCAAAGGCAACGCTATCGTCACTTGACCCAGAATCAACATACACAATGGGTGAATTGCCGTAGTTTTTTTGTATGGCTTTCAAGGCGACTTTTAGTCGGTCGCCTTCGTTCCGACCAATTGCGACAAAGCCCACGTTGTTCAGTTGAATAGAGTGGTTTTCCATAAGAGCAAAAACTCGCTAATTTGGTTAAATTATATAAAAGTGGGGGTCTTCAAAGAATTTGATGCGCAGCGCATGAGGCTAGAGCAGGGCGTATGGTGGCACTTTGCTAGCGTCTTCGCTAGTTAAAATATACGTTAATGATAATTCAGCTGGAGATATCAGCCGGATTTCTTTTCGCTCTCTGTTTATTTGTTTGGCTTGCCGGATATAACGTTCTCGTCTTTTAAATCCCGTTTTTAGATCGTTATTGTCGCGGCGCTCTTCTTTATTGTCGTGTCGATCCCCTTTACATTCCTTCTTTATTCAATTTCTGTTTTTGTCTCATTCCCTGTTACGGCAATGGCTTCAGGCGGATTTCTAATCTGGCGCACAAATTGCTTCTATTTGTCTTCATGTTATTTGGCTGTTTAAAAAAAATCTAATAGAACTTATGGGAATATCAAGAATGCTTCGTGGCGCTTTAATTGCTGTTATGACCTTTTCATCTCTATTTTCATCGCTTGCACGATCGAGTGCAGCTGATGGCGTGGTGTTCTGGAATGAGGCTGACAAACATGCCGATATCGGTTTGTCTCCGGACGGCTTGTCAATTTCGGTAAGTGGTGGATCTGAAATCGGTGTACGCAGTAATCGGGGGTTCAGCCAGGGCGAAGGCTATTATTACGTTGAAATTTCCAGTGCAGTAACTGCGATCGCGAGCATCGGCGTTGTAACCGCAAGCCAGAGCTTAGATGAAAGCGTGTTTCAGTCTGACGACAATGCTATTTGGCGTGGCGATACCGGTGAAAGCCGGTCTGTAATCGGTGTTGCGGTGGATTATCGGGGTTTATACCCTGTGGTCCATTTCTTGAGCGGTGATGCAGAATCGGTGACGCATCAAAGTACCGTTGATATGAAAGGTATTCACGAACCTGTTTATATTTTTATATCGAGCAACAACGCGTCTGGCGATTTTCAGCACACACTTAACGTTGGGGCAACGGACTTCGTATTGGATTACGAAGTCGGTATACAGCAAAGCGTTTATCGTGGGCATGATGGCATCGAGGGTGGCTGGCCCACCGATGATGAGCATCCGACATTAACCATTATTGAAGGCAATGTTGCACAATTAGCCGGTGGCTCTGTTGATCTAACCGTCAGCGCACAAGATTTGGAAGATGGAGACGTTAGCGCTTCGGTACTTTGGTTTTTGAATGATGTGGCTGTTGGTAGCGGCGCATCGCTTACGGTATCGCCTCCTGCTGGAACAAACACGCTTAAGGCCTTGGCTCTAGATAGCGTTGGTAATGCGACTCCCGCTCAAGTCACTATTTATATGGTTGCCGATGATTCTGAAGATCAGGATTATGATGGGCTTAGTTATGCAGATGAGATTGTTTTAGGGTCGAACCCTGCGCATCGTGATACGGATAAGGATGGCTTGGCCGATAGTGACGAGGTGCTTGCGGGGACTTCGTTAATTAATATCGATACTGATGCCGATGGCATGAGTGATGGGTACGAAGTTGAAAACTCGCTTAATCCTCTTGTTGATGATTCGGGCTCAGACTTAGATGCGGATAGCTTTTCTAATTTATCAGAATTCCTTGTCGGTCGATCGGCTAATAACATTAACGATTATCCGGGTCAGGGTGTCGTTGAACTCAACCCTGCAGATGCAAGTGCTTTCACGGCTCTTCTTCCTGATGGCGTATCTGCCACGGTGACAAACGCTGGTGTCGGTGCTGTCAGAAGTGATGTTGTGATTTCTTCTGGTTCTGGTTGGCATTATTTTGAAGGCACGCGTTCTGGAGGAGAAGGCCAAAGTGGTTTTGGCGTTGCCAGTAGCGCAGCAGTTTTAGACAGCACGCTTGGTGCCGATGCGCAAAGCCTTATTGTTTCCAGTACCGGTGATGTTGTCTTTAACGGCGTAACACTGGCGACGTTCGCGGATGCGGATCAAATTGAAACGGTTGGTATAGCCGTTGACTACAGTGGAACCGAAGCTGTGGCCCATGTTATGGCGAGTACGCGCTTTGATGATTATCAAGTCTTTAATTCATTCAGCTTAGGCGCTATTGGCGATCTGCATATTCTTGCTTGGGGCAGTACGACTGCTGGTGAGACTACGTTAACTATTAATGCCGGTGCCGATAAGTCAGCAGCGCCTTTTGTTTATAGCGCAAGGTACTTGCTCTATCGAAACGGCTTTAGTTCAGCCGAATTTATGCGTGACGGTTGGGGTGATGAATATGTGTATACGCCAGTCGTGTCAATGCCTTTGGAAGATGAAGTTTTCTTCGTCAAGGACGAGAATGTTAACCCTACAATGACGATTAGCGCCGATAAGCTTGGTGTTAGTTTTAAGAAAGACCATAAGTCAGCCATCTTAACGAACCAAGGAATGATCGGTGAGTTTTGGTATTGGGAAGCACATCGAAATGTGGGTATTCACAATATTGGTTTTGGCTTGAACAATCCTCACGCCTACCTTGATCCTTACTGTTGTGTTAACCAGGGCTTAGAAGGTGCACCACCCTCTATGTCGATTAATGCATTGGGAGCTGTATGGCAAAACCTTCAATATCAGTACAACTACCCGCGGCAGGATGAAGCCGAATATTACGGTTACGCCGTGGATTATCGTGGAACTCGCCCGATTGTCTACATCATTTCTTTGGATGGTGTTGTTGGTGAGATGCTAATGGATGACTTTATTACGCCTATCTACCCTCAGCTTTATGGTGAAGGTATTGGTGAAGCCGTTTTGATTAACAGCGGTAACTTTGGTACTAAACCTTTTTACTATAACGCCTCTCAAGCACTTGCAGACTACGGTGTTGATGTTAGCGCGTTACGTTTGGGCTGGGGTGTTCACGAAACAGAAGAGCACCAAGGCTTTGCTGCAGATGATGCGCCTGTTATTGCTGTATCTACTGTCACAGAAAACACTTTAAATCTTGGTGATAGCATTACCTTGTCCGCTATCGCTTCGGATTTCGAAGATGGCGATATCAGCGGCAATATAGTTTGGACAGAACAGAGTTCAGGTACTGTCTGGTTAGGCGGTTCGGTTGAGCTTACCTTGGCTAATGGAACGTACCAGATTATTCCGAGTGTTACCGATAGCGCTTCAAGAACCGTTACTGGTAGTGCTCTGAATATTACAGTTCTTGAGCCTGTTGCTCCAGATACCGATGGCGATGGTGTGAATGATGCGGTTGAAGCTTTCTTTGGTACTGATCCCGCAGACATCGATTCCGATGATGATGGCCTTACTGATGGCGAAGAATTACTGACCTACCTCACGAACCCACTTTCTACTGATACCGATGCTGATGGCATGGATGATTTGTATGAAGTGAGTAACGGCCTTGACGCATTATCGGATGATTCGGCTGCTGATTTGGATCTTGATGGTTTTACAAACTTAGAAGAGTCTGTTGCGAACTCTAACCCTTCGGCTATTTTGTCTTACCCCGGTTCTCCATATGCCCCGATTGCTAAATTAGCGGCGATTGGTGAGTTATTTGATCCTATTGCAGCTCAATTTGATGGGACGACATACAACCTTTCTGGCTCGGGCACTGATTTTAACGGTGCCGATGAATATCAGTTTGTTTACGAAGAGCTTCAGGGCGACGGTGTGATTATTGCGAGAGTGACGGGCTTGCCTGAAGCTTCTTTTGGTAAAGCGGGTGTCATGATTCGTGACTCTTTAGAAGAAGGTGCAGTTGGCGCTCTAGCGGGTATTTCTCATCAGGGCGGAATGATGTATTCGCGCAGCGAAACCAATGGTTCAAGAAGCGAGGTATTTGAATACAACGCTTGGCGTGTTAACCCTCCTTACTTTGTTCGAATTACACGAGATGGTGACCTTGTTTCAGCGCATAGTAGTGGAGATGGCATTACGTGGGATGAGATGTTCAGTCAAACGTTGAACTTTACTGACAGCGTCTACATGGGTATTTTTACGAGTGCAAATGATGGGGGGGCTATCGGTACTGCCACTTTCGATTCGGTGAGTTTTGTTGAATTCAATGATGCGCCAGTGCTGTCGCTTAACCCTTTCGAGTCCACAGTATTGCTGGGCGATAACGTTGATGTTTCAGCCTCCGCTTCAGACGCTGAAGACGGCGACATTACCAGCAGTATCTCATGGAGCAACGACCTGACATCTGATATCGCGAACGGTGCCAGCTATGTGTTCGAAGCAACCATTGAGGGTGTGCACACACTTACCGCTCAAGTAATGGATACCAAGGGTGTAGGTACATCGGTTGATGTTTCGATAAATGTAGTGCTTTCTCTGGGTTCTTTAGATATTGATAACGATGGGCTAAGTGCTGATGAAGAAGCTGCATTGGGTACTGACCCTGAAGTGGCTGATACAGACGGCGACGGATTAATTGATGGTGACGAAGTTAATGTATATGGCAGCAATCCTCTATCAACGGATAGCGATGCTGATGGCTTGCCTGATGGTTATGAGGTTGCGCAAAACTATGATCCTGCTGTTGCTGACAGTGGTGATGATGCCGATCTTGATGGTGTTAGTAATCTAGACGAGTACCTTGCTGGCACAGATCCAACAGATCCGAATGACTACCCTGGTGCTCCGGTTTCGACGTTACAAGGCAGTAGCGTAATTGGCTTGGGCGGTGATAGCGGTAGCTTCACTTCTCAGATTAATAACTACTCCCTAATAAGCGATACAGTCTCAATCGACGGCGACATTGATGGTCTGTTTGTTTACACAACATTGGCGAGCGATGGCGAGGCGATTGTGAATGTTTCGTCGTTGGATGGCGCTAGCTATACACGCGGTGGACTGATGATTCGCGATACTTTAGACGTTGATTCGTCTTATGCTTTTGTTGCAATGACGGAAGGTAAGGGTACGGGTCTATTTTCAGTGGCGACAACTGGTGATGCGCTAACTGAATATAATGATTGGAACGGTTGGTTTGTTGTTGAGCCGTATTGGCTGCGATTGGTGCGTGATGGAAACACGATAACCGGTTACTACAGTGAAGATGCAGTGGACTGGACTGAAATTACGACGGTAACGATTTCGATTACAGGCGATGCTTATATTGGCCTTGGTTTTAACGGCAACAACGGCGGCCTAGATGCAACGGCTCAGTTGAACGACTTTGCTTTGACCGTGAATAACGATGTGCCTGTTATGACTTTGGGTGGCACAGCGAACGTATTGCTTTTGGGTGAAACGTTAAATTACTCGGTTTCGGCAATGGATTCTGAAGACGGTGATATTAGTGCTTCAGTAGAATGGTCAGACGGTACTAACAGTGCCACAGGCGCAGCCTTTGACTTCACTCCAGTTGCCGCAGGTGATTATTTGATTACAGCTACAGTGACCGACAGTTTGGGTGGTGTTGCTATCGAAGCGACTTCCGTTCTGGTTGTAACGGATTTGGGTGAGCTTGATGATGATAACGATGGCCTGAGCAATAATGAAGAAGATGCACTGGGAACTAACCCTGCTATCGCAGATACAGATGGCGATGGCCTTAGTGATGGTGATGAAGTCAATACTCACGGTACAGATCCATTGTTGGGTGATACTGATTTAGACGGTTTACCGGATGCTTATGAAGTTCAACAAGGTTTTGATCCATCAGTTGCGGACAGTTCTGATGATG
>JAWSUY010000034.1:0-33420 GCA_033852175.1 Agarilytica sp.
TCTGTGGTTTTTTCCGGTTTACTGTAGCGAATCCGGGTTTTCTCGGCAGCATGGACCAATGCTTCCTGATAGAGCTGACTCTTGCTTGGAAAGTGCGCATAGAAGGCCCCACGGGTCATATTGGCTCCCGCCATAACCTCGTCAATGGTGGTAACTTCAAAGCCTTTTTGGGTGAAGAGAGCAAAGGCACTTTCGAGTATGCGAATTCGACTTTCGTGTTTGTGATCTTTTGAGTAAGGCATTACTGCTGGTCCATACCGAAGAAGTAGATGATAGAAGATGTAAATACAGAGCTAGACGTATTTTAATCATATTCTATATATGTTCTTGAACATATATAGAATCCATTTAGCATTCATCCCAGTCAAGCCGATCGGCTCAATTTAAAATGGAGACGTAAGAGATGAAACAACTGAGTGGAAAAGTTGCATTAGTAACCGGGGCATCGCGGGGTATTGGTGCAGAAGTGGCTGTAGGGCTCGCAAACAAAGGCGCTGATGTTGTTATCAATTACCGCAGTAAGGCATCTCGAGCAGAAGCTGTTGCCGATCGTATTCATGTATTAGAAGCTACATCACTATTGGCCCAAGCTGATATTTGCGAACTGAACGACCTCAATCGCATTTACCAAAGCATAAACGAAGAGATGGGAAAGCTCGATATCCTAATCCTCAATGCCAGCGGTGGTTTGGAAAAAGGCAAGGATAAGGGCTATGCCATGCGCCTTAATCACGACGCCCAATGCCAGCTTGTCGACGGCGCGCTTCCACTGATGGCAAAAGGCGGAGAGATTATTTTTGTAACCAGCCACTTGGCACATTTCTACGGCGAAAAACCCGTATATGAGGGGTACAAAACCGTTGCAGCAAGTAAGCACGCTGGCGAACAGGCTTTAAAACAGCGTATTTCTGAATTTTCAAAAAAAGGGATACGCTTTCAAATTGTAAGCGGTGACCTTATTGAGGGAACCATTACCCCTAAACTCATGCAACGCGGAAATAGGGGTTTGATTGAAGAACGGCGAGATAAAGCGGGATCACTTCCAACCATTCACGAATTTGCGACGGCAATTGTGGAGGCTGCAACCAATAAGGAGCGACCAACAGGGTCGGTTATTTATGTGGGGAATACGGATTGAGTATCAAACTATCGACACTGGACATGACGGGTGACGGGTGACGGGTGACGGGTGACGGGTGACGGGTGACGGGTGACGGGACTTTAAACCCTAACCTGCTTTATGCAAACATTCGAATTTGCGAATTCCGTATCCGGTAGCCCGCCCCCCCTATCTTTTACTCCTCTTCCTCCTGCTCACGCATCCTTTCAATCCGCTCTTGCTCTTCAGCCATAACGGCTCTGATTTCGAGCATCACAGAATCAACGTCTGCGTCATCCCGCTCTTCGACAAAGGTACCTGTTAGTTCTACATCTAGGTGTAACTCACCATCTTCGAATAAGGCCCAAATTTCCTTCGCATACTGAGTCTCGAGAATTTCTGGAGCAAACTGACCGTAATACGTGGTCATGTTGGCAACATCACGCTCTAACATGGATTGTGCGTTGTTATTCGCTGCAGCATCCACGGCTTGCGGCAAGTCGATGATCACCGGACCGTATTCATCGACTAATACATTGAATTCAGAAAGGTCGCCGTGAACAATACCGGCGCAAAGCATGCGCATAACGTAGTGCATTACTACCGCGTGATCTTCAACGGCTTGTTCAGCCGACATGGCCACATCATTAAGACGTGGAGCAACATCACCGTCTTCATCGGTGATCAACTCCATCAACAACACACCATCGAAGCAACCGTAGGCCTTGGGAACACGTACTCCCGCAGCATCTAATTTATACAAAGCATCAACTTCGGCACTTTGCCACGCTTCTTCTTGCTGCTTTTGGCCGAACTTTGAGCCTTTTTGAATAGCTCGAGCACGGCGACTGTTACGGTGCTTACGCCCTTCTTGGTATAGAACGGCTTTTTTAAAGCTACGCTTCAGGGCGTCTTTGTATACTTTTACACATCGGATTTCTTCGCCACAACGGACGATATACACGGTGGCCTCTTTGCCACTCATGAGCTGTCGAATAACTTCGTCCACGAGACCGAGATCAATTAAAGGCAGGATTCTTTTAGGTATTTTCATGCGTTATTAACGACTTTTCCTCGTCGCAGTAAGGTTTAATGGCGTCTGTTAAGCTGGGAGTTGGCAGGAAAACCAAAGGTTCGGCGTAAAACGTACTCCTGTCATCACCAAGCGAAGTAAATAGCTGATAATAAAGACGACATTGTACAGGTTTCAGCAAAACAAAAAACCGCCAGTCCAGTAAGCCGCTATCTTTTTATATGCGTTCAATATTTCCTCACAAATCAAGCCTTTACCGAACTCACCGCCCCAGATATATTTCCGTAACCCGTAACCCGTAACCCGTAACCCGTAACCCAATTATATGCCCAAGCCCCACAATACTGATCAAGACATGAACTTCGATGATTTGAGCCATCACTTTGAGCGCAATATTTATGGCGGCCTAAAAGGTCGCATTCGCTTAGAGGTGCTAAATCGTGATTTGTCTGAGCACCTAAACACTGACAAACCGCTGGAAGTCATTGATGCAGGCGGCGGACAGGGCCAATTTTCGTTATCGCTCGCCGAAAACGGTCATCGTGTGAGCCTATGCGATATATCTCAAGAAATGCTAACGCTGGCTAAAAAAGGCGCGGACGAAAAGCAAGTTGATACAATGCGTTTTCTTCATTGCCCCATTCAAGAACTCAGCACTCATATTGACCAACCCGCCGACCTGCTTTTATGCCACGCACTCATGGAGTGGATGGCTCAGCCCGAAACAGCCCTAGACCATTTGATGCCCTGCTTGAAAAAAGGCGGCATCTTGTCTCTCGCATTTTTTAACATCAAATCGCTTATTTATAAGAATTTACTGCGCGCGAATTACCTAAAAGTCGAATCCAATAATTATGTCGGAATGGAGGGCGGCTTAACGCCGATCAACCCACTTGCCATCGAGGACGTCCTGCAGTGGTGTGAAAATCATAATTTAACCGTCCTTTCCCATAGTGGCATCCGGGTGTTTTATGACTACATTGGCGATAAAGCTAGACGCGCCCGACACCCTGAATCAGTTGTCGAAATGGAGTTGAAATTTTCACAGGAAGAGCCTTACCGATCACTAGGACGCTACATTCATATCGTTGCGCAAAAAAATGAACGGGTGACGGGTGACGGGTGACGGGTGACGGGTGACGGGTGACTATTATCTATGCAACAACACCTTGCTTTGGCAAGATTTTTTGGCATTACTCACACTGGCGCCAGAACGCACTTGTATAGAACCCCGTGCTTGGGCAGAATCAGTGCACTAACCAACCGCACTTTCTGAAAATAATTAAAGGTTGTCACTATATGCACAATCATGGCAGTTTCTGCACACACAGGCCCATTTTCCGGACTGTACGCCGTGTATCCGCACCACTTATCCTTGCCTCACTACTTTCCACATTATTTGCATGCTCCTCCGAAGAAAATACTGCTCCAAGCATCGCTGACCAAGCTCCAGAAAAACCGATCTCCTCGTGGAAAAGCTACGAAGATAGTGAAGCGCAAAATTTTGCTAATGACTGCCAAACTCGCTATAACGAAAGTGAAAAGCTGTATCGCCAGATAGAAGACGGAAACTTCAGCAAAGGTAAGGGCCAATTACTCGACAATATCAATGAGCTGGATCGACAATTCGATAACGCCTTTGGTCGCAGTAGCTTATTTAGTAACGTTCATCCTAACGCAGAGTTACGCAAAGCGGCTGAAGAATGCCAACAGCAGCTTGTGACGCTCGCGAGTGAAGTCAGTTTATCCCGCCCTATTTATGACCAAATAAACGCTGTCGACACCACGAACTTTTCCGTCGAAGATAAACGTTATGTTGAACATTACTTAAGAGACCTGCGCCGCTCCGGTGTAAATCTAAACAAAGATAAAAGAGATCGCGTCAAAGCATTGAACGAGGAAATTTTGCAGCTCGGTCAAACCTTTGGTAAAAACGTTCGTGAAGATGTGCGCTCAGTAACTGTCGACTCAGTCGAACAACTGGACGGTTTGCCCGCAGATTACCTTGAAAAACACCCTGCTGATAGCGACGGAAAAATCACCATCACCACCAATTATCCCGATTACATTCCCATTAGTCAGTACGCGAAAAACGACACCCTGCGATTCGACTTATATAAAGTCTATAAGCAACGCGGCCATCCGGACAATGTCGACATATTGCAGCAATTGCTAGAAAAGCGATTTGAACTCGCTCAACTGGTTGGCTATAAAAATTACGCTGAATATGTAACCGAGACTGTGATGATTAAGTCACCGCAGAATGCGGAAGATTTCATCAATAAAATCAGTGCGGCTGCCCAAGCAAAAGCCCAAATTGAATATGACGAACTGCTTCAAAAGCTAAAATCTACCGACCCAAGCGCAACAGCCGTAGGTGATTGGCAAAAAACGTATCTCGCAGATCTAATAAAAAAAGAAAAGTATCAGGTCGATTCACAAGAGGTCCGTCAGTACTTTCAGTACAAAAACGTTACACAAGGAATCTTTGACTTAGTCGAGACCATGTTTAATGTCGAGATTCGCCCATGGGAAACTGATGTATGGCATCCCAGTGTTAAAGCATATGAACTGCTGGATAACGGTAAAGTCTTGGGTCGATTTTATCTCGACATGCACCCAAGAGACGGAAAATACAAACACGCCGCCGCCTTTAGCCTACAAGAAGGACTCAAAGGTATACAATTACCCACCCATGCTTTGGTCTGCAACTTCCCCGGCGAACAATCGGGCGACGAACTAATGGAACACGGACAGGTCGAAACGTATCTACACGAATTCGGTCATCTACTTCATGGTTTATTCGGCGGCAATCAAAAATGGCTTGGTAATGCTGGAACCAGCACCGAACGAGATTTTGTAGAAGCACCATCACAGATGCTAGAAGAGTGGGTATGGGATGCAGACACATTAAAGTCATTCGCAAAAAACAAGAAGGGTCAAACCATTCCCGACGCGTTAATTGAAAAAATGAATAACGCCCGCGATTACGGTAAGGGTTTGTTTACTCGCCACCAAATGTATTACGCATCGATATCCCTTAGCTTTTACAATCAAGACCCAAAATCATTAGACATGGTGAAAGAGCTGCAAACACTTAAACCACGTTACTCAAATTTTGGTTATGTGGAAGACACCTACTTCCATGAAAGCTTCGGACATCTTTACGGATATTCAGCGGTGTATTACACCTACATGTGGTCACTGGTGATTGCTTCAGATATGTTTAGCGAATTTCAAAAGCATGGTTTACGTAACCCTGAAATTGCGGATAAATATCGACGAATGATTTTAGAACCTGGCGGATCAAAAGATGCGGCAGAGCTAGTAAGGGATTTTTTGGGGCGGGATTATAATTTTGAAGCATTTGCGAAATCACTTAATTAAACGCTAAAGAGTCCTTAATGAAAAACAGCATCAAACGTCTCATTGCCGTTAGTTCGGCAATGTTAGCTTTGACTTCGTGTTCACCGAGTGAAGAAATTCGTAATCCCAACGAACATGCTCTGCATATATCGATAGGGGCATCCCCCCAGTCGATTGATCCTCATGTTGTAACGGGAACCCCAGGCAGTAAAGTACTGGGGGCGTTGTGCGAAACGCTTTTAAGTATGAATACTGAAACCTATGACGTTGAACCAGCAGTAGCGACTCATTGGGAAATCAGTGACGATGGTTTACATTACACTTTTCGTCTACGGCAAAATGCTTTCTGGTCTAACGGCACGCCCGTAACTGCGCAAGATTTTCAGTATGCATGGCAACGAGCACTACTACCGGCCATAGGCTGGCAATATGCGACAGATAACTATGCAATTAAAGGTGCTGAAGACTACCATTCGGGAAAATCTAACGATTTTTCTTCGGTCGGCGTTAAAGCCATCGATGATTTTACATTAGAGTTCACACTATCTAACCCAGACCCGCTGTTACTTAAAAAACTAGCCCAAGAAATAACATGCCCGATTAACCAAGAAGAATTGGAAAAATACGGTTCAATTGACGATGTTAGTAATCGCTGGACAGACGCAGGGAAGTTCGTCACTAACGGGCCATTTCGTTTAAGTAAATGGGAAATTAATAAAGTTGTTGTTGTTGAAAGAAACCCTCATTACTGGGATGCAAAAAACGTAAAGTTAGAAAAAATATATTTTTACCCCATTGAGAATGAAGCGAGCGAAGAACGTGCCTTTCGATCAGGTCAAATTCAGGTTGCCTATGGAGGACGGATTCCAGCAGAAAAAATTGCAACCTACCAAAGAAAAGCACCAGAAAAACTTAAACTCGTAAAAGCGTATGCGACGTATTTTTATCACTTCAATACCACAAAAGCGCCATTTAACGATCCGACAGTGAGGAAAGCGCTAACGCTTGCGGTAGACAGAGAGGCTATCGTCAAAAATATCACCAAAGCCGGTGAAAAACCAGCTTCTAGCTTGTCGATTATTACCCCAACGTATAATCCCAATTTCACTAACGAGATTTACAACCCAGAAAAAGCCAGACAACTCCTCGCTGATGCAGGCTTCCCAAATGGAGAGGGCTTTCCTACCTTTACCCTTATATACAATACAGCCGAAGCCCACAGAAAAGTCGCTCTGAGCATTCAGCAAATGTGGAAGAAGGAGCTCGGCATCAATACCTTACTGGAAAACCAAGAATGGAAAATATTTTTGGACACCCGACAAGAGCACAACTTTGATATTGCTCGTGCGGGCTCATCTAGCACCTTAGCGGACCCTCAAGATTTTTTAAGCTCGCTAATGACTGGCCATGGAATGAATGATGCGGGCTGGTCTAATCCAGAATTCGATAAACTTTTACGCGCAGCTTCCGCCAAAATAGACACTCAAGAACGCCTTAATACACTCGCAGAAGCCGAAAAAATATTACTGGATCAATACCCGATACTCCCGATATATCACTACTCATACTCATATCTCATTGACCCAAGCGTAAAAGGTTTCGAGTTTAACGCAATCGATAACCTCAAGTACAAAGACATCTATATCGAGAAGGCGCTTTAAGCATATGAAACACCTCATTCTAGCTTTAGTTGCCCTCACCCTCTTTACGGGCTGTGGTAAAAAATCGCTGACAAATGTCGAAACAGGAACCCCCAATCAAATTTTGCATGTGGGCAATGGTGAAGAGCCCAGGGAACTTGACCCGCTGCTCACCACCGGTAGCCCAGAACACAATATTTTGTATGCTTTGTTCGAAGGACTAATGAGTAAAGATCCCGAGACGCTAAAGGTCCAACCCGCAGTAGCAAAGAGCGTAGAACTTTCTGAAGACAAAAAAACCTATCGATTCACATTGAGAGAAAATGCCCGTTGGTCTAACGGGGACCCGCTAACCGCGAAAGATTTTGTTTATTCATGGAAAAGAAGCCTAATGCCAAACCTGGGTAGCGAATGGGCTTACATGAAATATTACATTAAAAATGCAGAAGCTTTTCACTCAGGGAAAATTGACGATTTCAATCTTGTCGGCGTGCATGCGGTTGAAGAGTTCGTACTCGAAGTTGAACTAGAATATCCCGCCAGTTTCTTTTTACAGTTGCTTGATCATAATTCTTACTACCCAGTGCATCAGGCCACTATCGAGAAATTCGGCCCGATCGATCAGCCTATTTCACCTTGGGCGCTACCAGAAAATTTCGTCGGCAATGGACCTTTCGTATTAACCAAGTGGGCCATCAATCAGATCATAGAAACAAAGCGCAACATTTATTATTGGGACAACAACAACGTCAAATTAAATGGCGTTAATTTTTACCCCATTACCGATCAACAAGCAGAAGTCAGAGCCTTTAAAGCGGGCCAAGTTCACCTTACCTCTACGCCCAGTATGGCCATCGAAAAAATCGCGCACTACAAACAAAACCAGCCCGATGTTTTACGCATTGCGCCGACCTATTCTATTTATCATTACGAATTTAACACGACAGAGCCACCGCTTGACGACGTCCGTGTGCGTCGCGCCCTATCAATGGCGATTGATCGTGAAACCCTCGTCAAGAGAGTATCAAAAGGCGGTGAGTCAGCCGCGTACACATTCGTCCCAGCTGACCCAGAAGGGTACACGGCAGAACCTTTATTTTCTTACGACCCCGAAAAGGCGCAAGCCCTACTCGCAGAAGCCGGTTATCCGGACGGTGTCGGCTTTCCCTTGGTTGAGATTCTTTATAACACCCAAGACAATCACCGAAAAATTGCACTCGCACTGCAGCAAATGCTGAAAGACAACTTGAATATTAAGATTCAGCTCAGCAACCAAGAATGGAAGGTTTACCTCAACACCAAACGCAACCTAGAACATAATATCGCCCGCGCGGGATGGCTTGCAGACTACCTCGATCCATCGAACTTTTTTGAAGTTTTGTATTCCAAATCGGGCAATAACGATACCGGCTGGAAAAACTCAGAGTACGACAAGATCATTGAAGATCTCAAAAAAACCCATATTGAAGAAGAACGCTTTAAACTGTTTGCCGCAGCAAACAAAATTTTAGCGGAGGAAATGCCCATCATTCCCATCTACAATTACTCTGACCTTAACTTAGTTTCAACCGAGGTAAAGGGCTGGCATAACAATGTTTTGCACTACCATCCCTTTAATCGAGTTTATCTAGAATCACCAGAAAAATCGCTTTAAGGCGAATCTAACCTTATGCTGCTTTACATACTTAAAAGATTACTTTCAGCGATACCCGTACTATTTTTTGTTGTACTGATTACATTTGTTCTTATTAGGCTCGCACCAGGCGGCCCTTTTGATGAAGAACGAAAAGTCCCCGCCCAAGTACTCGAAAACCTGAACAAACGCTATCACCTTGACGACCCCGTACATAAGCAGTTTTTTGATTATGTCGGCGGTGTACTAAAAGGTGATTTTGGCCCGTCATACAAATACCCTAACCGCACGGTAACGGAAATCATCTATTCGGGTGTTCCCGTCACTGTGGAACTAGGCTTTTATGCTTTGCTAATAGCCATGGTAATCGGCATTTGTACTGGGCTTATCGCCGCGCTCAAACCGAACACACCACAGGACTATATTCCGATGTCCTTTGCCATGCTGGGCATCTGCTTGCCCTCCTTTGTACTCGGGCCGTTACTTATTTTATCCTTTGGTATTTGGTTTGAAATCCTGCCTGTTTCGGGCTGGAACTATTCCGCTAACGACAAGATACTTCCCGCCATAACCCTAGGCTCTACTTATGCCGCGTACGTCGCTCGCCTCACTCGTGGCGGCATGCTCGAAGTCCTTTCGCAAGATTATATTAGAACGGCCCGCGCCAAGGGGCTGCCAGAATGGCGAGTGATTCTATTACATGCATTTCGTGGAGGCATTGCGCCGGTCGTTGCCTTTGCTGGCCCTGCAGCAGCGGGGCTTTTATCCGGTTCATTTATTGTGGAAACAATTTTCCAAATTCCGGGAATGGGGCGATTTTATTTACAAGCCGCTTTTAACCGCGACTACACCATGATTCTCGGCACCACCATATTTTTTGCCTTTTTAATTATTGCATTCAACTTACTGTCCGATGTAATTCTCGTTTGGCTTAATCCAAAACTTCGAAAAGAGTCAGCGAGCTAAGCATGAACGACATAAATATCGAAAAAGGCTCCTCACTTTGGCACGACGCATTTCTGCGCCTACGCAAAAACAAACTCGCGATGCTAGGGCTTTGCTTTCTTATATTACTCACGATTATCTCTATCATCACACCATTGATCGCGCCTTATTCATATGAAGCACAAGACCTTTATTTAGGGGCAACGCCACCCTCTGCCGCACACTGGCTCGGTACGGATGTACTAGGCCGAGACTTGTTAACACGACTCATGTACGGCGGACGCATATCGCTTACAGTAGGAATGATCGCAACCTCAGTCGCCCTTGTTATCGGCGTTACATGGGGCGCTGTCGCGGGCTACATAGGCGGCAAAACTGACGCATTAATGATGCGCTTTGTCGATGTATTGTATGCCCTACCTTTTTCAATTTTTATTATTCTCTTAACCGTTGTGTTTGGTAGAAGCCTGCTGTTGTTGTTTTTAGCCATTGGCGCCGTCGAATGGTTGACGATGGCTCGCATCATTCGAGCACAAGTACTGTCATTAAAGAAGCAGGAGTATGTCGAAGCAGCAACGGCAATAGGCCTGTCACGCTGGCAAATTATTCATCGCCATCTGATTCCTAATGCACTCGGCCCTATTATCGTTTACACAACGCTTACTATTCCCAGCGTAATATTACTCGAATCTTTTCTAAGCTTTTTAGGGCTAGGCATACAACCGCCACAAAGTTCATGGGGTTCACTTATTTCCTACGGAGTTGAGACGATGGAAGAATATCCGTGGCTATTAATATTCCCCGGTGGCGTATTGTCTTTAACCTTATTCTCATTAAACTTTCTGGGCGACGGCTTGCGTGATGCTCTCGACCCACGCGTTTCGAAGGATTAGTTTATGAGTGCTCTAAGCGTTAAAAATCTGACCGTATCCTTTCATTCTCGCGAAGGCCGTAGTGTTGCGGTAGATGGCATTAGTTTTGATTTAAAAGAAGGCGAAATTTTAGGTATCGTAGGTGAATCAGGATCAGGAAAATCCGTCACCTGCTATAGCTTACTCGGCTTGATTCCCTGCCCTCCGGGTAAAGTCGATAGCGGATCAGCATTATTTCAAGGGCAGGATTTATTAAACCTTAGCGAAAAAGAGCTTCGCAAGGTCAGAGGCAAGAAAATCAGTATGATTTTCCAAGACCCGATGACATCGCTCAACCCCTACATGACGATCGGCAATCAGATTATTGAATCGATTTGCATTCACGAAAAGCTAAGCAAGAAAGACGCGCGACAACGCGCTATTGAATCTTTAATTGAAGTCGGCATCAACGATGCGGAATCCCGAATCGACAGTTACCCCCATGAATATTCCGGCGGCATGCGTCAACGCGTCATGATTGCCATGGCACTTGCCACCAAACCGGACTTGCTGATCGCCGATGAGCCAACGACTGCCTTAGACGTTACCATTCAAGCGCAAATAATTGACCTGCTCGCCGACATTCAAAAGAAGCATAATTTATCCATCGTATTTATCACCCATGACCTAGCGGTTATTCATAAAATCGCTCACCAAATTATCGTGATGGAGAAAGGTCTTATTGTTGAACGAGGCGAGCCCAAAAGTTTGTTTGAATCGCCTAAGCACCCTTACACTCAAAAACTGATTGCTGCCATTCCGACAACAGGCAAGCTTGTTGAAAACGCTTCAACGGATCAATTTTTACTGGAAGTTAAAAACCTACACACTACGTTCCGCGATAACAGCGGACCTTTTTGGAATAGAAAGCTAAAAGAAGTCAAAGCGGTCAATAATGTTTCTTTAACATTGAAGCAGGGAGAAATTGTTGGGCTTGTGGGAGAATCAGGCTCTGGAAAATCGACACTTGGGCGTAGCATCATGCGATTGGTCAATGCGGAATCCGGTGAGGTCTTCATAGAAGGAATAAATCTCTTAAGTCTTAAGGATAACGATTTAAAAGACGCCCGACGTAATTTTCAAATGATATTTCAAGACCCTTATGCTTCACTCAACCCTCGCATGACGGTCTTTGATACTCTTGCCGAACCGTTGTTACTTCACAAGCTTGCGGACAAAACAAATCTCGCCGAAAAGATCAATATTTTGATGGACGAAGTCGGCCTCGATCGTCGCTTTGTTCGCAAATACCCCCACGAGTTTTCCGGCGGTCAACGCCAGCGTGTCGCCATTGCTCGTGCGGTAGCTCTACGACCCAAGCTAATCATTGCTGACGAGCCCGTCTCGGCCTTAGACGTGACAATCCAATCTCAGGTATTGGATCTATTGTTACGGCTTACCAAACAGTATCAATTGACCATGCTGTTTATATCGCACGATCTTTCTGTCGTTCGTTATTTATGTGATCGAGTTGCGGTAATGAAGTCAGGCCAACTGGTCGAAGTTGAGGATACCGAAAAGCTCTACAATGATCCTCAACATCCCTACTCCAAACAATTACTGTCCGCTATTCCTAGAATTGAATAAGGTTGAACGGGGTTAAACAAAAAAGGATTGTATACGGTAGAACCACACACTAACGGAACAATATAAACACTAGTGGCTTCGATATAATATTTAGGCAAGGAGGCTCTTCTGCCCCAAAAGAACATGAAGCTAGTGACAATTATATTGCTTGAAAACTTCCGACTAGAGCAGCGCTTAGCTTGGGATAATCCCAAGCTCTCTGCCCACCTTAGCAAAGGCCGTTATCGCGTTACTCAATTGTTCCTGCGTGTGCACTGCGCTTAACTGCACTCGTATGCGCGCCTCGCCAACTGGCACAACGGGATAACTAAACGCTATTGCGTAAATTCCTTCTTTTAACAGGCGCTCAGAAAACTCAGTCGCCTTCGCCGCGTCACCAATCATTACCGGAATAATCGGATGGTCGCTGCCGGAAAGTTGAAATCCGGCTGCTGACATTTCCCGCCGAAAATAGACAGCATTACTCTCTAACTGATCGCGTAACGCCGAACCACCTTCAACAAGTGATAAAGCCTTTATGCTAGCGGCAGCAATACTGGGGGCTAGCGAGTTGGAAAATAAATACGGACGCGAACGCTGACGCAACCAATCGACAATCGGTTTTTTCGCTGCGGTGTAACCTCCGCTCGCGCCGCCGAGAGCTTTTCCTAAGGTGCCCGTTAGAATATCAATTCGTGACATCACGTTATGATATTCGTGTGTACCTCTTCCGTTTTCGCCGAGCACACCCACCGCATGACTGTCATCGACCATCACCAAGGCATCATACTTTTCGGCTAAGTCACAAATCGATTGTAGGTTTGCAATAATACCGTCCATAGAAAAAACACCATCAGTAACAACCAAACGATAGCGCGCATCTTTAGATTCCTGCAGATGTGCTTCTAATTCCTGCATATTGTTATTTTGATATCGCTTACGCTGCGCTTTGCACAAACGAACGCCATCAATGATAGACGCGTGGTTCAGTGCATCGGAGATGATGACGTCTTTTTCATTGAGAAGTGTTTCAAACAAGCCTCCGTTAGCATCAAAACAACTGGAATACAGTATGCAATCTTCCATTCCCAAAAAGGCACTAAGTTTTTTTTCTAACTTTTTGTGTAATTGCTGGGTTCCACAAATAAAACGTACAGAGGCCATGCCAAATCCGTAGTCATCCATTCCCTTTTTCGCGGCATCGATTAATTGAGGCGCATTCGCCAACCCTAGGTAATTATTGGCGCATAGGTTTACAACATGTTGATTTTCAGTTTCGATGATGCCATTTTGCGGCGAAGACAATTGCCGCTCATGCTTATACAAGCCATCCGCTTTAAGCTTATCAAGCCCTGATAAAAGTTCACTGCATAATCGCTTTGACACCGGCCACCCCAGATTAGAAATGCGTAAATTACGCTCTTAATTTTAGAGTATTCGAATCAATAAAGGGAGGTGTGAAAACGGAAAACGGGGACGGGGGACGGGGGACGGGGAAATTAATCGCCCGCCGGAAATAAACCACGCGAAGAAAGTCGGCTAAAAGCAATCAGCCAGTCGGTGATTGCCCTGTTTTGCTGCTCGAAAAGTCCACCACATTATTAGTGAGCTTTTGACGACTCGCGAGAATATCTTGCACTTGCTGATCTGACAGCAATCGAAACAATGGTGCTAAGCGTTCAAGCGCGGCATCTATATGCCCTGCAGCAGCATGCTCATCCCCTGACTTTATTAGCTCTAGAACATGATCAACCGATAGAGCCAGTCGCGCTTCTGCATCAAGATGCTTTTGATAATCTTCAAGGCTCAATTCAAGTATCTGGCTGGAGCCAACGTGAGACGCCCGCTCTAGCGCTTCGATAGAAAGACCAATAAGCGTATCTGCATCTGTATCACTGTCCACCTGAACAGAGCTCACACCGATAGAGACGGTGATTTTTATGCGTTTGCCATCTAACTTGGCTTTTAACGTTTCAATGGTATGGCAAATTCGATTAGCCATTTCCAATGCATTTTCGGTAAGCGCCATAGGCATGGATACCACATATCGCGCCAAGCTTACGCGCGCAATGCTGTCTTCTTTTCGAAAGGTATCGTCCAATACTTTGGCTACGCGCTTAATGACTTTTTCTGTGCCTTCACGGCCAATGCGAACAAATAAGTCTTTATAGTGGTCGACCTCGATCGCAATCATGGTCAAATTAGATTCGTGCCGCGCAGCAAAGGATAGTTCTTTTTCCAACTGTAAACGCAAACCACGGTGATTGAGCAAGTCCGTCAAGGTGTCGATGGTCGCATGCTCTTTCAATGAGCGGTTCTGCTCACTGAATTTAGCGTAGGAACGCGCGCGCGCTTTTATGTCTGTGGCGTGAAAAGGTTTGGTAACGAAATCCGTTGCCCCCAACGCAAAGGCTTTTTGCTTGGCTGACTCAGGATTACCTGCACCTGTGGCGACAATGACGGGAAGCTCGCGAATGTTTTCATCGGTATGGGATCGAATCGCTTCTAGCAGTTCAAAGCCGTCCATCTCTGGCATAGCTAAATCGGTAAAAACCACATGAATATCAGGATCACGCTCAATAATGGATAGGCCATCTACACCATCGACCCCCAGAATAACGTCAAAACTGTCATCAAACATACGGGTTGCCGCAACGCGAACAACACGTGAGTCGTCTATTACCAGCACTTTGATTTTATGTTTATCGTCTGCCATAGCCACCTCAACCTCTATTTCCGTTTGATTCCCGCAACAGGAATACATCTATTCAAGCGTATACCAGTTACTGCTCCCAATCCAGACATCAGGGCAGCTGTTTAAATATCAGGCGACAAATGGTCATTTTTCACGATAAGATTCTCGAAAACAGGCATAAATTCGCTAAAAACGCTATTAGAGCCGGATACGGGAAATATAAACGAAAGGAATTAGATCGGAGAAATTAATATCGGTCGGAGAGAAAAGGACAGAACACCGAGCACCGATATAAGATCAAGGTGCTCAGCATTCGAGATAGGGCTTAGTGGACTTCTGAAGAATTCCCTGCTTGACCGTCAGCTTTCGCAGCATCAGCGCGAGACTTAGCATACAAGGCGTCAAAATTGACCGGAGGTAACATCAATGGCTGGAAACCACCGCGAACAGCCAAGCTGTCTATGGTTTCACGCGCATATGGAAACAGAATCGATGGGCAAGTTGAAGAGACAACGTGCTTAATCTGCTCTTGCTCCAAACCAGTGATATAGAATAAACCCGCCTGATGCACTTCAACCAAGAACATGACGTTCTCGTCTTGCTTCACTGTAATCGTAAGATGTAAAACCACTTCGTAGTGATTGTCGCCAACTTTATCCACTTTGGTGTGCAAGTCTTGCGCTAAAGTAGGCTTAGTCGTTGGACGCTCCGTAATCACCATCGGTGATTCAAAGGACATATCTTTCAAATAAATACGCTGTAAAGCGAACTGGCCTTTAGACTCGGCGCCTGCTTCAGGAGCCGTTTGAGGCTTCTCTTCGGTATCAGTAGTCATAATATTATTAAACTCAAAATTTTTTAGTTATGGATTCACAATGGGGCTGGTTATGGCGATTTCAACACTCGGCGGCTATCATTTGATCAAGCTGCCCAGCTGCGCTGAGCGCCATTAAATCATCGCAACCACCTATGTGCTGCTCGCCAATCCATATTTGAGGCACAGTAAATTGACCTGATTTATTCAAAAGATCAACTCGCGCCTGACGATTGCCATCCACTGAAATTTCTTTAAAATCTACCGCTTTACTTCGTAAAAGTGCTTTTGCACGCATGCAATAGCCACAGGTCTGCGTGGTGTAAATTACAACTTCTGTCATGTCTAAATGGCTAGCCTTTTACTACTGGCAAATTTTGCCCAGTCCATTCAGCCATCCCACCTTGCATGCGATTAGCATTAAAACCATTTTCTTTTAATGTTTTAACGGCCGCGCCAGAGTGCTGACCTACTTTATCGACAACAACAACAAGCTTATTTTTGTGCTTTTCGAGTTCGCTAAGGCGACTCGCTAGCTTCTGATGCGTTAGGTGAATAGCATCAACAATATGGCCCGCTTTAAACTCTTTAGTTTCACGAACATCAACAACTACAGCTTCGTCTTTATTTACTAAACGAGTCAGCTCATGCAAAGACAGCGCTTTGCCTCCACGTTGCCCCTCAAATACAATCAGAGCAGTCACAAGAGCAGCCAAAATAGCCACCAAGATCCACTGCTCCGTCAAAAATGCCATCACATCATCCACAAGCGATCGTCCTATTGTTTAACCGGTAAAAATCGGGCGGCAGTATACCTGAATTTACAGGTAAAAGGTTGAGCGAGAGGGGTGCCGAATATTTTTTGATCACCCCAAGACATACAAAACACCTTCATGCGCAGCCCCTCCCCCGCCGCCAATAAATAGGGCTGCACTCAGAATAGAGGCATAAAGTAAGGCTTTAGCCCCTCGATCACATCTTCCTACATTACATCATCCAATATCTCGAGCCCTGCTGATTTCAAAACAGTAAAATCTAATAGAGAGAGGCAGACCACTCATATGTGGCAGCCGCGAATATCAACTCATCAAAGAACCTAATCACCTTGCCCGCCATCTCATTTCTGTAAAACATTGCCGCTTAACAAGGGCAGCGCTTAGAATAGCCGCCTTAATCCATTATTGGATTACCCTTTCTACCCATCAATGCATCGGAAATTTGTATGACTGAAGTAAAAGGCCCTGTTGCCCTCATTATCCTCGATGGCTTCGGCTACTCAGAAAGCGATAAGTACAACGCGATTAGCGCCGCTGACGCACCCACCTGGCAATCAGTTTGGCAAAAGTCTCCGTCCACCACGATTGCAACATCCGGTATGAGTGTTGGCTTACCAGAAGGCCAGATGGGGAATTCTGAGGTCGGCCACATGAGCCTGGGAGCAGGACGCGTGGTTTATCAAAACTTCACGCGGATTAACAAAGCTATTACAGACGGCGATTTCTTTGAAAATTCCGTTTATTGCGCAGCAATAGACAAAGCGGTCAGCCAGAACAAAGCCGTGCACATCATGGGTTTATTATCAGCTGGCGGTGTACACAGCCACGAAAATCACATTTTTGCGATCATGGAACTGGCCGTTAAGCGCGGAGCAAAACAACTTTATTTGCACGCATTCTTAGACGGTCGCGACTGCCCTCCTCGCAGCGCGGAACCCTCAATCAAACGCACAGAAGAAAAGTTCAAGGAACTTGGCCTTGGTCGCATTGCGTCAGTATGCGGTCGCTTCTTTGCTCTCGATCGCGACAACCGCTGGGACCGAGTGCAAACTGCATACGATTTAATGACCGCAGCCCAATCGGAATATAAGGCCTCCTCCGCACTCGATGCTCTGTCTGACGCATACGCGCGCGAGGAGAACGATGAGTTTGTCAAACCGACCAGCATCACCGATGCGCAAGGCAACGGCACGTCCATTGCTGATGGCGATAGTGTGATCTTCATGAACTTTCGTCCAGACCGTGCGCGCCAAATCACCAATGCCTTTGTTGACGATAACTTCGATGGATTTACTCGTAACGCACGCCCAGCACTTGCCGAATTTGTGATGACAACCGAATACGCAGGCAGCATCGATACGCCCTGCGCTTACCCACCCATACCAGTCGTCAATTCTTTTGGCGAAGTTCTTCAGAATCACAAGAAAACGCAACTGCGGATCGCAGAAACCGAAAAGTACGCCCACGTTACGTTCTTTTTCAGCGGAGGCCAGGAAGCCGAATATGAGGGAGAAGAACGCATTTTGATACAATCACCGGATGTTGAAACTTACGATCTCCTCCCCGAAATGAGCGCATTCGAGGTGACAGACAAATTGGTTGAAGCTATCGAGTCGGGAAAATACGACGCTATCATATGCAATTACGCGAACTGTGATCAGGTCGGCCATACCGGCGATTTCGACGCGGCAGTTAAAGCCGTCGAAGCCGTCGACAAATGCCTTGCAAAAGTATTTGCCGCTATCAAAAAAGTTGGCGGCGAAGCACTGATCACCGCAGACCATGGCAACGCAGAAGAAATGTACGACGAAGTGTCCGGCCAACCTCACACACAACATACAACACTCCCCGTCCCACTGGTTTATATCGGCAATAAGCAGATTGAACTATCCAACGGCGGCAGTTTGGCAGATATAGCGCCATCCATGCTGGACTTGCTTGGCATTAAACAACCCTGTGAAATGACTGGGCGCAGCTTGATTCTTAACTCCGAAGATCAATAGTAGAATAATCCCCAAGGAATACAGCACAGGATCTGCCAAAATGTTTCTATTTTGGCAGATCCTGTGCAATCATCCCCCGATCAAAATATATTCCCAAACCCGTTTTGAGCAAACCGTATGCATTCAGTGTCCAAACTAGCAGAATCTTACCGCTGTCTTTTTATGCGTACGTTGTTTTGCCTTTTTCTCACAAGCTTTTCGCATTCGACCTTCGCTGGCGATACTGAACAAGCAAAACAGCTCGAGAAACTGAAGCAAACCATCAACGCGTTACGTAAAGAGCTCGAAAGTACACGCACGAACCGTGACGAAATTAGCAAGACACTCGAAACAACCGAAAAAAACATTGGCAAGCTCAGCAAGAAAGCCCGAAAAATTGAGACCACACTAAAAGAGCGTCAACAAAATTTAAAATCACTTCGCGATGAAAGAAGCCAGCTCAACACAAAGAAAGGAGAACAGGAAGGTATCGTCGGCGACTATATCAATGCGGCATATCGTTTGGGGCAACAAGGAAATTTGCGTTTACTGCTCAATCAAGAAGACCCTTCTCGCGTCTCACGCAACCTACGTTACTACGACTATTTTGTTCAGGCCCGCGCTGAAAAAATCGGACAATACCTTTCAACAATTAATCGCATCAATTCTATAGAACCCGAAATTGCTTTTCAGACTGAGCAAGTGCAACAGGATTTCAACTCTCTAAAAAGTCAGCGCGATAAATTACGCGGCGCACAAAAACAAAGACGTCACATGCTAGCTAAGCTTGAGGCACGTATTGGCAGCCAAGATCAAACGCTAAAGGTAAAACTCGAAGATCGTCGACAACTGCAGCGGCTGCTCACCAAAGTTATTGAAAATGTCGCCGATATCAAATTTAGTGGCAGTGATACAAATTTTTCCAGCCTCAAAGGCAAGCTTCCCTGGCCAACACAAGGCAAAGTTGTTAAGAAATTCGGCTCTAATCGTATTGCCAACAAAATGAAATGGGAAGGAATGCTTATCGCTTCTAAAGCCGGCGATTCGGTCAAATCCGTGCACTATGGACGCGTGATATTTTCGGATTATTTGCGTGGGCACGGCCTATTAATTATAGTCGACCACGGTACAGGCTTTATGAGCCTATATGCACACAATCAAGCCCTCTACAAAGAGCTTGGAGAATGGGTGGAGCAAGGCGATATTATTGCCGCAGTGGGCAGTAGCGGTGGGCAGCACAAGTCTGCCCTATACTTTGAGTTGCGCTACAAAGGTAAGCCAACCAACCCTCAACGATGGTTACGACGCGCCTAGCACTCAATAAACATCCGCACCGAAAGAAAACAACTTAATTAACGAGAAAAACTTACTCAATAAGTAAGCCACTTAAAATAAGACCGAAGGGCATTTCTAAAAACAGTGATTTTTTGTGAGGGCAAAAAAGTACCGCTTTTGAGATAACCGTAAACCAATATCGCTTCTAGGAGCTTCCATTGACTGATTTTGCAGGCGCACGCACAACCATTTCATTTTTAGGCTTAGCTCTATTATTTTCTAATACCGCCTTTGGCGGAAAACAACAAGAGCAAGAACCAGAACAAGAAGACAGCCCGAATACCATTAGCGTACTCCCCCTTGAAGAACTAAGAGTCTTCACTCGTGCCTATGACCACATCCGCAAGTCTTACGTCAAAGATATCGACGATAAAACACTTCTTGAATACGCCATAAAAGGCATGCTCGAGGAACTGGATCCCCACTCAAGCTATTTAGATCCATCCTCCTTCGAAGATCTTCAAGTCAACACCACAGGCGAATTTGGCGGACTGGGCATCGAGGTCGGAACAGAAGACGGCTATATCAAGGTGATATCCCCGATTGATGACACTCCTGCAGCTCGAGCAGGAGTTGAAGCTGGAGATCTCGTCATTAAGCTCGACGGCATTTCCGTTAAAGGCCTGGGACTAGATGAAGCCGTGAAGAAAATGCGCGGCCCCAAAGGAAGTGAACTCACCATAACCGTTGTGCGCGAAGGTGTAGACAAGCCCTTTGACATCACCATCGAACGAGACACCATCAAAGTACGAAGCGTGCGTGCTGAAATAAAAGAAGACGATTTCGCCTATATCCGCATCGCTCAATTCCAGCTTCACACAGGCGAAGATGTCGCCAAAGAATTTGCCAAACTTCTCAAGAAAAACCCAGATCTCCAAGGCGTAGTACTGGATCTTCGCAACAACCCCGGCGGCGTATTACAGGCCTCAGTTGACGTAAGTGACCACTTTCTTGATGAGGGCTTAATTGTCTATACCGAGGGCCGCCAACCTGATGCCAACACACGCTTTGAAGCAAACCCGGGAGACATAAGTAACGGCTTACCCCTTATCGTACTCATCAACGATGGCTCGGCATCTGCGTCTGAAATAGTTGCTGGAGCCCTCCAAGATCACGGTCGAGCGCTTATATTAGGTACACAAAGCTTCGGCAAAGGATCCGTTCAGTCAATCATACAAATCACCAACGAACGCGCACTGAAGCTCACCACCGCCTTGTATTACACCCCCAGTGGTCGATCTATCCAAGCAAAAGGCATCGAGCCGGATATCCTCGTGGAACGTGTTCGTGTTACCGCTGTTCGTCAAAAATTAGGGGTCAATGAGGCAGGTCTTAGTGGCCACCTAGAAAATACAAAAAAATCCAGCAAGAACAAGAAAAATAGTAAATCTGAAAATACCGAACTGCAGAACACAGACAGCCAGCTCTACGAAGCCATTACTATGCTACGCGGCCTGAACCTACTTAAAAAATGGGAACGAAAGAAAGCAGCTCAAGCGCAAGAACAAAGTTTAGAAACAGAAACACCAGAATTAAGCGAGTAAACAAAACCGGTTAAGGGGAGCACCAATTCCACTTCACGCGGTAGACTCTTGTATTTAACCCCACGGTTATGCACAAACAATTACGAAAGGGGCTTCACGCCCCTAACAACTAATTCAGATAGTTAGATGAAGAAAGCCTCCAATCTCTTTATATATGTCGCTCTTGGCATTTCATTCATATTCAGCGCCACCACGGCAATTGCGGAGGATATAGCAGAAAGTCTGCCTGAACGATTTATTGCGCCGCCCCCGATAACCCAATCAATTCCACCTTCGACTAACGCATCAAGCACAACATCAGCATTCGACGCCAACCCAACATACCATGCAAGAATATCCATCATCATCGATGACCTAGGCTATCAGTACGCCCCCGCGAAAACCCTAATAGACCTTCCCTACGCGCTCACACTTGCCATTATCCCCTTTACGCCCTACAGCTCCGCGATAGCAAATCTCGCACAGTCAAAACATAAAGAAGTGATGCTACACGCCCCCATGGAAGCATTGGGGCCTGACCAATGGGAAAAAGGACTCACAAGCTCGATGAACGAAAATGAAACTGTTATCACACTTGAATCCATGCTTAAAAATGTTCCATACGCAGAAGGCGTCAATAATCATGGAGGCAGTAAATTGACGCAGAATCGGGAACATATGGACAGGCTAATGAGTTTTCTAGCGAGCAAAGAACTCTACTTTATCGACAGCCGAACAATTGCATCGACTGTTGCCGCATCCTCAGCCGAGTCGGCGGGAATCGCCTTTAGTGAAAGAGACGTTTTTTTGGATAACGTAAAGTCAGTTGACCTTATCCGCATTCAAATAGAAAAACTTCGTGTCTTGGCGCTCAAACAGGGCCATGCTATTGGCATCGGCCATCCCTACCCCGAAACACTTGAATCCCTGGCAGAAGAATTACCAAAACTACAGCAATACGGCATTCAGATCGTCAACATATCCGAACTGATTCAGGCAAAGCCATCAAAGAGCCAAGCATTTAGCTACAAGCCTTCCATGACGCCTCACAACAAGAATTAGCTCACATTCCGAACCTAGACTGGGCCTCATAATTCAACATTGGTTTCAAATAGTGAATATTTGGACTTATTCTTTGTTGAAAGACACAATAAAAACGGCGACAATTTGCAAATCGGTGTGCAAGAAGCGACAAAAAGACTATACTTTGACCAAATTCAGTATCGTTTTAATCGTTTTTGGAGTAGCATTTTAAAAAAGCTCCATATCACTGATATTTTTGTAATCGACCCCTTTGGTCATAAACAGATGCATTTGATTAAGGATCGCAATCCGAGAGGAAACAATATGACTATGAACAGAACAGGCGAAGCAGGTAACTGCCCAGGACGATCAGGGCGTTTTTTCCAAAAAGCTGATTATTGGTATTACACAACACGTGAAGGCGTAGATATAGGACCCTTCGACAGCGCTAGCGAAGCTGAAACAGGCGTTAGTGATTTTATTGATTTTATCATTCACGCAGAACCTCGCGTGATTGAGTCTTTAGAGAAGTACGGCCGAGCAGCCTAGCTTTTCGTCATTTGGCTTTCGCCTTTTGACCCTGATGATAGGGCGAACACTTCGCCCACATTACCAAAGAAAACAAATGCCTTACGTGGTCAGTCTTCCCTGACCACTATTCCTTTTTCTGCCATATAGCGCTTCGCTTCCGGTACAGTGTACTGAGCAAAGTGAAATATACTCGCGGCAAGAACGGCATCTGCACCGCCCTTGATTACACCATCCACCAAGTGCTGTAAGTTTCCGACACCGCCTGAAGCAATGACTGGCACTGGCACCGCTTCCGATATTGCCCGCGTAACGCCTAGATCAAAACCATCTTTCGTTCCATCACGATCCATGCTCGTCAACAAAATCTCACCGGCGCCGTTTTTCGTCATTTTAACAGCCCAATCAACGGCATTAATCCCAGTTGGTTTACGCCCACCGTGGGTAAAAATCTCCCAGCGATTAGGCTCACCTTCAGCACTCACCTTTTTTGCATCAATCGCCACAACAATACACTGCGAACCAAAGCGATCAGCAGCCGCTTTTACAAAATCAGGGTCGTTTACCGCTGCAGAATTAATGGAGACTTTATCCGCACCCGCATTCAGCATATTGCGAATATCTTGCAGAGCCCGAATGCCTCCACCGACAGTCAGCGGAATAAATACTTCCGCTGCAATTTTTTCTACAGTATGAACAGTAGTGTCACGATCCTCATGGCTGGCTGTAATATCAAGAAAGGTAATTTCATCTGCGCCCTGCTCGTTGTAGCGTTTAGCCACCTCAACCGGGTCACCAGCATCACGAATACCGACAAACTGCACGCCTTTAACAACACGCCCTTTATCAACATCCAAGCAGGGGATAATTCTTTTGGCTAAAGCCATAATATCTTACTAACCTTTTTTGCTATCACAGTAAGCTTGAGCTTCAACAATATCGAGAGTGCCCTCATAAATGGCACGACCCGTAATTGCGCCCATAATGCCGGCTTTTTCCTGATCGACCAACGCACGGATATCATCCATATTGGTAATGCCGCCTGAGGCAATAACGGGAATAGGCGAAGCTTTTGCCATCTCTACAGTTGCCTCAACATTCACACCTTGCATCATGCCGTCTCGCGCAATATCGGTGTACACAATGGAAGAAACACCGTCACCCGCGAAGCGCTTAGCGAGCTCAGTTGCTTTAACTTCGGAAACCTCAGCCCAACCATCCGTCGCGACAAAGCCATCTTTTGCATCCAGACCAACAATAACGTGCCCCGGAAATTCCCGGCACGCCAACTCAACAAACTCAGGTTCTTTAACGGCTTTTGTACCGATAATGACGTAGGTCACACCCGCATCAAGGTAATGTTCAATGGTTGCCAGAGAACGAATACCACCCCCGATTTGAATCGGTAATTTCGGATAAGCCTTAGCGATATCGGTGACCACTTCTCCATGAATTGGCTTACCGTCAAAGGCGCCATTTAAATCGACCAAATGTAATCGCTGTGCACCTTTTTCAACCCATTGCGCTGCAACAGCAACCGGGTCATCGGAAAAAACCGTTGAATCATCCATTAAGCCCTGACGCAAACGTACGCATGCACCATCTTTTAAATCAATTGCAGGTATAACAATCATGAAACTCTCACTGATTAGATGTGCCGTCCCACTGAACAAAGTTTTTCAACAATTGCAGTCCGTGGGTGTGGCTTTTTTCGGGGTGAAATTGCACGGCGAATAAATTATCTCGCGCAATCACCGAAGTAAAATTAAGACCGTATTGTGTTTGTGCAGCAATCAAATCCGGCTCAGCCGAAAAGACGTAGTAACCATGCACAAAATAAAAACGGCTGTTTTGAGGAATGCCCGACCAAAGCGGATGATCGTTTTTTTGCTCGACCTGATTCCACCCCATATGCGGGACTTTTAAACGTTCAGAAGGTTCAGACGCTGCCGCATTAGCCTGCTTAAACTCGTCATCGTTCGCAAAATAGCGAACTTCGCCAGGCAATACGCCCAAGCATTCAACCCCGCCATTCTCTGCGCTGGACTGCATCAAAGACTGCATCCCCACACAAATAGCCAATACAGGCTTACCATCGGCAAGCGCTTTAACAACAGCTTTATCAAACTCCAAACGTTTGATTTCCGAAATACAATCTCGAATCGCGCCGACGCCAGGAAAAATAACCCGATCGGCCTCAGCCACTTCAGCGGCAGAACTCGTCACCGTAATTTCAGCATCGGGAGCTACGTACGCAAGTGCGCTCGCCACGGAATGCAAATTACCCATACCATAATCAATGACAGCAATTTTGTTTGAACTCATGAAATTCGGCACTTCCTATTTATAAGGGCAATGTTATAAAGACAATTTTTTACAAACAACATTATTGAAAGGGTTACAAAGCGCCCTTCGTCGAAGGTAAAGCATTACCCATACGGACATCCACCTCTAACGCCATTCGAATCGCACGGCCGAATGCTTTAAATACCGTTTCAATTTGATGATGGGCGTTCGATCCGCGCAAACAATCAATGTGCAGAGTCACTTGAGCATGATTCACAAAACCCTGAAAAAACTCCCAGAATAATTCAGTATCAAACTGGCCTATGCGCTTCTGTGTAAAAGGGACATTCATGGTAAGACCAGGGCGTCCAGAAAAATCCAAAACGACACGGGACAGCGCCTCATCCAATGGCACATAAGCATGACCATAACGGCGTATACCACGCTTGTCGCCTACAGCTTTTGCAACAGCTTGCCCTAGAGTAATGCCGATATCTTCTACCGTATGGTGATCGTCGATCTCAGTATCGCCCTTGCACATAATATCCAGATCGATGAGACCGTGACGCGCAATTTGATCCATCATGTGTTCCAAAAACGGCACACCTGTATCAAATTTTGCATCGCCAGAACCGTCGATATTCAACGAAACACTGATTTTGGTTTCCAAGGTATCTCGGCTGACACTCGCTTTACGTTCACTCATAATTTAGCTTTTTAAGAAGTTGGCAAAAAAGAGCCGAATTATAGCCGTAACGCGGTAACAAGAGCCAGAACCCTATTGCCACACATTGAGCCCCTGCCGAGAACTGACAATAATTGTCAGCAAAACATGACAAATACTGTCACATTTTGCCGGTTAAAGATTTCTTATCTATGAGACGGCTACACAAAAATTCAGCAACCTCACGATTAATCGATCTAAAATATCGAACAATTTCAATAACTTAAGAAATAAACATTCATATAAATCCCGACTTGGCACGACTCTTCCAATGTAAAACTATGAAAGTGAAGCATCTAGACTCGATTTGCCTTCCGCGACGATGTCGAACGATGCTTCTGCCTTCCATGCTTGTCACTAAACCACCTTGAGTCCCTTCACGCTTGCGTAGAGGGACTTTTTTTATTCCACTTTATCACTCGAGTTTTAACGTCCAAAACTCACCATAGACTTTCCACTCTCGATCTCAACCCTCCGTTCAACAGTGTTAGCCCCTTTAACTATCACAACTCAGACATGACTAGCTCAAAACCAAGCGCGAGCAGTCTCACAATCCTGCTGCCCCATGAAACGTTATGATTCGGGGGCAGTCAGCCCCAGACTCTGATTTTACCAGCCCAAGTTTTCAAACATGATTCATTGGTTCCCCCCATAACTCCCAGGGTACAAACAGCAAACACACCCAAAACCAATAGACAAAAAATGCCCTTACCTTTGCACCCGAACAGTTTATTGCTTCAATTAAGTGATCGTAATGAAAGTGGCGCCGTAAAATCATCTCAGAGGAGGCCCGATCAAAAACAGATCGTTTTTATCGATAATAGGCGCCTATTTTTTGCATATTGTCACAACAATCACAGCTAGCGCTGCGAGTTCTTGCTCTTCCTGCTGACTTTTGACAGACTTGCGCCTAACGTCGGCACATGACCCTTGGCGCATTACAAAACAGCACGAAATGACAGCATTAGAAACAAATCTTACACTTTCGAACTCCGAAGCTACCGAACACCCTATTAACCCTTTAAAGCCGCTTAAAATCGCGCTTTTGGGTTATCGCAGCCATCCGTTTGTAGGAGGGCAAGGTATCTACATTAAATACCTTAGCGCCGCACTTGCAGCTTTAGGTCACCAAGTCGATGTGTACTCCGGCCCTCCCTATCCAAACGTTGAGGATACCGTGCGCTTAATAAAAGTGCCCAGCCTGGACTTGTTTGAACAACGCGACCACGTCACCGCGCTTCGCCCCAAACATCTTCTATCGTATACCGACACCATCGAATGGTTGAGCATGCTCACAGGGGGATTTTCAGAACCCTATACTTTCGGCCGCAGAATTAAGCGCATTTTACGTAATCGCGATTACGATATTATCCACGACAACCAAAGCCTGAGTTACGGCCTACTCGATTTACAAAATCGAGGCGCACGCGTTGTCAGTACAATTCACCACCCCATACATCGCGACCGAGAAATTGCCCTTGCAGCCGCACCGAAAAAAAGTGATCGTTTACTCATAAAACGGTGGTACTCCTTTTTACGGATGCAAAATAAAGTCGCACTCAAACTCAAGCATGTGGTTACTGTATCGCATGCATCACAAAAAGATATTGCTCAGTTTTTTAAACGCTGCCCGAGTAAAACCGAAGTCATTACCAACGGCATCGATACGCATGCGTTTAAACCGAACGAACAAATCAAACGCAAGCCGTTTCGCATTATTACAACGGCCTCGTCTGACCAACCATTAAAGGGTCTCACATTTCTATTGCAGGCAATTGCCACGTTAAAACCTCAGTTTCCTGACATACACCTACAAGTCATTGGAAAACTGAAAAAAGACGGTCAGTCAGAGAAACTCATTCAAAAGCTGGGTATTGGCGACGCGATATCCTTTACCTCCGGCATCAGCACCGAAAAGCTCGTCGAGCATTACGCAGAAGCTTCCGCGATGGTTTGTCCATCGATATATGAAGGCTTTGGCCTACCTCTCGGCGAAGCAATGGCCTGTGGACTACCTGTGATCACCACAGATGGTGGCGCATTACCCGAAGTCGCTGGCGATGCTGGCTTAGTGGTTAAATGTGGCGATAGTGATGCCATTGCCAGCAAACTCGAGACTCTGTTCCTTAACCCCGCATTTGCCATCCACATGGGACAAAAAGCACGAAAACACATCGAAAATCATTATTCCTGGGGCATGGTGGCCAACAAGCTCAGCCAATATTACCAAAGCATTATTTAGGTGCTAACCGTTGATTTCCAGCATCTCACCCTACGCCCAGGCGAGTGCGTACTGGATATGGGATGCGGTGAAGGCCGACATGCTATTGGCGCAATGGTCAGTCAACCCGACATCAACATGATCGCTGTCGACCTTAGCCTAGAAGACCTCAATACTGCTAAACAACGGCACGTAGATTTTTTTCAAACAAACGCATTGCCTTGTTTATACACTCAAGCAGATGGCCTTACCCTGCCATTTGCTGACCACGCATTTGACCACGTCATTTGCTCAGAAGTACTGGAACATATCCCAGATTACCAATCGATACTCCGCGAGCTGAATCGCGTACTCAAACCTGGTGGGACACTCAACGTGAGCGTACCCCGCTACTGGCCCGAAAAAATTTGTTGGTGGCTGAGCAAAGAGTATCATCAGGTTGAAGGCGGACACATACGCATTTTTAAAGGCCGAAAACTGCGCAAAGAAATTCAGCAACTATCCCTGATATTCCGTCACCACCATTGGGCCCATGCACTGCACGTACCCTACTGGTGGTTACGCTGTGCCTTTTGGAAACGTGGCGCAGAGTTCGCATTAACGCGCACCTACCACCGGTTTTTAGTGTGGGATTTATTAAAAAAACCTCGACTGACTCAACAACTTGACGCTATCTTTAACCCTTTAATGGGTAAAAGTATTGTGATGTATTTTGACAAACCGAACGAAAAAAACCAGCGCGAACACACTCACAAGGAATTAAACCCTTGAGTTTTCTCGCGGACACATTGAATCAAAATTCAGAAATCATACGGCACCGTGTGCATCGCTACATACTGGGATGCCAACGCGAAGACGGCGGAATATTGTGGTTTGACCAGGGTAAGTTAGACCCATGGAACCACACAGAAGCTGCCATGGCCTTGAGCATAAGCAACGACTTTAAAGGCTTCCAGCAAGCTTTTAATTGGCTTGTCGACAATCAAAACCGTAACGGCAGTTGGTTTGCCAAATACTATGGCGACGAAACCGACGAAGATTTAGATCGTGCAAAAATCGAAACTAATTTTGTCGCCTACCCTGCCTGCGGATTGTGGCACTACTACTTAATCAGCCAAGATATCGACTACGTTAAACGTGTTTTCCCGAGCATCGAAAAAGCCATCAATTTCGTACTGTCACTGCAGAATCCCGAAGGCGATATTCAGTGGGCCATTTCAGAAAAAGAATCACTGCCTCACGATGCACTTGTTACCGCTTGTTCATCAATTCTACGCAGTCTTGAATGCGCGATTAACCTCGCGGATCAACTTCAAATAGATCATGAATGGGAAATCCCCTACCGCAAACTGGCAGACGCTTTAAAAAATAAGCCCTGGCGTTTTGATCGCAGCTGGGAACCGAAAACACGCTTTTCAATGGATTGGTTTTACCCCATTCTTACCGGGATTTTTAATCAGGAAGAAGCATCCCTTCGTATCGATTCGCGCTGGGATGATTTTATGCAGCCAGAATTTGGATGTCGATGTGTTAGCGATGAACCTTGGGTTACCGTCGCTGAATCGAGTGAGTTATGTATCGCCCTTGTCGCCTCTGGCCGAGGCAGCGAAGCACAAACAATATTTAACCAGCTGCTCCAATGGCAAGATGAAGACGGAGGGTTTTGGACCGGGTATTCTTATCGCGACAAAGTCATTTGGCCAAAAGAAAAAACCACTTGGACGGCTGCCGCAACTCTCTTGGCCCTGGATGCAATGGAGGGAATTACACCCGCCTCAACGCTATTCACATCCCCCAGCCAACTGCGTTTATCTGATATAAACCTCTAGAAAAGACAGAATACACTTCCAGCCCTTCGAGAAAACGACCCGTTCAAATTTTACGCAAAAACCCCAAAGACTTAACTTGCGCAATTTTTTCAAAACCACAATCCTGCAGTACGCGCTGAAAACCCAAGAAAGGGCCTTGCCCACCGTCTTCAGGAAACTCAAATAAATCATGCACCGCGAAAATACCGCCTTGCGCCAACTGACCTGACCACAACATACAATCCGCCATCGAGTTTTCTGGACTGTGGCCGCCATCGACAAAAACGAAGCCTAAAGGCGTTGCCCAGTGCCGAGCCACAAGCTTTGATGACGCAACTAAAGGCACTACCGTATCCTCTAAGTTCGCCAGGGCTAGAGTGCTGCGAAATACAGGAAAGCTATCCACACATTGAGCACTCTGGCTATAGAGCGCTGTATCGTGGTATTCCTCACCCAACTGATGCTCTTCCGAACCACGATGATGATCAACGGCGTAAAGAGTGTTATCGGTTTGCCTACACGCTTCGCCGATATAAACCGTCGATTTGCCACAATAACTGCCGATTTCCAAACAAGGACCGATAGCAGCAACACTTAAAGCGTATTCGTGTAGAGCATCCCCCTCTTCATCGTCGAGGAAACCTTTAATTGAATTTTCAAAAATAAACTTTGATAATACAGACAAATTAATAACTCATAACAGTGGTTAACGCATTGCGTAAAGAACATAAGCCGTTATTGCTCATAAAGCTTAGTCAGTGGTGGAGCGCATTATATGTCAAACGCATCCTTCTGCCACAGTTCGATGCATTAGGGGATCACCCTTTTTTTTACCACCCGAAATCTATCACCATTGCCGGTAAAAATATCATTGCGGGCCAGCATCTGCATATCATCAGTGAAACGTTTAAACCCGTGAGCTTTTCAACTTGGTCGAGTAAACAGAGCCAAGGGCATATACAAATTGGCGATCACTGCCTGATTTCACCAGGCACCAACATCTCATCAGCCCAAAAAATCAGCATTGGGCATAACTGCATGATCGCGGCAGACGTCAACATTTCGGATTGCGATTGGCACGGTGTATACAACCGTACTCGCCCCTTCCGATGCACCTCGTCTATTACGATCGAAGACAATGTTTGGATTGGCTTGCGCGCCATTATTGGCAAAGGTATTACTATCGGGGAAAACTCCATTGTTGCGGCTGGCGCCGTAGTAACGGAAGACGTGCCAAGCAACTCCATCGTCGGCGGCAACCCAGCCAAGGTAATCAAGAAAATCAACCCCAAACGCAGGATGTTAACACGTGAATTTCTTTTTAATTCGCAAGAGAACAACCCCGGCTTTTATCAAGAAAACCAGAACCTTCTTCATCAGTACCTATTTAGCCGAAACTCCTTGTTTTACTGGCTCAAGTCAAAAATATTCCCATCTAAAAACGACTGATTGCTCATTGAATTTCTGAGATCAGAAAGTAAATAATTATCATATGATTATTTTAATTTTCGCGTAATGCAAAGTAGATCACGCCACTCCACGCGCCATATGTAATATCGTCGGTATAGAGCTAATTGATAGCATCTAATATCCCCCATTGAATTTTCCATATACCAGCGGAGTGATTTAGGTCAAATATCCAACAACTCGCACATAGTCAGTGACCCCCAACAGAAGAGTCACGCTAACAACTGCATAATAGAGGTCTAATAAAGGGTTCCGGGTTACATTTTCGACTTTTACGAACTCAACCTTTACGAACTCAACTTAAGCGAAAAAGATTCACTCGCAAAACAACAAGAAGCAGTGCCAAGCGACCATCAGTGAAAACTTAAACAACGCCGCACCAAACGGCTTAAAAATGAGAGAACAACATGATTCGCAGTAACCGCAACGAAGCTCCACGTGTAGAAACACCGATACCAACACCTAGCGTTAATATCAATCAACCGCCAGTACAAAAAACCAACGTCGCAAACCCAGCAACACCCACCGCAGTTATAGGGCCTAAAATTCGCTTTAAAGGTGAACTCGTTGGCGAAGAAGACTTGTTAGTTCAAGGGCAAATAGACGGCACCATTGACTTACGTGACAACAATCTCATCGTGGGCAAACAAGGTACCGTTAAAGCCAACGTACTCGCGAAAACCATCATTATTGAAGGCAACGTTGAAGGCGATATCTACGGCAAAGAACATATTGCCATCAAGGCATCCAGTAATGTGAAAGGTAATCTTGTTGCTGACCGTGTAACTCTTGAAGATGGGGCTAAATTCAAAGGCTCTATAGATATGGAGATTAGCGCTCACAAAAGTAAATTCGACCAAGCCAAAACCGTCATTGAATCGACTGCATCACCATCATCTTCTGAAAAGTCCTCGCCAAAAGTGAGCTCTTAGCGCATACGTCTCAGTTTTATACCTCAGACACATTCCCACAAGTCGAACACGCCAAACGAAACGTCACGATGGCTCCGTAAGACAAACAGGAAAGATGATTAAAGCGACCTAAGTGCAACATATACGCCTTTACTCCCGTAAAGGCGTCATTACACCTACAGAACAGATATATCAACGGCCTGTTTTTATATAAAAATCCCCTATCAATAGCGAAACGACCTAACTTTCAGCGCCACCAAATGAGATCTGCATCACGTTTTGATCTAGAATTAAGGAACAACCTTCGACCGGTGCCATAGAAAATGAAGCCCAAAGTAAGCGCATTCCTGATGCTACTCGCCCTCTCATGCAGCTCCTTTGCTAGCGAAATATATCGCTATATTGATAAAGATGGGCACGTCAGTTTTTCTGACCAAGCACGCCATGACGGTTACATACCTTTGGTTAAAACGTGGAAGGGCTGGAAACCTCTCGTACCACCCGCAAATTTATACGCACGTATTCATGAATACTCCCCCCTGATTGAAACCGTCGCGAGCCGCCATCAGATCTCACCCAGCCTTATAAAAGCCGTTATCCATGCTGAGAGCCACTTTGATCCCCTCGCGGTCTCCAGCAAAGGCGCAATGGGGCTTATGCAACTAATGCCCGGCACGGCTAAACAATATTACGTGGTGAATAGACAAGATCCGCAACAGAATGTTGAAGGTGGCACACGCTACCTGAAAGATTTACTTAAGATGTTTAATAATGATGTGCGCCTGAGTGTGGCGGCATATAACGCAGGACAAAATGCAGTAAAGCGCCGAGGTAATAAAATTCCACCCTACCCTGAAACTCAGCGCTACGTAAAAAAGGTGCTTGCTCTGTATGAAAGCTACCAAAATGAAAGCAACCAAAACAAAAATAACAAGACACAGTTAGCCCAGAATTAATCCCTATACGAAACTGATATCTACGACCATAAAATTCAATAGGTCATCTTCGAGAATCTAGAGCAAACAATACTCCCCCACCCTCTTCCTTATTTCCCGTTTCCCGTTTCCCATTTCCCATTTCCCATTTCCCGTTTCCCGTTTCCCATTTCCCATTTCTGATGTGGTCAAGCTTTTC
>JAWSUY010000084.1:0-2970 GCA_033852175.1 Agarilytica sp.
GAGGCAAGGGTATCACGTAACTATCAGCTATACCTTATTAGATGAGCTTGACCCCTTTTTGACAGAGAAAGCATCATATATTACTGGCCAAGCGATCGCTGTCGATAGTGGATTCCAGTCAGCCGGTGTTGGCCTGCCGGCTTTCAGGGCGTCAGAACAGCAGGCGAAGGAGGAATAAAGCAGGCTGAATTGATTTTATTGCTGTATGGTCGTAATTGTGCTTTTGCAGTCCGCAGGGCGGTATTCTGCTTTTCGGTCAAGTATCGGTATTTTTCGAAATTAAAAAATAAGGAGAGGAAATATGAGAGTAATCACAATTCTAATCGTTCTGTTTATTGTTGGGTGCGATAAGTCTCAGTCGGAATTTATCAATGGTTGCTACGAGGCAAAAATAATATATCAAGGAGATGAAATCACGCAGACTCTTTGCCGCACAGGTCTAAATCAGGTGGGAATAAGTACGCGTCATGAAAACAATTTAGAGTCGAGACCGCCTTCTACCTGCGTACAAAACGGAATAATTGAATATATAAGAGGCGATGATTTCAAGGTCGTCGGATCAACCGGTAGTTGTGATGATGGTCAAACGCAACATAAACATTTGCTTTCCTGCATAAATAGTGGTCCTGAATCTTTCAGCTGTCAAGAAACACAAGTGAATATAACAATCAAATTTAATAAAACTGAAAAATCAGTGGGCTCTCCCAATGAATTCGTCGACCTATTTCCAGGCTCAGAATTCAAGCTTGTTTCTCGGGAGGAGGATGTTGATGAGATGGGTGTTGATGAGATGACGCTTGAAAAAAATTGTCCTCCTATTCATGCCGATAAAATCGTTGACGTAAGAATGTCTCGTGATGGGCAGGCGCTAGTAACCGCCAGCCGCGACCATATAGTGAAAGTATGGGATGCGAGCAGCTATAAATTGAAGTCGACAACTGAGCTTCCCGTTGCGAGGTTTAGCAAATATTTCGATATTTCGGAAGATGGAAAAAAAATTCTCTTAGTTGAGGAAGAAACGGATAACGTGTCTATACGAGATATTGCATCGGGAGCGGTTGTCAGTGAATTCGTTCGTAAGTTGGAAAAGAATGAGCCAGCCCCTGAAATTGTTCGCCTTTCCCCCAGCGGAAAATTTGTTGTTGTTATCAGCTATTATAAATCACCGCGGCTATGGTCTGTTGCAGACTCAAAATTACTGCACGTATTTCCGGAATGTGTGGAGTACTGCAATGCGGTGTTTGATCCCCAAGAAAAATTTATTGCTGTGCTTGATAGAGATGGAGTAATCAAATATGATTTGATTACTTTGAAGGCGCTTAACCAAACGAAGAAAAGTAATTACCATGCCCGTAGTTTGGCAATTCATCCTGACGGTGATCTTTTAGCTGAGGGTAACGAGCATTCACTGTTACTTTGGAACGCTAGCGATTTATCCTTTTTCCGCGAGGGCGATGGTGGGCATCGTCGCAGCATAAAAAAAATAGAGTTTTCTCCAGATGGTAAGTTCATTATTTCATCTGACGGCTATAGACTCACAATCTGGCGGTCGCCCAATAAAAACCCAGGGTCGGCAATATATCGTACTCCAGATATAGGGCCAGCGAGATTTACATTTAGTTCTGACGGGAAGAAGATTTTTTTGGTCCTACATCAATCGCAACAATCGTTATATTCAATGGCGTTTCCGGACGGAAAAGAATTAACATGTATCGGATCACAAAGTGATTAGAATAATTTCAGCCCGAGAGTATAGGAAGCATAAACACCCTTTTCACTCGAAATCCAGAATACTACAAGCTACGTCGGGCACCAAGACCATAGGCATATTTTGACTTATTCCCCTGAAAACCCACTGAAACCCAGCCTACTCCCACCCTTTCCTCTCAATTTACAACGCAATCCGTTTTCAGCATGAGTGAGGCCCTACAGCCTCTTTCTGTATTTACACCAAGATGGATCTATTGCGTCAGAAACAAAGGGGTCAAGCCTGAACGGGAACTTAAGGGGTCAAGTTTATTTTATATGACATAAATACTTTTCCAGCGCCCTTACCTCCCCCACAAACTCACCCAATAGCAACCTTCGCCTAATATAGCTTACCGCTGATGACGCGTGTCCTGTGCGAATTACTAATCTCACCTAAAAACACCCACTCACAACGGGTTGTTTTTTGAGCGATGATAAGTACAATGCTCCGATGCGCGATTTACTGCTCCTCTCAATCCACTTCCTATGCACGCTGGTCAAGCTACTGAAGCCTGGCGGTGTCCGTGCAGTGATGGCAGAAAACTTAGCGCTCAAACAGCAGCTTATCACACTAAATCGACGCAACAAGCGGTCACCAAAACTTACATCCTTTGACCGTTTTTTCTATGGCTTACTTGCTTTTATTATTGGTGAACGACGAATCAGTAAGATCGCCGTTATTCTTAAGCCCGCCACACTATTAAAGTTTCACAAAGCACTAGTACAGAAAAAATATAGTTCCTTATTTTCATCCCACTACCAACGAAAACCTGGCCCAAAAGGCCCATCCCAAGAGTTAATTAATGCCGTCATCGAAATGAAACGACGGAATCTTCGTTTTGGCGATCCTAGAATCGCACAACAAATCAACTTAGCCTTTGGGATCGATATTAATAAGGATGTGGCCAGGAGAATTCTAGAAAAATATTACAAACCCACTTCCGGTGGCAACGGCCCGTCTTGGCTAACGCTACTCGGTCACACCAAGGACAGTTTATGGAGTCTTGATTTCTTCCGCGGTGAGTCGATTAACCTAAAAAGCCATTGGGCAATGCTGGCAATGGATCAATTCACTCGACGCATCGCAGGCTTCGAAGTCCACGGCGGTGATATCGACGGTGGCACGGCATGCCGAATGTTTAACAGCATAATTTCCAAACAAGAACAGCCAAAACGAATCAGTACTGACAACGATCCGCTGTTCCAATTTCACCGATGGAA
>JAWSUY010000084.1:3036-13490 GCA_033852175.1 Agarilytica sp.
TTCAAATTTTAGCTGGGAAAAAAATTGTCGTGGGTTGTTTGAGCTTCCTAATTTAGCATAAATTAGGAATTCGCCATAGATAGGCTATACGATTGACATAACTCACCATCGCATCCACTAAATCACCGGCCACTCGCGCGATCACTTCATACCATTTTTTGAAAGTCGCTGTGGCTTGAAGACCATAATAGCGAACCCGCTGAAAACCCTTGGGTAGGATATGCTGGACCATTCTACCGATGAACGTCTGGACCCTTATCGTTTCATAAGCCCTGTCCTTTGTCCTATGAGATTGGTAATAGCACCTCACGTTTTCACCGTCATAATCCACGATCCTTGACACACCAATGGGCGGTGATGACAGATACTTAGTCAGGCATCTAATCAACCCCTTGTAACTCTTCGTCGGCACGCTTTTATTGTTTGCCGGATGCGCATAGAACCCTTCAGGATAGCCCGTCCACAATTGATCAACCAAATCGTTTAGCTCTCCAAACTCCACAGCGACCAGTGTCAATAAGTGCTTCTGCCATAGACGTCTAAGAGGTCCCAGTGACAAATGATTAAAGGTTTTCCACTCGCTATTTAGAGGATGAAATGCGCCTTCCGCCAATATTACATGCAGATGGGGATTGTAGCTGCCATTACGACCATTGGTATGAAGGAAGAGAATCGTCGCGACATTGTAATCCGTACCATTAAACTTGTCTTGCACAAGCTCTTCCAGGCAAGCTTGAGCCAGGGCCATAAACTTGGAATACAGTCTATTTTGATCAGGATGGTTGTAGAAGGGAATACGCAACTGTTCCGGCAAAGTTAGCACGACCTGCCGATAACCAACACCCGGATAAAGCCTGGCGGCAATCTTGGTCATACTGTATCGAGCATAGCGCTTACCACATTGAGGGCAAGCCTTTCCTTTGCAACTGAAGTGTACTTTGTGTTCTCCCTCACCGCAGCGCAGACATTGAAAGATCGCAAATCCACCGGCTTCGCTACCGCAAGTTAGCATCTTACTAATCTCAGCTTGGTAGTAGTCTGTATCGTAACGAGGATGACCTCTAACAAAGGCCGACCAATTCTCCTTGAATATGCGCTTAAATCGGAGAAATTTACTTATGATGCCCTTGAAATTCATTGCAGACTGCTCGAACCTGAAGATGCTGTGAAAATAGCATCACTCGCCCATGCCGTCAAAAATTACCCATTCGCCGCTATCCCGCATGGTAACTGGGTTGAGGGAGGTAATTTCTAGGGGAAATAAAAGCTCACCAGAACCTGACCGGTCTCATCGCTAGACATAACGGATGCATTCATTATCCTATCGTTTGTTCTGGCCATAGAGGAAACATAAGCCACCAACTTCCTGACATCATCCGTTGATATATTCGTCTCTTCAACCTTGGACCAATCGGAAAGAAGATAGCGCAAATCATCAAACCGTTGATCACCGCTGATTTTTAAGCTCGCAGCCAATAAGTCCCCACCAGACACTCGCCCCTCATAGATCATTGACAGTAGCTTTTTTGACTCCCAAACCAGATCTATTGTCACGATTACCCTCAATTTCCAAGATGGATTCAGCAATCAAAGTATGGCTACATTTTTCGAGTTCTGACGCTGAAACCTTAGCAAAACCCGCGCTACAACCCCCTCTGCCACTCCTCCCTCAACGGAATGGTGCCAGGCTTATGTAATGCGGCACGCACTTGCCTCAACAAGGCTTCCTTATCTTTCCCTAGTACGCCCTTTAACACCAAGTAATTGGACGCGTGATCACTGCGAAAAATCGTTTTATCAAGATATAAGTGAGAAAGAAACATTTCCATCTCTTGAAATAGCTGAGACTGATTCAACATGTGAAAACCCGTCACGCCACCATGCTTATCACCATCTTCCGGACTTACCTCACCACCACACACGCCCGCAAAGTTCTTTTCAAAACGCGCGCTACCGTCAGGAAAGGAAACCACTAGCACCGACAAATAATCCGGCTGGGCTGCTGACATTAGTTTTGCAGAGTTGCGCGCATGCTGCTCAGAATAAGCCACGCCACCTAAGCCATTCAGTATCATCACCGAGGACTTTATTCCCGCTTGCTTTGCTTTTTGCAATGCCTCCAGAGAGGACTCATAAGTTTCACCTTTTTCTACCAAGGCCAACACTTCATCATCCCCAGACTCACAGCCCACATAAAGTAAACTCAAACCGAGCTCCCGCAGCGCTATGAGATCTTTAACTGATTTTTTCTTTAAATTCCTAGGCAAGCAATAGCTCGATACTCGCTGAACATCGGGAAAATAACGATTTATGAGTTCTAAGATTTCTCGCAGACGCCTTACGGATAAGCTCATGGCATCACCGTCTGCCAAAAATATCCGGCGTACAGGGTAACCAGCTGATGCCAACGATTTCATTTCGACTTCCAAGTCAGCTATAGATTTTGGCTTGAATTTTTTTGACCCTGCGGTATACATTTCACAGAACGTGCATTTATTCCATGAACAGCCATTGGTCACCTGTAGAATTAACGATCGAGCTTCACTGGGTGGACGAAATACGGGCTCGACATATTGAAGTGGGTACATGTTCTATCTTTTTAATGAAACTTTATTAATACGACTCGCCCATATTTAAACAAAAAATACTGGCGATTAATTTATGAGTACAATGATATCGAAGCATGCGGCCTACAAAATTATTTTGACCGCTTACTTCATCGGGGACTTACACGTCAGGAGCAACTCCCAAACAAAATCAACTCACAACCTCAGACTCAGCAACACATCGGTTAATAGCTGCAACTAATTTGTCCATATTGATAGGCTTTGTAAGATAATCAGAGAAACCGGCTTTCATCCCCGCCTCGACCTCAAAAGACATTGCGTTAGCCGATAACGCGATCACAGGAATATCCTTTGTTAAATCATCACTTTTAAGAATTTTCAGAAGATCAAACCCACTGACTCGCGGCAAATTGATGTCCAACAATATGATGGAAGGCTGATGTGTTCGAGCAAGAAACAAACCGACTGTAGGTTCCATTGCAGAAGAAAGATTCAACTTCTCAAATCTTTCCAGCAACTTAGTCAGCAGCTTTATATTTGTGAGGTCGTCTTCAATATATAGAACATTACATTCATGACTAAAATCAAGCTCACTTATCAACACATCGGTACCTTGTACATCAACAGGGAAAGAGTTTGACTCTAAGCCTTTCACGACTTTTAAATCCAACCAAAAGGTGGTCCCTTCCCCTACTACACTATTAAAACCTATCTCACCATCCATTCGTTCAAGTAGCATTTTGGTCACCGCAAGACCAACACCACTACCTTCGACATTACCCACCTCAACATTTAAACGACTAAAAGATTCGAAAACTTCCGCAGCCTTATCCTCTGGTATGCCTATTCCCGAATCTTCGACACTGATGCGTAATACCGTCTCACTCATTCGTCGTGTTGACACAACAACAGAACCGTAAGGGTGATTATATTTTATTGCATTACTAAGAAGATTAATAACCGCCTGTTTTAAACGCATGCTGTCGGCATTTACCGCCACAACGTTGGCGCTATCGCTGCAACGCAATAATTCAATCCCTTTCTGGCTGGCGACAGGCTTCATTAAATTTACACAGTCATCAAGAATTCGAGAGGTATTAACTGGCGCCATCGAAACATTCAATTTTCCGGATTCTATCTGCGACAAATCAAGCACATCATTAATCAACTGAAGGAGGTGTGTACCCGCCTTTTGAATTTCCGCTACATTCTCCCGCTGCTCTTCTGAACAGTTTTGATCGTAGCCAAATAACTGCGCATACCCAAGTATCGCATTCAAAGGTGTACGCAATTCATGACTCATGCTCGATAAAAATTCAGACTTTGCTCGATTCGATTTTTCTGCGCTGGTTTTAGCAAGAATAAGCGCCGCTTGTGTTTTTTTCAGCTCAGTAATGTCCATATTACAACCGGATATAGCTACCGCCCTCCCTTCATCGTTGTAGCGCGCCTGAGCTCGCATCCTCAGATAAACTGATGAACCATCTTTTTTTTGTAATTCATGCTCCATATCAAACGGGGTTTTGTCCAAAATATGAGATCTCAAATGAGCTCTAAATCGATCGATACCTTCAGGAAAAAGAGATAAAAACTGAATCCAATCTTCAAAGGAACGATACTCATCAGGACCAATTTCACCCGGCAAATAGCCCAACTGCTCCCAGCACCGCTCGGAAAAGTCTATAACATTTTTTTCAAAATCCCACTCCCACACTCCATCGTTAGTCGCTTTGAGAATTAGGTCGTTCTTTGCCTTCGACTCAATTAGACTTTCTTCCAGCTTTTTGGCTTCAGATACATCTGAAAACTCACCAGCTAGATAGTAGGCCCAGCCATTTTCATCGTGAAAAGCCTGTGCATTCAACGCCACCCATATATAATCACCAGGACTTGTTTTCAGACGATAACAAATAGAAAGGGGCTTACGATTGACGATAGCACCCCGAACAGCGTTTCTCATCAAGTCGCGATCATCAGGATGGACATAAGTCATAAACACCTCTGGATCGGCTAGCTTTTCAATATCAGTGGCAGAGAAGCCGAAGTCTTTCCAAAAATCACCAAACCAACGCTGTTTATTCGTCGAAATGTCTAATTCCCAAAATGACTTTCCACTACCCACCATAGCGCGCTGCAGGCTTTCGATCCAATGACCCAACTTCCCTGCGTCAAAGGTATGGCTTACGCTAGGATTCCAAACTTCTTGAAAAAAGACATTCATTGGCTCGGATGATGAAACACTCTGATACTTTGCATGCTCTCCTTGAGACTGAGGCTTTGCTTCGTCATTACTCATTTATCCATCACCCTTTATTTTCCAATTTTTAATACGAAACGAAGCCGTAAAGCCAAGTAAAAACAAGGGAAATGTGAATTAGAGGCTATCTCTCGATGGCGCAAAATAACAACAAAAGGCGCAATTCAGGCAAAAGGAGTAGCAAGGCCTTCACCACAAAGCTCCCCCCAAGGATTCCCAAGTTTTGAAATGGCATATTATCGCGAGTCGGTCAGCACAGTACAGCACTACCATGCAAAATTGGCAGTATAGGATTCGAAGCCCCCTCAACATGCGCATTTCTGCCATGCCTCAATCTATTTAAAACCATTGAGAGGACTCCGGCAGGCCTTATTGAGCCTCTGGCGCCCAACAACGCTCAATTGAAAACAATATTTTCACCCCCCTCAAAATCGATTACATCCATACACGGGTGATTGCTTTTGACCAGAAAAGAGCAAGAAACCTGCATTTACCTTTCGAGTCAAAAGGTTTACATTATCGTCTGTCCCTGAGCCATGAGACAGATCACCCCCCGAATTAAGAGATCAAGAGAACAGGAGAAGAAGACAGACCGCCATTAACAGTACCCTTACCCCTCCTCTATAATGTAAGAAAACACTAGGTTAATGTTTATGTACTCACGTGAAACACTGGCAGAAATTACGTTACTCAATCAGTTCAATCTCGACTCAACATCGAATGGCATCAAAGTTCACGCCCACCAAGCCTCGGAAGAAACCATTGCTGCAGCGGCAAGCCTGTTTGAAAAAGGCCTGACCAACAAAATAGATGGCGGTTACTTAACAAGCCTCGGCGTCGAAGCCGCGAATCATGCGCAAAGCTTAATGAAACTCCTCTCTACAGCAAAATCTGATGCGTAGGCTACGCTCTAGAAGTTGAATTAATAGAGGGGAAATACCTGTTCCCCTCCAGCCCTCCGTTTTATTTATAATCATGGAATGCAACAATGGCTATGTGCTGAGCCGAGGGCATAGCTCCCTTTTGGCTGGCTCGATGAAGGTCGATAACACCAGAACTCGATGAGCTTTGTGTTTGCGCTGCTGCAATAGGATAAATAGACGAAGCTGGCTTGTAAGTCGACGTCCAGTGTGCAAACTTTGACGCATCCCTACATACCTGGTAGTCAAAATAACGAATTGTGCCCCTGGTTTTTTTCGCATTGAGCCAATGCGCCACATTGACCCCGCCATTCGTCATTCCGTTTACGTAAACCGCAAAGACACTTTCTTCAGGAAATCGCATCATCCAGGCCTTAGCTTCAGTAACGCTCTTACCATATCTTGCATGCTCACTAACGTAACGAGTACTGCTGCACTTCAGCATTTTACATGCGAATTTCTCTATGCTCTTTGCCTGGCCTTTTAATGAGCCACCCATTCCGTACTTGTCATCATTTTTATTAAAATATTCAGCCACATCTTTTGTTTGGCATACGACAACGCCCGAATCTAAATTGACAGCACCTGCAGCGGTGCACAACGAACAATTAACACCAGAATTACTTTTACCATAGTAAATTGTCTCTGCTGTATTTGTGAAATTTTGACCACCATTAACATACGGCATCGGTATTTTCCTTTAACGCTAGGGATTGATTAGTCGACTTATTAATAATTTAACTTACGCAGCCCAACCAGTAACGGATGAATTAAAAAACACACACCAAGCTAAAACCTTAACCACCTCACTTTAGTGAAGGCAATATACAAAACAAGCTACATGAAAATATTTTTTTATTGTAAATAATTCAGACAAAACCACGTTTAAAGTGTCAAAAAATTCGACTCGCCAAAAATTTATTGACAGCACAAAAGCATGAGCTGGATCACAAAAGTAATTCCCTGATTTAAAATGGCGGCAACTTTTTCTTTTTATTGCGCCAAATTAACGACAGGAAAGACATTGAACACAAAATCATTCAACAAGAATGTGTAAAAAAACACGACTCAACATCCACTAGAATTACTCTAAAGTGAAATACCCTGCCCCAACAAAAAATACCCATCACCTTGGACAAAACGTATACGAAAAACGAAGCCCCAAGCGAAGCGAAAATGAGACACGAAATAAGCGCAAGATAGACACGAGGAGAAAACGGCGAAAGATTAACAATCAGCTGTTATGATGCGGCCAACACACGATACCGCGGTATGCAGCTCGCATTTGTGGAGATGAAGCTCACGTTAATCGAGTTACTGAGAAACTATACTTTTGAACATGCGGATAATGCAGGGGAGGTCAAAGAGAGCTGTGAGCTTACAATCAGACCCAAGAATCTGATTGTAAACGCTGTAAAAAGATCTTTTCCACAAAAAACTGAATCACCTTATTACGAAGAGCTGGACGTCGTCTGACCTCCCCCTTCCCCTAGAAGTCAGACCATAACGAGATCAGGATTTATAACTATTGAGATGGACCTTGAACGATTAACACCTGATGATCACCCGATATTGGGTTCTGAGTCTCTAAATACGGCGTTGAACCGGTTACAAAAAGGCGGTAATTCTTGCCCCAGTAATGAAAAGAAGAATACAAGTTCACACTCACGTTTAAACGCGTACCCGCTGCAATGTTATTCAACTGAATAAAATCAATGAAGGTGTAGGTATTCGAGGTCGCGATAACCTGGTCATATTCATCCGTAATGACGAGGTCAAAATCGTCCATCGTAACCTCGGGGCTTAAAACAATCGTAAGACTTTGATTCTCTGCGGATACAATCTCATATGTGTCCGTTTCGGTATAAGGCCATTCAACACTGCCTTCGACCATAAACGAGGTGTCATTATCGACACTAGCTTTGGCATAGTTTTCTGAGTAGTTTTCATAAAGCTCGTAACGTCGATACTCGCCATCATAATCGACTATAACCTGCCGCACTTCTTCACCCGCATCAAGATATTGGCCATATTCGCTTTGTTCAAACTGATGTGCCCCAAGCGGCCCTAATGGACCTAGAGGGCCCAGCGCCCCCAAAGGACCCGCAGGCCCTAAAGCTGTCCAAACGCCCCCCAACTGTAACTGTTTACAAAAATCATTGATTGCCGGCAGATCAACATCGTAAGCCAGCTCACTTAGAGGACCATACGGACCTAGCGAACCCTCTTCACCCAGTGCGCCATTAACACTTACATTTTCATTCGACCATTCATCCCAATCTCCAAACCCACTAACCCAAGAAGAAGGATTCCAAGTGTTTTGCCCAATCGGACCCAACATCCCTAAAGGACCAGTGGGCCCAAGAGGACCACTATAACCAAGAGCACTAGCTTCGCTGAGATACGCTTCGACATTGAAAGGCGTTGCAACAGACGGAGATACTGAAGATAAATTGCCAGCCAAACCCTGTACTGTATTCGCGCTAATAACCCAACCGCTCGCTTGAAGAGAAACACTAAACAGCATCAAAACACCAACTAACAAAAACTTTAATCTCAAGAACAACACTTATACACCTCTTTAAATTCAACCAAACTCACCCCCCAAAACCAGAGGAGTACATATTTTGAGCGATTATGCCGCACTGCAGCACAAACTTCAAGTCTTGTTGAGTTTCGAGCAAATAACAAGCAGGTCAAGAAAACAGAACGATTCACCACTCCCCAGGGTTTAAAGCTGACAAGCGCAGCCAATATTGAGACTCAAACCCTCTATAATTTTGGCATTGTCATTTCGCACCTAACATTACATGTAGGACTTGTATCGAATGATTGAAAACCACAAAGTTAAAAATGAAAGATATAAAGACACAAAGAAGCGTTATGACCTCCCTATCCACTCCCCTTTGCATCGTTTACAGACGTGGGGCGGGAATTGCCGTCACTGAAGCGACTAGAAACGTACAATAATGATGCATACAAGCCATCCTAACTATTGCCAAAAAATTGGGAATGCTCGTTTGAAGCCTGGCGCCCCACTCATGGGCCTAAACTGAACTAACACCAAAATAAAAAATAAGAAGAACATACAAATGAAAAGATCAAAAAAGCTCTCACATTTTAATTACAGCTCGGTATAGCCAAGGTGAAATATCGATCTTCCAGGTATAGAACCAAAGCCTCAATTAGCCGTCATAACAACTAATCACCCGCCAACTGCCTAAGCGTTTCTCACCTTTCGTTATAAACCTCACAAAGCTATTCGATAATAATTAGTTCATATCGATTATATAGATTTGATCGAATATCGATTTAATCGAATAGGGGGCGATATTTACCCGAAATAACGCCTTTTTTCGAATAAAACGCACCCCTCCTTATGCCTTTTAGACTGATTAAGCATTGTGTCACCTAAAGTCCTTTCAAAACCGACTTAAACCCGTTTTGCATTAACAATTGTTAATTGAAATGTCCATCATTATTTGCTTGTGCTGGCACTCAAATCACCTGATAAACTTTGTTGCATGAGATGAATGTGATCTGCGTCACACTTTAATCGCCGCCACAGAATCTCAAAAAACAATTTGATGCTTGGTTTTACCTTATAGAGCTAACCAAGCTGAACTCTCCCAGAGGCTTGATGATTATGTTGTTCTCCAAACCACTTACTAAGTTACGTCAATCGATCTTCGCAGTTATTGCGGTCAGTGCATTTACCGCTTTACCTGCGATCTCTCAAACAGTTACCGGCACTGGCGCAGTCGACAGCTTCACTTATAGTGGATCGAAAGCTCGCGACTACAAGGTTTACGTTCCTCAGTCTTACGATGGTACTGAAGCGGTTCCCATGATCTTTGCTTTACATGGTTGCGCGATGGATAACACCGATGCATTAAACCTTTGGAACTTCGATTTAATCGCGGATCAACACAACGTGATTGTGGTGTTCCCATTTGTGACTAGCTTTACCGAAATGCGCAGCGAAAATTGTTGGGGCTATTGGTTCCCAACTCACGTTCGTGAAGGTCAAGGCGGAGAAGTCGATGATCTTTATGGCATGGGCGTAGAAGTTGAGTCTATGTACAACATTGACCCGGATCGTCGTTACATCACCGGTATTTCCAGCGGTGGCGGCATGACAGTAGCAGCGGGCATTGCTTACAACGATTACTGGGCAGCAATGGCTCCAGTTGAAGCTCCTGCTTACGGTGACGGATCTAACTCTGTCCTTATGGATCAGTTTGAATCATTGGCTCATCACGTAGATGAAATTAACGATGAGCTTAACGATGACCATAAAGTACCGACCTTTGTTGTTCACTCAACTAACGACACAACGGTCATGATTAAAGGCGGCGAGTTAATTCGTGACTCACAACTTACCGTATGGGGCCCAGACCTTAACGCAGACGATACAGAAGATTGTACGGCTGAAGGCATTAACTGCACCATCACCACTTACAACGATGAAGACGGTAACCCACTTGTTAAAACTATGTTCTACGACGGTGTAGACGGCCACACAGCATCTTTGGGTAAAGGCCATCACTGGGTAGGCGATGACGGTGCCAGCGAACTTTGGGCAGAAGACCAAGGTCCTAGCGCTTCACAACACATCTGGTCTTTCTTTGAGACTGTTACACTTGCCGGCTTCGATTCATGTGAAGACCCTAGCGATGTAACAGCACCATCTGCACCTTCTGGTCTTGC
>JAWSUY010000035.1:0-80086 GCA_033852175.1 Agarilytica sp.
CGCCAGGGAATGAACGCTTACTTTTAAGTATCGTTTAAGCACAATTGGAATTGCCTACTCACGCATAAAGCCCATCATAGCTACGGATTTTGGCCAATTAAAGTCCTATAGCTATAGCGCAAGCTACAGCATACCCCCTCAAAACCGGAAAAACATCTTACTCAAAAGGAATTTGATGTTCGCACATGTCGGTTCAACAATAACTGTTCAATACCGTACTGTCTGTGCGATAACGGACACCAGCCTATTGTTCAGTATCGTACAGTTATTCCACCAACAAGATATAGTCGATAAAAATCAATGAGTTAAGTGTTGGCACGAGAGCTGCTATACGTACAGGAGAAGTGGCAAATGAACGAACAGCTTGAAAAGTTTTTAAAAGGAAAATAAGAAGCATGATTAAAGGCAGCGAAATTTCACCAACGAAGGTAGCTCGCATCACGGGCATTGTGTATTTGATAACAATCATTGCCGGAGTTTTTTCTCTCGGTTACGTCGCCAATACATTAATTGAACATGGTAACCCAGCAACTACAGCGGAAAACATACTCCAGAACAAATCACTTTTTGAAGCCAGCGTAACTGGTTTTCTTATTGAAATGATATGCCAGTTATTTACCGTTGTGCTTATGTACATACTCCTAAAACCAGCAGGGCCTAGAGTTGCATTACTCGCCCTATGTTCTGGACTAATTGGATGCGTGATAAAAACAGTAAGCCAGTTATTTTATATTGCGCCCTTCGTTTTGTTGACGAATGCTGACTACATGAATGTATTCAGTACAGACCAAATACAGGCTTTCGCACTTTTCTTGCTTAATCTGCGCGCCCAAGGCTCCGCTATTGGTCTGGTATTCTTGGGGGTCTACGCACTGATGAGCGGATATTTAATGATAAAATCTACTTTCATACCCAAGCCGATCGGATTGATAACAGCTATTGGAGGCGCCGGCTGGTTGTGCTTTCTCCATCCAACACTCGGACTTACCTTATTCCCCCTGCTTGCGCTAATAGGGATCGCAGGTGTCATGAGTCTTGTTTTTTGGTTTCTTTGGTTTGGGGTAGACGACGTTAAATGGAGGAAAATATCAAACTCTCAACTGTAAATGGAGCCGTGGTCGATTAAAGATACAATCCACATTAGTGAGGGTTTAAATATTTCATTAGAGTTTGGCCCACTAAAACACTTCTTTTTTATTTATCCTTGTGCCCGTCAAGAGGCAACGGAAATTCTTCAAGGGAATCACTGGACTCTAAAATAAACGTATTGCTGTACCCAAGCTGTTTTATTGTCGGATAAGCCATCGTTGTCAATGCCAACCTACGAGTTGGAAAAACAAAATTATTATCACAGTAGATAACGATCCGTAAGTTTTTAGACGGAACTACTCTCGCCAACGACTCTTCAGTAATATCCGTTAAAGGCAAGTTAATTGCGCCCGAAATATGATAATCGTCAAAATCATATTTTGGGCGTACATCGATAATCAAAACATCGCCCTCCTTAAGCCATTTTAAAACCGACTTAAACGAAGCAACGCCTTTCCAATCTTCAGATAGTGCTGAGCTATAAAATTCTTCTGGGGAAATAACTTTTTTCATACTGTCATCCTGAGAATAGCAACTTGAATAGTAACCAAAGACACCAACCAACGTAATAAAATTAAGTCTTAAAAAACCCATAAATGTACCGATCCCATATAATCTTCCGAATAAATAGCGACCCTATCATTTGAACCACTTACAAACCGTTCATTTTTCCTGAAAACTGAAGTAAGCCGCACTTTCGCTTCAGCTTGTGGAACTCCATTATCTATTGGAGCCCCCCCCCTTGTACCGAGATCAGCCAGTTGAACAATTCCAGCTCGCCTATACCTTAGCGTCGCATATATTCAAGAACATTAATGCCAACTTCCTCATAAACCCTCTACGATCATTATAACTTGTAGGTGTTTTGTGACGCCGGGGCTCCAGGGTCAAGTTATTCGGACAGCGATGAATTCGGGTGTTATGACGCAGGAGGCTCCCGGGTCGAATTATTTGGACGGTCATGAATACTCCTTTCAAATGTCATCAAAAAATTCAACTGGGCGATAAATAATACGCTTAAGATGGTCGTCAGATTAGTTGTTTTTTCAGGAAAATCGTCGGAAATGGGTGTATTCTGATCCAAAGAGCATTAAGCGTGATAAAATTCATCATCTAGAGAGAGTGAATGCTTTGAGGATAATACGAGAATACGGCAGGTCAATCGTTCGAATGACTAGCTTAAGGACGTAAAGGACGCGACATCCCTTAATTCACACTTGCGATGACTCTATTTATACAATTCTGTTTCAGGATAAGCACCAAAACAAGGAAAGATACAAATGTTAAAAAAATTCAGCATTCTCACCATGACACTCTATTTGATTAGTTGTGGTGGTTCAGACGACTCAGGTAAGTCCGATTATTCTGCACGACACTCCACTGAAGCCTTGATGATCATGACCGCCGACTTACGTGGGCTATCGTATCGACTGACCGACCTTTCTAGGGATGCAACTGGTGGTGACGAAAGGGCCTTTCGCAAGTTGCAGAAGGTGGTCACGGACATGGATCACATCTGGACTAACTTACAAATCAACGACCCTCATTCACAGGACGTCTTATCAAAGCCATATGACAAGAAGGCTGACGACATCTGGAAGCATATAAAAGTTAACTCGCAAATTATTCTCGATAACAAAGAGACCATTATATATCTACACGATTATGCCAATACGCTGAACGAAGCACTGCCTGAACTACACTATGAGTACGCCAACATTGTTGACATTTTACTGGAAAATAATGCCCAGGCAGAACAGGTCTCTGTGGCACAAAGCCAGTCTTGGTACCTTGAACGGATCATTCGTAACGTGGATATAATGCTAGTAGGAAGGTATAGCGCTGAAAGACTGGCCGATCAATTTAATATCGACACCAATATATTGGGTCGAACGTTGAAGGGAATGATAAATGGCGACCTAGGGATGGGGATTTCACGCGTAACCGACCAAGAGGCACGAATCAGTCTGGAAGAAATTGCTGAGTTATTCGACTTTGTCAGTACAGCGATAAAAGAAATCTCTGAGGCATCGTTAGCGCTGTCAAAAGCGCGCAACGCAACTAAAAGCATCCTAGAAAACCGCCCGCTTATCATTGAGTATCTCAGCAGTGTGAACGAGGACATTGCTGGCTCGGCAACGAATCAAAACTACCTGATCATGACGGCTGATCTCCGGGCGCAATCGTATCGACTGACCTCCCTATCGAGGGATGCAGCTAGTGGTGACGAATGGGCCTTTCGTGAATTGAAGAACCTTATTGCGAGCATGGATCGAACCCGGTCAAACTTACAATCCAGTAACTCAGCAGAAGGGATTTTATCTGCGCAATTAGCTGAGCTTGACAGAATCTGCAAGCGTATTAAAGCCAACGCGCAAATCATTCTCGATAACAAAGAGACCATTATATTTCTGCATGACGTTGCCAATACGTTGAACGATTCATTGCCTGAACTGCAAACTGAGCACTCTAATATTGTTGATATTTTACTAGACAATAATGGCCCGGCCGCACAAGTATCAGTGGCGCAAAGCCAGTCTTGGTACGCCGAACGAATCGGTCGTAATGTGGCTAAAATGTTAGCTGGAGGAAATGGCGCCATGAATTCTGTCGATCAATTTAATATAGACACTAACGTATTTGGTCGAACGTTAAACGGAATGATAAATGGCGACATAGGGATGGGGATTTCACGTGTAACCGACCAAGAAGCACGAGCCGGACTGGAAGAAATCACTGAACTATTCGACTTCGTCAGGCAGTCTATTAAAGAAATCTATGATGCAGCACCTGTACTGTCAAAAGCGCAGGAGGCTAACCAAGATATAATAGAAGACATCCCGCGTATCGCGGAGTCTATCAGCAGGCTGAGCGAAGACATTGCTGCTAGGCCGGTTAGCCTCAGAGAATTACTAATGGAGAACCTCAAAGGCTTGCTGAAGAACGACCGTTAAAATTGAATATAAAAAGGATTAATACCCCCATGTATCACTCAATATAATCAATTGCACCTGAGTTAATCGGACAACCAAAATTTCGCCAAAGGTGGAGGTCCGATTAACTACTTTCACTAGGCGACTGCCGGATTAGTTTCTGCTAGCTGCTTTTACGGTCTCAGACAAAACTCATATTATTAGTACCGCGTAACCGTACAGCTAAAATCTTTCAACTCGCAGATGCAGAAGCATCCCCAAATTCCAAATACTCATACCAAGCATCGGCATGCTGCTCTTCTATCAGCCCCAACAGGCGTTCATAACTTAAACGGTCTATAGGTTTTCCATCGGTACTGCTCTTGCCTCGAACACGGATTTCATTTACTGGATACACCGATAACTCCACCGGAAACTCATGATCCACGTAAAGATGTGTAAATTCACGAAACTTACCTCCAGAACGAATGGTTACCGTTTCTTTTTCAAAATTCCAGCTAAGATTTTCCAATCGATTTTCTAGCACCTCTAAACTGTCGGTAAAAATATGCAAATCAATATCGCTGGTTTTTTTAATGCGGCCAGTACTCACAGAGCCGATAAGTCGTGGTGAAAAACTTGCAAGATTCTCCATAATATCGAGCGCAGTAATACGCATTGAGAATAACCGGCGAGTCAACGTTCCACCTTCGTGCATCTGAGCCATTTGATACACCGCCAATGAGATTTCACCATTTGATGGCAGGTCTCGCGTGCGGACTTTACACATCTTTATCCCACCGCGACTGAGTAGGTTTTTCGCTGCTCGCCACTTTGCAGTATGGTATTGCTTGATATTTTCTTCGTACATTAACCGTGCAGATTCTCGCACGAGTAACTGACGAAACTGAGAATTACCTCTTTCTTGTTTACTATTTTTCATGGTGTAAGCTGACCTTTTGGCCAGATGTTGTTAAAAATGACTGACTAACCAGGAAACTCAATAAATGCCCTTGGCTTTGATAAAACATTCAGGAAAGGAAAGCCTTCCGTACCGGTATCGATAGCACACATCCAAAAATAGGTCGATACTGTGAATGAATGTGAAACGCCAGCTTTGTGCCGCTATAAATAGTTGCTTGGAATGAACAAACACCTATATTTTATGGAGAAAAACTGACGCTTTACAATCGCGTCCGTAACACCCCTATATTAGGGCTGGACGCTAAATTGAAATTATTTCGTGGTGAGACCTTAAAGTTTCCAGTGCCTGCTCGACACTCATAACCTCGACATCCGTTTCACGGCCTTTTAAATCCCACTTGCGCAGGCGTCCTAAATCGCCCAATTTTTGACTTGACCTCCATTTATTTCGCGTACGCCTAGGTGAAGTCAATAGGTCAAGATGATGTTCGATAAGCCAGCAGGCATAAGGGTGAATAAGTCCCTCCAATTCAGCTGCACCTATCCGTGCATGATCAGGGTAATCAATGGCTTTACCAACATCATGCAGTAAAGCTGCAGCCCATAAAATGGGATTATCAGTATCCTGCAAAGCGCATTGAAACACTTGTAAAGAATGATAAAGGGCATTCCCTTCCGGGTGATACTTGGGGGACTGTTCGATATCGGCTAAGTTTTCAAGCAGACTAAATAAATAGCAATGAAGATGTTGCCAGGAAGAAGCAGTCGGGACTTCTAAATTCGTATGAGGAGTAAGAGGTTTGAACGGATGAACGAGGGAGTTTTTAAATGCAGTCGTACAATCAGTATTTTTTCTCAATTTTAGACCGGTGAACCCCGGCTGTCAGATGTGTTCGTTGGAGCAAGATAGCAACACACAAAAATCCTGTCAACTTTTCAATCTCATCCACGCCCATTTCGACGAACTCAGAAAGCCGTAGATATACAAACATTAAACGAAGCCTGATCTTGAACTTGAATAGCCCCGACGCCGCAGACATATAATCACAGAAAGCAGCAACGGAGAATAACCGTTCCCCGCCACGGCTCAAAGATTATACGCTAGGTCCCGCTTTCACTAGCGACCTTTAGTCTTCAATTTCCCACTCACCAGGGAAATCAGCAGTTATATGTAACATTCCAGGCTTAATATGAAGGGCTGCATTCTGCCCCTTACCGAAACCCATCTGTTTTAACCAATGACCACGCAATAGTATGGATGGCGCTATAGACAAGGCTTTGAGGGACGCAACGACATCGCCGACATTCTTCGGGAGAACGACGGCGGACTCCATAACAATGAGCCTGCGGATAGAAAAAATTATCTTGGGGTGAGGGGGGACTCTAGCGTAGAGTTAACTTTAGCTATAATGGACTCTTATCTAGTCTGTTTAGGTTAGTCGTACTAAAGAGGTGGCGCTTTTTTACTTCTGGGTTTTTCACGCAAGCGTGAAATCTGTTACTTGCTTCTCCTTACAGTAGGTTTGGAAGCTCTCTTATTGAACACTAAACAACGGGGTAATTCAACTGCTGGTTGGTCTTTATTCAGTAACTGTGATGTTAATCGTAACAATTTAAAGGAGTTCAGATCACCGCTCTTTTCCCCAATTTAATTTTAGTCACCCTACCCTGAATTTTGGCGTTCCAATGCGCGCCAGCTCTAGAAGGGAAGATAGTTTTTAGAAAAAACGAAAGAAAAGCTCAGTACTATGCAATAAAACTACAAACTGTTTTATTCAATAATGATTACGTCATTTCAAAATCTGCAATACAACTTTTACGGATTATAGGCCTTACCCGCCGACAAGAGACTACCTCATGAAGAATACCGAAAGAGTAAAATCAGATAACACGAACAGCGCTTACGACGGCGTGGTGAAGTGGAGCCCCGTAAAATCGATCTGGTTTTCATCGCACTTATCCATCGCTATTGTCGTTGCCCCTTTTGTTCTATCACTTTCATCATTTCTCGTTTTTGTTTCACTCGCAGCCGTTACCTTGTGCTTTGGGCATTCCTTGGGAATGCACCGTTTATTAATACATAGGTCTTATGAGTGTCCAAAGTGGATGGAGTATCTGTTTGTATACTTGGGTGTATGGCTTGGTATGGCGGGTCCAATCGGAATGCTGAAACAGCATGACTTACGAGACTGGGCGCAACGCCAAACGAAATGCCATGACTTCCTTTTACATGGCTCCAACGTTTTTAAGGATGCTTGGTGGCAATTGAATTGTGACCTTGAGCTAAACAACCACCACGCCTACCCTGGGTCTGCAATGCTCGACTTGTACAGCAATGAGCCCGACCCCGGATGGTGCGTCTTAAATGCTTTACGAAATTTAGGCATTGTTCAAAATATTAAACTGCCGAAACAACTACCACAGCGATCAGAACTTGTAACAGAGGCAAGGGATTTGGACCAGCGCATTGAGCGAGTTCCGGAAGATTGTGAAATAGCGAATTCTATTAGGCGCAGCTGTTGAACTTCTGCGCAACGAACCATGACTTTACACTAAGAGTAAGGAAGCCAAGATGAATTTAAAGTATCTAATCGCAGCACTCAGTACAGTAGTTGCAAGCTCTGCATACTCAGCAAGCTTTAGCCACAAAGGCGAGACTATTACATCATCTACGACCGTCAAAACAATAGATTGCGGTAACTATACGATCGATCTAAACCATGAAGCGTTTTCATTTGATTATGAAAACCATATCCCTAGCAATTTTAAAATAAAAGGGTTTTATGGCTCAATAACAACTATTTCTAAGCAGGCCGTTATACAACCTACCGGAATCATCATTCCAAGTCCGAATAATTTGACAGAGCTGAAAGACTTGTACCCAAAGGATAGAACGTACTTAGCTGGCTCTGCCGTATGCAGTGGAAACAAGATTATTGTCTCCTACTGGTCGGGCGGAAACTGCTCTCAATGTGAGGCTTTTGTTGCATTTGACATATCGGGCTCGAAATTGCTCAATCCTGCAAAAGCAACTTATAGCCACTTCAAGGCCATTTCGAAATAGTGTGCAGAACAATACAGAAGGCGCCTGCAATAATTCTTTTCATGAATATTCACCACACGTCATCCACTAAGCGGGAGGTAGACTCACAATTTTCCCCGCAACAATAGCTAACATATTATCGGCATTCCACTCGAAGAGTGAAGCCCACTTTGCTAGAGAAAATTATTGAGATCAATATTGAATTCTTTGGGGTGAAGGGTTCGGACAATATGAAGATTATTTCGATTTGTCGCCAGATCAATTTCTTCGGTACTTACATAACATCGCTGCCGCGCATTAAAGAAAACCCTGATGTACGGCTTTTCGGGATCGCTTGAGCTAGGAGTGATCACAACACCTATTCGCCCGTTTGATAATTCTACTAATGACCCTGTTGGGTAAATACCGAAGCACTTTACAAACTCTTCGGTTAAGGCTGCATCCAATTTTGTTTCGCGGCATTCCATAAGCTTCGCCATCGCGATGCAAGGAGTAAGACTGTCACGGTGTAACCTATGTGAAGTCATGGCATCATATGTATCCACAATAGCCATGAGCCGACCATTAATATTGATATCCTTTCGGGTTAATTTAACCGGATAACCAGAGCCATCCATTTCCTCATGATGCTGGCCACACATATCGACTATTGTGGAGTGGCTGTTATCGGCTTCAGTTAAAATCGAATGCCCATAGATTATGTGTTTCTGTAATTCGATAGTCTCGTCTTCTGTAAGCTTATCCCGTTTATTCAGAAGCTTACTGGGTACCTTTGCTTCACCTATATCGTGAAGCAAAGCCCCTGTTATTTTGTTGGTAACCTCTTCTTCCGAATAGCCGAGATGTCGGCTAAAAATACCCATCAATATGCTGGAATTAATACAGTGTTCAAATACCGAGTCTGAATTTTTTCTAAGTTCGGTCAGACAAAGTAAAGCAAATGGGTTTCGTGAGACAGAGTGGCAGATCTTAGTTGCAACTTCCTCAATAGGCGCAATATCAATACGTTTCCCGAGCTTAGCGTTTGACATGACTCGGTGAATTTGAAATAAGGTTTGCTTGTAGACCTTCCCTGCTGTGCGCTGTTCAGCCTCCAGCGTAACCGAATGCTTTACGGGCTGCTGTGTGGGTTTGGGGTAGGCGAGGGGCGAATCCGTGCCTTTTTCAGTGTCAATGAGCAGATAGCTAACGCCGGACTCTATAAGCTTGTATATCGTTGACTTCCGCTTTATGAAGCCCTCTTTCTCAAAATCCACTGCGCCAACGCTTGCAGGCCTCTTGCAGATATACATCCCAATTTCCAGATCGCCAGATGAGATTCTCTTTATCATATAAGTCGTTTGGTTTGGGTTTTTGTCAGGGGAATATCCATATCCTCTAAATTATAGCGAGTCGTGGGAGTTTTGACGGTAAAATTTGAGCAGTACAAGAAAGAAAGGGGACAAACAAAGGCGAATAACAAGACCAGCAAGATTAATCCCAAATTGACTACGGACAATACAGATACCAATCACGGAACGAAGATGATGCCAAAACTCCGAAAACACCGCCACGACGTCGACTCTATACCCTACCAAGGCTGCCTTTCACGCTCTGCGCCAAAATATATCGAAGCAGTTTTAATCCGCTCACAAAATAGACAGCAAGCATAGCCAACGATAAATATACGATCCGTATTCACATGTTGGCGCGCATATTTACAATTAGCTAGAACCAATTCACAAGACAGCCATGATTGCGAACTTAAAGCGTGGTCAATAAATTCAACCTACCACAAGCGCCCTCCCCCCTAGTCAGCGGCTCAGAAAGATGCACCGCAAACCAATCACAATATAGGTACCCTGCCCCACAGGCTGAGTCCCGACCTTACCCCCTTTATAACTGTGAGTCAGGCAGGCTGCCTGCAACATTACCCCGCCCAACCATTCCAAGGATAGACTTGAGTCAGTCTTGGCTAGAAATAGGTTATTATGAACGCCATTATGATTCCCGACCGTACACAACATAGCTCAGAAGCAAGCGAGACCAAGCAATTGAATATCAATAGATACATCCCAAAGAGCAACATTCTTCGAAAACTCACGAGTATCGCTCTATTACTGTCCGTTGCATTATCGCTATGCAGTCACGCTAACTTTGAAAATGCGCTAAAAACATACCAATCAGGCAATTTCGCAGAAGCAAAACGCTCTTTCGAGGCGCTGGCAGCTATAGGGGACAGATCTTCATTATTTAACCTCGGTGTTATGCATTATCGCGGCGAGCTGGGTGAAAAAGACAGCGTAATGGCTTATGTATTGATGCAGTTAGCCATCGAGAATTCTGACTCGAGTAAAGACGAAGCTTTCGAAAAAACAAAACAATTAGTGTTTAGAAAACTATCTTCAGAGCAAAAGGATCAGGCGAAACGTCTTTATAGAGAGCTGATCCCGACCTACGGGATTAGTAATATTCGAAACAATATATATCCGAAGCCTCTCAGCGATGAAGATTGCACTCAAAAAGTTAGACCAATAAAACGCAAAACGCCTAGCTATCCGCTTTCAATGCTCAACACTGGAAAGATGGGTGTGACACAGGCCGAATATACCATTTCGCCAGAAGGATACCCCAGAGACATTCTCATCCTAAGACCAAGCCATAAAGGCTTCACCAAAGCATCGATTAGCGCTCTCCGTCAGTTCATATATGAACCAACAATTAGACAGATTCCAATATATAATCATCGTAACAACATCATCTACCATATTGGAAAAAACGGTACTGACGTTACAGTTAAGACCAAACTCCTCACAAAAAAACTAGAAACACTAAAATCATCCGCAAATAAAGGCGATGTCATTGCCCAATACAAATATGGCACTACGCTCAACACATTCAAGTACTTCAAATCTTACTTAGAGAAAGTTGACTTACAATACAGCACCGCCAACGAATGGTTTACCAAGGCTGCCAAATCCGGACTCCCTCACGCACAATTTGAAATCGGTCGTAATATGATAGCTGGCAGAGGCTGCGCCGTTGATCAAGTTAATGGTTATAAATGGATAAATGCAGCTGCCGTTGGTGGGTATTCTCCTGCTCAACTATCTTTGGCAAAAATTGCTCTGAGCGAAAGCGAACTTTCTCAGAAAAAATCGCTAGCCGCTATTAGCTGGCTAAGAAATGCTTCGATTGCAAACAACTACCCGGCCAAGGTTTTGTTGGCTTGGGAGCTCTCCACTTCAGCACACGAACAATATCGCAACGGGAAAGAAGCTTTAACCCTGCTAGCTGGAGATACCGATAATTATTACGACAACCTTCGCATTAATGAAACAAAAGCGGCTGCATACGCCGAGTTAGGTAACTTTAAGAAAGCTGTTAAATTCCAGAAAAAAGCCAAAAAAGTTGCAAAAAAACTAAAGTGGACAATCCCGTTAATAGACGAAAGACTGGCCTTATATGAGAACAAAAAAACCTATTCAGGCTCTTATTACTAAATGAGAGCCAATGGTTTAATTCTTGAAGTTATGAGAGTCGCGCGATACTCCAGAACGCCTAACATAGGTTTATTCCGACAGTTAGGTTTATTCGGACAACCATAATTGCCCCCGTCAATCATCGTCGATAAATTCAACCTAGCAAAAAGAAATACGCTAAAGTTAGGAATGCAGTACGTAGTACGTTCTTTGTGAATAAGGAATTAACTCATATGGAAGTTACCACTAAAGAGTGGCTTCCTGAGAGATTACGACTATCCGAAAATAAATTTAAGGCGGCCAGCACGAAGACTGACTGCCTATATAATGGGCTAAGCGGATTGTTGACCTTTAGGAGTAAAGCAACAATACGTCACCCAAAGATGCCTACCCTACCCCTTAAGTAACCAATAGCACGTAGCCGACAGCTAACAGGATATGCACAAAAGCAAAGGGAAAGGCAACTTTAACAAAACCAGCAAAAGACATCTTCAGCTTGTACTTATGCATGATCGTCACTGCCACAAGTGTCGATGCACTGCCGATCGGCGTGAGGTTACCACCGAGGTTTGCGCCAAAGATCACCGACCACCAAAGCGAGGAATCACCCGCTGTCGCGTTGGTAGCGAGAATTTTTGATAGCATCGCAGCCAACGGAATATTGTCAGTTACGGAACTGAAAAACGCTGAAACAACTAACAGTGTCGCCGTTCCCATTTGCGTTTCTTCTGTACCAATCAGGTAGGTAATGCCCGCACCAATTAAGTTGAGAACACCTGCGTGCTCCATCACCGCAATCACAACAAATAAGGCCATAAAGAAAATAATCAGATCCCAGTCGATGGCTTTATAGAACTGATCCACTTCAGATTTGTATCGGACCAGCATAATGGCAGCAAAAGTGAGGGCAACAAAACCCATACCGAGATCGGAGACAACCGGCAAGATAGAGGTAGTGGCGATAACGCCGATAAACGCTAGCAGAATCGCGCTAGAAAAAAAGAAAAAGCCCCGCGACTTGATGCCGTCGTTCTCGTCAAAACTATCCACGAGTATTTTTGCTTCACTGCGCTGATCTTCTGATGCGAGTTTTTTAATGCCAAAGAGTTTTGCACCCATAAAAATGGTAATGACCGTAGCCACCAAAACGTAGGGAGCGGCCATAATAAAAAATGACACAAAGGAGATTCCAGCTGTATTGCCGACAATAATATTCGGCACGGAAGATATCAGGGTTAATAGGCCGCCGATATTGGTGAGAAGCCCCTCGACCAATAAAAAGCCGAGGAGTTTGTCCATCCGATTTAATTTTTTTAGTGATACACCTGTGAGTGAGCCAACGATGATCATGGCAGTAACATTATTGAGTACGGCTGAAAATACTACCGTCATAACGCCGTAATACCACAGAAGTTTAACAGGGTCGCCGGACGAGGCTTTGGTGAGTTTCACTGCAACCCAAGTAAAGAGCCCGGACCGAGATGTGATATCAACAAATAAGCTGGAGCCAACAATAATCGCAATTACCCCCCAGTCGACAGCTGGAATGTATACCGGCATGGGGATGTGGTGACCACCGGGAATGATCACATCGCCAAAAGGCAATATCCCCATAAACCCGCCGAGCAATAAAGCCACGGCGGCGATAACGCCCACGATTAACGACTTCTGCGCATGAATTTTTTCTTCTAGAGCCAAGCAAACGACCATGAACACTAATATACCGGTAAAAATCAGTGTTATGGTGTCGGAGACTGGCTGTGCGCCATGCTCTATAACTGCTGCAGCGCTAGTGCTGGCGTGTTCCGCCATTGGAATGTTATTCGACATTATTTATTCTTTCCTTAATAAACCTGGAAAAGGCTCTACAGCATTAACAGGGGAATTTGTCGGGCTTCAATAGCCAGAGGATAAGCCAAGCCGTGCATGGCCAACTGTTCGCCGTCTTTGGTGTTCATCACCAATAAGTCCACTTGTTTTTCTTCAATATGAACCAGGTGATCTTTAAGCTGGTGGCCAAACTCCACTATCGGAGTAATGCCTTTAGGGCAACTTATCTGCTCCAGCGCCGCCTTGACCGACTGTATATATTCCGTAGGTTCTTTTAATAATTGTTGGTGTAATTTTGAGCGGGCGCCCTCTGTTTCGATACCGGGGATGCGGCCTATGGCGGCCATAAAACGATCAAAATGATACTGGTCTTCAATGTGCGATAAATAGGCATGGCCGGTATCGTTCAAAAACGCCAAACCGTGTTGTACCAATCGGTGATCGTTCACAAGGTGGTCAGTGACAACCATCACAGAGGCGCAGTGCTTTAAAGCCTCACTGCGAGCATAGCCCGCCTGCGGATGAGGTATCAGCAGTACCGGCGTGTCAGTTTGCTGTAACAGAACATCAATATGCTCACCCAGGCTGAAGGGATGACGCCACGAGTCGCTGTGTAAGTTTCGGTAGGTGACGATAAGATCACTGGGCTTTTGTTGAATAAGCGTAAGCAGGTCATCGGCGGTTTGATAGTCGCCAGCAGAGAGTAATTGCCATTGAGCACTCTCAGCCTGTTTAATATTTCCACAGAAGCCTTTTACGTCGCCTAATAGCGGACTGGCTTCAGTTTCGGGCAAATCGCAAATAAATAGCACGGAAGCAAAGCTTAAATCGCTGTGCTGATAGCGCTCTTTTATTGCCGATCGAAAGGCGCTCTCAAACTCATCAACGTCCAACATGATAAGGTCCTTTATAGTTGAATAAATAGTTTTGAATAATGGCTGGTAAAACCCTAGAAAACACTAACCGCGTAGATCCTACCTGATTTCCGAGGGCATTAATATGTCACTATTGCCCAGACTGATCGAGAGCGAAAATATACACATGCGCAGATTTACCCTCGACTTTCGGATAATTATTTTATTTTTAATCTGTGACCATATCCAAAAATGATTTTCCGGTGTTTTTCAGTCCATCGACATCAAGGGTTATTTTTACTTTTTCCAAGGTTTGCTCTAATTCTGCAGAACGCAGTAATATTTTTTTACCCTGTTCGTTCTTTTCCAACAATTGCATCCACTTAATTTCGCGAGCATAGGACATGGTGTAGTTTATTGCCAGCTTAGCCATCATGCTTTTATCCGTGAGAAAGTTCAGCGCACTTTCTAAATCTCGCTGAATTACCTTTTCCTTTATTTCAGCTAATAACTTTCGTTCTCTGCCTGAAAAATACTCGCTACTTTCCAGTTTTGTTAGTGTATCTAGAGCTTTTTCCTTCTCTCCACTATAGATATATACATAGCACTCTGCGAACCAGAGCAGTTCATTTTCTACACCGAGACGATGAAAATCCGCAATGGCAGCTTCGATGTCGGCAAGAACGTTCTCTTTTAGTAACTTATCTTTCACCTGGTGTCGAGAAAACCCTCGTAACAAATGAGAGCTGGCGCGAGCAATTAACCTAAATTGCTCTTCAGGAGAGAATTCCTTAATTTTGGCTTTAACTAACCAACCGCGCGTATGCGGTTGCAATGTAATATCCGCAGTTTTGGTTTCCTCAATCGCCAGGGAGAAACTTTCGTCGGCAAGGTAATACCATCCACGTTGAAGGTGCTCTATACCCTTATGCAGGTGCGCAACAATGCGATAATCTGATGATGGCATTTCATGAGGATGTACCTTGGCCAGCTCGTATGTTTTCCAAGAAGCAAAACCCAAACGAGACTCCATGACGATGGCAAACATCCAGTGATCCATAGAATTATTCCAGTATTCCGGGATATCGACGGCTTCCTTGCGCAATATACGGCTGCTGTGATGAATAATTTCAGCGACGGTAAGCAAATCATCTTCGTCCAACTCTTTAATGGCGTCATCCAAAGCGTAGACTTCTTTGGCCAGTGCAACCGTCTCTTTTGCACTTAATGATTCGTCTTTATCTCCTGCCTCACCCTCACCTACATCACGAAAAAATGCCTCTGCATCATATATTTGGCCTAGATGTTCTCCTAGATTTAATTTCCCAGATTGTAATTTTTTGATCTTGAAGAAATCTAGATTTTTAGTATTGACGTCTACCGGTGTAGAGCGAAGGGTGATTTTTGCCCCTTTCCAGAATGTGACAAATAGTCCGTTTAATACTTTGTTTTGTTTTTTTCGATCAACATCAATACTTTCAGATCGATTTGCATATCGCCCAAGAAACCCACCAAAACTTGTTTTAGCATCTTCAAGAGTGTTCAGCATTGTAGGCTCTCGTTTGCCTAACGACTCCCCAGCTTCACCCTCACTATCCTCGGCATGCCCAATCTCAACGACGAACGAAAGTGTTGTAAATATTGTGAGTGTCTTAAGTAACGTAAAAATCTTGGGCATTAATAACTCTCCTTTCAAATCCATTAGTGTGTTGTTACGACTATGCCAAATTGCATTCGCTTAAATTACTTGCAAATAGACTCATGCAAAGGCATTAGAAAACCGAGCAACTCGTTCCTATATACTATTTTCTTCCATCAGTGAAGATTCAAGCAGCGTGCTTGCTTCAGGCGTAACAACAAAACCATCGTCGCCACTATTCTTGTCTTGCAGAAATGTAAGCCCCTTAATGCCTATATGAGCGTAGGCGTAGTCATATCTGTCACTGGAAGACAGGGAGGATAAACGTCCTTTTTTTGAATGTCTACTTTTACTACCGAACGACCGTCATATCTGTAGTAACCCCCTGATCTGTCTCCAGCTCACTACCGCCGCACACTAGCCGAGCAACCTCCCCCTCCAATACGTCTTGGCCGCCTGCCCAAGACATTATCCGGATCTTAGCTCTCTCTAACCTATTCACTGAAGCAAACGGCTAAACGGCTAAATATACGTCTTGGGCATCTCACATTTATAGTGTCGCTGTTAATTATCCGACCCGAGTAACCATGCCAACGAGCTCATACTTGCAACGACTGAGGTAGCCTATACAGCCAACATATCCGGTCGCCACAGGATAAACCGAGAATTTCTTCTGATATAGTGCTAATACAAAAATTGGTGACGATGCCTATCCCTGAGATATAATAATTGGAGGGTATCACCAAGGAGCGACTATGATTTTAAGAAAATGTATATTTAGCCTGCTGATTACGTCTGCTTTGGCTCAAATGAGTTGCGGCAATTCAATAGACACAGATAAAAGAGCGGAAAACAATACCATGTATTCCAATATTAAGACGGACGAAACCATAGTGTTTTTTCGAACCAGTGCCTGGCTCGATGAATCTAAAAACATTTGGCATGTACCAATTCATGGATGGGTCTACGAACCACAAAACAGCCAGGTTAGAAAAGCAGCCTTTAGTAAGCTACTACAGAAAAAATATAATTTGTCAGTGAGTGAAGAAAACCAAGAAATTTTTGACCGGAGAGTTAACCTTCTACTTGCAGATAATGAACGCAATAAGAAAGTTATTGTAAAACTCGGTGAAAAGTTATATCTCATGCCTTCGTCAGAAGCCAATGGACATTTCACAACAATTCTTGAAATCCGCGCCGAGGAATTATCGCCGGATGAGCACGGCCTCATTCGATATGAGGCTTTTTCTCTAAATAAAACCGCTGCACAACACAACAATATGAGAACTTTTAGTGGCGAAAGCCTCTTACTTTCACCACATGGCCATTCAGTCATTAGTGACATCGACGATACCGTCAAAACAAGCCACGTTACAGACCGAAAAAATCTTCTTAACTATACCTTTTTGAAGGATTTTGAAGCGGTCGATAATATGGCCGACCTTTACAGGTCCTGGGAAGAAAATGGCACCAGCTTTCACTATGTCTCATCATGCCCGTGGCAGCTGTATTTGCCGCTTAACGACTTTTTAGATAACAATAGATTCCCTTGGGCGACGGTAACATTAAAAAGCATACGCTTTAAAGACAAAAGTCTATCAAATCTGTTTAAAAAAGGTAGTAAAACCAAGCCTCCAGAGATTGAAGTGATATTAAAATCCTACCCACAGCGAACATTTACGTTAGTTGGTGACAGCGGCGAACAAGATGCAGAAGTGTATGCTGGAATTTATAAAAAGCACCCCAACCAAATAAAGAAAATATATATTCGCAACATTTCTAGTGTCGCCGAAAGTAATAGCGCCATAGAGCATCATTTTAAAGGGATTGACAAAAACAAGTGGATGATTTTTTCATCGCCAGCTGAAATAGTCAACTAATGACTGTGAGTTATTACTGTAAGGTCCGCCGAAGGCATTTAAACAGAATGTAAAATATAAGTGCGACAACAAATAAATAATGAGTAACGAAAAGAAGGGGAATAATTTTCACAAAAAACGAAAATCTTTACTAACGTAATGAAACTAACTCACCGTAATTAAAGCTGCCACGCTCACTAAGCATGGCAGCTTGATCCTACAAGCACGTTCGGCATCAAAACTCTAACACCAGCAACACCTAGTCACAGCTAGACAACTCATAATACCCTTCATAAGTTTCACACAAAGTCGTCACTTTTCTACGACTCCCCAAATAGTCACTAGATCCCTCGGCATAATAACTATAAAAATACTTAACCGCTCGGCCAGCGCTTTTGTGCGCACTATTTTTACTGGTAAATTCAACAGGAACCCACTCGTCCCCACCACCAGGAATTGTGTCGCCAATCACATGCACAGCACGCGTAAGGGTTTGGTTATACATAGGATTGTAAAGATCAAGAACGGTATAGGACACTGTGTAGTCACCCGCAACGGCAGTATCAACGGTGTTGTCGATCATGATGAGCTGCGTAGCATCTGTATCTGTACATTGATTCGGATCTAGCTTACGTGCAGTTGCACCGGCATCAGCATAGGCATCCCCAACATTTATGGAAACGTCTAAATCACCCAACACAGATATAATAACGGGAACATAGACGCCTATATCGCAGACTAAGCGAGTTTCTGTGGCAACGTTACCGTCGGAATCTACCACACTGTAGTCATAGTGCATCCGAAACCCATTAAAGATTGGATCGCCGTTTAAGGTTGTTTGAATATAGGGTGTCAAATCCCCATCCTCTACATCATAAGCAGTAGCTCCAGCATCTATATACGGCATAGGTGGGTACCCCGTAGTTTTAATGGTTGGATTATCCCCCAAAATGGTAATTTCTGGTTGAGCCGCAAATGACACAGATGAAATTAAAGACAACAATAAAATCGTTTTTCTCATTACAACATTCCTTTTTAAACTTTTATAATTATGGAAAAATAACATGCTTGCAAGCGTGTGTAGGATTACAACATAAATGCAAGCCAAAATTTACGATTAAAAATAGCATTCATTATAACGAATTCAATCTACCCCCCCGCTCTAGACTTATTTATTTTACTTACCCATCACTCCCCCAGAGGGAAATAATACCCTGTGAAAAATATATTTTTACTCAAAATCAAACAGAAAACAAAGCACGACTACTGCCCCCTTAAAGGATCGCCCCGCTATCGCCCCCCCGAAGCATTATGCGACAGCCGAACATTACTGCAGATAATACTCACTAAATATAAACTCGACAAAACAAGCCATGCTCAATGAACATGGCTGATTTAGCGCACAAATCATTTAAAAAACAAATGGTGATAGCGGCAATAAGTTAGTCGCAGCTAGACAACTCATAATACCCTTCGTAACTTTCACACAATGTGGTCACTTTTTTACGATTACCCAAATAGTCATTGGAACCCACGGCATAAAAACTACCGCCTGATTTAGAGGCTCGACCAGCACGTTTGTGCGAATTATTTTTACTGGTATATTCAACAGATTCCCATTCGTCCCCACCACCATCATCACCGCCATCATCATCACCACCGCCTCCAGGAGACGTGTCGCCAATCACGTGTACAACTCGTGTATAGGTTTGATTATAGACGGGGTTATACATATCTAGAATGGTATAAGACACGGAGTAATCACCTGCAATAGCAGCATCTACCGTGTTGGTGACCATGATAAGTTGCGTTGCATCGGTATCTGTACATTCGAGCTGTTCAAGTCTGCGAGCAGTAGCACCGGCATCCACATAGGCGTCCCCAACATTTATGGTAACGTCTAAGTCACCCAACACAGAGATGATTACAGGAAGATAGTAGCCTATCTCACAGACCAAGCGTGTTTCGCTCGCACTGTTACCGTCGGAATCAATCACACTAAAGTTATAATGCATCCGAAATCCATTAAAGATTGGATCACCGGTTACGGTTGTTTGAATATAGGGAGTTAAGTCCCCATCCTCAGCGTCATAGGCAGTAGCTCCAGCATCCACATAGGGCATCCCAGGTGTAAACCCACCAGTATTGGAGAATTCGGGATTTTCCCCCAAGATGGTAATTTCCGGTTGAGCCGCAAATGACACAGATGACATTAAGGACAATAATAAAATCGATTTTTTCATTACAATATTCCTACTTTTTTATACTTATGGAAAATTTATCATGCTTCGAAGCATGTATTAATAAAGTTGAACTTAATTAGCCATTACTCAGCATTCCAACTTATTTCGTTGGAGACTGATCGCTCGGAGAGGCAAAATATTTTTGATACAACACTGCAAAACCCAAGACCAGAAAAGCTATAGCAAACAATATTTTTCCGCGCCCGATTGTAATTCCGGACTTTGCCAGCTCGGCCTTTTCTTTAGGTGTAACAGAAGATTGGACAGCTGCAGGTCTTGGATCTTCTATCGCAATCGTTTGGGAGCTTCTCGTGAGCCGATACACTTCTGCCCTCAAAGTAGTATCGTCGCTGATAACAAAACTGTCTCTGTCAGCCACTTTAGTAATGCCTGCTACTTCGCCCCGAGAAATGGCTGCAATCAGCTGAATTTTAATTTCTGAACGCAGCGAACCTTTCTTCGCTATTTTATTGTGATCTAGCATGCTATTTAATGCACCGCGTAATGCCACCTCACTTAATCCTCCATCGCCCTCTTCGTGATCATCTGCAGGACCGCCACCTCCGCCTAGTGCTGGCCGCTTACCCTCACTCACAGACATCTCTTCTTTTCCATCCCCTGAAGATGATCCAGCTTCCGCACGAGCAGGAATAGAGAGACCCGACACATCATCCGCAAAAGGATTCGTTTTTGAAAACACGCCCCCTCCACCTTCAGCGCTGACGACATAAAAACCATCGCCCCCCAATTGAAATACAACCTTGTGAACAAATAGAGGGTGACGATTTATTGCGCGTAAAGCAGCGTTTGAGAGTTTAGCTGCATCAAACCGACCTGTGAACAAGACAAATATGCCACCCTCAAACGACGGGCCTGTCATTGTGTATTCTCTTTGGGCACTCTTGCCCGAAGGATTACCGGACGCTGTTAACGATGCCAATTGATTTGCCGCAGCATCTACATTTTCGGTAAGCGTGGTATCCGTTGCCGTTTTCGATTGGATAAAGGAGTGCTTAGGTGCCGGCGCTTCTGGGTGTTCCCAAACAGTTATATCTCCCCCCACCAAACCTGTTACAGGCTCTCCCGATTCTTCTGGAGTAAAGCCTAAATAAGCACTCAGATCCAACGGATTCACAACGCCAATTTGTACTTTTACGTGTGGCCGACTTACTAAGATGCTCTCGGCTAATTTTAACTCGACAAAAAATCCATAGCCTTGCGCGCCCATGCTGTCTTTAGCCGTTTTATAAATACTTTGTTTTGGAAATGCGCGCTTAGTCGACAGGATGTAATCAACCACCTCCCTCCGGTCCTCTTTTAAGCAACTGGTATCCCCTGTTTCCATCATTGCAGAAACGGATACCGGTCCAGCATCTTTACCACCTCCACTGGTAATTCCTGCTGACAGTAACCTCTGGCCAGATATGAACATTGATACTAAACCGACCAGCTCTTTAGAATTCTGTGCCGTGCCTTCATCAGTAGCCGATGTTGCCATGTCGATAAGGCCTTTCCAACGCTCACCTAACACTCTTGCCTTGTCTTTTGATTTGATTTTGCTTGAACCCACTGTGGATCGAGAAAACTTTTCTTCAACTTGAGCCTGAGAATTAATAACCTCTGTCCCCCACATAAAAAACCCCTGCGTCACAGGGTTTAGAATTTGTTTTGGATTGGAGCGCACCGAATTATCTGAGAATCCAACTTTAGAATCAGAAGCGTAATGCTGAGCCGCTTTATCACCCATCACATCAGCTTCTTTTTCTAACCCTGCATCGTCATTCACAGGCAACCCCGCCTTCATTTGAAGCGTGGGTTTTACTCGACCTTGCTTTTGCTGCACGACGTGCCAAGCCTCGTGCGGCAAATGCTTTTCTTGCCCTGGTCCAAGGTGAATATCGGTACCCTGTGCATAAGCATGAGCTTGCAGTTGTGCGGGCTTATCCGAGTTAAAATGGACTTTGACATCATCCATGGATTGACCGGACAAATTCTCAATGCCAGTTTTTAAGGTATCGGGTAAGCCCGTTTTGTTTTCTGTGGATGGTGTGAGGTTATTCGCAACTAACTGCAAGGTAGGCGTACGATTATCTTGCAGTGCCATTTTATTCTTGCGCTGCACAACAGCATATTGCTGTGAGACAAGCTGAATTGAAGATTGTCTGTTATCAGCCAATACAATCTTTTTCCTGCGCTGGATGGCAGATGTTCGCGTGTTATCGAATTTTTGCTGCGGCTTATAAACGGCTTCAATCATAATAATTCAGTCACGCCCATTTAATCATCGACAATCTACTGCGCAAGTTAAGCGAAACTTAACCAAAATAAACTGGCCCAACATCGAAATGGATAAACATTGCACAGCTAGAGTTTTCAAAACCAAACGTCAAGCACCAAGCAATTGGCGCTAAATAGTAGCAATGATTTTAGTTGGTATGAACGGGCTGTCACCTAAAAACGAATATTCTTTTCAGGTTATGAGAACTGATCGAGATTATGAAAAGATCAGGCCTAGTAATTAGAGCCCCGGTACGGCTGACCACACAGGTAGAACCCTAGCCTTTCCTCAAACCAGGGAATCGTCAATTTTAATTAGTTGGATTTCTTAAGCGCCTACTTTGAGTTTTTCAGCCTTTCCTATTTTTTCTTCTGAGCGCAGGCGCCGCTTTTGTCTGCTTCGAGCATCAGACATGTTTCACCCCATTCACACCGAGCAATAGGATGCCTTTTTGGCGAAGTTATAAAACCATTCATTCACCACTCGATATAGCGCGATAACGTCGCCCACAAATTCCTGTTCCTTTAATTCCTTTTAATTAAAACTGGGCTTCTTGATGCCGAGGCATTAAAACCCTGCGAGAGAATATGTCAGGTCAGATGTAACATTGCCAAAATGAGGCATAAGTCACACTCTTTCCGCCCCCTCCTTGTGTTAGTAGCGAAATGATACTTATTGCCAATGCCCTGTACCTGATACGCTAACCCTCGTTATTCCAACAAACATAGCGCCTCCCATAGCATCTTCGCTATTACGGCTGTCCACAGCTATTCAATCTGTACAATAAGCATCCAGACGCTACTATCAATGAGCAGGTTAAAGACACCGACCATTTCATGAAAAAATCCGATAAAAAAACTGAGAGCCTACTGATTAAAGCGCTGAAAAATTCATGTGAAACCGCATTGAGCAATATCGAAGGGTTTCAGTGGCTAACCCATTTTGCGAATTTGTCTAACTTCCCTAAAAGCCTATTGGTTGTCTGTATTTTCGACACCAATGAGAACAAGTGTAAAATGATAGCCTCTAATAAACAGGCATATTTGCACTCACTTATCGATGAAAATTTGCATGCTGTCGGCATTGTCCTCAAGGACATACAATCACATGTTAGGCTCGATACAGAAGAAGATTGCAGCATCGATAATAACGGCAAATGGAATGAACGATTCAAGGTGATAGAAGGCAAAATGAGGATACGACAGAGCTTATACATCGGCACTTACCGTAACAATCAATACAGTATCCAAACCAGTCATTAACACAGCCGTAGATAGACACAGACAGCAAATTACAGACCAGCAGCAAGGTATTCACTTGTACTCATACAAGTACATAATTGAACAGGGCTAACCATTGAACAACGAAATCACAGTATTCGTAAGACTTTTAAACCTGACCCGGTTTCAAGGGTTGGTACTGACCAAAGAAATCGAGGGCAGTACGTTTAAACCGGAGACAGAGCCAAACCAATACATCGGCTATATTCCGTTAACAGACGATAACATGCACGAAATTCTCAACTTTATCGAGCGTCAAAAAATCGATCTCGAGAATGGGGAAGCCGATATTTTAATCTCGGTCATATCCGAGCGTAATTCTGATAGCTTTGACGCGCCTATGACCGTGAATGCTCTACTTAAGTTATGCAATCTCAAGCTAACGTTTTCTTTTAGTTACATGCCGGAATAATGCAAGAAAGGTTATTTTTTTCATGTTTATTAACCTAGCGTAGGCTTGCCACATAACGTTTATCGATCTAGCTAATGTACAAAAGAGGAAATTCCGCATTTTTATTAAAGAACAATTCGCCATACAAAGCTAGCTACCATCAACGTCATCCTCATACAATAAGCCGCACTCCCCCCCAAATATAAACACCCGAACATTTGTCTGTTTGGAATGCCATGTAACATACAGCGCAGAAGCCACGCTATAACAGTTAGATACGCCAAGAACGCCGTTTATTTTTAAAATAATTGTTTCAAGCTTGTAATGCGTCACAGGGAATTTAGTTACACAAAGGCCCCATTTTTCAGATCAACATTGCAATGCATGGAGTGCCAACATAGAACCTGTCACGCCACCCTGCTGCCTTCACTCGGCTTTTAATGTAACCTCAGATTTGCACGGCATGAAAGGTGTACTCAACACCCGATTAGGCAATCCTACAAACGGAGCATTTGAACGTTTTTTGTGCGGCCTGACTGCAGACTCCATTCATTCACAGGTTCATAACAGCTAAATCAGTTATTTCAGAACCCGTATTTCGAAATACAACAATTCGTTAACCGACAATATGAGGAAAGATAAGCTCTACCGTTCAAAAACCAACTATATTTTAACTTCACGCTACAGGCGACAAATGAAAACCTGCATCAAGGCGTAAAATCGAATTTAAAGGTTTGGGATATGCGTTCACAAGTCGATAAGCCGAAAGAAAATAAAAACCAATCGGCTGCTAACTCTATTACTCAGAAAAAAAATGCTGAGGCATCTAATTTTGGCCTTGCCGATAACCGACCTGAATCCGTTGCGCAGAGAATGCAGCAAAACAAAACCCATCATCATACAACTCAGCTTTCGTCAAAACCACAATCTTACACACCATTGACACCCAAAACTCGCCCCACCAATGAGTTAACAGTTGCTCACCAACCGCCAATACAAAAAAGTGTAAATAACACGGGGTTACCAGACCAACTGAAGTCTGGAATTGAAAACCTGTCGGGTTATTCTATGGATGATGTAAGGGTGAAGTACAACTCTAGCGAACCAGCCCAATTACAAGCGCATGCTTACGCTCAGGGAAACCAAATACACCTGAGTCCAGGGCAAGAAAAACATTTGCCCCATGAGGCATGGCACGTTGTGCAACAAAAACAAGGTCGCGTCAAAGCAACTAAGCGGTTAAAACAAAATATCGCCGGAAATGATGATATCGGTTTGGAAAAAGAAGCCGATGTCATGGGAACCAAAAGTTTAACCCCAACAAGCCAATTAAAAGAAAAGAAATCAGCTGGAGTTCAGTTAAAAACAGGCATCGTTCAAAGCTTTTCAGATGATACAAATGATGACCGAAGAGATGCGGCTGGTGCTGCCTCTCGCGTAGACATGAGACTGGATCACGCCGTCTCTCAGGATACAATAAAGGGGTTTCACAAGGTTCTAATCCAATTAAGTTCTGTTAGTGCTGGCTTGAGGCCAAAACAATATCTTAGATTTACGGCGCTGACGGAGTCCGTTTTTCATACGCAAGGCATCACCGTTGAGGGCGTGAATGCATTTTTAAACTTAAGAAATAACCTAACACCTGGGTTTACAAATACAATCGGTAATCCTGGAAGTCGGTTTGACCCACAAATTGAAGTGCACGGTGATCGCGTCGGTGTGAGTGATCAGTCGAATGCGCTTGAAATGATAGATAATCAGATGAGATCGATATCCCGAAAGTCTTATCTTATTAAACAATTGAATGGACTGGATGAAGACTCAACTGAAGAATTCAGGACGGAGCTGAATGCTGATTTTGGAATGATGAATGATGCAATGGAGATGCTAAAAAAAGAAGGCAACACCCCGAAATACGACCCTAGCCATTGGTATGATTTCAAAGGTAATAAAGTCAAAAAGGTACCGGCTACTTATTTAGGTGGTGGTGATGCTTTGCTCGCTAATATAGGCCTTAACAATCTAAGACGATACTCGCCTAAAACAATCATTCGTTTTGTTAATATCGCTAATCACAAGGTCGTGCGAGGCAGAAGAAAGGCATCTCTAAACACAAGCTCTATCCCAATAACCGTTAAGATCACCGTGCCTGAAGCAACATGGAGGCACATTTACCAACGGCATACCATTCCTTGCTTTGCCTGGGATATTCAAGCGGTCAATACTTTTTGGAAAGAAGACCCCATAAAACTGTTTTCAGAATACCAGGATAAAATAGCCTCCGAACTTTTGTTGATCATAGACAGACAGTTGGATATAGAAGGAGAAATAAATAAAGCCAAAAAACAAGAAGGAAGCTCGATTGAGGAAGGAGGAAACATTAACGAATCCGGAACCGATTTTTTCTTCCAGGGGAGTTACATATTTGAGGAAATGAGTACTGATGGAACCTTTGAAAAAGACGAATTGAGTATCATTTTAAAATCATTTGCACCTCAAAGCACAGATATGGCATTTGCTGTACTACCCTCGATTCTAGAGGCGAAAAAGCCCCGAAAGTAAATTAAAATACAGATTAATATTCCGATCCAAGCACAGGTAAGAATCACAAACCATCAATCGTAAAGAATACCACTGGAAAAGCTTAAATAATGTCTGAGCATGTAGAGAAGCCAAAAGCTAAACAAAGTCTGTCATTGCCAGGATCAGTTTCTCAGCAAAAAAGTAATGCTAATCAATGCTTTCAGTTTGTTGATAATCGCCCAGAAAGTATCGCTCAGAAAAAAACACAATCGGATAACTCAGCAAGCCCAGCCCCCAGCGGCCCTACTCATCCCCATACCCCGGCACTTCAGAAAAAAGAAAATAACACTGGATTACCCGACAATTTAAAATCAGGTATCGAAAACTTATCCGGCCATTCAATGAATGACGTAAAAGTCCATTACAACTCCGACAAACCCACCCAACTGCAAGCACACGCCTTCGCCCAAGGAACGGATATTCACCTTTCCTCTGGGCAGGAGAAGCACCTACCCCACGAAGCTTGGCATGTCGTTCAGCAAAAACAAGGCCGTGTGAAGCCTACCGTTCAGCTAAAAAGCGGTATCCCCTGTAACGACGATGAGGGCCTAGAAAAAGAAGCCGATGTGATGGGGGCAAAAGCGCTGGCGTCATCATCTTCGTCAGAGAATTCTGTTCAAACGAAAAGTATCGTAACGGGTGCCCACACTCCCCTTCCTTCACAAACGATACAGAATAAAAAATTGGAATCTTCATCGGCAATCAGGACCACAAACAACCCAATACAAAAGGTCGACGAAGGGAATGGCCAAAAAACAGATGAAGACCAAACTACAGATCCTTTCGCTTCATTTTTTGGTCCTGTGGTCCACACATATAATGTACAAAGTAATATCGACCGTCGAGTTGGACTGAGGACACTGGGGCTGGGTGGATCTCCTCAGCGTCCGTCCCTACATACCACAATGACATCCCCGATTGTCTCAATCTATGACCCACATTCGGTAAGAACACAAAGCACGGACAATACAGAAGAGGAAAGATCTTCACCTCTCACGATAACATCGGGAACATTGGAGGCACTGAGCACAAATTCAAAAGCGCTGGTCTATTTACAAAGTTTCCCTGAACGATACCACGACCTCATCAGTGCGCGTTTTAAGTCAGTACTCGATGCCGACGAAGAGCGAGCCTTACTGCCGAATGCCACGTACTTACTGGACGCAGTGCTGGAAAATTTTGATTCCGGTCAATGGGATAACCTAGGAAAAGTATTAGAAACGTATGTTGATGCCCGCCCAAAAAGCCAAGGCGTAGTACAGGCTCCGGGGTTAGGCAACACATTCAGCAACAAGGACTTTCTTAAATCAGTTAAAAAAATTAAGGTTTTGAAGAACAAGGGTAATGTCATTCTTGACCTGCTTGTTCAAAAGAAGGCAATCCGAATAACAAACCCAGAGGTGTCGAAACAGAGTAAGCAGACATACATTTGTCTTCACAAATTAATTCTTATGCTGGACGACCCAGCTCAGGCGAAAGTTATTTTCCAAGCATCCGGTGCCAACAAAAATATGGACCAATACACCACGGAACTGGGCAAGCTTAATGCGTTTTTCACCGGTAAGATTTACATTCATCCCGATATACGGGAAAAATTTGAAGAACTCAAGAGTCAACACAGCGCATCATTCAAAGATTGGTTTCATGGTTTTGCATCCACACTGAACCTTATGTCGGGAAGATCCGATGTTCCAGACGCTATGATCCGCAAAATATTGAAGTACGAACTGAATAAATATCATCTCCAGGCAACCTACAATATGGAGGATACGCTTCGCCTCGGCCGTCAAACCTCTCCACTGGTAATGGAAGGTTATGCGCGAGGGATTAAAACGGGGATGTGGGATCTTTCACGAAAAATCAGTGAAGATAAGCTAAAAGAACAGCTCGAAGTAGCACAGAGAAAGGCAAATAAAAAACCCAAATCGTTGGACAACAAATTCAATGTCTTCCCTGCCCCAAAACCTTTTGCGTACAACAAGGCTTCACCAGAAGTATTTAATACAGTACCGGCAGATATCAACACCAAAAGTATGGTTTACATATCGTCTCTTAAGGTCCAATTAGTCAAAGCCTCCCATAAGACAAAAAAACAAGAAGAAGGCGGAAAAGTCAGCAGCCATATGGGCGGCCGAGGACTTCGCTCTTCTGCCAGCGAAAGCGCTGAAACCGTCGTTGAAGAGATGCTGTCACTGATTAACGCGCAAGATTTGGATGGTGCACTCAACCTGGTAACGAAGCTGTCTTACGATAAGAAAGACCCTAAAAAAGAAGTTATCCAAAAGCTGAAAACCGTTACCCTCAACGTTAATACACTTATCGCTCCGTCGGGAAGTGACCCGATAAAAGAGACGACGGCCAATAGCGTAAAACGTTTAACAGCGTCCTATAACCATTTCTGTACCTATACCAACGATCAACTACTACCGTTTTATGTTCTTCAAAATGTTAAGAGTGTCAAAAACCTACTGGGGTCGAACGAAGATTTCCTCTTCAGCCAAAAAATACCCGCCACCGTTTCTGGGGATCTTATCGACGCGATAGAAAAATCTATCGAGATAATGAATGTCATTCCATTCACAAAAGACAAGTCAAAAGTAGAGAGCTTTTACCAACAGATTCAAAATATACATCACTTTGCTCGCTTCGCTTTTGATTGGAAAGGCGATAAGACCACTATGCATACTGCCCTTACCGGCATGCTTCCTGAATCGAGCATTGCCCCGCAAATGACACAGGTAACGCCACACGGACTGGGAATGATCGATCATGTCGTCAACAGCCTCCCACAGCAAACGCAGGACAGCACCGCCTTACTCCACGGCTCATACTATGAAACGCCCCATTTATTTAACGGAGCAGATACCAAAGACAGCGTAGAAGACCCGTCACTGCGAGAGAAAAAATTGATTGTGATGGAGCCGCACCCCAACAATGCAGCGTCTTCTCAAATTCAGCCCCACGACCCTGTTAAGCTCATTAAAAACCTGTTCACCAATTCACAGGGGCCATACACCGTCATTATGGACGTTACCTTAAATCATCTTAAGGATACAGAAATTGAAGCCACCCTGAATGAGGCCAAACCATACATTCTATCGGGCAAACTAAACCTTATTCTTTTGCAGAGTGGTACCAAATTTTTCCAAAACGGCATGGACTTAGTCAATATTGGTACAGCGATCATCTTTAATGATGGCGGTAGCTGGGTGAATTTCAATCAGAAGATGAAGCAGTCTCCGGTAAAAGTGCCTCAGGATGACCAGCTTTACATCGCCAACATGCTTGTGAAGAACAAGGAAACGCTAAAACAATACCTGGATAAAATCAAAAGCAATACGGCATCGCTACGAAGCAAAATAATATCGAAAATGACCGGACAGTCTGCATTCGAAGTTGTGCCCAACTCCGATAAAAATACGGTGTATATATCATTTCAGCCCAATGATGCCTATGTACGAACTGAATTGGATATAGCGCTTATCACCCCGGTTTCAGTAGAAAAACGGGCGGAAGTGAATCAGGTTATTTACTTTAAATATTTGCTTCCCGCATTTAAGCACTTACCAAGCGTTGACCGCTCCAGTTTTGGGTTTAACATCACCAACTTTGGCGAATGCTTCAATACTGTCCGAATAACACCCGGCATCGAAAATGAAAAGTTGTTGGCCGAATACTCCGATACGATAACCGCACTAGGCAATAAACTTTGGAAGGAACAGCAGGCAAGAAAAGCCAAAGAAGCGCGGGAAGAAAACCCTCAACGATACAGAAAGTGGCGCGACAAACGAAACTGGCAAAAATTGCTAAAACTAGGAATGATCACCCAAGACGAAGCGGATGTCATAAAGCAAGAAGTGGCTGACCATAGGGCCAACAAAAAACAGAGATTCTTAAATAGATAACATTAAGCACGCATCACCCAATCCGATTGCTTGTGCATATATTTGTATTTTAATACTCTGACAAGCAAAGAAGGCACTAAGGTATGCAAGGTATATAAAGATACCGGGAGTGTATGTAGCTCCCCCTACTTCAGCGTTAAAGCTTACTATTGGGGAAACATTACAGAATATCATTGGCTTCGATATAATCTTCAGGCAAAGACACTCTTCGGGTAATACACGCTGTAAACAAAGCCCTCGCCATGCACGCGGGTCCGATTCAAAATACGATCCTGTACGCTCGACTGCCGCATGCTCCACACCCCATCCATGGTAAATTCGGCTGACGGCTTTATCCGAAGAGTATCCTTACCTTCCGCTTTAGACATATGTGACCGCCTAGACAGTATTCGCGCCATTCAGGGAGTTTCCTATTTCCTATTTCCAGTTTCCAGTTTCCTATTTTCTAAGATGCCTACAGAAAGTTATCTCCCCCCCCAATAAAAGCGAGCGCGCTACGGACCAATAATCGAGCTTTCACTGCGACATAAACCAGCGCAAATAAAACCCACTCACCGCATTAATATTAGGATTTTATCTTATGGCATTAAAAAACTAATTTTTCTCCTGGAATATCGCAAGTGTTATGTAGCGATAACATTATAAGCTAACTTAATACCATTTCGGCAATAGCGCAAACATAGTTCACACAGCAAGTAAAGCCCGAGAAAATTGACAGAAGGAAAAAGCCTGACGTAAACACCCAGCATTACCACCAAACAACCAAAAATATCGATTATAGAGTCACCACACTCATCAAGTTAACACGGTAACTTTTACGCCAACCTTAATAAACTTGCCACCAACCACTTGGGTTAAAGAAGAAAGGGGTACTTTTTTGGAAATCAAATGCAATTATTTTAGTTTTATTTAACCTAATATAATGTCCACTTTCGTAACCTTTCAATATAACGAACTTGATTTAGGGTTGTACCAGATCAAAACAGTTGTCACCCCACACACTTTACTGGCGCGACGAACGTTAGCAAAACCATTATTAACAGGTATAAATGCCGCACTCGACCATACGGACAATACGGCGCCATAGTGTCAAATACCGTTTTAACATAAGTAGATAAATTAGGTGCTAAACAAGATATTAATTTTCGAATGCACAAAACATAAGCAAACTCAGTTTTTTATCGACCCAAACAAAAACCAAAAACGTCCAACATTTACCACTCAAACAGAAAACACATCTAAGTTCTATTTTGAAACAAACCCATCGATTTCAAAAACCCCCACAACGGTAACACTCCACATTCCGTCATATCTCTTTAGCCTACCGACGTCACTTGATGCTGTTCTCAGCTTAATTTTCCTGTGTTAGTCTCTCCGACCCTTGTGAAACTTATCACGTAAACATATTTTCATTAACGTGTAATAAGCCGTAATAACGTGTAATAAGTTGTAATAAGTTGTAATAAGTTGTAATAAGTTGTAATAAATATTTACTCATCCTTCACAAAACAATTAACAATTACTTTTATGTGCCGCCCCATTCGGCAGAGGATTGGATGTAAACAATGATAGATAGTGCTTTAATTTTTATTCAAAGCCGGCTCGACCAGTACCTTAAGAATAAATTTGGATTAGACGAAGGCGTCACCGTTCTCAACAACCTGGTCGACGCCAGCGGCTCTGTGTCGCAAAAAAATCAGAACAAGGTTGTCATTACACTCATTAATTTGGAGCAAGAAACATCAAAGCAATTTTACGGGGGGAAAAATCGAAACACGACTCAGGTTACGAATATGATGCCATCCGTCCACTTTAACTTGGACGTGTTGTTCACGGCCAATTTCGACAGCTATGATGAATCGCTCAAATTTTTGACGGCTACGGTAGCGTTTATTCAGCCAGAAACATCTTTCAACCGAAAAAATCAACCCGAATTGCCAGCTGGAATAACCGCGCTGAAATTCGAGATTGAAAACTCGCCTTACGAAAAAACACATAACTTGTGGAGCGCCCTGGGCGCGAAGTACCAACCCTCGATCATTTACAAAATACGACACGTTTCAGTACAAGCAGAACAAATCCTGGGCACTGTAGCGAGCGTTCAGCAGACTTCTAGCGAGGCGGCGCCATCATGATGCAAGCTCTTTTTCAAATAGAATTCAAACATAATTACTTTAACGATGGCACTTTAAAAAACTGTAAGGTAGTCCCCAACAATCAAACTCAAGGGATCATTAATCGATTTTCATTGATATCAACAATGAATAACAGCGTATTTACTTTTTATTCAACTTCACACGTTAACACCGTAGAATTCCTGGAATACCTAGACAATTTATTTGACAATGAACCGTTTGGGTTTACGCTAATATTCAACGCCGACGAATTTAGCCTAACAACGGATCTACCGTTAGACTGGGTCGGACAAATAGAATTAAGCTCGAAAAACATTAAGGACAGTAACACCTCTGACGTCCAATTAGAGATAAATCCCGTACTGTCATCACGCTCCATATTTATTGATAATGCAATCGGAACAATATTAATCTACCCCGCGGATATTATTTCCGCAGGAGGCGAAAATGTCCGTTACGTTGTCAGTTTCGAGGCTAGAAAAACACAATGGTTATACTATTTGATCAATCGAAGCCAGACGACATTACATGACCCCATCGTATCGAATGAAGACGGCATCAATTTTGAAAAGCCCGAAAGCATCACCATGCCAAGCGGTGAAACTGCACTTAGCTTTAGCTCTGGGGATACGCAATTTATGATGAAAGAAAACCCCAAAGAGACATTTAACTTGGTCGATCGCGTCACGCCATCAATGAGCTTCAGCACCGAACAGATTGAAAACGTCGTAATTCAAGGCTTACCGACGCCCAAGAACCACCAATTCAACGTATCAACAGAAAACACCGGTAACCCGATCTACTCTACCGTGTACGTATACCTATAAAACAAACGATAACGAAGAACACAATAATAACTTGAAAACCCCAAGCAAGGGTTAAGCGATTTTAACAAACTCACAATCTGTAATTTAACGTAAAAACTTATTAAATGAATCCATTCAATCAGGAAACCAAGGCGATAGAATATTATGTCGATGTCTAGCTTAGCAACTCCAGGGGTCTATATTGACGAAGTCAATTCATTCCCCAATTCTGTTGTACCGGTAGCCACTGCGGTACCGGCGTTTATCGGTTACACACCGCAAGCAGAATACAACGGAAAGTCGTATTACAATAAACCCACTAAAATCACCTCGTTCGCGGAATTTCAAGCATTTTTTATGCTGCCAGATCCTCCCGCACCGGCGGATGCCGCTCGGCAATATAACCCAGAATATTATTTGGTCGAGCAAAAGGAAGCGCCCACCTCCGGTGATTACCTCACGCTGAACGGCACAATTTATTCAATATTGCCAGACCCCAACACCATTTACTATTTGTACAATAGTATTAAGTTGTTTTACCAAAATGGCGGCGGCGACGCATACATTGTTGCGATCGGCACTTACGGGCCATCGAGCAAAAAACCAATGGACTCGCCTTCTGACCAAGTTGTCAATCCGAACGTGCAGTTATCCGACTTACAATCCGGCTTGGAACTTCTCAAGAAAGAAACCGAGCCCACGATGTATGTCTGTCCTGAAGCGACGTTAATGTCTGTCGCGAACAATGGGACGTTAATGCAAAGCATGTTGCTTCAAGCAGAAGAAATGCAAACCTGCGTTTGTTTATTTGATGTGATTGGCGGTACTGACCCCGATCCGATTTTGTATACCGACGACATTCAAACCTTCCGCGACAATACCGGTGCAAATGGTTTGGATCGTGGTGTGTGTTACTACCCTTTTGTGGGCACCACCATCATGCAGTCTTCAGACATTGATTTTACTAACCTATTTGGCGGTGATGTAAAACAATTGGATGCGATAGTGAACCCTCCTGCGGCTCCAAATCCCGATGCAGATGCGATCATTAATCTTATCGAAAACCCACCAGCCACAAACGCCATGTCCAATAGCCAGTTGCAAGCCTCGCTTGTTGCTTCCAGTGCGACTTATGCGCAAATCATTAACCACGTACTCAGCGATGCGAACATTTTGCCCCCCAGTGGCGCAATGGCAGGCGTATACGCGGTTAACGATTCATCCAAAGGCGTTTGGAATGCTCCGGCTAACACCGGCATTGTCGGTGCGTCTAGTTTACCAATTCGCTTAAATGAAACCGAACAAGCAGGCTTGAACGTCGATGCGGTATCCGGTAAATCCATTAATGCGATTCGCTTTTTCACTGGCCAAGGCATTCTTATCTGGGGTGCAAGAACGCTAGACGGCAACAGCCAGGACTGGCGCTACGTCTCAGTAAGACGAACGTTAATTTACCTAGAACAGTCGGTAAAACTTGCCTCCCGTGCTTATGTGTTTGCACCCAATGACGCAAATACCTGGGCCGGTGTGAAAAGTATGATTGGGAGCTTTTTGATGGATGTCTGGAAAGAAGGCGGATTACAAGGCGCTTCGGCTGCTGATGCCTTCCAGGTGGATATCGGTTTAGGTTCTACCATGACAGCAGACGATTTACTCAACGGTTACATGCGCGTATCGGTAAAAGTCGCAGTTGTACACCCTGCTGAATTTATCGTGATTACCTTTGCTCAGCAACAGGCTAAATCAGGCTAGTATTTTTCGATTATATTTTTTTTAATTCGTTTTTAAACTAAAAACGTGCCCTTGTTCGGTCTTCATTCCGAGCAAGAGAGCGCTAAAACAATTTCTAATTTATAGAGAGGATCAGTCATGGCTGATGACGGAAGTAAAGAAGGCTCTACCTGGCCAATGCCCAAATTTCGTTTCGAGGTAGATCTTGGAACAGAATTGACAGGCGTCGCATTCCAAGAAGTTTCAGGAATGGATAAAGAAGTTCAAATTATCGAATACCGACACAGTAACAGCACCTTGTTCTCCACGATCAAAATGCCGGGTATTGCTAAGTACGGCAATATCACAATGAAACGCGGTGTTTTTGTCAACGACAATAAGTTCTGGACATGGATGGATGAGATTGAGATGAACGTCATTAAACGACGTACAGTCTTGATTAAATTGTTAGATGAAGATGGAAAAGTCACCATGCAATGGCAGTTAAACAATGCATGGCCCACCAAAATTACCGGCACTGACTTGAAGTCAGACAGTAATGAGGTGGCGGTCAACACATTAGAAATTGCTCACGAACAATTAATTGTGACTAACGCCTAATGCCGACTGACTTACAAACCAGCTTTTACTTTGGCGTAACGATATCCGGCGAAAGCGCCAGTAGCGATACTGCCTTTCAAGAGGTATCGGGCTTGAGTAAAGAGCTGGGAACTGAGGATGTCGTGTGTGGGGGGGAAAACCGTTTCAAGTATCGGCTCCCCACCATTACCACATATCCCAACTTGGTTTTGAAGCGCGGTATTGTGTTATCAGACTCCCCTCTTATCCAATGGTGTCAGCTCACATTAGATTCGGGTCTGAGTACCGCGATTACAACAAAAAACATTATGGTCAACCTCTACGATGAAGATGGCCAAACCAATATGCAGTGGAGCTTTGAAAAAGCTTACCCACTCAAATGGTCGATGACCGATTTAAAATCACAAGAAAGCACCCTTCTAGTGGAAACTCTTGAGTTTGCTTATCAATACTTTGAAGTCGAAGACAGTCGCGATAGTCAAGACATGGGCATTGCGAATCTCTTTGGTGACTAGATGATAATAATTAATCAGTTGTAATTAACACCCGCAAAAATTAAGACAGTCTTTTATTGATAAAACGAAGATAACTTTATGGCCGTTGAAATTCGAGAACTTGTGATTAAAACCACTATAAACACGCCTAAGGAGGACAAACAATCCTCCCTAGATAGCAAAAGTTTAAGCACCCTAAAACAGCAGTTGGTACAAGAGTGCTTAAAAGCACTCCGAAATAAACCTCAGACCAATAGCTTTGACCGATAACGTTATGGATTATTTAGTTTGTTAGCGTAGATACATAGCTCAGGTGGCCAGACAGTTCAGGTAAGTAGACAGCTTAGATTGATAATTTTAAACATCGAAAACGTAGATATATTAAGAGCCTAGATCTTTTCCAATGACGACATTTAAAAACATGCGACTCGTCGCATATAAAGACGAAAAGTTTAACTCGAAAGTTGCCGAATACGTGGTAATGCTAAACCCCGAGTCACTAAAATGGGGACGTAGTATTGAATACAATGAAGAGCAGCCAATTGATGCAAGTGCGCCATCACAAAAATACAATAAGACACCCGGCGAAAAACTCAGCTTTGACATCACCATTGACTGTACAGGTGTTGTCGATAGTAGCCGCGTAGACCTACCCACCGAAATCACCAATCTTTCAACCGTCGTATACGACTACAACGGTGAAATTCATCGCCCAAATTTTGTGGCCGTTTACTGGGGCAAGGGACTTTCATTTCAGGGAGTACTCACTACTTTCGATTCGTCGTATACGTATTTTAAACCAGACGGAACAGCCCTGCGAGCAAAGGTATCGCTTGCGTTTACGTCCTATATTAACCCTTCCCTTCGCGCCCAGCAGGATGCGGATGAATCACCTGACATTACCCACCTTGTCAGTGTTGTCGAAGGCGATACCCTGCCGCAAATATCAAAAAACATTCTGGACTCGCCAGACTATTACATTCAGGTCGCACGCTATAACGGTTTAAACAAGTTTCGTCAGATTACCGCGGGCAGTCAGATAGTGGTTCCTCCGCTTGTGCCTGAGGGCAGCGCTCCCGAAAGCACTTCGGTATCTAAGGGAACTATTCAATGACCACAACAACGATTGGCAGCCTTATTTCCTATGGCATTAAGATCAAGGGTTCGGCCATTGACGATACGATTCAGGTGCATGCGATTCATGTAGAGCAGAGTATTAATCGCATCTCTACCGCAATGATTACTATTTTGGACGGCAGCCCTTCGAAAGAGAAATTCCCGGTCAGCGCATCAGATACCTTCGTTCCCGGTAATGCCGTTACCATTGAGGCGGGCTACAACAATACCAATAGTGTTTTATTCACGGGGATTATCACTAAACAGAGTGTTCGTGTTCATAATTCAACTGGCCCTATGTTGCTGATTGAATGTAAAGACGAAGCGATAAAAATGACGGTTGGACGTAAAAGTTCGGCGTATAGCAAGAAGAAAGACAGTGATGTGATTAGCACGCTGATTGGAAATTCGAGTTTATCGTCTGACGTGACAGCGACAACGGTTGTGATTCCTGAGTTAGTTCAGTACTACACCACCGATTGGGATTTTATGCTCGCACGTGCTGAGGTGAACAGCATGATTGTTAGTACACTGAATGGCAAGGTCAGTGTCTTTGACCCGACCAGTGATACCTCTTCAGTAACGACGCTAACCTATGGCGACAATCTTTACGATATTAATGCGGACCTCAATTCTGTTTCTCAATTGGCTCAGGTGAAGGCGTCGGCGTGGGATTACCAGAATCAAAAATTGATTACGGCGGAGGCTTCCAACAGTTTGGCTGGGCCTGGGAATATTAGCAGTAAGACGCTTTCGGATGTTGTCGGTCTTTCTACTTTCGAATTGCAAACCACGGCTGCTGAAACAACGGATGAGTTAACCAGTTGGGCGAAGGCGCAAATGTTAAAGAGTGAGCTATCCAAAATTACGGGTGACCTTCGTATGCAAGGCTGCACAACAATTACGCCGGGTAAGTACGTAACGATCGACGGTGTGGGTGCACGCTTTGATGGCGACCATTTTGTGTCGGCGGCGCGTCACGACATTATTGATGGTAATTGGTTTACGGAGTTGAACATTGGTTTAGATTCCAATTGGTTTATTCAGGAGCATGAGGTTGAGGCTCCTCCTGCGGCGGGTTTGTTGCCGGGTATTCAGGGTTTGTTTACGGGTGTGGTTCAAAAAATTGATTCGGACCCAGATTCCGAGTATCGCATTCAGGTTGAGGTAGCCTTGTTTAATGACAATGGTGAAGGCTTGTGGGCACGGTTATCGAATTTTTATTCGACGAGTGGTCAGGGTGTTTTCTTTTTACCTGAGGTGGGTGACGAAGTAATTTTGGGGTTTTTGAATGAAGATCCGCGTTATCCGGTTATTTTGGGAAGTCTATACAGTCAGAAGAATAAGCCATATTCAGACTTTACGCCGAATGAGAAAAATTCGATGAAGGGCATTGTCAGTAAGAGTGAGCTACGGGTGATGTTTGATGATGAGAATAAGGTGCTAACGCTGATTACGCCGAACAAGAATACGATTGAGCTTTCGGATAAGGACAAGCAGATTTCGATTAAGGATGAGAACAGTAATTCGATTGTGATGTCTTCGTCTGGGATTGAGATTAAGAGTCCGAAAGATATTACGATTTCGGCTACGCAGGCGGTTTCTGTTAAGGGTTCTACTGGGGTGTCGGTTGAGGCTTCGGGTGGTGATGTGAGTGTTAAGGGTATTAATGTTAAGGAGGAGGCTTCGGCTCAATATTCGGCTAAGGGTGGTGCGACTGCTCAGGTTGAGGGGAGTGCGACGTTAACCCTTAAGGGTGGGATGGTGATGATTAACTAGGGTTTTTGGTTGGGTGTTGTCTTGGGTGGTTTTGTGGAGTGTCCCGGTTAGTACCGGGGATTGATTTTCCTGACACGCCATAAACACGTCCCTGTGGGCTCGACTGCAGCATCCATGCTGCACACGGTCAGGTAAATCAATCCCCGGCACTACCCTAGTTTTGTTCATGTCGGGAATAATTGAAGCAGAATCGAGAAGAATAAAACAGAACAGAAAAAAACTGAAAAATTAAAGATAAGATAATTGAAGATAAGAGAAGAGAACGATATGCCTCCAGCGGCAAGATTAACAGATATGCATGTATGCCCAATGGTCACACCGGGTGTGCCCCCTATTCCGCATGTAGGCGGTCCGGTTACCGGTCCAGGTGAGCCGACTGTTTTGATTGGTAAGTTACCAGCGGCAAAGGTTGGCGATATGTTGGTGTGTGTGGGGCCTCCGGATTCGATTGTCAAAGGTTCGGCAACGGTAATGATTGGTGGAACGCCTGCGGCGCGTTTGGGTGATTCTACGGCTCACGGTGGCAGTATTGTTTTAGGGTGTTTCACTGTGATGATTGGAGGTTAGTTCAATATGGGACAGTCAGCGAGTTCAAGTAATGCAACACCTTTGTTTAAGAATGTTGCGAATGTACGAACGTCAGACCCAAGCACTACAACAGCGTTGAGCAGTACGTCGGCGTCTAGTCAAGCGACGGCGATGACGGAAGAAAGTTTTTTAGGCTCCGGTTGGTCGTTTCCACCGACGTTTGACAAATCGACGAATCAGGTTGTATTGAGTGGCAGTGAAACCAATATTAATCAGTCAATTGATTTGGTGTTGCAAACACCGCGTGGTGCGCGGAGTTTAATTCCTGATTTTGGAAGCAATTTATCGAGTTTTTTGTTTCGCAATGCAGATGCAACGTTGAAGGACGAGATTGAGCAGTCGGTGAAAACGACACTGTTAGAGAACGAGCCGAGAATAACGGTGGATTCTGTGGATGTTACGTTTACACGTAATAGCGGGTCGACGGTGAATCTAGCAATTAGTTATACGGTTAAGAATACGAATACACGGCATAACCATGTATTTCCATTTTCTCTACTTGAAGGTACTAATTTGCAGGTGACAACTTAGTAATGGCGCAAGCGGTCAATTCCTCTTCTCGCACGCAGCAGATTAAGTGTGCGCTTAACCCCGATAGTGTTTTAATCGATGGGCGGGATTGCCGTGATCGCTTGGCATTTGCCGCGCGTTTTGCTGAATTGATATTGTATTACAACCAAGACAATCAGTTGTCGGGCAGTTGGCAGTCGTTTTTTGTTAAAGACCCTGTGATTTTGTTAGCCGTAATTAGTAAGACGGATTACACCCGTGACCATATGCAGTTTTCGCAGTTGCAGCGTAATATCAATCAAACGACGGTTGCGAATCAGTCTATCTATAGTGCTTCGGATCAAACGAAATCTGGGCAATCCACCTCTGCATTAGCAAGCTCGCAATCAACAAGCTCCAAGCAAGCACCGTCCAATCAATCCAATTCCACAACTGCTCCTTCAAATTCTAAAAGCAGTAATGTTGTGACGCTATCGACGGCGCAGTGTATTCGCGACAATGCAGAGTCGATCAATGCCCTATTCACTTTATTAGAACGAGTATTTAGTACGATCGATGGCTGGATCAAGTGTATGGCCAGTACAAATCAGTCATATGATTTGTATACCTTTATGGAAAAGTCGATTCGAGACGGTATCGCCAAGCAATTGTGGAAGATGGTAGCGTTGCAGCAGTATTTTTCAATTAAAACACACGGCGCGGTTCTGCCCCCAAACACGACTGTTTTTAATAATTTTGATTCGGTATGGAAGGCGACGAGTTCTCAGAAGAAGCCTAAGTCTCAGCCAGCGACTGAAAAGCCATTTGATGCGCTGTTAGATCAGTTATGGTCGATTTACCATAAGGCATTCAGTTTTTTCTTGCAGGTGATCGATAGCGCTAAGCAAGAATTTTATGACATGAAGTGGCAGGAGAATGACTTTCCTGATACTTCGCTGCTCATTTCGTTTAGTGAATTGATGAAGACTCAGCAGAAACAGATTAATCTGTTGAGCGGTCAGCATTTGGACTTTTATTATCAGAATGTTCTAAAACAAACGCTTCTCGGTGCTAAGGCCGATCAGGCTTTTGTTTGTCTTGAGTTAGCGGATAATATTGATTCGTTATCATTGCCTGCGGGTACAGGTTTTAGTGCCGGCGTTTATCCTGACAAGAGTACGATTGTTTTTGTTAACGATACGCAATGTGATCTTAACCGAGCCAAAATTGGTGAGGTGAATACACTTTATTATCTTCCCTCGCCTGATAGTGCGCTGTTGTCAGACGGCAGTCAGTTGGGCGATATTTCTATTTCTGCAACGAGCAGTGCGACTACAGCGACTGGCTCTACAACTGAAACAGGGGCTTCGAATTCAAGTGCTAGCGGCACGACTTCAGCTACTGACACTTCCTCTACTAACTCTTCCGCTACAGATTCTTCAACAGCCGCGTCAACAACGACTGATTCGGCTACTGATGCATCGTCATCCACGTCCACGGTACCTTCAACAACAACTTCAACAACAGATTCTGCAACGACTACTGCCCCGACAGTTGCACCAACAATCGCACCCACAGAGGCAGAGATCGAGGCATTCATAACGCCTAAGCTGTATCTCAGTACGGTAGAAAGTGCCACTGAGGTGGTGAAAAATCAAGATCAAGAAATTCAGAGTTGGGATGCTTTTGGTAATACCAACGGAGTCAGTGTCCAACAGGGTTTTGCGTTCGGCTCACCGATGCTTTTTTTGCAAGGCGGTATACGCACGATCACGATAACCCTGACATTGGATGAAATGCTTCCTACAAGCTATTTCAATTTGAGTCAGTTTTATCTGAGCACCAAGAAGGCTTGGTTTGAAGTCACGGCCACAAATATTCAGGCTTCTGAGTTGATGGATAATAATGTCATCATTCTTCAGGTTGTTTTAAGTGAAGCCGACCCAGCGATTGAAGCGTTCACGAAAAACCCCGATGGTTTAAGCTGTGACTGGCCGATGTTTAAAGTCATGATGGCGGCGTCTATAGATTTAGAGCAGCACGTTCTATTGAACTCGGTTTCTATCCAGACCGATGTCACTAATTTCAGTCAATTCAGCATGGGCAATACGACGTCGATATTACCCAATACCGGCCCGGTGCAAGTATTGGGTCCGATCCCAGAATTGGGTTCGTATTTTTATATGGGCAGCAATGAGTGTTTTGCTAAACCTCTGTCTTCGTTAACCCTGGTTCAAGAATGGGATAATATCCCCGCTCTTTTCCGCGATTATTATGCGCCTTACAATACATTTTTAGACCCCGACGGTAGTCCACCGAAAGATCATTTTAACAATACGGCCTTTATGGGGAATTGGTCTTTACTTGAAGGTCGCAGTTGGAAGATATTGCCAACGCAAACCGGAACGCCGCCTCCAGTGCAGATGTTTCAACAAACGACGCCACTTGCGGTTCCACCAGCGTTACCCACTAAAAACCTTCCGCAGAGTACTTCTGATTTCAAGTTTGATGCAACCGGCACGTCTACAACGCCCGGTGTATTTTCGTTATCCGCACCAAATCCGGATTTGGTCAAAGCCGCCCTGCCCTTAATTGAAAAGGCGCAGTCCGGTTACATCCGCTTTACACTGTGCCAACCCGCACATGCTTTTGGTAATGATTTATACCCTAAGGTCGTATCCGACATTACCCTTAAGAATGCCGAGATTCTGATTAAAAAGGCAGAGGGCGGCGGTACAGTCGCCAAGATAATGAAAGCCGTTGAAGATGCGGTTAAGTCGGTAATGAAGGGCGTATCAAAAGTTGTTGGCGCCATTACCGGAGTGGTTAAAAAACTGCTGAAAACCGTGACCTCAGCAATTAAGTCCGTCGTTGGTCTTGTTGAAAAAGCAATAAAAACAGTCATCGGATTAATTAAAAAGATCATTGAATCGATACTCGGTCTTCTAGGAAAGATCATTAAGGGAACTGTTTCAGGCATTGGTAAGATTACGAAAGGCATATTCAACGGACTTAAAAAAATCGTAACAGCGCCCTTTCGTAAGAAAGATAAAAAAGATTCGGCCACGGATACCGCAGGCGCAACCGATACGACCAGTGATGCCAGCGCTAGCAGTACGGATGCCAGCACCGTAACAGACACCTCAACAGACACCTCAACAGACACCTCAACAGACACCTCAACTACAAGCGCCGCTGATAGTGTAGAGAGTACCGATAGTGCTTCCGCTGCTGACAGCGCCACCGCTGTTGATACCACAACGGCTGATGCGAATACGCTTCAGCCAATGCCCAACACGCCCTACAGCCCGAAGCAAACGGCTTTGGTGGTTAGCTATAACGCAACACAACTGACGCCCATAAATGATTCAGCTCAAAATTACCCCTTGGACATCTTCCATTACGGGAGCTTTAAGCCTTACCAAGTTTACAATGCCGTTAGCCCTAAAAATTCAATTGGTTGGTCCAATTTGGTTCCAGAGTCTTTTGCGAATGAACAAGCCAGCACTCAAAATAGCAGCGCTGGAACAGCTTCAGCATCCTCGACGCAAACGTCAACACAAACTTCAGAGCTATCTTCAAGCACCACCAATACCAGCTCAAGCAGCTCACTAACATCCAGCACTTCGGCTCCCGAAAAAACACTGCCATTATTTACCGGCGTGAGCGGTCAAGGATGTTTGTACATTGGATTGAAAGAAGTCGTCGCTCCCTGCGCAATTACGCTCTATGTCGAGCTGAACCAAGATGCCGATGTTACGGAATTAAGTAAAGGCAGTGTGGGTTATTTTTACTGGGGTGAATCTGGGTGGGAAGCACTTAATATATTAGAGAATAATACAAACAACCTAAACTGTTCCGGGATCATTAAATTCGAAGTGCCCCAATTGACCGCAGCCCAGGTAATTACACTCCAAGCTGAAATGAGCGCTAATGCTTCTGGAGCGACAGAAGCAACGACTACAACCGGTACAAAAGATACAACAGATGCGGGAACGGCATTATCTTACTTCCCCTCCCCCATTATGCCCAACAGTGATTTTTGGCTGGCCATCGCAACGCAGAAAAAAAACGTAAACGTTAAATTCAGCTACATGAATACGCAAGCGATTAAACTCCAGCGCTCCGACGTAGAGCAAGTGCCCAACGGAGAAACGCCTGAGATCGACGCAGACATCATCGCGGCATTGCTCAAAAAAAATGCCAAGGTCTCAACAATCGCCCAACCTTTTCCGTCTTTCAATGGTGCACACGCAGAAAACAATGACAACTATTTATCGCGCGTGAGCCAAAGATTGGAAAGTAAAGACCGCAGCAGTAGCAAAACCAATTACGACGACATGGCCCATACCGCCTACCGCAATCTGTATTACGCAAAAACATTGAACGGAACGAAGCCCGGAAAAATCCGCATTGGCCTAGTAAACAGCTACGCAAATTCATTAGCCACAAACGCTTTTCGTCCCCTTGTTAGCGCATGCCAGCAGTACACCATACAAAGCTACATCGCATCGCGTATTTCAGCCATGGCATCGGTAGAGGTGTTTAACTTAAAACACCAAATACTAACCGTTACCGCGCATCTGAGTTTAATCAGCGAAGGCAACGCCAACGCGGTTCTTTTACAGTTAAATCAAGACTTGAAAATGTATTTGTCTCCATGGATTGAAAGCGATCAGCCCCAGGCCGACTTACAAAACGGCGTGAATCGCTCAGACCTCGTAACCTTGCTCACTCGGTCCAGCAGCGTAGCAGGCGTAATAAGTTTGCAGGTCATGCTTTCCCCTATACCCACAGTACGGGGCAGCACTGAAGAAACCACAACTTCAGCAACGCGCAATACCACTACCGCCACAGAAGGCGGAACAGGAAAAGACACTGAAATCACTTCTGAAATCATTACACCACAGCAAGACAATGCAATCTTGGTTTCGGCTGTAAAACACAATCTCTTTAGCGTTAGCCCCAGCACCGATTCAGGAATTCTAAACTTAACGCCATCTAACGAATTGGAGGTAGCCGAATGAGCAATGGTGCTACCTTTATCGTCGATGCCCCGTTACCTATCGATCAGAATTTCGCCGAGCTAAAAAGCGACGGCCTAGATATGATCAAGGCACTCGCGGGTAATAAATGGAGCAACTACAACGAGAGTGACCCCGGCGTCACGATTTTGGATCAACTCTGCTACGCACTAACCGAATTGGGTTACTGCGCACAGTTTCCCATCGCCGATGTGCTTACCCGTGCCGACGGTAAAATCAATTACCAAGACCAGTTTTTCGAGCCTCAGGATATTCTCACGTGCTCCCCCATTACGGTCGATGACTATCGCAAAATAGTGGTTGATCAAGTTCCTGAAGTGAAAAACATCTACATCGAAGTAGAAAGCACAAAAGATAATGACGTTACAGGCTGCTATACCAGCACTATATTTTTTAACCCTGATTCGATACTGAGCAATACGGATTCCAACGATAAGCTTGAAAAACTCGTAATTGCAAAGGTCATGCGTTTATTGATGCGTAATCGCAATCTCACTGAAATATTCCAAACTCCCCAGATACTGATTTCAAAAAGCATTCTCCTTAACGGGACCGTTCTGCTCGACAAAACAGCTTCATCACAAAAAGTCTACAGTCAGATACTACAAGTACTTGCGAATTACGTTAGCCCACTGGTTAACCAATCCGGCTACCAAGAATTAATAAGCGACGGTCTAAGCGCCGATGAAATATTTAACGGACCAAAACTCGATAACGGCTGGATGGGTGATGATAATCCACTCGGCGAAAAATGCAAAAGCGTTCGCCTTATCGACATTGCATCGTTAATCACCAAGATTGACGGCGTGCTAGGTTTAGACGGTTTAAGCCTTTCATTGTCCACTACCCCGAGTAAAACAGAAGACCCTATTGCCATACTCGGAACCGAAATCGCACAAATACTGCCGTCGTCAACGTTCAAAATTTCGCAAAACGCCGTGGTGATCGAACCAGAGCTGGATCAACAGGTCGACCTTTATCTACGCAAATTGAAAGCCGACCACCAAGCCGCCAGCATTAACGCATCGATTGATTTAACACCCGCGTTACCCACCGGGCTGTATCGAGATATTGAACAGTATTATTCAGTGCAAAATACCTTTCCCGATATTTATGCCATTGGCCCCAATTCTTTACAATCGAATTCACCCAGTTATCGTGTTGCGCAATCACGGCAGTTAAAAGGCTATCTAATGGTCTACGATCAACTGCTCGCCAATCAATTTTCACAGCTCGCGCATGTTGGCGATTTATTTTCATTTCAAGATACCTATCAAGAAGCGGATCAGTGGCTTACCGCCAACCCCAACATTACCTATAAAAAGTTCTCGACCACATACTACTTTCAACCGCTATACGGCATTCCGGATGTAAAACCATTATTGCGCGGTAACGATAGCTTTAATTATAAGTACGATGCTACGCGGGAAGAAAAGTTGGTTGAACGCGATGCGTGGAAAAAATATTGTAACGACCCGTTTAACCAATACATTTATCAATTACGTCAACATATCGAAAGCGATCAAGAATCTGAAAGCCGCCGCGACCATATGCTTACGCACTTAATGGCTCGCCAAGGTGAGGACGGTGCAGAATACGACGATATGATCAACACCTGCCACTGGTATGGCAGTGATACAAAGAGCCGGATTATAATAAAAAGTATCTGGCTGCAAAACAATCAACTGTTATCGTATTACCGAACATCCGCTTTCCACTGTAATGAAGCCAATGCACTGAGTCGCCCAGGGCGCTTTAGCATCACAAAAACGGACTTCGCAGAACTGGCAACGGTACTGCAAAATACGCCAATCCCCAAACTGCTGTCGAAATTGATTGGCCCAGCCCATAGCGACAAAGAGGATTTACGCCAAGCAATAGCAGACTTATTGATATCCAAAAAAATGTCTGCAGGTGCAATCGTCGGTTTACTGAAGAAGATACCCATATCCGATCAGAATAAGGTCTTAAAAGACCTATGGGAACAAAAGACCTATCCACCAACTGTTGACGGTCAACTCGACCAACGTCGCGTTTTTGCAGAAGCAAAACTATTACCTTCTGATGTCGACAATTATTCTACTTTTGAGCTTAAGCTCAATATACTTTTAGGTTTACGCCATTATTTATTGCCCATAGCCGGTCAACTCGCCGCATTACTTACCAATGATGATTTTCTGAGCTGGCTTTCTAGCGCAACCCCCACCAGCAATAATACCTTCTCACTGCCTGACACCGATATTTCAATCAAGCGCGAGACAAACGTCGACCGTTTGCGGGAAGGCGATAATAACGTTATGGATATTATTTGGCCAAAAGATCCTAATAGCGCCTCTGAAACAACCACGGATCAATCTAAAAATGACCAAGCGAAAAGCACGCAGCAAAGCGTCAAACGCATTAGGCCAGATGAAGCCGTATACCAAGCCCATGCCGATCAACTCACATGGCTAGCCAATCAACGCATGGGCTTATTGCTTATTGAACATGTATTACTCTTAGAAAATACAGACGTGCTCAGCACCGCGCCTGCGCCCTACTTACTCAACGCTACGCTGTTATTTCCCGGCTATATCTCGTTATTTCAGCAAGACAATTTTAAAGCCTTCGTCGAAACACTCATCGAATTACATTGGCCTGCACACGTTGATGTGACACCGCTTTATCCACCGTTTTCCGGATTCACACAGTTAGTGAATAATTTTGTCCCATGGCATAACGGTTTAATCGCCGGAAAAGGCCTTGCGCCCTGCATGTTTCCGAACCAACTGATACCAATAGACCCGACTATCTCATGGCCAACTGCGGCTAAGAATTTGGCCACACTACTGAAATTACCCAAGATCACTGACACAGCTGCGGAGCCTTCAGCTACGACCACGACCACAACCACAACCAGAAACTCGAGCACAACCGCAGCAACAAAAACAACAACAAGAAAATCTGGGGGCACAAGCAATGCAAGCTGAACACGTTATTGCAAAATGTCGCTGGCAAAGTGAGTTCGACCAAAAAGATAAAGCGGTCGAGCTGCAAGATTTTATTAGCCGTTGGAGCAATTCAGTTCTCATTGAAGAGCTAGAATTGTACTTTGAGCAAGTGTGCCCCAGCACCCAAACATGGCGAATAGAAACCCTCGCCTTGGATCTCGGCGATATTGATCTAGAAGACCTGCCTACCGAACTGCCTAAACGCATTAGGGAATGCATACACGAAGCGTTTACACAGTTATTTAATCAACAACGATTAGGCGTGTTTAGCGCAGGCGATAGTAACTTCCAAATATTCGATAAAAATGAATCGTGGAATGCCTTTACCCGATGGTTCTTTTTACATGGCACCACACCTTGGTGGTTTAAGGGAAATGAAACAGCACTCGACATTCTCAAAAACCAGATCAAGCACGAACCGAACACGACTCTAGAAATCATTAAGGAGCTTGGCCAATCGGAATCCGTCAGAAAGCGCATTGTATGGCAATTAGGCGAATCCGTATTGTTTGATATTGTCCACTTATTGGAACCCTGGCAAGGCGATTTCATTTGTTCCTATGCCGATAATGTCGTCACCACCCAAGCCAAGCAAAAAATTGCGACCACGAATACCAGCGAATTTAAAAATGAGTTGTGGTACGTCATCCTCACCCATTTACTCGTGGACAGAGGTACGATTTTTAACACAGTTGCCTTTATTTCTTCGACCTTAAGAAGGCTAGCTCAGCACTATAACATCGAATTTTCTGTCCTTGTGAACCAGCTGTCCAGTGCGGCAATTGAATTGGAAACCATGGGCGCGGTATCCAGTACTTTTGTTACTGCCATCGGCATGATCCATCAACATGAACAAAAAACTCTAGGCGTAGACGATTCAAAAATTGAGTCCACACCAGACTATTGGCAATTGATGCGATCAATGTTCCACAACAGTCTGCGCAGTAAAACTGTTGCTGTATCGGTTGCCGGTCAGTCTAAAAAGGTGCTGGAAAGCATCAACAGTGATGAACTGTTCAGCGTACTCACACAACAAGACAGCAGCCGAATGGCTACAATTCTTAAGCAAGAAGGTGCATCGAAAAACGTAAGACAAGGAATACTAAAACATTTTGGAGAACGTGAATTAGCGTTAGTGGTACAAGTTATTAACCCACAAGAACATCGATTTATATTGGCCCACGTAGAAAATACGCAAACACTTTTACAGCAAAATGATACCGACAAGAAAATTGTGTGGCAGGTATTGCTTGAATATTTACTTGCCGATAAAGGCTCATACTTCAATCGTCGACAATTTGTTTTCGATACAATATCGCAACTCTGCCACCGTCAGCAGATTGAATACCGTGTATTACTCGATATGTTAATGCACGTGGTCGTACAGCAACCTAACCAATGCCGTTTTGAGCTACTATCGATATTTCAGGATCTGAAGCTGGATCTCAACAAAAAAGAACCGAAACTAAACGCCAACGTCCATTCATCCCATATTGGGACTGGCGATTACCATCAGGCTTTTCTTGAGTATTTACGCACAGGAAAACACGTAAGAACGGCTGACGCTAAAAATTCGACACGCAGAGAAACCAACAACCCCAATTTCACCAGCACCAATATTGCACATTTGAGTCTAGCCAATATCTTGGATGAAATTAGACGCGAAAACGCGCAATTACAAACCGCCAGTAAAAGCAGCCTTGCCGATATCGTCGCGTCTAAACCCTTAGAACGAATCAACGATAAAGAACTGAGCATCCGCTTGCTCAACGGTGTTCGCGCCAGTGATTTGTCCGTATTAATTACACTGATTCAACCGGAGGCCTTGTCATTCTGCACCGCATTAATCCGGCAGCTGCAGCAATGGCACAAACAATCATGGCTCCCCAGCCTATGTGGGTTTGACTTAGGGTTTCAGTTACCCGCCCTAGTGATTCAAGCGTTATTGCAAGCCAGTAAAATACGTTCCGGCACTAAAGCCCCATTTCAGCTTTCAGAGTTTTGGTCGGCGTTTAGCGCATGCTTAAAAAATCACAGTTCGGTAAATTTAACCAAGCTCAATCAAGAACTGCATGTTTGCTTTAAACTGGCTAGCCAACAGTCAAAACCAACTACCGGCAACAGCAGCAATTTGCAAAGCCTCGCCTTCAAAAACGACGTAAAGGTTGTAAGTGAGCTATTAGGCCTATTGCACGCCGAAATTGTAGTCGAAAAACACATTGACCTTAAACAGATAGCGATTCAACAATGGGCCAAGAAAGACCTTTTTCTTGCCTTTGAAACATTGGCCCTTAATTCTGACGAGATCCCATCAGACTACAGTCATACCAATGTAGAAGCGCTTTGGAATGAGCTCCAACTGCAACATAGAGCCACCCTTTTGCCCTGGCTAAATGCCAAACACAATCGCCATCAATTAATAAGCGCCCTACGCGGTTATACGGATATTCAGTCGTTACAACATTGGCTGAGTACATGGTTTCCTTTTTATACCATTAATGGTGATGTTCAAACTAAAAATCAGCCGAAGCACGCAGCTGACGTAGAAGTAGCGAACGAAGATATATCTAACGAAGATGCTGCTCACGAAGACACAGCTTCGGAATCACTTCCACACACACAACAAGAAAAATCCCAGTGGACGGTAGAACAGCTACTCATATTTCTCGAAAGCAAACTGCTTCGGCCGGGTCATAAACTGGGAGTCAATGATAACACTGCCCTACAATCACTCTCAAAAGAACGACTGGCGAAGCTGTCTAACTTTTCGATCGATGAGCTATGCGCCCTACTCCATCAGAGTCATGCGGATAACAACACTAGCAGTAAAACGATTAAACTGTGGATAGCGGGCCATCGCCAACGCTCAACTCTCGTGCAAGCTTTAGTCACAAACAGACAAACACCCTCAATTGAATGTTGGTTAGGCGATCATATTCCTTATGAGTTACAGCCACCTAAGGACACGATAGACCAAGCCTACACCCTCTTTTTACAAAGTGGTTTGTGGCAAGGCGCTTCTGCCGTACTCCATCAACAATTGGGCGATATTTATTGGTTGATTTGTTTAGAGTCCGCAACGCAAACCTTATCCGTAGAAAAACGCTTGGCTCGTATGGCCACAATGGCTTGCCTACGCCTTAACATTCGGATTAAAGATTGCATTGAGGGGTTTAAACTTCAATTGCCGCTCTTACAAAAAACAAATTGGAAAGGTGCCTATGGTGTACTTGTCGATGACGCCAAAGGAACTCATCTAGCTGACGCTATAAACAAACCTTTAAGCGAGCGGGAAGCTAAAGCGGGCATTGAATTGGATTTTTCCAGTAACACCCCAAATTCCATAAGCACAATCAACCAACGCGACCAAATTAATTCCAAACGAGAATTGAAAGTAAGTACTGAGAAAAATCGGTCGACAGGGAACATAACGTCTCTGGTTGCCTTCGAACAAGACTTTTCTGCCCAGTACCTTAACCACCCACGATTTACTGAAATCGCACGCTATTTACTTCTAAACGGCGTCCTTCCTATATGGGTGAAAACGTCTAATCCGATTGAAATTGACCGACTATTATTCGACTTAATGACAACAGCCCCACATCGCCTTTATTCCATTTTTGGTGATTTACTGACAAACAATGCCGTGTTATTTCGTCTAACACACCTTGTTCCATTTGCCTGGATTGTTGATGCCATTCAAAAATCCAACGCTTCACTGTCGACCGTAAGCGATATGCTTCATCGATTTTATCAGTGTTTGTCAAAAACACCGATTAAAGGAATGAATCGCCAACAACAAATGCATGTATTTTTACAATTGGTTTTAAAACAGTGGTTATCGGATAAAGAGGGTTCTATAGCGCCCGACACCATCGTTCAAAGCTTTTGCTGGCAACTGATGCAACAGCACAGTGTATCGATGAAAGACCTTCGCAGCGCATTTTCAAATGTTCAATATCAACTTCCAGAGATATTGCATATAGCGTTATCCAACTTACTTGAAAACCCAGCGCCGTCAACACCCTCAGCGGACCGAAAACCGCAGAATGAAAAGCGCCACGATTTAGCACCGACTGTAATCAACAACCAAAACAAAGCGCTTAAGAAATTAATTGATGACGCCTCTAACCCAGAACCAATCCTAACGCCCATGGGTGTCAGCAATGCTGGCCTGGTCATCGTACAGAGTTTTATAAAGCCTTTATTTGAACGTTTAGGTCTGATTGAGAATGATGCCTTTGTATCCGATAGCGCACAACGACGGGCAGTTCACTACCTCCAGTTTCTGGTGACAGGCTGCACAAAAACCCCGGAGCAACATTTGATGCTCAATAAAATTGTTTGTGGCTTACGCCTCCACGACCCTGTTGAGTTAGAGATAGAATTTTTAGAGAAAGACAAAGAAACCTGTCACAGCTTGCTCAATTCTGTGATTGGATATTGGACGGCCATTGGCCACAGTTCAATAGATGGGTTTAGAGGGAATTGGTTGGTAAGGGATGGTTCGTTAACTGATGCAAAAGACCGGTGGGATCTGATAGTGGAGAAACGTGCATACGATGTATTGCTTACACGTTCGCCTCTATCCTATTCCGTTATCAAACTGCCCTGGATGGAGAAAGCAATTTATGTCACCTGGCCAACATGATTTCATTCATTGAAGGATATAAGAACTACATTACAGCTACTTATAAATATTCACAGCGATATTAATAATTTGGTCCAAACTTAAAAAATCAGAGAATTAGAAAATTAAAATATTAAAAAAGGTTAGAACGAAATAATTACAAATCATCAAAAAACTGAACATTATTTATTCACTTTTCATGAACTAGAAATAGGAACAGGAAATTATTATGAATACCTATAATGAAAATCTGCAACAAAGCGTCACGTCGACACTTTCTGCTATCACCGCAGAGCAGACAAAGTTGGATTCAGTCCAAACCACGGCTGAATACAACCTTTATTATGCTCAAGGTGCAGAACTCACCGCGCGCGACAAGTTAGAATCGACCACAAAAACGAGCCAGTATTATCAAACGGTTAACGCCCAAGGCGTGACCAATGATAGCCAGGCGATCAATCTATTAGCATCTGCCACGTCAGCCAATACCAATGTACAGGCCTCAGTTACCAATGTGGCTACCGCTGCTTCTAATGTTCAGATCGCCTCTAATGCCGTCGCCTTACTAGCATCAGATATTGGTGCCGCGCTGAACATCGCAACCGCGTCACTTTACAAAACCGATACCTACGACAAAATACTCAACGCCAACAGTCTTGTAAATGAGACGGCTAACGATGCAAAAGCCGCCTCGCTAACATCAATGGAAACCTCGGCCGCGACTTCCGAAATCATTTCGGCTGAAGTTCTGACCGTTAGTACCGAAGTTAAAACGAAAATCGAAACACTATTAACCACGACTGAATCCCAGTTCAAAGCTGTTTCGGACCAAATCGTTACAGAAAATGCGAAAGTCGCTTCGACGAGTAAAACAGAGCGAATGGCAGAAGGCACGCTAAAAGATGCCGACACAGGTGTTGTCGCGATTACAGCAACCTATGACAATGCCAATACCGAGCTCAATTATGGCCTAGCGGTCACTGTTGCAGACAGCAATGACTTTACCGTTGCATTCGATGAGCTGCCAGAAAATATATTTAAATATCCACCGGCAAGCGACGTTACGATACCCCCCAAGTCACCAAAATATTACGTATGCTTGGTACCCTCCGACAAGCAAACGCTGCTAACTACTGACCAAGCTGAACAACTTTTTGCTCAGACGACACCCGGTGATGTACCCACAGACAATAAAGCGCGTCCTTTTGCAGGCCCATTTTCTCCTGCAGTTGCAAATGAAACAACCACAACAACTACAACGACATCAACAACCACAAAAACTACCGCTGACACAAACAGCTTTACGGAAGCAACAAATAGTGTCGACATATACGGCGATCCGATTAAAGCTGGGGTTGAATATGTTGTCTTTATGTACGCTGAAATTGCGATGCCCTACAAGCAATTTATTGGCAATTACTCAGACATTATGACAACCGCTAGCCAAACATTTGTTCTAGCTACTGATTTGCCGTTAGCAGAGAAAAACTCTAAAAAACCAAAAACTGACCCTGATACATCTGCCATCACGACACTATTTTTCAAGGCGCCCGGCATCGATATACCCACAGATACCGACAAAAATGCCACGCTTGAATTCCGCTGTATTTTTGTAGAGCACGCAGAATCGCCAGGGCTAAACTTTTTGACCGAAAAAACCAGCCTCACGACCAAGCTTCCGATATTGTTTGATACGGATATTGCTTTGCAGGTAGCACCATCCAATTACCTTAAAGCGCATATCTTACTGCAGACGCAATCCGACTCAGATAGCGACGACACGAAAGACAAAGCCAAAGGTAAAGCGAAGGCAACAACGACCACAGCAGCCAGCAAAACCGACAGTGATGACGATGATACTAAAGTAACTTGCCACTGCCCCGGCGGGGATACGGCTCAATACTCGATCACAATCCCCAGCGACTCGACCGATAACTTTGGCAACCCCATTGAAGACGGTAAAGTCTATTACCCAATAATTTTGACCGTTGTTGACGGTGATGCAAGTGTTTCTGACCAGTTTGTACCGCAGCTCTCAGATGCACTAGCGTCAGTAACGTTGATACCAGAAGTTGAAACAACCGTCACTACCACGATAACTGAAGAATAATAGCCGAAGGTAATTATTATGAGTGCATTAGCTAGAACAGGTTTATCCATTGGGATTTCCAATAAAAAGAAAGCCGATATTGATTCGCTAACAGACGCAATTAATGACGCACAATACCAGGTCAACCAACTACAGGCCGTGGTTGATTCAATGAATATAAAATCAACAGAGTTTGCTGGTTTTCTAACAGAAGCCGACACCAATAAACAAACGGCTTTAAGTAACCTTACCTTGGTTACTGATGCCGTGAGTAGCGCTAAACATATGGTCGCTGCTGCGACCAATGCCAAAACGCAAACGAACACAGCGAAAAACGGCATCACCAGCACCGCAGCACAAATGGCGCTGTTGGTCAATAAACTCATACTTTCCGTTGAAGTCATCGACAAGTTGGCAAACATTGTCAATAAGCAAAAATTACTCAACCCGATTATTCCAGATGAGTTAATCACCCTTTTAACAAAAGCAACCACCGATGCAAACAATGCTGTTGCCATGACTCTAACAGCCCTAACAAGCTGTTACGCCGCTGAAGCAACGGTTATAGAATCGAAGAAAATTACGGACTTAGAATATACACAATCGAGAAGATTGTATAAAAAAATGACCATTGGTGCTCGGACTCGAACAGAGAAACTGGACAGCTTAACGTTCGTTCGCAATCTTGGTGATACTGCTACGGGGATTCAAGCCTTGTTACAGCATGCCTATGACCAGTCCATTACGGATTACGATGAAGCCTTAACCGCAAGTAATACAGCGACTGCCCAGTTGGAATATGCTGAAGGTCAATTACAGCATGCAATTACTGAGTTGGGTTCGCTTCAAGCTGGTTTAGCGGCGGCTACAGCGGCGGCTTACGCGGCTTAATAGTAGCGAATGCTGCTTGATAAAAGACAGATAGAAAAATAGGAACGGCACCCTCGATGTAAGCCACGCGGTACTCAAAGTACTCGCGGGGCAGGCTCTAAATACATCCATGTATGCTCGACCGCCGCATCGACGACCGTGTGCTCCTGCACGGTCTAATACACCACATCCGTGTGGCAATGCGGCAGACGGTCTTATACCGAGGGTACCGATTTCTTTTGGAGGCTCTGACAGTATTTGGCTTCGACCAGAGATCAATAATTTTAAAATTCAGAAACTATTCAGGGTGCGCCAATGTTGAAATCAAAATTCTACCGCGAATGTTATTTGCAAACGGGCTGGATTCCCATGCAGCCACTTGTTCGCCCTATAGGCCTTGGCGACGTCTGCCAAATACACCACGGTTGTTTTCAACCCCTTATGAATATCGACCAAATTAGTTTGATCGAGGACACTTTAGTCAGTCCGAAAATAATTTTAAACCCCATTGACTGGCGTGTTAACGATGGAGTGCAGCAAACCTTTTGCTCAACAGAACGAGTGGTTCAAGAAGCCGCTTTCGAAACCCAAATATGCGAAGGCGAAAGCGTCGAGCAAGAAGTTTATGACAACTACAGTTATTGGACCAAACAAGTCCTATCATTCGCCCATAAAGGCAGCTTTTTGTTTCACGGGGATCTTCCCGAATGTCGACTGATTTTAAATTGGCACAAGATCATGGATGATGCCATTTTAAAACTGACGCAAACGCACTATACATTCCGTGATATTTATGTGGTGACGGGCGTAGCGACCGTCGACGATTGGGGGCTGGCCATATCCGGTGAACCACACGCTCAGCTTGATATGTCGGCTGAAACACAGAATACAGATTTATTTAATTTGATCAGTCATAAAACAGCAAAGACGGATCAGTGTAAAAATATTTCTGCCTACGAAAAATCGAACAATCAAACGGCTTACTTCTTCAAAGCCAAAAAGTTAGTCATTAGCGATGAGATGCATGACCGCTATTTGATTCGTTTGCTTGAAAACCAGCGAGACCTCAGTGAACGTGCAATAGCGAATTGGTTTAATAACAATTTACTCAACTTGATAAAGGCTAACGAGCTCAACTTGGCCACTACGATGAACTTTTTTAATTGGGTTGACGCGTCCTTAGATGACGTTGAACGCTTACTGGGAAATTAGAAAATATCTATGTTCGATCAATCTCAAAATTTGCTGGCGCTTCACCATGAAATCGAATGGCTCACGGCTGTGATTAATCAGGTGATATGCAGCTATTTAAAGCACGAGGGGCATGAGAGCCATTGGCTGGGTATTCCGCCGCCCGATCTTTACGTTCCCGTAGAGATGGATAATTCGGGATTAAGCACATCGGAACTGGATGTTTCGGATATAGAAGAGCCTGATTTGGTTATTGATGAGGATGAGCAAGATTCCCCTCGTGAGCCAAACAGCATTTACGCCAAGCGTGTCTTGGAGTGGAATTTAAGCCGTTATGAGCGCTTAACGTTGGCTTTGGCAATGGCTCCGCATTTAAAACCTGAGGCTTTGGATATATTTTTTGGCGTGAATCAAATTACTGATCGAGGTTTTACGGAGTTTGGCGGTATTACGGATAAAACGTTTAGTGGTTTTTTACCGACTGGGCAGACCTTGGTATTTTTGATTAGTGCGAACGATCCGGATTGGCGAACGGATGTGATGGATTTATTGTCGCCGAAGCATAAGTTTGCAGAGGAGCAGATTATTTCGCTTGAAACATCTGACCCCAACTTACCGGCGTTGAGTGGTATTTTAACAATGTCGGAGCAGTGGTTTCATTATTTTTTAACCGGTGAAAAGGTTCGACCAGAGTTGAGTCCGGCCTTCCCGGCTAGTCCGATTTCGACGCCCTTGAATTGGTCAGACTTGGTGTTGGATCATGTTGTCATGGGGCAAATTGAGGAAATTCGTGCGTGGATTACGCATGGGGAGACGTTGATGAGCCAGTGGGGTTTAGCGAATAAGGTTAAACCGGGTTATCGAGCGGTGTTTTATGGGCCACCAGGAACGGGAAAGACGCTGACGGCCTCTTTGTTGGCAAAAGCAACTGGACGTGAGATTTACCGTGTGGATTTATCGATGATTGTCTCTAAATATATTGGTGAAACGGAGAAGAATTTGTCGCGTGTTTTTGATGTAGCAAGTTATAAGGATTGGATTTTATTTTTCGATGAGGCGGATGCACTCTTTGGTAAGCGGACGGCGGCGTCGTCTTCGAACGATCGGCATGCGAATCAGCAGACGGGGTATTTGTTACAACGCATTGAAGATTTTCCGGGTACTGTAATCTTGGCGACGAATTTGAAGTCGAATATGGATGATGCGTTTACGCGGCGTTTTCAGACGATGATTAATTTCACGATGCCGTCGCCGAAGCAGCGTTTGAAATTGTGGGAAAATGCATTTAGTGGGGTTTGTGATTTAGATGATTCTGTGGATTTGTCCAAAATTTCTAAGGATCATGAGTTGGCGGGTGGTTCGATTATTAATGTGTTGCGGCAGTGTGCCTTGAATGCGATTAGCTGTGGACGCAAGGTTGTTACGCAGGATGATTTGATGGGCGGTATTAAGCGGGAGTTACGTAAGGATAATAAGACTATTCGGGTGAGCTGATTATTTATGATATTTTCTGAGTTTAATTATCTGTTTTTGGCCCGCTATAGTACTTCGGGGAGTATTTTCAAGACACGCCACGAGTACGTCCTTGTAGGCTCTGCACCGCCATCCGTGGCGGAGCAAGGTCTTGAAAACACTCCCCGAAGTACTCTAGCTACGTGCGGGTATTGAGATGACTCCCCGAACAGGAATACACCGCGCTTTCGATATACGTATTTCTTGATATTACTTCGCACTCGTTCCCACGCTCTGCGTGGGAATACATACCCCTCTCTACTTGCATTAAATATTAGGAGGAGAACACTACCAACGCTCAACTGTAGAAAGATGAAAGAGCTGGTTGAACATATTTTTTGATATGGAACGTAAGAAACCATGGAGCGCAAACCAGAAAGATACAAGTTGGATATAAATAACATTACGAGGTACAAAAATGCCAACATCAAAATATGCGAATTTTAAGACAAAGTGGATCGCTACAGCGAGCATGGTAACCGAATCTGTAGGTGGCGGTAGCACACCCACACCGAAGGCTGTCGGGGCGTTAACTTATACCCTTACGGACTCGGCAACGGGTACGACCAATACTCCAGTCGATTTCAATATTAAGGGAATCTGTTATTCGCCCTGCCCCATTGGTGAAAGCAATAAAAATGGACCGAACATTGGCGACTGGTTTTGGGATTCGTTTACGGTTAAGAACACTCCAGCCGATGGTGGAAAACCGGTCACGACAAGTATTTGGAACTGGTCGCGATATTGGGATACGAATGCAAACGATGCGACGTACCGTGCGGATCTCGACAAGATTCAAGCACTTGGTGCGAATGCTATTCGTGTGTATTGCATGCTGCCGAATCAATTAAACGCTGCGGGAGATGGTTTTAATACATTGACGCAAACTCATGTGGATTTTTTAGATGCCTGCTATAAGCGCGGTATTTATGTATTGATTGGTTTTCCGTTTCCTTCTACGTATTTTTTGAGCGGATCGACAAATACGCCTTCTGGAGCCGATTGGTTAGCGAATTTCACCACCTTGTTAACGGCTACAGGCGATCACCCTGCAGTTATGGCTTATACAATGCTCAATGAGAAGGATGGGCTTAATCAAAGTTATGTTACGTCAGCGAGTACGGCGGCGGAACAAGATGATGTAACGACTTATTGGAATACCTTACAGAGTCTTGCTGCTACGGCGAAAACAAATGCCGCTGATAAACTGATTGGGCAGGCTTTCCACGATATGCCGGTGCAGTGGACGGAAGTAAATGCACCGTATCTCAATATTGCGGCGGATGTGGATTTCTGGGGTGTTAATACGTATCAGAGTCAAACCCTTGCGCCTGTGTTTGAGAAAATATTGGCTATTGATTCTTTGGGGTTTGATGGCTTAGGCGGCATAACAGCGACCTATCCGAATGTATTTAAGCCAGTGATTTTAACGGAGATCGGGTGGCCAGCTACTGGTCACCATACAGATGGAGACATTTATTACGATACGGCCACGGGGACGAAGACGGCTGCAGTTATTTCAGATGTCTGCCCACAGGCATATTCTCAGGCTTTATGTTTGGGGATGTTTTATTTTGAGTATTGCGATGAGTGGTGGTCGCAACCGGGCGATCCAGTTTATGAATGGAATGGTGGTGAGGCGTCTTCTGGCATGCCGAATGGTTTTACGGATTTGGAGGGGTTTGGTTTATATCAAACGGGTAAAAATTCCAACATTCCGGATAAAACCAGTAACAGCGGGTGGCCAATCAATTGGGATGCGAGTGGTAATGGTCCATACCCTTTTACGGACCCGATCACTGATCGCACGACGATTACGACGGCTTTATCTGCGGTGTATTCTAGCAATTGATTATTAATAATTCGGTCGTGTTCATTTCGGTGGACACGATTTCTATCATGTATTTTTTGTTGTACGGAAAATATTGATATTGATATTGATATTGAGTAGCGGAATTACAATTGTCTAAAAGTTCCATGTTTGGTCAGTCGTTATAATTTCGAACAATTATGCAGGCAGGAATAATTTCTGCCTGAGTAGTAACTCCACAATAAATTTGTAGGACCTGAGTTCATTATGTCTAATTCAAAGTTTCAATCCGATAATAAGTCTTCTTCTGACAATAAAGCGTCGGTCAGTCAGCAGCGTGCTAAATCTGTTCTGGAGGATAATCGTGAGTCGACGTCACAGTTAATGAAGGATGCAGCGCCTGTACAGCGCAATGAGACGGGGCTGCCGGATAGTTTGAAGTCGGGGATGGAAAATTTGAGTGGGAAAAACCTAGATCATGTAAAAGTGCATTATAACTCGTCGAAACCTGATGCGGTTCAAGCGCATGCCTATGCGCAGGGTTCGAATATTCATGTGGGTCCGGGTCAGGAGCAGCATTTGCCTCATGAGTTGGGTCATGTAATTCAGCAGATGGAGGGTCGAGTAAAGCCGACGACTACGGTTGGGGATACACCGGTTAATGACAATCCTGGCTTAGAAAATGAAGCAACCTTAATGGGACAACGTGCGATGCAGCGCGCGTCTAAAACTGGGCAAGCTGCTTATTTAAAAGCTAAACCCCCTGCCCCTGATGGTTTGAATTCTGATGGCACGGCTCAATTCCGGTCGATGGATGCGATGGGAATGGAGGGTGTTAATTACGCGTCGATGAGTCAGGAAAGTTATGGCCAGTGGCAGAATACGATTCAAGCGAAGAGCATGAATGGAGTTTGTCACAGAGGCGATCAAGTTTTTGTTACACAGTTTCGCAATCCTACAGATGTGCGGCAGCATGCGTTATCGTCGACGTTAAAGGGTGGCCTTTTAATTGGCGAAGGTGTTTTAACACTGGCCGCTGGTGTTGCGGCAATTTTAATTACGCACGGTATCGGGTTAATTCCAGGTATTGCAGCAATTTCGGTGGGAGTATCGAAAGTCGTTCGGGGAATTGTAACGATTAAAGCTGGCGAAGCACCGTCGAATAAGCAGAAGGCAGTAATGCATGCCTTACGAACGTTTGAGGCGGCGGCTGCAATTGTGGGCGCAACAGCTGCTGGGCTTAATATTGCAGGCTTGGTATTTGGTGTGGCGAAAGCTTTACGTTCGCTGTTGATGATTTTGGCGGATATGATTAATAAGGATAATTCGCCGATGATTCATAAGGGAGTTACGCGTTTGGCGGCAGCTATGCATGTGATTGAGGTTGGTGCGGGTATCGCGTCGGGCATTGGGCTTGTGGGTGGTGCTGTGGCGGCAACAACGACGGCGACGACGGCTTCTAAGGCGGTGAGCTCCGCGGGGACTTTGGGCACGGCGGTATCGAAGGCTGTTCGGGCAACGGATCAGAATGTTAATGCTTGGAAAGGACCTCCTCCTTCTACGCTTCCGACTACAGTTCCAACGACGGCTCCTACTAACACGTCGCCGTTGCTTGCTAATGAAATTTGAAAACTATGCTTTAGTCCGCTTCAGCAGTTGTGGAAGTGAGGCTACTTGTAATTTTCGAAGGTATTTACAGGTAAAATAACTAAACAATTAGTTTTATCAAAACATTTTTTATCACGGCAGTCATAAATATGCAGAGTCATCAACTTCAGTCTCGTAATTCATATACAGCCAAAGAAAAAAAGTCGATCAGCCAACGCAGAAGCAAAACGGTATTGCAAGATAACCGACACAGCGTTAGCCAATTACGATCGATGAACACAACTGTACAGCCAAAGGAAATCTCGGCGGTTAAGTCCGTACCCGAAAGCAATCCTATTCAAAAAGAAGCGTTTAAAAACAGTAGCCCTGCAACTAACGTTTCGGGGGAAACTATCCAGTGTATTCCCCTCTGGAAAAAATTGGCAACGGGTGCGGTAGCTGTTGGCGGTGCTGCGGCAATGATAGCAGGAGCACCGATTTTAGGCGGAATAGCCATGGGAGGAAGTGCGCTGTATGGCGGCTATAAGGCTTATCATGAACATCAACGTAATAAAACATTTAGGAATGTGGATACTGAGCTTAACCAATATGCACCAGGAATTAATCCGAATGTTACTCTTAATCCTCCAGCCGTTGGAAGGAGTCAGACGATTTTTCATCACCCCATGGGTGGACCCGGCCCTGCTGGTCCGCTTGTTGGACGAACGTATGGTATTGATATCAATCCCCTGGACCCAACGGGTGAAGGTGTAACAGACCCCGATATGGTGGCAAGTGCGTTAACACATGAAAAGACGCATATTGCGAATGATCAAAGTTACGATTCTAACCTCGCTCGCCATTCCACTACGGCCCCAACCAATATGACTAACGCGGAGTTAGGTGGTGGTATGGGGCCTGGGTCGCGCGTACATACAGTAATGGCAAATGTGACGGCTTTAAGGGCGACGGTTTTAAATGACCGACAAGTTCCGGTTCAATGGCGAGGGTATATTCGCAATCGCTTGGCGTACATTAATACGGCAATGAATCCACTTTTGGAATATGACACAGTGACTAATGAGCTATTACACTTTATGAAAGCTAAGGGCATTGAGGCGGATTCAAAAAGCGCTCAGGCGATTACACGAATGGCGAAGGATAATCATGCGCGGCGATAATCATGCGCGGCGATAACCAAAGAAGCTTACGTTTAACTTTTTACTAGTTTATGACTAACTTTCAACTGACTTGTATCTACTGAGAAAAGTGAAACGATAAAAATAAAATAAGAAACGAGAATCGCTGACAACTTATCGCTTAACGGTGGGCCAGATAAAGTATCGCCCCCCCACGCCAGGTACGAAAGCATAGCGATGTTCAGCCTTTATCGTTATCGATACAAAAACGAAAACCTCATTTTAACGCATATATTATTTTTATAATGAAGTAATAAACTAGAGAAATAGTAAACCAGAAAATCACCAAACTAGAGAACAACAAAATATCGACATAATAAAATAGCGACGAAAAATGAAAGAAGTATTGCAACATAATAGGACGACGCAGTTAAAAAACACGAGTAAAAACTCTGTACGTCAGTGCCGTCCCAAGGTTGTATTGCAAGACAATCGCTCTGACACGACTCAATTAAAAAGTAGTGGGAGTTATTCCGCAGTTGCTTCTATTCAATCTCATTCCGCCCTTTCCACTGGTTGCCTTGAGCGTGTAAACAGCCATGAGCCGATAGACAGCCATGAGCCAACAGATAGCCATGAGCCAATTAAAGGCCATGAACCGATCCAAAATAAATCAAATGGTGAACCATCCCTAAGCGAATCTGAAAACACGGTTTCAACAAGTGCAACGCTGAACAATAACAACGCCCCTATTCAGCGCTTTCCCGGCGGCAAATGGGCCATGGGCGCGATTGGTGCAATCGGTGGTGCCGCTGCGGCAATGGCGGGTCCAGCTTTGGCGGCTGCGGCTGGTATTGCAGGCACCGCCGCGACGGTTGCTACAGGAGGTTTGGCTTTGGCCGGTGCGGGGCTTGCAATGGGTGGTGCGTATTTAGCGCACAAAGGCTATAAAAAAGCAAAAAGTTGGGTGCAGCCTTGGCGGGCAGCGCGAGCATCCGAAGCAAATGTTCGTACGGGAGGAAGACCAGGACTGGCCAATAAGGTCAGCCAAATCGGCAATGTTAATGAACGTGCTTGGATGGCGGACATTATGGAAGGCGATAATCGACACGCAGAAGGCGGTGCAGCAAATATTGCAGGCGGGCTACCTTTTAACCCGCGAATGAAGTTCCAGTTGTCTCCCGCCGATTATGCGAACCTAGCTACAGCACCACGTCTTGCCGACCCGAAAATGCATTTTAATGCGGTGACACATGAAGTACATACCGCCTACAACCCCCAGCAATTGCTGGAAGTTGATAATGGATTATTTATGAGCCAGCTAAATGTTGATGCAATGAACGCAGGTGATCATGCAGGGACTTTAATCGATAGGCAGTCGGGTAATCCGCAAGCTCTTGATCAAGAGCAACAAGATCGCGTTGATTTACTTCACGATACGCATGAGCGTGTGAATAATTTTGATTATGCGGGGTTTGATGGACAGTTTACGAACCATTCAATGGGGGCTAGCGATACAGCATTGGGGTTAGCCGCCGATGGCCCAGCAGCAACGGATCGCTTATTAAACACTGAGGGACATGATGGTTTTGCTTTGGGTGAAGACCATGGTGATCCGTCTACTCGTGAATTTCTTGCTGATAATATGCAAGACCTTGCCGCCAATCAAAATGTGAATACGGTTTATATGGAACATATTCGACACGAGTATCAACCCTCTATTGACGCTTGGCTGGCAACCGCACCCGGCACAGCAATGCCACGAGACTTGGATAACTTTGTTACACGTTTTGATATCAATCGATCGGCAATCAATCCCCTAGGGAATTTACGACGTGTGTTAACCCAGGCCCATCAACACGGTGTCCGTGTTCGCTCAATTGATTCGAGAGCTTCGCAACAAACACTAGGTGCGGGGAGAAACGATGCCCTCCCCTTGCGCGCGATGACGATGAATACTTTTGGCGAACAACAAATACGCGCGGATGCGATGGCAAGAGCTGGGGGTAAGTATGTAATTCTTGCAGGCGCTGCGCATAACAATACGCAAGCAAGTGTGAACAACTCACCTCATGGCGGTTTCAATAAAGGTTTGCCGGGGTTTTCTCAGCTACTCAATATTCCTGCCGTGACGGTTAATGCGGGTGGGACGCTTGATCTCGATCGAGATAATGTGGGGAATAGGTGAAATTTGGGTACGGGGTACGGGAAACGGGAAACGGGAAACGGGGTATGGGAAGTGGAGGTCCGGGTGTGGGAGACGGCAACAGCGAAAACCGGAAAAAAAAAGTCACCGCCATTTTAAATTTACAAACAACGTAGACACCTATGAACACATCTCATAAAGCAACGGCACTGAAATCCGATAAAAATAAAGCTTCGGTTAGTCAGCGCAGGAGTAAAACACTTCTGCTGGATAATCGTAATGATACTCAAAATAAAGTTCAAAAACGTGTTCAGCAACATAATGCGCTAAGCAATGTTAATCGAGCAAGTCCAACAGGTGAGGTGAGCGAACGTTTAACTGTTAATAATCAAGTAAGTACTCAACTCAAAAAACACGCGGATAAAAATGACTCTAGCAATGCCGGTGAAATCATTCAGTGTATTCCGTTTTGGAAGAAAGCAGCAACGGCGACTGCTGCTATTGGTAGCGGCGCATTACTTGCTGGTGGGCTTATGTCGAGTGCCACACTTGCTCCTCTCGCTATCGCAGCGGGTGGAATCGGCTTGCTCGGCAGCGCCGCTTACGCTAGCTATAAGGGGTATCATGAACATGACCGAAGCCAAACATTTAATAATGTTCAAACAGAGCTGGATCAATATCAACCCGCAACCAATCCCAATATTACACATCTCAATAAAACAACGGGAATTAGCAAGGCCGTTGTTCGGGCTCCCATTGGCGTAATGGGAGTTGGACCTGCTGGACCTCTAGGCAATCGACGTTATGGCGTTGAAATTAATACAAATAAACCCACAGGCGTCGTATCGAACGACCAAGCCATGCGTGCCAGTGCAATGACGCACGAAACGACGCATATTGCAGTCGATCAAGGCTACAATTTCAACGCGACACGAACCACTAACGTAGCGCCTCAAAACCTTACCACGGCAGAAATAGCCGCAATTAATTTGGGTACTGCCGGAAATCGCGAAGAAGTGATGGAGGCCAGAGTTTACCGCTTAATGCGAACGGTAAGAACAGATAAGCAAGTACCGAATGTCTGGAAACAATATATCAGCGACCGCCTAGATTACATTGTTTCAGGAACGAATGTTTCGACTGAATACGATACGGTTGTCAATGAACTGCTCCATTTTATGAAGCTTAAGGGTATGGAAGCGGACTCTAAAACGGCTCAAGAAATTACCGCGATGGCAAAAGAGAACCATGCCCGTAGGTAATTCTTTAGCTTCAGCATTCAAAATACAGTCGGCTATGGCTCTACTCACAGGCAATCTATAAACGTTCTGTTTATTGCCAAGTCTAGCTGCCTTACGTAAACGTTTACCCAAAGTTAAGCCGTTTCCGAAGCCCTAACTGAAAAGTACACAACTACAATATTCGCAGACACATAACATCATATATAAAACAAAAGCCATGAAACACTCGCACTTGCAGCTGGCACGTTAACATCCAAAATCCAAAATAATAAAAGGCAGCGATACCAACGCCCCTAACAGAAAGGGTTTACCGGGGATATGGCGCTAAAATCGCATAGTTTCCAGTTATTAGAACAACAACTGCAAAACATGTGGTATTTCGCCAAATTTGGGAGTAAAAAGAGGCTGTCTTTTCAGAAGTAATGGAGAGGTTTTGCTCCTGATACTGTGACGGTTAAAACGCGCCATTCAGTACAACCTTAGGTAGCCTTATCGCAATGAATATTATTGAAAAAGCCACCGTACAAGCCTTTCACCGCGATCGCATTGGCAGTTCTCCACCAAAAGTGATGGGCTATAGGGATATCGACAGCCAAGTTAAACGATTTGAATCCCTATGCCGCTGGGCTGACATGTCGGGTTCAAGCGTATTGGATTTAGGTTGTGGTTATGGAGAGTTTAAACCTTTTCTCGACGAACGTTTTTCAGACGTGACTTACCTGGGCATCGATTTTTTAGATGAATTTATTCAGGTAGCCAAAAAACGTTTCGGCAAATTGGATAACACATTCTTTTTAAAAGCCGATTTCCATACGGCTGTTTTCCCTAAGGTAGATTTTATTGTCGCCTCTGGGAGCTTAAACTATCGTTCAACGAACCCTGAGCACCCATGGAACGTTATTGAAAAAATGTGGTTGTCCGCCGAAAAAGGTGTCGCCTTCAACCTTCTGGATAAGAATAGCTTTGAGGATGATGCCATTCTATGCGGTTATGACCAAACTGATGTATTCGAATACTGCAAGCAAATGAGTTCGAACGTGAAGCTATTCGACGGCTACCTTTCCGACGATTTCACAATTTTTATGCCGCTGAATACGGCTCGGCCATCCGACGATACGTAGCGGCTGCTTCTCCACGAGTGCTTACCCGTAGTTTTCGTAAAATTTGATGAACGTGATTTTTGACCGTCGCCGTTTCAATATTGAGATTACGCGCAATCTCCTTGTTAGAAAGACCCGACTCAATAAACTGCAGTACATTGACCTGCTGACGCGTTAACGATACCTCAACGTCATTAACCCCAGTATTGCTGGAACGTACCTGAAATTTTGACAAAGGCCGCGACAAGACCTGTGTAGCGCCTGAATACGAAGATTTTTGCTGTAACAAAGCATTTATTAGCGGTTTGGTTGCTGGCGCTATTTCAGCCGTGTCCGTTAATAACAGTTCTGCCACTCGACTTGAACACCAAAACCCATCAGCCATAGCGGCGTCAATGCATCGTCGCAAATCTTCTAGGGAATCCTCTCGCGTCACAAACTCAGAAACCCCCTCTCGTGCAAAGATTTCCATATCTTGCCTACAGGCCGACATCGCGAGCACGATGAGTTTGATTTTTGGGTTCTGGTTTTTAACCTCTCTTGCGACAATTAGTGCATTTGGAGTCATCGCATCTAACAACAATATATTTGGCACCTGGGAACCGCAGACATCTAATATCGTAGATTGATCGGTTGCTGTCGCAATCAATTCGGTATCGTCGTATTTTTCTAATAACTGTACGATACCCTCTCTATAGATACGGGTTTCGATGGCTACAACCACACGGATTTTTTCCGTTCCGTTTTCCATTTGTTATTCTCCAACAAATATTGAAAGTAACTCAATCATACATTTCAGAACCGCTGTTTAAGTGCCACCATCTGCGCCGCTGCATCTAACCCGCCAAGATCAATACGACTTAACGAAAACACATTGCAGGATGAAAGCACCACATTCCAAAACACACCCAACTTTACAGTTTGCATCTAAACACTTTTAACAACTCACAATAGCTTACTCGTTCACACCATGAAACAAACCTATTATTAGGCGTCCGAAAAAACCGCTCACTGTCACCGCTATTGCCATTATCAACAACTACACTTTTTATGAGCAACTTATTTTGGCAACCGTTTTATCCGAAAAAGTTTGGTCTAAGCCGACACTTCTAACTTTTCAATAAATCAGAACAGCCAAATTTTACCGTCGACCAAAAACCAAAAAACCGACATTAAACGTTTACTAGGATAATTAATGAGGTCAGATCCAAGAAGATCACATTCCACCATTAGAACCAACACACATTATAACATTCAGCTATAGTCCGTAGATTCCAGTAACACTTCAGAAGCCAAATTCAAAAACAAATGTTTTATTTCGGGAATATTCACCAATCAGTATCGACCGATTAAGCCTATTTTCCAGCGTCACTTCAGTCTCAAATTGGGCTAATACAAATTATCAGGCAGTTAGCTTAATCTACGACGGGATAAAACACTGTTAAATATTCACATGCGAACAATTAGTCTGTTATGTGCATAAAACATCAAACAGAAACAGGGTTTATGCGCCAAACCACATCCCCACAAATGATAATCAAGACTTTGGCGCGATCAGTTTTCAAGGAGGAAGCTCATTTGAAATGCATAGGACTAGCCGACTAGAACTGTCAACGTGAGATTACTACAATCATATTATGCTGTGTTTTCAGATTTATAAGGGAACAGTCCTTACCCCGTTCGCGCCAAAATGGCATCAACGCCCGAAGAATCAATGCACACTTCCGTAAAGCTACACTGCTCTCACTTAAAGGATTATTTAAGCTTGGTCGACTGGAGCGGAAAAATAATTCGCGAAGGGAAAAGAGGTAGCGTCAACCAAACACTTCCCCCAATATTAGACCGCTTAGATATAGAACCAGAAACATGGCTGATTTTAGTCACGAAATTTGAAAGCCGATTTAAGAGTCTTGTCGGTGCAAAAGAAGTACTGAAGGCTGCCGCTCAGAAACTCGGATTTAAACGAACACCAGGCCTCGCTGATTGCTTAGCTCTACTGCATTAACAACAAACACTCCTCACCTCAAAACTCACTACGCCTAACCAATACTCTGGCATTTCCACGACTGTAATTTTAGTTTTCCTTAGCATTTCCAATATACCCGTAGGTGTTCATCAATAGCGCTCTGAACCACCATGAAAGCCAGGAACAACTACGGCCCTGCGGACCACCTCAGTTTCGCTTTTTTAGAGTGTGTGTCTTATTTATTTTGCATATATGTCTTGTTTGTTGTTCATTCGAAAAATATTAACCCATAAGGAACCGGGCAAAAACTCAGTTAACGCGAACGCAAGCGTTCGGACTTATCTCGACCAAACACTTCTGGGATGTACATCGCCTCAACAGTTGAAGGCAAAGCAGTGAATTCTCCTGCCGCAATCACCTGCGCATAATAAGTGAGCCGATACTCCCCCGCAGGGGTTCGCTCAGAATAGAAACGCACAGAATCCAAACCAAATACCTTGTGGTAAAAACTGAATCCATATTCATCTTCTAGATCTCGCATGCTCGCGAACTCAGGGTTTACTGCCTCAAGATTTCCGGGAAGAGGGTCGACAACCACCAAATAATGTCTGGCTGTGGGTACATCAAGTAACAATTGAACTTTAACCCGCTGACCTCGCTTCAAAATCATTTTTGGCGTCAACGTTACCCACTTATTATTTTTTTCAATTTGGTAAATTCGTTTTATCGAAATACCGTTGCTAACTCGCGGCAAATCCTTAGCATCTTTTTTGTAGGAAAGGCTAGCGTTGTAGTAAGCCTTACCGCTACCCTCGGCACGGATATCTAGAACCGGGTTTTTCTCAGCGACGAGGAAATTTGATGCAAAATTAATTTCATCATTGGCCGATTCTGTCAGGTTGATATTTGCCGGGGGATAATCCGCAATCGTGCTTTTAATACGTAGATTTAGCTCTTCGCGACTAAAGTCTTTCTGCTGATCAATCAGCGCCTTAGCACAGAATACGTTTTCTTGGGTATTCCTCCAATGGCCCCGACTTCCAGTGAGCGCCTGAATACCTCTCACGAGATTTTGTTCAAGCTCATCTGCGCCCAAGACGGCTCTATTGCGAATAATTGCCGAAAGAAATTTACATTGCGTTGTACCACTCGACTCTAGCGGAAAAGATAGCATGGATGAATCTTGGTAACCCCGCTTGGTGATGTTCTGAAGCATAGTTTTATAAGGTTTTTCTAAACCACTTTTACTCTCTAGGATTTTCTCAAGCGATTGCTCCGCATCCAACCAAACAATTTGGTTGGACAGGGCATTATCTCCAAGTTTATATTTTACTTGCTGAAATTGCTGGGGCGTTATCAAGCTTTCTTCAAGCATCAATGGTAATGCCATAACAATTTGATTTAAGGTATCCACTTCGCCGTGCTTAACAATGCCAAGCAAATATGTATCTAGATTATTTTTTACATCAAGGGGGAAATCATAGCCCCAGTCACTCAACCACCTCATGACCAGAAAAGTATAGGCGCTCAAGTAAGGAGATTCACGGCCATACGAGTTCTTCGAGGAATAAAATTTCATACCTCCATTATCCGTTTGAAAATTCGCCGCCACATCCTGTGCAGACTCGATAACCCCAGCCGCACCATCCCAAGACTCACTCTGTTTTACTTCATCTGGCGCCTGCAGATACAATGCCGCGAGAACCGCTCGCGATAAACGCTGCTCCCAACATCGAAATGGGTAGTCTCGCCCAAAGGCCAATGCAGAAATAACCGCTCCAGGAAGCGAGTTGTTAAATCGGACGTTCATATGCGCCGAATCAGCAAGCGCATCTTCTGGCACAGCCAGCGGGATCTGAACATGCGAACCAGGTTCAACAACCCCCTGCACCGCCACGCGCTCTAACATAGATCGAGAGGCCACAGGAACGGTGACTTTAATGCCATCCTGGTCTGTTTTATCGCCCGCCAAGGCTGAAAAAGTTGCCTCGCCTTCGCCTGTCACCAAAGTATCGGCTTGTATTATTGCTCTGCCTAACGGCTCGATCGTCACTTCCCCGGTGGCGCGACCGCTTAACTCAATTGGGCCATCCACAGCGACCTGGTGCTGCAATACGCGCTCACTCTCTGTGCGATTAAATACGCTAAAGCGGCTGGATAATTTATCTCCGTCAACAAGAGTATTCGGCAGAGCTGAACGGATCTCTGTCGCTTTGTTTACGTCAATCGAATCTTGAGCAAAGCCAAAACGACTTTTCGTATCTGCCGCTGAAACAAAGATCCGCCAACGGGTTAAATTATCGGGCAAAATAAAATTAATCGTTTCTGATTTATTTCCGATTAATGAAACATTTCCGCTCCAGTGCGCTAAATCTTTGAAGTCTGAGCGTATGGAATCGAAATCAAACCAGACACCTCCGTTTCGCTTTCGCGCAGACACTATCACTTCTTCCATTTCCCCACCATAGGCAAACTTTGAGTAATTTTTCACATCAAAAACCAGTGAGTAGTAACTAACAAAATTATCGTCAAGAAAGAATTCCACTTTCCCCATGGAATCCTTAAGATAAAAATTAGTGGGATCATAGAGAATGTCCAAATCCTTACCAATTAACTGTAATAGCGCTTCATTAACTATGGTGACGGTAAGCTCTGCTGTTTCATTGTTTGACAGATTCTCGGAGCTAATAGTCACCTGAGCCTTTTCTGAAGGCTTATACAATTTTTTATCGGTCTCAATATTTAATACAACCTCCCGAGCCGGATCCAGTACGTTAATATAGGCGCTCTCACGTAGTATTTCAGGGTGTAAATCGTCCTCAAGCTCGTTTTCAGGAATAAATCGGGGCTTCTGCAAAGTAAGTGAGAGTAAAACAAGCGGTGCACTCCTTGCGTCTATAGGCAATAGCAATTCGTTGAACCCCGGCTTATCCAGATAAAATACCTTATGCTCTATTACACTCATTCGCTCTATGGTAATCAGCGCTGTCGCCTTTGGAAAAGGATTGTTAACCACAACCTTCAGTGCTTGACCAACTTCAACTTCTGGTGGCGCAATTAGTACATCGTTGTCTCGCTCCGAAAAATCGTAAGCGCTCCCGATCATATAAATCACATCATCTAAGACAATTGTTTGTTCTCGACCCTCCGAATCAGTGATAGAAGCAGTAATTCGGTAGCTAGCCCCCCCCTTATACTTATGTTCGCAACTGACAGGAATATTTGTTGACGTTAAGTGACATTCACCCACGGCCAACCAATCTGTATCTCCCTCTGATTCTTCGACTTCATCCGAGAAAATATTCACTTCTTTCTCTACAACGATGCGAACCGGGATATCACTCAGCGCCTTTCCGTCAGGATCGATAACGATGGCCTGAACAATTAGATTCTGGCCCGTATCACCATTAACCTTCGACTCGGTATCAATTGTTGTCTTTATTCCAACAAATCTGTCTCTACCAAAATACCGCAGGGACGCTTCCAACTCGACGGATCGCCCCCGCGCGTCCTCAACCTCGGAATAAACTTCCACGTAGCCAAAGTGATATTCATCTAGACCTAGATCTCCTTCAAATACCAACTCACCATTTTCGCCAGTTAGACCTTCAATGTCGAAGGCATCTATTTCCAAGTCTTCATCACTTCGACCGAAAGAAAAATCATCGAACTCAAAGGGACCAAGTAGATCCTGAAGATAGGCCTCACCCCAATAGCTTGCTGAAAGCCTCGCCTCGGCCCCCGCATACGGTCCACCGTTGTGCAAACTTGCCTTCAGGGTTGCTCGGTTGTCGTTACCAGCTTTTAGGTAGGGGGATTGAAGGTCGAAATCGAGGCCAAATTCCTGTGGTACATAGTCACTCACATACAACTCAAACGCAGTGAATTCTTGATCATCAATATTCACCTCAAAATTAATATTCTCGCCTTGCGCGCTTTCAGGAACAATAAATTTTCCGGTGAATGTTCCGTGGCGACTCCAGCGAATCTCTTTTTCATCAAAACCGTCAATAGTTGACGATTCCGAGCCGATCGTTAAATGCGCTACACTTTCCGCCGATGGAAGTTCGTAACCTTTTTCTCTTAGAACACGCGCATAAATTTTGAACTCGACGGTATCTCCAGGCCGATATACCGGTTGGGATGCCTGCCCCCAAACAAATCCGTTGTTTTCCCCCAGACTCGTCTCATCCTCCCAAACATCTTCGTGACGAAAGATCCGCTCATTGCCCTTAACAGTCTCATACCCCAACCGCAATACGCCTGCATCACTCCCTTTTTTGACGACTAAAAAAAGGGTATCTGTCGGTTGTTGCTTACGGCGACTTAACGCTAGAAGATCATTTTTGCTAATGTAAATAGTACCTTCGTTGTCTGTATAATATCGTTTTATATTTTTTCCTGGCTTAAAAACCTGGTCTTTTCCACCGAAAAATATACTTACTTCCGCATTTTCTACTGCCCGGGCATCGGATAAACTCGACACCCATAAAAATAGATTTTCAACTCCAGCTCTCGCTACAATATTAAAAGGCGTCACTTGAGCAAATACAGGCCATACATCTCCCGCACTTTCACCCTGCAACCGACCGGACAATACTCCATGGCTATCTCCAAGCTTTTTACGTAAACCCAAAGATACGGTATGCGTTTTATTGTCGATTAGCATCTTCGAAAGAATTTCTTCATCGACCACTTTTGTGCCTCTGCTTGTACTATATACCTCGGCAGAAAAATTAATTTTATCACTATTAATAAAACTTATATCGATATCATCTAGTTGGCCTTTTTCAAAAGCAATATCGCCAACAGGTGCAGATATTTTTTTTATATAATTAGATGTTTCAATCTTGCAAGAAAGGTTTTTTAGGAGTCTTTTGTGTTTATCCTGAATTACGGCGGAATCACGCAAACTTAACAAAATCGTCTCGCCTGGAGGCAAAGAAGGTAAATTAATAAATTCGCTCATATTTCTGTGACTGTTGATGATGCTAGCTTTTTCTTTGCTCGCTAATGGCTTTCCATTTACAAGAATATTTTCAATAACATCATCGACCGGAAGATCCGTAGAAAACTCGAGAAACACGCCTTCAGTTGAACATTTATCGCCCTCTTCATAACGAGAATCCTGCCAGGACTTATCCTTAAATACTGGAGGAGAAACATCACTTTCGGTAACTTTTATACAATTTACACCAACAAATTCTAATGCTGACTCTGTAGTTCGTTTTTGTAACAACTCGGACTGTACACCTCTTAATGGTCCTTCAATAGATCTTAGCCCTGGCTTTATATAAACACCTATCGTTATATTTTCATCTATTTTTTTGTCGGGCCAAAAAGTTAACTCTCCATACTTATCTATTTTACTTTTTATACCATATCGGTTATTTTCGGCGTCCTCAAAATACAGCGATTTCAATAGGGATCTCTTCTTTAAATCGTTGTTACGCCACATATTGATTCTAAAAGAGGGTTTCCCTAACTCATCCTCGCCATCAAAATATACATAACTCAACCTTGGCCGAACCGTGCTAAATTCATGGGTGTAGGTCTTATCTAGCCGATCTGATTTAATTGATTTCAACTTCCGTTTAATTTTTACCTTATATTTACTTGCCTTTTTAAGGCTATCTTGGCTTAAAATTTCACAAGCCAGCTTTCTATCAGTCAACCAGCGCCAGGAACATTTTACTGAAGGACTGATTGATACTGGAGGCTTACCTATTGATAGAAAGCCATCGCCTAAGCCAATCATCTGTTTATCAAAGGTAATAATAATCTGTTTCGTGGTACTGGGGTCTACTTCCTTTCCACCAGGAAATATTGACACTACCTTGAGAGGATCCTCTGCATAAGCAGAAGTCAGCGCTATCGCGCTAAAGAACAAAAGAGTAAGCAATACTCGACTTATTTTCATATTATTAACGAATCCTCATCAGCTAGTTATTGTATTTTGATCGGAATTTATTAGTAAGCTGCAATATTTATTTAGGTTTATTATTCCTTAAACCACCCGCCCTTCAACTTAACGAGATAGTCACGACAACAGCGTATTAATTTTCACTGTTACATCAGCGTCTGCCTTGTTAGTTTTTAAAACGTATTTTTGATGATCGGCAGCATAGATTTTCTAGCCGTTCAAACTACTCGATTCATTCTTCTTATTTTCATTTTCAGAGGCATATTTCGCTAAATCAATACCAGCAAAGATCATTGCTCTGCTAATACCCACCATCATCATCACTAGAAACAGCCCAACAAACCCAAAGAACACATATTTTAAGGGCTTCGCTGCATCCAGAACAAACTCTTTACCCTCAAAACTTCCTGACAGGATCGGCTCGACAATATCAAGCGATGACAAAATCATTTTTGATAGCTCAAACCCCTCAGGATCTTTTATCACCATAAATGCGACAAATGACAACCCGATCAACGAGAACGATCCAGCACCAATTAGAAATAAAGCAATACTACCTAAATATTTTTTCAAAAAAGATTCCATAGATTAAAATAAACCCCCAATTCATATTTGACGTCGCCAGAATTTTCTGAGTAAAGCGAGCGCATTATTGCTGAGAAAGCACTTCTTTAAGGAGACCGTCACGATAACAGCTTGACCAGCCCCAAAACAACTGTATATAATTACAGTCAAGCTCACGGGTCAACGACCATGCCGAAACCTCGAAAACACCTTATCTCCCTCGATGCTACGCCCTACTACCACTGCGTTTCACGCTGCGTTCGGCGTACATACCTATGCGGCTTTGATCGACTCACCAATATAAGCTACGAACATCGCCGCCAATGGATTGAAGACCGTATTCACTTATTGGCGCAGGTCTTTGCAATCGACGTCTTCGCATACGCAGTGATGAGCAACCACACCCACCTTGGGCTGCACATGAATAAAGCCAAAAATCTAGCGTGGAGCGATATGGAAGTTTGCCAACACTGGCATCAGATTTACAAGGGAACATTCCTTACGCAAAAATACCTACGAAAGGAATCCTTGGGCGAAACTGAACTGCTAGCTGTGCGCTTACTACTCGATAAATGGCGCTTACAACTGTGTGATATTAGTTGGTTTATGCGAGCAATGAATGAACCGATCGCCAGACAGGCAAACATCGAAGAAAATTGCACCGGGAAATTTTGGGAAGGCCGATTTAAGTCCCAAGCGCTATTAGACGAAAAAGCCCTGATAGCATGCATGGCCTACATTGATCTAAATCCCGTTCGAGCCAAAATGGCTCCCACGCCCGAAGAATCAATTCACACTTCAGTAAAGCTTCGCTGCGACACACTTAAAGAAAACGCAACTCTAGAGCAGCCTAAAAACCTAATGTCATTTGTCGGCAATCCAAGAGAACCCATGCCACAAGGACTGCCCTTTCACCTTAAGGATTATTTAAGCTTGGTCGACTGGAGCGGAAAAATAATTCGCGAAGGGAAAAGAGGTAGCGTCAACCAAACACTTCCCCCAATATTAGACCGCTTAGATATAGAACCAGAAACATGGATGATTTTAGTCACGAAATTTGAAAGCCGATTTAAGAGTCTTGTCGGCGCGAAAGAAGTACTGAAGGCTGCCGCTCAGAAACTCGGATTTAAACGAACACCAGGCCTCGCTGATTGCTTAGCTCTACTGCATTAACAACAAACACTCCTCACCTCAAAACTCACTACGCCTAACCAATAGTCTGGCATTGCCACGACTGTAATTTTAGTTTTCCTTAGCATTTCCAATATACCCGTAGGTGTTCATCAATAGCGCTCTGAACCACCATGAAAGCCAGGCACAACTACGGCCCTGCGGACCACCTCAGTTTCGCTTTTTTAGAGTGTGTGTCTTATTTATTTTCTTGACGAAACGGGATCGTCCATATATGTCTTATTTATTTTGCATAAGGCGTCCTGCGGGCTTAACTTGTTAGATTTTATTTTTTTTGCATAAGACAACAATAACGTAGTTTCATCATCGGATGAGGCTATTTTTACTAAACACTCATTAACTTGAGAAATGTACTGACACACTTCGCTTAAGATCTGTTCGCATGGCCTCTCGGCCGAATTGTAATATTCGGTAACAGTCTCCAGCAGGAGATCATTTAAGTTGGCCCACAACTCAGACTCAACGGATGATGCCTCCGAATAAATTCTCATTCTCTCGGTTAGGTCCACCAACATATTCTGCACAGCCTCATTATGTTTCTCTATAGTTTGGCAGAATAATTTTGCACGATAGCGTCCGACAACTTGGGATACCACAATTGTCGCCAACAAAATACAGAGCAAGATTAACATTTCATCCATGTGATCTCCGAAAATCTAACGCTGCGGTAACCAGCCTAAATTATAGAGCCGTTTTGTGTGATAATGCGCGCAGCGAATTACACAAAATCGCGTAGTAATTTGGGCCAGGTTTACAGCCTTGCTAGACCGTTTTTGGAAAAATAAACTAGCATAAAATATATTCTCCGTCTATTTTCAAAACAGCGCCGCCTCCAAACCATACTTGACAATTTCTTATATCAGTTCCTTTTGAAAAAAGTTGCACGTAATTAGGATGGTCATGGAAACCATTTTGCTCTATTTTCATCATCTCCCCACCCCACTTATCGTGCTTTAAAAGGTAATAACCTAAAGCGGAATTTCCTGAACCTGTTGCAGGGTCTTCCAGATAACCAAAGGTTGGAGCGAAAACCCTTGTTCGATATTTACTCTCCTGTGTTGCCGTTTCTGACGAATACAAGATAATAATATCCACTCCGATTTGAATACAAAATTTGTTAAGCGCATGAAGGTCGGGCGTTACGGAAAGTATGGAGTCAAGCCCTGACATAGGAACAACAAGCGTTTCAAGCCCCCCGTTAATAATTTCGGGTGGCAATAACTTGTTAATGTCACTGGCGTTACAATTCAGTGCCGCGACAATATCGGTTATACCAATATTTTTTGAGGAAAACTTGGCGGACGGAGCAGATATATAAACGCTTTTTTCACTTTTATAGCGGTTTTCAACCATTAATCGATTAGTCTTTGTAGCGATAGACAACATTGACTTTTCTTGCATTTCTTCACTATTGGCGACGATATCGTTTAGGATAGCTATTGTTGCATGCCCACAGAAATCTACTTCTCGTTCAGATGAGAAAAACCGGAGTATGTAGTCGGTATCCGTCCCTGGGCTAACATAACCAACCTCACTGACAAACCCTTTCAGTTCTTTTGCCACCTGTAGCATTTCCACACTGGAAAGGTCTTTTGTTGAGTTAAGATATACTACACCCGCTGGATTCCCGGCTGAGAATTGGGAAGCAAAAGCATCTATTTTTTTAAATCTTAATGTGCGCATTAATCCCCTTTTGGCCTAACGCCGCCTTAAGCGGACAAAAGTAGTTGACTACACTTGTTGAGGAACGAAACAAAGCCAACTACTTTTGTTCCGTTTAAAGGCCTTGTTAGGCATTTGAAAATGGATTGTAAACTACCATAACTTCCACCAAGGCTTCGTTAGTTCTTGTTCTTTCTGTTCAGGCAAAGAGATAGTTGCATTGTTTTCATTTTCAAGATACGGGATATCCACGCAATTAAAATAGTCGAAACCGATCTGTAATTGGACTAGCTGATTATCAACGAATTCTTTATATTCTTCGTTTAATTTAGCTGACTCGACCGTTGAAGTAATAAGAATCTGGTGAGTATCGTCTTCAATGTTGCTTGCCAAAAGCCAAAAATCATACTTATCACGTAGTAGCCACGCTAATGAAGAAATTGTTACGTATCGATCGTGACCGCTCATTGTTAATGGAAGTTTATGGCGCTCATCGTTAAAGCTGACCCAAAGTTCATCACCAACGAATTCAGCTGATATTTGCTCTGTTCTACTAACCTTTTCAGCAATAAGCTCTATTATTGCATCATCACATTCTCGCCAATCAATGATAATTAGCTCTTCATCTATAATCTCTTCAGATGTTTCTGAAACTTCATCTACAGTCTCATCTGAATACTCATTAACTGCTGTAACAATATTTTTTAAATCTATCACTGTAAATCCCAAATTAATATCAGATCAGGTTATATATGCCTAACGCAGAGCACACAGGCGACGCGTAGCGGCGTCAGTGTGGTGCATATTGTTATAAGTTACTCTGCGGCAACAATTACAGCAATTCTATCTGGAAAATCAGGGTGAAAATCGGCCTCAATAACGAAATTTTGTATTCCACCAATTAGATTTCCTTCATATCCACTCTTACCTTTCGTTAATTTTAGTTTTCCACCTCCAACTTCAAGCACAGAAGGTAAGCTAGAAACTAACGCTTGGAGATTATTATTTGCAATCTCTATCATGCAAGAGTTCTTCTCCACGCTAACTCTTGTAGCTGCCCAGTCGTCTACATATATTTTATAAGTGTCATCTTTAGTCTCAATCTTCCTTAGATATTGGTCTTTGTCAAATCGAGCACTTGCTTCGCGAAAGTCGTTTGAGAGGTTTCCCAGAATACATTTGCTTAAGTAGAGGCTGCCAACTGCGAGTTTCCTCTCCTCTAAGCTCATATTCTGATTTGAATATGAAAAACTAGAAATTACCAGAAAGATCAATGTAGCTAAGTATTTCATAAATAGTCCTTTGGATTTTATTATCTTATAACGCTAAAAGCAGCGGCGCATTTATGCGTCCGACTGACTTGCCTTGTTGAACCAAGCCGCTACGCGGCAGACAAAGCCATCCCCGCCGATAAGTCCTTAA
>JAWSUY010000085.1:0-7530 GCA_033852175.1 Agarilytica sp.
ATGGTTAAGTGTCACTATATGAGTATTGAGTTATGAGAGTTGAGTTATGAGAGTTGAGTTATGAGAATCGGACAAGGCGTCGACGTTCACAAGTTTGGCATCGGCGATAAAATAGTCATTGGCGGTGTTGTCATTCCATTCCATCACGGCTTAATCGCACATTCCGATGGCGATGTTTTGCTTCACGCTTTATGCGATGCGTTATTGGGAGCTGCCGCGCTGGGTGATATCGGCCATCATTTTCCCGATACCGATCCGCAATATGCCAATGCCGATAGCCGTGCCTTATTACGCTTGGTTTATGCTTTAGTAAGGGCCAAAGGTTACCGCCTCGAAAATGCTGATATGACCATTATTGCGCAAGCACCGAGGATGGCACCTCTTATTGAAGAAATGCGTGCGCGAATCGCAGAGGATCTTCAAACCGATATTGATAATATCAATGTAAAAGCGACGACCACTGAAAGGCTTGGTTTTACCGGTCGTGAAGAAGGTATTACCGCTCTTGCTACGGTTCTAATCGCTTAATTTACCATTTCACTTTTTATCTTGTTTTTTACTTTACTCAGTATCTTATTATGACAAACCCAAAACCCTCCCATACCCCCTCACTCGATTTCTCCTATGCATATGGAGTTCCTTCCAGTTCTGGAATCTTTCGCAGAGACGTGACGGATTTTATTGTTGATGAAGAATTAGGCTTTGAGTTTTCGGGCGAAGGCGAGCACTTAGTTGTACAGATTAAAAAGCGTGGAGAAAACACGCATTGGGTCGCAGAAAAGCTCGCAACCTTTTTCCAGGTAAAAACTAAAGACGTTGGTTTTTGCGGACGTAAAGATCGGCATGCGGTAACCACGCAATGGTTTAGTGTTTATTTACCCGGCCAGGTCGTTGATCCTGATTGGGCGTCTTTTATTGCGGATAACGAACTTAATGTTGAGGTGTTGGCTTGTACCCGTCATAACCGGAAATTGCGACGGGGGGAGCATGCCGCCAACCATTTTAAAATTCGACTTCGTGATGTTAGTGATATTGAAAACCTTGAGTCACGCTTACAGTATGTCAAAAAAAACGGGGTGCCCAATTATTTTGGTGAGCAGCGTTTTGGCCGAGAGTGTAATAACTTGCACATGGCTCAAGCTTGGATAGAAGACGGCTTGCGCATTAAAAACCGAAATAAACGCAGTATGATGTTTTCGGCTGCGCGGTCTTACCTGTTTAATCGTGTGTTGTCCGAGCGGGTGACGCAACAAAATTGGCAAAGTCTTATTGAGGGCGATGTCGAGGAAGAGGAGCGCCCAACAGGCCCTCTATGGGGGAGGGGACGGTCGTCTACAGTTGGCCCTGCGCTTGAATGCGAGCAGCAGGCTTTGTCTGAAACCATCACATGGTGTGATCAGCTAGAGCATGTTGGCCTCAGCCAAGAGCGGCGTGCATTAACGCTTTCTGCCAATGACTTGAGCTGGGATATGGACGGTTCTGATGTGAACCTGGCGTTTTACTTAATGCCCGGTCAATTTGCGACATCCGTTTTACGTGAAATCTGTCATTTGGAGAGCGTGGCACGAGGATGACTGTGCTATATTTCGCCTCGAAAAATTCTAATAATAGGGCGGTACGGTGGACCCATTAACATTTGAAGGCGTTGGTATGACGTCGAAGCGTACGCGTGACCGCTTGGTCCAGCGCTTAATGGATCAAGGGATCAGCAATCAGGACGTGCTAGAAGTCATGGCGAGCACGCCGCGGCACATCTTTCTCGATGAAGCCCTGTCTCATCGAGCCTATGAAGACACAGCTCTGCCTATTGGCTTTGGCCAAACACTTTCTCAGCCCTATATCGTTGCTCGTATGACCGAGACCCTTCTCGGAGCGGGCGGAAAACTCAATCGTGTATTAGAGATCGGTACGGGCTCTGGTTATCAAACCTCGATTCTTGCTCCTCTGGTAGGTGAGGTCTTGAGTGTAGAGCGGATTAAGCCGTTACAAGATAAGGCTAGGGAGCGGATACGGCTCTTAGGTTACCGAAATGTAAGGTTTAAGCATGCCGATGGTGGTTTGGGCTGGCCTGACGAAGGCTTGTTTGAAGGGATTTTATCCGCGGCTGCCCCACGTGTTATTCCTCAAAGTTTACTTGCCCAGCTTGCGCCCGATGGCGTATTGGTGATTCCTGTGGGAGATGACCCGCAGTATTTGACTATGGTTATTCGAGAGGGTGATTCTGACAGTTTTCGAACACAAAAACTGGAACCGGTTAAGTTCGTACCGCTACTCTCCGGTGTTACACGATAATTTTTAAGGGTTTTCATGAAGGATAGAAATATAAGAGACTACGTCTTATTGATATTTAAAGGCCTCGCAATGGGGGCTGCAGATGTTGTTCCCGGCGTATCCGGCGGGACAATCGCATTCATCACCGGCATCTATGATGAGTTACTCCACTCGCTAAAAAACTGCGGTCCATCGGCATTGCCGGTTCTGTTCAAGCAAGGCATTGCGGCATTTTGGCGGCATATCAACGGAAATTTTTTGATCGCTGTCTTCGGCGGCATTCTCGTTAGTATCAAAACCTTCGCCTCTATTATTAGTTTTTGTTTGGATAATTACCCCTTATTTGTGTGGGCATTCTTTAGTGGATTGATTGCTGCTTCGGTGATTTTGTTAGCCAAGGGGCAAGAGCGTTGGGCCTTGAAGCATTGGGGCTTCTGCTTGTTGGGCGTTATGGTGGTTTTTTTCATATCCATTGCTAAGCCTTCTCAGCTGCCGGGCGATTGGTGGATATTGTTTGCGGGTGGGTTTATAGCAATATGTGCGATGATTTTACCGGGTATATCGGGAAGTTTTATATTGCTCTTGCTTGGGCTTTATTCCGTGTTTCTCGATGCGGTCAACTCCATGGATGTCTTAGCAATCGCAAGCTTTGGCGCGGGTTGCGTGGCAGGGTTGCTAGCATTCTCTCAATTCTTGTCTTGGCTGCTTGATAACTACTTAAAAGCGACGATTGCAACGCTTGTCGGCTTTCTCGTTGGGTCCCTAAACGTAACATGGCCGTGGAAGCAAACACTCGAAGCCGTGATTAATCGCCATGGTGAAGAAGTGCCATTAGTGCAGCAGAACGTCTTACCTTGGAATTATGCGACACTGACGGGCCAAGAGTCAGAGTTATTTGCTGTCATTCTTTTTTCTGTTTTTGGTTTTTTTCTGGTACTTTCGACTGAGTTTGTTGCGACTAGGTTAATGCGACCTTAGTCACACTTATTACTGAAAAACAAACAAAAGTATTAGCGTGGGTCGGAATTAGGTGAAAAATTATCGATTTCTTGGAATTTCTTTAGATCGTTTTGTTATGTTGTGTCGCTATTAAGCGGTTTTGCTTCTATTAATTCAACTTAATACTTTTTTGAGTTGCTATTGAGCTTGTGAGCCATGTCACGGAATACCGTTAAAGGTGTGAGAGCACTGTCAAATATTTTGATCACTTGCGTTTTGTTGCTTGGGTGTGGTCAAAATACACAGTACGCCCCGGTAACAGATTCTACTCAACCCCCCTCCGAAAAACTGACACATCACATAGTGGCAAAGGGCGAAACGTTATATTCGATAGCGTGGCGTTACAATCTTGATTATAAAAAACTTGGGTCCGTAAACGGCTTAGCCGGGAGTTTCAGTATTTATCCTGGGCAGCGGTTGCATCTGAGCGAAAGTGTTACTGCTCCTAACCCCCCTATCAAAAAACAAGCCAAACTGGTCAAAGTATCGCCAGAAAAAACTGTTCCAAAGAGGCCACGTTCAAAAAAAGAAACGCCAAAAGCGGTAAAGCAGACAAGATCTAAAACGAAATCAAAATCATTATCATGGGTATGGCCGGCTAAGGGGAGGTTGTCTTCAGGGTTTCAGGCTAACGGGGGCTTAAACAAGGGTATTGATATTAAAGGGAATATGGGCGAGCCTGTGATAGCGGCCTCTTCCGGAAAAGTAGTTTACTCAGGTGAAGGTTTGCGCGGTTATGGCAAGTTAGTGATCGTCAAGCACAGCGAAAAGTATTTAAGTGCGTATGCACACAATCGCACCATTTATGTGAAAGAAGGTGCATACGTTAAGCAAGGCCAAAAAATTGCTGAAATGGGATCAACGGGGACCGACTCGGTTAAGCTTCATTTTGAGATTCGGTATGATGGTAAGCCCATTAACCCTTTGAAACGGTTACCCAAAAAGTAAAAAACCGTTAAATAATTTTGTCTTTCGGCCGAAATACTTAACAGGATATGTTTTTAGGGATGAATCGCGGTGGAGATCTTGGCGGGCTCAAAAAATGAGCAATCATGAATCGATACTCAATAAAAAAACGCGAAATCTATGTAGTTTCGCACTAATAAAAGCACGGTCAGTAAGGGGACACGGTCATGTCAGTACAAGAACTCGATGTAGTATCTTCAAATGGCGAAGTCGACGTGATGTTATCTATGTCAGACTCTACGGTAAAAAAGCAGAAAAAAGCAGCTCCAGCAGCTCCAGCAGCTCCGGTAGAGAAAAAGAAAACGACAACGACAAGAATCAAGAAAAGAGATGAGGGCGAAGAGTCTTATCAGAAGACTCTGGATGCAACACAGCTCTATTTGAATGAAATTGGGTTCTCTCCGCTGCTCAGCGCAGAAGAAGAGGTCTATTTTGCCCGCAAGTCCCTAAAGGGCTGCGAAGCTTCTCGTAAGAGGATGATAGAGAGCAATTTACGCCTCGTGGTGAAGATTTCGCGTCGCTACGTGAATCGTGGCTTAGCTTTGCTGGATTTAATCGAAGAGGGCAATTTAGGCCTTATTCGAGCGGTTGAAAAGTTTGATCCAGAGAGGGGATTCCGCTTTTCGACTTATGCGACTTGGTGGATTCGTCAGACCATCGAGCGTGCGATAATGAATCAAACGCGCACCATTCGCCTTCCTATCCATGTTGTTAAAGAGCTTAACGTCTACTTGCGAGCAGCCCGTGAGCTTTCTCAAAAGCTTGATCACGAGCCTTCGGCAGATGAAATTGCAACACTATTGGATAAGCCTGTCGAAGATGTAGAGAAAATGCTCGCACTTAATGAGCGAGTAACCTCAATGGATGTGGCGGTGGGACCGTCTTCGGATAAGACCGTTGTTGATACGGTTCCCGATCAGCAAGTTTCTGACCCTGTTCAACTTCTGCAAGACAGTGATTTAAGTACGAACTTGGATTCTTGGTTAGATGAACTTTGTGAAAAACAGCGAGAAGTCGTGGCTCGACGGTTTGGCCTGCGAGGGCATGAGACCAGCACGCTAGAAGAGGTTGGTCGTGAAATTGGTTTAACGCGTGAGCGTGTTCGGCAGATTCAGGTAGAGGCATTACGCCGCTTGCGGGATATATTAGAAAAGCAAGGCTTGGATGCAACTTCCTTGTTTGGAGAGCAGTAAAGCAAAACGTTACGCCGCCAGAACTTAAAAAAGCCGCGATGTTCGCGGCTTTTTTTTGCGCGCTATTTCTATATTGATAAGCTGGTGCAGAAGTATGGATTGTTATTGTCAGCGGTGACCCGGTTCGCTGCTGGGGGTTGGTTGCTAGCCGTTTGCTTTACTGTTGCAGTCTTGAATTGTCATATCAGCTTCATTACTGACAAGGTCAATAGGAGTGTTATCTGGGTTATTTTCTTGGGATATGCAAACGGAACAGTTTTCTTTTTTCGTTCGGTGGGTTGTGGAGCTGTGTTTTCTGGGTTTTCATTGCGGTCACATCTTATTGCTCATATCGAATATGGTTTCCTTGTATGCCGTTGCGTAGCGTATAAGCGTGCACATTTTTGGGGAATGAAAAGCGTCTATAGATATTTCTGCTGTAGGTAGGGTGTTTTTTGGGCTGAAAAATTTAATCTACTTTTTGCTAATGTTCTGACTGAAAGCCGCGGCGGAGGAATATAAACGAATGCGCAATAATTTTGTAATCGAAAAATCATATAGTCCATATCGATAAGATAAATAGTGTCACCAAATTGGATTCTGTGGGAGTAAAAGTTCTATAGGTCGATACCAGTAGGCCTGAATTGTCGCGATAAAATAAATTATTTTTGAATGCGCAGTGAGTTTTTCTTTTCAATCGTAGATAAAGCAATAATACTAAAGGCCGCTGATCCACAGACAAATACATGCAGCGCTGGACCAAGTTATTAGTGGATGCTAAATCAGTAAATTAAACTTTACTTTTTTGGTCCAGTTAGAAAGTTTCCATGTTCTTTGGAGGAACAGCGTGAAATAAATAATTGTTTGTGATGATTTCGGCCTCATGTTGCCATTTATAGTTACGACAGAATAGGATTCTGCAAGGACCCGAGTAATGATGTTTTGATGAACTTACGTAGTGTTGATCTTAATTTACTCACAATATTCGATGCCATATATGCTGAAAAAAGTGTTAGCAAAGCGGCGATGCGTTTGTGTATGAGCCAGTCTTCAGTGAGTACCGCTCTTGGCCGTCTTCGAACCTTGTTCTCTGACGACCTGTTTGTTCGGTCAACTAGTGGAATGTTGTCGACGTCAAAAGCTGATACGTTGGCCTCTCCTGTTAATAGTATTCTGCTGAAAATCGAAGAAACGCTGAGTGTTAGTGATGAGTTCGATTATTCCAAATTAAAGCGAACGTTCTCTCTCGCAATGAGTGACTACAGTGAGCAAATCGTTTTGCCTCGTCTAATGTCGTGGCTTGAAAAAAATGCACCAATGGTCGAAATTAATGTTGTGTCTCTCAATGAGCTGACGTTAGCCGAAGAGTGTGCTGAGGGGAAAGTTGATATCGCGCTCGGCGCTCTTCCGTATTTAGAAAACGGGTTTTATTGCCAAAATCTAATCAAGGACACCTTTGTATCCGTAGTTAGGAAGGGGCACCCAATCTTAGATGAGGCCTGGAACACAGACAATTTTACGAGCCTGTCGCATGTGTCGATCAGTTTGAGAGGCCGCAAAGGGACCTCAATTGATCATGCTCTGGAAAAAGAACAGCTTAAAAGACGCTGTGTGCTGCGTTTGCCGAATTTCTATTCCATTCTCAAAATCGTTTCAACGACTAATTATGTGGGTGATGCGCCCATGCGTTTAGTGAGCATGTGCGCGAATGATATTCCGCTGACGATTCTAGACCCGCCTTTTCCGGTCGAGAAAACACTAATTAACCAATTCTGGCACGAACGTGTGAACCGTAATGTCGAGCATGTATGGTTTCGGGGGGTAGTGAGGGATGTTTGTGAGGGGTAAACGGACGGGGGACGGATAACGGATAACGGATAACGGGTGACGGGTGACGGGTGACGGGTGACGGGGGCTCCACCTGAGTTAGTGTTAGGGGTTTATCATTTAAAATCGTCATTTCAGGATGAAATGCCGAAGCGCCCATGGACGGGGTCACGCGTTTTTAAATGATAAACCCCTAACACTAACGGATCGAAGCCGAGGGGTTGGACGGCGGGAGACGGAGACAAGGGCAGGTATGGGAAACGGAACAGGGGCTTGATGTGGTCAAGCTTTTCCG
>JAWSUY010000086.1:0-1374 GCA_033852175.1 Agarilytica sp.
GACACATGGATGATGGGATGAACACCTCTTGCGGTAATCGGCGTCACAATGCGCCATTACTGAAGCTTGAAGCCATCAATAAATAACAACACAAGAGGTGTTCAACATGAAGATTACATTAATTGGAATCGATTTGGCGAAAAATATCTTTCAAATTTGTGGTGTGGATAAATTCGGCAATTCCGGTTTCAACAAACAGATTCGACGCGCCAAGTTAATGGCTACTCTAGCCCAATACCCGGACACAATTATTGCCATGGAGGCGTGCAGCGGATCCAACTATTGGGGGCGTGAATTAAAGGCTCTCGGGCATAGAGTTATGCTTATACCGCCGCAGCATGTAAAACCATTTGTAAAAGGTAATAAGAATGACCGTAATGATGCTTTTGCAATTACCGAGGCCGCAAGACGCCCTAATTTACAGTGTGTCGACCCTAGGACATTAGCGCAAACAGATATGATTCAAGTGCACAGGTTACGTGAAAGGTGTGTTAATCAACGGACCGCATTAATCAATCAGCTAAGAGGGTTTTTAAACGAATACGGAATAGTAGTAAGCCAGGGAAAAGAAAGACTGAAGCAAGCGCTTCCAGACCTGCTAGATGATGCCAATAATGGTTTGACTCCAGCAGCCAGAGCGCTATTTCGAGGGCTACAATCTGAATGGAATCAACTGAATACATCGATAAAAACCCACGATAAGGCGATAAAACAGCAAGCCAAAAACAATAAACCTGCCCGACGACTAATGCAAATTAAGGGCGTAGGCGAAAAAACATCAACAGCTGCCTTCGCCCATGCGGGTAATGGTAACGCTTATAAAAACGGGCGCCATTTCTCAGCCAATTTAGGGCTCGTGCCTAAAGAACATTCCAGTGGAGGCAAACAGTCACTAGGGCGCATCACTAAACGAGGAAACCCTTACCTCAGGCGCCTATTGATTCAAGGAGCGTGGTCAGTGATACGCTATGTCGATAAAAGTGATGACAGAATGTCTCGCTGGGCGAAGCAGCTCATCGACCGTATCGGCTTGCAGAAAGCAGTGGTTGCCGTCGCTAATAAGTTGGCTAGAATTATCTGGTCTATGTTGCACCACCAAACAGAGTTCAATCCCGGGTAAGATTTTTACCCAAAGAAGCACGACCTTTAAAACTCGCTTTAAAAATGTAGTAATAGGTAAGACCAGCCTTTGTGATAGCTGACGAGCACACGGCATTAAATGCCGAAGGGACGATAAGCAGCCAGGGCGCGATTTTCATTTAGGCCAGAATCCAATGAAGATTCATTAAAAGGCCGAATATACGTATGCAGTTTTATCTTAGTTTCAAAGTAGGTTAAAAAGGACTTGTTATGACCGAGGTGTACATATATGTG